>DASZTX010000019.1:0-269999 GCA_035547875.1 Mucilaginibacter sp. | reverse complement strand
GTAAACAGCCTCTAATGAAATTGCCTTTTAAATAACTATTTTTGTACACGCTTTTACAGCGTTTGCTGCAACTCAAAAGTCAGCTAACCCAGTGGTCAATTTGGCCCGGAACAGGGTGGTCAACATCTCCATAACTTACACCCGTCATACAGGTACGAACCAATTGCAGCCCTTATGGCATGCCTTTTAATTATGCAAATCCCATCCATCTTTACAAAATATTTTACCGAAATCACGTAAAGTTCGGTTCCTTTTTTGTAAATTTGATTTGTAAAAAGTTCTTTAAAACAACTCAAATTACCTCAAGTTATCCGGTGTCTTAATCGGTGACTAATAGTTTTTAGATTTTATAAACACCTGTAGGTTAGCGTTATATCGAAATGGTTCGGGTCCCGTCCATTCCGCAGAAAGGGTTCATCCCGATGCAAAGCCGCTTGATCATACAGATCAAGCGGCTTTTTTCATTCATCTGTGCAAACCTTGGCGGCACTTAGATGCTTATCGCTTTATCCGACAATCTGCTGCAAACCGCATGTGCGTTATTTTTAACCTTTATCTTTATTTCAGATGGCGTTAACGATCATGATCGCACACCTGTTTGAAAAAGGCGTCGCGGTAAATATCTCCGATAGGAATGCTCTGATCGCCCAGAAATAAAACATTTCCATCCACCATCCTGATCTTGTGTATTGACACGATGTAGGACTTGTGAACCCGGTAAAATGGCGGTGTGGGTAATATTTTTTCCAGATCGCGAAGCGTTTGATAAGTGATAATGCGACCTGATGTCAGAAAAATGGAAACGTAATTTTTCATTCCTTCGATGTAAAGGATTTCATCGTGCGCCACCTTCAGGTATTTGTTTTTACTGTTTCCTTTTACGAACAGGTAATCTACTGCCTTGGAGTCAGATGCGGGATTCGCCGGGGGACTGTTCGTTTTGTTTAATAGTTGAAATGCTTTCTGCGCAGCTTTTAAAAAACGCTCAAATGCGATCGGTTTGAGCAGGTAATCCACCACATCGTGTTCAAAGCCTTCCAGCGCATATTCTGAATACGCTGTAGTCAGTACCACCTTACAGGTATGGCCACAAAGTTTCAGGAACTCGATACCCGTTAGTTCCGGCATCTGAACATCCAGGAAAACCAGGTCAATACCGCCGTTCTGGATCATGGCCAACGCTGCAATAGCGCTGTTACTTATTCCTGCCAGTTCAAGGTAGGGTACTTTCTGTATATAATCTGCCAGCATTTTGGTGGCATAGGTTTCATCGTCAACAGCAAGGCAACGTATCATAACCAAAAGTACTAAGATTTTAACTTGATGTTCAGCGTGGCGCAGTACGAATGGCCGTCATCGCTGATCTGTAAATCGTGGTTGCCAGGATAGATCAGCGACAGTCTGCGGCGAATATTGACCAGACCGATCCCGCTGGAACTGTCTTTCTTATCATAACTGATCCGATTCCAGACCTTTAGATCCAGCTGTTCATCATGCACTTCGATATGAATGCTGATCGGGCAACCCGGATCATTGTAAACCCCATGCTTGAAAGCATTCTCAATGAAAGGGATCAGGATAAGAGATGCAATTTTTTTTCCCTGGAAATTTCCGCGGACGAGGTAATCAACATGAAATTGCTCGTCAAACCGTAAACGGTAAAGTTCTATAAAGTTGCTGATGTAGTCGATCTCGTTTTGTAATCCCAGCATACCGTTGTCGCTTTCATTCAGCATATAACGCATTAAACCAGACAGTTTGATAAGGCCATCCGCCAGCCGGTCGGATAGCGGATACGCGAGCGAATATAAATAGTTCAGCGTATTATATAGAAAATGCGGATTGATCTGGGTTTTTAAGAATAGCATTTCCGCCTGGATATTTGCCTGGGTCAGTTCTTCTGTCTGCTTTTCTTTGGCCAGGGTATCCAGGAAAGCCCAGGCAATAAAGCTGAAGAGTATCGGTTGTATGGCGCGCCACCAGTTATCATTGATATAATACCAAACGCTTGTACCCGCATAGTAATTACCGTGACCAATCAACCAGACGTAGAAGACCTCCTCGATCAAAGCGCGGGCGCCAACAAAGATCAGGTCGGCAGCCAGCAGTCCGGTCAAAAAGACAGGTAGTCGGCGGCGTTTCAGGAATTTAGGATACAAAAAGAAAAAGCAAAACGTAAACTCCAGGAAAGCAGCGGTGAGATTTGACCAGACATAGGGGGTTGCGCCTCTTGCGTTGACCAGGTTGTCTGTAAAAACATAACTGATAAACACGATCCAGCCTGCCAGATAGTAGAATATTAGCTTTTCCTTTTTCATAAAGCTAACTTATAAAATTGGGGTTAACGGGATGTATATTTTATGCCAAAGCACCGGTTTATTATCCGAAACGCCGGAAACCGGGTTAGCAGTCAAAAAAGAGGGTTGGGATAATATTTCAGCACATTGAAACAATAAATTATTTTCTGTTGCCGGACCGGAACAGATTTGCGACATGAAAATCACGATAGGCATCCTTATTTTTTATGGCATCACCGCCTTTTATTACCCTGATAGCGCAAAAGCGCAACAAAACCTGTCATCAGCAGATAGTGCCCGCAGGCTTGTCGATACGGCGTTGCAGTTTGCTAAAACCCGATCGCTTTATCGCATGCAGGTCAACTGGCCGGAAGTTGAAGACAGCGTCCGGCAGGTTGCCGGTACGGCAAAAAACATCCGGGAAACCATGCCTGCCATCCGGCTGCTTTTTTCGCTGTTAAAGGATCATCACGGCTTTATTACTTACGGTAAGACCATTTACCGATGGGACAAACGATCGCTGCCACTGGACAAAGCCGTACACAAAAACCTGATTAACAAATATAAAGCTGGTTTCAAACTAATGCCACAGGTCTTAGACAAGCATTATGGCTACTTACTGTTGCCGGGCAACAACCCGACCCATAGCGGGGATATCGAACGGTTAGCCCGTCAGATCAGGGATTCGCTGACCCTATTCAGCCGCCGGTCGATCAAAGGGCTGATCATCGATCTGAGGCTCAACACCGGCGGCTCCATGTGGCCGATGATCGGTGGTCTGTCCGCATTATTTAAACCAGGGAAGTTAGGTGCATTTACTTATGCTGACGCTCAAAGCGAAGAAGCGTGGGGCATATACAACAGCAAGGTGTATGATGGCGCCGATACGGTTTGTGCCATCAAAAGCCGCGGAAAAGATCTGTCGGATATGAAAGTGGTCATCCTGCTGAGCCCTTATACCGCAAGTTCCGCTGAAGCTCTGGCCATTTCTTTTAAAGGCAGACCCAATACCAGGTTTATCGGCGAGCCCAGCGCCGGCTATACGACGGCAAATGAATCAGTGCAGTTTACCCCGGACATAGGGCTATTCCTGGCGACGGCCGTTGAATCGGATCGTAATGGTAAAAGCTATCCTGATCGGGTAACACCTGACGAAGAGATTGTCGGCGGAGACGATTTTGATCATCTGCTGAACGATCAGAAAGTGACCGCTGCTTTAAAATGGTTAAAATCCAGGCAATAGTAAAACCTTAATACCATGAAAATACGAACCATCATCGGTATGGCTGTGCTACTTGGTTTTTTCTGGTCGGCAAAAGCGCAAATTATTAACACAGAAGCTGTGAACCGTTATTGGGCGCTCACAGATTCGCTTAAAAAAGATCGTCCGCTGACCGACCGGCAATGGCAGGAGTTTCTGTCAATCGAAGGTAATAAGACTTATGCAGCTTCGGAGTTTGATTCTGCCAGGCTGGCCCGTTATAGAAAAGCACTTGAAATCGTTTACCGGCCATCCAACGATTCCTTGCTCCAGGCGCGGCTGAAGGCAAATGACTGGTACGTCATCCTGGCTAAACGTTACAAGGATGAGGAACCGGCGTTAAAAGCCGATCTGAGGGATACATTACAGAACCCGGTCTATTTTAACCGTGCCTATCAGTATGTTTATGAATACCTGCCTCAAAAGTGGCAGCATCATGTATCCAATCTGGTTATTTACTATAATTGTCTATCAAATGACGCAGTATCCTATACCAACGGGTTGTTTTTTAGTCTCCTATCGGTAACCGATAATGCCAAAACCAGGAAGGGAACGCTGGAGGCCCACGAGTTGCATCACCGGCTGCGGCAGGAACGGGACATCCTTTTACATCAGGCGACAAAAAACAGCGGCCTTTTATGGGCTATTCGGAACATTCCAAATGAAGGTATTGCAGACCTGATTGACAAAACCTGGGAGAAACCGGAAGATATTTACGATTGGCTGATCGCACCTGCGCCTGCCACCATCGCCAGTCTTGATTCCTGTATAAGGGTGTTGGCATCTCATGCCGATTCCAGTCAAAACGAACGCTTTTACCGTAATTTGCTGAGGCGTACCACCGGCCATATGCCGGGTTTTTACATGGCCCGGGTAATCGTTCATAATGGTTATAAACAGCGATTGATCGATGGCTCTGATAATCCTTTTAATTTCTTTTACTTGTATAACCGGGTGGCTAAAAAGGACAAGACGAAGCCCGTCAGATTCTCAGAACAGAGCATGGCCTATTTAAAACACCTGGAACGGATATGCAGTCAGCGTACGGACTGACTTCGGCGATCATTACTGCTTTTAAAGCCGGGCAAGGGCTTTTCATGGCTGAAATATGATATCCTGAAGTAAATCTTCGCGATGCTTGCTTTCCCGGTACTGGCGGCAAATCTCGTGCAGTTTCTACGATGGGCCGGTGATAGGCGCACATTTTTACATCGGTGGTAAAATTAATTTTCACTGATTAATAGGTAAAACTGCCTGTGCTACTAAGCGTTTTTATTCAATGCTTAGTGATATGGTTGAATGCTGTCCAAAAACGACAGATGGCTTTGGATCAAACGGTTTAGTATTCCATAAGCATTCCCGCACAGTTAAAGTTTGGGTTTTAGTGTTCAATGAAATCAGCAGAAATGATAGCTTGGTTTCATCCTGAGATGAATATTCTCCTTTCATTGGCGAATCAACCCTGAATACCTTCAATGCTACGTCATTATCTGGCCCCGTGTATGTGTAAAATTCATTCCAGTTACTGTTGCCATGAAAATATGCTTTGATGTTTTTATGTTCTTTTAAAAATTTAACCAACCCCCGTTGCTCCATATCGGTTGCATGTTCACCTTTAGCAGCAATGATACCTTCTTTATATTTTTCTTCAAGCAGGTTTTCAAACCTGTTCTCAACAGTCATGTTATGGGGCGGCACCGGGTTGGTAAAATGTTTTGATTCACTTGGTGGCTCGTCGTGGGTGAAAATTATAACAGGTGTATTTACCGGGACTGTATCCAGATCGTTTTGCATCCATATCCTTTCTGCCGAATCGGGCCACAAAGTAATGAACATCATGTGTATGCCTTTTATATTTCTTGAATAGTTTATTTTATCCTTTGAATAGTCATATTTGGCATTTGTCATAGGCACTTTTGGCTTCAGCATCAGATTATATATTTGCACCATCGACGTAGGATCGGCAAGCGGGTTCATCGGCTTGGCAAAACCTACAGCGTTTGAAATGTCGTGATTACCGGGGACAATTAATAAGGTTGCCTTTTTCCCATTATGCGCCGTTATATGTAATTTATGCATATAAACATCCGAAAATTGCGCCCATGAGGCAGCGGCACTTTGTACAGGTACTTCCATTCGGTTTGCTATATCACCACCTTCAACTAAATAATCTATCCACCTGACATTTTTACCTGCGCCAACCCCTCCATCATTAGGTAATGTAAGATCGGGCAAGGTATTTATCTCATTTACCATAGCGGTATTCACTATGTTACTAGGTACGTTTGTACCGCCTCTGAAGTTTTTACGTGTGATACCAAAGTGAACATCAGATGTGAATACCATGTTTACAATAGCATCTCCGTTCTTATTTTGACTTAATGCTTTATCAGGACAAACAAATGTCAGCCCCAAACATCCTGCTATAAAGCAAATTCCTTTTTTAAAAATATCGTTCATCATTTCAATTAAAAATTAAGTTTACGGGAAACCCGGTTTTTACTTCCTTTTATAGAAAGAAAGAGCTGAAAGCCTGCCGGTATAACCTCTTGTTTCACTATTGGTGTAATAACCCGAATTGTCAGCAGCAAAACCAATACCTTCTCCTTGTGGCTCATTGTTATAATATGGCGCTATCTGTGGTTTGGTAAGCAACGCTGCGGATACATTTGTTCCGGTCGTAAGTTTCCAATACCAGATCAATTGGTTACTGCGCAATAAAATTTCGGTTCCATCGGGAGAAATATCCCCGCCTGTTGCCTTGTTAAAATACAATTGCACAACGGGAGTCATTTCCGTTGCAGTGGTGGTGCTTTGGGGGTATTTCGCAACAAATATTTGTGAAAGATTATTTTCCTTACTGGCTATATAGATATCTTTTGTAAGCGGATCGACCATAAGTGTTTCCGCATTACGGGGTCCATCCGGGTATTTCAGTTCGATGATATCCACTGATTCGATATTAGCTGTATAAGGTAATGTCTTACCGGTCAGATCTGGTTCAGGGAAACGATATACAAACACAGATTTGTATTTGGAGTCGTTATCACCAATATCGCCTACATATATATAATTTGTACCGGTAACAGGACCGGGCCCAACTGCTATATCTTCCCAATCGCGGTTACCCACGGTGACTAAGGTTAGCGTACCTATATTATCGCCGTTGCTATTCGTTAAATAAACCTGGTTGGGGTTGCCGCTGTCATTATGAATATATAATACCCCGGGATTGACCCTGCTGGCCGCTACACCAGATATTTCAAGCAGATCAGTACGCGCGAGGTTATGAACGACAGGTATTTTATTGAACAGTTGGGTGGTATCAAGTCCTACGGGGCTGTAAGAAGGCTTTACAAATTGTACCGGCGGAGGCTGGTTTGGTATGGTATCCTGAGGGGCAACAACTCCGTTGCCCGATTTTTTACATGAAAATGTAAAGAGGATTATAAAGCATAACAACCCGCTTTTTATATTAAAATTTAATTTTTTTAAGCGGGTTGTTATGTTTGGGAGAATCATATCCAAAATATGAACGTATTAGTGCTGGTTACCTGAGCCATCAGTTTGATAGCAACCTATATCCTTACCGGGAAGTGTTAGGCCGCTTGAACCAAAATTCGGATCAACCGGTATGCCTTGTGTAATAGGAGCAATTTTGCTGGCATCCGTTGTGCCTTTGCCAATCGCCGGAGAGCCGGACTGTAAACGGAAGTTGTAACCATCAACCGAGCATTGTGTTACCCATGCGCCATTAGCCTCAGGGAGCGGGAAGTTAACAAACATCGGGTTGTTTTTGCCAACCAATGAACTGCCGTCATACACTGCGCCAAAAGTATAACCAGCGCCTAAGAAAGCTGCCATATTTGGAATATCGGTCGATTGCGGATGAGTAACTACAGCTTGTGCTACGTTTGTTGGTACAAACTGACCTGTTATAGCGGCATTGTCGCCATAATTAAAGTTATAACCATATGATGTTTTCTTAATTAAAGAATTGCCGTCATAAGTTGTATCCGCAAGATAAACCTTAGCACCACCCGGACCTCCTGCAATGCGTACACCAAATTCGCAGTTCACTATCATGTTGTTGTAAACCAATGCCCTTGAATTATTTTCGATTTCTGCAGAACCGCTCCTGGCGCCAAATACACCACTGTTTCTGAAACCGTCATTAACATAGGTATTGTTATACATGGTCCACTGGCACTCACCTGCAGTCGTACCATCGCTTGCGGTTTTTGTACCGTTGGTCGCACCACCTATTATAAGGTTATAGGCCATGTTACCTGTTGAACTGCCTTTCGCATTAAAGCCGTCACCGCCATCGCTGCCGCATTTTTCCATCGTGTTTCTCATGATGTTAAAGTGACCGCCATAAAAACGGGTAGCATCATCAGGCGATCCGTATAACCATGAATCTTCCAAAATAAACACGCCGTCAGGATTTGTAAAATATAATACAAACTGAGCGCCTACTTTTAATGAGTTGCCGCCTGTAAATGGAAGTGCTTTTAATGCAGCGCCACCGAAATCAAGGTGCGTCCATTTAATCACAACCAATTTGCTTGTCGGGCCGGCATAAATACCGCCCCAGCCGCCAACATAAGCCGAATCTGTTCCTAAAACTGATGCGCCGGTTGTTTTGGTCCTGCGTGGGTCAGTAATAGTAACAGGAGCATCTTTTGTCCCCAGGCTGATCAGATCGCCGTTTACAATAAAGTTGGCGCCATTGGTCATGTTAATTTTAACACCTTTTTGAATTAAAAGAGTATCACCAGCGTTAATGGTGATATCACCGCTTACGGTATAAGTTTGGCCTGCAAGCATGGTGCCTTTATAAGTACCAGCTGATAAGACCCCTGTATTGGGAATCGCTTTACCTACCTGGATCTGCGGGGTCGATACCACAGAATTATCACTTTTCTTACTGCATGCAGCAAGCGCCAGGACAAATAAGCCTAACGAAATAATTTGTAATTTTTTCATGATGAATGAATAGTGAATTGTTTTTTGTTTATTATGTTATCTGTTTAAAAATTGTATTTAGCGCCTAAACTGTATCGTGCATAGAATTGCTGGTGTTCAACCGTTGTATAATCCGGGCTTCCCTGATATTGATATTTTAGCAGACCAGTATAATTGAAACTGTTGTTTTGTTTGATGATAAGTTCGTAAGGAGTGTTCAGGAGATTATTTGCCTTAGCAAAAATTATAAAATGCCTGCCTGCTTTTTTTTGAACGGAGAAATCAAGTGTAGTAGTTGCCCGTTCCCATGTATCCAATAAATAATATCTTGATACAGCTTGTATTCTTTCACCTGTATATGAAAGAGATAATTGTGCATCGATACCGTTTTTTTGGTCTTTATATAGCAGAGAAAAATTTCCAATATTAGCCGCTTGCCCTTGCAAAGGCCGCGTTTGATCTCTGGACGTAACTACGCCATTCGTAACAATACTTTTAGGAGTGGTGACCTTTGATCGTGTGTAGGTATAGTTTACCGCTATACCTACGTTACCGAAGAATTTTTTGGCTACCAATTCGGCCCCGTAGTTATGTGCATTTCCCAAGTTTTCAGGAGTGAGGTATAGGGTTGCTCCCCCCGGGCCCTGTTCAAAAACAGCTTCAATTGGATTTATAAGGTATTTGTAAAATATTCCACCCATAAATTCATCAAATACGCCTGGGAAAAACTCATATCTTAAATCATAATTGTGGATAGATGTATGCTGTAGATTGGGGTTTCCATTATGTGCATAATTGTCATCTATTGTTTGGTCGGGATAAGGTATAAGATCTGCGAAAGCAGGCCTTAATACCGATGTGAAATAAGATGCGCGCAGAGCCTGGTTATTTGTAAGCGTATATTTGGCGTTTATATCGGGCAGAAAATCAGTGTAGGTGATAGTAGCTGTTTTACCTGCAAGGTATGCCGGTAAGTTAGAGTAATAATATTGATAGGTATGTTCTGCCCTTAATCCGAATGTCAGGTTAAGTTTGCTATTAATATTGTATTCTGCCATGCCATACCCACCCTGAATGTTTTCAGTAAATGTGTAGGTACCTGGGTCGGTTGATGCCGAGCCAATAGCATTTCCGGGGTTTTGATCAAAAGTGAATTTGGCCTCGGGTATAGATGTATAAAGCTCCGCATTGTTAGTGCCTGGAATAAGCGTATTGGGTAAGCTAAATTTATCTACAAAATTATCACGGGTTTTATGCCTGAACATGCCTCCGGCGGAAAACGTGGTTTTACGTCCGAAAATGGTAGCATCGTAATGCAGATTTAAGTATGCCGAATTATTTTTATCTGTATTATGCTCCCACTCTCTCGACTCATTTCCAACCATTACAGCGGTGTTCTGGATGCTGGATGCTACAGATGTATAAGGTTGTTGCGGATCGCCGGTTGGCTGCTGCGTGGTTTGAACCGGGCTGGTTCCATACTTTGTATCAAACTCTGCTATATCCGGTAATTTGTGCATCGCCTCTGAATTTGCGATTGTCCAGTCAAACTTAAACGCTTTGGTTATCTTATGTTTACCTGCAAGGGTTATGTTATAGATATTTTGCAGATCACTCCTGGTTTCGGTTAAATTATCTATCGAAAAAGTGCCATGATAACCTTGATATGAATAACCTCCGTAAGTTGAATTTTCGGTATTGCGTACCCGGTATTCATTCAATTGTAAATAAGTAGCAAACAAATTAATGCTGTTATTATCATTAAATTTATAATCGACGGAAGCAATGGCGCCAAGGCGGTTCAGACGTGACGAATACTGGCGGTTATCAGAACTTTGAAAGGCCGTTTCTGAGTTGGGCCCGTTAGGCGTAAGAGGCGGGCCTACGGTATTTTCCTGTATTACAACAAAATCATTGCTCCCCTGGTATAAATTTTGGTAGCTACCGCTAAAGAGTAGGCCTAATTTATTATTTAAATAGCGGTTACCTATGGTTAAGTCAGCCGTTGCATTGGGCGGCGGATACCCGCTTTTGGTTAACAGGTTTTGATACGGAAAATCGCTTATGGCTGCAGGCTTGGTTGGCATTGCCTCATTGGGCGCTGTGCGGCTTACAGTACTTCTGTTAAAACTTTTAAAGCCTCTGTTAAAAAACAACTGGCTGTAACCGGTACCAAAATCACCTTCTATCTCCAACTTGTCGGGAGCGGTTTTCATTACCAGATTAACCACTCCGCCTGATGCGTCAGCTTCCATATCAGGGGTCAGGGTTTTATAAACATCAATCCTGTCAACCAGGCCTGCAGGGAAAATGTCTAATGGTACATACCTGTTTTTATTATCAGGGCTGGGAATTTTTATTCCGTTGATCAGGGTGGTATTATACTGTTTATTCATACCCCGAATGATCACATGTCGTGCATCGCCTGTATTGCCCCTATCGATCGATATGCCGGATACCCGACTTAATACATTTGATACCAAAACATCCGGAGAGATTGCAATGGTCTGTGCCGACACTGCGTTTATGGTGTTATTGGACCTTTTTTCGGCCCCTCTGGCAGATCGGTCGCTACCCTTATCAGCACTTTGAATAATAGTTACCTCACTTAAAGAGGTTGAATTATCAACCATTTTTATATTTAATACCGTAACGCCGTTTGGCTTTGCTTCTACAGTGTAATCGTTTGAATTTTTGTACCCCAGATAAGTTGCACGTAATAGGTACACGCCTGCGGGAATATTTTTAAACAGATACGTGCCATCCAGTTTAACGGTGGTGCTGCGTTTAACATCCGCCTTATTAATCGTAACCGTCGCCCCGATCAGGGTTTCTCCGGTTTTGGCATCGGTTATATTACCCTTTATGATCTGCGCCTGCAAAAGTGTATTAAAGCAGAAAAACAATGTACACGTGAGTAAAGTCTGTTTATTGAAAAGTATATTTATTTTCATTAATTATTAGTTAATATGTGGATGGTTAATTTTCAGAATTTTAAAACTTTAATTTTCTTTGGTCCTTAGCACCAGTTTTAAACCAAATAGCGATGTTGATGAAAGCAAATGTCATTAAGCTGGGAACACCTGGAATTACACCAAATGATTTAGTGTGTTTCACTAAATACTGAGGTATTCATCTATTTTTTTGCAAAAACCCTGTTCAATTCTGAAGAGATACTGGAGTTTTAAGAGGCTGTATTAATAATAACGCAATGATTATTTTATCATAACAATGAAGCCGAAAAAGCAACATTAAACAGCTTTTATGTTACTTGTTTTTAACAATTAAGAAACATTGAAATTTCCACATATTATATTGGTCAGAGCGGCGGATTTCCCTGCAATACAGTTCGCCGATAAGCCGGATTTGTGGCAATAGTAGTTATGAGTCTGTCGCATTGATGATAACAACGCGGAACTCAATTTTTATTATTTGCCGGGCAATCATAACTTCGCTTGCTGACATGCGGCAAATGATGGCTGTCGGTTCACTGAATGAAGAACACCATAGCCTGTTCAATTTTATTGTTAACAAATACGCAAAAAATTAAAAACCTTGAAAAAAGAAAATCTGATCCTGCTGGCTGACGCATATAAATACGCCCATCATAAACTTTATTACCCTGGTACTACACAGATATACAGCTATCTTGAAAGCAGGGGAGGGATGTTTGATGAAACTGTATTTTTTGGATTGCAATACTTTCTGAAAGAATACTTGCAGGGACAAGCCTTTACGCAGGATGATCTGAACGACGCAGAGGTTTTTTTGCGACAGGTGTTTGGCCGGGATGACGTGTTCGGCAGGTCTAAATTTCAATATATTCTTGATAAATATGACGGTCGGCTGCCTGTCAGAATAAAGGCTGTTGCGGAGGGCTCCGTTGTGCCAACCCGCAATGTGCTGATGACCATCGAAAACACCGACCCCGAATGTTTCTGGCTTACCAATTTCCTGGAAACTCTGCTGATGCAGGTATGGTATCCGTCCACAGTTGCGACATTAAGTTATCATGTAAAGAAAGTAGTCGCTCGTTACTATGCCGAAACAGCTACGGAGGGTTCGGAAGGCGGCATAGGCTTTGTCTTGAACGACTTTGGATTTCGTGGAGTGAGCAGCGTGGAAAGTGCCAAACTTGGTGGTACGGCGCATTTGTTAAACTTTGATGGCAGTGATAACCTTGCCGGGTCGAAGATGGCTATCGATTATTATGATGCAACAAAGGTTTATGGACTAAGCATCCCGGCTACCGAGCACAGTATCTGTACCTTGTTGGGTGAGCAGGGCGAACTGGAGGTTTTCCGGCATGTGTTAAAAACATTCCCCGAAGGTGTTATCGCCTGCGTTTCCGATAGCTACAATATTTTCCGTGCCTGTAGTGAGTATTGGGGAAAAGCGTTAAAAGACGAGATATTGGGGCGGAAAGGCACATTGGTGATTCGCCCGGATAGCGGCGACCCGGTGATGACGCTGCTGAAAATATTCGAGATATTGTTTGATCAGTTCGGCTATACTGTCAATAGCAAGGGTTATAAAGTTTTGCCCCCTCAATTGAGGGTTATTCAGGGTGACGGGGTGAATTTTGAAAGCATTCAAAATATATACAAGGCGCTGAAAGATAACAAAATCAGCGCGGAGAACCTGGTATTGGGAATGGGCGGCGCTTTGTTGCAGAAGGTAGATCGCGATACGCAACGTTATGCACTGAAATGCAGTTATGCCGTAGTTAACGGAAAGGAAATGAACGTGGAAAAAAGTCCGGCCGAAATTGATGCCCGGGGCAACATCACCGAAAGTTTTAAAAAGAGCAAGGCAGGAAGATTAAAATTGATCAAAACAGAAGGCAGATTTCAAACAGTTAATCAGGATGGGAATAATGAGAACGATGAATTGATCACCGTATTTGAAAACGGCACGCTATTGAATGAGATCAGCTTTGAACAGGCAAGAGCCAATTTAAACCTGACGTTATAGATAATGAAGAAGATATTATTTCACACCAGCACGTACGAATACCTGGCTCAAAAGGTATTGACTTTAGGGGATTTTGAAAAAGGAAAAATAGAGGTAAGTAATTTTACCGACGGCGAACGGTATCAGCGCATACTTTCTGATGTCAGAAACCGCGATGTGATCCTCATTGGCGGGACGATAAATGACGAGGCAACGCTCGAACTCTTTGACCTGGCCTCCTCGCTTGTAAGTTATGGCGCAGATTCCTTGTCGCTGGTAGTGCCGTATTTTGGCTACTCAACCATGGAAAGAGCGGTGTTGCCGGGCGAGATCGTAACGGCCAAATCAAGAGCAAGATTATTGTCGTCTATTCCGCGCAGCAATAAGGGTAACAGGATCTATCTTTTCGACATTCACTCCGAGGGGATACCATATTATTTTGAGCATGGTCTTTACCCGGTTCATATTTATTGCAAGGATATTGTCAATGAGGCCGCCAGGGAATACGGGGGTAATAATTTTGTAATGGCCAGTACTGATGCAGGGAGGGCTAAATGGGTAGAGTCGCTGGCGAATGACCTTGGCGTTAACGCTGCATTTATATTAAAAAGAAGGTTAAAAGGCGATCATACCGAGGTTAGTGCTATTAATGCGGATGTAGCGGGCAAAACCGTGATCATTTACGATGATATGATCCGCTCAGGCGGGAGTATCGTTAATGCAGCTAAAACATACAAGGAAGCAGGTGCAGGAGATATTATCGTCATCACTACGCACGGTATTTTCGTAAATGATGGATTGGATAAGCTGAAGAACAGCGGACTGATCAAAAAATTGATTTGCACGGATTCACATACCAATTGCAGCAGGCTGGTTAACGACGGTTTTGTGGAAGTAAGAAGCATTGCCGGACTCATCGCTGCGGCAATAGTCTGATAACGAAATCGTACTACAGTGTTCCGGAATGCGGCTGTTACAGTTTGGCCATGCTGTGGATGCTGGTTCCTTTATAGTCAGTAACCAGCCAGGTCAGCAGGACACAGTTGCCGAATATAACATAGAAAAGTTTTCCGTCGGGATTGTTATTGAACAAAGTGTAGGCCAGCACAATTACAGACACAGCGACTACAAATTCGATCAGTTCGTGAATTTGAACCGGAATTAATTTTATCACGCCGATCTGAAAGTCGGTGCCGAGGGTAAGCACGGTATGTGCTGCGCCCAGCGCATAGGTAAATATTGCCAGTGTACCGGTAAAGCCAAAAATTATTGGTGATGCCAGTAAAAATACACATACCAGTATGTCTATTATGCCGTGAACTTTGGGTGACATGAATTTCATAACTTACCTTTTTAAATGCCTGTATTCGATTAACTAATCTGTAATGAACTTATTTTTATAATTATCATCCTGTCATTTGCAACAGCTCCGTGCGGTTGCCAAATGGGTCGATGAATGAAAACCTTACACGACCCGGAATTACCGGTTCCTCTAAGATTTGTACGTTGTATTTTGCTAAAAGTTTCGCCGCCTCTTCAACATTTTTTACTTCGAACGCCATGTGTCGCAACGATTGCGGCTTGGCCGGTTCTGTACCAATGTGCAGCTCAATATCAGCAACCCTGAACCAATATCCGTGCGCCGGAAAAACATCAGGACGCTCGATCTGCTTAAGACCGATCACTTCCTCATAAAATTGCCGGGCCTCTTCAAGCCTTTCAGGCGGCACACAGATGTTTACATGGTCAGCCCGGATAAATTCGATCATTCTTCGTCCTCGGCAAAAGTCAGCACGTAGCTATTGTTATCAAGTATGGTAAATTCCGTCGCACCATAAAACGTCTTTTCAAGACCTTTGAGCACGTTTACTTTATCCTTTATCAAATCAAAATATTCCCTGATCTTCGTCAGTTTAATATAGAGCAGTTGAGATGCGCCGTTTTGCCTGCTGATTTGCGGCAGCTCATCGCCCAGGCTGTCGAAGGTTTGAAACATAAAGGTAACATTACCATTGGTCATCATCGCCCAGATCAGCTCATCGCCCGTTTCGGGAACGGTGACCACCAGTTGAAACCCGATCGACTTATAGAACGATATGGTTTCATCCATGCTGTTTACAAAAATATTTGGCGACAGGCTGTCCATTTGGTCTTATGTTCTTATAGACTTAAAAGTAAATATTTAGTTTTGATTTAAGAAGGTAAATTAATTTTACGAAACGAATTAAACTTTTGATGCGGCCAATAATTAATTAATAATTGAACTATAAACCAATGGGAAAACTCATCAACGACTTTGAAAACTACCGCACCAAAATGAATGCGCGGATAATGGAATCGGCCAACACAAATATTAAACGTTTCTTTGCGCTTGATACCACCAGCTATGCAGATGGCGCTCTCGACGTAAAGACCAAGGAGATGCTCGGATTGGTCGCATCAATGGTGTTGCGCTGCGATGACTGTATAAAATACCACCTCGGCAAATGTCACGAAGCGGGTGTAACCCACGATGAAATGAACGAAATTTTCATGATTGCTAACCTCGTCGGTGGCTCCATTGTTATTCCCCATTACCGCAGGGCTGTTGAGTATTGGGATGAGCTGAATGAAAGGTAAGATTGAATAAGCTTTTAAACCATCATGTCATTCCGAACGAATGTGAGGAATCTCCTCGCGTTCTTGTCACGCTGTCATACAGCCCTGTCTGTGATACTGTGACAACAAGTGTATTTGGATTTACCCTTACTTTCTTTTTCCGCAAAAGAAAGAAACAAAGAAAACTCGCGGCTACGGTCTGATCCTGCCCGACACGATAGCTACCCACATCAGGATCATCCCTGATGCCGCAGGTTTAAAATCTTTTGTCATTGCGAGCGTAGCGTGGCAATCTCGTCAAAATTTAAGAAACCATCCTGTCATTCCGAACGTACGTGAGGAATCTCTTTGGGTGCTTGTCACACCGTTATACCAACCCGTCTGTGATAATGTGACAGCAAGCGTATCTGATTTACCCTTACTTTCTTTTTCCGAAAAAGAAAGTAACAAAGAAAACTCGCGGCTACGTTCTGATCCTGCCCGACACCATTGCTGTCGCACGTCAGGATCAGCCCTGATGCCGCAGGTTTAAAATCTTTTGTCATTGCGAGCGTAGCGTGGCAATCTCGTCAAAATTTAAGAAACCATCCTGTCATTCCGAACGCATGTGAGGAATCTCTTTGCGTGCTTGTCACACCATCACACCACCATGTTTGTGACAGTGTGACAACAAGCCCAATGTGGCGATGCCGGAGAATCTTTTTGAAGAAACCAATAAACCATCCTGTCATTCCGAACGCATGTGAGGGATCTGATGCCGGATTTATAAAAATTTCTCTTTGCTAATTTTTTTAGATTTTTATTTTTGTATTAAAATCAAACATAACCTGAATGACAAACGAAATACACCGCTGCCACTGGCCCGGTAATGACGAACTCTATTTAAAATATCATGATGAGGAGTGGGGAAAAGAAGTTCATGATGATAAGAAGCTGTTTGAATTTCTGATACTGGAGTCGGCACAGGCGGGCCTCAGCTGGATCACGATCCTGCGCAGACGGGAAGGCTACCGGAATGCCTTTGCTGACTTTGACGTGGAAAAGGTGGCGGCCTTTACCGGCGATGACGTTGAGCGGTTAATGCAGGATACGGGTATTATCCGGAACCGCTTGAAAATACTGGCAGCTATTAACAACGCGAAGCTGTTTATCGAGGTACAAAAGGAGTTTGGCTCCTTCGATAAATACCTGTACAGCTTTATGCCTGACGGAAAGCCTGTCAATAATTTCAGCGGCCTGGTACCTGCCAGTACGCCCATCTCGGACGCCATCAGCAAGGACATGAAAAAGCGTGGTTTTAAATTTTTCGGGACAACCATCTGTTACGCACACATGCAGGCTACCGGAATGGTGAATGACCATATACCCGGTTGCGCATTTAAATAGGCTATTGACAGTAAGGTGCATCGCGCTGATCGTCAGACCGATGGCATGCGTTTTCTTTATGATGATACGAGCAGCCTGAAGATGCCAACATAAATCGTATTTTTGAAACATGCTGATCTGCGCCGGCAACCGTTATCATCCGCCGGTGAAATCTTTATAAAATAAAAATGAAGAAGTTATTCCTTTTGGACGGTATGGCGCTCATCTACCGGGCCCATTTTGCATTAAGTAAAACGCCGCGCTTTACATCCGGTGGATTAAATACCTCGGCGGTGATGGGCTTTACCAATACGCTGCTGGAAGTAATGCGTAAAGAAAAGCCTACACACATGGCTGTCGTGTTTGACACCGAGGCTCCTACCGAGCGTCACCTCGAATTTGAGGCATACAAGGCGCACCGTGAAGCCATGCCCGAGGATCTTGCAAACGCTATCCCGTATGTTTATAAGGTGATTCTGGGCTTTAATATTCCGTTGATCACGTCTGATGGTTACGAGGCAGATGATATCATCGGTACGCTCGCCAAGAAAGCTGAAACCAAAGGCTACCAGGTGTATTGCATGACCCCGGATAAGGATTTTGCGCAGCTGGTATCGGATAACATCAGGATATACAAACCTGCCCGCATGGGTAATGATATGGAGATCCTGGGCGTAAAGGAGGTGCTGGAAAAATGGGAGATCGAACGTGTAGAGCAGGTGATCGATATTCTCGGGCTTTGGGGCGATGCTGTTGACGGTATTCCCGGCATACCGGGCATCGGTGAAAAAACCGCCAAATCACTGATCAAACAATACGGCTCTGTGGAGAATATCATCGCCAACAGCCATGAGCTGAAAGGCAAACAGCGTGAAAATATAGAGAACTTTGCCGAACAGGGCCGCCTGTCGAAAAAGCTGGCTACCATTAACCTGAATGTGCCGGTGGAACTTGATGAGGCCGGGCTTGAAATATGTGCGCCAAGCAAGGATCTGCTGGAGCCGCTTTTTGCCGAGCTGGAATTCCGGACGCTGGGCAGACGTGTTTTTGGTGACGATTTTAGTATAACCGAAAGCAAGGCGGTATCCGTTCAGACCGATCTGTTCGGCAATCCGGTTGCCGAAGGCCGTACATCGATGACGGTTGATGTTCAGGATATCTACGAGCCGCCGGTGCCTGCGGAGGTTAAAAATATCGGTACTGTTCCGCATGAGTATTATCTGGCAGATACACCCGAAAAACGGGCAGCCCTGATAGCCGTCCTGAAAAAACAAAAACAGTTCTGCTTCGATACCGAAACCACAGGCACTGATGCCAATCATTGTGAGCTGGTAGGCCTGTCTTTCTCCATCAAGCCGGGCGAAGGCTGGTATGTACCCGTTCCACCGGAACAGGAGGAAGCGGCGGCCATTGCACATGAGTTTAAGTCTGTTCTCGAAGATGCTTCGATCGGCAAGACCGGCCAGAACTTAAAGTTCGACATCCTGATGCTGAAATGGTATGATATTGAAGTGCAGGGTGAGCTGTTCGACACCATGATGGCCCATTACATCATCGACCCTGATACCCGTCATAATATGGATATCCTGTCGGAGAACTATCTTAATTATAAACCGGTTTCCATTACCGAACTGATCGGCGCCAAAGGAAAAAACCAGGGCAGTATGCGCGACGTGGAGATTGAAAAGATAAAGGATTACGCCGCCGAAGATGCTGATATAACGCTTCAGCTACGGAACGTTTTTGAGCCAAAACTAAAGGAAGTGGAAAGCGAAAAGCTTATTAATGAGGTGGAGCATCCGCTGATCTATGTACTGGCCGACATTGAATATGAAGGCGTGCGTATCGACCATGATACCCTGAAGGAGTTTTCAAAAGAACTGGAAACCGATATTGCAAAGCTGGAAAAAACGGTGTATGAGAAAGCAGGCGTTCGTTTTAATATCGCTTCGCCCAAACAGCTTGGCGAAGTGCTTTTTGAAAAGCTGATGCTCGATCCGAAGGCAAAAAAAACCAAAACCGGCCAGTACCAGACGGGTGAGGATATCCTGATGTCGCTGGCTTCAAAAAGTGATATCGTTCGTGATATACTGGACTACCGCCAGCTGCAAAAACTGAAATCCACTTATGTGGACGCATTGCCGCAAATGGTAAATCCTAAAACCGGGCGCGTACATACATCCTATAATCAGGCGGTGGCTGCCACCGGACGGCTAAGTTCTACCAACCCTAACCTGCAGAACATCCCTATCCGTACCGAACGTGGCCGCGAGGTAAGAAAAGCCTTTATCCCGAGGGATGAAAACCACATTATCGTCTCTGCCGATTATTCGCAGATAGAACTCCGCATTATTGCCGAAATAAGCAAGGATGCCAATATGATGGATGCCTTTGTTAAAAATCTGGACATCCACACGGCGACCGCCGCCAATGTGTATGGTGTGGGGCTCGACCAGGTGAGCAGCGATCAGCGGCGAAATGCCAAGGCAGTTAATTTCGGGATCATCTACGGACAGTCGGCCTTTGGATTGTCGCAGAGCCTGGGCATTCCGAGGAAGGAAGCAGCCGAGATCATAGAAAATTATTTCCTGCAATTTCCGGGAATTAAAAATTACATGAGCGACACCATGAACTTTGCCCGCGAAAATGGTTACGTGTGTACGCTGATGGGGCGCAGGCGCTACCTGCGGGATATTAACTCGGCCAATGCGACCGTTCGCGGTTTTGCGGAACGAAATGCCATCAATGCGCCGATACAGGGCTCCGCCGCAGATATGATCAAGATCGCCATGATCAATATTCATAAAGAATTCAAAGCCCGGAAACTCGACTCACGCATGACCATGCAGGTGCATGACGAATTGGTATTTGATGTGCCGCACGCCGAACTCGAAATCGTGAAGCCGATCATCACCGAAAATATGATGAACGCCATCAAGACCACCGTACCGATCATGGTGGAAATTGGCACGGGAGCAAACTGGCTGGAAGCACATTAAAGCGGAACGGAATCTAATATTAACCGATGAAATGCAAGTTTCGCTATGATAAGGCCTTTTCTTTTTTTACGATACTGTTATTGAGTGGGTGTGGTCATATCAAAAATAAGACAACCTCAGTTGAGAGTTTAAATCGTAAATTGGTTACCACGGTTAAAACAGGAAAGGTTGTGGGAAGCGATACTGTTAGTCTGAGATTGGATACCATGCTCCACGATGTATTGCAATATGCAAGAAAACATAGCGACCGGAAATTTTATCGAAAGCATCTCAATCTATGGGATTTTCAATACCAGTCTGACGCTTATTTGGAGTTCGGCAAATTATTTTCGTCGAATAAGTCCCTAATTGTCAAAAGCGATCTGTGGGGGCAGACGGTCGCCTTAGATGTTTTTCTTTTAACAGATTCATCTTTTAAAGCTATTTATCACGAGGATTTTGAGATGTCTTTCATAAAATACATCATCAAAGACGTTAATGGCGATGGGGCAAAGGATTTTTTGGTCGATATTTATCCCGCATCAGGCTGTTGCTTACGAAATGTTTTTTTTGTTTGTTTACAATCCCGTGGAACTCTTTTGCCACCGGTAAAATTAATCAATCCGACATTCTCACCATCTGAAAAGCTGGTTCGTGGCATTGGTTACGGTCAGCCCGGTGAAGTTGATTTATATAAATGTAAATGGGATGGTTTTAGACTTGATACTATAGAAATTATATCTCCGGACAAGCTAAAGCATCAATACCACGTTTATTATTCGGAAAGAGAAAGGGATTACCCTGAAGCGGGAAGGTATATAAATCGAATTCCTCGAGATTATCAGGATATTGCTGGCTATGATTGGTTCATGGGTTATTGATATCTAAGAACGATAACAATATTGCCATTTTCGTAAAATCAATATCATATTTTCTTAAAAAAATATCAATCTTATAAAATACCCGCTTGATCGATTGTATTTTATGAATGAACCTGCCTCTTGTCTGCACAATTGATAAAAATTATTTTTTTAAACAGATTGTTAATGCAGGGGTTCTATATTTAAACAATTGTTTGCTTAAATTGAGCCAATAATTCTTCCCTATGAGAGTTTTTCACCTGAGTGCCGAATGTTATCCTGTTGCTAAAGTTGGCGGCCTCGCCGATGTGGTGGGGGCTTTGCCTAAATATCAGAACCAGCTTGGTTTACAGGCGGCGGTAGTAATGCCATATTACGACCGTAAGTTTGTGCAGGAGAACGAATTCGACACCGTTTTCAGAAGTTCGACGCTGCTGGGCAGCCGGAGGCTCTATTTTGAGATATTAAAGGAAAAAACGGATAAGCTGGGTTTTGAGTTGTTTCTGGTGAAGATCCCCGGCCTGATCGACCGGACGGAAGTGTACAGCTATCCGGATGAGACGGAACAATTTATTGCATTTCAGCTGGCTTTTTTAGACTGGATAAGCTATTCGCAGCAGTCGCCCGATCTCATCCATTGTCATGACCATCATTCGGGGCTGGTTCCGTTTTTATTGCAATATTCAAAACTTTACACCCGTCTTGCCGCCACGCCTACGGTTTTTACGATCCATAACGGTCAGTATCACGGCGCTTTTGGCTGGGACAGGCTGTCGTACCTGCCTGAGATCGATCTTTCAAAAACCGGATTGCTTGACTGGGCAGGAGGGATTAACCCGCTGGCCTGCGCCGTAAAATGCTGCTGGCGCTATACTACGGTTTCGCCGACCTACCTGGAGGAACTTACCATCAATTCCAACGGACTTGAATATCTGTTTTACCTTGAGAAGGAAAAGGGGGTAGGGATACTGAACGGGATAGACACTTCCGTCTGGGACCCGTGTACCGACCCGATGATCCCCGCAAAGTTTACTGCAAAGACCCTGCAGAAAGGTAAAGCGGCAGATAAGGCGCTGCTTTGCGAACGGTTTAATCTGTCGCCCCAAAAACCGCTGGTCGCCTTCATCGGCAGGCTGGTGATCGAGAAAGGCGCTGACCTGATCGCTACGGCGATGGAAGAAAGCTTTAACGAGCATCCCGGTGATTTTAATTGCCTGATCCTGGGTGCAGGAGACAAGGAGACAGAGAGCGAATTGCTTAAATTGCGGGATTTTTATCCGGAGCAATGCAATGCCTTCATCGGGTATGATGAGGCGCTTGCTCACCTCGTTTACGCGGGAGCAGACTTCCTGCTGATGCCTTCGCGGGTAGAGCCCTGCGGGCTGAACCAGATGTATGCCATGCGCTATGGTACCCTGCCGATGGTGCGCAGTACAGGCGGCCTTCGTGATTCAGTGATTGATTTCGGCGATGAAGGAGGCTACGGCATCCGGTATAATAACGCCACGGTTGAGGATATCTGCCATGCGGTCAGTCGCGCACTGGTGCTGTATGGCAATGAAAAGCAGATGCAAAGTCTGCGCCGGTTGATGATGTCGCTTGATTTTTCGTGGGACCGCTCAGCCCGCGAATATGTAACACTTTATGAAAGTTTAAACCCAATAATATGACCTCTCAAGTAATTAGCATTGTTCTTGGCGGTGGTCAGGGCAGCCGCCTGGCTCCTTTAACCACCACCCGCTCAAAGCCGGCCGTGCCAATCGCCGGAAAATACCGCCTTGTCGATATTCCCATTTCAAATTGCCTTCACTCGGGCATTCACCGGATATACGTACTCACGCAGTTTAACTCTGCTTCGTTAAATAAGCACATCAAGAATACCTATCATTTCAGCAATTTCAGCGAAGCCTTTGTTGATATCCTGGCTGCCGAGCAAACGCCGACAAACGTTGGCTGGTACCAGGGTACTGCCGATGCGGTAAGGCAAAGCCTTCATCATCTTGCCGTTCACGAATTTGAGTATGTGCTGATCCTTTCGGGTGATCAGCTGTACCAGATGGATTTCGGTCACATGATTGAAAAACACATCGAGGCCAATGCCGATATTTCCATCGCCACCATACCGGTTCATGCAAATGATGTTCCCGGATTTGGTATCCTGAAAACCGATGAGAACAGCATGGTGTCGGCATTTATCGAAAAGCCGAAAACCAACTTTGAAAGCTGGGCCTCTCCGGTTAGTCCGCAGATGGAGGCCGAGGGCCGGGTTTACCTGGCGTCAATGGGTATTTATATCTTTAACAAGAAATTGTTATACGAGCTGCTTGAAGGGAACGACCGCACCGACTTCGGTAAGGAGATCATTCCGGAATCCATCGTTGACCATAAGGTATTGAGCTATCAGTACGAGGGTTATTGGACAGATATCGGTACAATCCCATCGTTCTTTGAGGCTAATATCGGGCTGACGGACGACATCCCTAAATTTAATCTTTTCGACAAGCAACCGATCTATACCCGTGCCCGGATGCTGCCTCCGTCAAAAATGTCGGGGACGCATGTTGACAAGGTGATTATCGCCGATGGCTGTATCATCAATGCCAGTCAGCTTACCCGTTCGCTGATCGGTATTCGTACCCGTATCGGTTTCGAATCCATTATCGAAAATTGCTATGTAATGGGTAACGATAACTACCAGACGCTGGAGCAATTGGCGGAGGCGCATCAAAACAATATTCCACCAATGGGGATTGGCGACCGGTGCCATATCCGCAATGCGATAATCGACAAAAACGCCCGAATAGGCGATGATGTGAGGATCAATTGTGACGGAAATCTCGAAAACGGCGATTTCGAATCTTATGTGGTTCAGGATGGAATAGTGATCGTTAAAAAGCGTGCCGTCATCCCGAGTGGTACGGTGATCTGACCGACAGGTAAATTTTATTCAATAAGAAAGCCGCCCGGTTGAGCGGCTTTTCTATTTATTAAGGAGATATCTTATAGGTCAAGTTGTTCGCCGATCGCGGGCAGTTTGATATTAATGCCTGCTTTGATGAACTTTTCCTTAGCCTGTTGTTTGTCGATCGCAATTGCCGGGAAAGTATCATAGTGCATGCCGATCACGTTTTTACAATTGATAAAACCCGTAGCCTTTATCGCATCATCAACACCCATGGTATAATTATCGCCGATAGGCAGATAAGCCCAGTCCAGGTTTTCGTCAGCAAGCAGTTTCATATCATAGGTAAGGGCAGTGTCTCCTGCGTAATAAATCGCTTTGCCATCTGCATAGATCACAAACCCGGCTGGATTACCCCCGGGAGAACCGTCAGGCATTGTGCTGGAGTGTACGGCATTTACCATTTTAACACGGCCGAATTCGAAATTAAATCCGCCTCCGATATTCATCCCGTGCGCATCTTCCACACCGTGTTTAGCCAGCCATCCCGCAATTTCGGCTATACAGATGATCTTGGCGCCGCTGCTTTTTTGTATGGTCAGCAGATCGGCCACATGGTCGCCGTGTCCGTGAGAAACCAGGATGTAGTCGGGTTTAAGGCTGTCGATGTCAATGTCTTTTGCAGCAGGGTTAGGGCTGATAAAGGGATCAAATAATAGTTTTTTCCCTCCGGCCTCAAGCATAAAGGATGATTGCCCGTAATAAGTAGTTTTCATAAGGATGTATTTTATAGATGAAAAATGTGAATGGAGCAGATGGATTGCTTTCGTTCTCAAAATTCGGGATTGCGCGTTGATATTAATACAACCCGGCTGTAATATTTTTGTTGGTTAAAACAATCCGCCCAGGCCGCCGAGCATGTCTTTAGTCATCGCAGCCATTTCTGTCTGGCTGACGTTGTCCGCCTGTTCCATGGCCTTGTTTATAGCGATTACCAGCAGCTCTTCCAGCTGTTCTTTGTCGGCTTCTGCAAAAAGATCATCGTTGATGGTTACAGATTGTACCGCTTTGTTACCGTTTGCGGTTACGGTTATCCTGCCACCTTCGGCAGTGCCGGTAACTGTAATGGCATCAAGCCTTTTTTTTATTTCGCCAGCCTTCTGCTGGGCCTGCATGAGTTTATCAAACATGGTTTTTAATAATGTGCATGTGCTTTAACGGATGCGTGTACATGCGGGTATGTATTGAACTAATAAGTATCGGCAAATATCCAAATCATTATTAAAATTATAAAATCTCAAAGTTTTTCTGAACGCTATTTCGGTCACATGGACCTTTATGTTAGTCATCACTAATGTCACCGCTGCCACTGTAAGCGCTTTTTCGCACGATGGGCATTCCTACTGTTTTAAAAAGATCGTCCAGTTTTAATAAACTTCCGTTTGCCAGGTTGGTGAGCAGTACAACAGTAATGTCGTTTTTCATATCGCGGAGATAGATATGCCGGAAACCGTGCCACCAGCCGGTATGGTAGATCACTTTTTCGCCGGGTGCTTCAAAGATTCGCCAGCCATATCCATAGCTGAAATGCCCGTGAACCATCGGGTTATGCGGAGTATAAGCTGAATCCATGGTAGCCTGCTTTAACAACCTTCCCGCACGAAGGGCGCGGTCAAACAGCCACAGATCACCAACAGTGCTGTACACCCCTTTGTCACCCACGGGCCCGTCTAAAAAGTTTTGCACCACCGAATATCGCCACTGCCCGCGGTCATGTCCAACCACGTCAACCGGAATTTTATCATACACCGCCTTTGAATAACACGCTGTATGCTCCATACCCGACGGCTTAAAGATATGCTCCTTCACAAAGTCGGCGTATGACTGCCCGGTTACCTTTTCGATTATCGAACCCAGCACCATAAAATTGGAGTTGTTATACAAAAAACGGGCGTTGGGTTTGTTGAACGGGTGCGGTTTATATTTAGCAATCAGCGCCATCTCGTCCTTATTGGAAATGCCCTTACGCTGATCGCGGTGTTCTGCACGATACAGATCATCGGTAAAATAAACATAATTCATCATTCCTGAACGATGGGTAAGCAGCAGGCGGATGGTGACACCGTCGTAGGGGAAATCGGGAAAGAATTTTTTAACATCGTCATCAAGCGTCAGTTTTCCCTGCTCCATGAGCATCAGGATCGCAGTGGAAGTTATCGTTTTGGTGATTGACGCAAGTTCAAATTGAGAATTGATCTTCAGGCTGTCACGGTGGAGATAATCAGCCCATCCGATGGCATTCTCATAAATTATTTTCCCGTGTTTAGCGACAAGTACGTTTCCGTTAAATCCCCGTGTTTTATGCAAATGCTGCATTACTTCGTCGATTTTTTTGTCGGCTTTTTCCGGGTTATAGGCCATTAGCGCCTTCGGATCGAATGTTGATTTTTCCGGCGTTTTTGAATTTTTTTCCTCTTTACCGGATGTACATGATGATAAAATGAACAGAGCGGAGAATATAGGTATGATGGATTTGGACAATAACGTCATAAAGAATTTTTTCACGAATAAAACGGCAGCAAAAGTCAGAAATTATACAGCAGTTGTAAAGGAATGTTTTAATTTTTTTTCTTTTAGTTAAAAGCTCTTTATAATTTTAGCCATGCGATGGTTCAGATTTATTACTGCTGTTTTTTTTACGATCACCTTATCAGGTAAGCTATTTGCTCAGGGCGCCGATGACGCGAGGGCGCTTGTAAAAGAAGGCCAGAAATTGGTTCAGGAAAAGAAGTTCACCGAGGCGATAGCAAAATATCAGGCGGCGCTTAAAATCGACAGCACCAGTTTATTTGCTGATTACCAGCTAGCTTATGCTTTGTTTTTGAATAACCGCGGAAACGAAGGTATCGCATATCTGAACAAGATTGTAAATACGGATTCAAAGATCAGCAGCGCTGCTTATGAATTGCTCGGCCTGATCTATTTTAAAAACCACGAATATGAAAAAGCCGAAGAAAGCTCGGTAGCCGCTATCAAATCAGACCCTCTGCATGCAAGTACGCAACGCATGTACGCGCTTGTGAGCTTTCATCAGGATAAAAGGGCACAAGCACTGCTGGCCTTTTGCAGTTTTATTTTACTGGAGCCAAATACCGCCCGAAGCAAAGAGGCTTTTGGAAATATCGGACATATCCTGCAGGGCGGTGCGCTGAAGCTCGATGCGGGCGAACATACGCCCGTTACTGATGCCAATACAGAGTCGCTTAACAAAGCAATTACACAGGCCGTTGCGGAATTTGCCGGACGACGATATAAACAACCTGCCGACTTGTTGTCCGCTCAGTTGACGGCTATTTTTACCAATATTGGTAAAATAGCAGCGGAGCAATCCGGCAACGACTTTTTCAGGAATTATTTGGCTGCCTTTTTCTATAAACTGGCACAATCGGACAACATGCCTGCGTTTGCCAGGCTTGTAAGCCAAAGTGATCCTTCAAGCGCTAAATGGATTAGCGAAAACCCTCAGCAAATGGCAGATCTGCAAAAATGGGTAACAAGTACAGAAAGGAATTTTTAACGAATGGTCTAATTAGAAAGGTGCGGGAAGATCACGATCCCGCACCTTTGTGAGAGTTAATGATCCCAGGTAAAGCCCTGAGTGTCAAATTCCATTGTTTTTAATCCGGATTCATAAAATTCGGCTTGTATAATTACTTTCTTCGCAGACTTCAGCTTTTTAATAAGCTTGGCAGCATTGTCGATAAACAGCACATCCGTACTTCCGTCTGAAGGCTCACTCGTGGAAAATGTAACCGGTTGTGCGTCATCAAAGCGGATATCAACAGAGCCATCATCTACATGGCTGATAAACTGCCCTTTTGAAACGGATAGCAGAGCTCCATTTTTCCCGTCGAGGTTTCGTATTAAAAGAGAGGCGGTTTGTCCGCCATCATACGGGAATGGGAAGTACAGCAGATTGTTTGCATTGATTGAAGC
This sequence comes from Mucilaginibacter sp., assembly GCA_035547875.1. Classification (GTDB taxonomy): domain Bacteria; phylum Bacteroidota; class Bacteroidia; order Sphingobacteriales; family Sphingobacteriaceae; genus Mucilaginibacter. The sequence continues at coordinate 241,821 of DASZTX010000019.1, read as the reverse complement.
AAAATATTTTGTTTTTGAGGTCATCTTGTCCTCTTCCTGAGTGTACTCCCATTTGCCACTGGCGGTATTTTGCGTGCTGGCAGTACTGTTGCTCGTTGAATCCGCAGCAGGGGCCGCTGTTTGTGGTTCCGGCTGCTGTGCAACGACGGAATCGGGCCTTCTGACCACAGCCTGCGATGGATCAACGCCAATGCTGTCATTCGGATTAGATGATGACCTTGATGAGCAGGAATAAAAACATGCTCCAATGATAAAAAAGGTTAGGATTTTTTTCATTTTGATTTAAGAGTTTTGGTTACCTCTAAAATAGAGAATAATAACTGGTCTCCAAAAATAAATGCTATTATTTTTAGCATTTTAACATGTATTGGCAAGAATTTTATCAATACGACATTTGTGATTCTTTAAAGTTAAAATTCAATTGACGATAACTGTAAAATAAATCCGGTCTGTTTAAATATAACTTACCGGTGTTTTCCGGCGGGGCATAGCTTTTTTATACCCATTGTACTAAAAAGTTTACCCTTTTGCCCTAACACCCACCGTTTAAAAACCTTACCTTTGCCCCTGTAAAAACACTTACAAATACCATGAGTTTCAGAATTGAACACGATACCATGGGCGAGGTAAAAGTACCTGCCGATAAATACTGGGGCGCGCAAACGGAAAGGTCGCGTAATAACTTTAAAATTGGTCCGGAGGCATCAATGCCAAAGGAAATTATAGCCGCCTTTGCCTATCTGAAAAAGGCAGCGGCTTATACAAATACAGAATGTGGCGTACTGCCAGCCGAAAAGCGGGATCTGATAGCAAAAGTTTGTGATGAAATACTCGAAGGCAAATTAGCTGCCGAATTTCCGCTGGTCATCTGGCAAACAGGCTCGGGCACGCAGTCAAACATGAACGTTAATGAGGTGGTTGCCAATCGGGCGCATGTGTTGCAGGGAAATCAACTTGGAGAGGGTAAAACATTTATCCATCCCAATGACGATGTAAATAAATCGCAGTCATCAAATGATACTTATCCTACTGCTATGCACATCGCGGCATATAAAATGGTGATGGAAGTAACTATCCCCGGCATAGAAAAACTGCGTGATACGTTGAAAGCAAAATCGGAAGCATTTAAGAGCGTCGTAAAGATTGGTCGTACACACCTGATGGATGCTACTCCGCTTACGCTCGGACAGGAATTTTCCGGTTATGTATCTCAGCTGGATCATGGTCTTAAGGCGCTGAAAAATACGCTTGATCATCTATCGGAACTTGCACTTGGCGGCACTGCCGTAGGAACGGGTATCAATACTCCGCAAGGTTACGATGTAAAAGTTGCAGCATACATTGCAAAATTCACGAGCCTGCCGTTTCGCACCGCCGAAAATAAATTTGAGGCGCTTGCTGCTCACGATGCCATTGTGGAAAGTCACGGCGCGTTAAAACAGATAGCTGTTTCATTAATGAAGATCGCCAATGATATCCGGATGCTTGCTTCAGGGCCACGTTCCGGCATCGGCGAAATACATATTCCTGACAACGAACCCGGTTCTTCAATTATGCCCGGTAAGGTGAATCCTACCCAGAATGAAGCGGTAACAATGGTTGCCGCACAGGTGATGGGTAATGACGTAGCGATCTCGGTGGGTGGCGCGAATGGCCACTATGAACTTAATGTGTTTAAACCCGTGATGGCTGCCAACTTTTTGCAGTCCGCGCGTTTGATCGGAGATGCCTGTACATCGTTCAATGACCACTGTGCAGCAGGTATAGAGCCGAATTATGATGGTATTAAAAAGCATCTTGAAAATTCACTTATGCTGGTTACTGCTTTAAATCCGCATATCGGGTATGAAAATGCCGCAAAAATTGCAAAAAAGGCATTGAAGGAAAATAAATCATTACGCGAAGCGGCATTGGCGCTCGGCCTTTTAACTAATGAGCAGTTCGATCAATGGGTACGCCCGGAAGATATGATCGGGAGTTTAAAATAATTTTTCCCCTCTCCCGTCTGGGAGAGGCTGAATATATGCAGAGAACAGCCCGTCATTTGCTTTTTAATGTCTCCAAAGTAGTGGTCGTTACATTGCTTTTGGCATGTTGCGTGTCATGCAGGTTCAATCCGGACACGCAGACGCGTGGACAAACCTGGATCCAGGGTGAATGGCGACAGGATTCTGTCCCTGCACAAAAGCTACTGCTCAGTTATTCATTGCATGACATAAAGTTTAACTGCGATTCTTTTTTCATGACCATACACTCGTTCAGTAAGGTAGATACCGGTGGCGGCGATACCTGTATGATCTCGGGAAAATGGGTGGAGTACTGCAAGGGAACGTATGTACAACGGCATGACACCCTGAGAATGAAAGGCGAGTTTTGTAATGCAGATAAAAGCATTAAAGACGAGAATACCTGTCTTCGCTCCGGCACTTACGAAGAATATTTCAAGATTTCGAAAAAAACCGATTCGCTGGTTCAATTTGCCAGCATATCCAGCGTTATTCCTATAAAAGCACACCTGATAAAAAGAACTAATTGCGTTCCAAAACCATTATAATATGAAAAACAAAATCTTAAGAGCCCTTGCTCTCTTTCTTGCTGTTATTTACGCGCCGGTGCAATCAATGGCGTGGGGTACCAACGGCCACCGTATTTGCGGGCAGATTGCCGGGAGTTACTTAACACCGCAGGCGCGTAAAGCAATTAAGGAGATCCTTGGCGATGAGTCCATCGCGATGGCAAGTAACTGGGCCGATTTCATCAAGTCAGATGAAAATTACAGGTATTTATCTTCCTGGCACTATATCGATTTTGACAAGCCTTATACCTATGCCGAAATGCAGGCATTTTTGGCGCAGGATACCAAGGTTGATGCTTATACAAAGATTAACTTCATGATCGGCGAGTTAAAAAAGAAAGGTCTTAGTAAAGCTGACAAGCTGTTATATCTGCGTATGTTGATACACGTTGTTGAAGATGTGCACCAACCGATGCACACAGCTCATGCCGATGACCAGGGAGGAAACGGCTTTAAGGTGAACTGGTTTGACAAGCCCACCAATCTACACTCGATATGGGATTCACAGTTGATCGATTTTCAGCAATTGAGCTATACTGAATACGCGGCTGCCATCAATCACACTACTGCTGCCCAACGGGCTGAATGGCAAAAGGAGCCAGTATCGGAATGGCTTTTTGAGTCGAACCAGATCGCTGAAAAACTTTACACCGAAATTAAGCCGGGTGATACGCTGAGTTATAAGTACAATTTCAATCATATTGAGACCCTTAATCAGCAACTGCTTAAAGCGGGCGTGAGGCTTGCAGGTGTACTGAATAAAATTTTTGGTTAAAAACCCAAAGTCAGCAACGGTGCAAATGGAGGATAATTAGCCTTTATTTGCGCCGCTGTTAATTTAAGTCATATGAAGATATTGATGGTTTGCCTGGGCAATATTTGCCGGTCGCCGCTCGCGCACGGTATTATGGAGCATTTAGCGAAGGAAAGATCGCTCGATTGGCACATCGACTCAGCCGGGACAGGTCACTGGCACGTAGGTGAAGGACCTGACCGCCGTTCGACCCGGGTTGCCAGGCAGCATGGCATTGACATCAGTAAGCAGGTGTGCCGTTTGTTCAGGATTGCTGATTTCGATAAATACGATCATATTTTCGTTATGGACAAAAATAACCTCAGTGATATCCTTTCGATGGCGCGCAACGCCGAAGATCGCGCGAAGGTGAAATTGCTTTTAGGGGATAAGATTGTGCCGGACCCATATTATGACGACGCTCAGTTTGAACCCGTATTTAATATGATCGAGCAGGGTTGCGTGAAGATCATTGACGAGCTTATCTGACCTGTAAAGCGTCTGCCGTGTTGAAGTAATGCGGCAGGTGACGACCATACCTCCTTACCACATCTCCTGTTTTTATTATTCCAACCTTAATAGGCTGATTCAGCGCTGCGCTCAAAAATAAAATATTTTTTCAGGGTGCCTATTGTTTCGTACGAAATTATTCCTATGTTTGTGTTATGAATACAGATCAGGACAAGAACAGCCGCAAGTTTGACCCAACCAAATCAGAACTTGAAATATTGCAGGTGCTTTGGGATCACGGCCCTTCAACGGTGCGTTTTGTGAATAATATGCTTAATGAGCAGAAGGAAGTGAATTACACATCTACCTTAAAGTTAATGCAGATCATGGTAGATAAGGGAATGTTAAAGCGCGATGAGAGTCAGATGAAGCATATTTATCACGTGATAGAAGAAGAGCAGAAAACCAAGAGTCATTTGCTCAGGAAGTTCGTCGATACGATGTACAAAGGATCGTCACGCAGCCTTGTAATGCAACTGTTAGGTAATGATAAACCCTCGAAGGAGGATATAAAGGCAATCAAAGATTTACTGAACAAACTGGATAAAGAATAAAGGAAATTTATATGCAGCTTTTAACCATCACAGGATTTTATGGTCCCGCTCTTGTAAGGGCGCTGGGCACCACCCTGATGCATTCGTTGTGGCAGGGAGCGTTACTTGCCTTTGCAGGTGGCCTGATCATCGTCTTCACCCGTAAATCAACAGCGGCATTGCGGTATAATCTTTTGACGGGAGCGATGATGCTATTTACGTTAGGTGTGATAGGAACATTTTTGTCGCAGATTGAATATACACATACAGCGGAGCCTGTAAAAGCCGGTACTGTAAAGATTAATCCTGCCGTTGTATATCAAATTCAAAACACGGTGGGCGCCAAAAATACAGAAACACCATCTGTTTTTAAGGATATCGTTGTCGGATACTTAAATGCTCATATGGACACCATAGTGTTGATTTGGTTTTTAATTATCTGTGCGAAGAGCGTTAAAATGGCGGCAGGTATCTACGAAATATATCAACTGAAGCACGTCAAAGTGACTCCCGCGGGTGTTTATTGGCAGGATAGATTGGCGAAACTGTCATCGCAGCTGAACATAAGCAAGGCGGTCCGGCTGTTGGAGTCGGGCCTTGTCAAAGTGCCTATGATTGTAGGGCATATGAAGCCTCTTATTTTGATTCCGGTTGGTTTTATCAATGCATTGTCGGTTGATCAGGTTGATGCCATATTAGTTCATGAGTTGGCACACATCAAACGCCGGGACTACCTCACTAATCTCGTACAAAGTTTTTTAGAGATCATATTCTTTTTTAATCCCGGGATATTATGGATATCACAATTGATCAAAGCTGAAAGGGAGAATTGCTGCGACGACATAGCCCTTGGTACGGCAAACAGTAAAGCAGGGTATATACAGGCATTACTGAGTTGTCAGGAATATCAGCAGACATCCGGGGTCAGTATTGCTTTTGCCGGTCAGAAAAGTTCGCTGCTCAACCGGGTCAGAAGAATGGTAAATAACCGAAATCAATCATTAAATGTTATGGAAAAAACGCTTCTAACCATTTGTATGGTAGCAGCCGGACTATGCACAGTCGCATTTTCGGCAAAAAAAGAAACTAAAACAATGACTCAGCAAAAGATGGTTCATCCGATGTTGACTGTTAAACCGGCGGTAAAAACAACGAAAGATGTATCCGTAAAAGCGACAACGGCAGTGATTAGCACGCATCAGGATGTAACAATCGCTAACACCAGCAAAGCGCCGGAAGCCAAAACTGATACCGTAAAGCCTGCGACTTATCTTTATAATTCGCGGGATTTTAATGATGGGACGACAATGATGGTGTCAGTGAACAAAGATGGAAAAAAAGAAACGGCTTATCTCTTTAAACGCAGTGGGATATTGTATCAGATCTTTATGCAAAAAAGGGAGCCTGTCTCAATCTATATCGATGGTCAGCAAAAGCCGATAGATGAATATAAGACCAGAATAGAGGAGCTTTTACAGGAATATCGTGAAGTGAGCGAGCTTCCGCCTCCTCCTCCTGCACAGCCTGCAGAACCGCCTGTACCCGGACGTGGGGTGCCCCGCCCGCCCGCACCTAATACATTTGTTGCAAAACCGCAAATACGTCCGGTGCCGCCATTGCCCCCGGTAGCGCCGGTTAAGCCCGATTCGACGTATGATGTTGTTACAAAATCGTTGATCAGAAAAGGGGTGATTAAAGATGAAGGTAATTTTGATATCAGTATTTCGAATGAATCACTTGTTGTTGATGGCGTAACACAACCGGAAGAATTGCACCAGGAAATTTTGAAAAAACTTGAAATGAAAAAGGGTGATAAGATAAGCTGGCACTGCAGCAGTCATAACTGATAACAGCAACCGGTATTATGGTGTAATATTAAATAGATATCATTTTATTTCCTTATTTAGGTTGAACCGCGTAAATCTTTAGCCCAAGGATGCCCGCCATGATCAGCAGCATAAAAAATACTTCTATCCACGAGATGGATTGATGAAAAAATAAAAGCTCTGATAGTTTCAGAAGAATCAGCGTCACCGTGGTCCAGACTGCGAAGGCAGTTGCGGTGGGTATTTGTTTGATTGCCATGCTGAACAGATAAATGTTCAGTAACCCGAAGATAATATAACCCAGAAAAGGCAGCAAAACGGGCAGCCCACCGCTCCACCTGTAAAAAGTAAGAAAGCGCAATGTTTTCAGGTCACTGAATTTCATAAATTTCAGGCAAAATGTCCAGGCGGTTTCGCAGGTGGCAGCTAAAAGCAGATAGATCCAGGCCAAGTGATAAAAATTAAGTATTAACAGTTTCTAATAAATTTCCGGTCTCTGCTTCTTCAACCACCGGATCAGCGGTATTTTCAGGTATTATAATTTCCTGAGGGTCTTCTTTTTTACCAAACAGCTTTTGCAGATTTCTGATAATATTTGGCCGAAGTTCATAGTAATATCTGAACCATTTGTATCTCAGAAGTTTTTGCTCATCAAAGCGTTTTACCGAGAAGGCGTGCTGTAAAAAGTAGTCTTTTGGATAATCGTAATACAATCCCCAGTTTTCAGGCAGGTTGCCTGGTTTATGCCCCGGATCATACACCGTACCGAAAAGATAATCCCACACTGCAAACTTGGTGGAGAAGTTAGCATGAAACACTTCGGTATAATTGGCATGGTGCCACAGGTGCAGTTCAGGCGAGTTGAATAAATATTTTACCTTGCCCAGTTTGACGTTTACATTGGCATGTATAAACATCCCGAACATTGCGTCAAGCAGCGCTTTAATCGGTATTACCTCGGCATGGGCACCGAGAATAACTATAGGCGCAAACTCAATGGTCTGATTGATGATGATCTCGAGGGCATGTGATCTCGAACCGGCTAAAAAATCTACCTCTTTCCCTGAATGGTGAGCCTCGTGTGTACGCCACAATATTTTACTCGCGTGTTGCAGGCGATGGAAAAGATAGATGTACAGATCATGCGTTACCAAAAAAAACAACACCTGCTCGGCAATAGTCCAGCTTCTGAAAAACGCAAAACCCTGCCAGTGTATGGCGTGCTGTAACGGTCCGATGATATAGTCGAAGATAACGATCTTCAGCACATAGCTTTGGATAATTGTGTACCACACCAGATCCACCCAAAAACCGTCCCTGAAAAACGGCAATCCTTTGCGATAGGGGGACAACCGCTCCCATGAGATAATAAAAATTATCCAGCAGATAAGGATGGTTGTGGTTATTTGGATTAATGACATGTTATACTTGAATAAGCAACGCTATTTGCCGCTTTGGCCGGCGATAAAGAATCTTAAAAGGGGGCAAATAAATTCTTTTGACTTATAAGTTTATTTATACCAGTGACTTATCCTTATACTCATCGCCAATATAAACACGCAGACGTTTCATTGGACCGAGTTCCGACTCATAAACTCGCTTGATGCCGTCACCGGTAGCGGTTTCTACATCGCGGATATCACGAACCAAACGCTGGAAGCCTTGTGGTTCAACCGATGCGGCATGGTCTGAACCCCACATTGCACGGTCAAGCGTAAAATGTCGCTCAACAAAAGTTGCGCCTAATGATACCGCGGCAACTGTAGTTGCCAATCCCGTTTCATGTCCCGAATAACCTACCGGAATACCCGGGAATTTGTGTTCGAGCGTTTGAATCATTTTCAGATTCAGTTCTTCAGGCTTGCAGGGATAAGCAGATGTTGAATGAGCGATCATCAAGGGATAGTTCGGATCAAAGTCATGGACTAATTTAACGGCAGCATCAATCTCTTTATTGGTTGACATGCCTGTCGATAGCATCAGTGGTTTTCCGGTGAGTAATATTTTATTGATCAGCGGAAAATCAGTCAACGATGCCGAAGCCAATTTGTAAAGTGGTGTATCGAAGTGCTCCATAAAATCAACTGAATCAACATCCCAGGTCGATACGAACCAGTCAATACCCTGTTTTTTGCAATATTGATCGATGGTGGCGTACTCGGCCACACCAAATTCGGTTTTGCGTTTGTAATCAATATAACTCATACGTCCCCATGGAGTATCGCGCATCACTTCCCACTGATCTTTCGGAACGCATATCTCGGGCGTACGTTTCTGAAATTTAACGGCGCTGGCCTTAGCAGCCACTGCTTCGTCGATCAGCTTTTTGGCAATTTCAAGATCTCCGTTATGATTAATGCCGATCTCCGCAATGATATAGCAAGGCTGCCCCGGGCCAATTTTATTTCCTGAGTTGAGCGTGATATATTCTCGTGCTTCTGCTTTGACTTTGGCCGTTTGATGAGAGGCAATGATCATTTCAGCAAGCTCACGAAATGCACCATGACCACCGTTCGCTTCGCAAACTATTGTCGCAGCCTCTTTAACGAATGAAATAGCATCTGCGGGGCAGGCGCTGATACCTGCCAGCTTCATCACTTCCAGGTCGTTGGTATCGTCGCCGATATAAGCAACCTCTTCCGGAAGCAGGTTCAGGCGCGTAATGATATCGTTGAAAACAGCGGGTTTGTCCTTTACTCCTAAATGCAGTTCAGCTATTTTTAATTTTTCCGCACGCTTGATAACGGATGGCGAAAGTTCGCCGGTAACAATGCCGGTTGTAACCTGGGCAAAGTTGCGCAGGCGCTCTACGCCCATCCCGTCGCGGATGTCAAATTTTTTGAATTCCTCGCCTGTTTCGCCGTAGTAAACGCCGCCATCGGTCAGTACCCCGTCACAATCGGTCAGGAGTAATTTAATGCGTGAAAGTTTTTCGTTTAACATATTAATCAATATTTAAAGTTTCTAAATAATGGTCTCTCAAAATGCCTTGAATGAGGCCCTATATCGCCGTCCAGCCGCCATCCACTACCAAATTTGCACCTGTCATATAAGCTGACGCATCACTGGCTAAAAACACCAGCGCTCCCTGATAATCCGTTGGCTGTGCCATGCGCCCCAATAAAGTTTTGGCTGAATAGCTTTGAATAAAGAACTCGTTTTGTGCATTCTCCACGCCACCGGGCGATAAGGTGTTCACCCTGATTCCCTTATTGCCCCAATACGATGCAAGAAAGCGTGTGAAGTTCACCACAGCACCTTTGGTAACGGGGTACACCGGTGATTTGTAAAAAGTTTGTTCGCCGCATTCATTGCGGTAGATCGACTGATCCGGGCCAACAATTCCGTATGTGGATGCGATATTGATAATGCTCCCGCTTTCTTGTTCGGCCATAACTGTTCCTAAAACTTTTGAGGCAAGAAAAACTCCGGTAATATTAACGTCCAGCGATTTTTTAAAAGCATCCAGCGGATAGTTCTCAAAAGCTGATAGGTCTTTTGCCATTGCCGGGTTCTCGAACATGTCATTGATCGCTGCATTGTTTACCAGTATGTCGATACTTTTGTAACGGTCAAGCACCTTATCACGGGCAAGCTTCAGCGACTCCTCGCTCGTTACATCCATTTGCAATCCGGTATGCTGCGCACCCAGTGTTTTGGCAAACGATTCTGCCCCGGTTCCGTCAAGGTCGGCTACCACCACATTTGCCCCTGCTTGTGCCAGCGCCTCGCAATGCTTTTTACCCAATAAACCAAGCGCTCCCGTTACAATCGCCGTTTTATTTTTTAAAGAGAATATTTCCATTTATACACATCTTTTGATCATGCGGAGCTTCTCCATCATCTCATTAGTGTTTGCTAAACGCTTTGTGAAGTGACAGAAAGGAGCCGCAATATTAATATAGATTTTATCTATACTGCTTTTGGTTTTATATTGTAATTGCTTACTTTCCGAAAAACGGCTTCTAAAACTTCGCCTTTCAGGTATTGTTTGATGTTGCCACTCTCGATTGCTTCTTTCATAATCGGCATCACATCACGGTAAGCCGACAGTGTATAAGCAATATCCTCATCTGTATGGCTATAACATAAATTGTGAAAGCCAGCCCACAACACACCGCGTTTGATCATTTCCTGCTGCATGAGTGTTTTTACCTTCAAACCATTACCGGCTTCCGCTGTAAATGTCACCATCGAACGACAGTTATAGCCGATGCAGCGCGTATAACTATCCATTCCCGTTTCAATTGCGAGGGCGTTATACCCGTCTTTGATGATCGCCCCTTTTTCATCCAGATATTTGGGAACATTTTTGTCACGCAGTTCATTTATCGTGGCAATACAGGCCGCCAGCGACAAGGCTTCACCTCCAAATGTGGTATAACTGAAAACTTCTGAGTTGAATAGGCGCATTACATCGGCGCGGCCGGTAAGTAACGCTATCGGCATGCCGTTGGCGCAGGCCTTTGAATAAACCGCAAGATCGGGCTTAACATCAAAATATTCCTGTGCGCCGCCTAAAGCAATACGAAAGCCGGTCCACATCTCATCAAAAATTAATAAGGTGCCATTCTCGCGGCAGGCTTCCGCAAGCTCTTTCAGGAAGTCGGGTTTTGGCGCTTCGAAAATGAAGGGTTCCAGTATGAGCGCGGCGACAGTTTCATCAAGAGCCGCCTTTATTGAATCGATGTCATTATATTCAAAGGTATAGGTCATATTCTGGATGGATTCCGGAATACCCGCATTGCGGCTCGTGATACCGATGTACCAATCGTGCCAGCCATGATATCCGCAGCAAAAAACCTTTTCCCTGCCGGTAAAGGCGCGTGCCAAACGGATAGCTGCCGAACAAACATCGGCGCCGGTCTTTGATATTTTTACCGCTTCGGCATTTGGGATCACCTCCCGGATGAGTTCGGATAGTTCCACCTCAAGGGGATGCATCAGGGAGAAGGTAATACCATCGCTCAACTGTTTCCTGATAGCCTCGTCAACAGCGGGATAAGCATAACCCAAGGAGATCGGTCCGATGGCAGAATTAAAATCGATATACTCGTTACCGTCAATATCCCATACATGAGATCCGAGACCTCTCTGAATGTATTTAGGCGCAACGCCGTTGGTAAACTGCCCCGGGCCTTTGGCGAGTGTCTGCGTTACGGGCATCTGTACTTTTTGCGCACGTTCGTATAACTCGTTTGATCTGCTTATCTCCGGGTAATCGGCGTTAAATTTTATCGTGTTTGTCATAATGTGTATAGTTATTCAGCAAAAGCAGATGCGGCTATCTCCGGCTGCTTGTAAAAAGTTTTGTATCCTAATATTTTCTCAGCGATCTGCTTCCCGGTGAAACCCTCATGCTGCAACACATTTGGCAGCAACGACGGCTTAAACCATTTCTCATTTAATGCCATAGGCAATATGCTGGCAGTTTGGCCATTTTTCAACAGTGTTTCTGCAACAATACTGTATAAGCCGCCAGTCAGAAAGTGATCTTCAATGGTAACGGTGAGTTTGCTTCCATCGGTAGCTTCCAGTATCGCCTGCTCGTCGATTGGTTTCAGGCTGCGGATGTTGATTAATCCAACCGACAAGCCTTCGTCTTTTAATATACCGGCAGCTATTGCCGCCTGTTCGAACATTAATCCATAGGTGAGCAGGGTGACGTCATGTCCTTTTGAGATGACTTCTGCTTTACCCCACTCAAAATGCGTATGCTTATAATTTGTCTGCCGGGTATTAATGCGGACATACGCCGGTGCCGGATGATTCCAGATCAACGGCAGCATTTTTATAAGATCATCTTCGTCAGCCGGAGCAAAAACGGTCATATTCGGGATCCCGCGCATGAGTGAAATATCTTCCAGCGCCTGGTGCGTTGGGCCATTGCCATCTGACAGAAATCCGGGAATGAAACTGCTGAGCTTAACCGGAAGACCCGGTATGCCTGCATCAGTGCGCACAAATTCAAACGCCCGCATAGAAAGGAAAGATGCCAGCGCATGAACCACGGGGACGCGACCACGGAGGGCAAGCCCGGCGGCAGCGCCGATCATGGTTTGTTCCGTAATGCCGGTATCTATAAATCGGTTACCCAATTTTGCCGGAATGTGGCGTACCAGCGCCCGGTTCTCGGCCGTCATTACGATAAATCGTTCGTCGTTAAGGGTCAGCTCGGTTAATATTTCTTCGTATGACATATTATCGTACTACTAAAGTTTCTGATGTTAATTGGGTTACATGTTTGCCGTGCAGTTCGCGCAGTAGCTCCTCCACCTCTGTCGAACTGAAATTGCAGAACCACCTGTCTGCACGCCGCTCAATGCTTGGCAATCCTTTACCCCGTACAGTATCGGCAATCACCACATTCAGTTTTCCGGTTTTAAAAGGAAACTCTGAAAAGGCTCCGTGCAGTTGCTCAAAACTGTGACCGTCAATACGTTTTACAGCAGCGCCAAATGCCGTGAATTTATCATGCAATGGTTCCAGCGGGATCAGTTCCTCGGTCGGCATATTGGCCTGAAAATGGTTGCGGTCGATAACAAAGATGAGGTTGTCAAGCTGGTAGGCGTTGGCAACCAGAACAGCTTCCCAGCAGGTGCCCTCGTTAAGTTCACCGTCACCCATAATACAGATCACCTTGTTGCTACCGCCTCTTATTTTAATATCCATCGCAATACCGATCGAAACGGAAGGCAAATGCCCCAGCGATCCTGAGTGAAATTCGATTCCCGGGATCCTGGTATTAGGATGCCAGTAAATATTGTCGTCGATAGAAAGGTGATTTTGCAGGCGTTCCTTTTCCATTAGCCCCAGTTCGGCAAAAGTCCCGTAAAGAGCTGGCACGTCATGGCCTTTGGAAAGCAGCAGGTAATCCCGCTCCGGATCATTCAGGTTATTGCTGTTGATATTTAGAAATTCCGAATACAGGTAAACGATCAGGTCGGCTGCAGAAAGTGACGCGCCGACAAAGCAACCCCCGTCGGTGGACATTTTAATGATATGCTCACGCACACTTAAGGCAGAGGCTTCGAGTTGTGGTATATTTATAGTATCAGGCTGCATTGCAGTTTATAATTTTCAGTTTATGCTGTCAGTCTTTTTGTTTGCGCCGATGAAACGGTCTTTAACTCGTCGAGGTGATCGCGATACCAGTTAACCCCCGCATACTGCGCGTTTATGGCATATATCTCAGGTTTATCTTCCAGAAGCTTTAAAATATCGTCGCAGCCGAAGCGCTGGTTTTTGTGATATAGCTCTTCAAATACCCGGTTGATGAAGTGATAATCAGCCTCGTAATCTATGGTAAAGCGGTGCGACATGGAGTAATCCAGACCCATATCCCAGATCACGTTTCCGATACAGAACTTTTCAGGATTTTCCCAGATATAAGGAGTAGTGTGCTCCAGTTCCATTTGCTTCTTCGCTTCGTGCAATACTTTTTCAAGACAGGCCATAGTCATTATTTCCACATCGTTCCCATCGGGATAAGTCGCCGGGTGAAGGTTGCTTACATAATCGTACTCGCCGGGGTGATGGAAAAAGAAGTCGAGTACCTCGTCAATTATTTCGGGATCGATCAGAGGGCAGTCTGAAGGAATTTTTACAACAACGTCGGCATCAAAGTATTTTGCTGCATGGTAATGCCTCTCGGCGAGGTTATTAAGACTTCCGCGATAACATGGAACGCCAATAACGGCTGATTCGTTTTCTATAATATCATCGGACGCTTCCTGCGACGTAGCTATTACCAGTTGAACATTATGATTGATCATCCGCAGGCGTTCGATCATCCGGTATAAAAGACTTTTACCCAGTACCTGCAGCATAACTTTTCCGGGTAATCTGCTCGACGACATCCTGGCCTGTACAACTATTACTGTCTTTTGCCTCATTAGCTGCTATACTTTCACTTATCAGGCGTATTGCATTTCGTAGTGATCCGCTACATGCGGCCTGAGTATAAAATCTTTTAAAAAGTCTTGTTTCCTGCCTTCAAATTCCAGATAAGCCCGGCATACCGCGGCAATGTTCCTGGCCGATGTGCCGCCGTTCTGAACGGGAGCCAGCTGCTTCAGCATATCAACGTCGAAATAGGAGTGGACTTTCTTTCCTAAAGCAATGCCGGTATAAACGACCGTCGAATACTGTGTGATAAGTTCGTTGCAGTTCGCGATCATATGACTGGTGTTGCCGCTTTGATAAACCATTGTGCCGACGGGAGCATATTTCCGTATTTCTGCCTCTGCCCGGTCAAACTTTTCGTTTGGATGGAGCTTGAAAAGCATCTTCCGACCGTTGGCTATTTTAATGGCATGTTTAATAAAAGCAGGCCTGTTTTCAAACTTGTAGGTTTCGCGCATATCCGATGTCGCTACCATCACGTAGTCTCGAAACGGGAAATCATTATTCAGGTATTCAAAATGATTATCATAGTTCGGAATGCCGGTAACGATCAGCCTGGAACGATCAGTACCGTTGGCAGCGAAGTAATTTTTATATCCTTCCGACGCGGCGCAATAAATGTCACAAACGTTAGTAGAGCCGTTTAACGAAGTGTCCCCGGTGAAATATGGCGGTAATTTCAGCGATTTTACCAAGCCCGTCAGCAGTCTGTGCCGGTCGATCATACCCTCCTGCACCCATACTGTTTTGGTGTGTTTGAATTTTTCGGCAATAACCATGTCCGAACAATACACCACAAGGTCATACTGGTTTTTTATTCCCTGGTAATCAATCTGAAGGCCTTGTGCCTGAAGATAGCTCTCCGACTTTGCGCGGAATTGTCCTTTTAATACCGTGCCATCAGCAAAGGGGGTGTATTTAACGATGGCTTTCAAAAAGGGAGTGTCGGCGAACAACTGACTGAACCAGCAATCATAGTCTTTCAGGTGTTCTGAGATCTGATGCATCTGGGAGGTTTGGTTCATTGAACCGGTGATAAATAATATCTTTCTCCGCATAGCTTTTTATTAATTAGGAATTAAAACTACTAATAAGGATCTGGCTTTAGGAGGGTTGGAAAAAAGGGTAATATATAGTTAATTTATAATTAACATGATTTTCGAAAATTGTACATCAGGGCATTTTTGCTTTTTTTTGATTAACTTTTTCTAAAGAAAAACTTTAAATTAATTAAACATCAGATGGACATAAAGCTATATTTTTATACCCCATGTCTATACCCTTGCGGCCCCGTAAAATACGGCCGGTACAACTTATAGCGGTTATCTTTTTTACGGTCTCCGGAGGCCCGTACGGGTTGGAACCTTTACTGACCTATGCAGGTCAGCATGGTGCGTTGCTGCTTTTGCTGGTCACACCATTAATGTGGGATGTGCCCGCAATTTTTACCGTGCTTGAACTGAATAGCATGATGCCCGTAACCGGCGGGTATTATAAATGGGTTAAATATGCATTAGGCACGCGCTGGGGCTTTTTTGAAGGTTGGTGGACCTGGCTTTATACCTTTGTCGATCTCGCAATTTACCCCGGACTGTTTGTTTTGTATGCTTCTTACTTTTTCCCTGTGCTCGCCGACTATCGTATCCCCATTTGCCTGCTGGTGGTATGGGCGTCAGCGGGTTTAAATATTTTAGGTATTGTACCAGTCGGAAGGACGTCTTTAATTTTAAGCGCGATCGTATTTACGCCTTTTATCCTTCTTTTTGCCTGGTTTTTTGTGCATCATGCGGGGGCGGTCAGTGTTCCTTCGCCGTCTTTAAAAGGCATTTCATTTTCATCGGTAGGGATGGCTCTTTATACGGTGATGTGGAATTGTTTGGGCTGGGATAATGTTACCACTTATGCCGAGGAAGTCGAAAAGCCGGTCCGGTCCTATCTCACGTCTATTTTTACCTCGTTCGTGCTGGTAATACTGCTTTATTTTATGGTAATCCTGGTGGCACAGCAATCCGGGGTAGAGACGTCTGTTCTGGAAGACCAGGGATTTCCTGCTGTAGGTGAAATTATTGGTGGACGCTGGCTCGGCGGATTAATTGCCTTTGCGGGTATGGCCAGCAGTCTGGGGATTTATGCAGCTGTGCTTCTTTCCGTATCGCGTGTGCCAAAAGTGATGGCTGATGACGACCTGCTGCACCGCGGACTTAACAGGCAGCATTCCCGGTATCAAACGCCTTACACGTCTATTCTGATCTGCTCTGTTATCGTAAGTCTGATGATCCTTTGGCCCTTTGCCGACCTGCTGATCATCGATGTGACGGTTTATGGCGCGGGTCTGTCGCTCGAATACGTTTCGCTGCTTAAACTCAGGATCACGCAGCCCGATACACACCGTCCGTTTAAAATTCCCCTTGGAACACGCGGGCTTTGCCTGATGCTGGTATTTCCTTTTGCCGTTTATTTTATTGCCCTCGCTGGAGCTTTTGCCTCGCAGGAGCATGCGGTTTGGGCGGCTGTGTTTGCCATAGCAGCTTTATCCAGCGCAGAAATTGCCTGGCGCTTTGTAATATGGAAAAAACCTCATCACAAGATAAACATCCCTTGATAAACACGGCTGGTGTATTAATAAAATATTGATAATTAAGATTTTACATTGTGTTGAGGGGATTGGCTAAACTATTTGTCGTCATTGTTGTCTATTAACTTAAATGCGTTATCAATTTAAGTTGGTAACCTTTTAAAAACCGCGAAGCGGTTAATTAACCATTGAAAGACAAATTATTTATTATGAAAAAGGTGATTTTTATGGCAGCATTAATTTTTGGCTGCCTTTCGATAAAAAATGCAGATGCGCAGATCAGCGTAAGTTTAGGATTAAACATTGGTAGTCAGCCCGATTGGGGGCCTGTGGGTTACGATCACGCCGAATACTACTACATGCCGGACATTGATACCTATTACGATGTGAATTCACATCAATATGTTTATCTCAGTAATAACGTGTGGATACACCGGCCCTACTTACCGGCAAGATACCGGAATTATGATCGCTACCACAGCTATAAAGTAGTGGTTAATGAACGTAATCCATGGGAGCGGAATAAATATTATCGTTCAAAGTATGCGGGTTACAAAGGAAGGAAAGGACAACCTGTGATCCGCGATAGCCATGAAGCAAAATATCAGGACCATTGGCATGACAACGGTCGCCATCTCGGCCAGAAAAAACATGGGGATCATGGCAAAGGACATGGCCACGGTCACTAAGATAACGTAAATCGTTTCATATAATAAAAGCGTTATCGACGGCAAGGATAAATCTTCGGATGCCGTTGATAACGCTTTCTTTTTTATTAATGGGATTTTTGCTTTACGCTGCGAACTTATTCGATGCTGTTTGGCTGGTTAAACCAGATGCTTAAGCTGGATGATCTCTTTTTCTTCTAACAGCCTCCATCGGCCACGTGGCAGATCCTTTTTGGTAAGGTTTGCATAAACCACACGATCGAGCTTTACTACTTCATAACCGAGATGCTCAAATATGCGGCGCACAATGCGGTTTTTGCCGCTGTGTATCTGAATACCTATTTCCCGCTTGGAGCCTCCGGCAACATAAGATACAGAGTCGGGTTTAATCAAACCATCCTCAAGCTCAAGGCCGAATGCTATTTTATTCATGTCGCCCTGGGTCAGGCTTTTACTCAGTTCAACCTGGTACAGCTTTACAATGTTATTACGTGGGTGGGACAATTTATCCGCCAGATCTCCATCGTTGGTCATAAGCAACAGGCCGGTTGTGTTCCTGTCAAGCCTCCCAACGGGATAAATGCGTTCTTTGCTGGCTTTTTCCACCAAATGCATCACGGTGCGGCGTTCCTGCGGATCATCGGTTGTAGTGATGTAATCCTTAGGTTTGTTCAATAACACATACACCATTTTTTCCCGTTTCAGTAATTCACCGTTATATCTTATCTGGTCTTTATGCGGATCGACTTTATACCCAAGTTCTGATACAACATTGCCGTTTACAGATACCACGCCAGCACTGATGAGTTCATCAGCTTTACGGCGTGAGCAAATACCGGCGTTTGAAATATAGCGGTTAAGCCTGATCAGGCCGTTATCGGTTTCCTCAGCAGCTTTTTTCCGTCCACGCAGTGTTTTTGCGGGGGCTGTATTCTCTGGTGGCGTTTGATCAGACTGGTAATTTTCGCGTTTTGCCCGGCCAGTTTCAAAAGGCTTTTTATAGTTTGAATCTTTTTTGAAAGCAGGTCGGTCGCCGCCGGACTTTTTTTCAGACCATGGTCTGCTGTTGCCTTCGCGGGTGCTGTATGACCTGGCTTTTACCGGGGCTTTTCCGTCACGATTGTTACCATCTTTACTGTACGGCTTTCTGCTTCTCTGTGGAAAAGACTTTCTGTCTTCGTTCTGATTGTCGAAGCTATCGCCGGGTTTGCCAACTCTCCTGTTTTTATTTGAGTACGGTCTGTTTCCGGACGAAACCGAAGGGCCTCTTCCGTCAGTTTTATTGTCGTAATATTTTTTTGATGGACGTACTGCAGGTGATTTTCCTGTTTCCGAATTTGGATTTTGCCGTGATGAAGGGTTCCTTTTATAACCTTCACCTGTTTTTGAAGTCCTGCTTGATGGTCTGCCGGATTTGTCTTCACGACCGTTTTGGGGTCTGTTAAATGCCATAGTTTTCAAGTTTGCGCTTTCTCAGCGTGAGGGGCCAAAGTTACAGTTTTTTGAGAGATAATTATAATTTTTTTACCTCAAACAAAATCACCGTTTAGGCGTTTTAAACCGGGTTTTTGTACCGAAAACCAGAAGCTGAAAATGTGCCGCAAAAGCTAAGTATTTGACAATCTGACCTATATAACTTACCTTTGCGGCGCATTCTACCAAATGTATAATTTATGTTAAGAAAAGAAATGACTAAAAGACACCTGATTACGTGCTCCGTAATAGTGCTGCTGGTTATCATTTCCGCGTTCAATATTTGTGGTACAAAGGCTGTGCCAACCACAGGTGTTAACAACGACAAGGACACCAAAACCGTAAAAAATACGGTAGAGGCAAGTCCGCGCATCAGAACATTTATCTACAAAAATACCGATGCAATTGATGACTTCTCTTTCGCTGATGAAGCGATACCGACAAAGGACAAAAGAGTAGCACATAAGCTGATGCTTTCTATAAAGAAACATAGTTTTAAATGCATTCAGTCTTACGTTTTACATAGCAAGGCTGAGAAATTATTTCCTGTTATTGAGCCGATTTTAAAAGCATACGGCATTCCTGACGATTTTAAGTATGTCCCGTTGGTGGAGACCGGCCTTTGTGAAGGCACGTCGCCAAAAGGCGCCAGAGGGCTTTGGCAATTTATGCCCGGTACCGCGCGCAGTTATGGCCTAAAAGTAGGACACGGCGTGGATGAACGCTTAGATATACGTAAATCAACGGTTGCAGCCTGCAAGTACATCAAGGAACTTTACGCAGAATTTAACAGCTGGACACTTGCAGCCGCAGCTTATAACAACGGCGAGGTGAAGCTCGCCAGGGTAATCGACAGGCAGAACGAGGACAATTATTTCCGTATGCATCTTAACCGCGAAACGGGCGCATACGTTTATAATCTGATAGCGATGAAAGCAATTATTACCCAGCCGCAAAAGTACGGGTACGATTATTACGCGGCAAAAAGGTTCGACACCGGAACATTTGAGTTACTGGCAGTTAACTGATAAACGGATTTTAATCCGCAAAAAGTAAATTTATATTACGGAGCACCGAGGCGGCTCTCCAATACGGAGAGCCGCCTTTTTTTTGCGTATATTTGTATTCGGAATAAACGGCGCACAACAGCTTAAGCTTTGCTAAGAAAGCCGTTAATTTCCGGTCATTTTATTTTATCTATGATTACACAAACCATCGACCTGGGCGAACAAAATGATGTTGAGGTTTACGGGGCCAGGGTTCATAATCTGAAGAATATTGATGTTTCTTTTCCACGCAACCAGCTGGTGGTGATTACCGGCCTGAGCGGTAGCGGGAAATCTTCCCTCGCATTCGACACGATTTACGCCGAAGGTCAACGACGTTATATGGAGACTTTCTCGGCCTATTCCCGTCAGTTTATGGGTGGAATGGAACGGCCGGATGTCGATAAGGTATCCGGTCTTAGCCCGGTCATTGCCATCGAGCAAAAAACGACAAGTAAAAATCCCCGCTCAACAGTGGGGACAATCACGGAGATATACGATTTTATGCGGCTGCTTTTTGCACGTATCGGCGAGGCTTATTCTTACGTCAGCGGCGAAAAAATGGAACGTATGTCGGAAGATCAGATATTGAAGACGATCCGTGAAAAGTTTGATGGTCAGCCGGTAAATATCCTTGCACCTGTGGTGAAAGCCAGAAAAGGCCATTACCGCGAGCTTTTTGAGCAGATTCGTAAACAGGGCTATCTCAAGGTCTGGATCGACGGTGCCATTGCAGACGTAGAACCGAAAATGCAGGTTGACCGTTATAAAATACACGATATAGACATTGTGGTTGACCGGCTGGTCATTACCGAAGCGGATAGTAAACGGTTATACACTTCGGTACAGGCTGCTTTGAAAATAGCCAAGGGCATCATCCGGATCGCGGATAAAGACGGTAACGTTTTTTATTACAGCAAATATCTGATGGACCCCGCATCGGGCATATCCTATGACGAGCCGCAACCCAATACATTTTCTTTCAACTCGCCTTACGGTGCATGCGACAAGTGTAACGGTCTGGGCTATATTTTTGAAGTTGACGAGGCGTCGGTTATACCTAATCCCAAACTTAGTATCATCAACGGTGGCCTTGCACCGATAGGTGAATACCGCGAAACATGGATATTTCAGGTGCTTAAAGCGATCGCAAAGAAATATGAATTTTCACTGTCAACGCCAATTGAAAAGCTTTCGCGGGAGAATGTGGATATTATTCTGAATGGTACCCCTGATATGATAACCGTGGCCGTTGAATATAACAAATGGAACGTCCAGAGTTATCAGGTTGCTTTCGACGGTATCATACGTATGATGGAGGAACAGCAGGAGCGCCGGGGAGATGAGGGGATGGACGATATGGAAAATTATCGGGTGTTGAAGACTTGTCCGGTCTGCGATGGCGCGCGGTTAAAAAGGGAGTCCCTGCATTTTAAGGTGGATGATAAAAACATCTTTGAGTTGGCCAGCATGGACATTCGCGAATTGCAGAAATGGTTCACCGACATTGAGGAGCGGCTGACAGAGCGGCAAAATGTGATCGCTAAGGAAATTCTGAAAGAGATACGCGCAAGAATAGTTTTTCTGCTGGATGTGGGATTGAATTATCTGACGCTTGACCGCACCGCGAAAACGCTCTCAGGAGGGGAGGCTCAGCGGATCAGGCTTGCTACACAAATAGGTTCACAGTTGATGAACGTAATGTATATCCTTGATGAACCGAGTATCGGGCTGCATCAGCGCGATAACGAACGTTTGATCAACGCATTGAAAAACCTTCGGGATCTGGGTAACACCGTCCTGGTGGTAGAGCATGATAAAGATATGATACTCCATGCCGATCATGTGATTGATATGGGACCGGCTGCTGGCGTGCATGGTGGAGATATTGTTGCTCAGGGGACACCGAAGCAGCTAATGAAGGCGCATACGCTGACAACTTCATATATTAATGGTGAGCGCGAAATCGCAATACCGGAAAAGAGGCGTGAGGGAAACGGGAAAGTTTTAAGCCTGAAAAAGGCGACAGGACACAATCTGAAAAAAGTGTCGGTTGATTTTCCTTTAGGTAAGCTTATCGGTATAACCGGTGTATCTGGCAGCGGAAAATCCAGCCTGATAACAGAAACGCTCTATCCGATTTTAAACCAACATTTTTTCAGGGCCAAAAAGCATCCTTTGCCATACGAAAAAATAGAAGGACTCGAACATGTCGATAAAGTGATCGAGATCGATCAGACGCCTATCGGGCGTACGCCACGCTCAAATCCTGCTACTTACACGGGCGTATTTTCCGATATTCGTAACCTGTTCGTGGCCTTGCCCGAAGCCCGCATCAGGGGATATAAGCCGGGCCGTTTTTCTTTCAATGTAAAGGGTGGCCGGTGCGAGACTTGCCAGGGTGCGGGTCAGAAAGTGATTGAGATGAATTTTTTGCCTGATGTGCAGGTGCCTTGTGAGGAATGCGGCGGAAGACGATATAATCGCGAAACGCTGGAAGTTAGATACAGGGGAAAATCCATCAGCGATGTGCTGGATATGAGTATTGAGGATGCTACTCCATTTTTTGAGCATATTCCCGCCATTTATCGCAAAATAAAAACATTGTATGACGTTGGTCTCGGTTATATTACACTTGGTCAGTCTTCGACCACTTTGTCGGGCGGAGAGGCGCAACGCGTGAAACTGGCGACAGAGCTATCAAAGAAGGACACCGGAAATACATTTTATATTTTGGATGAACCAACTACCGGCCTTCATTTTGAGGATATTAACGTATTACTTGGAGTATTGAATCAGCTGGTGGATAAGGGCAATACCGTTCTTGTCATAGAGCATAATCTTGATGTGATCAAGGTCGTTGATCATGTGATTGACCTGGGTCCCGAAGGCGGATCAAGCGGTGGAAAAATTCTGTTCAGCGGAACGCCGGAGGGGTTGTACAAGGTGAAGGAGAGCTTTACCGGGCAGTTTCTTAAAAAAGAGATGGGAATAAAATAAGCTTCTGAATTTTATTTTTTTGCTGATCGACGTAGCTTATGTACAATAATCTCGAAAGATATATTGCGCTTAATATTTCTGTCACTGCAGAAAGTCTGAACCAGATAACGGCTTGCTTTAAACCCATAAACGTTAGAAAGGGCGATATGCTGGTTTTACAGGGTGAGCGTTGCAAAAGGTTATATTTTGTAAACAGCGGGTGCGTCCGAACGTATTATACGACCAAACAGGGAAGTGAAAAAACACGACTGATAGCTTTGGAAGGAATGATAATAACGGCTATGTCAGCGTTTATTTCAGGTCAGCCTTCGTTTGAAACGGTTGAAGCGGTGGAGCATTCCAATCTGCTTTATATAACCCATGCTGATTTCTATAAGCTCGTTGAAGAATTGCCGGAATGGCGGTTGTTTTATCTCAGGCTGCTTGAGCTTGCATACATCTATCAAAATAAAAGGATCGGGGAACGTACAACGCAGTCAGCAAGGGAACGGTATGCAATACTTATGAAGGAGCAGCCGCAATATATTCTTCGTTTATCCAACAAAATTCTTGCGTCATATCTCGACATTACGCAGGAAACGCTCAGCCGGTTAAAATCGGAATAACGTTATTTGATATAGGTCAATGTTTTGGAAATTGTGGTTGTTTAGCTTTGTTAAAAGCAATAAACAAATGCAGTTTAATCCTGAAAACAAAGTAGTAAAGCTCTGCGCCGAAGGTATGCAGACCGAGGCAGAAGGCAAATTGGAAATTGCCCACAGCCTTTTCCAAAAAGCATGGGATATCGCCGAAAATGATTTCGAAGCCTTCACGGCGGCCCATTATCTCGCCCGAAATCAAAAAAACCCCAAAGACAATCTAAAATGGAACCTTGAAGCGCTCCGGCGGGCGGAAAAGGTGGGTGATGAATCGATGAAAACCCATTATCCGTCGCTTTATCTTAATGTGGGTAAATCATACGAGCAACTGGGAAACTTACCGGAAGCAAACCGATATTATCAGTTAGCTGGTGATTACTGCGAGTTTTTGCCGGAGGGTAAATATGCTGATATGATCAGGACCGGGGTTGCTGAAGCGCTAAGACGAACCGGAACATCGGAAATCAAAAACGAAGTCATAGACGGCTTGATTGATAAATGGTGCGGGCAACGGGAATTACGACCACTGGGCATGGTGTTACCGGCATACATGGGCAATTTGGGAACGGAAAAGGACAGGAACAAATTGATATCGGCTTTAAGCTTTTTGAGCGCTACGAGGTGTCTTGATTCCGGCGATCAGGAAAAGATAGACCAATTGATCCGAAATCTTTCCGCAGATAATAGTTGTTAAGGTTGTTCAAACAAAACCGAACAATCGTAACTTTATCTGATATGTTGCCGTTGTTAACTTCCCCCCAGATTCGCGAAGCAGATGCTTATACCATTGCAAACGAACCCATAAGTTCCATTGACCTGATGGAGCGTGCCTCCAGGGCCTTTGTCGGCTGGTTTTGTAACCATTTTCCCGACAAAAGGAAAACTATAAGCCTGTATTGCGGTACAGGCAATAACGGCGGAGATGGGCTTGCAATAGCACGAATGCTGGATGAGCATCACTATCGCTCGGTAAACGTCAAGGTTGCCGTATTTTCAGATAAGGCTTCGAAGGATTTTAAGGAGAATCTCAACCGTCTGAAACGAACCATTGTTCCGGTAACGGAGATCAGGACGGATGGGACCTTCGTTAAGGAAGATGGTGAAATAATTATTGATGCGTTGCTGGGCAGCGGATTGAACAAACCACTGGAAGGAGACTACAGGCGTCTGGTGAATTATCTGAATGATCTTGGCCGTACGATTGTAGCCGTTGATGTGCCTACCGGATTTTTCTGCGATGGGAAAATCCCACCGGATGCGACGGTTTTAAAAACCGGCCTGGTCATTACTTTTCAACAACCTAAGATCAATTTCCTGCTGCCGGATTCCGCCCCGTATATTGATTGCTGGGAGGCGGTGAATATCGGTATTGATGAAGGGTTTGTACGGTCTTTAAACTCCCCCTATCAGCTTATTGAAGAAAAAAATATCCGGAAAATGCTGAAACCCCGTCATCACTTCAGTAATAAGGGTACATATGGCCATGCGTTGATTGTTGCGGGTCGCGCCGAAACGATGGGCGCTGCGTTATTAAGTTCAGCTGCCTGTGCCTACAGCGGAGCTGGTTTGACAACCGCTTGCATACCTCAAAGCGGCCTGACCGCCTTAAACTGCTTTATGCCGGAGTTAATGGCAATTGTCCGTATGGGTATGGAAGTGCCAACAATTGAATGGGAGAAATTCAGCGCTGTCGGCATAGGTCCGGGATTGGGCGCCGATGAAAATGCTCTTGCTGTTTTTGCGGATATGCTGACCGGTTTTGAAAAGCCGGTGGTGATTGACGCTGATGCCATTAATATGCTTGCCGTTCACCGGGAGCTTTGGGCGGAGATCCCTGCGAACAGTATCCTGACACCTCACATGAAAGAATTTGACCGCCTGTTTGGCGAACATGCGGATTGGTGGACACGTATTCAAACCGGAATTGAAAAAGCAAAGGAACATCGGCTTTTTATTTTATTGAAGAACGACTACACCATTGTGATTTCGCCGGAGGGGAAAGTTTACTTTAATACTACCAGCAACCCGGCAATGGCTACCGGGGGAATGGGGGATGTACTGACCGGGATTATAACTTCTCTGCTTGCCCAAAAATATTCACCGGAGGAAGCATGTATTATCGGGGCTTATATTCACGGAAAGGCAGGCGACGAACTGGCCCGGCCTAACAGGTTGAATGTGGTCATGCCGTCGCAGGTTGCTGCACGATTGCCGGTAACAATGGCTAAATTAATGGCATAAAAAAACGGTTGCAAGTATCGTGCAACCGTTTCCTAACTATTAACTGATCTTATAAAGAACAAAATACTCAATGGGGGTAGTTGAACTTTTGCTCACTGATCTAAATCACATTCCTTTCAAAGTTCAATCGTATATAAGACGTTTGTACTATTTGTTTAGTTACAAAAACGCCTGAATAATTATTTTTATTATACCTGCCGTCTTAAATTAGCTGTATAACAACTGCAGGTTTGCATTGTTTTAAAAATTGAACAAGGCGAAGCAAGGAAGATTTTAGATCTTAAAAAAGGAGCCGGTTAAAATTTGCCAATAACCATCATTTGGTCGAGCGTAGGATTGACGCTGCCACCGCGCGGTTCAAGAGTTACCGCAAACGCATCCGCATTAGCAGCAGCAATGGCTTTCATCGGTTTCATGTCCGTAGAATCAGGATCGGCATCGAACACACCGAGATCGACCGGTTTTCCGGCAACAATGGCCCACAACTGGTATTGATGAGCCTGATCGTTCACCGGCATTTTAACGCTCGCCATATCGACCATCACTTTATGCTTCTGCTTATTCCAGGCAATAGTGACTGATGATCCGGCTGGTGCTTTGGGTGTGGCGTTCAGCTTCAGGAATTTATAAGACGTATCTCGAAGTATATTCAGTTCGCCTTCCATTAAATTTACACGGTTGGCAAAATGCTCTCTGTCAACCTGTAAGGTGGCGAGTTGTGTTTTTGAGTCCTGCAACTTATTATATAGATTGATCAGCGCAATGCCGCTGGCTATAAGTAGTGCAAGGCAGGCTGCGAACGCATATTTATAAAAATTAAACGATTTTCGAGCAGGTAGTGTCTTGATATTATCGCTGGCAGGCACAGTCTTTGAAAATGTTTCGTCATCGCTTAGATTGGTGAGGATACTGTTTAATACCCTGTCACGCAATTTTTCTGACGGTTCCACAGCATTTTGCTCGGCATATAACTCCATCGACTGCTCGATCTCCTTCAGCTCAGCTTTAATTGCCGGGTGTTTTAGGGCCATAGCCTCAACCTGCAACTTTTCTTCAGGAGTTACGTCTCCCAAAACATAAAGTTCCAAAATACCCGATTCAATATATGCTTTTATATCTTCCACTTTCCGCCTTTTCAGTTAAAATGTTTTCTGAGCTGCATAATTGCCATTCTAAGTCTTGTTTTGATAGTGCCTAAAGGCACGCCGAGTTCATCGGCCGCTTCAACATGGGTGTATCCCTTAAAGTAAACAAGGTCGAGAATCGACTTTTGTTCAGGCTTCAGGGTGTCAACCAATTTCTTAATATCCAGCAGCTCAGGTTTGTAAACCGTGTTTTTTTGCTCGTCAATGAAAGTTACGTTATTTTCAAGCTCCTGGTTTTTGTTTTGATTTTTAAAATCTTTGGATCTTATTTTATCGATAGCAAGATTTCGGGCAATATTAACCATCCAGGTAAATAATCGTCCTTTTTCATTACTATAACTCGAAAATGAATGCCAGATTTTTACGAAAGTTTCCTGCAACACATCTTCTGCAGTAGGTGTATCCGCTATGATTCGCGAAATAATACCGTACAGCGATGCAGAGTACATGTCATACAACGCTTCTATGGCAATTTTTTCACGGTTCCTCAGTGCGAGCACCAATTCCTCTTCAGATAGTGATATTTTTCTTTTCCTGCTCAACTCGGATGAAGATAAAAAAAAATTTAGATTTCAAACAGATGTTTCTCTGCATGATAGGAGGAGCGTACCAGAGGGCCGCTTTCTACGTATCTAAAACCTTTATTCAGTCCAAATGTTTTATACCGTTCAAACTGGTCCGGGTGAATCCAGTCAATCACAGGATGATGGCTTCTGGTAGGCTGCAGGTATTGCCCCAGCGTTAGTATGTGTACCCCTGCCTCAAGCAGGTCGTCCATCGCTTCCAGTACATCTGCCTCGGTTTCGCCAAGTCCAAGCATGATCCCGGATTTAGTGCGAAGACCCGCCTGCGAAACATATTTTAAACATTCAAGGCTGCGATCGTATTTGGCTTGTATGCGCACTTCCCTGGTTAATCTTCTTACCGTTTCTATGTTATGCGATACCACTTCCGGCCTTGTATCCAGTACGCGGTTCAGGTTGTCCCAGTTCCCTTTAAAATCAGGCAATAGGGTTTCAAGCGTCGTGTCGGGGCTTTCTCTGCGGATTGCATTTATCGTTTCGGCCCATATAATAGAACCGCCATCTTTCAGGTCGTCACGGTCAACCGAGGTGATTACGCAATGTTTTACCTGCATGAGTTTCACCGAATTGGCTACCCGGTTGGGTTCATCGGTATCAACGGCGAGTGGCCGACCTGTGGCAACGGCGCAAAATGAGCAGGATCTTGTGCAGATGTTTCCGAGGATCATGAACGTGGCAGTACCTGCGCCCCAGCATTCGCCCATATTCGGGCAATTACCACTTTCGCAGATAGTATGCAATTTATGTTCGTCAACCAAACCGCGCACGTGCGCATACTCCTTGCCTACAGGCAGCCTGACGCGAAGCCAATCGGGCTTGCGCTGCATCTGATTGGCAGGAACAACAGGCAAATCAATCATGGAACAAAAGTAGATAAAAAGTACGAAATCGCAGAAGCCTCGATACCGCGATCAAATTGTTTACATTTATTACAGAAAGCCGGAATGTAAAGGGTTCTGGAGTATCAGTATATGGTCTGTTCGAGCGGCTGAGTTGTTTTTTCAGGCGAGTACAGACAAAGCTTCAACGACTGACACCTCACCGTGTGAGACATCAAGCACACATTCGCCGTCTTTGATCATCAATAACTGCGGTGACTCGTGATGTACAAAGAAATCTGAGGCTACCTGATTAGACAGATCGCGGTATTTAATAAGATCCAGAAAATACAACGTCATGTCTTCAGGGAGGAGATCCCAATCCAGTTCAAAACGTTTTTTTGCCATCATACTGATCGAACAGCGGGTACTGTGTTTAAATATCAAACTATATCCCTGATGGTTTTTTATAGCATTAACCTGCTCTGCCGACTCCAGCGGTGTCCACTTCATAAAAATTTATACGGATAAATGTATATTGGATACAAAACAACACAAAACTCTTTTAGGTTTTATGCCGAAGAAGAAAAATGACATTACTGTTAACGACCGCTTTTAGGATATGAACCGTAAGCAGGACACAGTTTGTTGGAGCATGAGGATATGCTGCCTAATACTAAAGCGATAAGAGCAACGTAAATTAATTTTTTCATGTTTTTACTCGTCTTAGTTTTATACGTTCTCAGCTGTTTAAAGTTTCAGCAAGATAAGCCATTTTTATGGCAGTTACTGCACCTTCAACGCCTTTATTTCCATATTTTCCACCAGCTCTTTCTGCGGCTTGTCTTTGTGTGTCGGTTGTCAGAACTCCAAAGATCACCGGTTTTGAGTATTTTAATGAAACATTGGTTAAGCCATCTGCAACAGCATTACAGATAAACTCGAAATGTCTTGTTTCTCCCTGAATAACGCAACCGAGACATATTATTGCGTCCAATTTACGATTTTTTAGCAATAAATCAGCGCCAGTGGTGAGTTCAAAGCTTCCGGGGACAGAGTAGGTGAGGATGTTTTCTTCCAGGGCCCCATGTTCGATCAGGCTTTCGTACGCACCCTGGTACAGAGCCCCGGTTATTTCAGCATTCCATTCGGCTACCACAATTCCAAATTTGAATGGTGCTGCCGATGGAATATCAGTTTCGGAAAAATCGGATAAATTTTTTAGCTGAGTAGCCATATTATGCCGGATTTCAAAATTTAGCTTCCCGATTTCTCGGAAAGTTAAATTCAGTTAAATTTTTGCTTCTGCCCGTGCAATAAACTCGTCGATATTCTGGGCCTCGGTGCTTGTTGGATAATCGCTTTTGATTTTTTTGTAAGTGTCGGCGGCCGATTTAAAATCGTTTTGGGTCTCATATACCAGGCCGAGTTTCTTAAGGTAAAGCGGGCTTAAAAACTCGTTGCTTGCTTTGTCTGCTGCCTTTTTGAAATAAGTCGCAGCTTTATCGTAATCCTTCAATTCCACATAAGCGTCTGCGGTGCCACCCAAAGCTTCAGCAGCCACCATGCTGTCATTGCCACGGTAATTGGTCAGATTATCAATTGCTTTTTGAAACTCGCCCTTGTTAAGGTAAGCAATGCCCAGATAAAAATAGGCAAGATTGGCAGATTTTGTGTTGCCGTAATCGTCGATGATCTTCTGGAAGCCCGGATAGCCGGCATCGCCTTTAATTGCCTTATCCCATTCTTTCTTTGCCCAAAAATCCTGTGCTACATGCATCTGATTGGCGGCCTTTACTTCAAGCGGGGCTATATAAAATTTCTGATAGGCAATATAAATTATAACCATTGCCAGTATGGCACCGACTATAAATACTAAGCTTTTTTGATTATCGCGTATAAAATTACCGGTTTGTCCAACATTCTTTTCTTGCACTGGTACCTTGGTATTCGCCTGGGTTTTTGACATTTCTCCTCTAAAATTAAGTTTGCAAAAATACAGTTTTTTAAATTTTTAACAATAGCTTATTTCAATTAGCCTGCGTCGTTCTTTTCCGGTTTCACAGTTTTGATACTTACCGGGTAAAAGGATTACCTTTGGCTACTATATGCATTTGAGGCAGCTATCAGTCATTAATTTTAAGAACTACGCAGAAGCAGACCTGACTTTTAGCGAAGGGGTGAACGTTTTTACCGGAAACAACGGTGCAGGAAAAACCAATTTGCTTGACGCTATCTACTATATGGCCTTATGCAAAAGTTATTTTAATCCCGTTGACAGTCAGCAAATAAAGCAGGGAACCGACTTTTTTATTGTGACCGGAAATTTTAGCAGGAATGGAAGAACGGAAAATATTGCATGTTCGGTAAAACGAAATCAAAAAAAGCAGTTTAAGCGCAATAAGAAGGATTACCAGCGTCTTGCAGATCATATCGGTTTGTTGCCGCTGGTGATGGTTTCGCCTTATGATATCAGCATTATTACGGACGGGAGTGACGAGCGGCGCAAGTTTATCGATAATGTGATATCACAAACGGATAATTCCTATCTCGACGAGCTGTTGCTATATAATAAATTATTAGCTAACCGGAACGCCTTGCTGAAACAGATTTCCGAAACGGGAAGGTACGATCCCGCATTGCTGGAAATTATTGACGAGCAACTGATCGCATCGGGAAACCGGATATTTGAGAAGCGCAGGCAATTTATGGAAGCCTTTACCTGTATCTTTAACAAGCATTACCGCTTTTTGAGCGAAGATGCCGAACAGGTGGATATGACCTATGAATCGCAACTGCTGCAGTCTGATTTTGCGTCATTGCTGAAAATGAACATGGAGAAGGACCGACTGCTTGAACGAACGAACGCCGGAGTTCATAAAGACGACCTCGTTTTTTCTGTTCACGGCATGCCAATGAAGAAGTTCGGTTCGCAGGGGCAGCAAAAGTCGTTTTTAATTGCTTTAAAACTGGCACAGTATTCCTTTTTGTTTCAGCAAAACAAATTCAAGCCGATATTGCTGCTCGATGATATATTTGATAAACTCGATGATGGCCGCGTTACCAAATTGATGCAGATGATCTCCAATCATGATTTCGGGCAGGTCTTTATTACTGATACGAGCGAAAGCCGGGTAAGGGAGATATTTGATACCATCGGCGTGATGATAACACTTTTTAAAGTAAAAGGAGGTGAGATCGATGCGTAAGACGAATGATAAATCGCTAAAAGAGGCGATCGAGCAAATGCTGAACGTTTACAAGATCAAACGGAAGTTTGATGAAACTTCGGTTATAGCGCACTGGCCTGACTTTGTAGGAAAATCGGTTGCCAACCGGACCCGGGAAATATACATCAGTAACCGTAAGCTTTTTTTACGTATCGAATCATCCGTGATAAAAAGTGAACTGATGCTGATGCGCACGCAGATAATCGAGAAGATAAATGAAGAAGCAAAAGAAATTGTGGTAGAAGAAATTATTTTCCTCTAGACCATCTTGGGAAAAATGATCTGAAGTTCAGATCATCGCTCATTCTGGAAAAGGCAAGAATAAACAGTCCCGGAAGAATAAAGGCAAGTTGCGCTTCCGGATGGGTTCTGTAAAGCAAAATAGTGCCCGAAACCAAAACTATAATCAATAACAAGTACAAAATATATTTTAATAATAGCCTCATCTTTAGTTTCGGTTTATGATTAACAGGGGTGCGCTAAAGCGCAATAGCCCAAAACTTTATAAAAGTATGGACTTATTTTTAAAAAACAAAAATAACAGGACGTTTTTTAATTAATAAACATCCTGTTAAACTAATATTTTAGAATTTTTCAAAGGCTGAAAAGAAGAAATCGCCCTCAATTTTGGCGTTTTCAGCAGAATCTGACCCATGTACAGCATTGGCGCCAATAGATTGCGCAAAACGCTGACGGATAGTGCCTTCTTCGGCTTTTGAAGGGTCTGTAGCGCCGATAAGCTTGCGGAAATCATCCACAGCGTTATCTTTTTCCAATATCGCGGCGACGATAGGTCCTGACGACATGAAGTCCACTAATTCACCATAAAACGGACGTTCTTTATGAACTTCGTAAAATTTTCCGGCTGTTTCAGCGGTCAACACTACATATTTCATCGCATTGATCTTAAAGCCCGCTTTGATTATCTGATCTAAAATTGCACCGATATGCCCGTTTGCTACCGCATCGGGCTTAATCATCGTAAAAGTTTTGTTGTTACTCATTTTTCGTTTTTTTTATCCGGAAAGCTGCAATTCCCGGCCTGTGTCGGCTAACGGTAATCTGCCGAAATCACCTCCGGATATTTGGGCGCAAAAGTAGCTTTTTACAATTAAAACCTAAAGGCTTTTGAATTAAATAACATTTTGTATTTGATTTATTTATTTAGCTTTGCAACTCTTTTTAAAAAACGGATGTCGGACAAAACGTCACTTGTTGAGCTTTTAGCGCAGCCAATAAAAATAGTTATCACCACACACCACAAGCCCGACGGTGACGCGATGGGCTCGTCGCTTGGTTTATATAACTATTTGATACAGCAGGGACATCATGTAAGGGTTATTACGCCGACCGATTACCCGGAATTTTTATGGTGGATGCCGGGAAATGGCGATGTGACCATTTACACCGAGAAACCCCAAGAGTCTGCTGAGCTGATCGCTGAAGCGGATATGATCTTTTGCCTGGACTTTAATGCCCTGAACAGGATCAACGAGATGGGAGCGCTAGTGGGGGAGAGCAGCGCCTTTAAGGTCATGATAGACCACCACCTGGAGCCGCAGGACTTTGACGATTATCGCTACTGGAATATTAATGCCTGCGCAACGGCTCAGCTGATTTATAGCTTTATCACCGAAGAACTTTGCCATAGGGAGTTAATTAATAAAGATGTAGCTACCTGCTTGTACACCGGCATTATGACGGATTCGAAGTCGTTCTCATTACCCAATACGACTTCGGCAGTGCACCGTATCATTGCCGATCTGATTGACGCGGGCGCGGTAAACTGGCATATTTATGATCAGGTTTATAATAATTCGTCAGAAAATCGTTTACGGTTCCTGGGGATTTGTTTGTCGGAAAAGCTGGAGGTTTTGCACGAATACAACACTGCCATCATAACCGCAACCAAGGATGATTTACAAAAATATGAAGTGATCACCGGCGATACTGAGGGAATCGTAAATTATGCGCTTTCGATAACCGGGATAAAACTTGCGGCATTTATTGTTGAGCGTCCGGATAGGGTGAAGCTTTCACTGCGGTCGAAAGGGGAGTTCCCGGCGAACGACATTTGTAAAAGATATTTTAATGGCGGGGGCCATCGCAATGCTGCTGGAGGCGTTTCACCCGACAGCCTGGAACAGGTTGTAAATCAATTTAAATTAATATTACCTGAATATAAAAAACTATTAATGCAATAAGAAAAAATGAAAAAAAGACTGATGTTTTTGGCGCTTGCGGCCGTTGGGCTTGCAAGTTGTAACGGGGGCTTTAAAAAGCTGGATGCGGGCATGGAATATAAGATAGCTGACGATAAGTCAGGCCCAAGCATAAAAGAAGGCGACTACATATTTTTTAATTTCACTGTTAAGAATGACGCCGACTCGGTTATGCAGACTTCAACCGGAAGAAGCATGCCGCAGATGACAGCTATGCCTAAAGACTCGCTGCTAAAGGGTAATATTATGGAAGTGTTTTCTTATCTGAGCGAGGGTGATAGCGTTGTCATCAGGCAGGATATCGACAGCGTGATGAAAGGTCGCCAAAGGCCGCCTTATTTAAAGGGTAAGAAAATAGCCTACGAAGTGCGGATAGAAAAGGTGATTGCTAAAGGTAATCTATCCGACGAGGTTTTTCGGGGTCGGGTAAAAGCATATGTTCAGAAAATTGAAGATGCTGCTAAATCTGCAGAACCGGTTGCGATAAAGAAATATATTGCTGACAAGAAACTTAAAGTAACAACCACTTCTTCAGGATTAAACTATATCATCACCAAACAGGGCGAAGGTCCTACTCCTGCACCCGGTGATACCGTGGAAGTGAACTATGCCGGAACTTTCTTAAATGGGAAAGGGTTCGATACCAATATTAAATCGGAAGCTGCCAGACTTAAATTGCCAATAAACCCGATGAGCCCTTACAAGCCTATCCGTTTTGTGCCTAACACTCCGGGAATGATACAGGGATGGAGCGAAGCGTTTATGTTATTTAATAAAGGTACAAAAGCAACATTGATCATCCCTTCAAGTCTTGCCTATGGCGAACAGGGCGACCAGATCATTGGGCCTTTCACACCGCTTGTGTTTGATGTTGAGCTGGTAGATATAATTCCGGCGAAACCAGGTTCTGCTCAGCCGGCTAAATCGCCAGTGGTTAAGCCAGCCAAATAATATTATTTGTAAACT
The DNA here is from genome assembly GCA_035547875.1 of Mucilaginibacter sp. Classification (GTDB taxonomy): domain Bacteria; phylum Bacteroidota; class Bacteroidia; order Sphingobacteriales; family Sphingobacteriaceae; genus Mucilaginibacter. Next base: position 207,073 of record DASZTX010000019.1, on the reverse strand, counting down.
AATTAATATCGGCCTTCCCGGAGTAACCGGGAAGGCTTTTTATCAGAATGAAATATCTAATAGTTTTTTTTGCGATCCTGTCTGCCTGGCATGTTGACGCGCAGGACAGCCTGAAACAAACTCCTAAAGGCGCTTTTTATCAGATCTACAAACATGGCGCAGGCGAAAAAGTAAAAGAGGGAGACATTATTACTTTTGAATATGTCCAGAAGACGGATAAGGACTCCGTTCTTTACAGTACTTACGTTAGCGGTCATCCCGGACAAGCCCGGATACAGCCTTCGCAAAACATCGCCGATCTGATGGAGATATTTCCATTGCTGGCCGTAAACGATAGCTTATTGGTAAAGGTGCCGACCGACTCGCTGTTTAAAGGGCACGAAGAGGCGCGGCCTCCATTTTTTTCCAAAGGCAGCAATCTTGATTTTACCATCAAAATTCTCAGGACACAAACGATTGATCAGTTTGTAGATAGTTTAAAGCAGGAAGAGATTAAGGCGGCTGATAAATATATCAGCGATCATCATTTAAATATGCATACCACCGCATCCGGTTTAAAATATCAGATCATACAACCTTCAAATGGTCGCAAGCCTGTGGTTGGTGATACTTTGCTGGTAAACTATGCAGGCAAAGATTTAAATGATAAGGTATTTGACAGCAGTATTGAATCGGTAGCTAAGGCGGCAGGTTTAGAACAACCTGGCCGCACCTATGAGCCTTTGCAGGTAGTGGCCGGTGCAGGCGGTGTTATTCCAGGTTGGGAAGAAGGACTGCTTTTGTTGAACGAAGGATCAAAAGCAATTATGGTAATTCCGTCCAAACTGGCATATGGCGAAAGCGGCTATCAGGGCATACCGCCTTTTAGTACATTGGTGTTTGATTTGGAACTGGTAAAGGTCAAGCCTGCCAAAAAGATCCCGGCGGCGCCTCCTGTACCAAAGAAACCGGCAGCTAAAAAGCCTGTTTATAAAAAGAAAGCAACGCCAAAGAAAAATTAAGCAAAAGCCTCCTGATACATCGGGAGGCTTTTCTATTTTTGCAGCATGGTACTTACCGATACGCATACCCATTTGTATTACGAAACAGATGCGGCGAAAAGAGCGGGATTGATCAGGCGTTGTGAGGAAAATAACATCAAGCGTTTGTTTTTACCCAATGTTGATGCCGCATCGGTGCCTATGGTTTTTTCACTTCAGGAGGCTTACCCTGAAATGTGTTTCCCGATGTTGGGTTTGCACCCGTGTGAGGTGAAGGAAAACTGGGAGCAAGAACTTGCGCGAATACAATCCTTTCAGCAACAGCAAAAGATTTACGCGATAGGCGAGATCGGAATTGATCTGTATTGGGATAAAAGCACGCTACCGATACAGATACTTGCGTTTAGAAAACAGATCAGCTGGGCTAAATCGTTAAAACTGCCTATCGTGATCCATTGCAGAGAAGCGTTCGATGAAGTTTTTGAGGTGCTCGAACAAGAACGGAGCGAAGACCTGCGCGGAATATTTCATTGTTTCACAGGAAATATGGAACAGGCCAGACGTGCAATTGGTCTTAATTTTTACCTGGGTATCGGAGGTGTGGTTACCTATAAAAATTCCGGGTTGGATAAGGTGGTAGCCGGATTAAGTCTTGATGATATAGTACTGGAAACGGACTCGCCGTACCTGACCCCTGTTCCGCACCGGGGTAAGCGAAATGAAAGTTCCTATTTAATATACGTAGCTGAAAAGGTGGCGGAGTTGCACCAGACTGATGTTGATATAGTTGCCAAGATTACCACAGCAAATTCAAAAAAGGTATTTGGTGCATAAATTTTTTTGATAGCTTTATTTACACAACCTAAAATACATGAGCCAGATATTGATCATTTATACCGGGGGAACCATTGGTATGATGAGCGACCCGCAGACTAAGGTGCTCAAGCCGATCAATTTTGAGCAGATTATGGATAATGTTCCCGAACTGGAAAAGCTTAATTGTAAGATTAAGGTTCATTCCTTCGAGCAGATCATAGATTCATCCAACATGAACCCGGCTATATGGAGTGAGCTGGCCAGTCTTATCGAATCAAATTATGTCGAGGTGGATGGCTTTGTAATACTTCATGGTTCAGATACGATGGCGTTCTCAGCTTCCGTATTGAGTTTTATGCTCGAGGGATTGGGAAAACCGGTGATTTTTACGGGATCGCAGCTGCCGATCAGTGCTGTCAGGACGGACGCAAAGGAAAACCTGATGACAGCCATCGAAATTGCCAAAGCCAAAAAACATGACCGCGCCCGCGTGCCGGAAGTTTGTATTTATTTTGACTATAAGCTATTCCGGGGTAACCGATCATTTAAATATAATTCTTCCAAGTTCGAGGCATTTCGCTCCCCCAATTATCCTATTTTGGCAGAGTCGGGGGTACATCTTCGGTTTAGCATCAATGATATCCGGCATCCGGAGGAGAATCAGCAATTGATCGTTCATAAAAACCTGGTAAGTGATGTCGCCGTTCTGAAACTTTATCCGGGCATCAGTCCGAAAGTTGTAGAGACGATCCTATCTTCCGATGTTCGCGGTATTGTGATGGAAACTTTTGGAGCGGGTAATACAACTACTGACGAGTGGTTTATTGATCTGCTGAAAAATGCTATCGATGGCGGTAAAGTTATTCTCGATATTTCACAATGTAAGGTAGGAACCGTAGAGTTGGGCAGATACGAAACGAGCAGGCACTTAAAGGAGGTCGGTGTAGCCAATGGATATGATATGACTTACGAGTCTGCCGTTACCAAAATGATGTATCTGCTTGGACAGTTTGACGATCCGAAGGAGGTAAAACATTATCTCGAAACCGATATCAGAGGGGAGCTAACGGTAAGCTAAAAATTGTCAGCTAAAATATCCGCTGGCTTATCACCGTCATAAATTTGTCTTTAAACTTTTCGCTGATAGGTATTTGTTTGGATGCGATGTAGATATGATTGTCCTGAATTTTGACGATCTGCCGTGTATTTACAATATAGGAATTATGCACGCGTACAAACGGTGCGTCGAGCTGTTCATCCACATCTTTTAATCTCCGGTAAATCAGTAACTGTTCAGTCGGTGTAACCAGCCGTACATATTCCTTTTCCCCTTCAAAGTATTGAATGTCTTCCATCAGTATTTTACGGAGCACCTTGCCCGATTTTACAAAAAAATATTCATTTCCTGAGGACGATGGCGGTTGCACATCTCCGGTGCGATAGCTGAAGAATTTCTCAATCTTCTGCATCGCTTCGAGGAAACGTTTTAGCGTTATAGGTTTCAGCAGATAGTCGATGGTTTGAAAAGTATAACTTTCTGCAGCGTATTCGGAATAGGCAGTTGTAAAAACGATTTTAGTATCCTCGGATAATAGCCCGGCAAGTTCCATTCCGCTAAGCTGCGGCATATTGATGTCAAGAAAAATAAAATCGGGTTTATTATCTTTCAAAAAGGCGATGGCTTCCAATGCATCGTAACATTTGCCCAGCAATTGCCACCTGGTATTCTGCGCAATCAGTATCTCCAGCAGGTTGCCAGCGTTTGGCTCGTCATCTATAATGATACAACTTAAATTCATGACACGGGTACTTTTAAGAACGCGGTGAAGTAATCACCGGGATGGCTGATCTTTAACTCGAAATTATTCCCATACAGTAGATTAAGCCGTTTGCGCAGATTTTCTATGCCAAAACCCCGGTGCTCCGAAGCTGGAGCTTTTTCAAAAAGCCGGTTTCTTGTTTCAAATAGCAGATAGCCATCGCGTTCGGTTAATGAAACATCAATTTTATTGATATTGCTTGCCTTATCGATGCCATGTTTAAATATATTTTCAATAAATGTCATTAAAAGCATGGGCGGCAAACGCAGTTCCTTACTGTAATCTTTCACGAAACTTAATTCTATCTCGTGTCTTACCCGGATCTTTTCAAGGGCGATATAATTTTCCAGGAATTGCACTTCGGTATTGATGGAAACTTCTTCTTTCGGGCTTTCATCCACAAAATAGCGCATGATGTCGGAAAGGCGCTCGATAAGTTTAGCTGTGCGCGGCGCTTCTCTATACGCTTCATAATAAATGTTGTTGAGCGTATTGAACAGAAAATGAGGTTGCACCTGCGATTTAAGCAGATTAAGTTCTGCCTGGCTTTTTTGAGCGAGTATTTTTTCCGATTGCTGTTTTAGCGCAAAGTAGGCTATGGCGATACGGAAAATAAAACTCAGCAAAAAGGTCAGTATGCCTGCAAGAATGAAATATACGAACATGTTGAGCGTCATGGGCATCGGCTTTTCAGCAAAAAAATGAATGTCCATGTACATAATGATGTATCCCCGCGCAAAACCGCCACCTATAAGAAGGATCAGGGCAAGGATAGCATACAATAACTTGTTCCCTTTTTCATAAAATCTCGGAAACAGAAAAGTGATATTACCATAGATGAGAATAATATAAAACGCTACGTTTACCGAAGCAAATGCCGCGGCCTGGTAAAAACCATCTTCGGGCAGATAAGTAAAAAATACAATAAACAGCACGGCGATCCAGATAAGCCATTGCAACTGAACAATGCTGAGCCGCCTTTTCGGTAGTTTCATCTTTAAATGTACAAAGCTTTTTTGTTCCCGATATCTGTTTTCAATAATTCACGCTGTTTATTCAACAAACACGGCGGTACTGCCGATTGCTTCCGTTGATTTTTTTGGATCATTCATTTAAAATAAGGGGTGTTAGGTTTAAATCATTTGCTGTAGCAGCTCATAAAATCAAACTTTATTTAAAGAATATTCCAATCCAAAAAATATAAACATGAAAAAGATTGTTTTAGCCTGCATAATTTTAGCAGGACTGCAGTTGGGCTCCACAGGTTTGGTGAGGGCCCAGTTAACCGCATTGCCGGATGGCGGCAATAAAAGGGCTTCGGTAAGCGAACAGATTGGCCTGGCCGATGTAACCATCCACTACAACCGGCCTGCCGTTAAAAAGCGTGAAGGCCATATCTGGGGTGAACTTGTACCTGTTGGATTTGTGGATCAGGGTTTCGGGACATCCAAGAGCGCTCCCTGGCGTGCCGGAGCCAACGAATGTACAAGCATCGAATTTTCAACCGATGTGAATATTGAGGGTCAGCCGCTGGCAGCCGGTAAATATGGTTTTTTTATAGCCTACGCACCGGATGAGTGTACCCTGATCTTCTCAAAGAATTCTACTTCATGGGGTAGCTTCTTTTACCGGCCGGATGAGGATGCCCTGCGTGTAAAAGTAAAGCCAATCCCTTCGGATAAGGACGTAGAGTGGCTGAAATACGAATTCACCGGACAAACGCCCAATAGCGCAGTTATTCAGCTGGAATGGGAAAAACTGATAATCCCCTTCAGTGTCGAAACAGATGTGGTCAAAAATCAGCTGGCCTCTTTCAGACAAGAACTCCGCACCGAAAAAGGATTTAGCTGGGAAAGCTGGGATCAGGCCGCGCAGTATTGTGTACAGAATAACGCCAACCTGGAAGAGGCGCTTACCTGGACAAATAATGCTGTAGGCAGATTTTTTGGCGGCAGCCAGAGTTTTCAGGCCTGGAGTACCAGGGCAAATGTGTTAAAGGCGATGGGGCGCCCTGCCGAAGCCGCTGACGTGATGAAAAAAGCGATGCCGATGGGCAGCGTAACAGACCTGTATAGTTATGGTCGCACATTGTCTGCAGCTAAAAGGGCAAATGAGGCCTTGGTAGTTTATAAATATAATTATGATAAACATCCCGACGAATTTTTTACCAATGCCGGGTTAGGTCGTGGTTATTCAGGTGTGGGAGATTTTAAGAATGCTTTGGTGTATCTGCAAAAGGCAGAGAATCAGGCGCCCAATGAGGCAAATAAAGCCGCTATCACAAAACAAATAAAGTCGGTGCAAGAAGGAAAGGATTTTAACTGATTATGAAAAGAGTAATTTTTTTGAGCATGCTTTTCAGTCTGTCAACGTTAATCGTATATAGTCAGACGGACACTATCGGGCTTGGAAACGACCATCTGCATACCGACAGGCTGAAGCCCGGCCTGAATCAGTATCTCGTGTATTTTCAAAGTTCAAAAGCACCCAAGATCCTGAGATTCTGGTATTGGCTGCGCGATATCAAAACTGAAAGCCGCAATGGTGAACCTGTTTTTACGATCAAGCAGCACTGGTATGGCAGCGATACGATCAGTTATCGCGAAGCATATTCGGTTAACCGCGCTGCAGATTTTGCTCCGCTATATTTTTCAGAAACGATAAAGGGTAAAAGATCAGCCTATAACTGGAGCCAAGATGGCGTTAGGGGAGCAGACACGGTCACTGATAACGGCAAAAAAGGCTTTAAGCTTGACTTTTCGGAACCTAATTTTAACTGGAATCTTGATATAGAAACATTTGAGATGCTTCCACTGGCTGCGGGAAAGACCTTCGCGATCAATTTTTATGACGCAGGTCTCGATCCACCCAAATATGTTATCTATAAAGTAACCGGCAGTGATATGCTTCCTACCCTGAATGGCTTAAAGGTGGATTGCTGGCGGCTGCGTACCGACGGAGAATACGCGGGCGGGCATTTTTCGCAAACTTTCTGGATCAGCAAAAAAGATCACGAGTTTTTGAAGGAAGAAGATGATTTTAACGGCCGTTACCGGTATAAGTTAAAAATGATGGGTGCAGCAGTAGATCTTTTACCGCGTTTTGTGAAATAAGTTAATAGTCAATTAATGATGGTCAACTAATTATTAAGCAGGTTTATGCTATTAGTGGAGAATAGCCCGCTGATTACTTGCCGGGAAGAATTTAAGATAGAATAGGATCTTTGTCCAGGAATTTGCGGGTTAAACGATAACAAATGTAAACGATACCCGGCGAGGTCAATATGTCGATAGAATAGTGAATATGCTGCACGAGTAGCAGGTAAGCCACGGCCAGGGTTGCGAAAAAGCCGATGATCTTGTCGGTCCTTTTTTCAAGACACAGGAAAATCAGCGTCATCGTCGCTATATGACCCGAAAAGAAGAGATCCTTAGTGATGAGCGCCTGGCCATAAAAAACGCCTGTTAGCGGGTCAGTCAACGGTATCAACCCCGTCGGGGGCTCAAGTGGAACGATGCTGATCGTTATAAAGCGCAGTATGGTGATAGGTATAAGCGCCCAGCAATAAATAATGTAAATCGACGGTTTGTAAGCGGCTCTGATCATGATCAGCAGTATCATTCCCCAGATAATTGCAAAAATCAGCGCGGAAACATTGTGCGGGGTAATAGCTGCCAGTACGGGGTCATGTATTAAAGTGCCATGCCTTTTTTCGATGTGGCCAAAAAACAGCGGCATGGTAAATACCACGGACATCATGATCACCGTGCCGATAATAATTTGTCTGCGTTTTACAGACGCTTTCCAGGTTTCTTTCCAAATGCTTTTTACAGACCTTATCGACATAGGGGAGCAGCCATATTTGGCGTGGCAAAAGTAATAATTGATAAATAATTTGGAAACCTTTAAATAATATTAAATTAACACAAAACGCTGATCCGTGCTGTCCTTTTAATCCGGCTGATACTTTTTCTATAACGCTTCTCGAGAAATATGTAATTATGATGACCAAAACAAAGGTGTTTAAAAGCAATAATGTTGCATTTATTATTATCTTTGCCACATGAATCAAATAAAGCACTCATCCCGGCTCGACAGTGTAGGCATGACAGCGTCTATACTGTGTGCTATTCATTGTGCTATCGTGCCTTTACTGATCACCAGCCTGCCGCTTGTCGGATTAAGTTTCCTGGCGAATCCCTGGTTTGAATGGAGCATGATCGGAATTGCGGTAATTGTCGGCTTTTCTGCAATAGGATTCTCTTATTTCCGGTCACATCATCGTGTTCTGCCCGCTATCTTATTACTCGGCGGTTTTTTGTTTATTATTGTCGGACACTTGTATGTTAAAAGCTGGCGTGAGATGCTTATTGTCCCGTTCGGTGGTTTGCTGATAGCGCTTGCGCATTTTTTTAATTATAAATATACTGCTGTTTGCCGCGCAGATAATACCCTTTTCCATTTGAAACATCCGCACCCTCACAAGCATTGAGACAGTTACATTGAAGCGTTGGCCTGCCACTATCCGGCGAAATAGTTTGTGACAAACACTTATGCCTTTCTGTCTTTTATTCTTTTTAACTTTGCTGTCGTAATTTATTGAATGACAAAGATGGCTCATAATCATAATATTAACTTTGAGGACTTGCTGGAAAGACACCACCTGAAGAAAACTGCGCCCCGGCTGAAAGTGCTTTCTATGCTCTCAAAGAAGGAAGTAGCTACGTCGCAACCCGACTTAGAAAGCGTGATGAACGATATCGACCGGGTGACTTTATACCGCATACTGAATGCCTTTGAAGAGAAGGGTATTATTCATAAAGTGTTCGATTTAAACGGAACCGCAAATTATGCCATGTGCTCATCGGGCTGTGGCGAAGATCATCACCATGATGAACACCTTCATTTTAATTGTACGGTATGCAAGAACGTTTACTGCCTCGACGACCTTGAGCTACCGGAGATAAGTTTGCCCAAAGGGTTTCGTGCGGAGGGGTTTACCTTGTATGCATCGGGCGTATGTCCAAAATGCAATAAGCGCGCATAGCCAAGTAAATTGAAACAATTTATCAGGTTATGTTTTTATCATCATTAATGACGACAGGCTTCTCTCCGCTTAGGAACAATTTTTTTGCAGCTGTTTTAATTGTCTTTCTGGTTGCGGCCTCCATTTTTTCTACCAACGCTCAGACAAAACAGCCTTTTACCTTCAAAACAATTGTAATAGATGCGGGGCATGGCGGGAAAGATCCCGGCGCGCATGGAGCCCATTCCCTGGAAAAAGACGTTGCTCTTGCTATTGCAAAAAAGCTGAAGCAGAAATTAAAAACTGCTATGCCTGACGTGGACGTGATCATGACGCGTACCACTGACAAATTCGTCGAACTTAATAAACGCGCAGATATAGCCAATAAGGCAAATGCCAATCTGTTTATCTCCATTCATTGTAATTCATCCCCGGAGGGTACCGCAAAGAACGCGCATAAATTAAAAGGGGTGATGATGCTGGTTTACGGTTTTCACCGGAAGGAAGAACAAATGGAGGCACTGCGGGAAAATGCTTCCATATATATTGAAACAGATTACAAAAAGAATTACACAGAGTATAACGAAAAAGACCCAACGGCCATGATCGTGCTGAACACGGTTATGCAGAAATACCGGAAACAGAGTATCCTATTTGGCGAGATATTAAATAACGAGTTTAAAACTGTGGACAGCCGCAGCAGCCACGGTGTAAAGGAGCAGGGCGTGTTGGTACTTGCGCACAGTGCCATGCCGGCTGTGCTTGTTGAAACAGGATATATTAATAATAGCGCCGAAGAAAAATATCTTAATTCTGAAAGCGGCCAAAATGCGGTGGCTGCGTCTATTTACAGAGCCATAAAGACTTACCGTAAACAAATTAAGCCGCTTAAGTAACAAGGTCGTTGCCAATACGATAAACTTTTTGTTTAACAACGCTGTTTTTTATTATTGCATACGTTATTAATAACCCCGGAAAAATGAAAAAAATTATACTCCTGCTCATTATAGCCTGTGCTTTCACGGTGAGCGCTTCAGCGCAGAATAAATTTTCAGCTGAAGACTTTGCCAAAAATTTAGGTAAAACCGGAACGCTGTGCGATACTGTCTATTCGCTTCGTGTTATGAGCGATACACTTGCTTTGTTGAATATGGGCGGAGCCTACCCCAATCAGAAATATACGGTTGCTGTAAAAGGAAATAAAATCACCCTTGACTATGCCAATTTAAAGGGCAAGCCGCTTTGTGTTACCGGTGTATTCCTGATGTTTAAGGGCCGTCCGGAGATCCAGATCGCTGAGCCTGAGCAGATCAACGCAAAATAACGACCCGCTACGCAAAAAGATGGTTTGTTCTGGTTAATCCCAGTTAAAGTCAACCTCCCTGCCGTCTAACTTCCATTTATTAGGAAATGGGTTTGTCATCCAATCCAGCGGCTCGGCGAGCGGTTGCGGTTTTGCCGCTTTAGCGAAGCATTCTTTTATATATCTTTTCTGTTCCGGGCCGGTAGCTTCGGGCTGTGCGGATATAAAAAGCGGTGCGCTGCTTTCGGTAAGCAATTGCATCCATTGCTTGTTGCGCTCCCAGCTAATGTCTTTTGTAACTCCTACGCAATCGCCGTCTGCTGCATAAAATGCATTGTGTTGTGGTAGCCGGAACGCCATTGTATTTACGCCCATTTTTTTAACGCGGGGCCACTCACGGCCGCTGGTATCGTCACCAATGCGGTTCAGTTCAAATTGCCCCGCTGCCAAATGGCTCATGGTGTTGCAGCCAATAACATAAATACCATCTCCGGCGGCTTTGCGGATCGCGCCGTAGAGTGCGTTGATCACCTCTGCCGTGGTTTTACTTTTGTCATTAAAAGTCCAGTTTGGAGCTGTCAGATCATCCAGCATTTTTATACCCCACCTTCCGAATATATCATAGGTGGTATAATCATGTTTTACCATTTCAAAACCCCATTGCCTGTACACGTCAAAATAGCCGCTGATACGTTCTATGTTTTCGGGTATGGTAGGATCGAGTATCGGGCTTTTGGGATCGTCTCTTCCCGGGATTTGGGGAAGCAGCAGGCTCGCCTTTTCGTCGTGTCTTGCACATAGCGGGCGTATCCACAGACCGGGGCGCATACCCAGTTTCTTGATCTCGTCACCCATTTTACGCATATCGCCAAATTTACTGTTCGGCTTGTCATAGGTTTCATTCCATCCGCCGTCACCTGGGTGGTAAGGGGAATATTCCGCCCATCCCGCGTCTATGACCGAAAATGGTCTGTTATCCGTGTCAGTAACGAGTTCTGCCATCATTCCCGTCGTCTTTTTGATCAATTCGAATGAGTTTTCGCCGTATGCAAAATACCAGTCGTTTATACCGTAAACCGGCTGTTTGGGCAAACGGGGCTTGTCGCACATCATTTTGCAGAAACGGTGGTCGGTAGCATAGGCATTTTCGCCGGGAATGCTTTTTGTTGTGATTATATCAGCAGTGTGCAAAAGTCTGTCGCCAAGCTGAACAGGCGACCCGCCGCAGCGGGTATCCAAAGTCAGTTCGAGATTGTCCGGGCCTGCATTCCACCAGCAAATGGTGTTAGCTCCTGTTTTAACACCAAAGCACGAGGTGGATTTTTCATCGTGAATAAGAACGTACCATGGGTTTTTGATACTTTGGGACGGCGTTTTCCAACTTAGATCGCCATAACTGCGCTCAAAATGATCGCCCAGTATTTTGCCGGATAAATCGGTTTTATGTTTCCATTTAAGACGAACAGCACTTAGCGCAGTCGCAGGCGAGTGTATATACACGCCTCTCCTGTTTTTCTTTGTCCTTATGCTAACCTCAGTTTCTTTGTAGGTAAAAGAACCGTTTCCCGACGGCTTAAGCTGAACCCATTCTGCATCAAACTTAGCCCATACCTCATCAGGCAGGTTGATAAGAGAAGCATCCCCGCTGGCATAGGTGATACGGCTGAATAGTAATGCCGCGCTGGCTGTAGCGGATAGTTTTATGAAGTGTCGTCGTTGCATAATGAAAGATGGATAGTTACAGGCAATATCTGCCCGGACGGTAAAAATAGTCTTTTATCGTTTTAAAGCCAATAAATATCGGAGTGCAAGGGAGCTTGCTGTGGACTAATTTAACCCATTGTCCATTTATTATGTTTGCACCGGTGGCACCGGTATCGCTTTAGCGGAAGCCAGAATAAAATGGTTTTAACAAAAATGCCGCGGGAAACCCGCTCCAGATCGGAACGTTGTCCCTTTCCGCATGGGCATGACTGCTGAATAGCCGGAATTTCTTCCGCAGGGGATGTATTCATAATGTCAAAATGGATAGGTGAAATAAATATTACGTTGCTTCTCAGCAAGGCAGATAATTGGCGTCCTCAAATATAATATTTAAAACAGGTTCCCTACGAGCCCTCGTTGAATATGGCGGACATTAGCTAAAGGAACTTTAATTTTTCTCAAATTTCAGGGGTGATTTTTTAAAAGAAGAGAAAAGGCGCCGGAATAATTAGTGACTTTTTATGATATTGTTAAAAATGATATTAAGTTAGACGTAATATAATCCAAAACTATATGATATAAATACTTTAAATAATGCCGCCCTCTTTTAAATTGGTATATTTGCAACACAAAATACAAAACAATATAAATATGCTAACTATAGGTCAAAAATTCCCTCAATTTTCTAAAACCGCGGTTGTAAGTATCGAAAAAGGAAAAGAGTTTGAAACTATCACCTCCGATTTTTTGGTGAATGACGATAACGTCTGGACTGTAATGTTCTGGTGGCCAAAGGACTTCACTTTTGTTTGCCCTACCGAGATATCAGAATTTAACAAAAGCTACGGCGAGTTTCGCGATCGCGATACCCGTCTGATCGGCGCATCAACCGACACAGAGTTTGTTCATGCTGCATGGAGAAGAGATCACGCTGATCTGCGCGATCTTAAATTCCCAATGCTTGCAGATACTTCAAAATCACTGGCCGAAGAGCTTGGAATTTTGGAGCCCAATGAAAAAATAGCTTACCGTGCAACTTTTATTATTGATCCTCAGGGTATCATCCGTTGGGTATCAGTAAATGATCTGAGTGTTGGCCGTAATGTTAAAGAAGTATTGCGCGTACTTGACGGTTTGCAGACTGACGAGCTTTGCCCATGCAACTGGGTAAAGGGCGAGGAAACCCTGACTGTTTAATTCAGTTTAAAATGATTAGGTCCCCGCATTTAACGCATGCGGGGATTTTTTATACATTATTTAACACATGAACGAATCTACCGAAATAATTAACGAACTGTTGCAAGCCCTGAATCTGGATGCGACTTACCGTACCCCGAGCCTTGCATTGCTGGAAAAAGGAGAATCGCGTTATTTGCGCGACCTTAAGCTGAACTTTACCAGCACACTTGCTTCTGAACATATAAGTGCCAAAGAATGTGCGCTGATAGGGCTCTCAACAGCGGTGAATAATAACAATACGCCGTTGACTGCCTGGTTTACAACCTACGCCGAAGAACAGGGAGCAACTGCACCTGAAATAGCTGAGGCTGTGGGCTGTGCTTCGCTGCTGGCTTCTAACAATGTTTTTTATCGCTTCCGGCATTTTACACAAAAGGAGAAATACACACAGATCCCAGCCCGTATCCGTATGCAGCTGATGATGAAACCTGTTACAGGCAAAGAATTTTTTGAGTTGATGAGTCTCGCCATATCTGCTGTTAACGGTTGTGAGATGTGCGTAAATGCTCATGAAGACTCGCTTGTAAAGCTTGGTACAACCGAAGAACGTATTTTCGACGCGGTCCGCATCGCTTCGTTAATAACGGCCACCGGAAAAATAATTTATTAAAACTAACAAACGGCAGGTAACGCGAAGATACCTGCCGTTTGTTTACATAAACTTCAGTGAGTTTCCTGGTTTTATTCGGGTTACCTTAATACCGGGGACATTTTTTTTGAGCCAGTTCATCATAAATTCCGAACCGGCGTCTTCGCTGGCGATGTGACCTACAACAACCAACGCGATCTTATCTCCTTTGGCTACGGCGTCCCTGACATATTCCGCAGTTTCCCATTCCTGCAGTTCTCCGGCGATAAGTACATCCGGTTTAACTTTTTCAATGGCCTGTATCTGACGCTGGCCTCCGGGAGCGCCCAGCATAAATAGTACGCGCCTGCACGGCAGCTGAGGGTCGCCGATGTATCTGACCTGATCGATATTCAACTTATCTTTTACATAGCCAATCAGATCTTTAAGCGATGTGGCAGGCATCGTCAGAATGTTAGGAATGTTTTTATCGGTATACATTTTCCATTGCAACTGATCAAGCACGCCGTCTGTCACACCGTCGGGTACCAGCCGATGAATATAGTCGTGATTGCGCCATACAGCAATATTGTGTTTCTTTAATAAGTCTGCCTTGTATTGATATACCTCGTCGCTTTTAAGCCAGCTAACATCGTCCTGATGGTTATAGAAAGTGGGTTCGTGCGCAATAATAAAATTTGCGCCAAGATCGATCGTTTTTCTGATCACTTCGATGGTTGCAAACATGGCCGTTACAATCCCCGTAACCTGCGTGTCCCTGCTTCCGGATTTTAATGTATCGACGGTGTTTGTTAAAGCACCGCCAGGAACCTTGCTGATAAAAAGGTCCATGATTTCACCCACAGTATAATTGACGCTTACCGACAGCGCTGCTGCCTTATTTATTAGCGGTGTCGCCAGTAATATTCCGGCTGCTTTTGCGCTATAGGTCAAAAACTTCCTGCGTTTAATGGTTGGATAACTGGTTGGACGACGCAATTTTTTCATGGTGTTTTTATTTTAAATGTAGGTATTTGCGGAATAAGAATCCCGGATAGGTATAGTATTTCGGGAATTTCCTGCTCCCGGGGCAGGTTTTTATCAACCGTAGTGGTAATGTAGTGCCCTTCGGATGAAAATGATACGTGTTGACGGTTATGTTTGCAGATACGATCATCGTCGGTGTTTGTAACAATTTGCCGACCCTAAAAAATACCCTGAAGAAGGTGGTACATTTATCCTGTGTAAACCAACGCTGATAACCTGTTTAACAGCTATCATATTATGAAGAAGAATATTTTATTAATCGCCATTGTTTTATTGGTCCCGGTATTTTGTATGGCAGCCCCGGTACAACACGCTAAAGACGACGGAGGAAGATCGATTTACCAGGCCAGGCTAAATGATCCTGACGCTGTTTATTTCGCACCCGATAATTTTAACATAAAGGCTGATGGCAAAACCGACGTTTCGGAAGCTTTGCAAGCGGCAATCGCCGAAGTAAAAACGAAATACAATTTCGGCATTGTTTTTATTCCGGAAGGAAAATATCTCATCTCCAAAACAATTTATATCCCAACCGCTGTACGGCTTATCGGATATGGAAAAAACCGTCCACAGATCATCCTTGCGAAGAATTCCCCGGGCTTTCAGCAGGCAGATCCGACAGATAAAGGGCAAGCGAAATATATGTTCTGGTTTGTCAGCAGCCTTTCCAAACCTGGTGAGCGTATTCACGATGCCGGTGCCTCTACGTTTTATAGTGCGATAAACAATATCAATCTTAGGATAGAGGATGGCAATCCCGTTGCGGTGGCTATGCGGGCGCATTTTGCTCAGCATAGTTTTGTCGGAAATGTTGACGTAAGCATTGGCAATGGTAAAGCCGGGATGTTTGACGTAGGAAATGCCATGAATAATGTGCGGTTTTTTGGCGGCCAATATGGGATTTACACCACCAAGCCTTCCCCCGGCTGGCAGTTTATGATGGTTGATACCTACTTTGAAGGTCAGCGGGAGGCCGCTATCCGCACGCAGGAGGCAGGTCTTACGATCGTTCGTATGACAGCCAGAAATGTTCCGACAGTGATCAGCATCAATCCTAATTATCACGAAAAGCTATTTATGGAAGACTGCATTTTTGACGAGATCAGTGGTCCCGCCATTATTATCAGTAACGAAGGAAATGCATTTAATCAGATCAGCCTTAAAAATGTGAATTGCAGGAACGTGCCGGTGTTCGCCAGTTATCGGCGCAGTGGAAAACAGATCGCCGGAAAGGGCGCCGCTTATAAGGTGAAACGGTTTATCGATGGTCTGCAAATGGACAGTCTGAAAGCTGATCCGGTTTTTAAGACGATCAATGATGTGGACCCCCTGACTACGTTCCCCGAATCGTTTAAAAAGGACATCCCCGAATTACCCGCCATTAACACCTGGGTGAATTTAAAAACACTCGGCGCAAAAGGAGATGGTGTGACCGACGATACAAAAATTATACAGGATGCTGTAGATAAATACGCAACCATTTATGTTCCGCAGGGATGGTACATCGTCAGTCAGACTATTAAACTAAAGCCTAATACCGCGCTTATAGGCCTTAATCCTATTGCCACACAATTTATTATAGCTGATAACGCACAGGCATTTGGCGGCTTTGGCGGCCCAAAGGCTTTAATAGAAAGCGCAAAGGGCGGGGCCAATATTCTGACCGGCATAGGGCTTTCCACCAGCGCGGATAACCCCCGGGCTGTGGCATGCAAATGGATGTCCGGTGAGAATTCGTACCTGAATGACGTGAAATTTATCGGCGGACACGGCGGACTGCAGCGCCCTCAAAAACCAGGTGAGCCAAAAAAAGAACGTAAAGGGATTTACGAAAGAGGGTATAACGGAGTTGACCCTTCATGGGATACACAATACTGGAGCTTATGGGTTACTGATGGGGGAGGCGGTACCTTTATGAATATATGGACAGCCAATACCTATGCAACCAACGGTGCTTATTTTTCCAATACCTCCACGCCCGGCAGAGTTTATGCCCTATCAGTTGAGCATCATGTACGGAACGAGGTGAGATTTAATAACGTATCGAATTTTAAGGTTTACGCATTGCAGATGGAAGAAGAGAGCAGGGAAAGTACCGAATGTCAGCCCCTTGAGGTCGAAAATTGCAAAGATCTTGTTTTTGCTAATCTTTATACCTTCCGGGTGATCAGGGTGAACAAACCTGCTCCGTACGCTATAAGGGAATGGAATGGAAAAAATATCGAGTACCTGAACGTGCACAACTACAGTCAGATAAAATATACCACGACGAACCCATTATATGATATTAACAGCGATACGGAGGTACGCCCATGGGAATTTGCGCGTTTGGTAATCAACGATGAAAACCCATCTGGAACTACTGCGCCTACGACACGGCTGGCCACAGGTTTTGAATTTGCGGAAGGAAGTTGTGCAGACAGTAAAGGAAATATTTATTTCTGCGAGCAGCGGATGAAGAGAATTTATAAATGGTCGGCTGAAAGCCATACCATAAGCCTGTTGGCAGATTTTCATTGGGAACCGCTTTCGCTGGCATGCGACCAGAACGACAGTTTGCTCGTTGTTTTCAAATATATGCCCAAGCCAGGATACCTGGTCAATGGAAAGCCTGAAGAATTTAAAAATCCGCCTGATGCTGCCGGTACATCTTTTAGCGGGTGGGGAAACTCAGGCTTCGGAACGCTGGTGTATTCCATAAACACTAATAATCCGGACGAAACCATCCATTTATTAAAAAAACAGCCTATGGGTAGCGTAAATCCCGTTTACAAGGCGCTGTATCCGGCGCATCGCTGGCGTGATTACCATGATTTCAATACCGTAGCTGTAGCACGTCCTGACGAATGCTTTGTCGCACCGGATGGGGTCACCATTATACCGGTGTGTTATGATCTGGCGCGCTCAACCGCTTTGGCCGAAGCTTATCCGGGCAGGATATTTTACGCTACAGATGAATATGACAAACGCACCGTCAGTATGAATGTGAGTCCTGCCGGTTATCTTTCAGATTTGAAATATTTTGTTGAACGTGGTGAATTTGATAGTGCAACCGATGCAAAGGGAAATGTGTATATAGCCGATGGTCAGATATATGTTTATGACAGCGCAGGAAAGCAGATAGAGGAGATAAAAGTTCCTGAACGCCCTACCTCGCTGACGTTTGGAGATAATCACACGTTGTTTGTTACCAGCCGTCAGTCCTTGTTTCAAATAAAGATCAATCCATAAAAACTTTCAGAATATCTCATTTATGCATAAAAGCAATTTTAAAAGAACACTGGCCATTGTGCTGGTACTTTGTATCGTATCTGTGTTTAACGCTATAGCCCAAAAGAAAAGGCACGTGATTATAGGTTATGTTGGGGGCTATCGCGGGTTGATCGATACCACGATGGTCAACGCGAAAAAACTTACGCATATAAACTATGCCTTTGTAAACGTAAGAAATAACCGCGCATGGCTGACTAATATTAAAACCGACACGACCAATTTCAGAAACCTGTTGAAATTAAAAAAGGTCAACCCTGACCTGAAAGTCCTGATATCGATAGGTGGATGGTCATGGAGTAAAAATTTTTCGGACGCGGTGCTCACTGATACTTCACGAAAGGCTTTTGCCGAAAGTGCTGTGGATATAGTCAGAAAATATAATCTTGACGGCCTGGATATTGACTGGGAATATCCGGATGATAAGGGAGATGGAAACGTCTATCGTACGGCGGATAAGTATGATTACACGCTTATGTTTAAAGCAATACGCCATGAACTTGCCAGGCTGCAACACGAAACAGGGCGAAAAATGTTCCTGACGGCAGCTGTCGGTGGTTTTAAACGATTTACAGAGCATACGGAGATGAATAAGGCTGCGAAGTACCTCGACTATGTTAACCTGATGACTTACGATTATTTTCAGGATAGTCTGGGCATTGCGGTACATCATACAAATTTATACGCCTCCAAAAAATATAAAACGCTCGATGCTGCCGACAAAGCCGTTGATGACTTTATAACGGCGGGTGTTCCGGTTAAAAAGCTTGTAATGGGCATGGCTTTTTATGGCCGTTCGGCACGGGTTACGGATACCGCTGCAAATGGTTTGGGTATTAAAACGGATGGTAAAATGCGTGCCGGAGGTTATACCTTTTTAAAGGACAGCCTGGTTAACAATGCTGGCAGGGGATTTAAATATTACCGCGACAATGACGCCTCTGCTCCGTATTTATTTAATCCGCAGACGAAACAGTTCATTAGCTATGATGACGAATGGTCGGCAAAAAATAAATGCGACTACGTCAGCCGGAGGCACATGGCCGGGGTAATGTTCTGGGAATACAGCGATGACCAGAAAGAATACCTGCTTGACGAGATTAACCGCGACCTGAACTGATGGTTGCGGTTAATCTGATCTAAAAGGTATATCCGCGTTTTTCAGCGTAAGCGGCAATTTTTGAACCTGCATCAGCATCAAGCAATATCTCGCAGTTTGGATGAAGCTGAACAACTGAAGCCGGTATATCGGTAGTCACCGGCCCAAGTATAGCCTGTTCTATGATGTCCGCTTTATGGGCACCTTTTGCGATCAGAATCACTTTCCGGGTATGCATGATGTTTTTTATCCCGCGCGTTAGTCCGCCTAATTCAATTTCCGGTGGAACCTGTGTTTCACGACGTACGCGAGCCTCGAAATCAGGGTCCATCGGCGATACCCAGGTCTCACTTTCAAAAGGCGTACCAGGTTGGTTGATGCCGATATGCCCGTTTCCGCCAATGCCCAACATTTGAAGGTCAGCACCGCCGCGTTCCGCCAGCCGTTTTTCAAACAATATGCTTTCCGCTTCAAAATCATCTGAAAGCGTAGGCGGCATAATGAAATTTTTATCCGGAATACCCAGGGGCCCTGCGATCTGGTTTAATATCATCGTATAACAACTACCTGCATATTCCCTTGAAAGATTGGTAAGCTCATCCACATTAAAGAGGGTAATATCCGAAACGTCAAAGGGATATTTAGCGTAAATTTCCGAGACAATGCGGTGCATACCAATAGTGGTTTGACCTGTGGAAAGCCCGATCACCGAGTTTCGTTTTTCCAGCATCTGAGCAATAATGCGCCATGCGGCTGTAGTATCAAATTCCTGTTCGTTTTTCGTTATGGTAATTTTCATCTATAATTCTTTTAATTGTTCGGTGAAAAAGGCGTCAATTGCTGTTGCGGCCTCGTCTTCGTCTTCCCCTTCGATAATAACGGATACCTTGTCGCCCCCCTTTATTGCCAGTGTCAACAGATTAAGCATGCTGTTCAGTTTAATAATTTTTTCACCCTTTTTTAGCCATATGGTTGATTTAAAGTTTTTACAGAGCTTGATGAGCGCAGTCGCGGGCCTTGCATGAAGACCCTGCGCAGCAAATATGGTATAGTCGTTAGTTATCATTCGATGCGATCGGTCTGTTGATTTATTTGTTTTCCACAACTGTTTTCAGGTAAGCCCGGATTTCTTCGGCATTATTCATATTCATTACATTGTGGCATATTTCGGTTGCCATTTTGAGCGTACTATGGAGGATTATATTTTTTATCACCGGGATCGCTGACGGACTCATAGAGAAATCCCTTAACCCCATCCCGGCCAAAAGTAATGTTGCGAGAGGATCAGCTGCCATTTCACCGCACATGCCGACATACAAGTTGTTTTTTTGTCCCTGCTCAATAACGAATTTGATCAACCGCAATACTGCCGGATTAAACGGCTCGTACAAATGAGTGATCTTCTCATTCATTCTATCCACCGCGAGCGTGTACTGACAAAGATCATTGGTGCCGATACTAAAAAAGTCAGTTTCTTTTGCCAGCAGATCGGCTGTGATCGCCGCCGATGGAATTTCGATCATAATGCCTGTTTTTATATCGGCATTAAATGCGATCCCGTTATTCCGTAACGTCGTTTTGGTTTCTTTCAGAATACTCTTCGCCTCTCTCAGTTCTCCAATGTTCGAGATCATCGGAAACATGATCTTCAGATCGCCAAACACCGACGCCCGAAGAATGGCTTTGAGCTGTGTTGAAAATAACTCCTTTTGATCGAGGCATATTCTTATGGCCCGGTACCCTAAAAAAGGATTCGGTTCAGCAGGGAGACCGAAATAAGGGATTTGTTTATCACCGCCGATATCTATCGTTCGGATGATGACGGGTTTTCCTTTTGATTGCAGCGCGACTTGCCTATAGAATTCAAATTGTTCATCTTCTGACGGAAAAGATTCACGATCCATAAACAACAACTCTGTCCGCAAAAGTCCGACGCCTTCACCGCCATTATCAAAAGTTTCCTCCCATTCCTCTGCCTTTGAAATATTTGCGGACAACCGTATCCTCACCCCGTCTTTTGTAGATGCCTCGATATCTTTAAGCGATCGTAAACTATCCGCATGTTGTTTCCATGCCTTCAATTTAACGAGATACTCATTGGTCAGATCCTCTCCCGGATTTACGAACACAACGCCGTTGCTTCCATCCAGGATAATTGTATCGCCATCTTTGATCGTTGTTACCGCTTCAGTACAGCCCACGATGGCCGGGAGGCCTTTTGATTTCGCGATAATGGCAGTATGGGATGTACGACTGCCTTTTCTGGTGATAAAACCAGCGATAAGCTTCAGGTCAAATGTTATCGTTTCTGATGGGGAAAGATCATCTGCGATCAGGATGGTTCCTGGTTTAAATATTTGTCCTTTATTTTTTTTGTCACCACTCAGATTGAGATGGATGCGCCGACCAATATCCTTAATATCCGCTGCACGAGCCCGCATGTAATCGTCACTCATGTTTTCAAAAATGGAGGCAAAAGTATTTATAACCTCTAAAACTGCGTCGCCTGCAGTTCTGTGTTCGGAACGGATTTTTTCAATGATGCTATCGGTCAGTTCCGGGTCGCTAAGTATTTCAATGTGCGTATTAAGCAGGTCGTGATCATCAGCATTGAGCGCTAAATCGCTTTTAATAGATTCCAATTCGGATATCGCAGCGCTTAAGGCTTTCTCAAATTGCGTGACAGCAGCGTCTTTTTCTGACGGTTCATGAAGCAAAATTCCTGTTAGCACAGCATCGGTTCTTTGAATTACCAGTGCTTTTCCTATCGCAATCCCCGGTGATACGCCTGTTCCTGTCATTTTTTCCATGTTCCGTATTTTAAAGACCGGGATTATGCAAATAAGTGTATGATGCTGCCTATAAAGCCAAGCGCAAGCAGTCCCAGCAGCAAGTGCGTGGTTTTCGCGCCGTTTTTTACAAAATAATAAACCAAGAAAGTTAAGCCGAGGGGAATTACCGAGGGCACCACCTGATCGAGAACACTTTGGATCGTAACGGCTGTTTTGTCTGAGCCTATCGTGATCGGTGTTGTGATTGACATCAGGGTTGCTGGCATGGCGCCGATCACCATTAGCCCAAGTATGGAGGCTCCTTTAGTCAGCCGGTCCATAACATTGTTCTGGGCAAGGTTTTGCAAAAATTTGGTGCCCGTGTTATAGCCTATAAAAGTAAGATTATAACGCAATACGAGGTGTGGTACGTTGAATATGAGGAGGAATAAAACAGGGCCCATGATGTTGCCTTTGATGGCAAGGGACGTACCTACACCGGCAGCTATCACCTTGAACGTTCCCCAGAAAAGCGAATCGAATACGCCTGCCAGCGGGCCCATCAAACCGAGCTTTACCGAATTTATCGAATCTTCCTCAAAAGTAGCGTCATTACTGTTTTGCTCCTCCATTGCTGCGGTTATTCCCAGTATGAGTGTTGAACCGTACGGACTTGTGTTAAAAAACTGCAGGTGCCGTTTCAAGGCAGCAGCCATGTCTTCTTTGGTTTTATAAATCCGCTTCAATACCGGGATCATGGCGAATGCAAAGCCTGTATTTTGCCAGGTCTCGAAATTAAAGTTGGCTTCCAGCGCCATTGATCTCAAAAAAACATTCCGTATATCCGTACGCCTTATTTTATTCACCGGTTTTGGCTCTTCATCTGCAACAGATTCAAAATCATCCTCGTCGTCATCTGTGATCTTAGGAGCTATTTGCGTAACGATCAGGGCGATGATAACGCCAAGTCCGCCGATGGCAATGACGGGCAATTTTAAATATGCAGCAAGGATGAAACCCAGGAAAAAATAAGGGGCAATTGTTTTATTGAACATAAGATGCATCAGCAGGGCAAAGCCAAGCGCAGGCAGCATGTTTCCGGCTACCGTCAGACCGGACTGAACCCATGCGGGTATCATATCCAAAAACGACTTCATTACCGAGCTTCCTAACTGCAATGCCAGTAAAATGATAATACCCATAAAAATCGGGCGGAGAATACCCGATAATATATGCAGCCGCTGTATGCCTTTGTAGTCTCCCGAATCGGCATACTGATTAAATTTTTTATTCAATACGGCACGGAACACAAATAAGCTGCTGATCACCATTTCTGCAAGTATGGATATCGGAACCGCTATGGCCAGCGCAATGGCAGGCCCCTTTCCCGAAATAATAGCGAACGCCGTGCCTAACACCCCTCCGGTGATCACATCCGGCGGGATTGCTGCGCCTACCTTAATATTACCCATGAAAATCAGTTCCAGCGTTGCGCCGATAATAATGCCCTGATTAACATCGCCAAGTACAAGGCCGACCAAAGGCCCGAGCACCAACGGTCGGCTAAGCAAAGTCGTTCCCAGAAAATCCTCGGAATGGCCAAACATGGCAATCAGTGCAATAAGTATGTACGATATCGACATCAGACTATCTTAAAATATTTTCGGGTTATTTCATTATTAAATCAGGCTTTCAACCAGTTGTTTCTTTTCCGTAGGCACCTGCCGCAATTCAAGCTCGATGCCTTTATTCAAAAGCTCCTTTATCAGCTCTATATCATCATCGCTCACGGCGACAGCCTTTGATATCAGTCTGCTGCCATTATTCATTCGTATCCCCCCGAAATTTACGGATCGTATTTCGGGAACGCTGTTCACCAACTGGTAAGCATCCTTTACGCTATTGATGATCAGAAGAATCTTTAAACCTGTACTTTTTTCGTTGTTTAGAAAAGCCACCGCATCATCTATCGACTTTATCAATAATTTAACGCCCGCTGGCTTGGCCAGATTAAGCGTCATTTTTAAAAAATCATCCTTTGCAACTTTATCGTTAGCTATTAAAAGGCAATTAACGCCCAATGCCGGGGTCCAGGTAAAGGCTACCTGTCCGTGTACCAGCCTGTCGTCAATTCGTGTCAGTTTGATCATCCTTATCCTCGTTTTGTTCAGTTAAAAGTTTGTTTACATAAGCCATCTGACCTCTGGCGTTTTCTATTGCAGGGCCGATCACTTCTGCAATCGGCGTATCGGTACCGGCCATAATTATTTCAATCAACAGTGGCAAATTAAACCCGGATACCACATGGACATCCGAATTCAGCGTATGTTGCAATATCTGGTTGGTGACACTGCCGCCGAGTATGTCGGTGAAAACGATCAGTTCATTGTATTCTCCTATTTCCGACATCACATTGCTAATTTGGTCTTCGATCGAAAGGGTATTGTCAATATAAGCTTCTATCAGGAATAGGTTTTCAACTTCCCCGGCAATAAGTTCAAGCGACGATTTTATTCCCCCGGCAAATTTACCGTGCGTGGCAATTAAATATTTACGTATTTTATTATTGTTCTCCATTAAAAGGCGTTGTATATACTATAATTGGCACTACAATATATGGATTTTATATGTTGTGCAATAATCAGTCAAACTTTGCTTAAATGCTATTTTCGCGGCCCTACAATACCACTACTTTGCTTTGGCGAAAAAAATTATCGTTGAAGTATTTAAATTTGATCTGGCTGGTCAATACGCTTTGCATATAAGCCGTTTAAGCCCTCTTCACTAACTAACCGTCATTTATTCATCTTCTCTGTATTTTTTAAGGGGCATATACGTTACCGCGTATTTTTTTGAATCAGTAGTGCTAATGTAGTAGCGCAAAAATCCCTGCATAGAATGCAATATATTAGCTTTGGAATTATAAGAATGCTTCACCAGGCATTCCCATTTATTATAAACTTCTTTACAAAAATTGAATTTCATGAAACCTGCCCTTAAATGGATACTATATATATTGCTGTCGGTACCTCTGTTTTTAAATGCGCAGTCTGTAAAAGTAGTGACCAACCAGGTAGGGTATGAGTTTGACAAAGAAAAACGCGCCATAGTAGTTTCAGATAAGAAAATAGTTATTAATTCATTTGATCTGGTAGATGCAGAAAATAATAAGATCGTATTTACCGGAAAAACGATATATACCGGCCCGGTAGATAAATGGAAGGATTTTCAATTCTGGACCATCGACTTCAGTAACGTTACCAAAGCGGGTAAGTTTAAGCTGACTATAGTAACTCCAGCCGGAAAAGTTTCCTCATATCCTTTTATCATAGGTAAAAATGTACTGGAAAAAGCCACCATATCTGATGTAGTATATTATTTCAAAGGTCAGCGGAGTTCCGGGTTATTTGATAAGGCCGATCATCATCTCGTGCTTGCGGGTACCAATGACACGGTGGATGCGCATGGAGGATGGTATGACGCTACAGGTGACTACGGCAAGCATTTGTCGCACCTTTCTTTTTCAAATTACTTTAATCCACAGCAAATTTCCTTAACAGACTGGAGCTTATTCAAAACCTATGAGCTATTGAGTGCCCGGTCCGGCACAGATTTCCGGCAGTTTGATCGCCGTATTCTCGATGAAGCAATGTATGGCGCCGATTATCTGGTGAGGATGCACGTAAAAAACGGCTCTTTTTACCGGTCTGTGGGTGCGCCGGGGCCTGGGAAATTGCCAAAGGATAGATCGATACAACCCGAAGAGGGAAGTTACCGGATAAAGAAAACGGCCGATCAGGCTTTTGGTGGCGTCGCAAAGGCAAAAGATGTGCGCTCGTATGAGTCAAGTTATCGTTCAGGCGCCGGTATGGCGATTGCAGCCCTTGCAATGGCTTCAGCTTATCCGGTTAGCGGAGATTTTAAGAATAAGGGTTATTTACAGGCCGCGGAAGATGCGTTTGCTTATTTAGAAGAAAACAATAAAAAACTGGATTATGACGGAAAGGAAAATATCCTTGACGACTACTGTGCATTAACCGCCGCTACCGAACTTTACAAAGTCACTAAAAATGAAACGTACAGCGCTGCCGCAGCAAAAAGAGCTGCAAGTATTATGGATCGCCTGACTTCGTGGGGGAAGTATAAGAATTATTTTAGAGCTGATGACAAAGACAGGCCATTCTTCCATCCTTCTGACGCAGGTTTGCCTTTGGTAAGTTTATTATATTACTATCCATTTGCTTCTGCCGGGGAGCAGGCGGCGATTAAAAAGGTCGCCCGTGAGTCAATGGAGCATGAGTTTGCAATAACGGGAGAGGTTAATAATCCTTTTGGTTACAGCCGTCAGCTGGTGCAGGATACGCTCGGTAACCGGCGAAGCTCCTTCTTTTTTCCGCATGGGAGCGATGCCTCTCCATGGTGGCAGGGTGAAAATGCACGGCTTGCCTCGGTCGCAGCCGCCGCCCGGATGACTGCGGCGGTGTTTAAGGAAGATAAATCATTTCATGATAAGCTGGATAGTTTCGCGCTGAACCAACTGAACTGGATACTCGGGTTGAATCCATTTGATGCGTGTATGCTGCAAGGTACCGGCCATAACAACCCCACCTATGGCTTTTTCGGAACTTTTGAATATACCAACGCACCTGGCGGTATCGTAAACGGCATCACTTCGGGTTTTGACAACGAAGATGACATAGATTTTAATCTGCCCTATGCTGTTACCGGAAAGGATTCTGATTGGCGATGGGCAGAGCAATGGTTGCCGCACGCAGCCTGGTATTTACTTGCGGTTTCATTAAAAGATTAATAAAGCGATGAAAAAAATAACCACAATATTAGCATTGATCATAATTTTTTCCCGGATCGGGTTTGGACAGAATAATTATACGACACTACCGATCGGAAGCGCCGCACCTGATTTCAGTCTGCCGGGAATTGATGGCAAAACATATTCCCTCAAATCTTTTAAAGATGCCCGCGTATTGGTGATCGTCTTTATGTGTAACCATTGCCCTACATCCCAGGCCTACGAAAACAGGATTAAAAAGCTTACCAGCGACTACGCGCCTAAGGGCGTAAGTGTTGTTGCTATTAATCCTAATAATCCCGCCGGTTTACGTTTGGACGAATTAGGTTACAGCGATCTAAGCGATTCTTTTGATGATATGAAGATTCGTGCAAAAAATATGAAGTTTAACTTCCCTTACCTGTACGACGGTGAGACGGAAGTAACCTCAAAAAAATACGGGCCGGTAGCGACACCTCATGTTTTTATCTTCGACAGTGAACGGAGATTGCGTTATAACGGCAGAGTTGATGATATGGAAAATCCCGCCAAGACACCGCATTCGCAGGATGCCCGTAACGCAATTGATGCCATATTAGCAGGCAGGGAGGTACCTGTTCCGGTTACCAAAACTTTCGGATGCTCAATAAAATGGGCGGAAAAAAGCGTGTGGCTTCAAAAGGCTCAGACTGAATGGGCTAAAGAGCCGGTTAAGATAGACACGCTGACTGCCGCCGGAATAAAGGAGGTGCTGAAAAACAATACAGACAGGCTTCGCCTCGTGAATTTGTGGGCTACCTGGTGCGGGCCGTGTGTTGCTGAGTTCAGCGATCTCGTGACACTTTATCATACTTACAGAGACAGAGGGCTGGAGTTTGTTAGTATAAGTGCCGACGATCCGGCCAATAAAGACAAGGCGTTGAAGTTTTTGCAACGGAAACAGGCTTCTGGTCTGAATTATATTTATTCGGAAGATGATAAATACAAGATGATTGAAGCGGTGGATCCCAAATGGGATGGAGCATTACCTTATACGCTCCTTGTTGATCCGGGAGGAAAGATTGTGTATGCTCATCAGGGAGCCATAGACGAGGAAGAATTAAGGAAAATAATTTTTGACGACCCGATGATGGGCCGAATATATAAGGAACCGGTAAAGTAATTAAGGTGATATGAAAAAGGCGATAATATCAGCGGCAGGATTACTTCTCCTTACGCTTTGCGTGCTAAGAAGCAATGCCCAAAACACTAAGTTTCGCGTATTGGTTGTGGCTTCGCAGGCGAAAGACCATTGGAAAAGCATTTCGGCAGGAAAAGATTTTTTTAAGAAACTTGGTGCTGAAAACCATTTCAGCGTCGATTTTACTGACGATACCAGCACAATTAATGACGCCAACCTTGCGAATTATCAGGTGTTTGTGATGTTTCATCTTGCTCCGTTTGATATGTCTGCCAGTCAGCAGGCTGCGTTGCAGCAATTTGTGGAACAGGGCAAAGGCTGGGTAGGCATACACGCTGCAGGCCTAACCGGAAAACAATTTTTGGGGCCTAATTCGACTGAAAAATACTGGGACTGGTTCGAGGGGTTTATGGGCGGGGTGATCTATTCGCCGCATCCGGCATTTCAGGATGGCCTTGTGGTTGTTGAAGACCATAAGCATCCGGTTATGAAAGGCCTGCCCGATAAGTTTTGGCTCGCAGACGAATGGTATGAATGGAATAAAAGCCCGCGCGGTAATGTCAGGGTATTGGCTACGGTTGATGAATCGACCTATAAACAAAATAAGCCAATGGGCGATCATCCGATGGTCTGGACAAATGAAAACTTTCACCGGATGATTTATATCTGCATAGGGCATTCACCGACCGATCTGGAAAATCCGAATTATGTATTATTAGTTAAGAACGCCATTTTATGGGCTGCGTCCAAATGAATTATAACATCTAACCCGATTTGATATGAAAAAGATCCTGCCGTTAATGAGTATTTGCCTTTTAGGTTTTTTTAGTGCCTGGGGCCAAAAAACGCCGCGCTTTAAAGTAATCGCGCTTTATGAGAACGGAGGTCACCATGTCGAGTACTCTAAGCGGGCGAAGATCTGGCTGGATAAGCTCGCAGCTGACAGCAACTTCACCATAGATTATATTCAGAACACGGATAAGATAGACGATGCTTTTTTAGCCAATTATCAACTTTTTATTCAGTTGGACTACCCGCCTTATGCCTGGAAGGATAAAGCGGTAACGGCTTTTCAAAATTATATTGAACAGGGCAAGGGTGGCTGGATCGGCTTTCATCATGCAACGCTGCTGGGTGAGTTTGACGGGTATCCGATGTGGCAATGGTTCAGCAAATTTATGGGCGGCATCCGTTATAAAAATTACATCGCAACTTTCGTAAAAGCGAAGGTAAACGTGGAAGATCGGTCGCATCCGGTGATGAAGGGCGTTTCACCGGCATTTATCGTCGAAAAGGAGGAGTTTTATACATATGACAAAAGTCCGCGTCCCAATGTACACGTGCTGGCTGCTGTTGACGAAAAGACTTATGTGCCCGATTCAGACATTAAAATGGGTGACCATCCGGTGATATGGACCAATCCGGATGTTAAGGCTCGTAACGTTTATATTTTTATGGGCCATTCGCCTATACTGTTTGACAGCAGGGACTACACCACTATTTTCAGCAATGCGATATTCTGGGCGGCCGGAAAAAATTAAAACGATGAAAAAACTCATTATCCTGAACCTTATCATTTTACCGTTCGCATGTATCGCGCAAACCGTCTCCAACACGCTGTATATGCAAATGCATGATGGCAAAATATATTTTGACAACGCTTATTCGCTGGATGCCCGGTTAACAAAAAATGATTTGTTTGCCAGGGCAGTAAGCTGGGTTAAAACTGCATTTAACTATCCTGACGCAGGCGTAGTTCTCGCTGATGAAAAAAAGGGTGAGATAACGGGAACCGGTATCTTTAAAATTTTCACAGGCGACGCGGGGCACTATTACTGGCTAAAATTCAAGGTAAATATTGTCGTGCACAATGCCACGTATGAGCTTAAGGCTTTTGATTTTTACGAAAAACCAATTGAGCCGAGAGTATCAAATGAATATTCAAAAATAGAATACCGCTGGTGGGACTACCGGCAGGGTAAACCCTGGGGCGTAGAAGATAAGCCGCTTTTTGAAGGCATGAATAAAGATTTAAATAATATGATGGCGTCGTTGCAGGAGGCAATGAGCAAGTAACGGTTGCATTTTATGAAAAAATATTTTTTAAGTATCGCAATTGCCTTGCTGATAATAGCAGCGTCAGCCGGGGCAACATATTCACAGGTTCATCAGTTTAAAGTGCTTGCGTTTTTCTCAACCGATGTCGAGCGGGATCATGTTGACTTCGCAATGGATGCCATGAAATTCTATGGCAGGCTGGCAGCGGAAAAAGGTTTCGTTTTCGATACGACATCGCATTGGGAAGATCTCAGCGATACCAAACTAAAAAATTATCAGGTAGTTGTCTGGCTTAACGAGTTTCCGCATAACCAGTCCCAGCGCAGTGCGTTCGAAAAGTTTATGGAAGCCGGCGGTGCCTGGCTGGGCTTCCACGTATCCGGTTATAATGATAAATACACCAAATGGCCCTGGTTTGTTAAGTTTTTAGGAGCCGTTTTTTATAACAATAACTGGCCGCCGCTGCCTGCTAAAATGATAGTGGATGATAATACGCACCCTGCGACAAGACATTTGCCCAAACATTATACCGCACCCATAAATGAATGGTATGGATGGAAACCAAACCCACGAGATGATAAAGATATTAAGGTGCTGGTAACACTCGATCCTGCTAATTATCCTTTAGGCAAGAAGAATATTATTCACGATGGCGATATCCCCGTTGTATGGACGAACACGAAATACAAGATGCTTTATATGAATATGGGGCACGGGGACAAGAATTTCGACTCGGAAATACAGAACCAAATGTTTGTCGATGCCATACTGTGGCTCGGCGGGCGTTCAAGTGACTAAAGTTTTTGCCTGATTAATTTAAAACAGAGTCTGCAAGAGATACTCTGATTATTTAAGCTGTTTTTATGTGCCGTTTTAAAGAGCCGGTTATCCTAAAGTTTGAGAAGAAACTGTTAAGAACACTCTTTAAACAAAATAGCAATGACAAAAACACGTTTACTTTATCCTCTTTTAATTGGACTCCTGGTTTGTGTGCAGTCCTGCACACAAAAAGTTAATGAAGATGCTCCGGCTTATCCGCTTGATCCGCTGACTGCAGACGAAATGAGAAAGGTTGTCCGGATATTAAAGGACAGCAAGACAATATCCGGCAAGGATATTTTTAATATCATTAATCTTAAAGAACCGCCGAAAGCCGAAGTATTGGCCTATCAACCAGGTAAACCGTTCCGGCGTGAGGCTTTTACCAGTTTTTATGATTACGCAAAAAATGGCGTTACCGAAGCCGTCGTTGATCTGAATGCCGGAAAGGTGATCTCGGTAAAAAATATTCCCAATGTGATTGGTATGGGTCTTGAAGCCGACTCGGTCGCCAATGCGATAGTCAGGAAGGATCCCGCCTGGGTAGCTGCGTTGAAAAAGCGGGGTATATCTATAGACTCTGTAACTCACCGCAGCATTTTTACCGGGGACATGGGGATCGCCCCTATCGGACACCGCGAACAACTGGTGATAGCCCGGCGTAAGAACAATCATATTGATATTGAGGGATTGATGGCTTATACCGATTTTACTACGGGTAAGATCCTGAAAATTGTTGATGAAGGGGATAGCTTTAGCGACGCGGTCAATCTGAACTATTTTAATAAAGATTCAGTTAAGGAACTGAACAAAGCGCCCTTGCCCCTGATCATTACGCAGCCGGAAGGACATACATTTCAGGTTAGCGGGCACCAGGTAACGTGGCAAAACTGGAAATTTCGTTATGGAATTGACAACCGTGAAGGTCTGGTTTTATATGACGTGAAGTTTAATGACAAGGGCAGAGAACGTTCAGTAATGTATCGTGCGTCAATGCCGGAAATGGTTGTACCCTACGGGTCGCCCGACCTTTTTCAGGCATCCTACAACTTTTTCGACGCTGGCGAATACAGGCTCGGGCAGGGCGTGGCACAGTCGCTGACGCCGGGCGCAGATGCACCCGAAAACGCAGAATATATGCCTGCCGTTCTGCATCGGGAGAATGGAACACCATTTCAGATAGATCGTGCTGTTGCCATTTACGAGGAATACGGAGGAACGCTCTGGCGGCATAGCACTACATCAAGAAGGGCAACCAATCTGTGTATAAAGTATTACACCATGATTGAAAATTATGATTACGCTTTTACATGGCGTTTCACCGAAGATGGGGCTATACACGTGGATGTGGAACTTACCGGGATAGTTGAAGTTAAGGGTGTGCATCGTGTAAATGAGATGAATAAACCTGACAAGAATGATCTTTCATATAACGGACATTCTTTCGGTACCCTGGTGCACAAACATGTGGAGGCAATAAACCATCAGCACTTTTTTGTTTTCAGAATGGATATGGATATGGATGGGGCGCAGAACAATGGCGTAATGGAAATGAACTCTGTACTTGTGCCTCCGGGAAAGGATAATCCGTATGGAAATGCTTTCTATGTGGATAATACCGTTTTCAATACGGAATTGCAGGCCCAGCGGGACATAAATTATTTAAGCGCCCGCAGCTGGCATATTTACAATACACGTGAAATGAATGATTATGGCGGACACGTCGGTTACATGCTGATGCCCGGGCCGCAGGCCAAAACCTTTGTGCCGGAAGGTTCATTATTACGAAAAAAGGCAGGTTTTTTAAATCATCAGTTTTGGGTAACGCAATACACCGAGGGGGAGGAATATCCAGCCGGAAAATATCCTGCCAGTAACAAGGTTTATGACGGCCTGCCCGAATGGACTGCTCAAGACCGCGCCATTAATGATAATGATATTGTAGTATGGTACGTTGCTGGCATTACCCATATTGTAAGACCAGAAGAGTGGCCGATCATGTCGGTTCATCATATGGGATTTTCGCTGATGCCCTTTGGCTTTTTTTCTGAAAACCCGACGACGAACAACAGTAATCCGGAATTTATAAAACAGAAATTTAAAAAGGTCGAACTCAAGCAGGCCGGGTCCGATATTGAACACGAATGATGAGTTTCTGATCTGCAGCAGCAGTAATATAAAATGCTGCTGCAGTTTTGAATGTTAGTTGGTTACTTCTATTAAGAAATCATAAAGATGCACATCCGTTGAAAGATTTAACTTCTTCCGTACACGGTACCTGCTGATCTCCACTCCCTTGAGCGAAATGTTCAACAGCTGGGCGATCTCTTTCGACGTCAGATTTAACCGGAGGTAGGCGCAGAGTTTTAAGTCTGTTGGACTGAGGTTGGGGAATTTTGCCTTCATAGTGCTCAGAAAGTTATTATGCACCTGATCAAAATACATAGAAAACTGATTCCAGTCATCTTCATTTTTATCCGCACTGTTTAGTAACTTAAACACGCTTCGGAAATGATAGTTCGCATCGGGTATGTTCAATTTCTTCGTTAAGGTCGTCAGTTCATCTTTAATGTTCAGTAACAAACGCCCGCGATCAACGAGGTTCATGGTGAGTGTCGCCAGCTCCTTGTTTTTATAGTTGAGCTCGGTTTCCAGATTACTGTTTTTAAGGGCAATGATCTGTTTTTCGTTACGGTCGATTTCAAGACTATGCAGATACCGTAAACGTTTTTGCTCATCGCGATGGTTTTTTTGCTGCATGGTGAATTTTTTATGCTGAGCCCGCGCAGCCCAAACGATGATAATGATGATCAGCAAAGCGTAATAGAAATAAGCCCATGATGTTTGATACCAGCCGGGCTTAACGGTAAAGGTAAAACTAACCGGAGCGGATGCATTGCCAAGATTATTACGCGTTTTTACCATGAACGTGTAAGTGCCATAGGAAAGATTAGTATAATCTTTTTCGGTTTTCGCTGACCATTTCGACCAGCCCTTGTCAAAGCCAGTCAGCATATAGCTGAACTCCTCGTTGTTTTTTTGTGCAAATAATGTCGAAGAATATTCAAAATGAAAGGAGTTCCAATGATTGGTTACTGCGGGGATGTGTTTTGTACTCTGTATTCCGGCAATATGTTGGCCGTTCATAAAATATCCTCCGAAGATGAGGCTGTCTTTTTCGGCAATTGTTTTCACAGTGGTTAATAAGACTTTCAACTGCCCGGCTTTAGATACATAATCCTTATAGTTGAGATGAAAAAGACCGCTGTTAGATGCCACGAATATATTCTCCTTGTCAAAAGGATAAATAAATGCCGATCCTTTTATGGCTGGCCCCGCAAGCTCCGGAAAGTAAACTACCGAATAAGATTTTCCTGGACGCGGTTTACTGAAATCAATAACTCCCGTTCTTTCGTTACTGATAAACCAGATATTTCCGTATTGATCATCAGTGAGATATTGTACAGCATTATTGCCTATTATTTTATTAAAAAAAGGAGATTTTACAAATCTGTTTTTCTTCGGACTGTACTCATAAACTCCCTTTTCAGTCCCGGCTATCAGGTTGTTTTTTAAAAAATAAACCCGGTTATTCAATACCGAAGGCAGACCGTTTTTGTCAGTATATTGAGTACAGGCCACTATTTTCTTTCGGTCAGGTGATAATACTATTTTGTAAATGCCCCGGTATGGATGAGATGCCCAGACAATATTATTGTCCTTGTCTTTTGCTATCGCGGATAAGGATTCGTAGATGCCTTCTATTTTTCCTTCGTTTAGAATATTATTGCCGGATGTTTTTAAAAGTTGCAGGCCTGTGTAGATGCTTGCGATAATGTTTGGCGACTCAGGCATTGGTAAAAACATCCAGGCGCCCTGGCCGCTGGTAATGGCTTCGGCCCGGTCCCCGTTTAAAACCATCGCGCCATCCTGATGCCCGATGAGTAATTTATCACCCACTTGTTGCAGACTCCATACCTGCCCCTTGGTGTTTTCTATCTGGCTGAAATTTCCGTTTATCCTGCTGATATCAGTCCCCTGACTGACAGGAATGCTGAAAAGACCGTTTGAAGTGCCAATAAACAACTTGTTCTTAAATACAATTGCTGAATTACTTTTTGTTTTATTCTCACGTCCGGGACTGATATGCATTACCGAAGTGTTATAATTCACGAAATCAATTCCGTTTTCAAGGCCAAGCCAAAGGTTTTCATCGTTGTCGATCAAAATGGAATGTATGTTATTATTTTGTAAGCCTTCACCGGTTGAGAAGTGTTCAACCAGTTTTCCCTTTTGATCAATAATAAATAGCCCCTTTGACATGGTGCCGATAGCAAAATGATTATCGGGTAATCTTTGAGCGCAGGTGATCATTTCACGGAATAAAATGTCATCTATGTCTGTCGGCTTTTTTTTAAGCGAAGTGCCGGCCAACAGATAAAGGCCATTCTTCTGGGTCGCTACCAGTAGTGTATCTTTTTGATAGGACGTTATTCCTGTCACCCCCAAAGCTTTGGTATTGGTCGTCTCACAACAGTTTACCCACTCATGCCCGGTAAAGTTCAACAATCCTGAATCTTTATCGACGGCATACAAATGCGTTCCGGCCCGTGTCAATAACCGCCAGCCACCGGGAGCGTCATATGTTTTCATTGTTCCGCCCTTTAACTCGAAAATGCATTCAATGGTTCTGAAGAATACTTCATTCTTATACAAAACAATGTCCCAGATATCCGCAAACTGCTGCGCCTTTTTTGGCAAGAGTGCTTTTAGGGAGTGAAACTGGAGAATGCCATCGTGATCCGGAAAAAAATAGCCAACCTCATCCTGCCCGCCGCAATAAATTCTGCCTGTGCTGTCTATCGCAACCGATTTTATCGCAGCTCTGTTTGGCATTTGGTAGATTTTCCAATAACTGCCATCGAACGACAACAGTCCGTCATCATTGGCAAAATATAATATGCCGTTCCTGTCTTGCGCGGTATCCCATATCTCGGCGGCTGCATTGTAATCGGTGTGGGTGTAATTACGGATAGTAGGGATGCCAATCGACGGTTGACCCATTGCACAATGATTCAGCACAATGAGCACAACTAACAATAATATCTTTCTGTTGATCAGCATTCGTCCGAAATATCAGACGCTTAAGTTAATCAACATTTTATTAATGTAGTGGCAGATGCTGCCGCCAAATACATTAAAAAGGCTCTTTGGAGTACGTTTTGACGGTTTTCTTAAATTTGTTGTAGTGGTGATGTAGTGTATGGGCCCGCAGGGTGATTTTAAAAAAATCCTTGAGTTTAAAATATCTTATTTTCCTGCTGCCCAGAAAATAGCGTTTTTGAAAAGCTGCGTAAAGTTTCGATCGTCAAAAAGTTCCGGAAAATGCCCCATAGCAATATAAATGTTCTTAGCTTTTACATGCTCGTTTGTCCAGATCACCGGGTGATCGCCCATTTTAACGTCTTTAGTGGGACTATAAGTTGATTCGTCAATGCTTGCAAGTACATGCACATTAGGACGGGGACTTTTATCGTAGATATACCACTCGTCCTTGGTAACAAAGGATGAATCCAGACCGGTCATCACAGGATGTTTAGGATCTTCTACCGTTAGCATGGCTGCCGTGCCGCCGGGTATGTGTTTTTTGAACATAATTCCTCCCATAAAACCGGAGTACCATTGCCACATCGGATAACCATCGAATACGCCCAATAATGTAGGATGATGAAAGCCCACCCATCCCCCTCTGCCATTTTTGATATAATCCTCAAAAGCGACCTGCGCTTCGTCACTCCATGGGTAAGGGGGATAATCCAGTTGTATAAACAGCTGGTATTTTTTTAGAAAGTTCTTTGTAATAGGTTTGGTATCCGTAATGTAATCGATAGTAAAATTGCTGTCGGCAGCAAGTTTGTTAAGCCATGCTTTGGCGGACACATCGAATAGAGCATGTCCTCCTCCAATTTCAGCAATTGCCAGTGCATGGAATCGCGGTTGTTTAGTTTGACCATACCCCGGTGTCAACAGAGCAAAAAATAATAATAGCAAAGGGAAATATACCGTGTGTTTTTTCATAAATAGTATGTGTCAGCCCATAAGGACATCATGCAATTATATAATAAACTTTGATTATGCTCTGTTTTTTACCCTTGCAGTAGTGGTAATGTAGTATTTCACTTTCGAACACCTTGAATGACGTAAATGCTAATCCAAAATGCTGACAAATTAAAACTTAAATCGCTGCATATCAATACGTAAAAATAAACCTCTACATCACCACTACCAGGCTTCAAATGCCGCATTATCATGAATATTTCATTGTAAGTTCGGTCAAACTAACGTCCTAATTCACGTATTTAAAACTGACTTTTATGAAAAAACTCTACATGTTGGTTACTTTCCTGCTGGGCTGCTTTATGTATGCTTCGGCACAAAATGTAACCGTAAAAGGGGTTGTGACAGATGATCACAACCAGCCGCTGCCGGGGGTTAATGTTAAGGTGACCGGAACGACAACCGGCACTACAACCAATGTTGATGGTAAGTATTCCGTCAGCGCGCCCTCCAATGCATCACTGGATTTTTCCTTTATTGGCTTTGTTACCCAGACAGAGAAAATTGAAGGCAAAACGGAAATCAATGTTTCCATGCAAACCGATCAGCATGTTCTGGAAACCGTGACCGTGACTGCTCTCGGTATAGAGCAGAAAACCAAGACGCTAAGTTATGCAACACAAAACGTCGGCGGGACTGAACTGGAAAAAGCTAAAGACCCCAACTTCGTGAACTCGCTCGCGGGCAAAGCTTCGGGCCTGGTAATTACGAAGGGAACAGGTGGCCCCGGAAGCGCTTCGCGTATTGAACTGAGAGGAGCAAAATCGATAGGGGGTAACAGCGCACCATTGTATGTTATCGATGGTATCCCGATCGGACAGGGAGCGGGTGGTACCAGTTCCGGTCTTGGCGATGGTTCCGACATTGATCCATTATCGAACCTGAATCCTGATGACATAGAAAGCGTCCAGGTGCTCAAGGGCGCAAGCGCAGCCGCGTTATATGGTAGCGCTGCATCCAACGGAGCATTGCTGATCGTAACAAAAAAGGGAAAGGCCGGAGCAACACGGATCGATTTTAATTCAACAACTACTTTTGATACTCCTGTAGGGCTACCTTCTCCGCAAACACGGTATGGCCGCACCACCCCCGGCGCTGATGACATGTGGGGTGGCAAATCAACCGGGGCGAGCAATGCCTTTGTTAAGGATTTCTTTAACACCGGTAAAACCTACATCAATGGTGTATCGGTTTCAGGGGGTAATGATAAGGCGTTGTTTTATGCCTCTTACGCCAATACCAAAGCCACCGGGATCGTACCGAACAACTCATTGCTGAAGCATAATTTTACCTTGCGTGGATCAAGCAAATTTTTAAATAACAAGCTTTCGGTTGATGGCTCGGTAAATTATATCTATCAGAAACAGGAAAATCCGCCTAAGGCAGGTTTAACCTTTAGCCCAATGTTTGGTTTATACCAGTTCCCTACGGATGATAATTTCGCCAATTATGATAAAAATAATTTTGAGAAATATGATGCAACGCGGGGAATATATGCTCAGAACTGGCCATACGAAAAAAATGAATTCAGTTCGAACCAAAACCCATACTGGATAGCTTACCGGGATTTAAACGAACGTGCCTCGAGCCGCTACCTGTCATCCTTTAAAGCAAAATATGATTTTACAAAATGGCTGAACTTACAGGCTCGTACTACTTTAGACGCCTACAACTACCGTAACGAAAACAAAAACTATGCTACCACCGATCCGGTAGCGCAAAGTACGCAGCAAAGTATCAATGGCTCGTACTATACCGGTCAGGGTTATGGAACACATTTATATTCCGACCTGTTGCTTTCCGCTGATACTAAAGTTGTGAGGAATTTCTCGCTGGAAGCAACACTGGGCGTAACTGATGACAGAACCTTCGACTACAATACCGATCTGTACAGCACGAACGGTTACGGATTGAGCCTGGCCAACTATTTTTCGGCCAACAACTACGACCTGACACACCCACTTGGCACGGATGAGCATGAATATAAATCTATCACGCAGTCGGTATTGGGTACGGCTACCATAGGTTATAAGGAGACCGTTTACCTGAACATTACCGGCAGGAATGAATGGGCCTCAACTACGCCTGATTCATTCTTTTATCCATCTGTAGGCCTTTCTTATGTGTTGACAAAAACCATTGGCACATCTGATATATTATCATACGCAAAGCTTCGGGCGTCGTACGCAAACGTAGGCCATGCTCCGGGTTTGGGTGCCAATAACAGCGTTCCGCCTTACTCGCTTAATAACCTGCAGCCAAATATCGGCACGAACGCTATCGGGCAATTGCCTTATTTCTCCGGTGACAAGGTCGCTGAAGTTAAACCGGAAAGAACCAAGACTTTCGAAGTTGGCGCTCAGTTAACCTTATTTAATTTGCTGGATGTTGATCTCGCTTATTATGACGCACGTACCAGCGATCAGATCATCAGTATTCAGGCCCCATCGGGAGCAGGTGCGCAAAGCTTTGTTCTGAACGGCGGTGAGATACGCAACTCTGGTTTTGAAGGCACTATCAGTTATAATGCTTCCTTCGGCGACCTGAGATGGACGCCGGCTCTGAACTTTTCGCACAACACCAATCAGGTGCGCGCTTTAAGTCCGTTATACACCGCTGATCATTACACGATTTCATCAGCAGACAATACCCGGCTGGTTGCAACCTGGCTCGTTCGGCCAAAGGATGGAAAATATGGTGCATTTGGTGATTATTACGGGCGGATTGTAGATAAAAACCCTGACGGCTCAACCAAAGTTGATGATAATGGCATCCCGGTACTTACTCCTTCGGATGATTTCAGGTACGTTGGTAACCCGAATCCAAAATTCCTTGCAGGTTTTAATAACAACTTTCGCTATAAAAACGTCAACCTCTCCTTCCTGATCGATAGCCGTTTCGGCGGACAGACCTTTTCCATGACCGAAACCTGGCTCGATTACAAAGGTATATCACAAAGAACAGCCGACGCCCGCGATGCAGGAGGTGTTGTGGTTAACGGCAAAAAAGTGGATGCGCAGGCTTACTATACCGCCATTTCAGCAGGAGCAGACGGAGCGGCAGTACCGGAGTATTCTTACAGTGCTACGAACATCAGGCTAAGAGAAATCGTATTGGGATACACCTTTCCGCTTGTAGGTAAAACCTTTAAAAACCTGAATGTCTCGCTTACCGGACACAATGTATTTTTCTTTTATAAAAAGTCGCCGTATGATCCGGAGCAGGCTATCTCAACCACAACAAATACGATGGGGATAGATGCATTCGGCGTACCAGCCACCCGTTCTTTTGGTTTCAGTATCAAGACCACACTTTAACAACACTTAAGACAATGAAAAAACATAAAAATATAAAAGGTGCAATAGCGCTGAGTGCAATTGCGCTGCTGACATTTGGCACGTCCTGCAAGAAGGATATGCAGGGGCTTAACCAGGACTTAAAGTTGCTGCCGCAATCTTTGCTGGCCATCGACGGTAAGGAAGCAAGTATCCTGTTGCCCGGTATGATGACGAATATTGAGTCGCCGGTAAATTATATCTATCAGGGGCAGCAGGATCTTGGTCAGGATGAATACGCTGGCTACACCGCCACGCCATCGGTTTTTTTAGGTAACGTAAACAATTTCACCTATAGCTTTGTGAGCGATTGGGTTGACTATTGCTGGGATGTTCCGCAGCAGAATATTTTAAATACCTGGCTGCAATGGAAGCTGAAAAAATTTGATACCAAATACCCCGATCTTTACGGGATCGCATTGATCTGCAAAGTGTTTGGCGCCAGCCGCGCTGCTGATACCTTCGGACCTATTCCGTACAGCAAAATAGGTACGACTGCAGATGTTCCTTTTGATTCGGTACAGGAAGCGTATAATGCTTTTTTCGCCGATCTCGATCAGGCGGTTGCGCTTTTATCGGCCGTAGAGGACAAAGAACCGGACGCCGACCAACTTCGTTTTAAGGCTTTTGACAACAGCCAGTTTGGCGGTGATTATGCAAAGTGGATCAAAACAGCAAATACGCTTAAGCTGCGCCTTGCCATGCGTATATCAGGCATCGACCCTACAAAGGCACAAACCGAAGCAGAATCGGCGGTAAGCAATAAATACGGCGTATTGGAAGCCGCTGACGGTGGCTTTTTTATGAATGTTTCCGGCGAGAATCCAATTGATGAGATCGTTACCTCCTGGGGCGATATGCGTTTAGGAGCTCCTGTTGGTTCGATATTGGGAGGGTTGAAAGATCCGCGCCTGAGCAAGATGGCTCTGCCTGCAGATGATCCTGCTTTGGGTGGGAAGATCATCGGTGTAAGAACAGGTATTAAACTGTCGCCCGGGACTTATGCCGACTTTTCGAAGCTTGCCACCTCATTCAGCGCTCCGCTTAAAATTATGAGTGTCGCCGAAAGTTATTTTCTTCGCGCCGAAGGTGTGTTGCGCGGCTGGAACATGGGTGGTGGCTCGGCCGAGAGTTTTTATGAAGACGGTGTGCGGGCCTCGTTTAATGAATATGGAGCGGGTGGCGTGGATGCCTATCTTGCCGATGATACCTCGACTCCGGCGCCGTACGTCGATCCTAAAAATCCGGACAATAATGCTGCACCACTTTCTACCATCACGGTGAAGTGGAATGATGGTGATTCGATGGACAGGAAACTGGAACGCATCATTACGCAGAAATGGATTGCGATCTATCCTGAGGGATATGAAGGGTGGGCGGAATTCAGAAGAACAGGCTATCCGCATCAATATCCCATCACGAAAAATGACAGCCAGGGCAAGGTCGCGAATGGCGACTTCGTTAAGCGCATGCCATATTCAGGAACATTCACTAATGCATCAAAGGCTCAGGTGGATGCCGCTGTTGCCAAAGAATTTGGCGGCGACGACAGCCCGGGTAAGCGGCTTTGGTGGGATGTAAACTAAGATACTTGATTTTTATTGGTTAATTAAGTAAAGTTGGAAACCCCTCTCATCGGAAACGGTGAGGGGGTGTTTTTTTGAGGTAAAGTTTAGCTCAAGGCGTCATGGAAGATTATTCCAAGTGTAAAACGTTCTCCGCTGTGCA
This sequence comes from Mucilaginibacter sp., assembly GCA_035547875.1. GTDB lineage: Bacteria > Bacteroidota > Bacteroidia > Sphingobacteriales > Sphingobacteriaceae > Mucilaginibacter. The sequence continues at coordinate 165,404 of DASZTX010000019.1, read as the reverse complement.
GCGCGCTCACTCCATGTTTCATAATAACGCGGTAATATCCGCGGCTGCCCTTTACCGGCCGGAAATTTGTAGTGAATATAAGTGCGTCTCCCTTTTTTGGTTTTAAGACAATGGGTTTGGATTGTGCTCTCGGTATCTGCTCGGTAAGTACAAATTCGCCACCCGTATAATCTTCATCTGCTTCGCTCAGAAACAAGACCATTTGCATTGGGAAATAAACATCGCCGTACAGGTCCTGATGAAGACAGTTAAAGCCCCCCTTGCCATATTTTAATATCAATGCGGTAGGTTTGGTTTGACTATTGGCATGGCACAGCCGCTGTAACTCTGTGAAGGTTTCCGGAAACGCTTTTTCAATTTTGAGTAATTCCATCCAGTTGTTCGCTACCGGGGCCAGTTGCGGATATACCTGCTCTCTTATACGCTGGAGCAAAGGAGGCAACGGGTAGGCAAAATACCGGTACTCACCGAGTCCATACCGGTATCTTTCCATTACCACTGTTTTGCGGTATAGTGATGTATTGTTGTAGTGACCGATCAACGAACGGCATTCCTCATTGTCAATCAATCCGGGAATAATCGTGTAACCGTTTTGGTTCAAACCCTCTCTGATCTCTTCCCAGCTAACGTCCATATTAATATCTTTCATCGCCATCTCTTAATTTAAGTTTTGAAACCGGGCCGCTTCCCAGCCTATCATCGCTGTTTTACGGTTGCTGCCCCAGTGGTACTGACCGAATTCTCCGCTTGATTGTATCACCCGGTGACAGGGGATTAAAAAGGCCACCGGATTGTCGCCTACCGCACTACCTACCGCGCGTGAGGCCGTTGGCTGCCCGATGTGACCAGCAATATTTCCATAAGTAGCCAGTTTTCCGGCAGGAATTTTTAGCAGCGTTTCCCATACCTTTAACTGAAAGTCGGTTCCTTTCAGGTGTAACTTAATCTCATCAAGTTTACGCCAGTCATGTTTAAAGATATACAATGCGTTTTGCTGGGTCATATCCACCATTGGGTTAAAGGAGGCATTCGGAAATGACTTTTGTAATGCTGTGAATCCTTCGGCTTCGCTGTCGGCAAAAGCAATGAAGCAGATACCTTTTGTTGTTGAGGCAACCAAAAGGTTCCCAAAAGGACTTTCAGCGTAACTGTAATTTATTGAGAGGTTTTCGCCCCCGTTTTTATATTCGCCGGGTGTCATTCCTTCTATGCTGATGAAGAGATCGTGCAGGCGGCTGGTACCTGATAAGCCGGTTTCAAATGCCGTGTCAAACAGCGTTGCCTGGTTTTCCAGCATTTTTTTGGCATGTCCGAGACTGATGTACTGTAAAAATTTTTTCGGACTGACGCCTGCCCAATCGGTAAATATGCGCTGAAAATGGTATGGGCTCAGGTGAACCTTTTCTGCAATTTCATCAAGTTCGGGCTGACGCTTGAAGTTACTCCTGATGTAGCCGATCGCGTCTTCAATCCGTTTGTAATTAGTGATTTCCTGGTCTTTCATTTGTTTTTCTTTTTTTGTACACTTCAAAATTATTTCAAAGCATACAGCCAGCCCACCCGAAAATTGCGGAGTTTAAATTTAAAACAAAAATAGCGATGAGCTATTAACCCATCGCTATTTATACCCAAAGCAAAGTGCTTATAATTTGGCCTTTATGCCATATTTATCTGCAAACTTGCGGTAAAGTTGTTTATGAAGATTATCAAGGTTGATATCACGACCCTGGATAAAGGCGTGATCGACATCAATGGTGATCATGTCCAGTGCATCGCCTTTTGACATAAACAGGTTGGCATCTTTCCCAACCTCGAGCGTTCCGGTAGTTTTGTCGATCCCCAATATTTTTGCATTATTTATCGTGATCATGGAAATAGCTTGTTCTTTTGTTAAGCCGTATCCTACCGCTTCACCCGCCTCGAACGGAAGGTTACGCTGACGCCAGAAGCCGGTTCCTGTAAGGCCGTAAAGTATTCCTGCATCCTGTAATATTTTTGGCAGCTTGTATGGTAGATAAACATCGTCCTCCTCCTTGTCCGGCAAACGCTGGGTTTCACGGATGATCACGGGGATATTGTTGTCTTTGAGCAGATCGGTTACGAGATATGATTCATTGCCGCCGACAATGACAACCTGCACGCCCATTTTTTTACCGAAATCAACAGCCTCGATGATTTCCTTCGCGCCTTCTGCGTTTACAAACAACTTTTTGGTGCCGTTAAACAATCCCTTCATCGCCTCAAAACGGATATTGGTCACTTCAGGCTTAGCAATTTGCGCATAGGCTTTTGCCTCTTCAAACAGCGTTTCTATAGCATCGACAGCCTTCTGCGCTCTTTCGGCAGGTGATTCCTGAGGAACGCCAGGGGTAGGAGCAGGCCCTCTGCGTCCTCTTGCGCGGGCTACCGGCCAGTTTAAATGGATACCGATATCAGTTTTATAAGCAGCATCCTGCCAGTTCCATGCATCAAGCTGAACAACAGAAGATTCTCCAGACATCGTTCCACCGTTAGGGGTTGGCTGCGCCAGTAAAATGCCATTTGAGCGGACGGTCGGTATTACTTTTGAATCGGTATTATAGGCAACGATAGAACGAACGTTCGGGTTTAGATCGCCTGTTTCGTCGTCGTCAACCGTTCCCCTTGCGCCTTCTTCTATCTCGATCAAACCTAAGGTTGTAATAGGGCAGATAAAGCCCGGATAGATCTGCTGACCTGTGGCTTCAATCACTTCCGCACCGGGCGTAGCGGGTGCAGCGCCTTCACCGATCGCAGTTATTTTGCCTTTATCAAATGCTATATAACCGTTGTTGATAACCTGACCATTACCAATGTGTATGGTGCCTCCCGTAACAATTATCGGGGCGGACTGTGGCTTTGCAGGAGAGATGTTCGCCTGCCCGTAACTGAGGACAGTGCTTAGCAATAATCCTCCAAAAATTAAAAGTGTCTTTTTCATTATATAGTTTTTAAGGATTATTTGCCATTTGCATTAAGCAGACCTACGCCGTCACCCGATACGAATTCATCGTCTTCATCCGCTTCGTTGTTCCTTGGTCTGCGACCTGAAGGCCTTTGTGTAACAGCGCCTTTGTTTTTGGCTGCGATCATTTTCTGAATGATCCGGGCCTCGTCGGCTTTCATAGCCTTCTGATTTGCCGCATCCTTATCAATGTCCCAGTAAGGAATACCGTCAACAAAAGTCTTCTCGGCCACGGCATAGATTGAAAGCGGGTCGGCTGACCACAAAACCAGGTCAGCATCCTTGCCAACTTTTATGCTGCCAACGCGGTTATCTACGTGAAGCATGGTGGCAGGGTTAATTGTAACCAGCTTCAAGGCTTCTTCTTCGCTCATCTTTCCATAAGCAACCGCTTTTCCGGCTTCCTGGTTAAGACGGCGCGCCATTTCCTCATCGTCAGAGTTAAAGGCGGTCACAACCCCCATGTCGTGCATAATGGTGCCGTTGTAAGGGATAGCTTCTGCTACCTCGTTCTTATAAGCCCACCAGTCGCTGAAGGTTGATCCCGCTATATGGTGCGCCTTCATTTTGTCGGCTACTTTGTAGCCTTCCAGTATATGGGTAAATGTATTGATCTTAAAGCCCATTGAATCCGCTACATGCATCAGCATCGTTAGCTCCGATTGAACGTAAGAGTGACAGGTGATAAAGCGTTTCCCGTCCAATATCTCCGCTATTGCGTCAAGTTCAAGATCGCGGCGTACATTGTTCCCTTTTATTTCTCTCGCAGCTTCATATTCTTTTGCCCTTGTAAATTCATCTACATATACTTCCTCAACGCCCATGCGTGTTTGCGGGAATCTTGCTTCGCCGATAGTAAAGCCGTTGTTGCTTCCTTTAACGTTTTCACCGAGCGCAAACTTGATGAATCCGTCAGCTCCCTCAAACTTCATCTGGTCGGGCAATACGCCCCAGCGGTGCTTGATCAACTGGGTTTGACCACCGATCGGGTTGGCTGAACCGTGCAGAATATGCGAAGTTGTTACACCGCCCGCCAGTTGACGGTAAAGATTTATATCTTCAGAATTTAATACGTCAGCGATACGTACTTCGGCGCTAACCGCTTGTGTGCCCTCATTTACGCTTCCGCTTACCGCGATGTGAGAGTGTTCGTCAACAATACCGGGTGACAAATCTTTGCCGGTTGCATCGATAACCTTCGCATTCCCTGCTGAAAGATTTTTTCCAATGGCCTTTATCTTGCCGTTTTCGATCAGGACGTCCGTGTTTTTAAGTATGCCTGCCTTATCACAAGTCCATACGGTTGCATTTTTAAACAAAACGGTTTCCGCTTTGGGTAATTCTGCGTTTCCATAAGCGGTAAAAGGATAAATTACCGGCCCTACGGCAGGCTTTTCGACAGGAGGCTCCGGGCGTTTGCGCTCCGGCGCAGCCGGGCCTGTATAAGTGGCGCTCCATTTCATTTCAGAACCATCAGGCATTATTCCGCTGCCGTTAAAGGTTAACGGTGATGTCTTCGTAATGTATCCGTTGAGCCTTACGTTGCCCTTGGGTTTGTTCTTAAAATCAAAATAAATGCTCACCATATCCCCGGTGCGTGTAATATTGCCACGGGTGCGGGTGCTGTCGGGACCGGATCTTTCCAGATTGACGTCATAGGTACCCGGTGAACCGCCGATCATCAATGTAACACCAGGCAAAGCATCACTGGCAAAATTATAGCTGCCGCGCAGATCGGTCACCTGCATCCGGCTAACCACAAACTGGCGGCCCTCGATCCAGTTTTCAAAAATCACATTGTCTTTTTTGAACAGGTCGTCGGAAGTGATGATGAAGTTGGCCAGTTTGCCTTTGGCAAGGGTTCCTACCTTATCGGCCACGCCAAGCAATTCTGCAGGAATAGTGGTCAGCGAACTTAATGCCTGTTTCTCGCTGAGGCCATTATCCATCGCCTCGCGAAGATTTGCCCAGAACTGACGTGCATTACTCAGGCCATAAGAGGTAATGGCAAACTTAATACCGGCCTTTTCAAGCGTCGCAGGGTTTGTTGGCGCCAGTTCCCAGTCCTTCAGCTGTGTATAAGAAATGTTTCTTGCATCAAGCGGGTCGGTTACATCATACGGTTCCGGAAAGGTTAGTGGGATAATAAAGCTGCCGCCGGTTGCCTTCATGGCATCAATACGGCGGTATTCCTGACCATCGGTTTTGAAAATATATTGCTTTCCAAATTCTTTGCCGATTTTATCAGCTCTTAATACGCTCAGCGGATCTCCGATTTCAAAAACCTGAGGCAGGCTTTGTATGCGGTTAAATTCGTCCAGAGAGATATTATATTCCTCTTTCTGGTTTTTATACCATTTAGCGTCATAATAAGTTTGACGTAGCAATGCTATAGCTCCCATCAATGAGGATGGGTAGTTTGTAGCAGCTGTTCCCTTACTGAAGGAATAATTGGCGGCCGATTCATCTTTCAGCATCACCAGGTTATCGCGTTCATCGCCAAGTGTTACCACCGACGATGTGCCGCGGGCAATACCGTCGCGGATGAGGGTGTTCACTACGCCGAAGCCGTTCTTTTTATAGGCATCTGCTTCTTTTTCGCTGGCATGAAATACTGCCTTGGCGTTCATTTCCGGTTTGATGGACTCATTCCAGCCATATGCGCCCGGTTTTGTGGAAACCCGGATGGCCGGTCTGCCAAAACCTCTGGTAAACGCCTGCCGGGAAGATTCGGGAATACCGTAAGTGGTATAGGCATCTATCAGGCTGGGATAGATGTACTTTCCCTTCAGATCGATGGTTACATATCCTTTAGGGATTTTTACACCTGCGCCGACAGCTTCAATCAGCCGGTCTTTGATCAGCAGGGTGCCGTTGGAGATGGTTTGATCGGCATTTACTACAATGTTCGCGTTGGTAAATGCATACTGGCCGGGCCTGATATCCCAGGCGCCGTTTACCGGGAAGGTTTCCTGTGCCCGGGAAAGCAACGCAAAGAACATGGCGCAGCCAAGGAGTAAAAGTTTTTTCATATTAAATTGTTGGTCAGTTAACAGAGTTAAATATATAAAGATTAGCCGATACACTAAGTTCGGGCGGTTTTCATCATACATTTGTTACAAAACCTGGGCGGGAGGTCATTTGTAACCTGCCTGCCTGAGTAATTGTTCAAAATCCTATTTTTGCGGTTTATTAATTTTAAGTGGGAAAAGATAAATTGAGACGTTTTGCTGAGGTGGAAACTTTTAGCAACGTTTTACAGTTAGACGCAGGCAAGCCATACAAAGGCTGCTGGAGTAAAGAGTTTTTTAAAAACGGTAATCCGCTGGTGCTTGAACTGGCCTGCGGCAAGGGTGAGTACACCGTAAATCTGGCAACCATGTTTCCGGGAAAGAACTTTATCGGAATTGATTATAAGGGCAACAGGATTTGGCGCGGAGCGAAAACAGCACTCGAAGATGGAGTCCGCAACGTAGGGTTTTTACGCATACAAATTGAAACACTGCTCGATTATTTTGCTCCCGGCGAAATTGACGAAATATGGATCACATTTCCAGACCCGCAGCCGCAGTTAAGCCGGGAGAAAAAAAGATTAACCTCGCAGCGATTCCTGGAAATGTATAAAGAGGTGTTGAAGCCGGGCGGTTTCGTAAACCTGAAAACGGATAACGACGGACTGCATGCTTACACCGCAGAAAAGATTAAAGAAAATCAATTGAATCTGCAGATAAAAACTGAAGACCTCTATCACTCAGCGTATGCGGACGAGGTACTCTCCATCAAAACGTACTACGAGAAAAAATATCTTCAGACCAATAAGAATATTAACTACCTCAGGTTTTCATTTTAATTATGCAGGAGCCCAATTTTTTCGAGAGCGTTTATCAGGTTGCCCGTCTTATCCCCAAAGGGAGGGTAACCAGCTACGGGGCTATTGCAGCTTATCTTGGAACAAAGGGTTCCTCCCGTATGGTAGGATATGCCATGCAGGCGGCAGGCAAAGCACATCCACCGGTTCCTGCTCATCGTGTGGTTAACCGGCAGGGACTGCTTACCGCAAAATTTCATTTTGGAGGTAACCTGATGCAGACACTGTTAGAAAACGAAGGTGTTCGGGTAATTGACGATCAGGTACAGGATTTTAAAAAAATCTTCTGGGACCCTGCGATCGAACTTACGCTCTGAATAAGTGTAATCAGGCTAACTTCAAAGCAAAAAGCCGTCTTGTTTTAACAGGACGGCTTTCGTAAAGTACGGAATGGTGATAAACGACCGTTGCCCGGACTTTTTAAATTAGTTTACAGGACTTGCGGTGTTGTAAATTTCTACCCGCCCCTGTATCGGTATTTCCCGACTATACTTACGGCGATAGTCCTGCGGGGTGAGCCCGGTTATTTTTTTGAATACCTCACGGAACGTCTTAATATCGTTGTAGCCGGCATCATACATCAGCATGTTAATATTTTGCGCTCCGCTTTCCAGTGCCTTTTTCGCTGCCTCGATCTTTACTCTTTGTAAATATTCAAAGGGGGTATTTTGTGTGGCTTTTTTGAAACGCCGGATAAAATTCCGCTTACTCATGTTACTGTGCTCGGCTATTTCATCGATATTCAATTGCTGATGATGGTTTTGCTCGATGTATTTCTGCGCTTTTAATATATCTTCATCATTGTGCTGATACTGGCCTTTGAAGACAGCAAAATGTGACTGATTTGTTCTGTCCATATCAAGACTGAACATCTTGCTTGCCCAGACGCCAACCTCCCTTCCGCAAAACTTATCGATCAGATACAAAACAAGATTTAGCGAAGAAAAGGCCCCTCCGCTGGTATAGATACCCCTATCGTCAGTGATCACCATGTCCGAAAGGAAATTGACATCGGGGTAACGGCTTACGATGTCATCCTTATCAAACCAGTGCGATGTACAGGAACGACCGGATAACAAACCTGCTTCTGCGAGAAAATAACTTCCGGAGCATAAACTGGCGACCTCCGCTCCGTTTTTGTTCATTTCATTCAGCCAGTCAATCAGTATTTGATGTTTTCTCGGCGTTACCGACCGGTCACCGTAAAATGCCGGTACGATAATAAGGCCGGGACGCTCCATCTCCGCAATAGCACTGTAGCCTACATAAGGCTCCGGGTTACGCAGAAATGTATTGTCGCGACCTTCGCCTGCCAGGGTTATTTTAAACGGCATTGGCTTCCCGGTCTCATGGAAAAGGCGATTGGTGTGTATCAGCATGTCCATTGCACCGGATACGGTCGAAAAAACGGCATCCTCGTGTATTAAAATAGCTATCTCTTTCACAGTGTGTGACTTAAAAAATCAAATATAATAATTGGTTCTGGCATAAAGCCAACCCAAAGGGGTAAAAAATGCAAAAAAATAAGAATCGCCGCAGGCAGATCAACTCAGTGCATTTTTTGCATACTCACGGCATTTTATCACCTCCTTTACAGCATCTGACCCGGCCGGGATTTTATATTCAAGCTCAATGGTAGCCGGGAATTTGTATTTTTTCTTTTTCATCAGCTGTAAAACCTCCTTGATCGGTGTATCGCCTTCTCCCCAAGGCATATTAGGTCCATCGTGGTATTTGCGATCCTTTAAATGCATACTTACGATCCTGTCGCTGTATTTTTTTATGAAGTCGATTGGGCTGGTACTGGTTCCGGCCACATAATGCCCGATATCAAGGTTGATGGCGTTATAATCTGACTGCCTGAGTGCCGTGTCCCACAAGGTAGGGGTCGCTTGTGTGTGCGCGTGGTATCCAACATAAATTTTATGCTCTGCGGCTTTATCGCCAAGTCGCTGCGTTTGTTCGTCGTCTTCAGGTAATTCCACGGTGACATGGGTACACCCCAGCACTTTGGCGACATTGAAAGCGTAATCTATTTCAGCATCAGTGTTTTTTGCGCCAAGGGCATTTGGCTTCCACGCGTAGATCTTAACCCCTGCGTCGTTGTACATTTTTCGCAGTTCAATAAATTTATCCATCGGGGTATTCATGCGCCACTCCGCAATTTTGGCTGCGAAGTCGCTGCTGCGATCCCATTTGGGAGCCCCTGCAAATGCCTCCGCTGCGTCTCCCATCATTTCAATAGCGTTAATATTGCACTCTTTGCAGTATTGCAGCAGTTGCTCGGCGCTACCCGGCATGCTCCGGAAAGAATAAGTTATCACACCAATCTGTACGCCGTTTATCATCGAATTAGGCTTGTCATCTGCAAACAACGAATGTGCAAATGATTTTGACGCTAAAGCCAGGCTTGCTGTCGCGAGTAAACCAGTGCCAATAAAACGGCGCCTGGATAAATTTTCTGTTTTCATAACAATTTATGGTTTGGGAATAATTGGTTTTCTGTAATCAGCTAATCAAAGCTAAACTATTTATCGGTAAAGGGCAATACCGTACAGGTAACGATTTTATGAATGAGCCTGGCAAAAACGATGTGTTACAAACAGATGTTTATTGGATATTCCCGAATGATATGCTTATACTTTCAAAAAGTTTTGAAAGTGTGTCTATATTTGTGTTATGGAATTGACAGAAGCAAGGCTCAAGTTTATTGAAGCCTGGGGTAAACTTGGTTCGGAATGGGGGATAAACCGCACGATGGCGCAGGTGCATGCTTTGTTACTGATCAGCGCGGAAGCACTGACCACAGAGCAGGTAATGGAATCTCTCAGCATATCGCGTGGAAATGCCAATATGACGCTTCGCGAGCTGATAAACTGGGGGTTGGTAGAGAAACAGCACAGACAGGGAGAACGCAAGGAATATTTCTTTGCGGAAAAAGATACCTGGACCATCGCCCGGCAGGTTGCAAAAGAACGCCGGAAACGCGAACTCGACCCGGTTTTGAAAGTGCTGGATGAACTCGCCAAAGTAAAAGGCGACAGCAAAGATCCCGATTATAAAGCCTTCAATAAATCGGTCACCGATATAAACAAGTTGGCGAAGAACGTTGATAAAACCCTGGAAACGATGCTGAAGGCTGAAGAAAGCTGGTTTTGGGGTAGTATCCTGAAAGTGTTTAAGTAAAGCTCAGACTGTGCGGGTGAGTACGTTTTTTTTCGGAAAAGCGCCGGTTCTTTTTATTCTTAGCACCCGGATGTTCAAATTATGATTTAAAGGAAAAATAATTTCGATTATTTATATATTTGCAGGCGCTAAAGAAATCGTTCTTTTAATTTTCCCTTATGGTGTAATGGTAGCACATCTGATTCTGGTTCAGCTTGTCGTGGTTCGAGTCCATGTAAGGGAACAAAACAATACAACAAGCCGTCTCCCGGCGGTACTAAAACAAAGCATTTAATATAAATGCTTTTTTAGTTTTACGATCAGCTCATCCGGGTTGAAAGGTTTCACAATATAATCCTGCATTCCAGCGTCTAAAACACGTTGCCGTACATCACTCGTTGCTGAAGCCGTCAGTGCCAAAATAGGGGTATTGCCGTCAAACTCTCTGATCCTGGTAGTAGCTGTGTAACCATCCATTACCGGCATCTGCAGGTCCATCAAAACCAGATCATAATCTGCCTGCTGCATTAGCTCTACCGCTATTTCGCCATTATCTGCAACGTCAACTTCTGCATTCCAGCCCTCCAGCAATTGTGAGGCATACAGGACGTTGAATAACGTGTCTTCGACAAGCAGGACCCGCCTGTTTTTCAGATCAAAACCGGCAATATCATTTTCAAGCTCGTGTACCTTATCGGCATCAACCAGATTAAGTTCTACTTTAAAATGAAATTTTGATCCTTTTCCTAATTCTGATTCTACTTCAATATCGCTATGTAACATGCCAAGGATACGGCGTGTAATGGCGAGGCCTAAACCTGTGCCGCCAAATTGCCGGGTTATTGACGTTGAAGCCTGCATGAACGGGATGAAGATATTTTGAAGGTTTTCTTTGGCAATACCAACACCGGTGTCATGAACAGAGACGTGAAGCAATGCTGATGTGCGTTTAAGTTTGAGAAGATCGATACGTATGGAGATGAACCCGCGATGGGTGAACTTTACTGCATTTGATATCAGGTTGTTTAAAACCTGTCCTATTCTTAACGAGTCGCCGACCAAATAGTCTGGCAGCCGGTCATCCAATACCAGCGATAGCCTGTTCTCTCTTTCATTAGCACTGGTGGAATTTGCCGCGACAATATCCTTTATCAGCTTTTTGATATTGAACGGTGCATTTTCCAGGTCAAGTTTACCAGCTTCGATCTTATTAAAATCGAGGATGTCGTTTATCAATACCAGTAAATTATCCGACGATGTTTTTAAGGTATTCAGGTTGTCCACCTGGTCGGCGCGTGGATTATTTTTTAATAACAAATGGCCCATGCCGATCACTGCATTTAGCGGTGTACGGATTTCGTGGCTGATAATCGATAAAAACTCTGATTTAGCCTGACTGGCCTTTTCTGCCTCATTTTTAGCTTCCAGCAATTGGCGCTCGACCTCTGTTCGTCTGGAAATTTCTTCGTTCAAAAATTTAACTATTTCAAGCAGATCGTCGTCATTGCCTTCAAAAGGCTTTTTGCTTTCTCCCCGGATACTATCAAGCGTTTCTTTAAGTTTTGTTATGGATAAACGCTTCAGTTCGACTTCTTCCTTTAACTGCTGATTTATCTGAACAAATTCCTCCTGGCTCACGGTGAAGGCGTGGTCTGATAATTCTTTATCACGGTCAAAGGCCTGATAGGAGTCGTTAACTGCTTCGATAAACCGCAGAAAATGATCATTTGACTTTAATTCGTCATTAGAATATTTCTTTAGCTGTCTTTCCAGTAATTTGTGATAAAGCATAATTAATCCAATTCTTCGTTAAAGGTAGTAATTGTCATGGTTTGATTATGCAATTCACATTTGGCTTTTATGTCAAGTGGCGATATTTCTCCATAAGAATAAAAGCCGGATAAAAGCGTATCATTGCCAAAGACCTCTCTGACGGCCTCGATTTCCTCATCAATACGGTTGCCCAATATCAGTTTACGCCCCACACAACTGATAAGCAGCGCAAGCTTAGGCTTTTCAGTAATTTGTGTTAAGGAAGTGCCGGCCGCCTGCGTGGCTGCGTCGATAATTTTATCAAAGTTGGCCTTCATAAACCGGATGTAGGAGCCTTCAGGAATATCGCCGGCGAAAATCATACTTTGCTCATCCTGATCGATGGACAATATCGTACGAACCACCGAGTTTGTCGTACCTTCCGGCCGCACGTACAGCGGAAAGAGCAAGGCAGAGCCAGGTAATTCATCTGCATATTTCCCGAGGTATTGCTTATAAAGATCAAGTGCGTTCTTATGGTCTATTTCATAAAGGCGGTTGGAGGATGAGCGTGTAACTTTCTTTTCAGGTCCAAAAATATCCCAGCCTCCCATTGAAGCATGCCCTATTTTTAGGCTGCTGCCATAAAAACCAACTGCTACTATATTTCCTTTTTTGGGGGTTTCATTACAGCCTACAATGGTGTAGTTAAACTTGTCTCCGTCGCCCGCGAGCCCGCCAGTAACCGGGACATTTCGCAGATTTACCTGTTCTATTCCACGCACAAGCTCACTCCCGTTTACCAGGCCGCCATCCGATATCACAAGCATATAAGCAAGATCATCTTGTTTTAAGCGGGTAAATAAGCTTTTTCCTGCCTCAAAACTGTTTTGCTCATCGTTGATGTTAATACTAACTGTTTTTATGGCTGTTTTTTCAAATTCCATGATAACGACGGAAACGCTGTCATCCAGAACAGTTTCATCGAATATTTCGCCCGATGTTGAGCACAGTACTATTTCGCTTTTTGGATAGCTGCGTTTCAGTTTTACATAAATATCTTCTTCCTGTAAAATCCTTTTGCTACCAAAGCCAAGGATCAGTAAATTCTCCTTGCCGGTGATCTGGTCGCCGGTCTCAAAAGTAAATTGTCCGCCGCTGTAAAGTTTTTGCGCTACTTTCATTGATTTAAATTATTCGGGATACGTGACCCTCAGTTTGCTGATCACCAGGGTGATCGTTTGTTTTAGTATATCCAATTTTTCAGGCAGGTCTTCTGTTGCAGTAACTTCCTTTGCGCTGCTTTCCACATCACGGATCAGCTGGGTAAGGCTGTTGATATGCAGGTTATCGATGCTTGGCTTAATCTGATGTGCGGTGCGTGCCAGTTTTTCCCAGTTGCTTTCCGCCAGGGCCTTGCCCATTTCGTCCAGCATCATTGGCGTCTGTTCGCAAAATATGTTGACCATTTTTTGCACAAACATTTCATTGCCCTTGCTTATCGCCTTTAGCGAAGAGAGATCGTATAGTTTTTCTGTTGTCATAACAACTGCTGATTTGTTATCAAATTGGTGGCCTGATTTAACCCATCTGTCGAGTGTTTTCAGGAAAACCGCCTCATCTATCGGTTTGGTTACATAATCGTCCATTCCCGCGGCGATGCATTTCTCACGCTCCCCTTTAATCGCTTCGGCTGTCAGGGCAATGATCGGATATTTGATGCCCTTTTTACGGATGATACGCGTGGCATCGAACCCGTTCATGCCGGGCATTTGTATATCCATCAATATTACGTCAAAGTTCTGTTTGTCAACCATCTCTATTGCCGCATTTCCGTTTACTGCTTCTGTAACGTCGGCCCCATAGTTTTGAAGCATAATGAGCGCTACCAGACGGTTTAATTCGTTATCGTCAGTTATCAGAACCTTTTTGCCAGACAAAAAGCCTGTGTTGAACTGCAAATTTGCCTTTTCAGGGAGGTCTTCAACCCTGCCTTTTTTGAACTCAATTTTAACGGTAATTAAAGTTCCGCTATTTCTTTTGCTTTTCACAGCAATCTCACCACCCATAAGTTCAACCAGATCCTTACAAATACTCATCCCCAACCCGGTGCCGCCGTAAATCCGGCTTACCGACTTCGACTCCTGGCTGAACTTATCAAACAAGTGGTTAACAAATGATTCTTCCATCCCGATCCCGGTATCTTCCACCTCTATCTGAATCAATTGTGATACGCCGTTATCGCGTATAAGTTTAAAAGCGAGATCGACTGTCCCTGCTTCTGTAAATTTAACCGCATTGGTCATCAGGTTAAGCATAATCTGATTCAGGCGGTAAGGGTCGCCTATCAGAACAGGCGAAATATTTTCATCGAAATAGGAATTGACAAGCCGCAGTCCTTTTTCCTCGGCTTTATGAGCCAGCACCTGGACGACACGTTTTGCTGAATTTAAAGGCTCGAAACCAATGTTTTCGATATTAAGCTTACCGGCTTCTATTTTTGAAAGGTCGAGAATATCATTGATGATAACCAGAAGGTTCTCCGATGCCGAATGGATCACGTCAAGGTAAAAACGTTGCTGGGGCTGCAAACTGGTTTTTGACAACTGACCGGACATGCCCATAATCGCGTTCATCGGTGTTCTTATTTCATGGCTCATATTAGCCAGAAATATTTCCTGCGTTTGGGCCAGGTGTTCGGCTTGCACCCTTGCTTCTATCAGTTCTTCTTCCTGCTTTTTTTGTTCAGTAATATCCAGGTGAATACCTATACTGCCGATAAGACGGCCCTTGTCGTTGTAATTAGGCGCACCGCTTACTAGCCACCATTTTTTTTCACCTTTTTTATCATGTATCTGTAACTGATAAGCATCCGCAACGCCTGTCGCGCGTAATGCCATTTTCTTTTCAAGCAGTTCTACACTTTTCTCTTTTGTAAATAACAGCCGGGCGCTATTATTAAGCAAATCATCTTGCGTATAACCGCTCATTTCACAAAAGCTGTTATTGGCGAAGGTTATCTTTTCATTCAAGTCCACTTCCAGCAAGCCCAATTTCATGTTGGCGATAATACTGCGATATTTTTCCTCTCTCGATTTAAGCTTTTCTTCCAGCGTCTTGCGCTCGGTAATATCCTGTAAAAAGCCTGTAAAGACCGTCGCACCTCTTTCGGAGAAATAGGAGAACGAAGAATGCGCAGAGTACCATCTTGCGCCAACTTCAGGCATTGTTAAGAATATTTCGTCATAAAAAGGTTCGAGCGTACTACGGCTATGTTCATTTTTCTCCCGGATTCTGTTGCTGTCCTCAGCTGGGAGGTTGAAGAGGCAGTTGATAAAGTCGTCCGGTTTGATGCCAAATACCCGATGCATATTAGGACCGATATATCTGAATCCGTGACTGCCGTCGGAGCGGTATTCGTATTCATATACCACACCGGGTATATTTTCTGAAAGGGACTGAAACTGCTTAACACGTTGTTCTAACTGTGTTTCAGTCTGTTTTATTTTTGTTATATCGGTATGTGTGCCTGTTATTCTCAAAGGTTTGCCATGCGCATCATATTCAATAACCGCGCCCCGGTCCAAAATGCATTTTTTTGATCCATTTTCGCTGATCACCTGGTATTCAAGGTTGTGCGAGTCAATTTCTCCTTTTAAATATTTTGCATAGGTTTGCTTTAACCGCTGAACGTCGCGCTTGCTTACCACATCCCACCAGAAAATATCGTTGTCGCCAAAACGGTGCGAAACGTAGCCTGATTCTTTATTTGTTTTGGAGAAAATAGTTTTATTCGTCTTGAAGTTATGCTCCCATACGTTGTCGCCAATTTTTTCGAGCGCAAGTCTGAATCTTGCTTCCGATTCTTTAAGCTGCTCCTGTATTTTTTTCTCCGAGGTGATATCTTCTTCAAGCGCAAAAAAACCTGTTAGTTCGCCGCCAGAATTACGAATGGGCTGTCCCTGGATGCGCAACCAGTAAGGCTTTCCGCTTTTTGAATAGTTGACGATTTCGGTATTAAAGGGTTGCCCCGCGCTGATTTGCTTTTTTAAGTAAGCTACGGTTTTTTTATCGGTTTCCGGCCCCTGTAATAAATGACCGGGTTTATTGTTTACTGCTTCTTCAAGCGTGTAACCCGTGATTTTGGTAAAGCTCTTATTTACCCATGTAATATGACCTTCCCTGTCTGTCAGAATTACGGCGTTGATGTTGTCTTCAGCGATCTTTGACAGAACCTCAAGCTTTTCCTCTTTTTGTTTTTCAATGGTTATATCTTCAACTATAGAAAAACAACGATACTGACCATCGCGGCTTTGGTATAGTTTTCCCTTAACGCGCCCCCAAAACCAGGAACCGTCTTTACGGTAATGTATCAGTTCTTCTGTGAATGATTTCTTTTTGCCTATTGCTTTTGCAACGTCATCAATAATTTTTTGCGGGGTTAACGGACCGCGGCAAAAATCGAGTGATTGTCTGCCAATTATTTCTTCTGCAGTATAACCGATAAGTTTACAGAAGCTCTCGTTTGCCCAAAAAATCCTGCCGTAGGCATCGTTAAATACCACGCCATTGTCGTTCTCGCTCGCCACGAGTGAGAGTTGCAGAAAGTCCTCTCCCGGATCGATAAATCCAGTACTATACAATGATGTTTTTTTGGTGGTCATATTAAAGCCTTTAAAAGCGCAATTAATGCGCTATCTGCTACGCTTTAAAATTGTACCAAATAAAATGGATGAAATTAATGATTGATTTTCAATTGATTATAACTTTCTAAAAATCCTGTATTTTCCAATTTTTGGAATATGTTCTATTTTTTGGTTGAACGGGATTAGTTTAATTCACCGTTTTGTATCATTTTATAAATAGTGCTTTTGCCGATGTCGAGCGCTTTAGCTGTTGCTATAACATCATCATTATTTTTTTTCAGATATATTTTTACGATTTCACATATCTGTTGCCGAAGTGTTTTGCCTTCCATTACAAAAACGTCATTTTTTTGCGTCGGATTCAGCGTAAGGTCGTCGGCTTTAATGGTATTATTGTCACACATCACCGCCGCCAGATCCATTATCGCTTTTAATTCTCTGATATTTCCGGGAAAATGATAGTTCAGCAACTTACTCCGGGCTTCCTGAGCAATCGTGATGCTTCCCAATTTATTTTGTTTTGCAAAATCGTCCACGAAATGTTTGGCAAGTATCAATATATCATTTCCTCTTTCCCGCAGTGGCGGCAACTCGATGGGCAGACCGATGATGCGGTAATATAGGTCTTCCCGGAAGTTGCCGTTCTTAACCTCTTCCGCAAGGTTCTTATGTGTCGCCACGATCACCCTGATATCAAGTTTGATTTTTTCGTGTCCTCCGACTCTTACAACTTCTCTTTCCTGCAGCACCCGGAGTATTTTGCTTTGAAGAGCCATCTCCAGCTCGGCAATTTCATCTAAAAATATGGTGCCGCCGTTGGCTTCCTCAAACTTGCCAGTCTTCCGGGCCACCGCGCCTGTAAAGGCGCCCTTTTCATAGCCGAACAGTTCGCTTTCAATCAGTTCTTTTGGTATCGCTGCCATATTTACGGGGAAGAAGGCCTTCTTTTTCCGGTCGCTGTTATAATGGATACCCTTGGCAACCACCTCTTTCCCGGTGCCTGTTTCGCCTGTAACGGATACATTGATATTTGTTTTAGATGCCTTTTCCATCATTACGAATATCCGCTTAAGCGCCTCGCTTTGTCCGAGCATTGTTTTTTCGAAGGAAAACTTTTGGCCTAACTCGCCGCGCAGGTTTTCTACTTCTTTTTTCAGCGACTGATTTTCCCTGATACGGATAATGCTGTTCCAGAGCAGATCCTTTGTGGAATCATCTTTAACCAGATAGTCGGTAACGCCCATTTTTAAAAGATTGACGGCGACCGTAATATCTTCCTGGGAGCTGATCACAATAACGGGGACATCAGAATTGATTTCTCTGATTTTTTTGTAAACTTTATCGCCCATCATATCCGGCAGCGAAAAATCGAGCGTAATAAGATCAGGCTGCTGATACAGATTATCCAGCAGCGCGCCGGCAGTTTCAAACCATGTCACTTTATAATCGGGATTTAGCCCGATATGATATTTAAGGATTTCTCCATACCATTTATCATCCTCTACTATAAAAATATTATAAGCATTCATGTGACTGGTTTATTGGTAGTCTAAATAAATTCTGATACGTAAATCCTAAGCGAAGGTTACCCGGGTATATATACAGGCATATTTGCATTAATGAAGTTAGGCTTTTTTTGATGGTTACAACAATCCGGCGGGTATAAAAAAGGCAGTTAAACAAACTTTCTTGTAAAATTTAATTCTTTTTATAAAATTTATTATGCTTATTTGCTATATAAGGTTGTTCGAATAAGTTGCATTAAGAAAGGTGCAGATTTTTCCGGAGAGCATTTTATATAATAATAATAGTCCCCTAAACCAACGTTTGCGTTTAACCAATTTTAAGCCTATGTCACGGAATATCGTTTCGGAAAGCCAGCCCAACAAAACGCAGCGAAAAAAACGTAATGCTGACGAGAAACTGTGCCGCGCGATGGTGAACAGCATAATGGATTATGCTATCATTATAACAGACCCCAACGGAATAATAATCAGTTTAAACAAAGGCGCTGAATTAATACTTGGATATCGGGATGAAGAGGTATCCGGTAAGTCTATAGAAATTTTTTACCCACAGGAAACACTTGTTGCCGATAGCCCTGCGATGAATTTACAGGAAGCCCTGGTTAATAACAATTACCAGGTAAAGGGCTGGCGGATAAAAAAAGATGGTTCGAGATTTTTGGCTAACATTCATTACACGGCTCTGTATGATGAGAAGCGAAAATTACTGGGTTACACCAAGATAATTTATGAGATTGCTGAACATTCCGAAGTTCAATTATCCGGAAAAATAAAGCACAATCCTGTCGAAAGCAATATCAGCTTCCGGAAACTGATAGAGAACAGTTACAGCGGTATATCACTGCTCGACAAGGATTTTAAAGTGATCTACCGGAGCCCGTCAGCTGAAAATGTTGGCGGCTGGACAGCTGATGAAATTAAAAAGGGGGGAACGGGTAAATTTATCCATCCTGCCGACCGCGATAAAGTACAGGAAATTTTTAAAACCGCCCTTCAGTCCCCGACTGTTCCGATCAGTTGCACCTTCAGATCAAAACATATTGACGGTAGTTATATCTGGATGGATTGTGTTTTTACCAATTTTCTTGACGAACCAAATGTCAATGCGGTGGTTTGCAATTTTATTAACGTTACCGACCGCAAAGAGGCTGAACTGATGTTAAAGCAAACTGTTCAGGAGCTATCCGCCTTTAAATACGCCCTGGATGAATCAGCCATCGTTGCCATCACCGATCAGAAAGGAATAATAAAGCACGTTAACGAAAAATTTTGTAAAATATCAAAATACAGCCGCGAGGAACTGATCGGCCAGGATCACCAAATTATTAACTCGGGCTTCCATAGCAAATCGTTTATTAAAAGTCTCTGGACAACGATTGCTAAAGGGAAAATATGGAAAGGTGAGATCAGGAATAAAGCTAAAGACGGTACGATTTATTGGGTAGATACGACCATTGTTCCTTTTTTGAATCCGAAAGGCAAACCATATCAATATATTGCAATACGGTCTGATATTACGGAACGAAAGCTTGCAGAAGAAGAAATAAAACGCAAAAGCTCACAGATAGAAAATCTGCTGGAAAATATTAACGATGGCTTTATCGCCCTGGATGAAAACCTGAACTATACCTATGTCAATAAGAAAATAGGCGAACTGCTGGGCATAGATCAATCGGAATTGATCGGTAAATACATTTGGGGGGTGTTTCCTGATTCGATCGGGACAAAGACCTATGATGCGATACAAAAAACGTTTAAGGAACACGTTCCCGTTATCAATGAAGACTACTATGCTCCGTTAAATCTGTGGCAGGAAAACAGGGTCTATCCATCTGGCAAAGGCATTTCCATGTTCATAAGGGACATTACCGGAAAAAAGGAAGAGGAGCATCATTTAAAGCTGCTTGAATCGGTGATAACAAACACTACCGATGCCATAATGATAACCGAGGCTGAGCCTTATGAGGAACCGGGACCAAGAATATTATACATAAATCAGGCATTTTTAGACCTCACCGGTTACACCGAAGCTGAAGTATTGGGACGATCACCGCGTTTTTTGCAAGGCCCGAAGTCTGACAGGCAGGAGTTAAGCCGGTTGAAGGATTCCATGATGGAATGGAAAAGCTGCGAAATTTCAACCATTAATTACAAAAAGAACGGCGAGGAGTTCTGGATGAACTTCTCCATTTCGCCGGTAAGTGATGAACATGGAGACTATACGCACTGGATTGCTGTAGAACGCGATATTACTCAACGCAAAAATTATGAAACACAAAAGAACCTGCTTGCGGAGATAAGGACATTCTTCAATGAACAGGTTGAGCTGAATGAGATACTCACAAAAATTTTAATAAGGCTTGCTGACTACGGCAATTTCATTATGGCTGAAGCCTGGATGGTATCGCCTGATGAAAAGAAAATCAACCTGATATCAAAATATTCTTCTTCGGAAAGAATGGAGGCCTTTTACAATGAGAGCGCGGAGGTGAAGAGCTTCGTGAAAGGGGAGGGCATCCCCGGCGTAGTGTGGGAAACGGGGCGGCTGAATTTTTCGCCGGATATTACAAAAAACGAGAACTTTTTAAGAACAAGCGCAGCGCAGATAGCAGGTGTTAAGAGTACCTATGGAATTCCTGTTTGCTACGGGAACCAGATTATCGGCGTATTGCTCCTGGGGCTACCAACGCTTGAAAAGCAGGAGAACTTATATTCAACGCTTTTTGAAGACTTTAACAATCATTTTGGAGCGGAAATAAAGAGAAAGCAACTGGAACTGGAGCTGAAGCATATTTTCAGTTTCGCGCCGGACATCATTTGCATTACCGGTGTAGATACCTATTTTAAAAAGGTCAATCCGGCGATGATTGATATTTTGGAATATACCGAGCTTGAGTTACTGAACAGGCCTTTTATCAATTTTGTACATCCTGACGACCAGGAGCGTACGATGACACAGTTTTACAAGGTTCTGAACGGTGAGGCAGCCATCTATTTTGAGTGCCGTTTTATAAGCCGGTCGGGAAAGGTGAAATGGCTGGCATGGACGACGACAACGCCTTCTGAAGACGGGCTGATTTTCTGCGTGGCAAAAGATATTTCCGAAAAAAGAGAGCTGGAAAATTTATTAAAGAAGGCCAACACACTTGCACGAATCGGCAGCTGGGAGATCGATCTTTTAAAAGGTACGGTATTCTGGTCGGACATCACCCGCGAAATACATCAGGTGGATGACGATTTTGCTCCTACGCTGGAGTCGGGCCTGAGTTTTTATAAGGACGGCGAAAGCAGGAAGTTTATAACACAAAAGATAAAGGATGCCATTGAAAAGGGAATGTCGTGGGATGTGGAGCTGGAAATTATAACGGCCAGGGGAAATGTAAAATGGATAAGGGTAATAGGGGAGGTTGAGATTGCCGACAAAAAGTGTGTTCGCATTTATGGCAGCTTTCAGGATATCGACGCCAGGAAGCGCGCGGAGATGACCGTGACGGAAATACTGGAAGACCGCAACACCATACTTGAAAGTATCGGCGATGCCTTTTTTGCGGTTGATAAAAACTGGACGGTAACCTATTGGAATAACATGGCGGAAAAGGTGCTGGGGAAACAAAAGCAGGAAATGCTTAACAGCAATTTGTGGGATATTTTTTCTGATGCCATCGATTCAGAGTCGTATAAAAAGTATCAGGAAGTGGTAAGTACGCAAACAGCCATGCATTTTGAAGATTTTTACCCGCCGTTGCAAAAATGGTATGAAATAAGTGCCTATCCTTCCGGAACCGGCCTGGCTGTATATTTTAAGGATATTACTGAAAGAAAAGATGCAGATATCAGGCTAAAGGAATTAAATGAAAGTCTGCAGATACAGACCAAACAACTGGCTACATCCAACGCCGAACTGGAGCAGTTTGCCTATGTCGCCTCACATGATCTGCAAGAACCATTGCGTATGGTGTCCAGTTTCCTGACCCAGATAGAAAGAAAATATGAAAATGTGCTGGATGAAAAGGGGAGACGGTACATAAATTTTGCCGTGGACGGCGCCATGAGGATGCGGCAGATCATTCTTGACCTGCTTGAATTTTCAAAGGTAGGTACGCTGGAGGACAGCGCAGAGGACATTGATCTGAACGAGCTTATCAACGAAATTTTGGCGCTTTACCGTAAACAGATCGAAGAAAGCCGGGCGAAGGTGATATTTAAAAAATTGCCGGTATTGAATTTTTATAAGACGCCGCTGAGGCAGGTGCTAATCAACCTGATCAGCAACAGTTTGAAATACCGGAAAGAGGATACACCGCTCAGAATTCAAATATCCTGTACCGAAACAGACGCGCAATGGCAGATCTCAGTAGCTGATAACGGTATAGGCATTGATCCTGCATACTTCGACAAAATATTTATTATTTTTCAGCGATTGCACAACCGGGATGCCTATTCTGGCGTGGGCATGGGGCTGGCAATATCAAAAAAGATCATTGAAAACCTCGGAGGAAAGATTTGGGTGGAATCCTCTGAAAATAACGGGAGTACCTTTTACTTTACCATTATAAAACATCCGGAGTATGAAAAAGATTAACATCTTGCTTGTAGAGGATAATGAGGGAGATATTTTGCTGACAACGGAAGCTTTCGAAGAATGCAAAATTGTTAACCAGCTCAATATTTTAAGAGACGGAAAGGAAGCCATTGATTTTTTTGAAGGCCTGACAAGTAAATCAACCGTACCCGACCTTGTTCTGCTGGATATCAACCTTCCCAAGATGAGCGGGCAGGAAGTGTTGGTCTATATCAAAAACAATGAGAAATATAGACATATACCGGTCATCATGCTCACCACCTCATCGACGGAAAAGGATATTCTTACCTCGTACAGAAATAATGTAAATTGTTATATAACCAAACCTGTGGATGCGCTGGAGTTCGTTAAGGCGATTTCAAAAATCCAGGATTTCTGGATTTGTATCGTAACGATGCCAAAAGGCAAATAATATGGCTACTGATAAAAGGGATTACAGGATTTTAGTGATAGAGGACAATGCTGGTGATTTTGAACTGGTCGAGGATTTTTTGTTCGAACATATCATTGCTCCGAAAATAACACAGGTAACGAGCTTTAGTTCGGCGCGGGAGGTTCTTGAGCAGTGCAGCTTTGATGTGCTACTTCTTGATCTTTCACTGCCTGACAGCAACGGAGAGGCGCTTATAAGCGGAATTAACGAAGTAGCTAATGATGCGCCGGTAATTGTGCTGACCGGTTACGTCGATTTTGCATTTGGCATTAAGTCCTTATCGCTGGGCGCGTCGGATTATATCCTGAAAGATGAACTGACGCCGATGTCGCTTTATAAGAGTATCATATACAGTATCGAACGAAAAAAAATAACAAATGCACTTGAACGTTCCGAGAAAAGGTATAGCGACCTCTTCAACCTGAGCCCATTGCCAATGTGGGTGGTGGATGTGGATACCCTGAAGTTTATAAATGTTAATCTTTCGACCACTAATCATTACGGATTCAGCAAGGAGGAGTTTTTGTCGATGACGCTGTATGATGTACGGCCGTCGGAAGAAAATTCAAATCTTGAAAAATGGATAAAAGAAGACCGGGAAAACCCTCATGCTTCACCCTTGCGATTGGTGAAGCATAGAAAGAAAAATGGGGAAATAATTGACGTCGAGTTACAGATCGCTCCAATAAAATATAAAGGGTTACGGGCTAACATCGTCATTGCGAACGATGTTACCCAGCGATTCAAGTACATCGCTGCAATAGAAGATCAGAATGAAAAGCTAAAGGAGATATCGTGGATACAGTCGCATGTGGTACGTGCCCCGCTTTCGAGGCTTATGGGACTGATCCCATTGCTGGAGGTGTGTGACGAAACCGATGAAGAACGAAATAAGATCCTGCAGTTTATTTTAACGTCGGCATACGAACTGGATGACATTGTAAAGAGCATTACCGATAAATCGAGGGTTGAAGATTTTCCGGAGCTTGTTGAAAAAAATAAAAAGCCCGACCACGAGGACTAAAGACACCTTAAATGACTTTTACCCATTCAGCTTTTTCGTGATCGTAACGCTTGATTATTTTTGCCGGATTTCCTACAGCGACACAAAAGGGTGGTATGTTTTTGGTTACAACCGACCCGCCCGCTATAACACTGTGTTTACCTATGGTAACGCCGGCAGTTACTACCGCATTGGCGCCTATCCAAACCTCATCTTCAACAGTGATCGTTGAAGTAGTTACCTTTTGCAGACGGATGGGAATATTAACATCAGTGTAGCTGTGATTAAGGCCGCTTAAGACTATGTTTTGTGCGAGTATAACCTGATTGCCTATAGTTACCGGACCTATTAACACGCTGCCAATACCGATTCTGCTGTCGGACCCTATGAAAACGTTACCAACGCCGTTATTGACCGTTGAAAAATCTTCAATAGTCGAGTTTGCACCAAGACTGAATTTGTTAAAGGGGAAAATATCCATTCGGGCGTTGCGGCGGGTAACCGATCCTTTGCCAAAGTTGTGAATGAATGGCGTAACAAACCATCTGACCCACCACCGGGGGCGGGCGTTTTTTACGATCATACGGTGCAGCACACGTTTGACTCCGGGATTTGATGTTGCAATTTCCTTTAAACCCATTATATTTTCACCTGAAGGTAGTTTTATTCAGAACAAGAATCAATTTTACGAATAATTTTTGCAGGAACACCACCTGCCAATACAAAAGGCGGTATATCTTTGGTCACTACGGCACCCGCGGCTATAACAGCACCTTCTCCGATGGTTACGCCTTGCAGGATTGTTGCCCGCGCAGCTATCCATACCTTATCTCCGATAACGATGGATTCTTTGGCGGAGGTGGCGTTTTGTTCTCCAACGACATGAAAATCGTCGTCCATCATCATCACCTCGTTACCTATATGGCAGTTATTGCCGATAGTTATGCTTTTACGAGCGGTGATGATGGTCCCGGAATTGATAAAACAATTGTCTCCGATCTGAATAGTGGCTCTCGGACCCGCGGATAATTGCGTTGTACGTATGCTGGACCGGATGCTGCAATGATTTCCGATAATGATCTTTCCTTTGGCATTCACCTTTAACGCCCCTTTAACGGTCACCATTTTGCCTTTTTTGCACTTTCTGAGCCTGATGGATGCATTAATGGCATCTATCGCCGCACTGATCACGGTTTTTAGCAGCACCCATCGGATGAAGTTTCGCTCAGAAGCTTTTTGTGCTGGCCTGTCATAGTAGTCTATGCACAGGACATCAAATTTTTTATTTATTCGTTGCTTAATACTCATAGTTAAATCATTTCTTCTACTTCGTGATAAACATCAACAGTTTCCCTGATCGCTGTATCCCAGTTAAATACTGCTGCTCTTTTCTTTCCTTTTTCTACTAACCTGGCGGCAAGTTCCTTGTCGGTCAACAGGAGCTGTGCGGCAAATGCAAGTGATTTTGGTTTCCTGGGATCAACGAATAGTGCAGCATCTCCGGCTATTTCAGGCATGCAGGATACTGATGAAGTTATTACGGGCGTTCCGCTGGCCATTGCCTCAATGATCGGCAGCCCGAATCCTTCGCTGAAAGATGGAAACCAAAGCATACCCGCAGCCTGATAAATAGCGGGCAGATCGATATAGCCAACGTAGCCTATCAGATCGATCTTTTCGTACAGCCACTCCAGTTTTTGCTGTTTCAGCAAGGCAATCAACTGGTCGTCATTTAACCCCTTCATGCAGAGCCGTGGCGCATCAGCGTTATGCCTCAACAACTTTGCGTAAGCTTTTAAAACACCGGTGGTATTTTTACGGGCATCCGTATTGGCCATAAAAAAGATGTACCCCTTGCTCAGATTGAATTTTTGCAACGTTTCGCTGATCTGTTGCTCGCTATACTTTGTAAAAAAGCGTTCATCTGCACCATTGTAAATCACTTTAATTTTTTCTGCGGGTATCTGAAGTTTCTCGACGATCAATTGTTTTTGGAATTCGGATACGGTAATGATACGCATGGCTTTTTTTGCAATTCTCGAAACGATGAGACTGCGATATACATTGCCCAGCCGCTGATACCAGCTGCCTTTTGATTTTAAAGGCGACCTTTCGAGGAAAATAACATCGTGCAAGGTTAATATAAGGGGAACATCCACATTTAGCGGTGCGGTGTTGGCAGTGCAATGCAGAATGTCGGCCTTCAGTTTCTCGCAGGCTTTAGGTAAAAAATATTGTTCCCATATAAAGTAAGGAGCCTTTCTGAGGGTGTGAATAATGCGGTTAGGGATTGAGGTAAGACAACGGTCACTGTCATCTTTAACCATTACATGATAGTCGATCTGATCAGCCCCGAGTGGCAGCCGCTTAATTAATTCATGGGCAACAACGTCCATGCCGTGCTTTCTTGGTCTGAAGATGCGCTGAACTTCTATGGCAATTCTTAATTTGGCACGTTCAAAGATCTGTTGATTTGGGATTAAGATGTTCTCGGTTAATATCATGGCTATAAGTTTTAAATTGCTTTTAAATCGTTATGCCACTAATGTGCCATTGAGTTAAATGATTGATAATCAATTAAATAATTGAAATTTTAATCCATAAAATGGAATTTTTCCAAAAAATGAGAGAATTCTCAAAAACCTGATACGTCTGAAATACAAAGAGCACTGCCGTACAACTGGCAATGCTCTTCGTCTAATTAATCAGGGAGAGGGAGGGACTAAACTGAAAACCAACCCGCCCGTCACACACTTTCCTTCTGCAATAATGCGGGTATGGTTTTCAGAATAAGTTTTATATCGTTTTTTAAACTATGGTTTTTGGCGTAGGTATTATCAAGCATCAGTCTTTCTTCTTCGCTCATTTCGCCTTTGCCGCGTTTTTCTACTTGCCAGAGACCGGTTATACCAGCCGGAGCTGAAAAGCGCAGCGCGTATTTGTCGGTGGTGAGCCGTTCCGCTTCATATAACGGAAGAGGTCGGTTCCCAACGATACTCATATCGCCGATAATAACATTCCAAAGCTGTGGTAACTCGTCAATACTGGTATTTCTGATGAAATGACCGATCCTGGTTATTCGCGGGTCGTTCTTTATTTTAAAAAACGCTGAACCCGGTCCGGTCTTTTTCATCTGCCGGAAGTCGCGCTCGCACCATTGTACATTGTCCGCAAATAAGGGGTAGCCGCATTTTCCGTGACTTACACAGTCTGAGCATAAACGCTGGTGATCAGCCTCCGTCGGCTGTTTTTCCGTTGCTGCGTCGATATTGTACTGATTTAAATGCTTGAGTTCTTTCAGTCGCTTGTCGGCATTTACATACATCGACCGGAACTTATAAAATTTAAAGACCCGGTACCCGGAGCCAACCCGCAAGGCATAATAAAAGGCCGGGCCTTTTGATTCCAGTTTAATGAGCAGGTAAATGACCAGCAACAAGGGAGACAGCAAAATCAGCGCTGTACCAGCGAAAAGAATATCAAAAGCCCGTTTAGCAAAGCCGATGCCCTTTTTTTGCGGCAATTCAGATTCTTTATTAACGTTCAAACGCTGCCAGTTGTCAATAAAAAAGTTAACTCTTTTTTCAATTTGAGATGGTTTAATAGGCGTTCTAAAGATATCTGCAACACCTGCCTTTAGCGCCATGATCCGTAAATTGGAATTCAACTGATTGGCGACCAGGAAAAATGGCACTTCCGGCAACTGTCTTTTTTTTATGGCCTCAATGAGAGGTAAACCCGAGGGCGCAAGAATCTCACCGAATGAGATAATGGCGACGATATTCAGGTCTTCTACCATCCATTCCGAAACAAGATGCATGCTGTTTGCAAAATGAAGAGATTCCATATCGCGGAAGTCACACTTTTTAAAATCGTCGAATAAGGCCGGTTCAAAACCTACAAAGGCTATGGCCGGTTTGGATATTTTTTTTTCTTCATTCATGATGCATAGCTAAATTTACCAACCCGTCTTAAAATCACTTTTATTCTTGCTTCTAATTCGCCGGGGTTAAAGGGTTTTACAATAAAGTCGTCAGCCCCTGCATCCAGGCATTCAATTCTTTTGACGGTACTTTCCTCTCCGGAAAGCACGATAACAGGAATAGAGCTAAAAAAATCGCTTATCTTAATCTGCTCGATAAATTCCAGGCCACTTAATTTCGGAGTGTTCAGGTCTGCAATGATCAGATCAGGCACGTTGCCATTTTGCATAAACACCAGCGCATCTATCCCGTCAGCATAGATGTTCACCTCATATTTCTTTAGAAATTCCTGAAGGATTGTCTGCATATAGAGGTCATCCTCTATTACCAGGACTTTGATATTTGAATTCAAATTGTTCATAAAACAAATTTTAGATATTAACAGGTACTTAATTATTTTCCTGTTATCCTATAATATGCCATTGTGTTAAATTTCTGTATTTCAGTAGTTTGTATTTTTTAAATCTTCCAAAAAATGGAAATCTTTCCAGTTTTTATTATTTGACACTTATCCCAGACGAACATTTTTTAAGTTTATCAGGATGCAGAAGTGATATTCGCTGAATTCATGCAAGGGAGCTTGTTATAAAGCAATAAAATCCTTATCCAAAATTTAGATGAGTATTCCAGAAATTGGAATAAGTCCCCAATGGCTTTTTATCTAAAATATTGATAATCAGATTTATATATTTTTACAGCCCTTTGGTACGGTTTTGAATTTTAATAGTCCGTCCTGTGGAACTTTCTATAGGACGGAATGAAATGCAAAACATAAAAATTAAAATATTTCTGGCGGCCTTATATATGTTATTTGTGACTCATGCTTTTAGTCAGACGACAACTGATTCGCATAATACCGGCACCGCCATGCTTAACGAGCAAAAAGATCTGCAGGAGCAACTTATTCCGTTGGATAGCATCGTTTCTATCGCTATTCAGAAATCACCGGCGGTCAATTTTCAGGAAGACTTAGTAAAGTCAGCAGAGTCGCAGCTGGAATTCAGCAAAAAACTCTGGACCAATAATATAGTGGGTTTTGTAAACTACTCGGCAGGTAACCAAAGTATTGTATCAGCTGACAGCCAGACGCCCGGAACGCAGACTTCATCCAATATCACCAATGGCCTGCGGATGGGGGTTCAGATCAACCTTCCTTTATATGAACTTGTCGGACGCAAATCAAGGATAAAGATCTACAAATATGACCTGCATTCCACTGTCAACAAGCGCGATGAAGCGATCCAGGAATTAAAGAAAGAGGTCATCCGTCAATATTATAACCTGCTTTACACCAGTAACCTGCTGAGTATCCGCAGCGAGGCCAAACAGTCTGCAAGCAACCAGTATGCAATTGCTGAAAAGCAGTTTAAGGATGGCATCATCGATGTAGCCGAGTTGTCGCGTTTGAAAACATTTGATGTAAACGCACGCGCCGACTATGAGGAGGCAAAGCGGCAGTTTTCGACCCAATATTACCAGCTCGAGGTACTGGTGGGAGTTCCGTTTCAACGATTAATAAAAAAGTAATGAACGTTATCCACTACATAAAAATATTATTAAGGTACACAACCTGGCTGATCATTTTGCCTGTGATGTGTGCTGTGACCGTTTTTTTCCTTACAAAAAACGCTAAAAAGAAATATACCAGCTCCACTACGCTTTACACCGGCGTGGCCAGCGGTTATTCCATCACCAGCACCGAAGATGAAAGGCTCGATTATTTTGCGGTTAACAACGCATTCGACAACTTGCTGGCCTCTGCCAAATCCCGCGAAACGATTCAGCAGGTTGCATTGCAATTGCTTGCGGAACATCTGTTACTGACAAAACCTGATCCCCAGGTGCTGGATGCCCCGGGTTTTGAAAATCTTCAAAAAATTGCCGGAACCGCATTGATCGCGAAGGCGCGGCAATTAAAGGACGAACAGCATGTTTATGATTATCTTAACCGTCTTTATTCCTCTCAGAATGACAATGAAATAACCAATATCCTGAATAAGACGGGCTCTTATTATAGTATTGACGATCTGAAATCAAACCTAGTGGTAACCCGCATAAATACCAGCGATCTGATCCAGGTGGTGTACACCTGCACCGATCCGGCGGTATGTCTTCGTACCCTTCAGCTGCACAGCAGCATTTTTATTGCGAATTACAAGCGCCTTAAATCAGACCAGACCAACAGCGCGGTACAATATTTTGAAGCCAAGCTTGCAGAATCAAAGAAAAAACTGGAAGGGTCTGAAAACGCACTGAAGGAATTCGGGCAAAAGAACCGTGTAATAAATTACTATGAGCAAACCCGCTATGTAGCAGAAGCTAAGGAAAACCTTGATAAGGAGATATATGCCGAAAAAGTTGCACAGAAAGGCAGCAAGCAAGCCTTATCCCAGGTCGAAAAGAAACTAAGCTCGCGTGAAAGCCAGGTTGAAAACGGCCTTAATCTTATGGATTTAAGAAAGCGTTTGAGCGACGCAAACGACGGCCTTGAAAAAGCAAAGGTGTTTAATGATAAAACTAAAATAGCAGCTTATGCCGCACAGGTAAAGGCTTTGGGTGATTCATTAAAGGCTGCGTCCAATCAATATCTTAATGTAAACTATTCGCTGGAAGCCATTCCACGCCCGGACCTGATCCGTCAGTATGTGGATAATGCTGTTGCTACTGAAAAGTCAACCGCCGGGCTTGCGGTCTTAAATAATCAAAAGCAGAATTATCTGGACGAAATAGATCAGCTTGCGCCCCTTGGCTCTACCATTAAACGACTCGATCGCCAGGCTGATATCAATGAAAAAGAATATCTGGCTATTTTGAACGGTTTGCATCTTGCGCGTTTACGCCAGAGCAACCTTTCGCTGAACTCTAATATCGTCGTTCAGGACAAACCATTTTTCCCTCTCCGGGCGCAGCCTTCTACAAGCGCCCTGCTGATAGCATTATCTTTTTTCGCAGGACTAATATCTGTGGCAGGCATAGCTATTGGGCGTGAGTTTATGGATTCATCGGTTCGTAGCCCCGAACGCGTCAAAAAAATTATCAATATGCCTGTCGCCGGTGTGTCTATTGCCGGTAGTGACGATGGTATGCCTTACCGTCAGGCGCTGCGCAGGCTGCTTGCGGAACGTTTTGTTGCGAACATTCTGCCTGTTATTTCCGGATCGGTTGATGAAACCGGACAAGCGCTGCTGTCTATGGTGTCGGTCAAAGCAGGCTCCTATCAGCGCGCAGACATTGGTTTATTACACGAAACACTTAGCGAAGTTTATCCAGGCCTTACCTGGGTAGTTCCAACTGCTTATGAACAGATTTTTGCGGATGCTCTCCCATCGTCGGCGCTTTCTGTTTACAAGCCCACTGTACAGCAACTGAACTATAAAAACGTTCAGCAGCTTGTGTCGCATGACCTTTCGCAAAATCAGCTGGTCATTTATATATCACCAGATCAGGAGGGATCCGGAATACCTTCCGGCATTATAAAGGCTTCGGATATGCTGCTGCTGGCTTTCAGGGCAACTGATACCTGGCTGCCAATGCACAAAGAAATATTGTCAAAACTTAAGGCAATAGTTACCGACAAGCCGTTTTCCGCATGGCTCATCAATACGGATGAAGCGAATCTGGACGGCATCATCGGGGAGATTCCCAAGAAAAGAAGCTGGTTGCGAAAGAAAGTTAAAAAACTGATCACCCTGAATTTAAAGTAAAGAAATGAAAAGAAAATCC
Organism: Mucilaginibacter sp.; assembly: GCA_035547875.1. Classification (GTDB taxonomy): domain Bacteria; phylum Bacteroidota; class Bacteroidia; order Sphingobacteriales; family Sphingobacteriaceae; genus Mucilaginibacter. The sequence goes on along the minus strand of DASZTX010000019.1, from coordinate 133,740 downwards.
AGTCATATAGTGTGTTTTGCCTTACCTGCCTGGGAGGCTGAATATTTACGCTCGACCGTCGAACTGATGAAATGTGCATCAGTAAATAACCTCGTGTTGTATGTTGATTATGCTTACACGATATCCGACTTTTTTAAGGGAATGTTCGGCAAAAAGAAATTTGACTGGAAAAGGCTGATCGGCCTGAAAAAAAGATTACGTAAGGTGAACGACAATGGTAATAACGGGCTATGGGTTCTCTCACTCCCACCCGTTTTACCGTCGTTTATATTCAAATCATACAAGCTTTTCACTCTTGCCAACAAAATCAATGCGGCGATAACCGGGTATTTTATAAACCGGGCGATAAAAAAGCTACAAATGCGCGACATCATAGGGTTTAACGCCTTTCAGCCGTTTCTGGGCAATTACTGGGCGATCAATAATATACAATACAATGTGTATTACATCTATGATGACTTTACCACCGTGCCCTGGTTTAAGGGTTTTGTTGCAGCGGAGGAAGCAAAATTTATTGATAAGACCGATTTGGTGATCGTAAGTTCTGCGGAACTGAAAAAGCGCAGAAGCCAGATCAGCAAACCGGTAAAGGTGGTGAATAACGGAGTCCACTTCGATGCTTTTTTCGACCAGATTACCAACCGGAAATTGAACGACGGCTATATAAAAACGGTGGGCTACACCGGGACAATGGATAGCCGTATTGATATTGATCTGCTGGAACAGGTGATCAAGGATATGCCGGGAACACGTTTCCTGTTTGTGGGAAAGGTTCGTGAGCAGCGTATTTACGAGCGACTTTTGCCATACATCAATGTTTGTTTTGAGCCGCCCGTGCCTGCAGCCAGTATTCCCGGGCTTCAGCGACAGATCGATGTCGGAATTATACCCTATGTACGCAATAAAATGACGGCTGCCATTTATCCCCTGAAAGCCAACGAATACCTGGCTATGGGTCTGGCCGTGGTCATGACGCCTTTTGCTTCACTCGGCGCCGCAGACCGGGTGATATATACCGCGGCGGATGCTGCTTCATTCATGCAGAAAATAGAAACAGCGCTTAATGAAAATGATGAACAACTGATTAACGACAGGATATCGATGGCCCGGAAAAGCGATTGGCGCGAAAGAGCCAGGCAACTGATAAATATTATAGACCTGCACCGTTTTGGCGGCTCCGTTCAGGAAAACCGGATTCTGGTTGAAAATAATTGATCTGATGATTAAAAGACTTTTTTACAGTAATACTTCATGGTCGTTGTTATCCAACGGTATAACGGCTGCGCTTGGCTTTGTAAACCTCGGTTTTATAGCGCATCAGTATTCAATTGCTGATGCCGGGCAGTGGTTTATGCTGCTGACAGTTTACACCCTGGTAGAAATGCTGCGCAGCGGTTGGGTACAAACGCCTTTTGTACGCTATTATGTAGTCGCCGGCAATGACAGGGAGAGGTCGGGATTGGTTGCCGCTGCATGGCAATTGTTATTATTATTCACCCTGATCATCTCCGTTGCGGGACTTCCTGTAAGTTATTTTTTCTCATGGGATAATACAGCATTTTCCCTTGCTGCCCGGTTTGCCATTTTATGGCTGTTCTCGGCGTTGCCTTTCCAGCTTTTACAATGGCAGTTGCAGGCACGGTCGCAGTTTAAAAAGCTGGCGGTTATTAAGATCGTCTTTGCCCTGACTTTTACGCTTTTGCTGCTGTTTCAGCTGAAATTGCAATTCGGGATACGGGATGTAGCCCTTTATTATGCCCTTCTTCAATTTGGAATGGGTATTACGGGCCTTGCGCTTGGCTGGCTGCATGTCGGAAGATGGCAGACAAAACTTGGTGTTGAAAGGAAGAAATTGTCAGCGTACGGCAGATACAGTATGCTGACCATGGTGGCTTCGACTTTATTGCGCAGTTCCGATCAGTTTATTATTGCAAGCTGGCTTGGCCCGGCTGCTGTAGCAGTATATGCCGTTCCGCAAAAGTTAATTGAAGCCATAGAGATCCCGGTACGTTCCTTTGCCTCCGTTGCAGTTCCTAACGCGACGTCGCTTTGGCAACATGGAAAAATTAAGGAACTTCGGATTTTCTTTTACCGTCAATGCGGATTTCTTACAGCCTTGATTCTGCCTTTACTGGTTGTTTTTCTGGGATTTCCTGACTTAGTTGTGCACTTGCTTGGCGGCGATAAATATGCCGGTTCGTCCTTACTTCTGCAGATATTCTGTTTTTATGCCGCTATTATCCCCCTCGACAGGTATTGCGGCGTATTGCTGGACGCCGGTAACAGGCCCGAAAAAAATACGCTGAAAGTCATCATCATGCTGGCAACAAACATCCTGTTTGATTTCGTAGCCTTATGGGCAGGTACAGGGTTATATGGCGTTGCCGCCGTGTCAACACTTACCTTTTTGATGGGTGCTGTTGTGGGCTGGATCCAGTTAAAAGACATACTTAAAGTTTTTAAAGCAGGGCTTTTCTGGAAGGAAGGGGTAGTGAATTCGGTCAGAATAATTAGGGGGCTTAAAACGATTTAACAAATGACGGTTCAACGGATATATAATTTTTGGCTCACACAGGTACTGCTGATCTCGATAGTGGCAGCCTGTCTTGGCTATATTATCGTTAAGACCGGGTTGGCAGGAGCAGGCGGGCTGATTGCTTTGCCATTCATTGTCATGTATGTGGCGTTAATCATCAAAAATCCGCGTATCGGGTTATATACGGTATTGAACTTTGGTTTTTTTGCCAATGGTATGATCCGTTATTCTTCTGCGCCGTTCGGATTGTCGCTTGATGTGTTCCTGTTACTTTCACTGCTCGGCGCGTTGATAAAGTCCACCTCACGGGATTATAAATACCTTAAAAATCCTTTTGTTTATGGTATAGTGGTGTGGACAGCTTTTACTTTTTTCGAAGTGATCAATCCGGAAGCAAGAAGCTTCGCCGCGTGGTTTTACTCCGTCCGGGGTACTTCGCTGTACATGATCCAGCTGATCATTCTTACCATCCTTTTGCTGAATGATCCAAAAGAAGTGAAGATTTTTATAAAGGTGTGGATTGTCTGGTCAATCATTGCATGCTTGTGGGGAGTAAAGCAGTTGTATCTTGGCGTAAACCATTATGAGCAGGCCTGGCTTGATGCCGGGGCTTATAAAACACACGTATTGTTCGGTCGTCTGCGGGTCTTCTCATTTTATTCTGACGCAGGGCAGTTCGGCGCGGCAATGGGACATATTGCACTCGTATGCCTGATCCTTGCATTAGGTCCGCAGAAGTTAAAAAGCAAGATCGGGTATTTCGCCCTGGCAGCGCTTTTCTTTTGGGGAATGGCTATATCCGGTACACGGGGCGCGTTATTCGTTCCGCTGTCTGGTATCATGGTTTATCTTTTTCTTACACGAAATTTTAAGGTTTTGTCGATGGGAGTAGCCATCGTCGCCATATTATTCTGCGGGCTTAAATTCACCACAATAGGAGCGGGGAACTATCAAATACAGCGTATGCGCAGCGCAATGGATCCTAACGATCCATCGCTGCAGGTCCGGCTTAACAATCAGAAAAAATTAAGCGCCTATCTCGCATCAAGGCCAATTGGCGGCGGGATTGGTTCGGCAGGGTCATGGGGGCAGCGGTTCAGTCCGGGCACCCTGCTTGCAGAGACGCCTACCGACAGCTGGTATGTGAGGATATGGGCCGAAACCGGCATTGTCGGCCTCACGCTGCACGTCGGCATGATCCTGACTTTTATCCTTGCCGGTATCATCATGATTTTCAAAATGAAAAACGACCTGCGATTGCGGCAGACGACGATGGCGCTTTTTGCAGGTTTTGTCGGGATTGCCGTTGCCAGTTACGGGAATCAGGTACTTGGACAGGCGCCGACAGGAGTTGTGACATTTATGAGTATTCCGATGGTCTGGCTGGCTTATCGCTGGGACAAGCGCATTGTACGTGCGCCGGAAGCAACCATACAAAATTAATACGATGAAAAAAGATAAAGATCATCCGCTGGTTTCCATCATCTCGGTAAACTATAACACTGATAAAGTGACCATAGAAATGCTGCAATCGCTGCGGCAGCTTACCTACCCTAACGTGGAAGTAATTGTGGTGGATAATGCCTCGACTATTGATGCAGGTTATATTGCCGCTGAGTTTCCAGAAATTATATTTATTCAGAATCCGGTTAATGAGGGCTTTGCGGGTGGAAATAACAGAGGGATTGAAAAAGCCAAGGGGGATTTTATCCTTTTGCTGAATAATGACACCGAAGTGGAACCCGGCTTTTTGGAGCCCATCGTCGATCTGTTTTATTCTGATGAGAACGTCGGTATCGTCAGTCCGAAGATTCTGTATTATCAAACCAAAAGTATTATTCAATATGCAGGCGGAACGCCAATAAATCCTTTTACGGCACGCGGAAGCTTTATCGGTACCGGTGAAATTGACGCAGGCCAGTACGACGTGCCGTCACGGACACATCTGGCGCATGGCGCCGCCATGGCCATCAGCAGGCGGGTACTCGACAAGATCGGTTTGCTGCCGGAAGACTACTTTCTTTATTATGAGGAGCTTGATTTTTGCGAACATGCCAAACGCGCCGGATTTACAATCTGGTATCAGCCAAAATCAGTGATCTATCATAAAGAGTCGATGAGTGTCGGTAAGATCAGTCTGCTCAAGATATATTATCAAAACCGGAACAGGTTATTGTTCATCCGCCGGAATATTTCCGGTTTTCAGGGGCTCGTCAGCCGCCTGTTCTTTATTTCTGTTTCGACGCCCCTTTCCATGATAAAATATTCGCTGCAGGGGAAATGGGATTTTGTAAACCGGCTATGGGCCGGCCTTATGTGGAACCTGCATTATAAACGCTATTAAATCAAGAAATTATGAGTTACTTAAATGATATCCTGTACTGTCTCTCGCTGGTCGTTTTCATATTTCTGGCTTTTCAGTCGCTATACCTTTTTGTTTTTTCCATAGCAGGCAAAGTGCTGCCTGCAAGAAAATACCCTAAAAGTGAGAAATTGGCCAGCTTTGCCATTTATATCCCATCATATAAGGAAGATGCGGTCATCGTTGATACTGTTATGGCTGCAATAACTTTAAATTATCCCGCCCACAAGCGGAAGGTTATCGTCATAGCGGATTCGCTTCAACCGGAAACCCTGGCAAAACTACGCATGCTGCCGATCCAACTGGTTGAGGTATCGTTCGAGAAAAGCACCAAGGCTAAGGCGTTGAACGAGGCGTTGCGGCAAACGGAAAGCGAATTTGATTATGCCCTTGTGCTTGACGCTGATAACATTTGCGCACCTGACTTTTTATTAAAAATGAATGATGCTGTGCAAACCGGGTATAGGGTTATACAGGGACAGCGTGTGGCGAAAAATACAGATACCATGTTCGCGCTGCTGGATGCGGTAAGCGAAGGGATTAATAACCATATTTTCCGGAAAGGACATTGTGCACTTGGATTATCATCAGCCATTATCGGCTCAGGAATGGCGCTCGAATTTAATTTGTTTAAAGAAATTATGCCAGAGATCACCGCTGTTGGTGGCTTTGATAAAGAGATGGAGTTAAGGCTACTGCGCAAGAACATCAGGTTCGGATACGCTGAAGATGCACTGATTTACGACGAAAAAACCTCTAAAAAAGGGACCTTCGAAAATCAGCGTCGTCGCTGGCTGTCGGCACAGCACCATTATATGAAGAAATATATCGGTGATGGCTTTTTACAATTATTGTTGAAGGGTAATATCGATTTTTTTGATAAAGTAATGCAGACCATCCTGCTGCCGCGCATCCTGTTATTGGGTATCTTGCCGGTCGTTTTTATCTTGTCGCTTGTTTTTGAGCCATCTGTTCAATCGGTTTACTGGCTGTTGATCTGGGCGGTCGCTTATGCTTCAATCCTTGCCGCCGTTCCGGGCAAATATTACAGCCGGCAATTATTTAAGGCGATATTAAGTCTTCCCGGGGCTTTTCTTACCATGTTCAAGTTGGTCTTCAAACTGCGTAATGCCAATAAGTCATTTATTCATACTCCTCACGGAGAAGTGAAATAAACATCCGGGTATTTATAAAACCGGATTGCAGTTAACGGCAAGCTGGCTATCTATCTGGCCCGATCGACATCTGACTTATAACTTACATCAGCATATTTACTTTAAGCCGGACCTGTTTAACAGGCTCCGGCTTTTCTTTGAATTCGCCAATCCGGTAAAACAAAGATGCTCATCGCAAATATGTCGGCTACGCTAATGAAAGTAACGGTTCAATATATCATCTGCCGTCCGCCGCTCAATGAATAGATATGGGTAGTGAATATCAGGATAAAAAGGAGAATACAAACTTAAGAGAATATTCAAATTGTACAGATATGGCTTAGGAATCTGAGCAAGCATCACTCCAATAAAAAAAGGACCAGCGTATTGCTGATCCTTTCGTTGTTTATGGTAAAGCGCCCTTCTATTTCTTATAAATGTCCGATTCGTTACGATTATTACCGGAATCGAGATACCAGTCCTGATGTGTTGTTCCACCTGATTTCGCCCAGTCGAGGAAGTAATTATATGCCTTCGAGATGGCGAAGCCTTCAGCCGGATAATCAAAAGGAACGGTGAAGTTTAATGCCCATGGCCATGAATCTTTGCTTTTGTAATAAATTCCCATGCCTGTTTGTGTGTTGTCCTGTAAAGTCCCGAACAGCGCCTTATTTGCAAGGTCGGTCGGGGCCATATTGGGGAGATGTACTTCATAGCCTCTGCGCTGATTACTTATCAGGAAAGGGTTGAACGGCGCTGTACCCAGCGTGCCAAGCGAAATCGGGCTGTTGAAATTCATGTGTACATGTACGGTGTCGCCGGTTATATACGGTGCGCCATTCTGGGTATTGATATAATATCCACCCGGGCGTTTTATGATCGCCTGATAATTGTCGAATGGAATGATCACGGCCTTGCTTTGCGACGCTTCGGTACCATTACTGTTTTGGGTGATGTAGTTGCCGATCAGCTTTTGCCCGGTCACGGTCTTTACCTGAGAAGGACTGAATGGAAATTGTACGCCAAAGCCATTTATAAATGACGCACCTGCGGCCTTAACCATATAATCTGCATACATCTCTACAGCCTGATTTTGCGCATTGCTGACAGTTTTATAGCGGTAACCTACAACAAGGTCGTTTAGATCATAATCGCCGGTGGCAGGCCACAAATCTTCAAAAAGCAGTGTTCCGAATGTCTTCTCAGACGGGTAATAACTTATATATGCCCTGGTGGGATCTGTGGGGAACTGATCAAAAACATCGGTTACGCCATCGCCGTCGGTATCTTTGGGTTGATCAATCGGTTGAACTTCGTTGGTTGATATCGCCGTTACAGGATTAGAGGTCGCATAAAACACGACATCGTTAAAGTCATTATCGCTGCCAGTCTCGCGGTTCTGGTCATCTATACCGATAAGGAATAAATTTTGCGTAGCGGAGTAAAGTAAAACCGTGTGTTTTTTTAGCGCAGGATTGCTTTCGGGGTTACAAGCCGTGGTCGAATAAAATCTGGCAACATCGCTGCTTACTTTTTTGGAACCTGTGTTCCATCCGTTAGCGAACAGAACGAAGCCTATCGATGTTCCCGGACTGAATCTTCCGAGTTTTACCTTGCTGCCAGCCTTTAAGTTACCGCCAGAACCCGGGAATGAAGCATTCGGGAAAATATATTGTACGGAGGTAATCTCTGATGCGTTTTTTGGCGGATTATTGGTGGGGTAGGTGTAAAAACCGAGCGAGTTTAAATACCCTGCGCCCTCGCTTACAAAAGTGATCCATACGTCGGATGTTTCGAGGATATTCAGGTCAGCAGTTGCTGACGACTGAAGATATTGCGGATGAGAAATCCTCACATCCACTGTTTCAGGCAATGATGCATTAATGAAGGACAGCAGTTCGTTGGTAATGACGTCCGAGGGGCTTTCCAGATATTTCGGAACACCATAACTATCGTACTGCCCCATATAAGTATAGTTTGTATTATCCGTCGAGGCAGTTACCAGCGAAGCCGCGTAGCTGCGCATCCCTTTAGTAGCAGGCGATACGTAGTTGCTTTCGGAAATATTACCACTGTAGCCATTAACGCCGCCTATGGTGCCATTGACTGTGTTATTGACGATCACAGCTTTCGCATTGCGCATAAGTCCGATGTATTTTGCATCAATTATCAGCGTATCAATATGGGTGGCAACATTTACCACCGTGTGTAGTGTACCGCTCCTGTCGGTAATGGCTGTTAATAATGGCGCATCGGTTGCCGGGTCTCCCGCATAGATATTTACCGGAATGCCGGGAATTGGCTCGTTGTTTGGTGATGCCAGACTGATGTTTACACTGACTGCTTTTGTCGTACTGAAATCAAAATTGGCCGGAGCAATTGACGATTCTCCCGTGGTAACGGGGGTGGCTGGACTATTGTTGTTGAGGTTGCCAATATTGTCCTTTTTGCAGGAAAATATCAACAAGCTCAACCCGATGACAGGGATAATAATTTTCTTATTCATGGTTGCTTTACCAGTTATTTAAATAAATTTTGTTAACTAAATAACCAGCATTGCAATCCCGGTGCCTTTATATTAATGCACTGTAAATCAATTAATTAAAATTAATAAAATTCCATAAAATGGAATTTTTCTGTTTTGTGGCTACTGTTGCGCTTTTTTAGCCTGCCTTTTGCTGTCGCGGAGACCCCACTCCGCCATAGCGGATAAGACCGGCGTAAGGTCTATGCCACCCTCACTCAGATAATATGTGACAAACGGGGGAACCACGTTTTCGGCCTTTCTGATCACAAGGTCATCGTCCTGAAGTTGTTTCAAATGCTGTATCAGCATTTTTTCGGTAATGGCGGGTATGGCGCGCTTAATTTCGCTGTACCGTTTGGGGCCGCTCATCAATTGAAACAATATGATGGGTTTCCAATGCCCGCCGATCTTGTTGATGGCATAGGTCACCGGGCAGGCGGTGATAGATAAACCCTTATTATAATTCCTCGTTGAATTTTCCTTTATCTCCGTCATGACTACATACTTTGGGGTAAGTACTTGTAAAAAAGTAAGTGCAAAGATAACTTTGCTGTCAATAAATAAAACACAAAAATGAAAATTACTATAACAGGTTCTTTAGGGAACATCAGCGGGGCACTTGCAACGCAATTGGTTAAAGCCGGTCATGAAGTGACTGTGGTAAGCAGCAGCGAAAACCGGAGAAAGGAAATAGAAGCGATCGGAGCATCTGCAGCAATAGGTTCTATTGAGGATGTCGATTTTCTGAGCAGGGCCTTTTCCGGGGCCGACGTGGTTTACACGATGGTCCCTCCGCAACCGGTTTCGGACGACTACAAAGGCTTTATCCGGAAGACTGGTCAAAGCTATGCCGCCGCTTTAAAGGCAGCTGGTGTAAAGCACATTGTTAATCTCAGCAGTATCGGCGCTGACCTGCCTTCGGGTACCGGCCCGATTGCCGGTATGCATCAGGTTGAGGAAGCTCTTAACGCGTTGGAAGGCGTTGTGATAAAGCATCTTCGCCCTGCGTCCTTTTATTATAATTTCTTTAATAACATCGGCATGATAAAGCATGCAGGCATATTGGGGGCAAATTACCCGGCGGATACACGGTTGGTGCTGGTGCATCCCAAAGATATTGCTGATGCAGCATTTGAGGAAATTACCAGTCCGTTCGCAGGCAACAAAGTGCGTTATGTCGCAAGCGATGAAAAGACAGCCGGGGAGGTTACGGCTATTTTGGGTAATGCAATTGGAAAGCCTGGGTTGCCCTGGGTGCAGTTTACGGATGAAGAATCGATTGCCGGAATGCAGCAGGGCGGTTTATCCGAAGATGTGGCAAGGAATCTGACCGAAATGGGCTCAGCTATGCGGTCGGGAATTGTATGGGAGGATTATGACCGGCATAAACCAGATCTATCCGGCAGAAAGTTCGAAGCTTTCGCTATTGAATTTGCCGGAAGCTATAATGCTTAAACAATCTGCCCCCTTGCGCAAGGGGGCAGATTCAGATTAAAACAAACTGATACCCACGGTCCAGCCAATCCAGCGTGTGTAGTGCGGGTTGTTGGTGGGATAATGTTTTGGTAAGTCGGGAACATAGGTGTAGCCGTTAACACGATTCTGCTGCTCGTTGTAATAAAAGTTAAGCGAGGGACCGGCCATAACGCTGAATGAACCAAATTTAATATTCAGCGCGCCGTCGATCCGGTACAGCAGGTTGAGATACCGGCCGTCACCCTGGTAAAGATACCGCGCCGTAACCTCGGTGTTGAAAGCTAAAAAACTGAAAATTGGGACTTCGTTACCGTATCCCAGCCCGTAGGTAAAGAGCTTTTTATTGGGATCGACGTTACCGCCCGCTAAAAAAATATTATAGAACCAGGGTGTCCCGGTTTTATAAAGCAGATTTATATCGGTTGTTTCGTTGGTGTTGATCACCGTTTTGCGATAACCGTTCTTAACAAAATTGATCAGACCGATACTTACGCCATGCGAGTTATCTGAGGCATTAATAAGGCCAAACTGCATTCCCCGTAAATCCCGGACGTAATTAAACAGAAGTCCAAATTGTATGCCGGTGAATTTTTGAACAGCAAGGTTCATTAAGCCCACCTGAAGTCCGGATGCATTACCTCGTGCTATATTGAGAAGCCCTGTTTGTACACCCCTTAGTTTAGCGGAAGAGTTAAATCCGAGGGCAGTCTGCACACCGCTAAAATCGCCGTTTACATTATTGAAAACGCCGCCCACCTGCACGCCGCTGAAATTACCAAATACCTGGTTAAATGCGCCGCCTATTTGCACACCGCTTACCATACCGCCAACGGTGTTAAATAACACGCCCAATTGAAAAGACTGCACGTCGCTTTTATCGAGATTGAAGGTTCCAAGTTCCACGCCGTTCACCCCGGCGTTGTAACCTCCTGCAATATTCAGCGAGATGGTATTCACCACCTGTCCGCTCAGCGACCCGTGCGTACCCAGACCGGGCACCAACGAAGCCTGAAAAGGCGCCTGCTTGATCAGGCCGCCGAGGTTTAACGACTGGATCTTTTGTTTGGATGAAATAAACAGGCGACCCATCCGCGAATTTTCCAGTTTTGATAGATCGCCAGGAAGATAACTATAATCGCTGTTATCCTGGTCGGCGGTCGTCTTATTGCTGTAAACCTTTAATTCTGATAAAAACGTTACCGAAGTGTCGCGGTAATTTTCTTTACTCACGTTCAATACAACGGGCTGGTTGTCGTTTTTAATTCTCAGTTCGAAATGCCCACCTGCATCCGTCAGCGCTGACTCTAACGTACGCCTGCTGTAAACGCTTGCATTCTCCAGCTTTTTACCGTTCGCTTCGTCTGCCACATAGCCGCTGATGGTACACCATTGCCCCTCGGTTGAAAATTTGTCGGTAAGCAGCATAAGCCGCGACGGAGCATAGCGCAAGATCACAAAGTTTTCCGCCTCCCGGTATTCAAAGCGGTTATCAAGCAGTTTATCAAGCGCGTCCTTAACGGTTTGGTTCGCAACCTGAATATTTACCACACTATCGCCGGGGATAAGATTGCTGTTGTACGAGAACTGAAACTTGCCTTTATCCTCCATCAAATGTAATACACTGCCCAAACGCTGTTCTTTTACATTCATCGTGATATAACGATTCAGGACAGGCTGTGCGCGGCATACAGCCGCACCTGCGATGGAATAAATTAACAGGAGAAAAAATTTAGATAAGGGTGTCGGTCTGGCAATCATCCGGCCTGTTTTAAAATGATCTTATCGCCCTTTTTTTCAACCTGTATCTTGAACGTTTCGGCAATCACTTTCAGAACTTGCTGCAGCGTTTGGCCTTTAAATGTCGTCGTGATAGGCAACCCGCGTAGTTTCGGGTCTGCAATCTGTATCTTGCTGCCATATACCTGGTTTAGTTTTTCCACGAGTTCGGCCAGCGGGGTACCATCGCATATAAGGGCATTCGTTATATAATAATTATAAAGACTTCCGTTGTTTTGGAGAACCATCAGTCTGTTGGTGTTTTTATCGGCAATAACTTTTTGGTGCGGATGAACAGTCACCTGTTTTCCCCCCAGATTTACCTTTACAATTCCTGTTTCCACAACTACCTCTGTTTTTGTCCGGGTATCTTTTATGTTAAAAGACGTTCCAACCACGCTGACCGTTACAGCATTTATTTTTATAATGAACGGTTTTGTTTTATCAGGACTAACCTTAAAAAAGCCTTCGCCGCTTAATCTCACCAGACGTTCATCACCCCTGAAGTGCGCCGGATATACAATCCGGGAGTTACTGTTTAAGGTAACGGATGAACCATCGGGCAGATTTTGAGTAAGCGTACCCCTGCCACTGTCCATACTGACAGGCCGTGTACTAAAAAACCGTGTATAGCCAAAATAGCTAATGGTACATATAAGCAATATCGACGCAGCAATGCTTAACCATGTCGTATTTGTCAGGCGGCGGGGCCTATCCGAAGTATTGCCGGAGCGGATACGGCTTTGCAGACGCATCCAGGCTGCGTCTTCGTCGGCTTCGCTTGCAGGAGCGATCCGCTCACTTTCCTGCCAGATCAGCTTCAGGTTATTATAATACTTACTATTCGCATCGTTCGCATTTATCCATAGCTCCGCAACCCTGGCCTCGGCTTCATTGGTTTCGCCAAGCAGGTGCTTTACCAGAAGGTCATCTGTTATATGGTTATTAGCTGCTTTCATTTATATAACCGCATAATCAATAGCAAAATAACGGGAAGAAATTCTGCCAGTTTTAATCTTAATATCTTTAACGCTTTTCCCATTTGATTTTCAACAGTTTTTACGGAAATGTCAAGCTGATCGGCAATTTGCCTGTACTTGAGGTTTTCAAATCGGCTGAGCTGAAAGATCAGCCGACACTGTGGCGGTAGATCTTTCAGAGCCCGCTGAATATGAACATTCAATTCGGCGATCATCACCTTCTCTGAGGCTTCTGCCGTTGGCTGATCTCCTATACTGCTATGATGCACCGTAAAAATGCTCCTTTTTTTTTGACGCTTTAAATGGTTGATACTGGCATTATGAACGGCGCGATAGAGATAAGCTTTGAGGGAGCCATCGGGTTTTAGCTGGCTGCGTTTTTCCCATATCCTGCAAAAGACCTGCTGAACAATTTCCCCTGCCTGTTCGTCATCTTTGGTAAAGGTATAGGCATAGGCGTGCAGTCTTCTAAAATATTCCCTGAATATTTTTTCAAACGCCCGCTCATTTCCCTCCCTTACTAAATTAATAACAGCGCTTTCGCTATACTCCACTTTAAAAGGTTGATTGTCCCTTTCAAAGATAATCGCTTTCATCATACATGATGCAAAAAATCCCAGCCGGTCGCCCGTTCAGGGCATATCAGCTTGCATTGCCCCCTCCGGACGACCAGCTGGTTTTTATAATTTTACCACCGGCTTCAGTTTACTTTTTATAATCATATCTTTTACAAATGACGGTAATACGGCATTGAGCAATACCATCAGTTTGTTTATACCGCCGGGTATAATTTCCCGTTTACCCAGAAACATTCCATGTATGGCCTCATAAGCAACGCGATCCGGTTCGGTAATGGTCGTTCTGGCAATGCCTCTCAGGTTGTGATTTTGCACGAGCAGCTCAGGTTTGGTATTTATTCCGCCGGGACTGAGCAAACTGATGCTGATATTACTGCCGTACAGTTCTACCTGCAGGCAGCGGGTAAAATAATTAATGAATGATTTTGTTGCGCCGTACACCTGTTTTTTAGGAACTATAAATCGTCCGGCCAAACTGCCAACATTCAGCAGGTACGAAGTGCGTTCGGTATCTAATTGCGCAATAAACAGACGGGTAAGCAACACCGGTGCCATCACATTCAGTTCGATCTGCTTTTTGTAAAACGATACATTCATATCACCGAATCCTGCGAGGTTTCCCAGTCCGGCGTTATTGATCAGGATATGAGCCCTGATACCGTTGTTTTTCAACCAGTCGAATAAAGCCAAGCAGCTGTCGGCGAGCGTCAGATCAGTCTCGAATATCGAAACATTCACTCCAAAGTTTCTTCTGATGTAATTCGCCAGTTCAGGCAGGCCGGAAGCAGGTAGCGAGACGAGGACAAGATCGATCTCCCGGCTGGCCAACTCAACTGCGAGCGATTTTCCGAGTCCTTCGCTGGCTCCGGTTACTATGGCGGTTAAAGCGTTCATAAATTCCTGATATGGTTAATCGTCCTTGCCATCCCTTCCTTGAAGGGTGTGATCTTATAGCTGAGTTGCGTTGCAGCCTTTTTGCTGCTGTATTTTTGATCCATTTTTAACCTTGCGGCAAATTCCGGCAGAAAGACCGGCGGCAGTCCCGTGAGGCTTGTCTTCAACCTTTCAAAATGACTGAATGCTTCAATAACAGGCTGCGGCAATCTGATCATGTTATAATTTTTACCGCTGATGTTTCGCAGCGTTTCAAAAAATGAGTTAAAGCTGATATCCTCGCCGCCTAAGATATACCTGTTACCCGCTACCCCGTGTTCCATCGCCGCAATATGCCCCGAAACAACATCATCCAGATAAGCATAGTTTGCTACCTGGGTCCCGTCGCCGGGGATAATACGCCACTTCCCCTTTAAATACCCGCTGATCATTTTGCCCACGGTATTGCTGTCGGTTATAGGCCCTTCGCCATAGACTCTTGAAGGATTGACGGTCACCACATTCAGACCTTTTTCCCAAAATGATTTAGCTTCCAGTTCGGCGAGGTATTTGGTACGCTCGTAATCAATGGCGAAGCCGTCAATACGCGGGTCTTCTTCCGTCATCGGATATTTTACGGTAGGCCCCCAAACGCCGCAGGTAGAGGTATAGACTACTTTTGCCACCGATAGATCGCCGGAAAGTTCGAGTACATTCCGGGTGCCGGTCACATTGGTTGCGTAAAAGTCGTTCTTATTCCGGCACCACATTTTAGCCATTGCTGCAGTATGATATACCTGATTGCATCCCTCCATTGCTTTTACAAGGCTTGCCCTGTCGAGAATATCGCCCTTTACCGGGGTGATATTTTTATGCCGGATAAGATAGGGGTGACTGATGTTGCGGCAGAGCGCAAGGACCGTATAATTTTGTTTGGCAAGCCTCAGACATAAGTTCCGGCCAATAAAACCCGTGGCCCCGGTTACTAATACTTTCATGTTTATGTTAGCTGGATCTGGATGGTGTATAGGGAGTGATGAATGTCAACCCTGCTGCATACGCCATCTTTATAAGTGTAAAAATTATAGTTTCCGTCAGGGAGGTTGATGCGGTAGGTATGGCTGCCGGTCTGCTTTATGGGTACAAACTGCTGAAAATTGTCAGAATAGATCTGTGACAATCCTACCGGTTCCTCCAGGTACATCAGTGTCAGGTTATTGGTGATTTCGGCGCGGTTGATGCTGCGGGTTTCCCCGTCGCCGGTAAGCTGATAGTTGGTGCCGTTGGCCCTCGTGTATTTATCGGCTTTCTGCCTGCCATTCACTGCGCGCCATACGTGCGAACAAACCAGTGTACCGTCGCGATAATGCGAATCTTCCCGGATATTTACCTTAACGCTGAATATAAAGCGGATATTCACATCGGAAGCGACTTTTAAAAATGTGTCATTTCCTTCGGTGTGCTCTAACAGCTGCATTCGGCCGACGGTATGACCATTATGTAATACTTTATAGTTCAGCGTTCGTTCCTGGGCATACGTTAACAGCCCTACCGCGACGAGAATAAAGGTGAGCGACAGTTTCTTTGCCGTCAAGGCGAGTCTGCTGAAAAGCAGCGGATGTTTTGCTATAAAAGGCTTCCCGTATCTTTTAAACAGCCATATTAACAGAGCTGGTATCATATTCAGATTGCACGTTAGATCGACACTTTTAGAGGTAATACACCCGGCGCGTTATTTACCCCTATTCATTCTTTCCTTTTTTTCGTTCCGGCTATCCGGTAACTCCTTCGCAATACTAACCGATATGGGGATTTGTATCTACTCAATTCACGTTTTGAGTACTATTTCAAGGCAGCGGCAGGCCATCCGGGTTAACAAAAATTTCAGATTTTATTGATAAAAATTTATTGCCGTATATTTATTGAAAACATAAGCGCATTCTGCAGGTTGATAAGTTGTCCAAAAAAGAACGGACAAGGTCATAAATTCTGCCCCTCAATTATGAAAAGAAGCTTTACGTTGCTGATACTTTCTTTTTTTGCGCTTTCCGTGTGCCGTGCTCAGACGTTTGCCGGACAGGATAGTATAAAGATTGCTGTTGAACCCGAGTATAATCAGGTGAGTAAAATGCACCGCTTTTTGTTTGGCGATAATTACAGGGCTTTATGGGCGGCGCCCATAAAAATGAAAATATTCAGACTTGAAAATGAAAAAGGCGGCCTAAAGATCATAAAAAAAGGCGGCGGTTTGCAGACGGAATCGTTACGCCTGCAGGATTCGACCGGTCAGCAATGGGTATTGCGGACAATTCAGAAATACCCTGAGCGCGGTTTGCCGCCACGGCTTCGCCCAACCATCGCGAAGGACATCCTGCAGGACCAGGTGTCGGCGGCGCATCCCTTTGCTGCACTCACGGTACCACCGCTCGCCGAGGCGCTTAACATCCCGCATTCAAACCCGCAGATCGTATATGTTGCGGATGATCCAGCATTGGGGGAATACTCAAACGAGTTTGCCAATAAGGTCTTTTTGTTTGAGGAACGCGAACCTATAGACGCCGACAAGACCGATAATACCGAAAAGGTGCAGCGCAAGCTGAAAGATGATAACGATAATCATGTTGATGAAAAGACCGTGTTAAGGGCCCGGCTCCTTGATATGTTATTAGGCGACTGGGACCGCCATGAAGACCAGTGGCGGTGGGAAAAGATCGATGAAAAGAAAGGAAATCTTTATGAGCCTGTACCCCGAGATCGTGACCAGGTATATTATAAAACGTCGGGCGTATTTCCGTGGATAGTATCCCATCAGTGGCTTAAATCAAAGTTTCAGGGGTATAGCGATAAGATCAGGGATATTAACGGCTGGAATTTTAACGCGCGGTATTTTGACCGGTATTTCTTAAACGAGTTAAGCGAGAATGACTGGCGTGAACAGATCAAACGAGTACAGCAAACCCTCACGGACAGCGTGATCACCGCTGCGGTAAAACAAATGCCGGATACCATTTTCAAACTTTCCGGCCCCGGTATTATTGCTAAAATGGAAGCAAGGCGTGATAACCTGATGAAGCAGGCGCTGGAATATTACAGGTTTATATCTATTTATGTTGAGATACCGGCAAGTGACAAACACGACGGCTTTGATATTGACGAACGCGGGAACGGTGAGATAGAGGTTACGATAAAAAAGATAAATAAGGACGGGGAGCGAACCAAAACAACCTATCACCGTGTTTTTAACCCGGAGGTGACCAAAGAGGTGCGGTTATATGGATTTGATGACAGCGATGTGTTCTCTGTAACGGGCAACACGCCATCGCCGATCAAGGTACGGATGATAGGCGGAGATGGTGTGGATAGTTTTTACGTGGATAAGCAACTGAATAACCGTCGCAATCTTTACATCTATGACAGATCGGACGCCAATAACATTTTACCATCCGGATCACTTGCGAAACTGCGCGTCAGTAAAGACACCGATGTGAACAGCTACAACCGGACAAGTTTTAAATACGACAGATTTGAACCGATCATCCTGGCAAATTACAACACTGACATTGGCATCTTACTGATCGGCGGTTTTTCATACGAGAAACATGGTTTCCGGGACGAACCTTATGCCTTCCGGCATGAGTTTCTGACCAATTATTCATTGTCGCGTAAATCGCTGCTGTTTACCTATACGGCCAATTTCAAAAATGCTATCGGTAAAAATGACATACGGATCAACGCGCTTTCGCGCGGCCCCAATAATCTGAGCAACTTTTTCGGTATCGGTAATGGTACCGATTTCGTCAACCAGGGTGATAAGAAAATAAGTTATTACCGCAATAGTTATGACCTGGTTACGGCGGATGTCGGGCTTTATCACACTTATGGTAACTGGGAGCTAAACGCAGGAATTGGGGGGCAATTTTACAACAGTCAGTTCGGAGACAATACCAGGAGGTTTTTGAACGACTACAACACAGCCCATCCCAATGAGGACGTGTTTTCCACCAAATGGTCGGTCGGGTTGGTGGCAGGTGCATCGTATGATACACGCAACAAGGGGACGATAACCACCAGCGGTGTGTACTGGAATACGACGGTAAATTCCATGAAGGCGATTAACGGCTCTCATAATGCCTATACACAGATACTTTCCGAGTTCAGTTTTTATGCAAACCCCGACCGTGATTCCGTACTGATCATAGCGGATAGGGTAGGTGGAGGAACCTATTTCGGCAATGCTGATTATTTTCAGCAGATAAAGTTAGGCGGGCCGCAGACATTGAGAGGCTATCATACCTGGCGGTTTACCGGCCGGACCATGCTCTATAATAATCTGGAACTCCGGCTTAAAGTACTCGACTTTACCTCATACCTGCTGCCCGGCAGCATTGGTGTTATCGGGTTTAACGATATCGGCAGGGTATGGTCGGCTACTGATAGTTCCAATGCATGGCACGACGGCTATGGCGGCGGTATCTATGTTGTTCCGGCGCAGCTCGTGCTGATACAGGCGGCGGTTGGCTTTTCCAAGGAAGGTTCACTGCCTTATATCTCCATCGGTTTCAGATTTTGAGCATAAATTTTTGCTAATTTGCAGCAATGCCAATTGCTCGAATAAAACTGAAGATTTTTTTACTGCTGGTTTTTGTCGTAAGTTCCTCGTTTGCGCAGGACTCGCTTTATGCACGCCGGATAGTTGATACGCTGACGTCTCCCTACTTCTGGGGACGGGGATATACAAAAAAAGGCGTTCAAAAAGCGGCTCAGTTTATTGAAGGCGAGTTTAATCGTTTTGGTCTGCGGCCGTTAGCGGGTAACGACTTTATGCAGTATTTCAGTTACGACGTTAACACTTTTCCAGGCAAGATGAATGTCAATATTAATGGCGTCAGTCTTAAGCCGGGAAGAGATTATATCATCAGTCCGGAAAGCCGGGGCGTTGAATTTAGCGGCGGGCTTGAACAACGTGACAGTATTACTTTTGTAAATCCGGGAAAACGGATTATCGTTATACTTCAGGATAAACTCACCTGGTCGGTTGCGCAGAAGGCGGAAGATTATACAGCCCTGCTTTTAAGGAAGGGGGCATTAAGCAGTATCCCTTCAACTATTGATGCTAACATAGAAAACAAGGAGGTAAAAAGCTTTATTACCGGGAATATCTGCGGTATGGTCAGAGGTACGGCAAAACCGGACTCTTTTCTGGTGATGACCGCCCATTATGATCATTTAGGGGGGATGGGCGCTGATACCTATTTCCCGGGTGCGAATGACAATGCAAGCGGTGTGAGCCAGCTATTAAGCCTTGCAAAATATTATGCTGCCCATCCGCAACCCTATTCTATGGTTTTTATTTGTTTTTCGGGCGAGGAAGCTGGCCTGCTGGGATCAATGTATTTTGCATCGCATCCGCTTGTCCCCCTGCCGCAAATCAGGTTTTTGATAAATCTGGATATTGAAGGAACAGGCGGGGATGGGATTACGGTTGTGAACGCCACCGAGTATCCTAAAGAATTTGAACAGATGCAGAAAGCTAACACAGCGGGACATTATTTAGTAAAGGTGTATCCGCGCGGAAAGGCACCTAACAGTGATCACTACCCATTTACTGAAAAGGGTGTTCCTGCATTTTATCTTTATACCATGGGTGGCATCAAAGCCTATCATGATGTATTTGATATCAGTAAGACGCTGCCTTTAAATGAATATAACCACCTGTTTAAACTGCTGGTTGATTTTAATGCAATGTTAATGAAATAGGCTTCACCTGTAATTTGGCCCAAAAGGTGTATTTTTCTATATTGCCTTTATAAACTTTTCATCACCGTAAATCATCAAATGGCTACAAAACCTATCCGGCGACGCGCCTTTATTAAAAATACACTGATTGCAGGAGCCGGGGCGGCCCTTGCGCCGGATGTGCTGACCGCCGGCAATAAGGCGATCAGGCCCTACGCTGATGTACAAAAAACGTATGCGGTGACCGGAAAAAAGGTGATCGTGGCAGGAGCCGGTATAACCGGTTTGTGTTGTGCCTATGAACTGATGAAAAGCGGACACGAGGTGACGGTTCTTGAGGCATCGGGCAGGTACGGAGGGCATGTGTTTACAGGCAGGGACGGCCTTTCCGATGGGTTGTATGCGGATTATGGTGCCGATCATATCACCAAGCCCGGCTATGAAAAGTTTTTTGAATATGCGGAAGAATTTGGTTTGGAGGCAATTCCCTATCCGAATGCGGAAGGATCGCAAGCAGCATACGACGGTAATGCGCAGAAAATGATCGGCGGTAAGTTTTATACCGTGGAGATGCTCAGGGACCCAGCTATACTTAAAGGGTTCGGGTTTAATGAAAAGGAGGTAAGTTTCTTATCAAAAAACGGTTTTTACGGACTGAGTTCGCTTTATATCAAACCCTACCTTTCAAAATTTACCGATCCTTACCAGCCATTCGGGGTGGGATATGATGAATTTGATAAGATCCCCATCTCGGATATTTTCCAGAAGGAGGGCGCTTCAGCAGCTGCGCTGCGTTTTTTGGGCGGAAAACATACCTCTGCCCTGTATTATTTGTGGAGGGCCGCGATCATGGACTTCAGGGGAATACCCGCTTCGGAAGGAGAAACCTACCATCTTAAAGATGGAAACGAACAACTGCCTATGACTTTTGCCAGACGTCTCGGCAACAGGATAAAACTAAATCACCCTATACTTGCGATCAGTCACACTAAAACTGGTGTGACGGTTAAATACCGCGAATTTGGAAGGGACGAGGAAAGGGAAATGAGCGCAGATTGTCTGGTTAACTGTATTACCTTGCCTATTTTTAAGAATATCCCGGTTGAGCCACCGCTGTCCCCCGAAAAGCAGTATGTTGTTGACAATATGCGTTATTCTTCACATCCATTTTATGTGTTTGAAGCGAGTTCGCGTTTCTGGCTGGACGAAGGGATAAAGAGCATCAATATGGAGTTTGAACATCCGGACATTTCCTCCATCTGGGAGGAAACCAATAAAGTGGATACAAAGCGTGTGATCCTCAAAGCCTATGGCCCTGGCGGCCTTAGCCCGCAGCGGATTCTTGCAGCATTCAGGCAGGTGTATCCCGGTAAACGTGATACCATTGAACAGGCACTGACGTTTGACTGGACAAAGGACAAATTTGCCCCGGCCTGCGAAATGGAGCCTTTCCCGATAGGAGAAATGCATAAATTCTGGCCACAACTGATGTTGCCGGAAGATCGCATTTATTTTGCGGGAACTTATGCGGATAACATGAGCAGGGGAATGGAATCATGTATCCGGTCGGCGCAAAGGGTAGTGTCGGAGATCAATAAGCTGAACTAAATGACTGCAATAAAGAAGAAAATAGGGATGGTTATTGCCGTGACGGTTACTGGTCTTTCCTTTTTTGGTTTTGTAACGCGACAGGAAAATCAGCCGCCGGTTGTCAGGATCGTTAACCCTAAAAACAATGGTGTTTACAGGCCCGGCGGGCAGGTCAATTACGAAATCAGTGTTGCTGACAAAGAAGACGGCGACACGAAATATGATGAGATCAACGCGAAGGAGGTCTTGCTTAAAGTTCAATATGTAAAAAACAAGGCCCGGATAAAGCAAATAATCGGGAGAGAGAAAAACGCTGATCCCGTAGGCTTCATAACACTGAGACAATCCGATTGCTTCAATTGTCATAATTACAGCAGCAAAGCGATGGGGCCGTCTTTCAGGGAAATTGCAATAAAATATCCGGCATCGGGTACTGTTATAGACAGCCTGGCAGGACACATTCGGACGGGTTGTTCGGGAAGATGGGGAAAAGAGATCATGCCTGCCCATCCCGGGCTGACCGAAGCTGCTGCAAAGATTGCCGTGCAATGGATATTAAAGAATGCAAAAGACACCACGATAAACTACTACACAGGAACAACCGGCATTTTTCGCGCAGCACCGGCAAACAAGATCAAGGGCGCATATATCCTTACCGCAAGTTATATGGATCACGGGTTAAAGACTTCGAATGCGGCACATCTGAGGGGACAGGATAATATAGTCCTGTCTGAGCAGTAAAACACAGGCTTAAAAACGACGGGTCGTAAAAGCAGATAGCGCTTACCTTAGTGTGTCGATCATATCAAAACGGTCAACTTCTTTTTCACTGGATGGCATCTGGTTAAATGCGGCGTAATACACGAATTTCTTATCCTGATTAAGTCCGGGCATTACTTTATCAATAGCCTTTCTGAGTTGTTTATTTTCTTTTTTTATCGCTGTGGTATCCTCCAGTTTGACGGATGACAGATAATAAACCAGCGGAAATGCGCCCTTTTCGGTTGTTTTTAAAAAAACGCCGACAATACGCGGCCGGGTCGGTAAAAGATCGATCATCAGTGGAGTGGGGTATTGGTCATCGGCCATTTTACCAGTTTTACTGTAGAAACTTTTCAGGTCGGCGTCACACGCATAGTGCCAGAAATTGGCCGGGTTGATACAGGTATTGGCCAGCGCCGCATCATTCACCGCGTCTATCAGAAAACCCTTATGATAAGCGGCCTTTGCCGACTCAAAAAGTTCAGGGCCGGTTTTGCCGTTAATACGATAGGGCTCAATACTTATATCAGACAATTTCCACCCATAGCCAAATTTCGAAAATACCAGCGTTATTATGTCCTGATTGGCAATATTTTCCGGGAGATAAAAGGCGAAATAGGTTTCCTTTTCATCTACATTAAATTGAAACTCACGGTTATTAATACCCTCATTGGTTATTTTGATGTCATTATCGCCGGGATGATTATTCACACAATAGTATTCCCCGTGCAAATGATATTGATGATCATTTAAAAAATTTCCTATTCGCCCTGCGACCTTTTCGGCATAATGGTTCTCCCGGAGATTTTTTGACATCATTAACGTGAGCAGCTTAAAGCTGCCTGATTTCATTAATTCAAGCGCATGGTTATTTCGATCATGAAATTCATTACGTTTTTCGGGCTCGATCTTTTCATTTTTCCATATTCCCGGCTGGGTATTGCAGCCGCAAAGCATGAACAATAACACGCAGAAAAGCCTGGTAAGGTTTTGTAAATAAGGTTTCATATTAGCTTCTAAGATAAATAATTTAGAATGCTTACTGTTATTTAAGAACATAAGTTTGCAGGTATCGTTAATGAGCTATGCAGAATATTTTATTTTTTGGCGACAGCCTTACCGCGGGCTATGGCCTGCGTAATCCCGGCAGCGAATCTTTTCCGGCACTTATATCGCAAAAGATCGCTGCGCTAAAGCTTGATTATAATGTGATAAATGCGGGTCTGAGCGGTGACACTTCGGCGGGAGGGGTGCGTCGTATGGACTATTGGTTAAATACGCCTATCGACATTTTTGTGCTTGAACTTGGCGTGAACGATATTATCCGGGGTGTTTCTCCGGCTGTTACCCGCAAAAATCTACAGCAGATCATTGATAAGGTAAAAGCAAAATATCCGGACGTAAAGATCGCGTTGATGGGCATGCGTATATTATCCACGCTGCGTCAGCCCCTTGCCGAACAGTTCGGTGAAATTTATACGGGTCTGGCTAAAGTTAACCAAATCCCGCTCCTGCCTTTTTTCCTCGCCGGTGTGGCCGGAAAGGCTCATCTCAATCTTACCGATCGCTTACATCCCAATGCCGATGGTTATAAGATTATTGCAGCCAATGTATGGCCGGTCATCGCTCCACTTCTGTCATAAAAATCCTTTTTCATGCTGCGTAAAAACCGAAAGTGCTAATGGGTGTTTCCGGCAACGAAAATGGGTTATTTACCCCATTGATAAATTGTAGTGAAAAATTTACCATTACGGTGTTTGTGATTTAGTACCAATTTTGTGGTTAATCAGGCCGCCAGCCATGATTATGCATTCTCCGGTATAAGATAATTAGCGAGCTGAGGGCGCCCGTTTTTTTTATTCTTAAAAGGTTTGAGAATTAATTTAATATGGGTACGATTTTGAGAGAGGGTTATTTAACAGGCGCCGAAACTGACGCGGGGTATTGGGAATGGAACATGAACGGGGAATTACCGTTCGACGCAGATTTGCTGGAACAGATCGGTTATGAGCCTTGCGAATTAACGGTACAACCGGTCTGGCGTAATAAGATTTCTGCGAAAAGCGAGGCAGACTTTCGCTGTCGTCTGAAACTTCATATTGACAGCCATGCTGCCATTCCGCTGGCATGCGAGATTAGTTTTTTGCACGCCAATAATTCAAGCCAATGTTATTTTTTTACGGGTAAGGTCATTCGCTGGTCGGTGTTTGGCGAGCCATTGCTGATGTGCGGAAGTTATATTAACACAACGCGCCAGCGCCAGGCTGAAAGGGAACTTGAAAAGTTAAAGGACTTTTTGACCAAGACAAACAGAGCGGCCAGGATCGGCACGTGGGAGATCAATATCGAAACCAAATCAACTACCTGGACGGCTGTTACCCGTAGTATTTTTGCCGTTGGGAGCGACTTTGTGCCCGATTACAGTAACTTTCTTGACTTTTTTTACGACGAGGATCGCGAACGGCTGGACGAAGCCTACCGGCAGGCAGTTTTACATGGAAAACCTTACGACCTGGAGCTAAGGATCATAAACGGGAAAGGAAAGGCACTCTGGGTACACACCGTCGGCAATCCGGAATTTGAACGCGGCCGGTGTACGCGGGTATATGGTATTTTTCAGGATATAACCGCGCAAAAGCGGGATGAAGAGAAGCTTCAGAAAAAGCAGACCCAGTTGGAAGCCTTTATCTCCACAGCCCCCGCAGCTTTAGCCATGCTCGACAGGTCGTTCCGCTACATCGCAGCGAGTAAAATATGGATGGCGTCCTATAATATTGACATCAAGACGATCATCGGTAAAAGCCATCTGGATGTTTTTTACGAGATATCGGAGGAGTGGAAGGATTACATGCGCAGGTGCCTTAACGGCGAGTCGTTTAAAGAAGAGGAAGAGTCGTTTGTTCGCAGGGATGGCCGTACAGAATGGCTGCGCTGGGAGATAAAGCCGTGGTATGAAACTCCTGAAAGAATAGGCGGCGTGATCTTGTTCACAGAGCTGATCACCGACAGAAAGCTGGCAAAGGAGGAGCTGGTGAAGGCTAAGGAGACGGCTGAAAATGCCCTGCAGGCAAAATCAAGATTCCTGTCTGTAATGAGCCACGAGATACGAACCCCCATGAATGCGGTGATCGGCTTTACCAACCTGCTGCTGGAGGACCCGAGGGAAGATCAGCTTGAATACCTGAAGCTGCTGAAGTTTTCGGCGGATAACCTGATGGTCATCATCAATGATATTTTGAGCCTTAGCAAGCTGGAGGAAAGTATGGTGACCATTGAAAGCGTTGACTTTAATTTGAAGGAACTGCTCGAAAATATCAGGGCTATCAATAAACAGACGGTTACAGAAAAGGGTATTGGTCTGAATTTAAATTATGACAGCAAGCTGCCCGTTGTGATCAAGGGCGATACGGTAAGACTGGGACAGGTAATTACCAATCTGGTAAATAATGCCATAAAATTTACTCAAAAAGGCGCCGTGACGATCAATGCATCACTGGTTACGGACTTTGACGATAATGCGATCATCAGTTTCGAGGTTTGTGATTCGGGGATCGGTATTCCTGAAGATAAACAGGAACATATATTCGAGGTGTTTACGCAGGCCAGCACCGATACGACACGCAAGTATGGTGGGATTGGCCTGGGTCTGGCCATATGCCGGAAACTCGTCGCTTTAATGGGCGGCGATCTGAAGGTTAGCAGTCAGGAAAATGAAGGTTCTGTTTTTTATTTCTCGTTACAATTAAAGAAAGGCCAGAGCAACCAGGAGAATACGCCTATTGTTAAAAAAGAAGCACAATTGGGCGACATAGCGGGTAAAAGGGTGTTGCTGGCTGAAGATAACCAGATAAACGTGCTGGTGGTAAAACGTTATCTTGAGAAATGGGGTGTGGTGTGTGATGTTGCAATTAACGGCCAGATAGCATTGCAGATGTTGTGGAGCGGGCATTACGATATGGTGCTGATGGATCTGCAGATGCCTGTTATGGACGGTTATGAGGCTTCGCGGCAGATAAGAATGAGCAGTAACTATGGAAATTTGCCGGTGGTGGCTATCACGGCATCGCTGGTGGGCGACGTTAAGCAGTCCATCCTGGCAAGCGGTATGAATGACTGGATCAGCAAGCCGTTTAATCCAAACGAACTTTATGAAAAGATAAGAAAATATACCAGCCCTGCCTGCGGTGATGAGCCTTTGCTGGCATAAAATCCCCCTGCGGAAGGCGTTTTTGCCCATAGCAGGAAACAGACTTTCTGATTATTTTTGATAAAACTTAAAATAATGGAAAGCAAGTCAACATTCGGTCAGGCAGATGATAACCGCGTCAGGATACTGGATACCACAAAAATACTGGAAGTGAAATGTTCGGATATAAGCGGTTCGGAATTCACGCAGTTCTGCATGAATAATTCGCTGATCACCGATGTGAGCGCCACAAATGTAAAAATATCAGATGCCAACCTCAGCGATCTGGAAATTGAAGGCGCACAACTGGGCGGCGCGTTTATCCATAATATTGGTATGCCGCCTGTTGGTCATCCGATGTATAACCCTGAAGCCAGGCAGCGCCCCCTGAAATTCGAGAATTGCGATTTAAATGGCAGCACGATAACGAATTGTGACCTGAGCAACGTTCAGATTACGGACTGTAATCTGAACGGATTTATGATAGAGGGAATCGCTGTTGAGGATCTGCTAAAAGCTTACAAAGCCAGATAGGGTTGCTACAGGGGACGGTCAGCAACCGTTTTCGTAGGCCATTTTCATATACATCCTAACTTCCTGATTAATATCGTCGCCTGAATATATCCGGAGATGATGGTTGAAATCGCTGCTTCCGGTAACGGGTTTTATTTTATTAAAACACAGGTTATCGGCATACACCTGTTTGAAAGGGAAAACAATATCGATAAAATCTCTGCCGAGCCTGATAACATAGGCGAAGCGTTTACGGGCGGCCAGACTGATCATGGTTTTTGCGGGGTGGACAGTGATATCGCCGATGGTTTTATACTCGCTGATAAAGTGTTCGAACAGCGCGATCGTGTGCGATGATTTTCCCATAAAGAAGTCGGCAAGTACCTTGTCCCGGCATGAATGTACCTGATTGGTATTGATAAACTCCTGGTCACATAACGGGCATATCCACATAATAAATTCCTGATCTGTAAATATAAAAAATGCCCTGCGAAAATTCCGCCGGGCATTTTTTTATATCTGGTGTGAAAGGCCGCGGATTATTCGTTGCGCAAACTTTTAACCGGATTGGCCAGCGCTGCTTTTACGCTTTGATAACTGACCGTCAATATAGCAATCATAAATACGGTTATCACCGGTAATACGAATCCCCAGGCGTTAATGGTTATGCGGAATTTATATGTCTGAAGCCATCTTTCGCATCCCCAGTAAGCTAATGGTAGCGCTATGAGGTTGGCGATGACGATGAGTGATGCAAAATCTTTTGAAACCAATAAAATGATATTCGAGACGGATGCGCCTAAGACCTTACGGATGCCGATCTCTTTCATGCGCTGTGTTATCGTGATCAGGGTCAAACCGAACAGGCCAAGACAGGCAACAAAAATGGCGAACCCGGAAAAAAGAGTAAATACTTTGCCGAAATGCTGTTCTGTTTTGTATTGCTGATCGAAAAATTCATCAAGGAAAAAATATTGAAACGCCGACCCGGAATACACTGATTTGTAAGTCTTCTCAACACGCGCAATGGTTTGAGCCATGTTAGCGGTATTAACTTTAAGCTGATAATAGGTGGTGCTGTTCGGGTCGCTTGTTCTGAAAACAATAGGTGTATAGTCGTCTTTGAGTGAGGTTTGGTGGAAGTTTTGTACGACGCCCACGATTTCGTTCTGAAATATCCTGCCTCTTCCGTTCCTTGTTTGTATAAATTTACCTACAGCATCTTTCGCGTTTTTAAACCCAAGCGAGTTTACGGAAGCTTCATTCAACAATAGGGCAGGGTAACGCCTGTTGGTGTTGTCGGGTAGCTCTGTTCCAGCTATAACCTTTATATTGAACTGACTGAGGTATTTGGCGCCAATTTCCAGTGTCGAAAGACGCAGCGTTTTCTCCGATGCCGTTTGGGCGTGGCTGGTATATGCCAGTATAAAATCTATCGCCTGCCCGGGGATGCTCGTGGATGCGCTAACGCCGCTGATGCTGTGGATACGTGACACTTCATTCTGAAAAACGCTGTCCTTAGCCATGTATGCCAGATTGTCTGCGTCGGTAGCGCGAATGTTTTGCGGCGCCACCACTACAAGCGTCTGCTTCATGTTCATACCCTTATTGGCATCTTTCATAAAATTTACCTGCCGGTAAACTACCAGCGTGCCCATCAGAAACGCCGCCGTTGCAGCGAATTGGAATACGACCAGTGCCTTTCGCAGTGAAATGCTTTGCGATGAGTTCATGAATTTGCCTTTAAGTACCTGAACGGGTTTGTAATCGGAAAGCACAATGGCCGGATAAGCGGCCGAAAGCAAAACGCCGACAGCCAGCAGCGCGATAAAGCCCGCTGCAAAATAAATATCCTTCCAGAGCGTGAAATGTATTTCAGCGCCGCATAATTTGCTGAACCAGGGCATACTGAAAAGGGTAATGACAATGGCCGCAACAACCGATATGATATTCAGAAGGAGCGATTCAAATAAAAACTGTTTGATCAGCTGTAATCGCCGTGACCCTAACACTTTCCGGATACCTACTTCCCTGGCGCGGTCAACAACCCTTGCCGTCGTAAGGTTTACATAATTGATATAAGCGATCACCAGAATAAGCACCGCCACAAGTCCTAAATACCATACCATCTTTCCGTTTCCGCTGTTGCCGATCTCATTTGATAGATTTGAATACAGATGGATATCTCTTAATGGCTGAAGGCTCAGCGAGATGCTATTGATATTGGTTTTGCCCTGCGTGAAGCTGGATGTTTTTGCACCTTCCGCTACAGCATTCCGTTTGATGAAGTCGGGCAATTTTGCGTCAAATAGCTTTGGGTCGGTTCCCGGCGCCAGCTGAACATAGGTGTAAAAATCGGGATACACCCAATCGCCCACGCCGTTATTTCCTGAAACCACAAAATCAAACTGCAGGTGAGAATTTGCCGGAACATCCTTAAAAATGCCGGTTACGATGGCTTTAATATCGGTGCCGGAGGCCTGCTGCTGTATCCTGATGGTTTTGCCAATGGCATTTTCCGCATGGAAATATTTCCTGGCAGTCGATTCAGAGATGGCGATGGTATTGGGTTCGTTAAGCGCATTACGTGTACCCTCAACCATCGGGAAAGAGAATATCTTAAAAAAGGAAGCGTCTGCCTGGTACAGTTTGTCCTCGTTAAAGGCAAGCAGCGAACCGTCGGGGCGCTGCACGCTCACCATGCCGCTTAATTTGTTTACCCGGGTAAAGTCTGTTACCTCCGGGAAATTGGCCTTTAACGCCGGTCCAACCGCTGAGAAGGTTTTCGGGGTATTTTCGATAAGATTTCCCTGGCTATAGTTTTGATATTTAATCCTGTAAATGTTCCGGCCATTGCTGTGGAAGTTATCAAAGCTCAACTCAAAGCTGATGTATTGCACGATAAGCAGACATGCTGCCATGCCGGTAGCCAGCCCAATAATATTGACCAGCGAAAAGAGCTTCTGGCGAAGGATAATACGCCAGGCTATCCTGATGTAGTTGATTAACATAAATTTCAGTATGTTTTGTTTTCCGTTTTATTCACTCCGCAGGCTTTTTACCGGGTTCATCAAGGCTGCCTTTATACTCTGATAACTAACCGTAAGCAAGGTGATCGTCAATGCACCGAGGGCGGCGGACGCAAATATCCACCAGCTGATCTGGGTATGATACTGGTAACCCTGCAGCCAATTATGCATAAAATAATAAGCCACCGGCGATGAGATGAGCAGCGCAAGGAACACCAACACGATAAAATCTTTAGAAAGCATACGCCACAGATTAAATACAGATGCGCCCAGGACCTTACGGATGCCAATTTCTTTTATCCGTTGCTCAGCCATGAACGATGCCATCCCGAACAAACCCAGACAGCTGATAAATATGGCCAGCCCAGCAAAAATGGCAGACAGCTTACCGATACGTTCTTCATTGCCGAATTTTTGCGCGTATTGTTCATCCACAAAATGGTATTCGAACGGCTGGGCCGGGTTATAGCGTTTAAAGACATCGCCTATTTTAGCGATGGCGTCACCTGCGCTCATTTTAGGGTTTATCTTGACCATCATAAAACCGCCTTCTCCTTTAAGAATATGATAAAGCATAGGTCTTGGGGAACTATACGGAGATTCGACGATCATATCCTGTATCACCCCTAAAACCTTAAAAGGTTCGCCATCCCAGCGAATGGTTTCGCCTACAGGGTTTTTAAAGTTCATGAACTTTGCGGCGGCTTCGTTTATGATAAAGCCGGTAGAATCGGAGGGATAGGCAGCAGAGAAATCACGCCCGTCCTTAAATTGCCAGCCTACCGTTTTTCCGTAATCTGTTGTTACCTCGATGTTGGGGAAGTCAACCGCAAGCGATGGATCTTTGCCTTTCCAGTCGAAACCCGCGTTGGTTGAATACACTGCCGTTGTCGGGCTGCCTGCTTCAGCCATACCGGCAATAGCGCCACTTTTTAGCAGTTCATCTTTGACCACATCAAACTTTTGGTGTATATCGCCGGTTGACATTGGCAGGATAATAAGCCCGTTGCGGCTGTATCCTACCGGCCGGTTTTTTGCAAACTGTATCTGACGATACACGACAATGGTTCCGATGATAAGCGTAACCGAAACCGCAAATTGTGTTACAACCAATACCTTGCGCGGAATGGCCGCCAGCTTGCTGCCCTTGAATGTGCCCTTTAATACTTTTACCGGTTTAAACGACGACAGGTACAGCGCCGGATAACTGCCGGAAATGGTACCCGTCAGCAAAGTGAAGCCGAGCCCAAGCAGCCAAAATACCGGGCTGCCCCAGGGAAGCTCCATCTGCTTGCCAGCGACATCATTAAAAAACGGCAGCGCGAGTTGTACCAATAGTATGGACATGATGAATGCCAGGAAAGCCACCACCAGCGACTCGCTGAAAAACTGGTAAATAAGCTGCGATCTTAATGAGCCCACTGCTTTACGGATGCCAACCTCTTTAGCCCTTTTTTCAGACCGGGCGGTGCTCAGATTCATGAAGTTAATACAGGCAAGCAACAGCACAAACACACCGATGATACCGAACAGCCATACATATTGAATCCGGCCGCCCGCATTCACGCCGTTTTTAAATTCGGAATACAGGTGCCAGTTCTTCATCGGATCGAGGAATATCTGTGGTTTGCCTTTTAGTTCGCTTTTGTCGATCCTGGCCAGTTTAACATCCTTTATTTTGGCCGAAACCTGTTTTACGTCTGCGTTCGGTGCGGTCTGTGCATAAGCCAGGTAGCAATTGCACCGCCATGTGTCCTGTTGCTTCGTCATACCCGAAATATCTGACAACAGCTGCCATGGCGAGATGAACTTTACATCGGCAAATGTGGAATTGTAGGGAAAGTCCTGATAAACCCCGGTTACCTTAACGGTGAACTGATTATCAATCTTTATCAGTTTATTTATGGGGTCGGCGTCGCCGAAAAGCGCTTCGGACGCGGTGCGTGAAAGGATGATAGATGAAGGGTCGTTAAGTGCGGACCTGGTGCCATGCAGCATTTTTACCGAAAGCATATCCAAAGCCTGTGGTTCAAAGAAACTACCGCCTCTGGTGAGTTTTTTGTCTCCTGTGGCTAAAATATGATTGTTGTTAAACGAAGCCATGGTGATGTTCGTGAAATCACTGCCAAAGTTTTTGAGGATTTCGGCGCCAATCGGCCAGGGGACCGTTTCTCCTGTACCGACGTCGCCATTGATCGTAAAATTCTGTTTTACCTGCGCCAGCGTGTCGTAATTTTTGAAATTTTTATTGAATGACAATTCATCCCATATCCATAAACCGATGAGCATGGCAACGGCCATGCCCACCGATAGCCCGGTAACGTTAATAAGGGTGTGCATCTTGTTCTTAACAAGATTGCGGTAAGCAGTTTTCAGGTAATTTTTTATCATAAGTTCAATTATTAATGGTTTATGACCTAATTTGTATTTCAAGGGTGACGTGCAATCATCTACGGCCGGTGTTTCAGGCTGATTTTCCGTCGTGCCGATTTTTTTATTCGTTCAGGACGTAAGTCGCTTATTCGCTCTTCAGGCTTTTGACCGGATTAGCCATGGCCGCCTTTACCGATCTTAAACTTATCGTTATCAGTGCAAGTAACAGGGCTGTAAAACCAGCTACGACAAATACCCACCATTGTACACTGATGCGATACTCAAAGCTTTGCAGCCATTTATTGATTGCAAGCCATGCTACTGGTGTGGCTACTACGGCCGCTACCAATACCAGTTGTACCAGTTCTGTCGCCAGCATATTAACAATATGATAAATGCCCGCACCCAGAACCTTGCGGATACCGATTTCCTTTACCCGTTGCTGAGCCGTAAAGGTGACCAGGCCAAACAAGCCCAAACAAGCCAGGCTGATCGCCAGTACCGTAAAGATCAGCAGGAGGTTGCCCTGCTTCTGCTCGGACTGATACTGGCGTGCAAAATTCTGATCGAGAAAATGATAATCGACTTTGTTTGCGGGATCAAACTGAGCATAAACCTGCTGCAAATATTTCAAGGCGCCCCGGATGTTATTTTTACTCAGGCGCACATACATATTATCCTTGTCATTGGCAGTGGGCGGCAGGCTTAATACCAAAGGGGCAATTTTATGCTGCAGCGAATAGGTGTTAAAATCCTTTACTACGCCAATGATAGTTGAATAAATCACCGCTCCCTGATATACACTGGTGACCACACGCCTGCCTATCGGGTCTTTCCAGCCGAGTTCGTTGAGCAATGTCTGGTTTACGATGATGGCATGATTGGCGCTGTCTGCGGGGCCTTTTCTGAAGTTTCGTCCGGCTGTCATCTTTATCTGCATTGCCGGAATAAAATCTTCATCAACAACCAGCGATTCCACTATTTTGCTGTCGGGCGAGCCCTGGCCGTCCGGACTGATATTAAACCCGGTAGAGCCAATATCATTATTACCGATTGGATTGCCCGCAACCGCGGCGCTTTGTATCAGCGGGCTTTGCAGCAATTGCGATTTTATCTGTTCGGTTCTTTTTCGTGCTTCGTGGCTGTTGATGTGAAAACTCAGCATTTGAGATTTATTAAAGCCCAGGTTTTTGTTCAACACATAGTGCAGTTGCTGATAGATGACACATGATCCTGCTATCATCACAATTGTGATAACAAACTGAAAAACAACCAGTCCCTTGCGGAAAAGGATTGTTGACGACTGGTTGCCCAGCTGTCCTTTCATAGCCGGAATGGTTTTGAAGCCAGACAGGAACAACGCCGGATAAATGCCGCTGATGATGCCTGTAATAAAGGCAAATACCATAAATATCAGGAGCGATTTGCTAATTCCGAAGTACCAAACGCTAAGCGATTTGCCTGACAACTGATTAAAATATGGCAGCGAAGCCTGAACGATAAATACACCAAGCGCAGTTGCCATCAGGGCGAGCAGTATCGATTCGGAAAAGAACATATAAAGCAACTGACTTTTCCCTGATCCGATCACCTTGCGGATACCGATCTCCCTTATGCGGACAGACGAACGTGCGGTGGTCAGGTTCACATAATTAATGATCGCGATGGTCAAGATCAGCAGCCCGACAATACTAAACACATACAGGTAAGTGATATTTCCGTTGTTGCCCATCTCATAATCCAGGTGCGAATGCAGATGGATGGAAGTAAGCGGCTGCAACTCCAGCTTATACCTGACACCGGCAAGTGCCTTCGTCAGGTATTTATTAAAAAAGGCATCCGAATTAGCTTCGATCTTTTTGTAGTCGTCGTGGTTTTTAAGCAATACAAATGTGAAAATACCGGCGCTGCCCCAATCGGAAGTATATCCCGGCGGCAATGAGCGAAGGGCGCTGAACTTAAAGGTCGAGGTTTCGGGAACGTCATCAATAATTCCGGTAACCACTTCCGGGTCGTTCCTGTCAAAATAAATCGTTTTCTCAAATGCCGTTGCGGGATCGCCGAAAATTTTTGTTGCCAGTGTTTTTGTTAATACAATCGAATTTGGACTGGTCAAAGCCGTATTGGGATCGCCATATAGAAAATGATAGGTAAACATGTTAAAGATGCCCGGATCGGTAAAGGAGATGTCACCTGCCTCGATCTGCTTATCATTATAGGTTATTTTGCCGCCGCCCTCCATGTCTATCCGGACAGCTTCTTCCACCTCCGGATAATCTGCCTTCAATGCGGGTGCATACGGCGCTGAGGTGATGGCCAGATTAAAGCTTCCGCCGTTCCATTTGCCATGTTGTGCTACCCGGAAGATCCTGTCGGCCTTTTCATTATAACGGTCATATTGCCACTCGTCAGTCACGTATAATGCGATCAACCAGAAAGCCGCTACCCCAATGGCAAGGCCGCAGATATTGATCAGCGAAAAAAAACGGTGCTTAATCAGGTTCCGGAAAGCGATTTTGAAATAGTTCTTTATCATGATGGAGGGCATTAGTTATTTATAAATATAAAACATTGTAACCGGCGATTAAAAGCCGGTCGTCCCTGTTTTGCCAATTAATGGTATGGTAATAATAGTTTAAAACCGTGCCGATATGAATAGTTTGTTAATAATCAAGGTGTTATGCTTGTGTTTGTCGGGCAAGGTGTGGTGCGTATCCGAACGGTAAGTGTCCGGTTTTGTTACAATGCTGAAATCCGTAAACAAATAGCCCGATTTTCCTTAATTCCCTAATTATAAAAGGATTATATCAAATATTTTTTAATATTATTGTATATTATTTAAACCTAAATTTTATGAAAAAGCTGATCCTTATTTTTTTTGCAATAGTTCTGTTTTCATGTAATAACGGAACCAACAAATCCACCGACGGCGGCAGTAACACCCCGGCTTCTGGTGATGTAATTACCGCCGAAAAACAACAGCTACTAACGCCCGACTCGGTTATAACTTTGCTGAAAAGCGGTAACCGGCGATTTTCAACTTTTAGACCATTAATAATGAACGACAGCCTTCGGATACGTTTGACCGATACCAGTCAGCATCCTATGGCGGCAGTTTTGTCGTGCCTGGACTCGCGGGTGCCCGTAGAAACTGTTTTTAATATGGGTATCGGCGACCTGTTTGTAGCCCGCGTAGCCGGTAATATCGGTAACGAGGATATCTGGGGTAGTTTAGAATATGCCACTTCTGTGATCCACGCTAAAGTAATAATGGTATTGGGACATGAGAATTGCGGCGCCATTAAATCTGCCATAGATATTCCGGATACAGCGAGACTGGGGAATATTACTACCTTATTAGCTAAAATCAGACCCGCTGTTAGAGCCACACAAACTACGGGAGAACGAAATTCAAGGAACAAAAAATTTGTACACGACGTAATGCTGAAAAATGTGGAGTTTACCATTAAGAAAATGCGCGAGGACAGCCCGATCATCAGCAAACTGGAAAAAGATAATAAAATTAAAATTATAGGCGGGATCTATGATGTTGCCAACGGCAAAATAACTTTTCTGTAAGGCTGGTATCTAACCGCATCGCCATAACAGGACGGTAAAGGCGAATTTGTTGATAATGAGTGCAGTTACTCGCGGTATCGATGCGTATCAGCTGCACTTCAATCTGTTATAAGTCAATTAATTAAACGACGTTTTGTGCGGATATTTTAATTATCTTTAATAGATTTGGTTGTTATAACCCACTATAGCAATCATCATTATCAATTAATAACCAACCATGAAAAGAAAATTCATAAGGCTGCGCTATGGTTTTGCGGCGCTGGCTTTTTTAACCGTTCAGCAGGCTGCTGCGCAGAAAAAGACGCCTTATTCTGCCGCCGACAAAACGGTAAAGGTATATTTAACGGCAAAAGGCACCGATGACCGGCTGACTGAAACCGGTACGCTTAAGTTTACGGACGATCCGCAACCTGTAGAAACACAGGTGGCAATTTTTGTCGATCCTTCAAAGACCTTCCAAACGATGATCGGTATTGGCGGCGCACTGACCGATGCGGCGGCTGAAACCTTTTACAAGCTGCCGAAAGACAAACAACAGGAATTGCTCACGGCCTATTATGACAAAAACAAAGGCATAGGCTATACGCTCGGGCGCACCAGCATACAAAGCAGCGATTTTTCGTCTGAAACCTATAGCTATGTTAAAGATAACGACCCGGGCTTAAAAACCTTTGACGTAAGCCATGATAAAAAATACCGGATACCCTTTATCAAGGCGGTAACCGCAGCTGCCGGAGGGCACATCAACCTCTTTGTTTCCCCATGGAGCCCGCCGGGATGGATGAAAACCAATGGCGACGTTCTGCACGGCGGTAAACTGCTGCCCAAGTACGACCAGGTCTGGGCGAATTTTTATGTAAAGTTCATCAAGGCCTATGAGAAATTAGGCATTCCTATCTGGGGGCTTTCAGTGCAAAACGAGCCGATGGCTACGCAAAAATGGGAGTCGTGTCTGTACACCGCAGAAGATGAACGCGATTTTGTGAAAAATTATTTAGGCCCCACGCTGGCAAAGGGAGGGCTGTCAGGCAAGAAGCTGATCGTATGGGATCATAACCGCGATTTGCTTTATCAGCGCGCCAGCACGATCCTTGAAGATCCCGGAGCGGCAAAATATGTGTGGGGCGTAGGATTTCACTGGTATGAAACCTGGACCGGCGCAGGCATGGACTTTGAAAACACACGGCTGGTCAACAAGGCTTTTCCGGATAAGAAACTGATCTTTACCGAAGGCTGCGTAGAGAAATTCGATTTCAACCGGCTTAATGACTGGTCGCTTGGTGAGCGGTACGGCTACTCGATGATCAATGATTTTAACGCCGGAACCGTTGCCTGGACAGACTGGAACGTGCTGCTTGATGAAAACGGCGGTCCGAACCACGTAGGCAATTTTTGCTTCGCCCCTGTTCATGCAGACACCCGTAACGGCAGCCTGATCTATACTAATTCGTATTATTATCTCGGGCATTTTTCAAAGTTTATCCGTCCGGGTGCAAAGCGGGTAGTCAGCTCGGCAAGCAGGGATAAATTACTGACCACTGCGTATATGAACACGGACGGCAAGCTTGCGGTAGTGGTAATGAACAAAACCGACGAAAATATCGACTATTTATTATGGATAAAGGGAAAGGCTGCTAAAACAACTGCGCCTGCGCATTCAATTGCCACTTTGGTGGTACAGTGAACCGCATTTGACTAAGCAGGACATCCTTATAAAGGAAAAGAGGCTGGTTCATCTCTAATGAACCAGCCTCTTTTTTATCCGGTAAGTCTTATGCTTCGATAACGACTCCCATGTTGCAGAACTTATCAATGCGTTCGGCAACCAGTTCGTTTACATCGCGTTCCTTTAGTACTTTAAGATCCTTCAGCAATTGCTTTTTCAGGATGCCCGCCATTGCAACAGGGTCCTGATGCGCGCCGCCTACGGGTTCCTTGATCACACCGTCTATCAGTTTGTTTTTTAACATCTCGGTGCTGGTGAGTTTCAACATTTCAGCCGCCCGCTCTTTTTGCTCCCATGTTTTGAACAGGATGGTGGAACAGTTCTCAGGCGAAATAACCGAATACCAGGAATTGTCGAGCATAAGAACCTTGTCGCCAATACCAATGCCCAATGCGCCACCTGACGCACCTTCGCCGATAACCACGCAAATTACCGGTACTTTCAATATCGCCATTTCGAGCAGGTTACGGGCAATGGCTTCACCCTGGCCACGCTCTTCAGCTTCCAGTCCCGGGAAAGCCCCCGGCGTATCAATCAACGTTACGATCGGCTTGTTGAATTTTTCGGCGAGTTTCATCAGCCTTAATGCCTTGCGGTAGCCTTCGGGATTAGCCATACCGAAGTTGCGCATCTGACGCTCTTTGGTGTTGCGGCCCTTCTGGTGCCCGATAAACATCACCGTTTGCCCGCTGAGCGTACCGAAACCACCAACAATGGCTTTGTCATCACCAACGGTGCGGTCGCCGTGCAGCTCGATAAAGTCGTCGCACATCAGTTCGAGATATTGCAAGGTATAAGGCCGTTCGGGATGGCGGGAAATTTGTACTTTTTGCCAGCCGGTAAGATTGGAGTAAATATCTTTTTTTGCCGCTTCGAGCTTGCCCTCCAGTTCGGTAACGGTTGCCGACATGTCGAGCTTGTTTTTTTCTTCAACCTGCTTCACTTTTTCAATCTGTTGCTGAAGTTCTGCAAGCGGTTTTTCAAAGTCAAAAGTAATTTTCATTTAACAGTCTGTTAATGGCGCGAAGAATTTATAATATAAATCAAATTCACCCCCTTTTGTGTTAAATAAACACAGTAATTGTCTTTACACTAATCAGGGGCGCTAAATTACATAAATAAGGTGGAAATTTTATTGATAATGTTTATTAAGTGATGTGACAGTCAGGTTTTACCCGCGGTTTCCCGGCCTGAGACGCGATAGCTAAAGTTTGATAAACACATTCTTCCGATACAAAAAATAGCAAAGCAGCCATTCTAATCCGAAAATGCAAACTGCTGCGGCAATCACTTTTGATAGTTCTCCGGCATTGAACCAATCCAGTACGCCGTTTGATATAGCGGCGACGTAGCCGTTAAACCACCGGCTGCCAACGATCTCGAAAAACAGATAAATAAAGATGGAGTTCATGCCCACTATGGTAAAGAACGACAGGTGTTTGCGATGCCCTGAAACATCTATCCACCAATAACTCAATGCCAAAAACCACAGGCACCATCCTAATGAGGCGATGGTGAATGAAGATGTAGCGATGCGCTTTATTATCGGAGTGATCTGGAACAGATCAAGGCTATAACCCATCACAAGGCAGCCAAGCCCCCAGAGCAGCAGTGTGCCAACCTTATTTTTGTCAGTCAGCAACAGTTTCCCGGTTAATGCCCCGGCGATGGTATGCACAGCGGTCGGTATGCAGTTAATGGCCACCCAACCACCATGATTGATCTTGTTCATTAACAGAAGATCGATATAGTTGCCAAAATTATGCTGGTCGGTAAATGGCTGGTCAAAACCGGGCACGTTTGAGCAGCGGTAAAGTACTTCGGTCAGGATCAGCAGGCCGATGCAGACGCTTATTTGCGCAACGGAACTCCATCTGAATATCAGGAAAGCTATCAGTGTTGTGAAGGAAAGCTGCGTGAGCACATCCCAAAGCTCGAATGACAGCCCCTTTGGCCGGACGGCGTAATCGAGCACGCCCCAAAAGAAAAGCCATCCGCAGCGTTTTAATATTTTAAAAAATGATTGGCGCCAGGTGACACCTTTGGCCCATTGTTTATTTAATGAAAACGCCATCGCCACGCCCGCCATAAACATGAACGCAGGCTGAACCAAGTCCCAGAAATGAAGTCCGTGCCAGGGGTGGTGGGTAAATTGCCCGATAAACCCGTTATGCGTACGTTCATATAAATAATCGTAAATGCCTGTTGATTCGATGGCCAGCAAGACCATGATAAAGCCGCGCAAAAAATCAAGCGACAGCAAACGGCCTTGCGAGGGAGCGGAGGTCATTGGGGAAATCTGTTGTTAAAAAGGATGCGATATTTAAAATAAAGCTAAATAAAATTCCGGTAAAAATGCAGGGTTTAAAGAGGTAATTTAACCGAAGCTGGAGGATTTAAATGGACAAACTGCCCGGTTTAGTTCTGCTGGTTTTTACAGGCTGTGATGAATTGTTTGGGTGTGATCTGCTCGAAGTTTTTAAAAACACGCTGAAAGGTTGCAACGGAATTGAATCCGGACTCGAAAGCCAGGCCAGCAATTGTAATATGGCTGTTCTCCGGCTGAAGCATCTTTTGTTTTACTTCGTTTACGCGGTATTCGTTTACAAACTCGCTGAATCCTTTAGTCAGTTCGCGATTGAGCACAGCGGAGATTGTCCGGGCACTGATGTTTAACCGATCGGCCAGCTTACCCAGGGTAAGCGTTGGGTCGAGATAGGCTTTATCCACTTCCATCGCATTTTTCAGCAGGGCAATATAGGCCGCAGTCTCTTCCGGCGCGAGTGCATCGGCGTGTGCCTTGAGTTCTTTCTGGTCGCGGATATAGACAATGCGCGTATGCTGATAACCTTTTAAGCCTATCCAATAGGTAAAAATGACGAGTATGATCTCAATCGGTGAGAAATAACCGAGCCCCTGGAAATTAAACAGCAGGGAACCAAAAATGGTAACGCTCCACACCGCCGCAACAAATATCAACACGGTTAACAGGGCGTTAGTCCATTTATAGACCAGCTTTTTTTCGATGTCTGTTTCATTGACGGTATCCGGCCTGTTTTTACGAAGCAGGCCGATCGCCCTAATCAAGTAGATCCAGAAAATAATGACCATTGCCGCTTCGACGATGGTGCGATATATCGCGTCGATGTCGCCGGGTTTTATAAGGCTGCCCTCCACCTTATGATATATAAAGGCATATATGAGCAGCAGGGTGCGGAAGGCTGCATCAATTAAAGCGGGAAGATAATTTGTGAGGATGAATCGTCGC
The DNA here is from genome assembly GCA_035547875.1 of Mucilaginibacter sp. GTDB lineage: Bacteria > Bacteroidota > Bacteroidia > Sphingobacteriales > Sphingobacteriaceae > Mucilaginibacter. Next base: position 92,716 of record DASZTX010000019.1, on the reverse strand, counting down.
GTAATTTTTTCGGGAATAATGGTAGTCCGGATATAAAGGTAAAGGCTTGGTCCGGCAGTTAAAATGATGCTATAAGGAAAAACGGCGTCGAAAAAATCCAGCGAAGGAATATTGACATTGGCGCTCCAGCAGAATGTGCCGAAGGTATCATAAACAAGCATCAGCATAAAGGCCGCCAGAAAATATTTCCCCTGCCGTTTATCGTGACGTGAAAATATTAACGTAAGACTGAGGATAAAGCCCTGCAAAGCGCCGAGCAGTATGATGATGTTAAAAAGGTTGAAGTTGACGTTCATTGAAAAGACCTGTCGGGGTGTTAGACCGGGACAACCTGCACAGGTTTAATCGCGATCTCAGATAAAGCGTATCAGGTTGTCCAGTTCCTTTTTGTAGGTTACACCAATCGGAATTTCATCATCGTCAACCCACAACCGGTTATCCTGAATTTTGGTGACATAATTGATATTGATAATATAGGAACGGTGAACCCGGACAAGATTACGCGCAAATGAAAGCTTGGTTTCGAGGAAACTCAGGTTTTCGCTGAATAAGATATCCTCATTTTTGATATGCAGGCTGCAATAGCTTCCGTCCGCCTTTAAAAAGCGGATGTCGTTGATCATTATCTTCTTGAAACTTCCCGCATCTTTAACAAAGATCGAATCGCTCATCAGGTAAGAAAACTCGTTCGTCTTTTTTGAGGCGATTTCTTTTTCGCCTGCCAGCTTCAGGGTGAGGTCGATCGCAATGCTGATATCAAGCTTGGTAAAGGGTTTGGTGACGTAGTGAATGGCATTGGTTTCGTAGATCGCTTTTTTACGCACACGCTCGTCTGTATTGTTGGTGATAAATATGATCGGCGGATCGCTTATTTTTTTGAGTTCAATAGCGGTGTCAATACCGTTGGTATTATTGGCGAGTTCAATATCCATGATGACGATATCCGCAAGTCCGGGTGTAAAATCCCTGACGGCATCCAGGCCAGAGCTGTACATTCCGGCTACGTCATAACCGAGGTTTTCCAGCATCATTCTTAATTGTTCGGCGATCATCACCGAATCTTCGACAATTAAAATCTTAACCCTGTTTAACATAAGCACAAAGTTATAATAACAATTAGTGGATGGCTGTAATTTTTAAGTTTACCGGATAAGGTTTGCGTTAAATAAAAATTCCTGCGCTAAAAGTACGTATTCACAAGGAAAAACACCAAGTTCATAAACTCTATGCGCTGAAATTTAAATGGGCTACTTATATTCATATCAGTTTTCTAAGCCACTATTAAAGTTCCCAATAGGCCAACAGCCCGGATGATACTTTAAGAAAGTTTGAAAAATCACCTAGACCTTATCACATATTTTAGATACGAGCCCGCACAGTCGCCAAGACAAATTTGTGCCGCCGTAATTATTTCGAAGTGAGTATATCGGCGTCATGAACTGATATGTGATAACCAAAATTATGAAAAGACATTACCGGGTAAGCAGGGAATAAGAGGGCAGATCCTGCCCCACCGGAATGCCGCCTGCCCTCCTTAAACGAAAGGAGGTATTTAGAGTGCGTATATTTTTATACTTTGCGGCCATATTATTTGCCGTTTTTATTCTGGCAGGATGTAAAAAAGATTCAGACGTTACCCCGGTAACTTATAAGGTAATAAAGCTTGCTCCCGCAGATTCTACAAATCTTGACGGCGGAAAAAACCCACCTGTGCTTCCGCCTCACTAATTTTTTGGAAAATTGATAAAAAGGCTGCTTAGCGGCCTTTTTATTTAATTTTAAATTTATAAATCTTAAATTGCCGTTATAGGTTTTAAATTTGAGCTAAATATTCCTTATCAAATCCGGCTAATGATGTCAATAAAAAAGGGACTGCTTTTATTTGCCTGCATTTTTGTCTTTTCTCATAAGGGTTATTCGTTTTCCTTTCAGCAGATCGAGTCACCGGAAAACCTCCTTCAAAAAGCGTATGCTTTGGGTGGTAATCCAACAAAAGGCATTGGGTTGGCCAAGCAGGCATTAAATGGGGCGGAAAAGGAAGGTAATACCCCTTTGATAGTAAAGTGCCTAAGCCTTCAATCCGAATATTTTTGGACTCTCCGAAAATATGATAGCACTAAGGTTTATGCTGAAAATGCTTTAAACCGTGCTGAAAGTTATCATTTAGATTCTTTAAAGGGAGATTGTTGGTATTCGTTAGGATTACTGAGTTATAGTAATAACGACTTTAACAAATCTATAGACTTATATAATAAAGCCGCTTCGGCTTACCGCAATTCAAATCAACTCGCTGGTTTAGCCACTGCTTATATGGGCATCGGAATCAGCGAACAAAATCTTACTCAATATTCTAAGTCTATCTCTCATTATCTACAGGCAGCAGATATTTTTCAAAAATTGAAGTATCAAAAGTATTTGGCGTCAATTTTTAATTCAATAGCTGATTGTTTCAACGAAATGAAGAATTATCCCAAAGCTTTGGAGTATAATAAAAAAGCACTTTTAATTCGAAGGAATTTGAAAGATACTCAAGGGATTTCTCAATCACTTAATAATATTGGTTTTCTTTTTTTAAAAGTGAATAAAACCGATTCAGCCATTTATTATTTAGCGAAAAGTCTGAAGATAATAAAGGACAACAGGGATTCAAGTGACTTGGTGCTAACGTTGCAAAATATTAGTACAGCTTATAAAATCAGGGGGCAGTTTAATAGAGCGGAAAAATACAGCCTACGAGCTCAGAATATTGCTTCGAAATATGTTATGTCTAAAGAATTGGCAGGGGGACATGCTGATCTCGCTCAGATTTATATAGGACAAAGGAGATACGACGAGGCGCTTGAGCATATAAATATCGCTATAGATAGTGCTGTGAAATTTAAATTGAAGGACCTTTTACTTAAAGCCTATACAATCAAGTATATTATTTATAAGAAGCTCGGTGACTATAAGAATGCGCTTGTTTACGCCGAAAAAAGAAGCGCCTTAAATGATACACTTTTTACAGCCTCCAGAGACCGGTCGATAACAGAGATGGAGACAAAATACAAAACAGTTCAAACTGAAAAAGATAGAGATGCATTTAGAATTCAAAGTCAATTACAGAAGAAAATTGTTAATCAGCAACAGGGATATATTATCGTTCTATTAATTGCCGCAGTTCTATTATTCTCGTTGTTCGTAATAGCTTACAATAATTTTAGAAAGAAAAATAAAGCCAATCAGCGGATACAGACACTTATGCGTGACCTGCACCACCGGGTAAAAAACAATCTCCAGATCCTATCGGGTATGTTCAGTATGCAGATCGAGAATCTGAATGACGAAAATACCAAGAATGCCCTGCGCGAAAATGAGGCCCGGCTTACTTCGATGAACCTGATCCACAACAAGCTGTACCTGGATAATACCACCACCAAGATCGAAATGAATGATTATCTGACCAATTTGCTTAATCATATCAAGGATTCTTTTGGCGGATACAGGCAAAATGAGATCAATTTGCGGATCGAGGTAAGTAACATCATGCTGGAGGCTGACAAGGCGGTGGCTATCGGCCTTATTGCAAATGAGCTTACGACCAATGCCTTTAAATACGCTTTTAACGGAACAAAAGGAGGAGAGATCCATTTGGCGCTTCAGTTGATTGAAAAGTCGAAGATCTTGCTGACGCTTGGCGACAATGGTATCGGTATAAAACCCGAAAATAAAAGCAAGGCGCCGTCTTTCGGCTTAAAACTCGTGAACCTGATGGCGCGTCAGCTCAACTCGACGCTGGTGGTTAAAACCGATCCGGGCGTGTTTTACCAGATGGAGATCAGTATTTGATTCATTTTAGGCATTCCGGCCGAAGCCGGATGATTTGTAAATCTTTTTTAAAAAACGTTTTTAAGAACTAAAAAAACGTCATATATTTGCGTTCCTTTTTGGGATAGCTATTACTTCCTTAGGAGATTGCCTGATAGTATAATGGTAGTACGACGGTTTTTGGTACCGTTTGTCTAGGTTCGAATCCTGGTCGGGCAACAATTAAATTTCGGATTTTGAGCGTTCTGTTCCTGTTTTACAGGGCAATGAGCGAAATCCGAATTATTTTTTACAGCTGTTCACAGGATAATATACGTCCCGGACATCCGAAATTAAAGGAGCATGCCGTTACAGTTTAACCCGGTTAAGTTATTTGCAGGCTCTGCCACAAAAGAGCTGGCAGCAAACATCGCAGCCTCATACGGGCGCGGCCTGGGAGAGGTTGATCTGGCAAGGTTCAGCGATGGCGAATTTCAGCCCCACTTTAATGAATCAGTACGTGGCTGCGATGTGTTTTTAATACAAAGCACCAATCCGCCTACCGATAATATTATGGAGTTGCTGATGATGACCGACGCAGCGCGCCGGGCATCGGCCCACTATGTAACCGCTGTTATTCCGTATTTCGGGCTGGCGCGTCAGGACAGGAAGGATAAGCCGCGTGTGGCGATAGGCGCGAAGCTGGCCGCCAATTTGCTGGTAGCCGCAGGCGTTAACCGCATTATGACCATGGATTTGCACGCAGCGCAGATTCAGGGTTTTTTTGATATCCCGGTTGACCATTTGGATGCTTCGATCATTTTTGTGCCGTATATCAAAAGCCTGAAGCTGGAAAATCTGACCATCGCCTCGCCGGATATGGGCGGTTCGTACCGGGCCCGCACGTTTGCGAAGTTTTTTAACGCGGAGGTGGTAATTTGTGATAAACGCCGTAAACGCGCCAATGAAATAGAGGCCATGACCCTGATAGGTGATGTTACCGACCAGGATATTGTACTGATAGACGACATTTGCGATACGGCAGGTACGCTGTCGAAAGCGGCAGGCCTGATCATGGAGCGCGGGGCGCGCAGTGTACGTGCAGTATGTACGCATCCGCTGCTGTCGGGCAAGGCTTATGAAACGCTTGAAAATTCGGTACTGACGGAACTGATCGTAACGGATACTATTCCGCTGAAATATCCAAGCAGCAAGATCAAGGTGTTAAGCACCGCCGAGCTTTTTGCAAAGGCGATCATGAATGTGAACGAACACGGTTCGATAAGCCATCTGTTCAGGGTAGAATAAGCGGACGGCCGGTAAAACTGAAAAAGAACTTCTCACCAGATCCATTAGATAACAGGGAATGGTGAAAGAGATAAATAAATAAAACAATAAAAATGAAATCAATTGCTATTAGCGGTTCTCCAAGAGAGAACGTAGGGAAACGAGACGCTAAAGAACTGCGTTACCAAGGTTTGGTGCCGGCAGTGCTTTACGGTGGGGCTACACAAACCCACTTCGCAGTGTCCGCAAGTGATTTGAAAGCCGTAGTTTATACGCCGGTTGTTCATTTCATTGACCTGGACGTTGCCGGAACAAAATCACAGGCTATTATTAAAGACATTCAGTTTCATCCGTTGACTGAGCAGATCATTCACATCGACTTTCTGCTGCTTGACGAGAAGAAACCTATCGCGATGGAAATCCCCGTTAAACTGACCGGAACTTCTCCGGGTGTTAAAGTGGGTGGTAAGCTGGTGCAGAAATTAAGAAAACTGCGTGTTAAGGCTTTACCAAAAGACCATCTGGATGCTATTGAAGTGAGCATTGAAAGCCTGGAGGTAGGTAAGTCGGTAAAAGTTGGTGAAATTAAGATCGACAAACTGACTATCCTGAATGCAAAAGAAGATACCATTGTATCGGTAACTACCTCACGTGCATTGCGTCAGGCAGAGCAGGAAGCTGCAAAAAAATAATGTTGACATTCTCCTGCGGGGGAAGCCACAATCAGGGAACAGCGATGAGTTTTACTTATCGCTGTTTTTGTTAAAAAGCATATCTTCGCTTTTTTTGTAAGTCCGTTGTAAACGGAGGCCGGGAACCCGGATATACAACAAACATGAAATACTTAATCGTTGGCCTGGGAAATATCGGGCCGGAATATGCCGACACCCGGCATAATATCGGTTTTATGATACTGGATGAAATGGCCCGGCAGGAGAGTGCCAGGTTCTATAACATGCGGCTGGCTTATTATACTGAAGTTAATCACAAGGGGCGTACCCTTTTCCTGATAAAACCGACCACTTATATGAATTTAAGCGGGAAGGCGGTAAATTACTGGATGAAAGAGTTGAAGATCCCGGTGGAGAATGTGCTGGTTTTGGTTGATGACATTGCATTGCCGTTCGGGACACTACGATTAAAACCAAAGGGAAGCGCGGCAGGGCACAATGGCCTGAAACATATTGAGGCGACGCTTGGTCACAACAATTATGCAAGGCTTCGTTTTGGGGTAAGCGATAATTTTCCGAAAGGACGGCAGGTTGATTACGTACTTGACGGCTTTGATAAAGACGAACTACCAGAACTACCGGCACTGATCGAGCGATCGATAGAAATGGTAAAAAGCTTTACCACCGCCGGAGCGGAACTTACCATGACCCGATATAATAAGTAATAATACTTCGTTTTTTAATCTTATATAATTATGCTGAAGGTTTACGGAATAACCAACTGTAACACGGTAAAAAAGGCATTGGACTGGCTAAAAAGCCATGATGTGCAATATGAGTTCCACGATTTTAAGAAGCTGGGCGTAAGTGCGGAGAAGCTAAGCGAATGGGACGAAAAGGCAGGTTACGAGAAATTTATGAACCGCCAGGGGCTTACCTGGAAACAACTTGATCCCGCTGTGAAGGAAAGCATCAAGACCAATACCGATGCTTTACAATTGCTGCAACAAAAAACCAGTATGATAAAACGCCCGGTGATTGAAAATAACGGCTTTTTATTTTTCGGATTTGACGAACAGGTTTACGAAGACAACCTGACGAAATAGTCGCCGTTTGATTACATACGGGTATTTCCCTGAATGCCTGAATTTTCTGTTTTTGAACCCAACTTCTGATTATTCTATAGTAACAATTAATTTACTTTAGCGAGCATTGCCCAATTTGTGTTATACTTGCTTAATTGTAAAAAACTGACCTTTAAAATGAAATTAAGACTAATGGCCGGCGTAACGCTGGCTTTGATGGCTGTTGCCGGTATTGGCCGTGCGCAGCAAACCACACAGGAAGCGGCGCCGGCAACGGAGTACAATAACCACGAGACCTTCGGCGCGATGTTTTACACCAAAAACGGCAACGAATATCGTGCGGCTGACGGAGAGCCGGGGCCAAAGTACTGGCAAAACCGCGCTGATTACCAACTTGCAGCGACACTGAATGATCAGACCAACGAGATCACCGGATCGGAAACACTGACCTACACCAATAACAGTCCGCAAAATCTTGGCTTTTTATGGATGAACATGGAACAGAACATGTTTAAACAGGATTCAAGGGGGCAGGCCATCGTTCCGCTGAGAGGCGACGTAAAGGTGAGCCGCGACTGGGGCCGGGGCCAGGTTTTTGACGCTGGTTTTAAGATCAAATCGATAAAACTAATAAATGCAAAAGGCGCGGCAACCGAGCTTAAATACCTGGTTAGCGATACCCGTATGCAGGTGTTTTTACCAAAGGCAGTAACTGCCAATGGCGGTCAGGTTAAGATAAAGATCGAATACAGCTTTATTGAGCCTGATTACGGATCGGACCGTACAGGCATACAGGAAACCAAGAATGGCAAGATATTCCAGATTGCGCAATGGTATCCGCGTATGTGCGTTTATGATGACGTAATGGGCTGGAATACCCTTCCTTATGTTGGGCCTGGTGAGTTTTACCTTGAATACGGAAACTTTGATTATACGATTACCGCACCTGCAAACCAGATCGTTGTCGGATCGGGTGAATTAATGAATCCACAGGATGTTTACACACCGACACAATTAAAACGCTGGGCTGAAGCTTCTAAAAGCGAAAAGACCGTTGTGATCCGTTCTGCGAGCGAAGTGACCGACCCTGCCTCACGTCCTTCGGGTAAAAAGATGCTGACCTGGCATTTCAAGATCAACAACGCGCGTGATGCTTCATGGGCAGCTTCTTCGGCCTTCATTATCGATGCTGCTAAATTAGATTTGCCAAGCGGTAAAAAATCTATTGCCATATCTGCTTATCCAGTTGAAAGCGACGGTGACGACGCCTGGGGCCGTTCTACCGAATATGTTAAGAAGTCGTTAGAATACAACTCGAAAAAGTGGTTTGAATTCCCATATCCTGCTGCTACAGCCGTTGCCGGTATTGTTGGCGGTATGGAGTATCCGGGTATAGTTTTTTGCGGATACAAGGCAAAAAAAGGAAGCCTTTGGGGTGTTAATGACCATGAGTTCGGTCATACCTGGTTCCCGATGATCGTAGGTTCAAATGAAAGGCTTTATGGCTGGATGGACGAAGGCTTCAATACCTTTATCAATACACTTTCGACCGAAGACTTTAACAACGGTGAGTACGCTCCAAAAAAACCTACCGATCTGCACAGAATTGCTGCGGCTATTACAAGACCGGGTATGGAACCTATTTTGAGCCAGCCTGCTAACTTTAAGGAAAACCTGAAAGGTCTGCTGATGTACTTTAAACCGAGCATAGGGCTTACACTATTGCGCGAACAGGTGTTAGGTCCTGAACGCTTCGACCGTGCTTTCAGAACCTATGTAGAAAGATGGGCATTTAAGCATCCTACTCCTGACGACTTTTTCCGCACGATGGAAAATGTATCCGGCGAAAACCTGCACTGGTTCTGGCGCAGCTGGTTCGTGAACAACTGGCAGTTAGATGTTGCCGTTCGCAGCGTGGATTATGTTGACAATGATCCGTCTAAAGGCGCGATCATCACGATAGATAACTTAGGTAAAATGGTAATGCCGGTAACCTTAGAGATCAAGACCGTAAGCGGCAAGACTGACCGTGTTAAATTGCCGGTTGAGATATGGGAACGCAATACCTTCTGGAAATTCAAGTATGACTCGACCGAGGCTATTGAATCAGTTACTTACGATCCAGACCACGTAATGCCTGATGTGAATGAGGCGAATAACGTTTGGAAGAAACAATAATCCTTAATTAGCGGTCGTCGCGACTAAGGTTAAAAAACAGCAATCAAAGGTTGAAAAACCGGATTGCTGTTTTTTTTATGGGGTAAACCCATGCTCCTCCCGTTAACAGGTACGCTTTCTTAATCTACATCAAGCATAATATTATCGCTACGGGCTATCTTTGTATATCATTACGAAGGAGAAGAAGATGAAAAAAATAATCGAAAAAATATATAGCCGTCCTGCCCGCCCAGGGATGGTCGGCGATGGTTTCAGGGTATTCAATTATTTCCCTAACGCGGCGCTGACCCAGCAACGGGTAAGTCCTTTTTTGATGCTTGACTTTAATGCTGAATATGATTTCGGACCTTCCGATCATTTACTTGGCGTAGATGTACATCCGCATAAAGGTTTTGAGACCGTCACCATTGCCTACAAGGGCAGCGTAGCCCATCATGACAGCACGGGCAACAGTGGTGTGATCAATCCAGGCGATGTGCAGTGGATGACAGCCGGAGCCGGGATACTGCATAAAGAATATCACGAGGAGAAGTTTTCTAAAACAGGCGGACCTTTTGAAATGGTACAGCTTTGGGTAAATCTGCCTGCAAAGGATAAACTGACCGCCCCGAAATACCAGCCCATAACCGCTGCTGAAATGGGCAAGGTAACGTTGCCTGATAATGCAGGTACCGTTAACATTATTGCCGGTGACTTTAATGGGATTAAAGGCCCTGCATCGACATTTACACCGGTAAATATGTTTGACATGCGCCTGAATAGAGGCGGCGCCGTGTCGGCAGAAATTCCGGCTAACCATAACTCGGTGCTGCTGGTTATTGAAGGCAAGGTAACTGTAAACGGTTCGGACGCGGATGAGCACGATTTTGTTCTGTTTAAAAACGAGGGTGAAGAGATCAGCATTACCGCACAGGAAGATAGCGTTGTGTTGTTACTGAGCGGCGCGCCCATCAACGAGCCGATTGCGCAATACGGACCGTTCGTGATGAATACCCACCAGGAACTACAGGTAGCTTTCCAGGAGTTTCAATCCGGAAAATTTGGTGTCCTTGATTAATCATCCATAGTTTTCTTAATATAAATAAAGGCGGGGGAAACACCCTCGCCTTTATTGTGTTATAACTTTTGGTTATCCGGCATCGCGTATTGTGATAAAAAACTCCCGGCTGGTTGGATGAAATTTGTCGAAAAAATAACAGCAAATGAAGACCAACCAGTTAAATAGCAATCAGGACATTTTTTTCAACCTTAGCCAGAATACGCGCAAAGTTTTATTCGTGGCATGTATGGCATTTTGTATCACGCCTTTTGCCAGCCCGGCTGTGGCACTGATCATCGGGTTGGTGGTCGCGCAGTTTTTTGGGCATCCCTATATGCATCTTAACCATAAAGCCACTCATATTTTGCTGCAGGCATCGGTGGTGGGTTTGGGTTTTGGAATGAACATACAAAGTGCATTGCAGGCGGGAAAAGAAGGGGTTTTGTTTACTATCGCGTCTATTGCCGGTACATTAACTTTAGGATTTTTCCTTGGCCGGTGGCTGAATACGGAAAAAAAGACATCCTTTCTGATTTCAGCAGGAACGGCAATTTGCGGGGGAAGCGCGATAGCAGCCGTGTCGCCGGTGATCAAAGCAGGGGAGAAGCAAATTTCGGTGGCGCTGGGCTGCGTTTTTGTATTAAATTCTGTCGCCTTGTTTATTTTCCCGGTGATAGGGCATTACTTAAACTTATCGCAAACCCAGTTCGGGCTGTGGTGCGCCATTGCGATACATGATACCAGCTCGGTAGTAGGGGCGGCAAGCAGGTATGGCGCCCACGCGCTTGAAATAGCCACGACCGTGAAGCTCGCCCGCGCGCTGTGGATCATTCCCGTAACGTTTATGGCCTCCGTGATTTTTAAGGGCGGGGCAAAAAAAGTGAGCATCCCGTATTTTATTGGTCTGTTCGTTATTGCCATCGTTACCAATACTTATATCCCCGTTGTAAAAAATGCCGGGCCATACTTTGTGCTGATCGCCAAAGCGGGCCTCACCCTGACGCTTTTCCTGATCGGCGCGGGCCTTTCACGCAAGGTGCTGGCGTCAGTAGGGTTTAAACCGCTGCTACAAGGGCTGCTGCTGTGGATCGCAATATCTGTAACGGCATTGTACGCAGTGATGCATTTGGCCTGACGACAGGTTAATCCATCTGGGAAATAAGGTCATTCAGTCTGTCGATATATTGTCCGTACAATTTTTTCTGTGAGTGTTTTTTGATGAAGTATTCACCGGTTACAAAAGCGAGACAAATGATCAGCCGCAACGGGAGCGCTATGTTACCCCACCAGTTTTGGGTGTTATCGAAATTAAAATGAATGCTCAGTTCCAGCAGCGCAGCCATCACGATATACAGACCTGTATGCAGGTACAGATAATTATGGTTGCGCCGCTGTAACAGGAATACGCGCTTTAACAGATTTTCCCTGATATTACCCGATGGTTCCCGCAGCCTTTTTAACAGGCGGTAGTTGAGCAGCGAAAACAGGAACTCGGAAAAAAGGATGCCAAAAAGCAGCCACATGGTAATACTTTGACCGGTATATCCATCTTTAATAAATTTCCCCGCGAACAATATGATCACCGCCGGAAAAATGTAAAGCGCCGACCTGAACTTCTTTTCCAGTACAGCGAGCGGGCTGTTTGAGTCACGGTAGATCAATTCCGAAATCTGATAGGCGGATGCTGTGGGCTGCGTAGCCGATTTGGCCCACAGCTCTTTAAGATTTTCAAGTTCCATTTGATTTGTCTTTGGTTAATTGTCTCAATTTTTCCTTTATTCTCGTCATTTTTACCCGGAGCGCGCCGTTGGTAATACCTGTTATGACTTCCATTTCCTCATAGCTTTTTCCATCGAGGTAAAGCACGACTATTGCCTTTTCAATTTCATTGAGCCGGTTAATTGCTGAATAAAGCCGTTCGGTTTCTTCAGTTTCTCCGTTTGGCTTTTGGGTAACAGCTACATCCGACAGGTCGTCGTCCGTGAAAATCACCGGCGATCGCTTCATTTTTCTAAAACCGGCAATTGCGGTGTTGATAGCCACCTGATACAGCCAGGTGCTGAATTTAGCTTCGCCGCGAAATTTTTCAAACCCCTTCCATGCCTGGATGACGATCTCCTGGTAAAGATCCTTCCGGTCAGATTCGTTTTCAGCATACACACTGCACACCTTGTAAATGATCCCCTTGTGCTCATTTACCTGTTTCAGAAATCCGGTATGTAAATCGCTTTGCCGCACTGTGCTAATTTGGCTAATGAGTATCGCTGTAGAGATATTTGTTACAATGAAAATAAAACAATCCGAAAATATAGGTCTGACGTAGTAAAAATTAACAGGAACAAATCAAAAGCTTGTTTATTTTTGCTTCGTGACAACACCAAAAAAAAGGAGCGGAACAGCGAGAAAACCCCATGCTGTAAAACGCTCCCCGCCAAAGCGCAGTTACACGGCAAAGAGGAAGAAGTCCGGAGGCGCTACCATAAAATGGCGGATCGTTTTTGCCGGATTGTTACTGATCCTGCTGTCTCCTTTTTATTACGGTTATGTCATCAGGTGCTTTACTTCTACGTGGCAGTGGATCCGCGATATTGGTGGTAATTCGCGCTACCGTACCTACAAAAGTTTTGATATCCGCATACCCAGGCAATATTCTGTGCATGGCATCGATGTTTCCTATTACCAGGGAAAAATAGACTGGCACCGCGTGAAAGCGATGCAGGAAGACGGCGTGCATATCACTTTTGCTTTCATTAAGGCCACTGAAGGCCTGACGCAGGTTGATCCGTATTTTCAGCGAAACTGGCGGGAAGCACCGAAGGCGGGGATTGTTTGTGGTGCCTATCACTATTTCAGGCCGAAACTCAGCGGTAAATGGCAGGCCGGGTTCTTTCTGCAAAATGTAAGAACCGAACGCGGCGACCTGCCCATGGCCGTGGATGTGGAAGAGCTAAACGGCGTTCAGCCTGAAAAAATGCGGACGGAACTAAAGGCCTTTCTGAAACAGGTGGAAACCAAAAGTAAAATAAAACCTATCATCTATTCCGGGCTTAAATTTTACGAGGATAATTTACAGGGATATTTTGACGATTATAACCTGTGGATCGCTCATTATTATCAGCCGGAATTAGATATTCCGCGCGCTACAACATGGAAATTCTGGCAACACAGCGACAAGGCAAAAGTGAATGGAACCCACCATTCAACTGATTTTAACGTGTTTAACGGCGACAGCACAGACTTTGCGCAGCTATTGGTAAAATAATAAGCAGCTGTGTTTTAATTAATTGCAATTAAATTGCATTAGGAGGGCAATAATAAGTGTTAATTAATGTTAATGTGTTTTGTGTACTAAGATTTTAGTTATACTTTAGTCCCAACAACCTTAAATATGAAATTCACAATTTTACTATTAAGCTCTTGCTTTTTATTGTCTTTAAGGGTCTTTGCCCAAAATCCTTATTCCGTTAAAGGGGCGGTTGCAGACACGGCGACGAATACCATGATGTATAATGCAGCGGTAGCCGTATTAAATGCAAAGGACTCGACCATGGTTAACTTTTCCAGGGTAACCAGGGCAGGATCATTCGAAGTGAAAAACCTTAATAAAGGTAATTTTATTTTGCTGATCACCTACCCGGAGTATGCCGACTACGTGGAGGAATTCTCGCTTGATTCGGCGCACACCCAACATGATTTCGGTAAGATAGGCATGTTGCTTAAAGCAAAGCTGCTGGCAGCTGTAATTATTAAAGGTACCCGCGCAGCGATAAAGATCAAGGGTGACACGACGGAGTTTGATCCGCGTGCATTTAAGATACAGCCTAACGCAACCGTTGAAGACCTGCTGAAACAGTTGCCCGGCATCCAGGTGGATAAAGACGGCAAGATTACGGCGCAGGGGCAGACAGTGCCAAAGGTGTTAGTGGACGGCGAGGAATTTTTTGGCGACGACCCGACATTGGTAACCAAGAACCTGCGCGCCGACATGGTGGACAAGGTGCAGCTTTATGATAAAAAAAGCGATCAGGCCACATTCACCGGCATTGATGACGGCGAGAAGACCAAGACCATCAACATTCAGCTGAAGGCAGATAAAAAGAATGGATACTTTGGCAAAGCGGAAGGCGGCGCAGGCTCGGACGGCTATTACCAGGGGTCGGTGATGTTCAACCGCTTTAAAGGGAAGACAAAGTTTTCGGCCTATGGCATTTTGGCGAACACCGGCAAAACGGGTTTAGGCTGGGAAGACGGTCAGAAATATGGCACCAGCGGCGCAAATGTTGAATTTGGAGACGACGGCGGTATCATGTTCTACGTAACCGGAACCGATGACGGGCTCGACTCATTCGGCGGCCAATATAACGGACACGGTATTCCTATTGCGCGTACCGGAGGGGTACACTATGATACCAAATTTGCGAAGGACAACCAGTCGCTGAACCTGAACTATAAGATCGGTTCGCTGACTGTTGACGGTACAGAAAATACGCTCAGCCAGAACAACACGCCCGACGGCTCGATAAACAGTGCTTCCGACAGGTTGTTTCATAATTACCTGTTCCGTCAGAAGCTTGACGGTATGTATAACATCAAGCTGGATACCACCCAGAATCTTAAAATAATGTTCGACGCCACGCTTAAAAACGGGCAGACGCGCAGCAACTACAACTATCTGAGCCAGCGCGGCGACGGTACCAGGCTTAACAGCAGTAACCGTGACATGATCAATGATAATGACGGAAAAATATTTGATGTTAACGCCTTTTACACCAAGAAATTTAAGAAGAAGGGACGTACATTCTCGTTAAACGTCAGTGAGAACATCAATAATTCAACGGCGCACGGATTCCTGAAATATAATCAGAACTTTTATAACGATGCCGGTGTAATCGACAGCACTGCCGTTACAGACCAGCGCAAAACCAGTTCGAACAAGAGCGCGGTACTGACAACCAATGCAACCTATACCGAGCCGTTGTCGAAAGAGTTATCGGTGATATTGAACTACGCATTTAAAACCAGTCACGGAACCTCCGATCAGCGCTCATTCGACCAATCGGCGCCGGGGCAATATGATGTCCAGGATGATTCGCTGAGTAATGATTACCGGCTGAATGAACTGTCGCACCAGGTGGGAGCGATATTCAATATCAAATCGAAAAAGATGACCTTTAACTTTGGTTCAAAGGTTTCAAGCGTGAACTTTGACCAATTGAACCAGTTTACAAATGTTCCATTCAAGCGAACATTTATCAACTGGGCGCCGCAGGGCTTTTTTCAATATAAGCTGGGCAAGCAGGAGTCGATCTACGCGTTTTACAACGGCAATACCTCGCAGCCAAGCATCAACCAGATCCAGCCGGTAGCCAATAACTCTGACCCGAACAATATTATCGTGGGTAACCCTGACCTGCGGCCGTCGTTCCGCAACAGGCTCTCAATTTCTTACAACTCGTACAAAGTGATCAGCGGGCAGTCGTTTTATGTTTATGGCAGCTATTCGTTTACCAGTAACCCGATCGTCAGCAACGTGACCACCAACCTGGAAACAGATAAATCGGTCAGCAAGTATGTTAATTTAAACGGTAAAACGCCGTTCAACTTTAACGTAAGCGCGGATTATAATAAAAAGATCGAGGCGGTGGATTTTAACGTAGGCATACGCGTTCAGGCTAACGGCAGCACCTCCTACAGCATGTCGAACGATGCTCTGAACCGTACTACTTATAACAACTATTCAGGTCAGTTAACGCTGTCGAAATATAAAGAGAAGAAATACGACATGTATGTCTCTTTCGGGCCGAATTATACCTTCAGTAACTCATCCTTGTTAACCAGCATCAACAACAACGGCAGGGGTTTCGCAACAAGCGGAAATCTGAACTTCTATCTGCCCGGAAAATTCCAGATCGGGTCTGACGTAGATTATCAGTTCACCGCGAAGACACAGACTTTCGACCAGGATCTGAAAAAGACCATCTGGAACGCCAGCCTGGTTAAGACCTTCTTTAAAAATGACGACCTGAAGCTGACCTTAGCCGCCAATGACCTGCTGAATCAGAACGTCGGTTTCAGCCGTAACGTGAACGGAAACTATCTGCAACAGGACAGCTATACTACCATTAAGCGGTACTTTATGTTTACCGTTACCTGGAACTTTAACAGCATGAACTCAAGCGCAAAAAAATAAATCGGACATGAAAACATTAACCATCATCATTATAAGCGCAATGCTGTTCGGCCTGACCCCCGCTTTTGCGCAAAATGCACACTTTACCAATTCAGGGGTAATTGAATATGAAAAGTCGGTGAATATGTTCGCCCTGCTAAAAAAACAGGTGGATCAGTACAAGGACGACAGCTTTCTGGAACAGGCTTACGAGCAATACCGTAAAAATCAGCCGCAGTTTAAAAAGCTGAAAAGCACCCTCAGCTTCACGGACAACAAAACCAAGTTTGTGCCCGCAGAGGCTGATGACAGCCGCAGCTTTTTTGGCAACAATGCTATGGTAAGTCAGAACAATACGGTTTTCAGCGATTATAACACCCACTCGGTGACTGAACAGAAATCAGTATTTGAAGAGACCTTTTTATTGAAAGACAGCACCCGGAAGATCCATTGGAAGATCACCGATGAGACCCGCGAAATAGCAGGTTTTATGTGCCGCCGCGCCAATGCCATTATGCTGGACTCTATTTATGTGGTGGCCTTTTACGCAGAGAGGATCCCTACCCCCGGAGGACCGGAATCATTTTGCGGGTTGCCTGGCATGATATTAGGTGTTGCCCTTCCGCATGAAAATATTACCTGGTTTGCTACCAAAGTGACAGAGAATGTTCCGGATAGCAAGAGCATGGCTCCGCCGAAGAAAGGAAGAGCTACCGATACCAAAGGACTGCGCGAAACGCTTGACCGCGCCATAAAGGACTGGGGTAACTGGGGGCAGGTATATTTTAAAGCATTCCTGCTTTAAAAGAGAAATTATTTCAGCTAAAAGGGGCGTACACCGATCGTGTACGCCCCTTTTATTTTGGCCGGATGAGGCACTACCTTGCGGTGTTGCTGGTGATCATCAGGTCGGCGTTGTCGTATTTATGCTCCTTTTCGGCCCGTGCAAGAAGGAAGTCTCTTAATTCCTCCAGCTTATCCGTGTTGATCAGATCCACGCCGCAGTCGAGCAGCTGATCCCATACGTTCCGTTTTTCCGGCGAGGCCCAAAGCCTTACCTTTTTGCCGAACCGGTGCGCCATTTCCACGTAGGCGCAAAGCCTTGCCTTTTCGGCTGCGGGCATCTGCCCCTCGCCGTTCCAGCTTAATAATTTGGAATATTTACAGCTGGCCAGTTTATAAACATTGGCGGATGAGGTATCCTGCGAGGTTTTGCGCAGGTCTTCATCAATAAAAGCCATGCGGTCGTCCTCCTCCCTGACCAGCCGGAAAGGCTTATGGCCTGACAACACGATGGTAACGGCCTTGCGGACAACGTTGCCATGGTCATAACGGGAGAGGATAGCCCGGTACTTTTGCAACAGTATCTTTAAACGCCGGTACGTATTTTCAGCGCCGGTTTTAATATCGATCATCAGGATGACAGGCTCGTTATAACCCTTATAAACCTGTCCGTCATTTTTTTCGATATGCTCGGCCAGCGGTTTAAGGTATAGGGCTTCGAGTGTTCTGTCGCTTTTAAAGAACGGGTTGATGTGGGCGACGATCAGCTCGTCGTTTTCGAGAAATATATCAGCCTCGATATTGGTGTAGCCGTTGTCGAGCGCATCAAACAGCGGGCGTTTGTGAAAATAATCGTTGTGGGCAAATGCGTGCGGCAGGGGAACGGATTGTGACCGGACAATCAGGGGGCTGAAAAGAAAGACAACAAAAAAGGCTGTTTTTAGTAATTTTACGCTTAAAATTGCTGAACGCATTTTTGAGTGTGATTGCTAAATTTTACATTGCGAAGTTACCCCGGCAATGTTAAATTGAATGTTATTATATGGTTAAATTGCTGGTGCTTAACGTTAAAGCTCATAACCGTTTAACCTTTTTATGACGACCCGCTATGGCTTTTGAATTGCTGCTGAAGAATATTTCGAAATACATTCACCTTGATGAGGCGGAACAGCAGCTTTTTACGGCGCACCTGAAACCGGCGCATATCCACCGCAGGCAGTTTATTCTTAACGAGGGGGAGATCTGCAGAAACTCGGTGTTTGTGACCGAAGGTTGTCTGCGCGGCTTTACGGTGGATAAAAACGGGGTGGAGCACGTACTGAGCTTTGCGCCACCGGGCTGGTGGATGGCGGATATGTACAGCCTGATCTCGCAGAAGCCGGGGATGCTGAACATTGAGGCGATAGAAGATACCGAGGCCATCATCCTTTCAAAGGTAAGCCAGGAAAAGCTGTACCATGAGGTGCCCAAATTTGAGCGTTTTTTCCGTATCCTGACCGAAAACTCGCTGGTAGCCTATCAGCAGCGCATCATTGATAACCTGAGCCTTACCGCCGAGGAACGGTACGCCATATTCTGCAAACGTTATCCCACGCTGATGGATCATCTGCCGCAAAAGCAAATTGCCTCGTATATCGGTGTAACTCCTGAGTTTTTCAGCCGGATGCGGAGCGGGATGCTGCGTAAGGGGTAGGTCTTTCGTTTACCGATTCATCCAGGTGCAAACAGCAACTATAATATAAGCAAGTTTACGGCTGAAGATTTTCCGAATGTATTGATTTAACGCAGGGCCGAAAGGGAAAACGGCACCTACGGTTTTGTTAAACTGCAGGTGCCGCGAGATTTTTGTTTTTTACTTGATAAATTGCTGCGTCTCGGTCGTATGATATAAACTGCCGTCCTGCGTTATGTCATCCTGATAAATCATCACCAGCCGGTTATCTGTGATGGTTTTAACCTGCAGCGTTTCGGTAAATGCAGGCGCGACTGATCCATCGCTGAAGTCGATTTCATCGAACTTAAAGGTTATGATATCATTTGCAATCGTATATTTAAAAGTGCGCGGGCCATCGCTCCAAAGTTTAGTGCCAGTTCCGTCACTTTTGAAAGCAAGGGATATGTAGCCGGTAACCGGAAAGGTCTGCCAGTAAACGCCATCTTTGGTTATAACCTCAGTGTCGGCTTTTGCAGTCCATGTACCAACAATGGCAACTTTTAGGTCAACAGGAGGGGTTGGTGTGTTCTTTTTTGAACAGCTGATAATAATTAATGCTACTGTTGCGATAAGGAGAATTTTTTTCATAAAATGATATTTTTTTTGTTCTAAAATATCATTTTTCCTGATTTGTTCACTTAAATAAATTTATTAATAAAGTAATAAAAAACATACGAATGACGGTGTGAATCAATGCCGGATATTCATTGGTAAGAGGGATTCTGAACCTGAGCAGCACAGGTTGTCCCGCTATTTATTAAGCCACTAATTATCAGTAAATAACCCTTGTTTTGCAAGCCAAGATATGATCTTATCCAATCCATCAGCGAATAATCTACTAAAGACCAAAACTTTTTCACTCAACCTATTGAAAATCAAAAAATAAGTCCGTACTTTTGCAGTCCCGTAAAATAGGCTTGCCATGTGGCAGGGCGGGATAAAGAGAAATAAATAACAAAAAGCAATTAAATGCCTACTATTCAACAATTAGTTAGAAAAGGTAGAGTAGCTCTGGAAGACAAGAGTAAGTCTCCGGCGTTGGACAGCTGTCCACAGCGAAGAGGTGTGTGCACCCGTGTGTACACCACTACCCCTAAGAAACCAAACTCAGCAATGCGTAAAGTTGCCCGTGTGCGCCTTACCAACGGAAAAGAAGTGAACGCTTATATCCCTGGTGAAGGTCACAACTTACAGGAGCACTCTATCGTGTTAATCCGTGGTGGCCGTGTTAAAGACTTACCGGGTGTACGTTACCACATCATCCGTGGTGCACTGGATACATCAGGTGTAGCCGGCCGTAACCAGCGCAGAAGTAAATATGGTACTAAACGCCCTAAACCGGGACAAGCGGCAGCACCTGCGGGCAAAGGCGGTAAAAAGAAATAATTAAAGGAGGATAGTAATAATGAGAAAGTCAAAACCAAAAAAAAGAATCCTTCTTCCTGACCCGAAATTCAATGATGTTTTGGTAACCAGGTTTGTAAATAACATGATGTATGACGGTAAGAAATCTATCGCATACACTATTTTCTATAACGCCGTTGATATTGTTGAGAAGAAGACCAACGAAAGCGGTTTAGATACATGGAAAAAAGCCCTGAACAACGTAATGCCTTCAGTGGAAGTAAAAAGCCGCCGCGTAGGTGGTGCTAACTTCCAGGTACCAACCGAGGTGCGCTCTGAACGCAAGATTGCGCTGGGTATGAAATGGCTGATCAGCTATGCACGCCGTCGCGGTGAAAAGACCATGATGGAAAAATTAGCCGGAGAAATTATTTCGGCAGCTAAGGGTGAAGGTGCAGCAGTGAAAAAGAAAGAGGATACGCACAAGATGGCGGAAGCTAACAAGGCGTTCTCGCATTTCAGGTTCTAAAATTAGATTACACCGATTTAACAGTAGGGTTATACCGCTTGCATAAGTTTACATTTTTCTAATAATGTTAAACCAGGCGACCGGAAATTAAATCAGAGAAATCAAAAAAATATGTCAAGAGATCTTAAATACACAAGAAATATAGGTATTGCCGCTCACATTGATGCTGGTAAAACCACCACTACAGAGCGTATTCTTTACTATGCGGGCGTTAGCCACAAGATAGGCGAGGTACACGAAGGTGCAGCAACAATGGACTGGATGGCGCAGGAGCAGGAGCGTGGTATCACCATTACCTCGGCTGCTACGACAGTTAACTGGAAATACCGTGGCCACAACTACCACATCAACATCATCGATACCCCGGGACACGTGGACTTTACCGTAGAGGTAAACCGTTCGTTACGTGTACTTGACGGGCTGGTGTTCCTGTTCTCGGCTGTTGACGGCGTTGAGCCGCAGTCAGAAACCAACTGGCGTCTGGCTAATAACTACAACGTTCCGCGTATCGGCTTTGTGAACAAAATGGACCGCAGCGGCGCAGACTTCCTTAACGTGGTAAAACAGGTTAAAGAAATGTTAGGCAGCACGGCTATCCCGCTTCAGTTACCTATCGGCGCTGAAGACCAGTTTAAGGGTGTGGTTGATCTGATCAACTTCCGCGGTGTGGTTTGGAATGAGCACGATAAAGGCATGACCTTTACTGAAGTGCCTATCCCTGATGATATGTTAGAGGAAGCTACCGAGTGGAGAGAGAAACTGCTGGAAGCCGTAGCTGAATTCGACGATACGCTGATGGAGAAATTCTTCGATGATCCTACAACCATCACCGAGCGTGAAGTATTGGACGCCCTGCGTCAGGCTACTTTGGCCGGTAAGATCGTTCCGATGACCTGCGGTTCTTCATTCAAGAACAAAGGTGTACAGACCATGCTCGACTATGTAATGGAGCTGATGCCTTCGCCGCTTGATTCAAAAGGTGTTATCGGTCATAACCCGAACACTGATGAAGAGATACTGGTTAAACCTGACGTAAAGGAACCATTTGCTGCATTAGCATTCAAGATCGCTACCGATCCGTTTGTAGGCCGTTTGTGCTTCATCCGTGTTTACTCTGGTAACCTTGACGCTGGTTCATACGTCTATAACATGCGTTCGGACAACAAGGAGCGTATCAGCCGTATCTTCCAGATGCACGCTAACAAGCAGAACCCGATCCCTAATGTTGGCGCTGGTGACATTGCTGCCGTTGTGGGCTTTAAGGATATTAAAACAGGCGATACGCTTTGTGATGAAAAGCACCCGATCGTTTTGGAATCGATGGTGTTCCCTGATCCGGTTATCGGTCTGGCTATTGAGCCAAAAACTCAGGCTGACGTTGATAAGCTGGGCATGGCGCTTGGTAAACTTGCCGAGGAAGATCCAACCTTCCGCGTACAGACTGACGAAGATACCGGTCAGACTGTGATCAGCGGGATGGGCGAGCTTCACCTCGATATCATCATGGACCGTCTGAAACGTGAGTTTAAGGTGGAAGTTAACCAGGGTGCGCCGCAAGTTGCTTACAAAGAAGCGATCACCGGCAGCGTTGAACACCGTGAGGTTTACAAGAAACAAACCGGTGGTCGTGGTAAATTTGCAGACATCAAAGTTGTTATCTCTCCGGTTGACGAAGGCCAGAACGGTTTACAGTTCGTGAACGAGATTGTGGGTGGTTCTATTCCTAAGGAGTTTATTCCTTCGGTTGAGAAAGGCTTTAAGGCTGCTATGGACAATGGTGTGCTGGCAGGCTATCCGCTTCAGGATATGAAGGTTCGTCTGATCGACGGTTCATTCCACCCGGTTGACTCCGATGCGCTTTCATTCGAAATCGCAGGCCGCTCAGCATTCCGTGAAGCTTTACCAAAAGCACGCCCTGTACTGATGGAGCCGATCATGAAAATTGAGGTACTTACTCCGGAAGAAAACATGGGTGACGTTATCGGTGACCTGAACCGCCGCCGCGGTCAGCTGCAAGGTATGGACACCCGTGCCGGTTCGCAGGTGATCAAGGCACAGGTGCCGCTTTCTGAAATGTTTGGTTATGTAACCCAGTTACGTACCATCACTTCGGGCCGTGCAACTTCAACCATGGAGTTTGACCACTACGCTGAGGCGCCTCGTAACGTTCAGGACGAAGTGATCGCCAAATCAAAAGGCAGAAAACAGGTTTCTGTTGACTAAGTAATAAAATAGTTGATCAGGCCGGATACGTTCGACGAAATTCAGCCTTTCAGCCTGATCAACTTAATACCATACATATAATTAACTCAACCGGCTATAATAAATAGCTCTTATAGCTGGTTAAAACAAAAACAAAATGAGCCAAAGGATCAGAATCAAATTGAAATCTTACGATTACAACCTGGTTGACAAATCAGCTGAAAAGATCGTAAAGACTGTAAAGCCAACCGGCGCTGTAGTTAGCGGACCGCTTCCTTTACCAACTGAAAAGAAAATTTTCACGGTATTACGTTCACCACACGTAAACAAAAAGGCGCGCGAGCAGTTCCAGTTATGCTCTTACAAGAGGTTGCTGGATATTTACAGCTCAAACTCAAAAACCGTTGACGCTTTGATGAAGCTTGAATTACCAAGCGGTGTTGAAGTTGAGATCAAAGTGTGAGTTAGCTTTACACGATTCAAGATAAATAAAAGCCATCCGGAAACGGGTGGCTTTTGTTGTTACTGTTCGTTTACTTGTCATTGCGGGGAGGAACGACGCGGCAGTCTCCTCATCCATGGAATAAAAGACTATGCAAAAGGTCTGATGCGTGACGACGGAATTGCTTCGTGCCTCGCAATGACATTTTTGTAAAAGCTTAAAACCTGTGTTACGCCTACCTATCGATCACCAGCCTGAACTCATCAAAAATACCTGCCCGCTGTCTCGGTGTGTAGGCATCCCAAATAGTATAGTACTGCCCGGCTAAAACAAGCCTGCCATCTTCTTTCGACACGCTGATCTTTAAAAATCCATGTGAGTCGGTGCAATAGTTTTGCAGAACGACATCATCCAGCAATGGGCTGTCGTCGGGGAATAAAGGGTCGCCGGGTTCGGCGAGTGAATGCAGATCGGAAAAGCCACCGGCTCCCGCCACAATGAACGGTACGATCTTTCCGGAAGAATAAGTTTTATTGAACCGCTGATAGTTATGTACGTGCCCGCTGAAAACGATATCGGGCAATACGCCCGCCGTTTCAAATGCCTCGTTTAAAAAACGCTGCATGTGTATGCTCGACCCGTGATTGGTATCGGCGGAATATGGCGCATGATGAACGCAGACGATCAGCGCTTTTCCGGCCTCGTGTTCTTTAAGCTGGGTAATGAACCAGTCGCGTTGCTCATTGGTTATTTTCCCGAATTTCGGCACGTTGCTGTACAGGCCGATGATGTCGGCCAGCGGCGTCTTCAGTTTCCAGTAAACATGGGGTTGAATATTGGTTTTGCGGCGGATGCCGTCGGGCAGCTCAATATCCTGCTGTTCCGTATCGCAAAAAACCGTCCGGAAGGCTTCGAGTGTTTCGGGCTGCGGGTCGTCCAGCGGGTCGATGTCGCCGTCGTGGTTGCCGGGGATGGCGAATACCGGAGCGGAATAATTTTTAAAAGGATAAAAAAACTGGCTGTAATACTGTGAGGCCTGACCGTAGTTATACACTACGTCGCCCAGGTGAAAAAAGAATTGCGCTGCACCGCCGACGGCCGCCTCGCATTGATGCGCCATTTCGTCGGCTACCATCCGCTGAAACTCAGGCGAACGCAGGCTTCCGGTATCGCCCGCCATGTGAAAGACGATCTTGTCGGCGGAAAGATCAGGCAATACCTCGCTTATATCAAGATGATAGGGGTACTCGCCGGTCGGCGGCGGCAACGGCCTGAATTTTTCCTGGTCGTCAATAGCATTTAGTTTAAAAACGGGGCGGTTGCGCAAATCATCGGGCATAATGTTACGGAATCATCAAAGTTAGCTGATGAGGCAAATATAAGGGTGAGTGTTAAACAAAGTATTAACAAGGATGAGATAACGCCTTATTTTATGACTTCGCTAAAGGTTATCCGGTTCCCTGCCGGATCGATCGCTGTCATGGTAATGGCGTTTTCGTTCCAGAAAGGGACTGTTAGTCCGGGGCGGTTATATTTATACTTTTTATCGATCAGCTGCTGATGATAAGCCTTTAGTCCTTCAAATTCTTCTATATGCAGGTGCAGACCCGGACTGCCGTCGCCGTGGTGTTCTGAAAGGTGAAGCAGAATGTCGCGCATAGAAACCTGCAGGTATTTAGGCGTACCCGGCTCAAACTCGTGCTCCCAGTCGATTTTGAAACCAAGCCAGTGCACATAAAAGTCGATCGCCTTGTCATAGTCAAAAATCCGGAGTATAGGTTTTACAATCGTCATGGTTATCGGTCAAAAAGTTCAACTTTATCATTATCTGCCAGGAATCCGAGCCATAAGGCCTCAAGTTCATCAACCAGTTGCGGTTTGATGGATATGCCCGATGCCTGCGGCGTCCAGTTTTGCTGCGCCAGGTTCCCGGTTTTCAGCACGTCGAGGGTGAGGATGCTTTCCTTTCCGGGATTCAGCAATACATCCAGCGCAATCCTAACCCGGTAATAATGCCGTCCGTCGCGAAAGGCGGGGTAGGCCTCGTCTGCAATGTTTCCGGAGGCAAAAATTCCACGTGGCTCCATGCCCAGCCTGACGATATAGGCCCTGTCGCCGGGGCGGATGCTTTTGTGGGCGATCACGGCCCAGTTATCTTCTAAATTTCCGGTGCTTTTAAGCTTTTCGATGTCGGCATCCAACTTCGGCCATTCCCATTTCGCAGGGTTCCAGCCAAAAAGATAAGCTTTCGTTTTCTCAGCCACGGCCCATCAGTTCGTCCACCTTGTTGCGCTCGGTCTGCAGCTCGCGGGCAAGCTTTTTCTCTTTTTCGTTCGCCTTAACCTTGTGCGCCTTATATTCTTCTTCCAGCTCGTTGTAAAGGTTTATGCGGTACCGCGCCTCACGACTCAGACTCCCCGAACGGTATATGACGATAAAGGTAGTCAGGCCGAGCGCGATCACCAGTCCCCACATCACCATATTATAAACCGATTTATCGATATAAAATCCCAGAAAGCTGACGTCGCTCACTCTTTCCTTTGATTCGGCGAGCGCCTGTTCTTCCGTGGTGATCTGGGCCTGCAGGTCGGCATTGGTCTTGGTTTGTGTGGCAAGTTTGGCTTCGGCCTCCCGCAGCTTACGGCTGTTAGCGCTCATGGAATCGAGCATGTTTTTATACAGCGAGGCTACAAATGGTTGCTGGTAATGGTAAACTTTGGTCAACAAATATTTATACTGACCGCTCAGGGTTTTGTCGTTTATCAGTGCTGAATCTTCCGCTGTCGGTTTATGATAATATCGCGCAGGCGTTTGTGTAGTCTGGGCGGCATGTTTCACGGGTGTTTGAGAGGGAGCAGTGATCGCCGGTTTCGTACCGGCGGGTTTGGTAACAACCGGTTTTACTTCATCAGTTTTGGGCGTAGTCTGCTGCAGGATCGCAAAGCTGTTGATATTTCCTGCAATGGCGGGAGCCATAACCGACAGCAATGCCGTCGTAAATAGTCCTATTATGAAAAGCTTCCTCATCGTATGTATTTGGTACAGCATTATTAACAAAACAGGGCTTTTGCAGTTTTTATTATATTAAATACGCCCTTTTATTAAGCTAATGTAAGGTTTAGTGCCGAATTTTGCTACTCATAGTTATATTAGCAGGATGAATATAGGCATCATTGGCTTGGGTGATATGGGGCGTTTATACGCGAAGGCGTTCTCTGATGCCGGTTACCCGGTATGCGGCTGCGACCTGCCCGAAAACCGGAGCCGGCTTGAAGATGAGCTTGCCGCTTACCATATCAACATCATGGATAATGGTGTGGATGTATCGCGCGTATCCGACTTGGTGATCTATTCTGTCGAGGCGGAAAAGATGCTGCAGGTGGTTGCTGAATGCGGTCACGCCACCAAATACGGGGCTATAGTAGCAGGGCAAACCTCTGTAAAAACGCCTGAGATCACCACCTTTGAAAAATACCTGCCTGCGGATGCCCAGATCATCACCTTTCACGGTATGCACGGCCCGGGTTTCAAACCCAGGGGACAAACGCTGATACTGATCCGTCATCGTGCCGATGACAAAGCCTATCAGCGCATGCTCGATCTTTTCAATGCCATCGGATCGAATATCGTAGAACTGGCGGATTATCACGAGCATGACAAGATCGTGGCGGACACACAGGCCGTAACGCATGTTGGCTTTGAAAGCATGGGCACCGCATGGAAAGAGGCAGGCTTTTTTCCGTGGGAGAACGCATCGTATGTGGGTGGTATCGACAACGTTAAAATACTGACCACCCTGCGTATATTCAGCTACAAGGCACATGTTTATGCAGGGCTGGCCATTCTTAATCCTTATGCGAGGCAGCAGGTGAAACGCTACGCGATATCCGAGTCGGAGCTGTTTAAACTGATGATAAAGGAAGAAGCGGCGACCTTCAGGGAGCGGCTTTACCGCGCACGTGATTTTGTTTTTCACGAGAGCAGGAAACCCATCATGCTGAACGATGCCGTGATGAAGGAGTTCTCCTTATCAGATAATTCCCACAACAGAAAACCCAACTCGCACCTGAGCATATTAAGTATGGTGGATGCGTGGTATCACCTGGGAGTAAATCCTTATGATAACCTGATCTGCCAGACGCCGCCCTTCCGGTTGCGCCTCGGTATTGCCGAATACCTTTTCAAGAATGAAGAACTGCTGGAAGAATCGATCGAGACGGCGCTTTATGATAAAACCATCCGGGGCGACGACCTGGAATTTCATTCGGCGGTAAGGGAGTGGTCGTCCATCATCGGCTACGGCGATATGCAGGGGTATAAAAAACATTTCAATGATGTGCAGGCTTTTTTTGACGGACGCCTGGAGGAAGGCAACAAGCAAAGCGCCGAACTGATACGGCGGCTGATGATGGGGTAAAAAGCTGGTTTTTTCAAAAAAAACCAAACAAATTCGTTTAAAATGGCGTTTTTTGGCTTTAACCTTATACGTCCTTTACGATGAAGATCCAAAAAGTTTTATTTTCCCTCCTCGTTTTTTCAGGCATTTTTACGGCCTTACCTGCTGATGCTCAATTTAATAGTTTGTTAAAAAAAGCCAAAGAAAAAGCGGCGGAAAAGGTAAGCGATGCTTTGGATAAACCGGACGCTGAAGCTTCCTCAAATACAACGGACGCACAAACAGGCAAAAGGCCGGTCATCAATTCAGGATTTGATTTTGTAGCAGGGGACTCCGTTCTCTTTGCCGAGGATTTTTCCAGCGTGCCTACAGGAGCTTCGGCCAAAAGTTTTAAAACAAACGGCTCCGCATCAATAGTTACCGTGGATGACGAGAGCGGGAAGTGGCTTGCGCTGGCTGACAATGCTACTTATAAACTAACCAAACAGCGCTTTTACCCTAAACATTTCACCCTCGAATTTGATATTTTTGCTGTTGCTGATAAGGTGAAGGATATTTATCCGTTAATGTTCGGTTTTACAAAGGATAACAGCGTCAGCCAGTACGACAGCGGTACCGGTGCGTATGTTGGATTAATGTATTTTAATGAACACGAAGTTGATGTGAATAGCTCGTACGTAGGTAAATACTTAAATACCGACTTTGACCTTAATAATTATGTTAACCGCAAGATGCACGTCTCCCTGCTGGTTGATAACGGGAGAATGGTAGTCTATCTCGACCAGACCAAACTGGCAGATACCCAGATGTTTTTGCCAACAAGCCCCAAAAACTTTTACATCAGCGGCCCGATGACCTATA
The DNA here is from genome assembly GCA_035547875.1 of Mucilaginibacter sp. Classification (GTDB taxonomy): domain Bacteria; phylum Bacteroidota; class Bacteroidia; order Sphingobacteriales; family Sphingobacteriaceae; genus Mucilaginibacter. The sequence continues at coordinate 64,230 of DASZTX010000019.1, read as the reverse complement.
ATAACGGGTCGAAAGTGCTGGTTAGTAATTTTAAAATAACCACCCTTAAAAAAAATTGACAGCTGCTGGTGATCTCCGGTTAATCATTTTCCCTTAGCCGCTCGTCGGTGTACCTGATCTCCGTGCGGCCGTGCCTTACAGGCTTGCCCTTTTCATCCACGCTGACGAATACGATCTTGTCTATCGTCAGTATCGTTTTTTGTGTGATCTTATTCCTTACCTCGCAGCTCAGGGTGATCGAGGTATTGCCAAAGTGCGTTGCCTTGATCCCCAGTTCAACAATATCCCCCTGTTTGGCCGAATTGATAAAATTGATCTCGGACATGTACTTGGTGACACAGCCGTTGGTGCCCAACTGAATAATGGTATAAATGGCTGCCTCTTCGTCGATCCAGGCCAGGAGCCTGCCGCCGAATAGCGTGCCATGTGCATTCAGGTCTTCGGGTTTAACCCATTTACGTGTATAAAAATTCATTATTTTAAGTAAGCAGCAAAATTACCGTTAATGATAAGTTCTGCAAAAAATAATGAACGGCCTTAGTTGGCCTTGAACAGCGTCCAGGGATAAGCTTTCATGTCGCGCAGGTATTTGCCCTGTGTTTTAACGTATTCCGGATGCTTTTTAAGGAAAGGGGCTGCGAGGAAGTCGGCACCGCCCGGATGACCCATGTGCGCCCAGAGTTCCATCTTCCCGGCGAGGTCGGAGGTGGTTACCTTGCCCTGCACCGCGCCCATCGGGTAAAATGGGCCTTCGCTCCATTCGGGTACACCGATCGGGTCTGTTTCCACGTGCCCGTCGATCACACAGCGGTCTAACGAGTTTTTGTTATCCAGCGCATTGTAGGTATCTCCCTCTATGGCTTTGCCTGTAGCATCGTCCAGTTTACCTTTATTGTCGATCGTTACCAGTTGTACCATACGCAGCTTGCGGCCATTTGGCGAGTTGGAGGGGTTGTTCACGTTAAAAGTAGTTTCCTCTTTGATCAGCTTAGGGTCGGAAGGGAAGTTGGAGCCAATGATGGCGGTGTCCTTTGAGCGCCATATACGGTGATTTTTAAGACCGAGCTCCAGTTTGGCGACCTCGTTGGTTTTGGTATCGCCGATCAGCCAGTCGTTGGCGTAGCCGCCGTTGTTGTCGTCAACCATGTATTTAATCACATCATCAATACTGTTGGCGTACTGAGCGGCCTTGCGTGCGCGGACAAACTCCGGCGTTTTGGTAGTGTCAAAACCCTTAAAACCGGTTATCGTCGTTTCGGTGATCAGGATGCCGCTGCTGGCCACTACAAAATCATCACCACTGTGAATAAAGCCCGGAGCGCAGTCCATTAATATATGATTGCCTTTTTCGGGTTTGATGTCCACAATTTCATTCCAGCGCTCACCGATGATATAATCGGTCCAGTTGTTATGACCGATCACGATCTTATGATCCCTGGTAAAGCTGCCGGTGGCGATAAATGCGCTGCAATTGCCGGGGGCCTTGTTGTCTGCGCTGCCGGGTTTAGCCATATTATTTAAATAAGGGACATAATATTGTGCCAGTTCGATATTGGCATTGAGGGCAACGAGATCGAGCGTGTCATATTTAAAGCCCTTCGCCGCCAAACCATCGGAGATGCCGCGTATCTCGTCCTGATATTCCTTGTCTATCTTATTCCACATAAACCGCTTTACGGCTGCACGGTAAAAATCCCAGTTCCGGCCGCTGGTGGTGGGCAGGTAATATTGCATCACCTTTATTAAGGTGTCGATCTCTTTGGATGCCAGAAAACCATGCTGGTAACCGATGTCGGCCGGAGAGCCGGAGAGGTGCAGGTAGATCCAGCCGTTTTTGTCTTCGCGGGTAGCGCTGCCCAGGCGGTCGGCAGTCCGGGGTTTTTCTTTGCAGCCTGCGATGGCAACAGCCAGGCATACCGCGGTGATGGTGATTTTAAGGGGATTCATCAGTTGATAGTTAAGTTTGGTTGAATATAGTGAAAAACAGATATTTAGACAATTATTGTAAAATAATCCGGGCAGGATAGTGTAACAAATACAATTAATAATATTCTTATCTTAAAATCCCTTCCACGGGTTCGTGCCATGAACCACTTAAAACTAAAAATAAGACAGTTTTTGCCAGCTTATTTAATTATTCTGTTTAGCCTTTTAATAGGTTACACAACTTTACACTGGTTGCTGATCATCAAGCTTAACCTTTTTCAACCAAGTGACGATTTGGTGAATTTTTTCATCCCGATGGGTTTACCATGGCTGCCGTTGCTTATCTGGCTGCGCCCTCGTTTAAAAAAGTTAAATTATACCACGCGGGGCAGGCAAGACCCTATAGCAGCGATTATTATTTTTAGCGCTTTTACGATGATAGGCGCGCTGCTTACAGCGCAATTATACATGATAACAACGACCGGAAAGCTAACCATCCTTGACAAGATCAGCGATATTCATGATGTTCCCGAAACTAAATACTATAACGTTCATCACTATTATCTGTCGAAACGATACGCGCATTTTTTTACTTTTTATGATTATACAGGTAAAAATCATGAAAACTTTACAATGGATGTATGCGTAGCGATACCGGTTTTTGATCATCTTTTTCCGGATACCACCATCATAAGCAGGTTACGCGATGGCATTGACCCACGTAGTTTGGTTATTATAAACGGGAAGAGAGGAACGATGAGCTACCTGAAAACGCTACCGTCTGATTCGATAGTGCTGATGCGCTATGTCAATCCCTCGTTTACTATGCCTAAATACGGCGCTGCCGGGAAATATGGTGCTTTGCTGGTTGCAACACATAGTTATAAACTAAAAAATGCTCCTCCGTCTAAAATAAGTCCGGCTGCATGGCTGTCTGTCAGGTTTTCAAAAACACTTTATAACAGTATCAAGGCCGATGAAAATGAAAGTTACATGCATAAATATATTGAAAAATGCTACCATGATTTCATGCAAAGGGATTATTCCGGCTTTACGTATCTTGACCAGATAGCGAATGATGAACGCTCAAAGTATCTGCAGGCGATACAATACGGCAACAATGTGAACGATCCATGGCCAACAATCCTCCGCCCGGTTTACGATTCTTACGCTCGCAGAAACGGGAATAAACTGGCGGTATTCTCCGGTGTTAACGGCGGAGGGCTTTTACTGGTGCTGCTTATTGTTTGTTTATGCAAGGCAAGACCGGATAAAAAACTTATAAGCTCACTTTAAAATCAACCTCGCGGGCAGTTTGAAACGCTCCCCCGGATAAAGTACGGCGGGGGCAGCGTTTCTTAAATAAATATTTTAAAAATAACTCACTAACTATTTGACAATTAAACTGAAATTTCTATCTTTGCCGTCCCTTAACGGGAAAAATATGTCTTGAACGAAGCCCTACTGCTTCGATGGACACAAACAAAAAAGAAAATGTCAGGAATTATTGGTAAAAAAGTAGGAATGACCAGCATTTTCGATGAGGCAGGAAGAAACATCCCCTGCACGGTAATCGAAGCTGGGCCTTGTGTGGTAACACAGGTTAAGTCTGTTGATACAGACGGGTATGCAGCTGTTCAGCTGGCATACGGTGAACAAAAAGACAAACATACTACATCGCCCTTAAAAGGTCACTTCCAAAAAGCCGGTACTACACCTAAACGTAAGCTGGTTGAATTCAAAACTTTCGAGGATCAAAAATCACTGGGTGACACCGTGACCGTTGATATTTTCGAGATCGGCGATTACGTGGACGTGGTTGGTACCTCAAAAGGTAAAGGTTTTCAGGGTGTGGTAAAGCGTCATGGTTTTGGTGGTGTTGGTATGCAGACTCACGGTCAGCATAACCGTTTGCGCGCTCCCGGTTCAATGGGTGCTTCGTCATGGCCTTCACGTGTATTTAAAGGTATGCGTATGGCCGGCCAGATGGGTAATGAGCGTGTGAAGATTCAGAACCTCCAGGTCGTGAAAGTGTTCACCGAGCAGAATCTGTTAGTAGTAAAAGGTTCCGTACCAGGAGCTAAGGGTTCATTCGTAATAGTGGATAAATAAGATGGAAGTTAACGTAGTAAATGTCTCAGGTAAAGAAACAGGTGCCAAGGTGCAACTTTCTGAATCCGTATTCGGTATTGAACCAAACGATCACGCTATCTATCTTGACGTTAAGCAATATTTAGCTAACCAGCGTCAGGGTACACACAAAGCAAAACAGCGTAACGAAATTGCAGGTTCAACCCGCAAATTATATAAGCAAAAAGGTACAGGCGGCGCCCGCGCGGGTGGCATCAAGTCTCCTTTATTTAACGGTGGCGGCCGTGTATTCGGTCCGCAGCCACGCGATTACAGCTTTAAATTAAACAAGAAACTTAAATCGCTTGCCCGTAAATCAGCTTTAACATACAAAGCAAAAGACAGCAGCATAGTGGTTGTGGAAGATTTCAGCTTTGATACTATCAAAACTAAAAACTATATACAGCTTACAGCCGACCTTAAGGTTAGCGATGTAAAAACACTTTTGGTGCTGGGTGCTGCAAATAACAATGTTTATTTATCAAGCAGAAACCTGAAGAAAACCAAGGTTGTTGTGGCAGATCAGCTTAACACTTACGATGTGCTGAATGCAGGCAAGCTTATTTTAACCACAGGCGCTCTTAAAACTTTGGAGGAAGCATTAGCTAAGTAATTATGGAAATTTTAAGAAAACCCTTACTTACTGAAAAAATAACTCAATTAACCGAGAAGCTTAACCGTTATGCTTTCAAAGTTGATCACAGAGCTAATAAAATTCAGATCAAAGGAGCAATTGAAGCTATGTATGGTGTTAACGTTAAGGCGGTAAACACTATGAAATACGTTGGAAAACTGAAAAGTCGCAATACTAAGGCAGGCGTAGTTATAGGCCGCGCTGCAACTTACAAAAAGGCGATCGTTACGTTGAAAGACGGAGAAGTAATTGATTTTTATAGCGGTATATAAATAAAGAGATGGCAGTTAAAAGATTTAAACCGGTTACGCCCGGCACCCGCTTCAGAGTAGGTGCTGATTACTCGGGCATCACCACCAATGTTCCTGAAAAGTCATTGGTAGTGTCGCACAAAAAGTCGGGTGGCCGTAACAGCAACGGTAAGATGACCATGCGCTACATTGGCGGTGGCCACAAACAGTCATACCGATTAATTGACTTTAAACGTAATAAATTCGATATCAGCGCAACTGTTGCCACTATCGAGTATGATCCGAACCGTTCGGCGCGTATTGCCCTGTTGCACTACGCTGACGGTGAGAAAAGATATATGATCGCGCCGGAAGGTTTGCAGGTTGGTCAGGTTGTAGTATCCGGCGAAAGTGTTGCTCCGGAAGTTGGTAATACTTTACCATTAAAGAGCATTCCACTGGGTTCTATCATCCACAACATCGAACTGAACCCGGGCCAGGGTGGTACCATAGCGCGCAGCGCGGGTACTTATGCCCAGCTTTCAGCACGTGACGGCAAATATGCCATCATCAAATTGCCTTCAGGCGAAACCCGCATGATCCTGTCCACTTGTCTGGCTACCATCGGAACCGTTTCGAACTCTGAAAAGGCGAACGAAGTGCTGGGTAAAGCAGGCCGTAAACGCTGGTTGGGCCGCAGGCCAAGAGTTCGTGGTGTAGCTATGAACCCGGTAGATCACCCTATGGGTGGTGGCGAAGGCCGGGCGTCAGGTGGTCACCCGCGTTCACGCAAAGGTTTATTGGCTAAAGGCTACAAAACCCGCGACCTGAAAAAAGCATCAAATCGTTACATCATTGAAAGAAGGAAGAAATAATGGCGCGTTCAATTAAAAAAGGACCTTACATAGACCATAACCTTGACAGAAAGGTTGCGGTATTGAATGAGTCGAACAAGAAATCGGTTGTTAAAACATGGTCTCGTCGTTCCATGATTTCTCCTGATTTTGTTGGTCATACATTCGCGGTACACAACGGTAATAAATTTATCCCTGTGTACGTAACAGAAAACATGGTTGGACACAAGCTGGGAGAGTTTGCACCAACCCGTACATTCCGTGGTCACGCAGAAAAGAAAAAATAAGGCATGGAAGCAACAACTAAAATCAAAAAGTCTGTATTGATCAGACAACGCAAGGAGCAGGAAAAAGCTCAGCAAGGCGGCGCTTCTGTTGCCAAACTGCAAAACTGCCCTACATCACCGCGCAAAATGCGCCTGGTGGTTGATCTGATCCGGGGTATGAGCGTTGAAAAGGCGTTATATACTTTAAAGTTCTTAAATAAAGAAGCTGCAATTCGCGTTGAAAAGCTTTTGTTATCGGCTATCAAAAACTGGGAAGCAAAAAACGAAGACAAACGTGTTGAAGAAAGCAATTTATATGTAAAAGAGGTTTCAGTGGGCGGCGGTCGTCAGCTTAAGCGTTTACGCCCGGCTCCGCAGGGTAGAGGATACCGTATCCGCAAGCGCTCGAACCATGTTCACCTCGTTGTAGATAGTAAAACCGATAACAATTAATTTGAAATGGGACAAAAAGCACATCCAATAGGTAACAGATTAGGGATCATCAGAGGCTGGGATTCCAACTGGTTCGGTGGTAACCACTATGCCGACAAATTAGTTGAGGACGAAAAGATCCGCAAATATCTTTCGGCACGTATCTCCAAAGGTGGTGTATCGAAAGTGGTTATCGAACGTACTTTAAAACGTATCACTGTAACTATTCATACTGCCCGTCCGGGTATCGTTATCGGTAAAGGCGGTCAGGAAGTTGATAAGATCAAGGAAGAGCTGAAAAAACTTACCAAAAAGGAAGTTCAGATCAACATCTTCGAAATTAAGCGTCCTGAGCTTGATGCACAATTGGTTGCAGAAGGCGTAGCAAAACAGCTTGAGGCACGTATCTCTTTCCGTCGCGCTATGAAAACTACCATAGCTTCGACCATGAGAATGGGCGCTGAAGGTATAAAGGTAATGACATCAGGCCGTTTAGGCGGCGCTGAAATGGCCCGTACCGAGCAATATAAAGAGGGAAGAATCCCACTGCATACTTTCCGTGCGGACATTGATTACGCACTGGCAGAAGCGTTAACTACTTATGGTAAAATAGGTGTTAAGGTGTGGATCTGCAAAGGCGAGGTTTACGGCAAACGCGATCTTTCGCCAAACATCGGCGGCACAAGCAGCGCCAGCGGTAAAGGCGGACGCCCTGAGGGTGCATCGGCAGGCTTCGGCGGCCGCGGCAACGAAAGAGGCGGTGAGCGCGGTGGCGAACGCAGAGGCGGCGACAGAAGAGGCGGCAACAACCGCGGCGGTAACAACCGTCCGGGTGGCAATAACCGCGGTGGCGGCAACAATCGCGGCGGCGGTAACCGTCCGGGTGGCCAGGGAAAGAGATAATAATAGAATTAGAACAATATATCGTTTTGATATAAAAGCTTAAGAAAATGCTACAGCCAAAAAGAACGAAGTTCAGAAAGATGCAAAAAGGCAGAATGAAGGGAAACGCCACCCGTGGCGCTGAGCTGTCATTCGGATCTTTCGGTATAAAATCACTCGAGCCGGCCTGGATCACCAGCCGCCAGATCGAAGCTGCGCGTATTGCTGTAACACGTTTTATGAAACGTGAGGGACAGGTTTGGATCAGGATATTTCCTGACAAGCCGGTAACCAAGAAACCAGCCGAAGTACGTATGGGTAAAGGTAAAGGTGCGCCGGAATACTGGGTGGCCGTTGTACGCCCCGGAAGGATCATTTTTGAAGCAGAAGGCGTGCCTTTAGCGGTTGCTAAGGAAGCGTTACGCCTTGCCGCGCAAAAATTGCCTGTGCAAACAAGATTTATAGTACGTAGAGATTACGTAGAAGCATAAATAGAAATGAATGTTATAAATGGCTGTAGGACCGTTACGGTTTAAACACAGCAGGAAACTTTTATAACCTCTTCAACATAACAAAACAGTTAAAGAAAATGAAGAACTCAGAAATTTTGGAGTTGTCAACTGAAGAATTGGTTGCCAGGATCAGCGAGGAGAGAACAACACTCACCAAACTGAAATTTGCACATGCGGTTTCTGCTATTGAAAACCCTACACGTATCACCAAGGTACGTAAGGACATCGCCCGCTTAAATACTGAATTAACAAAGCGTAAAGCGGCGTCAGCTTCTGAATAATTTTAAGCAACGGGAAAAATGGAAAGAAATTTAAGAAAAACACGTACCGGACTGGTAGTTAGCAACAAGATGGAAAAATCTATCGTGGTTGCTGTAGAGCGTAAGGTTAAACACCCTATCTACGGTAAATTCGTTAAAAAAACTGCCAAGTTCATGGCTCATGACGAAGCTAACGCCTGTGGCATCGGGGATACCGTATTGATTATGGAAACCCGCCCGCTGAGCAAAAATAAAAACTGGAGATTAGTTGAAATTTTAGAGAGGGCTAAATAAGATGGTACAACAGGAATCAAGATTAAATGTAGCTGATAACAGCGGCGCTAAAGAAGTTTTGGTGATCCGTGTGTTGGGTGGTACCGGAAAAAGGTACGCATCAATTGGTGATAAGATAGTAGTTACCGTAAAAAGCGCTTTACCATCAGGTAACGTTAAAAAAGGTACCGTTTCAAAAGCTGTAGTAGTTCGTACCAAAAAAGAAATTCGCCGTAAGGATGGTTCTTATATCCGTTTTGACGACAATGCCGCAGTTTTATTAAACAACCAGGACGAGCCAAGAGGTACACGTATTTTTGGCCCGGTAGCAAGGGAGTTACGTGAAAAACAATTTATGAAAATTGTATCATTAGCACCGGAGGTATTGTAATCATGGAAAAGAAAAATCAAACAAAGCCTGCCAAATTAAAGATCAAAAAGGGTGATCTGGTAAAGGTTATAGCCGGTGATTCAAAAGGATCACAGGGTAAAGTTTTAGAAGTTATAGTTGACAAGAACCGTGCGGTTGTTGAAGGCGCTAACCTGGTATCAAAACATACCAAGCCTAATGCAGCTAAGCCAAACGGTGGAATTGTTAAGCAGGAAGCTGCTATTCATATTTCAAACCTGGCGCTGGTTGACCCTAAATCAGGTAACGCAACACGCGTTGGCAGAAAGTTAAACGATGCCGGTAAATTAGTAAGATTTGCAAAAAAATCAGGGGAGGAAATTAAGTAATGGAATACGTACCAAGATTAAAATCGAAATATAAGGACGAGATCCGCACCGCACTGAAAGATAAATTTCAGTACAAGAGTGTAATGCAGGTTCCGAAACTGGAAAAAATTGCGATCAACCAGGGTGTTGGCGGCGCTACAACTGATAAAAAGCTTATTGAAGCTACCATCAGCGAACTGACCACCATTACCGGCCAGCAGGCAGTTGCTTCGAAATCAAAAAAGGATATCTCGAACTTCAAATTACGTAAGAACATGCCGATCGGCGTTCGTGTAACACTGCGTGACAACAATATGTACGAGTTTCTGGATCGTCTGATCGCTGTTGCTTTACCGCGTATCCGCGATTTCAAAGGCATCAATGACAAAGGATTTGACGGCCGGGGAAATTATACCTTAGGTGTATCCGAGCAGATCATCTTCCCTGAAATCAATATCGATAAGATCAATAAAATTCAGGGTATGGATATTACCTTTGTAACTTCGGCAAAAAATGATGTGGAAGCATTAGAGTTGCTGAAACAATTTGGATTACCATTTAAAAACCAAAATACTAATGGCTAAAGAAGGTGTAAAGGCACGCGAAGTAAAACGTGCTAAATTAGTAGCTAAATACGCTGAGAAAAGAGCGGCTTTGAAAGCAGCAGGTGATTACGCAGCATTGGACAAACTGCCAAAGGCAGCATCTCCGGTAAAACTGCATAACCGTTGCAAACTGACCGGCCGCCCGCGTGGTTACATGCGTCAGTTCGGTATATCACGTGTAACTTTCCGTGATATGGCGCTGGCAGGACAGATCCCGGGCGTAAAGAAAGCAAGCTGGTAATATAGCTTAAAGGCATAAAGACTAAAGCAATGAAAGCTTTGGACTTTTGCTTTTTGCTCAAAATAAAAAAGAATTAACCGGTAGAAGGTCGCCCCGGATGTTACGGGAAGGAAACCACTACCACAATACAATAAAATGAATACAGATCCAATCGCAGATTATCTTACACGAGTAAGGAATGCTATTAAGGCCAACCACAGGGTTGTTGAAATTCCTGCATCAAATCTGAAGAAGGAAATCACGAAGGTGCTTTTCGACAAAGGTTACATTGCCAATTTTAAGTTTGAGGAAAACGGCCCGCAGGGGACGATCAAGGTAGCGTTAAAATACCATCCGATAACTAAAATTTCTGCTATCCGCAGCATACAGCGCATCAGTAAACCAGGTTTGAGGAAATACGCAGGCATGGAAAATATGCCAAGAGTATTAAATGGTTTAGGTATCGCCATCCTGTCAACTTCAAAAGGTGTTATGACCGATAAAGAAGCACGCGCACAGAATGTTGGCGGTGAGGTTTTATGCTACGTTTATTAATAGGAGGAAATTAAACAATGTCAAGAGTAGGAAAATCGCCGATTGCATTGCCACAGGGAGTAACGGTTACGGTATCAGCAAACAATGTTGTTACGGTTAAGGGCCCTAAAGGCGAATTGCAGCAGGCTGTTGACAGTGACATCACTGTTGAACAGGAAGGAACAAACCTTGTTGTTAAACGCCCTTCTGATCAAAAACGTCATAAGGCGCTGCATGGTTTATACCGTGCACTGATCAACAACATGGTTGTTGGTGTAACAGATGGTTTTAAAGTTACACAGGAGTTAGTAGGTGTGGGTTACCGCGCCACCAATACCGGTAATACACTGGACTTAGTGCTGGGTTTTTCGCACCACTATGTTTTTGAATTACCAAAAGAGATAAAAGTTTCAACAACTGCTGATAAGGGTAAGAACCCGACTATCATTTTAGAGTCAATTGATAAACAGCTTATTGGCCAGGTGGCAGCGAAGATTCGTTCGTTACGTGAGCCTGAGCCTTACAAGGGTAAGGGTATTAAATTTGCTGGCGAAGTATTGAGAAGAAAAGCAGGTAAATCAGCATCTAAAAAATAATCGTCATGGCAGCTAAAGCAAAATTATCAAGAAGAGACAGAATTAAAATGGGGATCAGGAAGCGCCTTTCGGGAACTTCAACCCGCCCCCGTTTATCAGTGTACAGAAGCAATAAAGGTATCTATGCACAAATAATTGACGATGTAAGCGGCAAGACTTTGGTTTCGGCTTCTTCCCTGTCAAAGGATTTTACAGCAGAAAAGGGTACCAAGATCGATCAGTCGGTTGCTGTTGGTAAACTGGTTGCATCAAAGGCTATTGCGGCAGGTATTAAGGATGTGGTTTTTGACAGGAATGGTTATTTGTACCATGGCCGTGTAAAATCGCTTGCTGACGGTGCACGCGAAGGTGGTTTAAACTTTTAATCTGAAAGAGAAATGTCAACAATCAACATAAAAAGAGTAAAAACAAGCGAGATCGAATTAAAAGACCGCTTGGTAAGCATACAGCGTGTAGCGAAAGTAACCAAAGGCGGCCGTACCTTCAGCTTCAGTGCCATTGTGGTAGTGGGCGATGAGAATGGCGTAGTAGGTTATGGCCTTGGAAAAGCGAAAGAGGTTACCGAGGCAATTGCAAAGGGCGTGGATGATGCTAAAAAGAACTTGGTGAAGGTTCCTGTAATTAACGGAACTGTTCCTCACGACCAGATCGGTAAATTTTCAGGCGGTTTTGTTTACATCAAACCTGCTGCAAATGGTACCGGTGTAATTGCCGGTGGTGCGATGCGTGCCGTATTAGAGTCGGCCGGTATCCACAACGTATTGGCAAAATCAAAAGGTTCATCAAACCCGCACAACGTGGTTAAAGCAACGGTATCGGCATTATCGCAATTACGCGACGCTTATACTGTGGCCCAGCATCGCGGCGTTAGTTTAGGTAAAGTATTTAACGGATAATCTGTCATGGCAAAAATCAAAATAACCCAGATTAAAAGCGTGATCGACAGAAGTGAGCGCCAAAAACGTACGGTTGAGGCCCTGGGCTTAAAGAAAATCAACCATAGTGTAGAAGTTGAAGCTACTCCGGCTATTATCGGGATGGTTAAGAAAGTGAATCACCTGGTAGCGGTAGAAAATATTTAATATCATGAATTTAAGTAATCTTAAACCTGCAGAAGGTTCAGTAAAAAATAAGAAGAGAATCGGCCGTGGTACCGGTTCGGGCCGTGGCGGAACTTCGACGCGTGGTCATAAGGGCGCAGGTTCGCGTTCGGGTACCAGCACTAAGGTTGGCTTTGAAGGCGGTCAGATGCCTTTACAGCGCCGTGTGCCTAAAGGTGGTTTTAAAAACCCTAACCGTGTGGAATACACAGGTATCAACCTGGATGTGTTACAGGCGTTAACTGAAAAATATACTTTATCATCAGTTGATTTCGACACACTGAAAGAGCACGGATTAGTATCTCGTAATGACCTTGTTAAGATTTTAGGTCGTGGCGAACTGAAGGCAAAATTAGAAGTTAAAGCCCATGCTTTTACTGCTACAGCTCAAAAGGCTATTGAAGCAGCAGGCGGGACCATAGTTAAGCTATAATTTTCGATGAAGAAATTTTTCACCACATTATCCAATATCTGGAAAATCGATGATTTAAGAGTGCGTATTTTAAACACACTCTTATTTCTTTTGATATATCGCGTTGGCTCATTCGTAGTGCTTCCGGGCGTAAACTACGCATCGCTGAGCGCCAAACAGAACGCTGAAGGAATTGCAGGCCTGCTGAATATGTTTTCGGGCGGCGCATTTTCGCATGCGTCAATTTTTGCGTTAGGCGTAATGCCTTATATTTCGGCCTCCATTGTGGTGCAGTTGCTGGGTATTGCGGTTCCTTATTTCGCCAAACTGCAGAAGGAAGGCGAAAGCGGGCGTAACAAAATAAACCAGTGGACACGTTATCTGACCATCGGTATCACCGCATTACAAGCGATAGGGTATCTTAAATCGCAGATATCGCCTGACCAGATGCTGATCAGCAATCCATATTTCTCTATTCTTAATATGTGTGTGCTGACAGCGGGTACCATGTTTGTAATGTGGCTTGGTGAAAAGATCACTGACAAGGGTATAGGTAACGGTATCTCCCTGATCATCATGGTGGGTATCATCGCGGCGCTGCCGGGTGCGTTCCTTACCGAGTTCCGTTCACGTACTATCGGTGCGGGTGGTCTGATCACGTTCATTGTTGAAATTGTTGCGCTGATTGCTGTGGTTATGTTTACCGTACTGATCGTTCAGGGTACCCGTAAGGTTGCCGTTCAGTATGCAAAACGCATCGTTGGTAACAAACAGTATGGCGGCGTTCGTCAGTACATTCCGTTAAAGGTTACTGCTGCCGGTGTAATGCCGATCATCTTTGCCCAGGCGTTGATGTTCATCCCTGCGACAGTAGCGCAGTTCTTTCCGAACGCAGCGTCGAACAAGGTTTTAATGGCGTTGTCGGATTATACTTCATGGTTGCATAACCTCGTTTTCGCAATATTAATTATCGTATTTACCTTCTTCTATACAGCGATCACGGTTAACCCTAACCAGATGGCTGAGGATATGAAGAAAAACGGCGGCTTTATCCCGGGTATTAAACCGGGAAGAGCGACCGGCGCATTTTTAGACGGTGTAATTTCAAGGATCACCCTTCCGGGTTCAATCGCTTTAGCTATTGTTGCGATCATCCCCGGTTTTGCAAGTACCATACATGTAAGCAGCTCGTTTGCCCGCTTCTTTGGTGGCACTTCGCTGATCATCCTTGTTCAGGTTGTACTTGATACCCTGCAACAGATTGAAAGCCACCTGTTGATGCGTCATTATGATGGTTTGATGAAAAGCGGCAGAATTAAGGGCCGTACAGCAATACCGTCAGGCGGAGCCGGTGAGCCGGTTATTTGAGAATAACAAAGTAACATGTCAAAGATTCATTATAAGTCTGTCGAAGAGATAGAACTGATAAGAGAGAGTTCTTTACTTGTTTCCAAAACACTTGGGGAGATTGCTAAGGTAATACGCCCCGGAATAAAAACCATAGAACTGAATAAACTTGCAGAAACCTTTATCCGTGACAACGGAGGGGTTCCTGCATTTTTAAATTATCACGGCTTTCCCTATTCGCTTTGTATCTCCATGAACGACCAGGTGGTGCACGGGTTTCCGGGCGAAACTGTTCTGGTGGAAGGGGATATGGTATCGGTTGACTGCGGTGTTGTGCTGAATAACTATATCGGTGATTCGGCTTTTACCTTTGCCATTGGCGAGGTGAGCGACGAAGTAAAGCAGCTGATGCGGGTGACCCGCGAGTGTCTGGACCTCGGAGTTCAGAAGGCAGTGGTCGGTATGCGTATCGGTGATATCGGCTATGCCGTACAGGAGCACGCGGAAAAGCATGGTTATGGTGTGGTAAAGGAGTTAGTGGGGCACGGCGTAGGTCGTGAACTGCACGAGAAGCCGGAAGTACCGAATTACGGAAAGCGCGGATCGGGGACCAAACTGGAAGAAGGAATGGTGATCGCCATTGAGCCGATGATCAACGCAGGAAAGGCGAGGGTGAAGTTCTGGGACGATGGCTGGACAGTATCGACGGTTGACGGAAAGCCATCTGCACATTACGAACATACGGTAGCAGTGAGAAAGGGGCAACCCGACATTCTTTCGACGTTTTCGTACGTAGATAATGTTTTAAAAGAAATAAATAATAATTAAAAATATTTTTATTAATTTTGCAACCCGGTTTTAACGCGGATAATTAAGTAATAATCAGTAAAATATGGCTAAACAATCGTCGATTGAACAGGATGGAACCATCAGAGAAGCATTGTCAAACGCAATGTTCAGGGTTGAACTGGAAAATGGCCACGAGATTATAGCGCATATATCGGGAAAAATGCGGATGCACTACATTAAAATTTTACCTGGCGACAGAGTAAAACTGGAGATGAGTCCGTACGATTTGACTAAGGGTAGAATAACCTATAGATATAAATAACAACAGAGATGAAAGTTAGAGCATCAATAAAGAAACGCAGTGTTGATTGCAAGATCATCCGTCGCAACGGGAAACTTTATGTTATCAACAAAAAGAACCCGAAGTTTAAACAGCGTCAGGGATAATTAAAAAGACATTGTAATAATCCGCACAGCGGTGGACCAGCCGCTCGGTTATTATCTAAAAACTAAAAGACAAACATGGCAAGGATTTCAGGTATTGATTTACCAAAAAACAAAAGAGGTGAGATCGGTCTCACTTACATCTACGGCATCGGCCGGTCAACTGCTCAGCGCATTTTGACTGAGGCCGGTATTGATTTTAATACAAAAGTTCAGGACTGGTCGGATGACCAGCTAACTACCATCCGTGGTATTATTAACGATCAGATTAAAGTTGAAGGCGCCCTGCGTTCGGAAGTTCAGCTTAATATCAAACGTCTGATGGATATAGGTTGTTACCGTGGCACACGTCATCGTAAAGGATTGCCTTTACGCGGTCAGCGCACCAAAAACAACTCACGTACCCGTAAAGGAAAACGTAAGACTGTTGCTAACAAGAAAAAAGCTACTAAATAGTGATTAGTGAATAGCGGACGGAGAAGATCTGTGCCGCTTTTCATTAGGATTACCTGATTATATAACTCATTAATGAGTCCGGATTATTCGCTAATCCAGTAATTCATTAATTCAAATCATTAAAAAAGAAAATGGCTAAGACCAAAAAAGTAACCAAAAAACGTATCGTTGTCGTTGAGCCTGTTGGCGAAGCACACATCAACGCTACTTTCAACAACATCATTATCACACTTACCAACAAAAACGGTCAGGCTATTTCATGGTCGTCTGCAGGTAAGATGGGCTTTAAAGGATCAAAAAAGAACACGCCTTATGCTGCCGGTCAGGCTGCTGCAGATTGCGGAAAAGTTGCGTATGATTTAGGTCTGCGCAAGGTTGAAGTATTTGTAAAAGGTCCGGGTTCTGGTCGTGAGTCGGCTATCCGTACATTACAGACTGCCGGTATTGAGGTTACTACGATAAAGGACATTACCCCGCTTCCGCACAACGGATGCCGTCCTTCAAAAAGAAGAAGAGTTTAATTAATAATTTTTTAAAGCTAAGATTCAGCGGCTGCGGGCTGTCTGATACTTTAAAAACACAGAAAAATGGCAAGATACACAGGACCAAAATCCAAAATTGCGCGTCGTTTCCGTGAACCGATCTTCGGTCCGGACAAAGCGCTTGAAAGAAAAAATTACCCGCCGGGAATGCATGGTGTTTCCAAAAGACGCGGCAAACAGTCTGAGTACTCTACTCAGCTGATGGAGAAACAAAAGGTTAAATACACCTATGGTGTATTGGAACGTCAGTTCGAGAACCTGTTTCACCGCGCTTCTGCTAAAGAAGGCATTACTGGTGAAAACCTGCTGAAGTTTTTGGAAGCCCGTCTGGACAATGCGGTTTACCGCTTAGGCATTGCACCTACCCGTTCAGCTGCGCGCCAGTTGGTAGGTCATAAACATATTACCGTTAACGGCGAGGTTGTCAACATTGCTTCATATACTTTGAAAGCAGGTGACGTAATAGCTGTTCGCGAGAAATCGAAATCACTTGAGGCAATTGCAAATTCGGTAGCCGGACGCAAAATTAACAAGTTCAGCTGGTTAGAGTGGGATGCTGCTAATTTAACAGGCAAATTCCTGAACTATCCGAACCGCGATGAGATTCCTGAAAATATCAAGGAAAACCTTATCGTCGAGTTGTACTCAAAATAATAACGATACTTATCCGCAAAATGATTGGCAACTTATTGCCAATCTTTTGTGGTTTAAATCAATTCAATTAGTAATCAATAAATAAAGGATATAAATGGCAATTTTAGCATTTCAAAAACCAGACAAGGTTATCATGCAGAAGTCAACTGATTTTGATGGCACGTTTGAGTTTCGTCCGTTAGAACCAGGCTTCGGTGTAACCATTGGTAATGCTCTGCGTCGTATCTTACTATCTTCGCTTGAAGGTTATGCAATTACTTCGGTTCGTTTTTCCGGAGTTATGCATGAGTTTTCGACTATTAAAGGTGTTGTTGAAGACGTAACCGAAATTATTCTTAACCTGAAACAGGTTAGGTTTAAGAAAACAGGTGAGTCTGGCGACAGCGAGAAGATATTTGTTATCATTAATGGCCAGGATGCTTTTAATGCTGGTGATATCACCAAGTTTTCAAACAACTTCACTGTTTTAAATCCTGAACTTGTGATCTGTAACATGGACTCTTCCGTAACGCTTGAGATAGAGCTTACTGTGAACAAGGGCCGTGGTTATGTTCCAAGCGAGGAAAACAAAAATCCGGACGCTAATGTAGGGGTGATCGCGATCGACTCGATCTACACACCTATCAAGAATGTAAAATATACCATCGAGAACTATCGTGTAGAACAAAAGACAGACTATGAAAAATTAGTACTGGATATTACTACCGACGGATCGATCCATCCTGAAGAAGCATTAAAAGAAGCTGCCAAGATCCTGATCCAGCACTTCATGCTGTTCAGCGATGAGAACATGATGCTTGAAGCTCAGGCTAAGGAAGAAACAAAAGAGGTTGACGAAGAAATCCTGCACATGCGCAAGATCCTGAAAACCGAGCTGGTTGACCTTGACCTTTCTGTACGTGCATTGAACTGCCTGAAAGCTGCTGATATCCGCAGCCTGGCTGATCTGGTTTCATACGACGTTGCAGATATGCTTAAGTTCAGAAACTTTGGTAAAAAATCATTAACTGAAATTCAGGACCTGGTGAAATCAAAAGGATTATCTTTTGGTATGAACCTGTCTAAATTCAAGTTAGACGAAGAATAACCCGTAAATGGTGATTAAGGAACAGCTTCTTTAATCACCATTTTACTTTTAAAAACAACAACAGAGCGGCAGCTGAGGAGATCTCACCTGTCAACACTCAAAATTAAAACTGAGTATTTGCATAATTCCGAGGACTTGACGGAGACGCCGTCCGACGGTATGCACGTGCCACAACAAACAAAGAACAATGAGACACGGAAAAAAAGTTAACCATTTAGGCCGTACCGACAGCCATCGCAAGGCGATGATGAGCAACATGGCTACTTCGCTTATCCTGCATAAGCGCATCACTACTACGTTAGCCAAAGCAAAAGCATTGCGCGTATATGTTGAGCCTATTCTGACAAAATCAAAGAACGACACCACCCATTCACGCCGTATCGTATTCAGCTATTTACAGGATAAAGACGCTGTGAGCATCCTTTTCCGGGAGATCGCTGAAAAGATCGCAAGCCGTCCGGGCGGTTACACCCGTATCATCAAAATGGAAAACCGTTTGGGTGACAACGCGGAGATGGCAATGATCGAACTGGTGGATTACAATACTGTTTACGGCGCTGACACAGCGAAGGCAGAGAAGAAATCAACCCGTCGTCGTGGTTCAGGTAAAGGTAAATCTGCTCCGAAAGCTGCGGCTGCACCTGCTGCTGAAGAAGTAGTGGAAACTGCACCGGTTGCTGAGACTGAAGTTGCTGAAGCTCCTGTAGCTGAAGCAGAGGTAACTCCTGCGGCTGAGACAGAAGAGGCACCTGAAACACCTGCTGCAGGTGAAGAAGATGCTGAAAAAAGCGAATAATTTTAAATCCAAATAAATCTAATTATTAAAGAACAGCCCCGCCTTATGGCGGGGCTTCTTTGTTTATATGCTGTTCTGCCTGAGGGGAAGGCATTAGAGGTATTTAATGGATACATTTAAATTCCGATGCTTTTTTACCATGCATTTATGATAATTTAGCCTTTCGCGAATTTTAACTACCCGAAATGAAAAAATACTTTTCTTACAGATCAACTATAAATCTTCTGCTGACTATCCTTACCTGTTGCGGTTCGCTGTTCAATTTTGCCTTAGGGCAAACAAAAACAGCCGGAACTACCTCCGCAAAGCCTAAAATAGTAAACATCGTAAATTTTATCCGTCTGCTGGAGCCGCGTGACCCGGCCATAACGGAGGACGTGTTGTATCAAACAGTGGTTAAGCAGGTAGAACTGATGAAGAAATATCACCTGCACGGTACTTTTTTGCTTCAATACGATGCGCTTATCGACCCAAGGTACCAGAAGCTTTTAAAAAGCCTTCCGCGTGATTCATTTGAGATCGGCGCGTGGTGGGAGATACCGCAGCCGATGGTGGAAAGGGCTGGCCTGAAATGGCGCGGACGCTATCCGTGGGACTGGCGGGCGAACATCGGTTTCTCGACAGGTTACACACCTGCCGAACGTGAAAAGCTGACAGATGTTTATATGCAGGATTTCAGGAAGATATTCGGGTACTACCCGAGGTCTGTTGCCTCGTGGTTTATCGATGCCCATACGCTCGCTTATATGTATAAAAAATATAAGATCGTTGCCTCGGCTAATTGTAAAGACCAGTACGGCACGGATGGCTATACCCTTTGGGGAGGCTACTGGAACCAGGCGTACTACCCCAGCAAGGTGAACTCCTATATGCCTGCCCAGCACGCGGCTAACCAGATTCCGGTTCCTGTTTTCCGGATGCTGGGAAGCGACCCGGTGAGACAATACGATAACGGGCTTGGCACCAACAGACAGGGCGTTATTACCCTGGAGCCGGTTTACCCGCATGGCGGCGGCGACTCAACCTGGGTAGCCTGGTACCTTAAACAATTTGTGGAAGGCGCATCGATGGAGTTTGCTTATACGCAGGCCGGTCAGGAAAATTCCTTTACATGGGATGCAATGGCCAAAGGACTGGAAATTCAGTTCCCGCTGATCGCCCGGTTGCGGGATGAAGGAAAGATTGAAGTGCAGACATTGGAACAGTCGGGAAGATGGTTCAGGGACCATTACAAGGTGACTCCGGCTACCTCAGTGACCATTAACCAGGACCTGCCCGGAAGCGACCGCAAAACAGTCTGGTTCGACAGCCGTTTTTACCGGGCGAATTTGCTCTGGGAAGACGGCAACCTGCGCTTCCGCGACATCCATCTCTTTAATGAAAAGGTTGCCTCTGTTTATGAGACGCAGAAGGCCACATCGAACGAATGCACCTTCTTTACCCTGCCTGTGGTGGACGGTTATATCTGGAGCAACAAGAAACAGATCGCCGGGTTGCGGTTTAAGGCGGTTATTGATGGCAGGGAAGAATTATTGAAAGGCGGAGACCCGGTTATCAGCGATGCAAAAAAAGGGGAGCTTATCATCCGCTGGCCGCTGACCAACATCAAGGGAACCCTTGAGATAACCATGACCGGACAGGATATGAAGATAACTCTGACGGGACAGGCCTCGGCCAATTGGTACCTGGACCTGAATGTTGCCGACGACGTTAAGCTCCCTTTCGGGACAGTTTCCGCAAAAGAGGTCAGTGGTTTTTTTGATAATATGAAATATGTATTAAAAGCGGATAAGGGATATTTTTCAAAAGCCCCCGGCACCGTTTTCCGGTTGTCTCCCGAAAATAACCAGATCGGGCTGGATATGACCGACCCCTTGTAAAAACATTGGAAAGATCAGCGAACAAAAATGTTCCACGTAGAACATTTTTGTTGAAGTTAAAAAGAAGTATGCGACAGTTAATAAATGGCTTAAATTCGGTAACATTATCTTTATGTTAAATGCTTTCGTATGGCGAAAGCATTCCCTACTTTTGAGCTTACTTACCAGTTATGAAAATACGCAGTTTACTTTGCGTAGCGGGCATCGCCCTCTCGCTTCAGGCATCGGCTCAAACGCCAGGCAAAATCCAGAAAACAGGACAGGTGCTGCTTCCAAACGGATGGAAGCTTAGTCCGGCGGGCCGTTCCCTTCCATTAGGCGACCTCCCTTTAAATCTTGCCTTATCTTCGTCAGGCCACTTACTTGCGGTGACCAACAACGGTCAAAGCACGCAATCCATCCAGTTGATCGATCCCGGAACGGAAAAACAGCTGGATGAGCAGATCATAAAAAAAGCCTGGTATGGGCTGGTTTTTAGCCATGACGAGAAGACCTTGTATGCATCGGGTGGGAACGACAACCTGATACTCGCTTACCCGATCCAAAACAAAAAGATTGGGAGTCCCGATACCATAAAGCTTGGCGCACCCTGGCCAAAAAATAAAATTTGTACCACAGGTATTGCGGTTAACAAAAGCAACACCCGTCTGTACACGGTAACCAAGGAAGATAGTGCCTTATATGTGATCGACCCGAAATCGCATCAGGTATTAAAAAGACTGAAATTGGACGCAGAAGCATACAGCTGTGTGCTTTCGCCGGATGAAAAAACACTGTACATCTCAATATGGGGTGCAGAAGAAGTAAGCTGCTACGATACCCACAGCGGTAACCTTACAGGCAGCATAAAGACCGGCAGCCATCCTAATGAGTTGCTGCTGAGTAAAAAAGGTACCTGGTTGTTCGTAGCCAATGCCAACGATAACTCGGTGTCGGTGATCAACACCAAAACAAGGAAAACCGCGGAGGTGATCTCTGCATCGCTATATCCGACAAAGCTAACCGGCTCCACCAGCAACGGTCTGGCGCTTTCTGCAAATGAAAAAACCCTTTATATCGCTAACGCTGATAATAACTGCCTTGCCGTGTTCGACGTAAGCAAACCGGGAAACAGCAAGAGCATGGGCTTTATCCCGGTAGGCTGGTACCCAACAAATGTTAAGGTTGTCGGCGATAAGATATTGGTGTCAAATGGTAAAGGCTTCACCTCGATGGCCAATCCGCGCGGACCGCAGCCTGTAAAAAAGACAGACAACAGCGGTTACCAGTCGGGTGCGATCAACAGCAGGGAACAATATATCGGCGGATTGTTTAAAGGAACATTGTCTATCATCAATGCGCCGGATGAAGCAAAGCTGAAGGCTTACACCAAACAGGTTTACGCAAACACGCCGTTTAACAATAAGCTGGTGGCAATGGCTCCGGGCGAAGCCGGAAATCCGATACCCAGAAAGCTGGGTGAGAAATCTCCGATCAAACATGTATTCTATATCATAAAAGAAAATCGCACATACGACCAGGTGCTTGGTGATATGGCCAAAGGAAACGGCGATACCTCGCTTTGTATTTTCGGCCAGCGTGTTACCCCTAACCACCACGCCATTGCCGATCAGTTCGTATTGCTGGATAATTTTTATGTTGATGCCGAGGTTAGCGCCGACGGCCACAACTGGAGCACCGCGGCGTATGCCACAGATTTTATTGAAAAGACCTGGCCGACCAGCTACGGCGGCCGCGGGGGTAATTATGACTCGGAAGGCACACGCGATATCGGCGACCCGCGCGACGGGTTTATCTGGGATTATTGTAAACGCGCCGGTGTAAGCTATCGTACCTATGGCGAGTTTGCCGACGACTACAAACCCAATATCAAGGTTTTAAAGGGGCATATCTGTCCGCAGGCGCCAAGTTTTGATCTGAATATCACCGACATTAAACGTGAGGAAGTATGGGCGCATGATTTTGACTCGCTGGTAAAGATCAACGCAGTTCCGCAGTTTAACAGCATTCGCATCTGTAACGATCACACCAGCGGGCAGCGCAAAGGTGCTATCTCGCCGATCGCAGCCGTAGCCGACAACGATCAGGGCATCGGTCGTTTCCTGGAACATCTGTCACACAGCCCGGTCTGGAAGGAGTCGGTTGTGTTTATCCTGGAAGATGACGCTCAAAACGGCCCGGACCACGTGGACGCGCACCGTTCGCCCGCATTTGTTGCAGGCCCCTATGTAAAGCGTAATGCGGTTATTCATAATATGTATTCAACCTCCGGTATTTTGCGTACCATCGAACTGATACTGGGCTTACCGCCGATGAGCCAGTACGATGCCGCTGCCATGCCGCTCTATGAGTGCTTTACCAATAAACCGGATTTTAAGCCTTATGTAGTGAAGCCCGCCGAAGTTAATCTTAACCAGCGCAACGTTGCCGATAATAAAAGCAGCAGGCGTTCGACCCACTTTAACTTCGCAAAGGAGGACGCAGTTCCTGACCTCGATTTAAACGAGGTGATTTGGAAATATGTAAAGGGAGAGGATGCGGTGATGCCCGCCCCTAAGCGCAGCGCCTTCGTGATTTTGGAGAAACAAAAAAAGGACGATGACGACTAAATGTCGCCATCGTATCCGCTCTTTTGACACATTTTGATTACAGGCTTATTAGGCGGGTGGATGCCATTCTCAAAACAAATTCCTAATTTCGGGAGTTAAATCAATTTCACCTGCCTATGACTATCCTGGAGAATGACTTTTTAAAAATTGCGATCAGCACGAAGGGAGCGCAGCTAACTTCCTTTTATAATAAGAAAACTCAAACCGAACAGCTTTGGCAGGCTGACCCTGAAGTATGGCCCTGGCATGCGCCAAATCTGTTCCCCGTGGTTGGTGGACTGATCAATAACGAATTGCTGGTGGACGGCAAGGCATACAGCATGGGTCGTCATGGATTTGCACGGCAGTCGGAGTTTATATTGCTGGAGAACGATGAGGAACATGCGATGTTCTCACTTCCATCCAATGAAAAGACGCTTGCCGTTTTTCCCTATAAATTCGATTTTCAGGTCTTATATACCCTGATAGATAATGCGCTCCGGGTAACCTATAAGCTGATCAGCCACGATAAGAAAACCGTTTATTTTTCGGTTGGCGCTCATCCCGGTTTTCGCGTACCGTTTAACGAGGGTGAGAAATATGAGGACTATTACCTTGAATTTGAGGCCGGGGAAAAGCTCGTAACGCACATGCTCTCTGCCGATGGCTTCTTTAACGGGGATGAACATCCGGTTGATGCCCCTAACGGTAAGCTGCGTCTTACCCGTGATCTTTTCAATGCCGATGCATTGGTCTTTAAAAACCTGCAATCGCGCGAGGTGACCATAAAAAGCGACAGGCACGACAAATCGCTGTCGGTTGAATTTCCGCATTTTAATTACCTTGGCGTCTGGGCTAAGCCTGGTGCTGATTTTGTCTGCATAGAACCCTGGCTGGGCTGCGCAGATACCGCCGGTAAACAGGCTGACATCAGCCAGAAAGAAGATATCCAGCAACTGGAGCCGGGGCACGTATTCGAGGCCGCTTTTTTTATCAGTGTCTGATCCGCTCATAAACTATTTTAAGGCGCAGCGCGTTTTATAATAAATGAGCATAGTTAATTCAACAGAACGATTTTCCGGTCGGGTTGAGGACTACATAAAGTACCGGCCGGGCTACCCCGAAGAAGTACTTGATTTTTTAGGCGCAGAATGTGGCCTGTCAGCCGGTTCCGCTGTTGCCGATGTCGGTTCCGGCACGGGAATATTCACCAGTATGTTATTGCGCCGGGGCTACACGGTGTATGCCGTGGAACCCAACCTGAACATGCAGCACGCAGCAAGGTTATGGCTGGATACGGAGCAGAATTTTATCCCCGTCGATGCGACTGCCGAGGCGACCACCCTGGAAACCCATTCGTTGGACATGGTTGTTTGTGCGCAGGCATTTCACTGGTTTAATAACGAACGGGCGAGGATGGAGTTTAACCGCATTTTGAAACCGGCAGGATTTGCTGCCCTGGTATGGAACAACCGCCTGCCCGATGCCGATCAGTTTTCGTATGCCTATGAGAACCTGCTGAAAAGCGAATCGCTTGATTATAATAAGGTAAATCACCGTAACATTGGGAGCGCCGATCTGAAGGCTTTTTTCAGGAATGGAAAATATAAACAGGTAAACTTCCGGAACCGGCAGGTGTTCGATTTCGGGGGTGTTTGTGGTCGCGCGTTTTCTTCCTCCTACGTTCCTCCGTTGAGTTCAGCGGCGGGCATTCGCTTTCGCGAGAAATTGCAGGATATCTTCGTAAAACATAACGTAAACGGCAAAGTATCTTTTTATTACAAGACGGAAGTCTATACCGGGAAGGTTTAACAACACATGCCACCTTCCGCCCCGGACTTTTTATCCCGCTCAGTTCTTTACCACTTCGTTTAAGATCGGATGGTCGATAGCCGAAATATGGGTATGCCCGTTTTTCAGTTCGTCAAAAACAACGATCGTATTTAACCCTTTTTTGAGCCAGGGCGCAGGGATATACAAAGTTTGCTGCGGACCGATCTGCCAGTATTTTCCAAGGTTGATACCGTTCAGAAATACGAATCCCTTACCAAAACCACGCATATCGAGATAGGTATCACCCGTCTTGCTGAGTGTGAATGTACCCTTGTAAAGCGCCGGGTGGTCAACTGTTTCGGTTTGGCCGTATTTAAAGCCTTTCGTATTCGCAAACGGAAATTTATACATCTTCCATCCGGTAAGTTCTTCGCCGTTCAACAGCACTTTTTCAGTGATTCCCTGCCGGTTATCCGTTAAATACGGGCCGTAATTAATGCGGCCGTTATTTTCTACCAGGATATCCAGCACATCGCCTTCTTTTGCCTCATTCAGCTGCACCGAATCCTGCCGGAGCCGCCTGTCAAGCACACTGATCCGTTTTCCGTTCAGATAAACCGTAGCGAAATCCCGGAGTTGGCTGATCTTCAGCAAGCCTGCGGCGGCGTGTTTTAAGGTCGTGCGGTATAAAACAAATCCGTATCCCTGGCTCAGATCCTCAAAGCAAAGCGGTTTGTCCGAAACAACAGGCGCTGGCAGATTGCGGAACAGGTCGGCTACGCTGCTGAGTTTAATGTCGCCAATGGCGATGGTTTTGGCTGTTGCCGGAACAGGCGGCAGTTGCTCCCCGGCCGGTAAATGCTTTGCGATCACTTCCCTGAATTTATAAAACTTGGGCGTCGGATTTCCTGATTCGTTCAACGGGGCATCATAATCATAGCTTGATGTTTGCGGCGAATAAGGGTCGCGTCTGCTCATATTCGCGCCGTTCATAAAGCCGCGTGTGGTGCCGCCATGAAACATATAAAGGTTGATCGATATCCCTGCGGATAGCACGGTATCGAGCTTTTTGGCGTCTTCATCCGCATTGCTGCCCTGATGCGGGCTGCCCCAGCTGTCAAACCATCCCGGGTACCATTCGGCAATATAATAGGGGCCTTTACCGCCGTGATATTTATTGATCAGGGTTTTTACTTCCTTCGGGTTGTCCAGACCGTTTACGGCTGGCAGATACCCCGGCAGATAACCGGCGGGCATTTGCGAAGGTCCGTCGCAGGTGAACAGCACGCCGTCAAATCCGCCTTCACGGAATATCTTACGGTTGATGTCGAGGTATTCCTTGTCGTTGCTGTATGAACCGTATTCGTTTTCTATCTGCACCATCAAAATGTTTCCACCGTGTGTTACAAGCAGCGGAGAGAGCTGTTTGCCGAGCTGCATAATGTAATCACGGTAGTATTTTAAAAACTGCGGGTCCTTGCTTCGTACTTTAAGGTCTTTATCTTTAAGCAGCCAGTAAGGATAGCCGCCAAATTCCCATTCGGCGCAGGCATAGGGGCTTGGCCGCAACACCACCCACATCCCTTCCTCCTTAGCAATGCGCACAAATTCGGCGATGTCATTGTTCCCGGAAAAATCGTATTTCCCTTCTTCCGGTTCCTGCGCGTTCCAGAACACATAAGTGCCGATGGTATTTAGTCCCATAGCCTTTGCCATCCTGATACGCTGGCGCCAGTACGCGCGCGGGATGCGTGTACAGTGCATTTCGCCGGAGATCAGCTGTAACGGTTTGTTATCCAGCAGGAAAGTGGAATCGCCGAGCGCAAAGGTATGTTTAACGCCCTGTGCAGAGCAGACGGTTAAAAAGGCAAGAAAAGCAAAAAGGAAAACAGCCGTTTTTTTCATTTCAGGGAATAATAAATGTAAAACCGACGGCAAATTAGTGATTTTTGAGAGAACCGGCCGAAACCTTATTTTCAATTACGAAATAAATATTATCTTCGCTGTCAGGAAATGGTGTCTTCCTTTTAAAAACCGCATTCGCTGATGACGCCTGCAAATAATCAACTTGTAATTAAGCTGTTGATGAAATAATTTGTAGGTGAAAACATTAATCTCTTTTCTTTACAGAAATATCATCCGGTGGCAAAAAGCTGCCCGGTCATTTACAGCCTTAAACTTTGTAAAAACTTATCATTAATTACTAAAATGACCAGATCAGGCCCGTTTCCTTTTAAAGAACACTTAGCCATTTTAAAACACCTTGTCCGGTGGACACTCCTGGCTGTACCCGTTGCTATCGTGATCGGCACGATGGTGGCCTTTTTCCTTTGGCTGCTCACCAGCGCCATCCATTTCCGGTTTACCCACAAATGGCTGTTATTCCTGCTGCCTGCGGCGGGTGTTCTGATCCATTTTATTTACCAGACCATCGGCAAATCGTCCGAGAAAGGGAATAACCTCATCACCGAGCAGATCCATCAGGAGGGCGGGGGAGTTCCGAAGAGAATGGCGCCGATCATCCTCATCACCACGGTGATCACCCACCTGTTCGGCGGCTCGGCAGGGCGCGAAGGTACGGCCGTTCAGATTGGCGGCAGTATTGCGGCCATGTTTGGCGGCTGGTTCAAATTAAAGGGTACCGACATGCGCATGATGCTGATAGCAGGTATTGCCGCCGGTTTTGGCGCAGTGTTTGGCACGCCCTTAACCGGGGCCATCTTTGCGATGGAGGTGCTGACCATCGGCCGGATACAGTATGATGCCCTGTTGCCTGCGTTGATTGCGGCGGTTGTCGGCGATGTCACGGTCGGATCCTGGCATGTTACCCATACGCATTACCAGATCGATCAGTTCATAACCGCGTCCGATCTTTCAACCAGTCTCATCCATTACGATGTGTTGCTGCTGGTAAAGGTCATCATCGCATCCGCTGCTTTCGGGCTCGCCAGCTTTTTATTCGCGGGCATGGTACACGAGATCAAGACCATCTGTCTAAAGCTGTTCAGGATCAAATGGATGATCCCGGTTTTCGGTGCCCTGATCATCATAGGGCTGGTTTATGTTAACGGCAAACCCGACTACCTGAGTCTGGGCGTGGATGCGGAATATCACGGCGCGGTAACCATCCTGACGGCCTTTAAGGCCGGTGGCGCCGATACCTGGAGCTGGCTCTGGAAAACTATTTATACCACCGTTACCCTTGCTACAGGTTTCAAGGGGGGCGAGGTAACGCCGTTGTTCTACATCGGTGCAACACTCGGCAACACCCTTTCAGCGGTACTTAACGCGCCGGTCGGACTGTTTGCAGGGCTGGGCTTTATCGCGGTATTTGCCGGGGCTACCAACACGCCGCTTGCCTGTACTTTTATGGGTGTCGAATTGTTTGGCGGCGAGCATGTTCTCCTATTTGCTGTGGCCTGCTTTACCGCTTATCTTTTTAGCGGCCATTCCGGTATTTACAGTTCGCAGCGGATAGCCGTTCCGAAAATATTTGATGACCGTTTTGCAACCGAAGCCTCCCTGACGGAGGCCATGAAGCGGCGCGGTTACATGTACCAGAAATTTAGAAAATATCGGGTGGAACTTAAAAGAAGAAATAATGACGACGCCGGAGATCATTGAAAAACCGCTGGGGAAGCTCCAGATTTTTATAAAGCCAAAGGATAAGGTAAAGGGCAGCAGCCTGATAGGGCGGCTCACGTCAAAACAATTATACCGCGAGATTGTAAGATATGCCAAAGAAGACCAGCTGTTAAATGCTTCGGTTTATCAGACACACAGCGGGTATTCGCTGGATGACGATATCAGCGTAAGGCATGCTGAGCTCGATAATTCGGGTCTTGCCTTATGTATCGAACTGATCGATGCAAAAAGCAGGCTGGAGAATTTTTGCAAAAAGCATGCAGTATTGTTAAAAGGTAAAATGATTGTTTTTAAAGCCGTTGAATTTTGGGAAATTAGATGATCATTATGCGGGTATTGGCGATCATATTTCTGGGTGGAGGGCTTGGCAGCGTGTTGCGGTATCTGGTAAACAGATGGACGACCGCCGTCATTTCCGCTGCTTTTCCATACGGAACGTTTATCGTGAATATTGCGGGCTGTTTTCTGATCGGTTTTCTGGTCTTTTACACCGAGCGTTTTGGCATTAATTCCATTAATTGGCGGCTGTTTCTGGTAACGGGTTTCTGCGGCGGGTTCACCACGTTTTCCTCATTTTCATTTGAGAATGTGCAGCTGATGGAATCGCAGCATATTTTTATGATGCTGATGTATGCGCTTGGCAGTATTATCCTCGGTTTTTTAGCCGCCTACGCCGGGATCCTGCTTGCCCGCAGCACCTGAATTTCGAAGTTATGAAGTACAAGCGGATTTTAATTGTGGTAGATGACAGTGAGCCTTCGGCTAAGGCTGCTGTTGCCGGTTATGGGCTGGCCGCAGAGCTGGATGCCATGGTCGCGCTGGTATGCGTGGCCGATGAAGCATTGGCAGCCGGGAATGTGGATGCCGGGATATTCCCTGAAGAGGCCGAACTCGACCTGAAGAAGCATACCGAAAAGCTGTTGCTTAAAATTGAACACGAACATTCCGGCGGAATACCGACCGAAATATTTGCACCCGAAGGTGAGATAAAAGAAACCGTCCTGAAGATCGCGCGTGAATGGAAGGCGCAGGTCATCGTTGCAGGTACGCATGGCCGGAAGGGATTAAGCCGCCTTTTTATGGGCAGCGTAGCCGAAGGTATCCTGAGAGATTCGCCCATCCCCGTTCTTGTCGTCCCTTTAAATGCGCCGCAGGACAAATAATTATTGCTCTGTGTTGTTCAACTTAAAATAGATCGAGCTGTCCTCCGTCGTCTATATCGATATCATCCGGGTTGGTGATCTCAAAATCAATTTTCTTCTTCGGCGGCTCAGCTGCGGGTTCATCTTTTCCGGCGGACTTTTCTGCCGCAGGTTTCGTTTCCTTTTCAGGCGTTGCAGCGGTTTGATTATCGTCAGTTTCCGAAGCCTCGCTGGTGTCATCCCCGTTGTCTGATTCTTCCGTTTCCTCTTCACCGGAAGGCAGCAGATCAACCGATTTTACCGTATGCTGCGTAAGACGGTTACCCATCGCTTTCATGCCTTTCACATCGATGATCGTAGTAAGGTCAATTTCGAGGGTCTCCGGCGTTTTATCCTTGCCTTTAAGCTGAACGAGCGATACTACCGGCTGCGCTGCGCCCGAGATCACGACCAGTTTGGAGCCGCTTTCATCGCTGATGATGCTTGTTTGCTTACCGATCGCCTGATTTTCAAACGTAAATCGTTTTACCAGGTGGTTCTTTGATTTTCCGTCGATGTGTACTGCCGAAAAAACCTTCTCCGGATCGTATTTCTCAATCACGATCATCTTGTCGTCAAAGTGATTGTTGAGGTCAAAGCTGGTCAGTTCGTACAGGCCGTTATTGAAGATGGTCAGTATTTTATCCTCACCGTCAAACTCCCCGAGATATTTTCCCCGTCCGTCGGCATTCAGCCTTTTCAAAATATCGTCATACCATATCTTGCGGCCAGCCAGGGTAGATACGCCCTTGCTTTTCAGGATGATCTTTTTAACCGGGTATTTCGTCACCATGTTACCCATCGAACCGCGGCCTTTGATTGCCAGCAAGGCGAAGTCTTCGTCAAACTGCAGCTTCTTCAGCTTGCTGTGTGGTTTCAGCTGCACATTAACAATTTCAGCCTCACCATTCGGGTTGGCCGAAAAGTAGAGCACCTTTGTTCCCTTGGAACCTTTGGTAAGGTCGTATTCCTTATCGCGCGTTACCCCGACTACCGAGAAGCGCTTGATATAACTCACGCCGCTTTGCCCGTCCTTATAGATCATATTGTAAACGGTCCGGTCGTCATTCTTTTTAAACACGGCTACATGGATGATCTCCTTGCCCACAAAAACTTTATCCTGCACCTTCGTTACCAGGAACCGGCCATCCGCTCTGAACACGATGATCTCGTCGATGTCGGAGCAGTCGCCTACTAATTTGTCCTTCTTTAACCCGGTGCCGATGAAGCCATCTTCAAGGTTTACATACAGTTTTGCGTTCGCCAGCGCCACCTGCGCTGCTTCAACCTTGTCAAAGGTGCGCAGCTCGGTTTTGCGTTCACGATCTTTGCCGTATTTCTCCTTTAACTTCTGGAACCACGCGATAGCGTAGTCGGTCAGATGCTTCAGATGGTGTTTGACTTCTTTTATCTCCGCCTCCAGGTTCTTTATCTGCTCGTCGGTTTTCTTGACGTCAAACCGGGTAATACTGCTCATCGGCTTGTCGATCAGCTTCTTGTAATCCTCCGGAAGTATCTGACGGTAAAATTGCGGGAAGAATGGTTCAAACAAACGGTTCAGCACCTCAACCACCATGTCGAAGTTTCCTGACGATTCATAGTCCGGGTGCTTGTACATCCCCTCCTGAATAAATATTTTCAGCAGCGAACTGAACAATATTTTCTCCATCAGTTCCTTCAGCCTGATGTCAAGCTCCATTTTAAGCAGCCGCTTCGTGTTAAGTGTACTTTCGGTCAGCAGGTCGTTAACGCTCATAAAACGCGGCTTGTCCGACTGGATCACGCAAGTGTTCGGTGATATCGATACCTCACACGCGGTAAAGGCATAAAGCGCGTCTATCGTTACATCGGGCGAAATTCCAGGCGCCAGATGTACCACGATCTCTACATCCTTCGAGGTATTGTCCTCAATCTTTTTGATCTTGATCTTACCCTTTTCGTTCGCGGAGACGATACTTTCCATCAACCCGCCTGTAGTGGTGGTAAACGGAATTTCGGTGATCACAAGCGTCTTTTTATCACGCTCCTCAATTTTTGCACGTATGCGCACACGGCCGCCGCGTTGTCCCTCGTTATACGCCGATGCATCCGCCATTCCGCCTGTCGGGAAGTCAGGCATCAGGTTGGGTTGCTCGCCCTTTAAAACGCCGATGGAAGCGTCTATCAGCTCAATAAAATTATGCGGAAGTATCTTTGTGGCCAGGCCCACTGCGATGCCGTCGGCACCCTGCGCCAGCAGTAACGGGAACTTTACCGGAAGTGTTATCGGCTCGCGGTTACGGCCGTCGTAGCTCGCCTGCCAGTCGGTCGTATCGGGGTTAAATACAACTTCTATAGCGAATTTGGATAGTCGTGCCTCAATATAACGGGGCG
Organism: Mucilaginibacter sp.; assembly: GCA_035547875.1. Lineage (GTDB taxonomy): Bacteria > Bacteroidota > Bacteroidia > Sphingobacteriales > Sphingobacteriaceae > Mucilaginibacter. The sequence continues at coordinate 32,092 of DASZTX010000019.1, read as the reverse complement.
CGGCCGCAGAGTCGCCGGTTACCGGATCGCCCCAGTTTCCCTGGCAATCGATCAGCAGGTTTTTTTGCCCGATCTGCACCATGGCATCGCCGATGGAGGCATCGCCATGCGGATGGTATTTCATCGTGTTGCCGATCACGTTGGCCGCCTTGTTAAAGCGTCCGTCATCCATCTCCTTCAGCGAATGAAGGATACGGCGCTGCACAGGTTTTAACCCGTCGTTGATATGCGGAACGGCACGGTCGAGTATTACATAAGAGGCATAGTCAAGAAACCAGTTTTCATACAAACCGTCAAGAGAGGTGATATTATGTAGTCTTTCGTTGTTGGCAGGGATCTCTTCAGGGTTCAGTTCTTCACTCATTATTCGCTATAAAATACAAGAATGGGTAAAGATAAATGATAATATGCACACACAGTAATTCCCGGTGAACCGATTTTTGCACATCCGTTTGTTTTTAACAATTGTTCATTATCCGGCGCCTGACGTTGCGAAACCTTATTTCTCCCATGCCGCGCCCCTTACTTCTTTCCGGTCATTTATGTTGCCATCGGGTATCACCACAGCCACCCAGGGGGTATTTGCCGAAGTTATCCGGGCCTGCCATTCTACCGAAACCGGGGTGTTCTTTCCGGGGCGGATAGTTTTAACCGGGTTAGTAAGCGTCAGGTTATCCGTGCGGATCGTAAGCTGATGCGTGCCCGTACCCTTTGCGTTCAGCCTGATTATTACCTTCCCATCCGGCGAAGTTTGCGCCGAAATAGTATAATCCAGGTAATGGGCATCATCAAAATCGAGGGTGTAATCCGAGCCGGGCAGGAACGTTTTCAGGCAGCTGTTGCCGTCGCAGGTTACGGTGTATCTGCCCTGCGGCAGCATGACTTTATAATGCCCGGAATGATCCGGATCAACGGTCACTGCCTGTGATGAGCCTTCGGCTTTAAATGTTACCTTTCCACCGGCTTTTCCGGTCACCATCGCCAGGCCGCCAACGTCGTCCAGCAACCAAACCCATCGCGACACCGGGTGTACCCAGATTTCTTTATACGTCCACATTGCCTGAACCGGCCAGTACGGCGCGTCATCTTCGTCTTTCGTCTGGATACCTACAGGCAGCCCGCCGACCATATCGCCGGAGGAAGGCGAATACAGCGGCACATAATCATACCCTTCGCCATACATGGTGCTTTCCGAAAACGGATTCCGGCCTACGATCCACTCCAGTTGATGAACGGACAGTTGCGCAGAAGCAAGGTCACCGCGAAGCCTCGCTGCGCTTGCTAACGCCTGGGCCTGTGGCAGGATGGTGCCGAAATGCCCGCGGTAATCCATCCATACCGGGAAGATACGCAGGTAGTGCCCTTTCCCCAGCGCAATGCCGTTGAGCACCTGTTTCCGGAATGACTCCCGCCTGCTTTCCGGGGCGTGCATGTACTCCGTGTCGGCATACACCGATGCAGGCATCACGCTGTAGGGTTTGGTGTATTCGGCAATGGTTTTCAAATATTCCGAGTAAAGCGTTACGGTGGAGTACCAGTTCATCCAGTCGTTATCGTCAGGGAAGGCATCGCATAGAGCAGTCAGCGCCAGTGTCGGGCCTTGTTCCCGTCCGCGATGGCAATAGTGCAGTATGCGGTCTTTTGCTGTCGATGTATAGAAAAAACCGGTTAAAGGCGTATCCCAGTCCGGGCGGGAACGTTGCTGCGCCCCGGTAATGATGGGAGCCAGTTCTACGGCCTTCGTTTTGTATTTATTGTCGCCGGTTGCACGCCACAGGTTTACCGATGTAAGTATCGCCTGCGCAGGCAGCTCGTCCTCCACATTGTCGGAGTCAAATGTGGCTCTGAACATCTCCGCCGACGGCTTGTAGGCCTGCATACCTGCCACCGCAAACTGCCAGTCGGCTTTGGCCATCTTTAGTGCGTAATTGGCCAGGCGCGGGTCTTCATCCTTTAACACCCGGTACGCGATCGCCTCGGCATTGGCGGCCTCAAAATTTGCCAGCGGACTGTTCTTCGCGGTAGCGACAATGTCATCGTCATCGCCTATGATATTATCCGTGCGGCGGCTGTTTATCGACCCTACATTCCGGTAACCATCGCCAAAGCTGGTCTTCAATATCCAGTGAAGTCCCCATTCAGCTTCTTCCAGCACGCGGTTGTACAGGGCTGGGTCGCCGCCACGCCGTTTCAATTTTTCTGCCAGGCCGAATAAACCATAGGTGATCTCGCTGGTGTTCTCCACGCCCTGCGTCAGGTCGCCTGCATCATGCCATCCTCCGTTGATGACGATACTCTTGTCGCCATGTACGCAGGTCCAGTCCTGATGTTCAACGCCGTGTATGCCGGGCACTTCCGCGCCGCATCGCTCCGAATAAAAAAAGTTGAGGGCTTTCCAAATCGTTCTGTCATAGATATCATCACCGATCCTGAAAGGCCGGGTGGACAAGCTGCCCGCTTTCAGGATGTAGGTTCCGGCCGTCCGGAAGTCCGAAAAGTCCATCACACCGAATGCGCCGAGATGGGTCCTGGTTGGCCTTACCAGGCCTGAAAAAACTGTTTTCCCTGTTTGGGCGTCGGTCAGCTGAAAGATCTTTGCAGAAAGATTGCTGGCTATGGCCGTCTTTTCGGCCCCGGTCTGGTAGCCGGTGTGCGTATAGGCTATTTTGTTGGCTGCAACGTCCCATCCCTCCGTTTTGTCGGCGTCAACTTTTTCCAGTTCAAGCTGGTCAAAATAAAAGTGGATTTTATTTGCTTCCTCAGGATAGTTGCCGGACAAGCCGTAGGACATCTCGAACGCCGTGATCTTATCACGGGCAACGTTGTTGATCTCCCAGACGATATGGTTCCATTGGCGATTTTTAAGGTTCCAGGAGGTTTGCCCTTCCTGCGCAAATATAGCCGGGAGCTTTGTTTTGCCGTTATTGTACAGTTGCGCATCGAGCGCAGTGGTGTAAAAGCCCGGCAGGTCGGGATAGATCCAGATCGAAATGCGGTTGTATGCTGTCCAATCTTCCCCGTCAAATACCCTGCGCAGGCCTGCTCTGCCCCAGTGGCGACCGTTTTTAGGCGGATCGCCCGCAAGCCGGGTAGGGGTGGTCATCTCCAGCGAACGCTTACCTTCGTGAACCACATCTCCGGTCAGGCTGATCTCGGCCACCGAACTGTTCGAGTCAGGGGTGACGATCACCTTTCTCGCATCGACCATTGCAACGCCTGACGAGGTAAAGGATGTCCAGTGATCTAACGATTCCATATCATCCAGCGTCTTTTTTTCGTACACCTTTTTATGCAGCCAGCGGTACATGGACGAGTCTTTAAAATTTTCGGTCATCGGAACCCTGGTCAGGCAGAATGCAGAAAAGAGAATGATTGCAAGCAGGAGATAAATGTATTTCATGATGTCAGGGATGGTTCACCGCAAAATTCCTAAAAAGATGGGTAACACCGGAACCTGCGGCTACTACATTAACACTACCTGGCGGTAGTTGGGGGTATTGACGGTCTGTATCTACCGTTCTTTTTTCATCGCGCGGATCATCTGGTTATAACTCCAGCGGCGCAGCATGGCGTTCACCGTGTTGACGATGCGCTTCGCCCTTGTCTCGCCGGTTTTGGCGCTGTTGATCCATTTAATAAAATAATCGCGGTGCGATTTGGCCAGACTGTTAAAAAAATCAAAGGCCTCCGGCTCAAATTCAAAGCACTCCTTCAGATCAGCCGGTATCTCCACTTTATAGTCCGTGTCTTCTTCCAGGCAAACCTTCAGCATGGCGCCGCTGTTTTTATGCAGTTTTTTCCGCACTTCTGCTTTCAGCGCCATAATAAAATTACCCTCGCCCATTGGCATCAGGGCCATGCCGCTTACGGCAAGCCCGTCGAGCATTCCCCGCACCCGGAACGATTTTTTATTGCCGGGTTTTAGGTGCTGAGCAATATCAGCCGGTATATCAATGTACTGCCATCCGGTTTTCTCGCCCTGCTCGGCAAACTGTAAAATAATTGCGTCAAAAGTCACCATGAAGTCTGAATCCTGATGGTGAATTTATGGCTTTTAGGTTTAATAAAGGCCGAATTGTTAAAAGTTTGTTAAAACCCGGAAATCCTGTAACTAATTAAAACTTCAGCCTGTCTTATAATCAAAATACAATAAACACAACAAAACACATTATCATGAAAGCCCTGAAGTCAATAACGCTCGCCCTTGTTCTGCTGGTAGCCGGCAGCGCGGCTAAAGCAAACACCATAGATGAAAGTACTACCCCTAATTATGCCATTAATACATTTGTTGATGCGATGACCCGCGGAAAGCTGGCCGGACTCGATCATGTACTTGACAACGCTGCCGAGTTTAATATGCTGCGCGGTAAAACCGTCCTCAGCTTTAATAAAAAGGAAATGCTCGGTTTTTTGAAAAGTATAAAGAATGTCGAGCAGACCTGTACAACCAGCACTTCGATCGTTGAAAGCAACGCCAATGTAGCCATTGTAAAGGTAGCCATGAAGTACGACAACTTTGTGCGCAACAACTACGTTACCATTGCCAATACCGGTAAAGGCTGGAAGATCACCAACGTTTACAGCGTTTTTAAATAAGAAGGTTTTAGTTTTAGTTAAATAGTTTGTTAGTTAAAAAGGCTTCTGTGGTGGAAGCCTTTTTTTATTAGTTTACAAATGGCTGTAAAACTGCCTGCCATTTATCATATCCCGTTTTGTTAAGATGCAGCATGTCGGATTGGAACAGCGATGTGTCGGCTTCCGTTGTGCCGGGTTTAAACAGCACCGTACTTACATCAATGTAGATAGCCCGGCGTTTGTTTTTCAGATACTTTCTGATGAGGTCGTTGGCGATGTTTACCTCACCGATAAATTTAGCGCGGCTTGGACTTGGCTTTACCGACATAAAATACACCGTAGTGTTCGGCAGCTTCTGATTAATCATCGCTAAAAGCTTCTTAAATTCCTCGAAAACAAATTTGCCGGTCTTACCCGCAGCGATATCATTTTCTCCGGCATACACGAATATCTTGCGTGGTTCGTACGGAAACATGATGTACGGTGTGTAATAGTCAACCACCTGCCACAACTCGCAGCCGCCTACCCCCCTTCGCACGATCGGCTCATTCGGAAAGCGTTCTTCCAGGTCTGTCCATTTACGGATCGATGAGCTGCCTATAAAAAGAATGCCATGTTTCGGCGGGAACTTGACGCTGTCCTGGTGTTTAAAATCACGGATTTCATTATCAAAGGGAAACCCAGTTTGTGCATGCAGCTGCGAGCTGATCGCAATTCCTAAAAAAAGGATAAAAAGTTTTAGTCTCATATCACGCTGTAATGGTTATAAAATCAGGCTTTACCCGCTACCAATCCGTTTTCAAAAAACAGGAACGGTAAAAAGCTGTCCACACCGTTCATTACCCAAACGGGTCCGTCCTTGCAAAAAAGAACGATCTGCACGGGCTTGTTTTGTTTTTTTTCATATTCCGCTAAAACCTGCAGGCACGCCCCGCAGCTCGTTACGGGCTGCAATATATCAAATTCGTCCGTACTTGCGGTCACGGCCATGGTCTCTATCGGGTCATCTGCATAATTGGCACCCCAGGTAAACAGCGCCACACGCTCGGCGCAAAGGCCGGATGGATAGGCAACGTTTTCCTGGTTGCTGCCGTGGATGATCCTGCCGCTTTGCAGGCGCAGGGCCGCGCCAACCCGGAACTTCGAGTAAGGCGAGTGTGAACTTTCCATCGCTTTGACTGCTTCAAGGCACAGATCATGTACAGGCTGGTCAAGTTCGGTGATAGCAGAATATTCTTTAAAGTTTATTTTTATTTCGTGTTCTGTCATTTTCTTATCCCCGTAAATAAAAGGGGGGATACAAGGTAAGAAATTTTAAGCAGAATTACGGGAAAGCCGGATTTTATTTTATGATCCGTAGGCAAGCCGGTATTATTTTTTAAACCGGTGAAATTTTGAAACCCCGTCATCTTGTGAATCCATTATCAGGGTATCTTTCCTGAAATAGAACCTTGCGCCGTAGATATAGTCGGGATAGTAGATATGAATAGAATCTTTAGATATTAAATATTTATAGCTCTTAAATTGATCGACATAGTAAATCGAATCTTCTTTAATTTCAAAAGTTGCATTTGCGCTATTACCGTTGGTCCAAACTCCAATTGCTTTTTTATTTGATTTAGGTGCTGAGCCCGGTGTTTTATCATTTTTGACATCAGTAACTGCCACCTGCGGATCTTTTGATGAGCTTTTTGTATTTTTATCGGCATAGGTGCAACCGAAGCAAATCGTGGCAACGAATAAGATCAGCTTTTTAGTCATAGTTATATTTCGCACCCCGGATGATTGTTAAACTGCCTCAGCCAGTTCCACGCTATCCGTTTCAGCCGCTACCAGCGGATTCACCGTCTCGTCATCCTTTTCAACCCGCAGGTTATTGACGATGTGTGTTTGTCTTGCAGGGGTGTTTTTACCCATAAAATACTCTAACAGCGCCTTGATGTTGGCATCTTTTAATATCACAGGATCAAGACGCATATCCTTGCCGATAAACAGGCCGAATTCTTCCGGTGATATCTCGCCAAGTCCTTTAAATCGTGTTATTTCGGGTTTATTGCCCAGTTTGGCAATAGCATTACGCCGCTCCTCATCGCTGTAGCAATAGATCGTTTCTTTTTTATTGCGCACACGGAACAGCGGGGTTTGCAGGATCGATACGTGCCCGGCTTTTACCAGGTCCGGAAAAAACTGCAAAAAGAAGGTCATCAGCAGCAGGCGGATGTGCATACCGTCCACATCGGCGTCGGTTGCTATCACAATGTTATTATACCGCAGATCATCCAGCCCGTCCTCAATGTTCAGCGCATGCTGCAGCAGGTTGAATTCTTCGTTCTCGTAAACCACCTTCTTGGTAAGGCCAAAACAGTTAAGCGGCTTACCCTTCAGACTAAAAACCGCCTGTGTCATCACATCGCGCGATTTGGTGATCGAGCCGCTGGCTGAGTCCCCTTCCGTGATGAACAGTGTCGTATCCTGTTTGCGTTCGTGGTTTTCGTCGAAGTGTACCTTGCAGTCGCGCAGTTTACGGTTATGCAGCGATGCTTTTTTCGCCCGCTCATTGGCCAGCTTTTTAATACCGGCAATATCCTTGCGCTCCCTTTCAGACTGCATGATGCGTTTTAACAATGCATCTGCCGTTGACGGGTTTTTATGCAGGTAGTTATCAAGTTCGCGTTTTACAAAGTCGTTGATGAAGGTCCTTACGGTTGGCCCTTCCGGGCCGATGTTCTGCGAACCGAGTTTCGTTTTGGTCTGCGATTCAAAGACAGGTTCCTGTACCTTTATCGAGATGGCCGCTACGATCGATGCGCGCACATCCGAAGCATCGAATTGTTTTTTATAAAAGTCGCGGATGGTTGCCACCACGGCTTCGCGGAATGCCGCCTGGTGTGTACCGCCCTGCGTAGTATTCTGTCCGTTTACAAACGAATAATATTCTTCGCCGTACTGCTGTCCGTGCGTCATCGCGATCTCGATATCATCACCTTTCAGGTGGATGATCGGATACCGCACATTTTCGGCATCGGTGTTTCGTACAAGCAGGTCATATAACCCTCTTTCTGAAAGATATTTTTGCCCGTTAAAGCTGATCGTAAGGCCGGAGTTCAGGAACACGTAGTTCCATATCATGTTGTCAACAAACTCCGGTATAAAGCGGTAATGCCTGAAAATGGTATCGTCCGGCGTAAAGCTGATGGCTGTTCCGTTTCGTTGTGTGGTGTCTTTTTCAGGTTCGTTGCGAACGATGACACCCTTGGCAAATTCAGCGAGTTTGGTCCGGCCGTCACGATACGACTGAACGGTAAAGGCGTTCGACAGTGCATTAACGGCTTTGGTACCCACACCATTCAGCCCTACCGATTTCTGAAAGGCCTTGCTGTCGTATTTACCGCCGGTATTGATTTTCGAAACGCAATCGATCACCTTACCCAGCGGTATGCCGCGCCCGTAGTCGCGCACGGAAACTTTATGGTCGCTCATCGATATTTCGATGGTCTTACCCGCACCCATCACAAATTCATCGATCGAGTTGTCAACGATTTCTTTCAGCAATACATAAACGCCATCGTCATAAGCCGAGCCGTCGCCCAGCTTCCCGATATACATGCCGGGGCGTAAACGAATATGTTCTTTCCAATCGAGCGAGCGGATACTATCGTCACTATAATTTACAGTGTCAGCCATCTATAATCTTAAAGTGTTTAAATTAAGGGAAAAGGGCGGACAGTCTTTGCCCGGAGGCAATAACCCGTCCGTACGGCAAAAGTAATATTTAAGGGATTATTTCAATCCCCTAATATTTTAACTTATTAACATTTGAGGTGATTTTTCCGGCTGAGGCCGGTGCTTTCAGGATTTAAATTTCAGGCAATTGGCCGCCTTGTTCATATTTTTAAAAAATTCGGGACCCTTGTCGTTAGTGAAGCACACAGCCATTAAAATGCCGGTATGATCTTTTTGCAGGGTGATCAGCAGCGCATATTTAAAATGTCTGGTGTCCGGCATGTCGCGAAGGTTCAGTAAATACGATTTCCCGGCGTCGGCATTGTATTTGGCCAGTACTTCCGGCGGGATAGTTCTGATGAAGAAGGTCTTATCCCCGGTGAATGCCGAAGCATGTGCGTTGGCAAGCGCAATGTAGGTCGAATCCGGATTTGCAAGCTGAACATGCGGGTCCGACTTTGATTTTACATAACTGGCCCAGTTCTCTTTTTGCGATTTTACCTGGAACCATATCTCGAAATCCTCGCCCGGGATGGTCATGGCGTAATCGAACGAGAAATAATCGTCGTCCGGTGCTTTTATTTCTCTGAACCCCTTTGGAAAGGTAAAAATAAGATCAGCCTGGGCCGCTAAACGCTTAAATTCCGCGAGCTGCCTGCTCGCCGAATACGCTGGTTTTTTTGCAGCGGCACGCTGCTCTTTTTTCCTTACCTGATGCTTTACCTGCGCAACAACTGGCGAAATGGCGAGTGTGAGCACAATGGCAAATAATATTTGCTTAAATTGCTTCAAAACGACTTTTTTTACCGGGTCAACAACAGTATTTAATTGTCAGGGTGTGTTTAACAAATTTAAAATATAAATTTAAAATATAAACAATTAATGCATGATTAAACCAGAGCTTAGTCGTTTTGACCTGACAATGATCGTGATCAGTCTGGTTATCGGTATGGGCATTTTCGCCACGCCGACCGAGGTGGCCGTTAAAGCCGGAAATGCCTGGATATTTTTCAGCGCCTGGATTTTCGGCGGATTGGTCAGCCTTTGCGGTGCGCTTACGTTTGCCGAGATCGGTGCGCGTTACCCCGTCACCGGCGGGTTTTACAAAGTGTTTTCGTATTGTTATCATCCTGCTTTCGCTTTTATGATCAATTGGGTGCTGGTCATCAGCAACGCAGCCTCGGTGGCGGCTGTGGCGCTCATTGGCGCCGACTATATACGGCCGTTTTTGCTTCCGGCTGAATTTCAAAACGACTTTGGTACCAAAATTATTACCATTACCTCCGTACTTATTTTATATGTTATCAACTTTTTAGGTATAAAAATGAGCGCACGGACACAAAATGTGCTGATGTTATTTAAGATAGGGATGATCGTTCTTATCTGCACAACCGTGTTTAAGCAGGATGTTCACCCGGTGACCGCAGGCATCGTTCGGCATAACGATAATATCATCACGGCATTCGGATTAAGCCTCGTCGCGGTATTTTTCACGTTCGGGGGGTATCAGCAGACCATCAATTTCGGCGGAGATGTGATCAATGCCAAAAGCAATACGCCAAAGGCTATTGCGGCGGGTATCTCGGTTATTTTGTTGCTGTATCTCGGTATCAATTATGCGTATTACCATGTACTCGGTATTGGCGGGCTGCAGCAAACGCCTTCATTGGCTTCGCGGATGGTGGGTGTCATCTTTGGCGACACGGGATACAAAGTTACCTCGCTGATGATCTTTTTATCCGTCCTGGCGTTCGTGAACGTTAACGTCATGTCAAATCCGAGAATCTATTACGCGATGGCCGAAGACGGCATCCTGCCTCCTGTATTCAAAAAGGTGAACCCAAAAACTCAGGTACAGGAATTTGGAATGAGCTTTTTTGTCGCCGCCGCAATTTTGATCCTGTTTTTTGTGGCTAAGTTCGGCGAGTTGCTAAAGTACGTCATGTTCTTTGATACCATTGGCCTTTCCCTCGCTGCACTCACCATCTTTGTGCTCCGGAAAAAGACCAGGGAGCTGGATGATACCGGAATTTACCGTATAAAATGGTTCCCGCTGGTTCCGGTTATCTTTATCGCGTCATACTGGTTTGTAACCGTCAATATTTTTATCACCTTTAAAGAAAATCCGTATGCGGCGCTGATATGTATTGCAGCTTATGCGCTCGGCCTTGCAATTTATTACGCAAGTACCTATCGCAGCAAGCGGAAAGCGGTAAAATAACCCGGCGGATAGGTCTCGCGGGATGCGGCCAATAATTAAATACAATGGATCTGTCATATATTTTAAACGAACTGGGCGAGGAGAGGGAAAGCTATTTCAACGCGGTTTCGCCACCCATCATTCAAACCAGCAATTTCACCTTCAATACGGTAGCTGATTTCAGGGAAGCGCTCGCAAATGAATTTGACGCAACGCTTTATTCACGCGGGCAAAACCCGACGCTTAACATACTGCGAAAAAAACTGGCCGCGCTGGATGGTGCCGAAGATGCATTGGTATTCAGCAGCGGCGTGGCGGCCATAAGTGTTCCGGTGCTTGCCTTGCTGAAGCAGGGTGACCATGCGGTGGTCGTTGAAAACCCTTATAGCTGGACGGTTAAACTGTTTAGCAACCTGCTTCCCAAATTCGGCATCAGTGCAACTTATATAGACGGCAGCGATACCGCACAGATCGAAGCCGCGATCAAACCGGAAACCCGGCTCATTTATCTGGAAAGCCCGAACACCTTCAGCTATGAGCTGCAGGATCTGAAAGCCATTGCCGCTATGGCAAGATCACGGGGCATCGTCACCATGATCGATAATAGCTACTGCGGCCCGCTTTACCAGCAGCCCATCAGTTTAGGGATCGATCTTGTGGCACAGTCCGCGACCAAATATCTTGGCGGTCATTCCGATGTAGTGGCAGGGGTGGTGACGGGCAGCCGTGAAATGATTGCCCGCATATTTAACAACGAGTTCCTCAATATTGGTCCGGCAATATCACCGCATTCCGCTTGGCTCCTGATCAGGGGATTGCGTACCCTGCCGCTCCGTATGCAGCGCAGTTTTGAAACCGCAAAGGTATTAACGCAGTGGCTGCATGACCATAAAGCAGTGGACGAAGTGATCTGGCCTTTTATGCCGGGCTTTAAGCAGGCTGACCTCGCCCTGAAACAGATGCAGGGATGCGGCAGCATGTTCAGCTTTACCCTTAAAGATCCGTCGGTAAAAAAGATCGAGACCTTCTGCAATAGCCTTAAACATATCCTGATGGCGGTTTCCTGGGGTGGGCATGAGAGCCTCGTGATCCCGGCCATAGCAGGCATCGATGATAAGGATTACGATAAAAATAACCGCCGCCATCAGCTGATCAGGATGTATGCGGGCCTGGAAGATGCAGGATATCTGATAAAGGACCTGGAGCAGGCGCTCGCAATGATCAGCTAAGCAGCTTTTTTGTAAAGATTTAATCACGCAGGATACAAAAGCAGGCAATACCGGCTTATCTCGCCTGTCAATCAAAACCCTTTTGCTATTTTTACGTCTTTAAAAAACACACCCCTGCGTTGTTTATGAACAGATACTTGAAAAACATCCCATCCTTCTGTTTACTTTTAGTCTTATTTACTTCCCTGATATTTACCGGATCCTGCCGCCGCAGACACGTGTCGGAACGTGAACGCGAGGAAACCAAACGAAAGGCAGAGGTCTCAAAGGCAAAGGCGCTGATAAAAAGCATACAGGGCATACGTTACACCGAGGTAAAACGGACGTTTGACAATGGATTGTCTTTTAGTCCGGTGGGGTATCAGTTGATCCCCGAATGGCGCATCGCCTTTACATCGGTTGACTCGGTAAGTATCTACAGCCCCAAAAAGAAACATTTCATCAATACCCCCGTCGTTTTTGACCACGATTCCATTTACAATATCGCTTGGGCCTGGCTTAAGCTCAAATACATCAAAAAAGACAGTATGAAGTTTGAGGTGCTGCATGTTGATGGCAGGGTGATCAAAGACGAAGACGCCCATGCTTTTATGACGTTCTACACCAACGACTATATCATGAACGTGCTGCACGCCGACACCAATAAAAAATGGCAGCCTAACCGGGCAGATACAGCTTACATAATGGCAAAGGCTTTGATGGCAAATAAATTTCGCGACAGCGCTTTTGCAGCCACAGAGCCTGCGGTGCTAAAACCGGTAAGTCCCCTCATCAAAATAAAAAAGGAAGTTACCCCGATCGATGATCCAAACGGCGGCAAACCTTATGACGATTATCTTTCGCCTACCTATGACATTACGATACATCACGCCTACACCGATTTTTTTTATACCTACACCGCTTTTGTCGATGAAAAGGGCGTGATCATTTTCCGGAAATCGATGGTGCCCTTGTCTGACGAATTTAAAAAACCATATAACGAGGCCATGAAGGGCATTACGGACGGGTACCTGAATACCTATCTTAAAGTATCGCCGGGAAAAACATTAGGAATCCCCCATACCAGCATCATCTTTTTAAATGTAACAGGCGTTAAGAAATAGTCTGTAACGGAAATGATATTTCAGCTCTGTTAGTAAATTGAAAAGAATCTTAGCGGTCAGCGAGGGTACGATACACTATCGAAACGCCGCAGGTAAATCAGTTCTTTTCGATGATGGCGCGGACAAAAAAAGCCCGGTCGTTGATTCAACCGGGCAGTATTTCATGTTAAGGGGGAGAGCCGTTACTAACCCTCACCTTCTGATTTTTTGTTATTAATTGGACAGTACAAACAGGTCCGCTGCTTTTTCCGGGCCGGAAGTTCCGATGCCGCCTGCAAATACAATGGCAAACTGCGCTCCTGCGCCCGCAAGCATATTTCTTGGAGTGCTGATGGTTAAAGTAGTCCATTTACCGCTTTTTACATCATAGGCATCCACCGTGGACGATGAGCCTGATCCTTTATAACCGCCCGCAAAAACAATTTTATTAGGGATGCCCACGGCTGCCAGGTCTTCTCTCGCCTCCGAAAGCTGACTGGTGGTCCAGGCATTGGTAGTTACATCGTAAATATCAACCGTGTTGACCAGTCCGCCTGCTACGGTATGGCCTCCGCCAAAAACGATCTTATCACCGGCTCCTGCCCCTGCAAAATGATCCTTGGCCGTGCTTAGATTGCTTACCGACCAGGTTTGCGTTCCTAAGTCATAAATATCTACCGTATTCAGCGGTACGCCCGCGTTATCATCGCCGCCTGCAAACAGTATTTTGGTGCCTTCAGTAGCAGCCACCAGGCCGGTGCGCGCAACGCTCAAGTGGGCGGTCGTCCAGGTATTGGTGGACGTATTGTAGATATCTACGGCATCGGTTACACCGCCTGCTCCTTTTCCGCCTGCAAAAATTATGGTATTTCCGGCAGCGGCGGCGGCAAGCCCCGAACGTGCTTCGCTCAGGTGCGCAACAGACCAGACGTTTTTGTTAATATCGAACACATCCACAACATCAGAGTATCCCGTACTGCTGCGCCCGCCGCCAAAGGCTACTTTACCGCCGGTAGCGGCGCCAGCCAGCAGGTAGCGTGCCTCACTCAGATTGCCTGTGAACCACACATTTTGCAATACGTCGTACGCATCCACCGTTTTATAAAGGGTGGTGCCGTTATCAGACGTTCCGCCCGCGAAAAAAATACTGCCATTTAAGCCTGCTGCGGCAAATTGGCTCCGCGCGACTGAAATATTTGACGCTCCGCCGTAAGTTACTGTAGTAAAACCGGATTCGGAACCGCCCGGTTCCGGAGTACTCTTTTTTGAACACGATGTAACGGCTGCCAGCAAGATGACAGCGCAAATCGGGGTAATAAATATCTTTTTCATAGTTTGTAATTGATTAAAAATCAGCACAAAATTCCTGCCATACAATAACGACAGTTCTTGTGTTTTGATATGAATACGGGTAAAAAAGGCAATTGGTAACAGGCCCTGAAAAAAAACATGGCAGGTACCCGCTGAAAAAGTGCGCCGGGCGGAAATAACGGACTTGATCCTATAGCTTAATACTGGCTGCTGGCGCTGTTACCATACACCATAAAATAGATAACCAGCGCGGCAATGACAGCCAGAATGATTAAAACCAGCCTGACGATCTTCCAGGTACCGACCGGATGCTGACCGCTTACCTTCCCCGTACAACCATTGATGGCGAACTGGTAGGTTTTGTCCTTATACCGGTAGGCGCTGATCCAGAGCGGCATTAACACATATTTAATTTTTATATGCGTCAGGTCGGTTGATCTGCTGGTGATGCGCTGCTCATTCCCGCCGATATCCGCAAATATCGATTGTGCGATAAACGGCCCGATGCTGTCTGCCACCCCCTGAATGGCATCTTTAGGATCTATTGAAAAGGTCTGTGCTTTAAATCCTGTCACGTACCTTTCGTCATATCTAACCAGCGCGTTAAGTTCAAAATTACCCAGCTGTTTAAGGGTTTCTTCGTCCACGAGATTGCTTGCAGGCCGTACCATGTTGGTAAAGGTGTTCTCGACGGTACCGGACACGGGGAACCAGTTGGTATGACGTACCTCGCGGGTACGCATTACATCATCCCCGTTGACGCGCTCATAATAGATTTCCGAGATATAATAATACATACCGCGCTCGCCGGTATATTTGGTCACCGAATCGGCGTCAAAAATAAAGTAAGGCAGATAAACGCCGTCAATAGGAGAGGTGGAATTGTTTACCTTACTTTTCAGATCGGAAGGGGCAAATTTTAAGTCCTTGATCCAGTTCAAAAAAAGCTTGCGCGCAGTTTGCTGGTTTACTTTAAACGGCAGCACATAATGCGGCGCGATATAATTGTTGCTGGCGGCAAGATCGACAACCAGCGGCGAGCGGCAGAACGGGCATTTATCCGCACTGACCTTGGACTCAAGCACCGACGTCGATCCGCAGTTACTGCACTTTACTGTTTCAAAGCCCTTTGCGGTTTTTTCAGTACCTATCCTGCTCAGAAATAATCCATAGTCTTCAGCCATTACCGCCTGATCCTGGATGTCGGCGCCGTCTATTTTGCTGGCGCTGCCGCAATAATCACAGGTTAGCGTCTGCGTGCCGGGCTCAAAGTGCAATGGCGCACCGCATCCTGCGCATTTTGAAGAATTGGTTAAAGAAGTTATTTCCTGGTCGAAACTCATATTATTTTATAGAGGTGTAATAGTTAGGAAACGGCAGGAGGAACGTTGCTTAAAATGCTGGCTACATCGTCAACCATATTGGCTGCTTCCCATCCGGCCATGCCTTTTTTCCAGACCAGCGTACCTGACGTTAGTGTCCGGTTCATGGCCATGGCAGTAAGTTCGTCAGTACTGAACGGCCCTTCCGACTTTCCGTTCAGCACCACAAAATATTGTACAGGCTGCGGTACCGGCGGCGGCGCAACGGGAGCTGCGGGTGGTGGGGTGGTAACAGGGTTGAACTGGTTGGGTTGGAAGATATTGCCGACCTGTCCCATCATGGCGGCGCCCACGCCTAAACCCATGCCTGCGGCACCAAGATTTCCACCAATGCTGTTTTCGGCTGATTTCTCGATGGCGTTCGCCGCCTGGAACTGCGCATAGGCCCCCAGGTTTCCTACAATGCCCATTTCGCTTCGCTTATCGAGTGCCTGCTCCACTTCGGGAGGCAACGAGATGTTCTCGACCAAAAATTTGGTCAGGTTCAGTCCCATTTCGGCAAAGTCCGGCTGTATCTTGTCGGTGATGAGCTTTGATATCTCGTCGTAATTGCTGGAAAGGTCAAGCAATGATATTTTCGACTCGGCGATTGAATCCATCCCGCGCGAAACGGCGATATTTCTCAGCTGACCGTTAACATCCTCGGTCTGGAAATCGGGATTGGTCGCCGATATCTGCGTAACAAATAATTTCGGATCGCTTACCGCGAAATTATATGATCCGTAGGCTCTTAACCGCACAGGCCCGAACTCCGCATCGCGAATGATGACCGGATTCTGGGTACCCCATTTCTGGTTGATGAACATCCGGGTGCTTACAAAATATACATCCGCCTTAAATGGGCTGTTGAATCCGTACTTCCAGCTTTTCAGGGTGGTCAGTACAGGCATATTCTGGGTGGAAAGCTGGTACATTCCCGGGCCGAAGATGTCGGCAATTTTGCCTTCATTCATAAACACCGCCATTTGCGATTCGCGCACGGTGAGCTTTGCGCCCATCTTGATCTCGTTATCGTAACGGGGGAATTTCCAGATAATGCTGTTGTTGGAATTATCCACCCATTCGATGACGTCGATAAACTGATTGAATATTTTATTAAAAAGTCCCATCGGGTTTAAATGGTTGTCTGGTTAAATTTTAAAACTAAACTCACTGTTTTACGGCAAAAATGTCGCCGGGGTTCCATGTCGGGCGGTTTTCATCCTGCGCCACCAGGTAACCGATCAGGAAATTAAGCTGCGCGTATTTCTTGCCCGCTGCAAAGTCAAAGATGCCGTTAATGTCATCCTGAGGTTTATGATAATATTTGGCCCGCCATTTGGCCACAAAGTCGTTCAGATTGTTTTTTCCGTCGGTGGTCTTGCTGCCGTATTTAATATGCAGCGCAGGAATGCCGTTTACCACAAAACTGTACTGGTCCGACCGGACAAACCGCACCTGTGCCGGCTCCGGATCCGGCTCCACGCCCAGACCGAGGTAGCCCGCCGCCGCATCGACCTGTTTTGCCAGCGACGAATGTTCCGCACCCAGCGCCGTTACAGACAGCAGCGGCGCAATGATCGTCGGCATGTCGGTATTTACGTCAGCCACGATGTCTTTACCGGGTACTGTCGGTCTGGCAGCAAAATACCCCGAACCGAGGTCGCCCATTTCTTCCCCGGTCAGCAGCACGGTAAGGATTGATCGTTTGGGTTTATGGTCAATGTGCTGATAGATACCCGCAATAGCAAGCACACTGGCTACCCCCGATGCATTGTCGTGCGCGCCGTTGTAAATAGAGTCGCCCTGTACCGGACGGCCAATCCCGAGATGATCAAGGTGAGCGCTGTGAACCACATATTCATTTTTTAATTTCGGGTCCGAACCCTCTATCTTACCCACAACATTATAGCTGATAATATCATCATAGCTTGATGTATAAGCAATTTTAATCGTACCGTTCAGCGGAAATGATGAAGGCTGCCCGTTTTTGATCTGCGCTAAGGTCTCAGGTATCGTCTTATTTACTTCCTTCATCAGGTCATTAAAGATCGCATAGCTGAATAATCCTAACGCCCGCACGTCGTCAGAATAAAATGTACGCGACACAACAACCGATCCGTCTTTGCCGATAACGCTGGACTGACCGCCTATGCGTCTCAGGTGCGAGGTAGAATCCGTAGAGCAGATGATGACGCCAACTGCCCCATGCTCGGCAGCCGCCTTTAGTATGGTCGTAGGGTTAATGGTATGCGCCATTACCGACGACGAAAATTTCGCAGGCGCTCCGCGTATCACCAGTACTACCTTTCCTTTTACATCGATGCCCGCATAGTCGTCATAGCCAAGCGACGGCTCGCTCGCGCCGTATCCGGCAAAAGCCAGCTGCGCTTCAAAACTGATATTATCTTTTGACGGATTGGGGAGCAGGGTGAAATCTTTCCCCTCATTAAGTTCTTTGCCATCCAGCGTTATTGCAGCGGTTGCCGTCGAGGCCTTCCGCAGTTTTACCTGCTGCAGCCAGGTTCCGTTTTCGCCTGCAGGCTTTACGCCAAGATTTTTTAGCCGTCCGGTCACGTAATCAACCGCCATCTGAAACCCTTCTGTTCCGGGACCCCTGCCTTTCAGCTTATCGTCGGCAAGGTAAGCGATATCAGCCTTAAACTGCGCGGTATCGACGGTAGCCATCGCCTTTTCAACGTTACGGGGCAATTTTAGCTGCTGTGCGTTACTTATCGACGTAAGCAGCAACATTACGGGCATCAGCGACAAGGTGATTTTTTTTAGCATAAAGCGTTTTTTGATGTGACAGCCACAAGATATTAACTAAGCGGTTTACCTGCAAACGAATAACGAGTTTATTACTTATAATCCGGTTTCAACCATTTGCGTCGGGCTGTCATTAAAAAGTTTCCAGTCTGCAAGCAATCTCTTCTTCAGATGCTGAAGCTGTTCGTCTTCGGCCCATTTATGGTCAAGCACTTCAAGCCGGTAAATATGTTTCAGCAGGTTATAGCACATGGTAAATTGTCCGCAGGCTATAATATTATCTCTCATGGTCTGTTTACCGCCGGGGAACCACAGCGTGGTGCCTATGCTGGTTGCCTGTGTGGTAACTTCCTGCAACTGGGCGCTTGGTGCTAAGGCCTTGGATGCCTTCGTCCACCATTCTTTGTCCTTTATCTCAAGGTTCTTCAAACGGCTTTGTGCATGCTGCGCGGAAAACTCATAAATAAGACAGGATAGCACGCGGTTTTTATAGGCAGGCATGTTATAAAATTCAGCATAATATTGGCGACGTATCTGTTTCAGGAACAAGTCGGTGGTAATTAAAAGCGTTGACTTTAACCTGGTTTGCAGCATCTGTTGCAGCCGGTTGAAAGGAACTTTAAAAAAGGCGCCCACAAAGTTGACGATCACTTTGCCGAAACTGCTTTTCAGCCCGACGATCATTTTATTAAACACGTAGAGCGTAAGCAGGTAAAACAGCGTGTAAAAACCCGAACTTAATACCAGGAGCAGCCCTGCGCGGCGCCAGATGCCTTCCGTAAGTACTGCCAGCAGAAAACTGAGCACAAACACGATCGCCCCGACAGGCATCAGCGTTTTCAGCTTGCTTATGGTCAGGTATTTATACCAGCTATCCGGTTGAGGCGGTGTCTGGTAGCCATCTACAAAATAACTCCCCACATCGCATACCATCATCAGGTCGAATTGCTTTTTGTGCGACTTTTCCGCGCGGTAAGTATCTTCCATCATCATGCTGTACAGGCCCTGATTATCCACCACGCCCCCGTCAACCATGCAAAATGGTTCATTCTCCACCGCAGGTAGTTTAAGCGGATTGTTGTTGTCGTAATCGATGGCCTTTAGCATTTTATCCACGTCGGTCAGGCCGGGATGGATATAATCATTAGGATAGATCATCGGCTCAAATCCGCTGGGGAAGCAGGATGACGTAGCCGCGAGGTCGCCTAACTTTAATTTTTGCGCTATATCGGCATCATTAAAATGCAGATAATAGTTGCCCACGGTGCGTATGCTTTTTGCCTCGCCATTGGTTTGAAACCGGAACGAAATACCGTTATTCAGTTCGGTTGCATTAAAACACACGGTTTTAAGATGTGGATTCTGAGACCGGTTAAAATAAACGCCAAACAGATTGGAGTCCGGGTAGTCCTTGTCTTTAAACAACATCCGGTCATACGCCTTTGCAAAGGAGTTGATGACGTTACAGGTCTTTTCAACTTTTACCTTAACGGTCTTACCATTTTTTACAATGGTCCGGGTGCCCCTTTCATCCCATTGCTGCGGCTTGTTTAAAATGTCGCACACTTCCTCCAGCAAGGCTTCGCCGTCCATAAAGTTTCGCATCTTCTGATAAAAATCAGCAAAACTGTAACCCGGCTTAAAAAGACGGTAGGTATAGTACGTGTTGGTCAGGGTGCCTCCGGATGTGGAGGTAATAAAGCTGACATGTTTCAGCAGGGTATCTTCTTCGTCTTTTAACCACGCTCGGTTAAGATAGGACATGGCGCCAAGGCAGAAGGCCGCTGCGCGAAAACCGCCGCCGGACAGCGCCAGCGCCATATCGCCGAATGGTGTTTCCGGCCGCATGGGCTGGAATTTGCGATCAATGATTTCTTCTTTTCCCTGTACGGAAGGTTCGGTAAGTGAGTTGGTGGCTGACATGGTTGAGGTTTTAAATGTTCAGGTATCAAAGGCCGGTTTATCAGCCTAAATATACATAACATTTTAACATAGTCAACCCGCGTGCAGGCAATATTAAAGCCTGATTATCATTGCATTTACTGCGGTAATTACTGGCCGTTGGTTTTCCAGTACATGTAGATAATGCAGCCGATAACGGTTATCGCCAGTACGATCAGCCCGGTTTTTACATTGCGTTTATCCTGCCGCATGATCCATGTTAAAAATATAACGAAGGGCAGGACAAAAATTATCCAGAATATCAGTGAAGGTGCACTCATTGCTTTTTTTTATTCAGGCCGGTAATCCTAAGACTACAGACATTTATTTCTTTTTGTTAATTTATTCCCGACGGAGCTGCCGATTACCGTATCAGAAAGGCATTCTTGCCAGTGGCGCTACCGACTGATCGGTGAATTCTCCTTTTAAATATTTATGATAGCCCGCAATTGCAATCATGGCTGCGTTGTCGGTACAGTATTCCATTTTCGGGATAAAACAGCGCCACCCGTATTTCTCGCCCAACGCCAGCAATCCCTGTCTTAAACCGGTATTTGCCGATACGCCGCCCGCCAGCGCGATATCTTTTATGCCATAAGCTTCGGCGGCGGCTGTTAATTTATTCAGCAGGATGGTTGCGATCCGCTTTTCAACAGAAGCGCAGATATCCGGCAGATTTTGCTGTATAAAATCAGGATTGCGTTCCACGTTGTCCCTTATAAAATAAAGTATCGCCGTCTTTAAACCGCTGAAGCTGAAATTAAACCCGGGTATCTGGGGCTCGGGAAATTTGTAAGCGTCGGGGTTTCCGAGGCGAGCATATTTATCGATCAGCGGCCCGCCGGGATAGGGCAGACCTAAAATTTTGCTGGTTTTGTCCATCGCCTCGCCTGCGGCGTCATCCAGTGTTTCGCCGATAATTTCCATATCAAAATAATCCTTCACCAAAACGATCTGTGTATGACCACCCGAAACCGTGAGGCACAAAAACGGAAAGGACGGTTTATTGACGCCGATAAAATGGGCCAGCACATGCGCCTGCATGTGGTTTACATCGATCAGCGGAATGTTTTTTGCCAGTGCAAAAGCCTTGGCAAACGACACGCCTACCAGCAGCGAACCTAAAAGGCCGGGGCCTCTTGTAAAAGCTACTGCATCCACATCATTTTTGTTTACTTTTGCCTTTGACAGCGCCTGTTGTACCGCCGGGACGATATTCTGCTGATGAACCCTTGAAGCAAGTTCAGGGACTACGCCGCCGTAGGCTTCATGGATGGTTTGATTGGCAATTACATTGCTTAATATGTTACCATCTACGCAAACGGAGGCGGATGTTTCATCACACGAAGATTCGATTCCTAATATTACAGGCACTGCTGAAAAATGATTAATGACTGACTTAGCGGTTTTTGAAACGTTTTGTTAAACCAATTTGTGTAAGCTATGTTAAACAAATCGGTACGCCCATGATCCGTTAACTCAAAATATTATTAAAAGGCAAAGTTATTAAAAAAGCACTCAAAATAGCGTTAAGTATTGTATTGGTAATTCTGCTGATCTTTAGCATCCTTTTGCTGGTGTTTCAGTATAAACCCGTACAAACCTGGGCGGCAAAAAAGGGAGCGGCTTACCTTTCGGAAAAATTAGGTACTAAAGTCAGCATTAAAAGCATTTATATAAAGCCTTTTTCATCGGTAGTGCTGGAGGGTTTTTATGTGCTGGATAAGCAGAAAGATACCCTGCTTAGCACTCCCAAACTGGAGGTTGACCTTAGCGGGTTCTCGCTTTTTAACAGCATACAAAAAAAAGTCATCGATTTTAAACTGATCGAACTGGATAACGGGTCTGCTTATTTGAAAAAGCAAAGCGACAGCACCTCCAACCTCAAATTTATCATCGATGCGTTCAGCGGTCCGCCCGACACCACAAAAAGCAAGCCCTGGCAGGTGGTGTTTGAAAAGATCGCCATCAATAACTTTCACTTCCGGTTTAAAAACATGTTGGTGGACACGGTGATCAAAGGGATAAACTTTGATGATCTGGACGTTAGCAAGTTTAGCGTCGTGGTGCGGAATATGGATATCGCCAACCATCTTTTTAAGGGTAACGTGACTAACCTCACCCTGCGCGAGAAAAGCGGGTTTTACCTTAAAAAGTTTAACGCCGATGCGACAATAGATACCAATCAGATACTGGCGCAGAATCTGTATGTACTGACCAACCGCTCGCTCCTGAAAAATTATTTCAGGATGAAATTCAAGTCAATTGATGATCTTGGCGATCATATTGAAGACGCAGTGTATATGGACGGCGATTTTAAATCATCCCGGATATCTTCGTCTGATATCGCCTATTTTACCACCGGGCTGGAAGATGTGCATTTTAATCTTGGGCTCGACGGGCGGATCAAAGGGTATGTCAACAACCTGACGGCTAAAAATCTTACCGTTACAGGCGCAAAGGCCACTTATATCAGGGGGAATTTTAATCTGAAAGGATTGCCTGATTGGGACAATACCTTCCTTGAACTCGATTTCGACCAGATTGCCACCAACAAGGCCGACCTCGACTACCTCTTCAGCAACTTTACCGGGAAACCGACAGCGAGAGTGCCGGATATTATTTCCAGGTTTGGTAATATTAATTTTTCGGGCCGCTTCACCGGGTTGCAGAACGATTTTGTGGCTTATGGCACGTTCAAAACCAAGCTCGGCCGCTTTGATCCGGATATTAATCTTAAGATAAATAAGGCAGGCGTGCCATCCTACAGCGGCAAACTTGATACCTATGCGTTCGACCTTGGGAGTCTGCTCGGCGAGGAAGACCTGGGCCGCATCACCATGAACGCCAACGTAAACGGGCAGGGCGACGAACTTAAGACCTTAAGGGAGAACGTGGATGCGCGGATAAGTTCGGTTTCATTTAAGGGATACAATTATCACAACGTTGCGTTCACAGGTGGTTTTGCCAAAAAGGTTGCCACCGGAAAGCTGACCATTAATGATAAAAAGATACGGCTCGACGGTTCCGGAAGCATTGACCTTAATCCTAAGCTGCCGGTTTACAGCTTTAACGGAAGTATTGACAATGCACAGTTGCACGACCTGAAACTGTTGAAGGACACCATTACCTTCACTACCCGGATAACGGCAGATTTTTCGGGGAACGAACTCAATAACCTTACGGGCGAGGCTTCGCTGCAACAGATCAGGATCGTAGATCCCCGAAACGATTATGTGGTCGATTCACTGACGGTTTCCGCCACCGGCCTGGGTAATCAAAGGGCGATCAACCTTAAATCCGATATCGCCGACGGTTTCATTAAGGGAAGTTTCGATCTGCCTACCTTGCCATCGTACTTCAAAACGGTTGTAAAGAAATATATTCCATCGCTGAAAACGGAGATCACACCCCCAAAACCACAGGATTTCTCCTTTAACCTGACGCTGAAAAAAATAGACCCCTTGATCGCTATTTTTATGCCCGATTTAAAGATACCCGAGCAGGGAACCTTTATCGGCGAATTCAATTCGGAAAAAAAGACGGCCACGCTTAGCTCCTATATCAAGACGATTAAATACGGTAAGATGGTGTTCCATGATTTCATTATTGATGAAGGCACCAACGACGATTTTTTAGGGCTTAACATCTCGCTCAGCAAGATAAATATCACCGACAGCCTGTTTATCAAAAATATAACCGCGACCAATTTTTTAAAGAATGACAGCCTGAACTTCAACCTGAAGCTTTCGGACAAGGATGCGGTAAACCAGCTGGACTTATACGGACTGGTAAACTTTGGGCGCGACACCACCGCGAAGCTGCACATTTTACCGTCGGATGTGATACTGGAGCATCAGAACTGGAAGATACTGGAAAAGGTGAGGGTGAAATTCCTCGACGGAAAAACGCAGGTGCAGGGCTTTGAATTGTCGAACGGGACACAGAAGGTCAAGATAGACGGTTTCATCTCCGATAACCCGGCAGATAACCTCAAGGTAGCATTTCAGAATTTCAGTATGAGCACGCTGAACCAGCTGACCCGCCCTTCCGGCGTGGAACTAAAGGGCTTGCTCAATGGCGATATCAATCTCACTTCCATTTTGAAGTCGCCGGGGATTGATGCAAAGCTGGGGATCGATTCCCTGATGATGAATAAAACGCTTGTGGGGGATGTGAAAATATTATCAACGCTGGGTAACGACCGTAAGAAGGCCGATGTTAACATCAATATCAAGAACCGGGGATTGGAAACGATGAATCTCGCGGGCACCTACCAGATCGGTCATGGCACAGAAGATGCCCTTAATTTTGATGTAAACATGAACCAGACGGAAGCGATCATTTTTGAGCCGTTTATCAAAGACCTGGTTTCCGATATTAAAGGCACCATCTCCACTAACCTGAAGCTGACAGGTCCGGTATCCAAACCGCGGCTTAACGGTAATATCATCCTGAACAACACCGGCGTTACCGTAAACTATTTAAAAACACCCTATACCGTGTCGGATACCGTCGATGTGGTCAACAGTATAGTAAAGATCAAAGATATGCTGCTCAGGGATACAAAGGACGGCATAGGCCATGTTGACGGAACCATCGACCTGAATAATCTTGCTGATCCGGACATCGAGGTAGAGGTAAATGCCCGTAACCTGATGGCGCTCCACACTACCTTTAAGGATAATCACCTGTATTACGGAACGGCCTTCGGAACCGGTCGTTTCAGCTTCAAGGGGCCTATTGATAACATGAAAATTGACATCAAGGCCAGCACCGAAGCCGGAACGGTGTTTAACATCCCGCTGAACACATCCATGACGGTAAGCGACTATGACTTTATAAAATTTGTCGGACACCGGGATACCACGAAAGTGGAAGTAAAACCTTTGGCCTTTAACGGGGTTACCCTGAATTTCGACCTTACCGTCGATGAAAAAACGACCGTAAAGATCACCACCGATTACGGCGTGCTGGAGGGAAGCGGGCAGGCACGCGATCTGAAGCTCAATATCAACAGTCTCGGCGATTTTGAAATGTATGGCGACTTTCTGATCACGACCGGTAAATTCGAGTTCACGGCGAAGAACTTTATCAGCAAGAACTTTATCGTGAATCAGGGCGGTACCATCCGCTGGACCGGGAACCCGTCCAATGCATCCATCAATCTTAACGCTATCTATGAGGTGCGTACGGACATACAGCCTTTGTACCAGGCTGCCGGTTCGCAATCGCCGAAGGGGCACTCGCTCGAATTGGTGCAGGCAGAACTGATCCTCACCAAAACGCTGTTGCAGCCAACGATCGATTTCGACTTCAACTTTCCGCTCGATCCGTCCATCAAGGAAGATCTAAGCACTTACCTCTCCGACAATAATAACCGGAGCCAGCAGGCCTTGAGCATCATTGTACGGCGTAATTTTAGCAACGGCGCCAACGGCAACCTGACCAACCAGGTGTTCAACACCGCAGAGGAGGCGATCAGCGAGTTTGCCTTCAATAAACTGAATAGCTTTATCTCTCAGTCGAATATCAAGAACCTTGATCTTAACATCCGTTCATTTAACGATCTTGGTGTGTCCTACCGTTTCAAGAACCGGCTGATATTAACCGGAAGTCTTTTTAATTCCTCATCCGGCAGCAACGATATCTTTAATAATAACACCAGTATCTTCAACTCGAGCTTTAGCCAGCTCACCAAGGATTTCGAAGCGCAATATCTTATTCGTAAGGATGGAAACCTGAGCGCAAGATATTCTTATCGGGTACTGAACAGTACCACATTAAATACACTTGGCGGTAATTTGACGGAGCAATATGTAAATGGTTTGGGTTTGGTTTACCAGCGTGATTTTGACACCTTCGGCGAATTTATCCGCAACATATTCAGGGCAGGGCGACGCAAACAGGCCCCAGTAACACCAAACCCGGTGCCAAGCAAATCAGGTGTAGCGCCCACCCCGACAGTAGATCCTGTAAAAACAGATGAAGACGATCAGTGATCGCGCATGATCGTGTGATCCATTTTATCGCGCTTGGTGCGCAAATAAGCCTCATTATGCGGATTGGCAGCAATTTCTATCGGCACGTTTTCAACCACCTCAAGCCCGTAACCGATCAGACCGGCACGCTTTTTAGGATTATTGGTCATCAAGCGCATTTTTGAAATCCCAAGGCTTCGCAATATCTGGGCGCCTACGCCATAATCGCGCTGATCCATCTTAAAGCCGAGCTCGATGTTGGCTTCCACCGTATCCATGCCGTTTTCCTGCAGGTGATAGGCCTTAAGCTTGTTGATCAGGCCAATACCACGACCCTCCTGGTTCATATAAATGATTACGCCCTTGCCTTCTTTGTTGATCATCTCCATTGCCTTATGCAGCTGAGGCCCGCAGTCGCAGCGGCATGAGCCGAAAATATCGCCGGTAACGCACGAGCTATGCACCCTTACCAGAATGGGCTCACCCGGTTCCCAGGTGCCCTTTACCAGCGCCAGATGATTTTCGCCGGTATCGATCTGGGTATAGGCTATCATGTCAAAATCGCCCCATTGTGTCGGCATTTTCACCGAGACATCTTTATGCACCAGGCTCTCCGTAGCGAGGCGATAGGCGATGAGGTCTTTTATGGAAACGATTTTCAGGTCAAATTCTTTGGCCATGACCAGCAATTCAGGCAGGCGTGCCATCTCGCCGTCTTCCCGCATGATCTCGCAGATCACACCCGCTGGTTCAAAGCCGGCCAGTACAGCCAGGTCTATTGCAGCTTCTGTATGCCCGGTGCGGCGCAGCACGCCGCCGTCCTGTGCGATCAGCGGAAAAATATGGCCCGGACGACCGAGCTCTTCCGGTTTGGTGGCCGGGTCAATAAGCGCAAGTGTTGTTTTAGACCGATCGGATGCCGAAATACCGGTGGTACAACCCGCAAGCAGGTCAACCGATACGGTGAAATTTGTTTCATGCGAAGTTGTGTTATGGCGCACCATCGGCTCCAGTTCCAGCTCACTTGCGCGTTTTTTGGTAATAGGGGCGCATACCAGTCCGCGACCGTGTCTTACCATAAAGTTTATTGCCTCAGGGGTGGCATTACGAGCAGCAGTTAAAAAATCACCTTCGTTTTCCCGGTCTTCATCGTCAACTACGATAATGATCTTGCCATCTTTTATGGCTTCTATCGCTTCGTCTATAGTATTCAGCATTTATAAAGATTGTTTTAAGCGCAACCGGCATTAAGCCATTGCTCTTTTTTACACAAATTTAGCTTATTGGCAACGCTTTAGGGTCGGCGGTTTGTAAATTCTGCCGTCTTCCGGCCTGCCTGAAAAAGAACCGGTTTATTTTTTATACCTAACTATCATGAGCAGATCAGGCGTTTTCTGTCTTTCTG
Organism: Mucilaginibacter sp.; assembly: GCA_035547875.1. Classification (GTDB taxonomy): domain Bacteria; phylum Bacteroidota; class Bacteroidia; order Sphingobacteriales; family Sphingobacteriaceae; genus Mucilaginibacter. The sequence goes on along the minus strand of DASZTX010000019.1, from coordinate 4,515 downwards.
CGTTTAAATATTTTTCTGAAAAATCTTTTATAAAGTTCAATATCGAATATCGCAGAGTCGGTAGCCGCTTTGTATGACAGGAACATACCGATGGGCATAATGATGACGATGGCTACCCACGACCCGATGACCGGTGAAAGGTCGCCATCTTTAGCTGCCTTTTCGCCAATTGTGGTAATGATATAAAAGATCAGGAAAAATATTACTGAAACCACAACCGGCAATCCAAGTCCGCCTTTGCGGATAATGGCGCCGAGCGGTGCGCCGATCAGGAATAGCGCGATGCAGGCAACAGACTGTGCAAACTTTTTCTGAAATTCAAGCATTGCCCTGCGCATGCTGTTATTCAGATCGTTGGTACGGTCGGCGCGGTTTTTTAACAGGTCCTGTATCGATCTGGCCTCGCTGGAGGCGTTGGTGACGGCATTGACCTGCTCATACATTTTTAGATCAGATATAGTGCTGCCAACATCGGATTTAACCTTGTATTTTTTGGCAGAATCCGGATTTACCTTGATCGAAAAATATTTGATGTAAGCGCTAACCAGCCGGTAATTAATCCTTAATCCGCTGTCCACCTGCCTGCGCGTAAGGTTTTCCGAGTCCTTTAACTGTCCCAGGTTCATCATCTGAAAGGCTGTTTTAAACTCGCTCTCATCCGTACGGTGCAGCTTCAGCCCCGAGATGTCCAGCTTTTGTTCGGTTTCTTTAAACCTGTAACGTATCAGCCGCTGACGGGGATTAAAATTACTCCGGCCGTGATCTTCCTGATAACGCACACCGTCCTTCAGCTTTAAAACCAGGAACAGGTCATTCGGCGTACGGTACATTTTTCCTTCCTTCGCCAGCAGAACATTCGTGTTGTTTTCAGCGGCATTTTTCTGATAGATCATGATCCCGTGTACGCCGCCATCGGGATCCTTTTTCTTTACCCGGATCACATAGCCGGGGAAACTGTTGCTGAATACCCCTTCCGGCAAAAAGTTCGCTGATTTTTGCTGACGGGCGTCGTACAGCAATGAGTAGTATTTAAGGTTGGCGATCGGCAGCATATAATCAGAAAATACAAATGCCGCAATGCTGAGTACGAGCACAACGATCAGCATGGGGTACATGGCCCTCCGCAACGATATCCCGGCAGATTTAATAGCCACCAGTTCATAGTTCTCTCCAAGGCTCCCATAGGTCATGATAGAAGACAGCAACACCGACAGTGGCAGCGCCAATGCAACGTTTGTTGCGGAGGCATACATCATCAGCTCCAGTATGATATACCATTCAAAACCCTTACCGATAAGATCATCGATATACTTAAACAGGAAAAGCATCAGCAGCAAAAACATCACGATCAAAAAGGTGACGATAAACGGCCTGATGAATGATTTAAGCAGTAAAAGATGTATTTTCTTCATTAAAAAATAACCGTATGGTATAAGCCTGTCGGCCACACGCCGGTGAGCAGGAGGTAATGCCTGCTTTTATTGATAACAATAACGAAGCATTGGGGCTTTACGATACAAAAGTAGGGATATTTTAAATTTTCTTTAAGCGCCCAGGGTACTTATGAGATATTTTATCTGATTGTCCCAGATCAGCCTGCGCTCAGCTATCGCGTCCTCGGCGGCAAAATCGGTAATACTGAGGGCAACATCGCTGGTAAGTTCATCCATCACGATCTCCATTTCAAAATAATATTGAGGATCATCATCAACCCATCTGAATCTAACCATTTTATTCTCTTTGGAGGCGACCAACTTAGCCGTTTGCTGTTCACCGTCCCAGGTGAAGGTATATGTCTGGTCTCTCACACTTACATCATCAGCAAACCACTGTGTTAGTCCGTTGGGTTCGCTCAAAAAGCTGTACAGTATCCGGGGAGATGATTTTATTTCATACTCAATATTAAATTTCTTCTTTTCAGACATGTTCGCGGTTATAATTGAATACAGTAAGCTGTAAATGTTAACATTTTTTCTAAAGAAAGCGAATTTCTGCTATATTTGCAAACCTTTTTCGGAAGCGTGTCGGATTTAAAGGCGTAAGATAGTTTTATTTAATTTAACCGACAATTTTCTTAGAACCAGCACACGGCGGGGTAGCTCAGATGGTTAGAGCGTAGGATTCATAACCCTAAGGTCGGCAGTTCGATTCTGCTCCCCGCTACTTGATTATCAGGCAGTTACAGAAAATGTGACTGCCTTTGTTTTTTCTGGTCATACAGTGTTCATACACACCATCCAGCCATTGCACGAAGTAAATTAACGAGTGTCGCAAATCCCAATCGCGACGATGTAAAGATACGCAATTGTCTGATAATTAGAAAAATAAGGCCGAAATTTATTGAAAAATATTTGCCAAAAGCTTTAAGCTTGGAAAGCGTATATTATTTCATCGCATCCATTGCTTCACGCAACGCCTTTACCGAAGTTACAAATGCTTTATTAAACATTTTGAAATGTTTAATAGCACCCTCTGTTTGCAAGATCATATCGTTATAAATATAAGTTGCTCGCTCCGAATTCTGCCGCAATAGAACTAAGTCGTTTTCAGATCTGTGGTTAGCGGAAATTTCAAGATACAAAGGCATTACCAAATGCTCTTGTATATATTGCATTGAAACGGCCGTAGAAGCGTTTTTAAGATATGGTTCAAGCGTATTATTCAAAACTTTGTACACAGAACTATTCTGATACTCTTTTACGTCGTTTTCAATTCTACTTCGCAAAGTAATAGCCTCTTGCTGTACGCCTTCATATCCGAATTTAAAATAATCGTTCTTTTGTTGTTTGAAGTATTCTCTAAATTGTTTGGTAAAATCGATTGCCTTGTTGTTCGTAGAATACATAAATTCAAGAGCGCCAATCATCGTATGGAAATTTACAATCTGCTTTTGATCGTTACCGAACTTTAAAATATAAGCGTGAAATAAAGTTGAATGCTCGAAGTTTTTAACAAGCCTTTCCAAATTACCATTTACGACGACAATTAATAAATGATCGGCATGTGGTGCTCTCTTTAGTGAAGTAATGTATTCATCATATATTTTCAGTTGCTGTTCAACACAAAGAACAATTTCGTTGAGCATGCAACAGAGATATTCGATCGTTGCATCAGCTTCGGTTTTTTTATTTTTCTTTTCCTGTCGCCGATCATAGTATAGCTTTATATAAAATAAGCATAAGGCAGAACAGGTTGCCAGCAGCGAACTCAAAGTAAGCTTTAAAAATTCATTCATTCAATGAATTTATCACTAAAAAAACAAATAGTCTAATGTTACTTGTACAAGCCTCAATAATATTGGCTTTCATACATCGTGCTTTGATTATTTCGTAAAGTTTTTTACCTTCATAAAAAACCTTAAGCACAGTGGAAGTAATCTGTTTTGAAGATCGTGCATTTTATGCGATGATTGATAAGCTGGAAGCTTATATAGACAGCAAGAAACCGCCACAGCCGCAGGCCGACAAATGGATTTCCGGCACAGAGGCTATGAGTATGTTGCGTATAAAAAGCAAAACCACTTTGCAGAAACTGCGCGACGAAGGAAAAATCCGTTACACCCAGCCCGAAAAAAAGATCGTACTTTACGACCGTGATTCGATAAACGCGTACCTTGAAGACTTTACCTACGAGACTTTTTAGCGATGGATATTACGGATATTATAAAAACCACCATTACCGTTACTATTGCTGTTTTTGGCTGGATTACTGCGCATTACTTTAGCAGTAAACGCGACAGGACATTAAAACGCCGGGAGATTATTAGCAAACACCTTATCGATACCTATAAGATACTTGCTTATGAAATTGTGCAAAGAGAATATTCAGAAGAAATGATAAAAAAGCTTGAACTTCCGTTGGCTGAACTTCAATTGTTCGGAACTAAATATCAGATCGACCTCGCAAAAAAATTAGCGTATGATATCGAAAAAGGGGGGGATATTGATTTAAACAATCTTGTAAACAACTTAAGGACAGAGTTAAGAAAAGAACTGGACTTGGAAGCAATTGAAGAAAACATAGTTTTTCTTCGCTATCGTAAAAAATAAATATATGCAAGAAGAACAAGACCCATCGCTGGAATATATCAAAGGCTTTAATCAAATGTATAAGTTGAAAAAAGAAGCACCCGAAGTTGCACAACAGATACTATCGGCCAAAGCGGGAAGCGACCGCTTCAAAGGCATGGTTGCAGGGGCAAAGCAGCATGAACTGGAACGCATCCGGGAAGTTTCGCAGAAAGGCCGCCAACAATCGCGCGAGCGGGAGATTTAGATAAGCCCGAAAGATAGGCTGAAAATTACTATTGAAAATAACCAACTAAATCTTATTGCAATGAAAAAAATAATTTATTTATTCGCGGCTTTAGCCTTATTGTAAGTTATGGAGATGTTGACCACCCTGTTCCGGGCCAAATTGACCACTGGGTTAGCTGACTTTTGAGTTGCAGCAAACGCTGTAAAAGCGTGTACAAAAATAGTTATTTAAAAGGCAATTTCATTAGAGGCTGTTTAC
>DASZTX010000018.1:0-20836 GCA_035547875.1 Mucilaginibacter sp. | reverse complement strand
AAATAATAAAGTGCAGCATCGCCTACATCTCCTGCATTAATGTTCCCTAACGGAGCAGTAAATTTCCCCATCTTACGAAGCTTGCGGACGCCGAATATGCCGCCGGAAGAAGTTGTCATAACCAGACCCGCTGAAATGGCGTTGATCCGTGCTCCCGTTCCCCTGAAATGGCTTGCCAGATAAATCATAATATTTTCCAGAGCAGCTTTACAGATCGCCATGCCAGCATAGCCCGGAAATACCCGTTGCGATGCATTGTAGGTGAGGGTCAGAATAGATGCATTCTTTGACAGCAATGGCTGGGCGACTCTGCAAACACGCAATAATGAATAGGCACTGATATTAAAAGCATCCATTAGCTCCTCGAACGGAATGTCGATATAGGAGGGAGCCGGTTCGTTGCTTCCCGGAAGACTGTAACACATTACAGACTGACTGCCAAATGCCACGCCGTGTAAAACGTAATCGACAGGTCCGGTCTTATCGTAAACCATCTGCATAAATGCGGTTATTTCCTCCTCATTTCTGATGTCAACTTCAGCCGACAGGGACGAATCCATCCCGTTTTGCTCCATTAGATACAGTACCTCGTCCTTCGTATCCGTGACATAACTTAAAGCCACTTTACAGCCTGAACGGTGAAGCTTGACAGCGATGTCATAGGCGATGGAACTTTCATTCCTTACACCAAAGATCACCGCCACTTTGTTGGTATTATCGATCATTTAGTTGTCTTTCGATATTGAAATTGCGCTGTTGGTTCCGCCGAAGCCGTAATTCAGGCAAACGATCTGATTAATTTCTTTTTCGATTATATCCTGTGATATCAGGTGCCTGTATTCGGCAGCAGGTTTTACAGGGCCTTCCCAATCAGGTTTTTTCTGAAAATTCTCAAGTTCCGTATTCAATGTATCTGAATTTTTATTGAGTAGCACCTTTTGGTTTTTTAACATCAATAAGGCGGTGATTAATTCTACAGATCCAGCTGCACCGAGCATGTGTCCAAACTGTGATTTTGGTGCGCATATATGATAACCATCCTCGCCGAGTGCATCAACTACGCTGACTAATTCGATGATATCGCCTACAGGCGTGGCTGTACCATGTACCTTCACCACATCAGGTTTAATGTTCCCCCCGGCTAACAAGCCTTTCCATAAGCGTTTCTGACCATCGTATGAAGGGTAGAACATATTTCCGTCTCCATCCGAATTGTTAAAATACTCGTCGATCACTGCCAGGATATTAGCACCCCGGGCTTTTGCCATTTCGTATTCTTCGAGTGCTACCACACCAGCACCAAACGAACACACAAAACCATTGCGGTTAACATCAAACGGACGCGAGCTTTCAGAAGGAGCAAATCCTTTGCTCAAAACCTGCATAGCATCAAAGCCGATAAAGGTTTCCAACGCAGTACCTTCGACCCCCCCTGTAATGGCGCGGTCCTGCAATCCAAATTTGATAAGTCTGTAAGCGTATCCGATGTTGCCAAGTCCGGTTGCACATGCAGATATGATAGACTCGCAAACCCCCTTGTTTTTTATCAGGCAGGATACATTTGCCGCCTCCCGATATGACATAGCGCGGTCAACGACATGTGAACCTGCCATCCGGGTCTTTTTCCCAAGTTCAAAAAAAGCATGCCAGGGGTAACGCGCTACGGCTGTCCCGCCGCCTCCCGATGCTATTACGACACCCGTTTGCTCGGATTCTGTTTCTTCTTTCGACCACCCGGCCATCTTTATACATTCCTGTGCGCCCAACATGGCCCAGATGGAACCCAGGTCGGCTGTGGCCAAATTGATATCAGGAATGCGGCCAAGGTTGTCGATGTAAGTTTCCGGCCAGTCGACGTCGGGTAGGGGATACACCGGTTCGAGATTGGTTTCAGCTTCTGTTACATACCCTGAAACCACAGAGCGTACCTGTTTTTGAAACTGCATTGCTCTTGGCCATTCCCGGATAAGGCTTTCGCCAGCAAATAATTTTCTGTCAAACTCGTCAATATCGGCACAGGTCGGAAAAGTTCCGCTCATGCCTACTATTGCTACCTTTCTTCCCTTTACATTCATAAATTATTTGTTTGCCCCGCGTTCCTTAACCATAATGATCAGGTCGATCACATCTTTCACTTTCGAACCCATTCTGTCAATATCCTCATCTTCAAATTCAATATCAAATTTTTGCTCAACCTTTGCTGCAATATTAATCAGTTCGGTTGAAGGTGTGTTCATGTCCGTTAAAAAATCAGTTTCTTCGGTAACACCCTCCAGTCTTGCCGGGTCGATTGTTCTGACTGTGCGGAGCACTTCCAGCAGGCCATCAAGTATTTCTTTTCTTTCGTTTGCGTTTTCCATATTTTGATTATGCTAATTTGTTAAAATGTTCAATAAGAATGGCACGGCCGGTAATATCATGCAACTCGGCAACTTTTACAAAGTCACTGCTAATATCATATTTTAATAGTCTTTCTTCTGTAAAATCACTAAAATAATCATCAAGATCCAGACCCTTTGGTACCCGGTAGATATGACCGTCGCAAACCATCTGACGCCATTTCCAGAATGTAATGTTGCCTATACTGATAAAAGTATCGCCTAATTCAAGATAATTCTGAAAACTAACGTTACCAATGCTGATAAAGGCTGGCACAAATTTATCCCGCAGTGCATCTGGCAGGCAGTTTTCTTTACGGCACTGTAAAAACGTAGCACAGGAAACAATGGTAGCCTGTGCAAAGGCCTCAACTTGATCAACCCCTCTGAAGATGCCAAAATGATCTTCAACATCGCGCTCTTTCGGGGAATAACTGGCAACTATACCTTTATTGGGCGAGTGCCAGTGATAGGTATCGATCAGTCGTTTGGTTGGGCCGTGTAAAAGGAGGTTTGAGGGTTCGATACCGACAAGATTGCCATTTGCTATAATGTCAAAATAATGGGCTCTTTCTTCTTCTGTCATATTAGTCCGCCGTTGATGTGGATGTTTGTTCCGTTAATGTATGATGCCTTGTCCGACAGCAGAAAAGCTACTGTATCCGCCACATCATCAACTTTTCCAAATCTTTTTGCCGGGATCATATTAAAATATTTTTGTCTTATTGCTTCGGGAATAGAAGCCGTCATGTCGGTTTCTATAAAACCCGGTGATACGCTCAGGACCCTTATTTTGTGTTCGGTATTGGTAGCTGCGGCCTCTTGCGCAAGCGATCGCGAGAGCGCTGCCAGCCCGGCTTTGGTTGCTGCATAAACCGATTGAAAGGCATTTCCGCTTTCACCTACAATGGAGCTGATATTGATGATAACGCCTTCCTGTGTGAGGCTGAATATTTTCATGGCAGTTTTGCATATCAGTATAGGCGCTTTCAGGTTTACGCTCAGCATCGCTTCAATTTCGCGTTCAGGCTGATAATTAAGGGGTTTGTCATAGGTAACGCCTGCGTTGTTGATCACGCCATACAGATCGTTATGCTCTCTCTTTAGTTTTTTGCAGAAGTCGTTTAGCGCATCCGGATCTGAAAAATCAGCGCACAATAACTGGCTGCCTGGTTCGATATGTGTGAAGCTTTCCGGTTTTGACGCGTGCAGGATTAATGAATATTCGCCTGATAGTTTTTTTGAGATTGCCAGCCCGAGACCTTTACTGGCTCCGGTTATTAATATTTTTTTTTTCTCCATCCGGTTTAATAATCCGCAAAATAATATTTTGACCGCAAGATAATAATTAGTGATGTAGATTTGGCGAACTCGCCGAGTTTTTCAATATAGTTCGAATGTACCATGAAAATTTTTCAGTTCGCAAATCTGGTTAAGTATAATAAATTTTCAACAACTGTGTTTTAAATATTTCAATTTTTCGGGTCGCAATTCCGCTCAGGCTTGCTAACTTTCCGAAGTTGATCTTTAATCATAAGTATATTAAATATTTACCCGCCTGTATGAAACCTACTAAGCTATTCATATTTAACACACTTCTTATTTCCGCGTTTTCGTTTTCAGTTACGGCACAAGTCAAGCCTGCATTTAAAATCGTTCCGCTTGGGGTCAAAGGTGGTATTGACGAAAGCAATCTTTCAGCTTATATGCTTGCACCTGCAGGAAGTGACGATTTTGTATGTCTTGACGCCGGGACTTTACACTACGGAATCGAGAAGGCGATAGCCAATAAAGTTTTTAATCATGGTGCCGATCAGGTGTTGAAACATAATATCAGGGGATATCTGATTTCTCATGCACACCTCGATCATGTGTCCGGGCTTATTATCAATTCTCCGGATGATAGTGTAAAGATAATTTACGGACTTTCGTCCACCCTGGCTACCCTGAAAACCCATTATTTTACCTGGGACAGCTGGGCTAATTTTACCGATGAAGGAGAGGCTCCACAACTTAAAAAATATCATTATCAAATTTTGACGCCCGAAAATAACTTTCAGATCAGTAATACCACGATGAATGTTCAGGTATTTCCGCTGAGTCATTCAAACCTGCAGAGTACAGCGTTTTTGGTAAGGTCTAACAATGCTTATATATTATATCTTGGTGATACCGGTCCTGACGAAGTTGAAAAAAGTCATAATCTGCGCGATTTATGGAAATTCATTTCGCCGCTTGTAAAAGAAAAGAAGCTGAAGGCCATCATGATCGAAACCTCTTTTCCGGACGCACAGCCCGACAAGTTGCTTTTTGGCCATCTCACGCCTTCATGGCTGATGGCCGAAATGAAAGATCTTGCTCAGTTTACCGGTTCAGATGTACTTAAAGGGTTTAACCTAATAATTACACATCGTAAACCTCCTGAAAGAAGTATTGCTTTGATTAAGAAAGAATTAATTGATCAAAACAAACTCGGCTTTAAACTGATATTTCCTGTCCAGGGACGCCAAATCAATTTATAAGAAGTTCGGGGAAGACTTAAAATCAGTCGGGAATGAAAAATCTTAAAACAAAAAACCGCCTCACAAATAAATGTGAGACGGCCCCTTATTGATATATGTGCTATTATTTAACAGCCCCTGGAGTAGTGTAAGGCATTGACTGTGGGTCGAAGTTTGCCCAACCTGCAGTCCAGTCGGTTGTACCGAAAGCGCCTTTGTAATCAACGTGTTCGAAGAACGAATCACTTAATTTTGCATTGGTAAATACTGCACCTGTAGCGGCGGCAGAACCAGTTTTAACTGTGAAGTCTGGCTTACCTGCATTAGCGAAATCAGATGAATATTTGAAAGGAGAGTTAACCAAAGCATCTGCGTATAAAGCTTCGTTAAAGATGTTTTCAGCTCTTAAAGTAGCTTCAAACAATGCTTTGTTCTCGCCTTTTACTTCATTGCCTTTTTTGTTGCTTCCGTAAATGATATTATTCTGGAAAACAAGACGGCCGGCAAGGTAGTTTGATGAAGTTGCGTTAGGAGTTGTTGTTTTTGAGTCGTCGATGTAAACACCTTCAACGTATCCTGCAAATACTGAGTTAAATACACTTAAAGCAGAGTTACGACGAATCTGAGCAGCATGCTGATAGTTAGCGTTGATGCTACCTGCGCCAGCTGCAGAGATTGGGCCTAACATTGTCATGTTTGAGAATACAGCTGAAGTTTGTGGAGTTTTGTCAGAACCAGAACCGTCGTTGTCAGACTCAAATCCGTTTGAACCAGAGATGTCGGCGATAGTAGGATAACGCTGAGAAAGACAGAACTGTAATTTACCTGAGAAGCCATAGTCAGTGTCAAAATCATCATCCAAAGTACCGATAGCCAGTAAGTGTTTTGCTGTTACTGTGCCACCAAACCACTCGTAAGAGTCGTCACCTGCGCGGTACACTTCAACGTAATCGATTGTAGTACCTGCACCAACACCACCGAAAGTGATACCATTGATTTCATTATCTGGTGAGAAAGGAATGCCAGCGTATTCTACACGAACGTATTTAAGGGTACCTGAATTATCATTAGGATCAGTACCGCCATATTGGATGTATTTAGCAGGATCGCCTTTAGGATCAAGACCACCTTCGATCTGAACATTGTCTCCCTGGTTTACAGGAGCTTTACCTAAAAGGATGATGCCACCCCAGTCGCCTGATGAACGAGCACCAGCTTCGAAAGCAGAAGTAAACACGATAGGTTTGTCAACGGTACCAACCGCCATCAGTTTAGCGCCACGGGTTACTGTCAGCGTACCTTTTGTCGCTTTATCACCTTTAATGATCGTACCTGGTTCAATGGTCAGCGTTGCGCCATTAGTAATATAAACAAAGCCTTTTAACAGGTAGATTTTGTCTGCTGTCCAGGTTGTGTTGGTAGCAATATCGCCGGTTATGGTAACAACACTGCTGGTTTTTGTTGTGTCGGTAGGGTTAGGGTCGATGGTGCCGTCCTTTTTGCTACACGCTGCAAAAAATAATGCAGTACCTAAGGTTAAAAATAATAGTGTTTTTTTCATGATTGTTTTGTTTTTTCTTTTTTTAATTTGTTAACTGTTTTTTGGGATGAGGTATAGTTTTAAAAAGTGTAATTAAATGTTAGTGAGTAGGTTGAACCTAAAGTGTACCGTTTGAAAGTCTGATCCGTACTGTTTGGAGTGTAGGTTTTGCTCTTGTCGTAGTCATAGTAAAACGTATTGCTTTGGTTTAACAAATCGCTGCCATTAACCTTTATCTCACCCTTTTTCTTCAGCACTTTGTAACCTACCTGGAAGTCTATTACGTCCCGTGGATTTTCATATATGCTTGGGAACCGTTCACCACCAGCGTAGTAAATTCTACGGCCGAGGCGGTTGTAAAGAATATTTAGCGAAAGATTATTGTTGAATGCGTTATGCAGGAAACCGGCATTGATCACGTAGGGAGATTGACCTACCAGCGGGCGTGACTGCTCGAGCAGTTGCGGGTTATCCGGATTCTGAATCTGCGACTTGGTGATGGAAAGATTGGCGTACAAAGTACTGTTTTTGTAAAAAGAGGCATCACCTATAAAGTCAAGCGACTTTCTGGCTTCCATCTCCAGGCCATACACATAAGCAGACTTTGAATTGAAATATGAAATAGTAGTAGATGAGTTTACGTCATCGATACTTGGCTCGATGGCATTATGGAATTTCTTATAAAATGCGGATATCGAAAATACCTGTCCTGCTTTGGGATAAAACTCATACCGCAAATCAGCATTATCTATCAGCGTTCTTTTCAGTTCAGGGTTACCTATTTGTGTAGCGAGCAGTTCGTAGTCATAATAGGCAAACGGCGCAAGTTCCCTGAATTCAGGACGTGCCAGTGTACGTGAATAAGATAACCTTAAATTTGCCTTAGCTGTCAGGCTGTAGGTCAGATTCACCGATGGAAGGATGTCAGTGTTATCCATTTTCGCCCTCGGCTGTGGTTGATCAAGGTCTTTTGTGCTTAAGCTCAGGTCAAATCTTTCCACCCGTACACCATAAACCGCGCGGATGTTCTTTCCAATCTTGTTATCCAGCATCAGGTAGGCGGCATTTGTAAAGCTGTGTGCAGTGTACCTGTCATTTGGATTTGGAATTTCTTCAAGTTGAAAAGCGCCTGAATTAATCGCGTTCGGGCCGAAGAGAGTTTGTATTGGCCTAAGCCGGATATCGCTTGTCGGGTCAATAAGCGTCAAACCGATAAACCGGGCATCAAAAGTACGATCGCGGTACTGTGACGATATCCCTGCTTTAAAGTTGCTGGTTTCGCCAAACATCTTTACTGGAAGTTTGAAGTCGGCTTTGCCTGAATAAATATTCTCATTCAGTTTAGCAAAGAAACGTGCGTTTTCTTTACCAAGGTTTGTTATACTTGCTACAAATGGATCATTTGCAGTCGATTGTACATAATTCACCTTACGCTGGTCAGGCTGATTATTAACTATGTTACTATAACCCAGGCTCCAGTTCAATTTGCTCTGACCAATCTTGTGATCGCCGTCCAGAGTCGATTTAAACAAAGATTTTTCAGTCAGATCGTATGCGTAAAAACGGTTATCGAAGCTTGTGCTTGATGTATTTGAGCCGGTACGATACGTAAACTGGTCGTCAAATATTCTGTTATAAAGGTTTTTAAACGTGATCTTGTTATTGCCGAAACTGTAAGCAAAGTTTGCCAGCGCGCCAATATTGGTCGAAAATTTGTATTGATCTTCGTGATAATCGTAGTTGTCAAATTTGCGGATCAGGTCGGGAATAGTTGTTTCGCTGTTGCGGTAGGTTAAGGCCACAACCGTTCCGAACCGGTTTTTATTAGCGCCAATTTCCTTAACGTTGCCCAGGGTAACCTGGTAGCTCTGCCCCAAAAAGGCATTTTGATTATAGATAGTGAAATCGTTGTTAAGTGTCTTAATTGCTTGTAAATTCCGGTTTGCTGACAACCTCGGGGGGCCTACAACCTGAGCGGTGGTTGGAAAATTATTTACCAGTTCTCTTGCGCCGCCATCAAAGGCAAAATAGTCGCTCACATTGCGGTAGCCGCTTCTGAAATCTTTGAAAGTGCTTTGTGTATTATAACTATAACCTATGCCTACGTTTACAAAATTAGCGTCGGGTATATCTTTGGTGATCACTTGTATGTTACCACCGGCAAAATCCGCAGGAAGATCAGGAGAAGCCGTTTTGCTGATGATAATATTTTCAATCAGGTTTGCAGGAACGATATCGAAAGAAAAGGCCTTTCTGTTAGGTTCAGTACTTGGCAACGTAGTGCCATCAAGCGATGCACTGTTGTAACGGTCGTTTAACCCTCTGACAACTACAAACTTGTTGTCCTGAACGGTGGCGCCGCTTACTCTTTTCAGAACGTCGCTCGTACTGCGGTCGGGTGACTTTTTGATCAACTCTGATGAAATACCGTCAGATATGGAAATGCTGTTTTTTTGCAAAGCATATAATGACGCGGTGGAAGCCTGGTTGTAAGTTGCGCGAACCACAACCTCTTTAAGCGAGGTCGCAACGTTCTCCTGAAGTACAACATCAAGGTTGGTTACTAAATCGGCTTTAACCACAACATCCGAGATAGATTTGCTTTCATAACCGATATACTTAACAATAACTGTATATGTTCCTGGTTTGAGGGCCGATAAGACATACCGCCCGTCTATATTTGCGGCCGCGCCGGTTGATGTACCTTCGATACCGATGGACGCGCCGATTAAAGGTTCACTCGTTTTTTGGTCAATGATCTTACCAGCTATTTTGCCGTAATTCTGCGCAAAAAGGCTTGTGGAAGCCATTGTTGAAGCAAAAACAATAAGGAGAATAAGTACGTTTTTTTTCACGTTTTAAATTTTTGACAAAAGTATCCCGCGTTAGTTTTTTAAACGATTTTCGGCGATTATGATACTATCAAATGTTTTTTAAGTGAGTTTTATCAATGGTTCAGTTTGATAACCATTTTTATTAAGTGCGGTATCGGTATTGAAAAGAAGAAGTACAAGGGCGAAGAATGCGCCTTTGGGTTTTATTTCAGGAAGTCGGCTACACGACTTTTATTGCCGGTCTGATGAGTTGTTGCTGCAAACTCGGCAGCTTTTTCCGGGATAAAATTTGACAGATCTTTTAGCTTGTCGTTTACCTTTTGCAATACGCGCAAGCAATTATGCATTTCCTGCCAGCTGATCTCATTCGAAATTTCTTCTTCAAATAAGGAAAACAGATTGTCAAGCATTTCGATGATATATGATGCCTTCGGTGTAATTCCGATCAGCTTTCCCCTGCGGTCTTTGAAATTCACTTCCCGGGTGACGTAGTTCTTTTTTTCGAGGAGGTCGATGATACTTACGATATTCGATTTTTCGATCTGAAGGTTTTCGCAGATAAATTTCTGCGTCGTTCGTCCGCCTGACCGGCTAAGCAGCAAGATGATCTGATAGTGCTGATAGACATCAATCTCTTTCAGTACTTTAAATAGATAATTATTATATGATTTATTGGCCAGCATAACCTGCAGGCTCAAATCCTCTCCGAAATTCATAATAAAAATAAATGGATTACCGTCCGGCCCGGTTGGAGGCTGGAGCAAAAAATGATTCAATTATTTCGATTGATGGGGCTATTGGCCCGGGAGAGTTCAGATAAGGAGAATACTGTGTATATTATATCTTTGTGTCGATGATGATAATCTGACTTTTGCTATGGTATAGTCGCGCATTACCTTTGTCATCGCAAAAGCAAGACTGACGAAACAGATGGCAAATAAGATGAAAATAAAAGACGGTGTCTTTACAGAAACAGAGGCAGGAGGGGTAGAAAGTTGCGTGTTTTTTATCAGGTTCCAGCTATAATCGTGGCTGCCATTGTATAAATGATGTAAATCGCAACTGTGTCCGTTATGAGCAGGCAAATGATGGATATGATGAGGTTTAGGTCCGAAAAAAGAATTATAGATTGGAAGTGCAACAATAATAATTGTGGCAATAAAAACGAGGACCTTACCAATCAATTTTATCATACAGCTATTCTTATCCAAATCCTCTACAAAGCTTTTTATAAAATAGTTCACAAACAATACAAATCAATTTATTTATAAAAGCTTAATATTAATTAAACATCGGAGGGGCGATTTGCAGGCAATTATCAGCCTGCGTGACAACATCGTAAAATGCTGGCAAAGACTCGATAAGTAGCTGGATGGTCTGAAATGCAGCGGAGGTGTTCTTTTGCGTTACAATAGAGTATAATAAAAACGAACATAATAAATTCGATAACTGTTGTAATTTATTGATAGATAATTGTTTATAGTTGTGGTATGTTTATTGGGCAAGTCGGGTGTTGATCCTAACCTAAAAAAATTAATATGAAAAGAATCTTTACTGTTTTATGCTCGTTGCTGGTGCTGAATTGTTTAGGACAGCAAAAAAAGAATGATTTTAAGCTGGTTAACCGTAACCTGATGATAACGCGCCAAAACGGTTCTTATATCATTCATCTTGACAGAGCAAATAACGACGGCATTGCCTGGGTGAAGGGACAAAAGTTTGTTAATGGCATAATAGAATTTGACGTTAAGGGAAAAAATGTAATACAGGAAAGTTTTGTCGGAGTCGCTTTTCATGGCGTGAACGACACAACTTTTGAAAGTATTTATTTCCGCCCTTTTAATTTTAAAGCGGACGATCCGGGTAGAAGAGCGCACTCTGTGCAGTATATGTCATTACCAAAATACGATTGGTCGCAGTTGCGGCAACAGTTTCCAGGCAAGTATGAGCAGCCTTTGCATACGCCACCTGACCCTGATGCCTGGTTTCATGCCAAAATAGTGGTTAAAGGAAAAATGATCAGCGTATATGTTAACGGCGAAACGTCAGCCTCACTTCAGGTTATTCAGATTTTACCTATAAAGGGGACGATGATTGGTTTTTGGGTCGGCAACGGTTCCGACGGCGATTTTAAAGATCTTAAGATTCTCCCTTGAGTTTTGTTGGCATCAGCTTCGCTTAAACCATTAGCTTTTTTGGTTGTTATGAAATCAGGCAGGAAGGAATAATCGCCTGCATGTTATTTATTACAAATTAATTGAGCTATGGAAATTACAGTAGATCGCAGCTTGCGGCATTGGTGGGTGTTTGTATTAAGGGGCATAATCTTCGTTTTATTAGGGATTTATATTTTTTCTTCCCCGGTGAGCGCTTACCTGGCGCTGAGTTTTATGTTCGGATTAGTGATCCTGCTTGCAGGAGTAAGCGAATTATTGCATAGCTATCAGGATAAGGGTTCAGCAAGTAGGGGATGGCATCTTTTTGTCGGGTTGGTTGATCTGATCCTCGGTTTGATACTGGTAAGTCACCTCGCCGCGAGTATGGACGTCATGCGAATCATTGTTGGCATATATTTCCTGTTTCGCGGGCTTTCCGTCTTTAATTTTCGGGCGTTGGCGCGGGGTTCGGTGTGGGTTGTGTTGGGCGCCTTTGTTGTGCTGGTGTTTGCTATGCTGGTTTTATTTAATCCCACTTTCGGGACGGTTACGATCATTGTATGGACATCTTCTGCTTTTATTGTCACCGGAATTTTAAATATTATGCTTGGAATCCGGATGAAGCCTGTATCTGGCGTTAATTAGAAATCATAATGCCTATATTTGAATTTTGCAAATAAAACGGTATTATGGATATTATATCGCTTGATGATTTTTACCGGGAAACTGCTGCGCTGATCCCGGCCGATATTAATAAAGAAATTGGTCATTTTAATGTTTTTAAAATAGACGAATTGCACGCCAGTCTGAAAAAGAAAAATGTTATGCCCTACAACAGAAGGGCTTATTATAAGATAAGTATTATCAGCGGTCGGAACAAGGCGGAATATGCGGACAAAGAGATCAATATTGAAAAGAATGCGCTTTTATTTGCCACGCCAAAAATTCCATATCATTGGCTGCCGCAGGATGGCAATCAGTTCGGTTATTTCTGCATCTTTACGCACGAATTTTTAATTCAAAACAAGAGCGGCGTAATGCTTGATGAACTGCCGATCTTTCAGCCCGGAGGTTATCCCATCTTTCAATTGACCGATCAGGCGTCAGAAGAAATCACGGCGATCTTTAAAAAAATGTATCAGGAGATATCTTCTGATTATGCTTATAAATACGACCTGCTGCGTAATTATGTGCTTGAATTAATTCACTACGGTCAAAAACTGCAGCCTGCAACTTTATTATATCCTGCTCATACGGCCTCTGCCCGTGTTTCCTCGCTTTTTATTGAATTACTTGAACGACAGTTCCCAATTGAATCGCCGCACCAAAAACTACAACTGCGTACTGCAAAAGATTATGCCGATCGGTTGGCTGTTCATGTAAATCATCTCAATAAGGTACTGAAAGAGCATGTGGGTAAAACTACTACCGATATCAGTAGAATAGTACAGGAGGCAAAAATACTTTTAAAGCAAACTGACTGGAATATTTCCGAAATAGCCTACAGTCTTGGTTTTGAAGAAGTGGCACATTTTTCGAACTTCTTTCGGAAGCAAACGTCGATGGCTCCGGTTACTTTCCGCTCCTGATTTGAATTTCGCAAATATTGGATTGATGTTTGCAAACGTTCCCGCGTGATCCATTGTACCTTTGTTAATAAATAAGAGATAAAAATTATGGAAAACAGCAAGATAGCACTGGTAACCGGAGGCAGCCGCGGACTTGGGAAAAATATGGCCTTAAGCCTCGCCAAAAAAGGTATTAACGTTATATTGACTTATAACAGTAAAAAAGAAGAGGCTGATAGTGTGGTCGCCGAAATTGAAAAACTTGGCTCCAAAGCCGCAGCTTTACAGTTAGACGCCGGTTCCATCAATAGTTTCGACGCCTTTTTTGAAAAAGTAAAAACTGTATTGAAAGATATGTTTAATACGGATCATTTTGATTTTCTGATAAATAATGCCGGTGTAGGATATCACGCGCTGATCACGGAAACAACCGAAGAGGACTTTGATCTTTTGTACAATATACATTTTAAAGGTGTGTATTTTCTCACTCAAAAAGCGTTACCTATTATCAATGATGGTGGCCGGATTATCAATATATCAAGTGGTTTGGCCCGTTTTAGTTTTCCGGGTTCCTCTGCGTACGCTTCAATGAAAGGCGCGGTCGAGGTGTTGAGCAGGTACCAGGCCAAAGAGTTAGGGGCACGTGGTATAGCTGTCAATGTGGTAGCGCCGGGAGCGATTGAAACTGATTTCAGCGGTGGCATGGTTAGAGATAATCCTGAGATCAATAAAACGATAGCGGGAGTGACTGCCCTGGGACGTGTTGGCCTGCCAGACGATATTGGCGGTGTGGTCGCCTTTTTGTGCTCGGAAGAAGCCAAATGGATCAACGGACAGCGTATTGAAGTTTCGGGTGGTATGAATCTGTAATATCAGGACAATAGGGCTTGTCAGCCGGGAAAGATTATCTTTTCCGGCTTTTTAATTACCGCGCTGTGACGTTTGATGGTTTGAATTATGTAATTTTGTTTTATGGCTTCGGTTGAAACGATAGAAGATTTTTATAAACATAAATGCAACTGGTTACCTGATAATCTGAGTAACGACATCGGGCATTTTAATGTTTTCAGGTTGGAGTATTTTACGGGGCCACAGGCGGCTGCGCCAATTAAATACAGCCGCCGCGATTTTTATAAGATCAGTATGGTGCGCGGTCACAATGTTTACCACTATGGCGATAAAAGTATCGAGATAGCAGGAGCTGCGCTGGTGTTTTTCAGTCCGCAGGTTCCATATACGGTTGAATATTTATCCGATGAGCGTCAGGGCTGTTTTTGCATATTCAAAGAGTCTTTTTTTACGGATCTGTTTCGGGGGCATCTCAGTGATCTGCCTATGCTGATAACAGGTGGAAAATCAATTTTTGCTCTTGATCCGCAACAGTATGAATATGTGAGCCTCGTTTTTGAAAAAATGCTGGTTGAAATTAAGTCAGATTATAAGTTTAAGTATGACTTGCTCCGGAACTATGTTACCGAGCTTTTTCATTATGCACTTAAAATGGAACCGGCACAGTCGTTATACCGGCATCCGGACGCCAACTCGCGGATTACTTCCGTGTTCACAGAACTGCTTGAACGTCAATTTCCTATAGAATCTCCCTCGCAACGGTTTACCCTTCGATCAGCAAAGGATTTTGCTGATCGCTTATCCGTTCATGTTAACCACCTTAACCGGGCGATCAGAACGACCACCGGCAAAACCACGACCGACCATATTTTTGAGAGACTGACCAGCGAAGCCATCGCGTTGTTGAAACACACCAACTGGAATATATCCGAAATAAGCTATTGTCTTGGCTTTGAAGAGCCTGCCCACTTTAACAATTTTTTCAAAAAACAAACGGATAACGCGCCTTCAGTGTACCGAATTGTTTGAATTTTGTAAGTATTGGTTTGAATGATGCAAGCGCTGCCGTCGGTGATGGCAGTAGCTTTGTGTTATGAAAAACAGCATCAACACAGAAAACAAAAAGGTATGGTTTATTACGGGGGCATCCAAAGGATTTGGGCTCAGCCTGGTAAAGCAACTCCTGGCCGCGGGGCAACATGTAGCGGCCACTTCCAGGTATGTTGACAGCTTGCTTCGCGCTGTAGGAGAAATATCCGAAAATTTTTTACCGCTTTATGCGAACCTTGCTGATGAGGAAAGTGTAGCTAACGCCATTGAAACTGCTTATAACACTTTTCAGGGTCTGGATGTGGTCATTAATAATGCAGGTTACGGCATTGGCGGCACTATTGAAGAGCTAACGGATGAAGAAGCTCGTGAAAGTTTTGACATTAACGTGTTTGGAACACTAAACGTTATCCGGGCAGCAATGCCCTATTTGAGACAACAATGTTCGGGGCACATTATCAATATTTCATCAATTGCCGGTATCGCCCCGGCAACAGGCTGGGCTTTATATGCTGCCACAAAATTTGCGGTAATCGGTCTGTCGCAGGTTTTGGCGGAGGATGTAAAATCAATGGGAATAAAAATAACGGTGGTGGCTCCTGGTGCCTTCCGCACAAATTTCCTGACGCCTGAATCATTAGTAATCGCCAGGAATCCGATAGGCGATTATGAGGGTGTGCGAAATTCACACGCGCGGTATCTTCAAATGGATGGTAAACAGGCGGGGGATCCTGAAAAGGCTGCTGCGGCAATTATTCGTATTGCCGGCGAAGATAATCCCCCGGTACATTTGCTGCTGGGGGAGGATGCATATAACAGGGCGATGGATAAATTGGGTGTCCTCGAAAACGAGTTCAGGCTTAACGAAGAACTTTCGAAATCTATGGCCTATCAGGGTTGACCAGTGAAAGGGCTGATTTTATTATTGGCTGCTACCGGTAATAAGATATCTTTGTCTTTTTCGCACGAATGAGGGTCAGTATCTTAGGTTATGGTTGGTATGGTGAGGCATTAGCACAGACTTTGCTTCAAAATGGCTATCAGGTAAAGGTCTCGGTTACTTCTGCCTCTAAAGCCGAAAAATTTGCAACACCAGATTTAATTGTATATATCGCCAATTTCAAAGCTGACGGCGAGCATTATGATCCCGTCTTCTTTGACTGCGATGTTATTGTGGTAGGAATCCCTCCCAAATCGAGACATGGTGAAGGCGCTGACTATCTGCCGAAGATTAAGAGAATAATCGACGCTATCATAAAATACCGGGTAAAAAAGGTTATTTATATCAGTTCAACAGCAGTTTACGGAGAAGGAAACCGGATGGTAACTGAAGCAAATATCCCTGATACCGAGACAGAAACCGGCAGAATATTAATTGAGGCTGAAAATTGTTTTAGAAATCAACTGTCATTTCAAACAACGATCATTCGTTTTGGCGGTCTTGTCGGACCTGGCAGGCATCCCGGGCGTTTTTTTTCGGGAAAAACAGATATACCCAATGGCAGGGCTCCGGTTAACTTAATTCATCGTGACGATTGTACAGGTATTACACATGCGGTATTAGTACGCGACTTATTTGGTCGCGTACTTAATGCTGTATGCTCTCATCATCCGGCAAAAATGGATTTTTACACTCGCGCTTCCGCTTCAGCCAAATTGCCGCTACCAGGTTTTAAAGACGAACTGTTCGACTGGAAGATTGTTAACAGCGCATTATTAGGCAATGCCTTAGATTATAGCTTTAAGGTGGCAAACTGGGATGACTACCGGTTCGATCAATAATCCACCTTTAATTTCGCCCTGATCACCGAGTCTTTTTTTGCATTGGTATTTGCGCCGTCGTAAATAGCATTTTCCCAATCACCATAGTCCGGATTTGGAATAATAATGTAACGCGATCCAAATTCCTTTCTTAGTTTTTCAGTGGCCGCATTTCGGCTATCCTCTGTATAAGGAGCATCATATAACTCCGATACATCGGGAAGATTATCTCCAAATAGTAATATGATCTGATGTGTTTTTGCGACCTCATTTCTGCGTACCTGCTTGCTCGATGTGTTTGATTTTAACAGAATGTGCTCATCGTCAACATAAGGCATGTTGTATAATTTCAGATTTTTTACCGTTCCCGGGCGTTCGTCCTCATAACGATTCGTGATGTAATAAACGGCAACTCCTTTTGAAGCTGCGTATTTAAAGAAAGAGGGAGCGCCGGGTACCGTATCGCAAATGCCTTTTGCTGTCCATGCTTTCCAGCTGACCAGATCGTAATCTTCATTTTTTATTGCTCTGCCGCCGGAGTACGGGCTGTTGTCAAGCAGTGTTTCATCAATATCGGTCACAACCGCCAATGGTTTTGAGTGTCGTCTTTTCAAGGCCATATCGAGGCGAAGCTTTGCTATATTATATGCCTGAAAACAGAGTGCTTTATATTCGGCAGCACGCTGTTGGTAAATGGATGTCCAAACTTTACCGCCATTGGCGATTGATAATGGCGTTTGTTGCCCGTTTTGTGCAAATGCAACGCTGATAAGCCCGCATAGCAGAATAGTTGTCAATAATTTTTTCATGGCTAAAGTGATAAGTGTTGTAAACAGATTGTAAAGATAATGATTGCCTTCAAAAGAATTTGGAGAAAAATATTAATCAGGCGCCTTGTCTTCTCTTTTTATGTTCAGGACGGATATTAATAGCTGTTTGTTGGTATAGATATTGTTTTGGTAAAAGTGAGTATCATATTTAGCCTCGCATGAAAATTTATCAGCAAACACTACAATTAAAAGAGCGAAAAAGAGGATTTCATCTGATCACATCAGAAGTAACACTTGCCTTACCACAGATCAGCGAACTTGCGGCAGGAATTTGTCAGGTTTTTATTCAGCATACTTCGGCTTCGCTGACCATCAACGAGAACGCCGATCCTACTGTACGGAAGGACTTTGAAACCTATTTTAATAAAGCGGTAAAGGAGAACGATCCGGACTATCAGCATGACGACGAAGGACCGGATGATATGCCTGCTCATCTTAAGGCTGCAATTTTGGGCAGTTCGGTAACGATACCGATCAGAAATGGCCGATTGGCGTTAGGAACCTGGCAGGGTATTTATTTATGTGAGCATCGCGATTATGCCCGTCCCCGCAGGATAGTAGTAACGGCCTGGGGCAGCGAAGAGGAATCCATAGGCTAAATACGCAGCATAAATGCTATTATTGTCTATGAAAAAATTAATCACGCTTGCTTTTGTTTTTTTAAGTTTTAATCTTTTCGCACAGGATTCGCTGAAAACATTTAATTATGAGCGTATAAATACCACAATTGCTGGTATGAAGGTATTAGGCAGCTGGGGATTGACAAATGTAGCTATTGGTGTCGCGGGTATGTCTGCTTCCGAAGGTGGCGCCAATAAGTCCTTTTACAAAATGACCACCATCTTTGGCGCGGTAAACGTGGGTGCTGCAGTGTTGGGTTACCTGCAGAATAGTCCGTCAAAAATATATGCATCTAAAACTTTAAAGGAGCAGAAAAAAATTGAATTGACCTTTTTAATCAATGGAGGGCTTGATATTGCTTATCTCGGAGTTGGTATCTGTCTCAATAACCGGGGTAATAATGGAAATCCCAATCAGCAAGGTTATGGCAGGGCGATGATCGTCCAAAGCGCTTTTCTGCTTTTATTTGATAGCACCATGTACGGTCTGCACCGAAGTACGGGTAATAAACTTCGCCGCTTTCTTGAAAAACATCCTATAGCTTTTGATGGCCGGTCAGTTGGCATTGGACTGACGATTTGACCGCGCTGCCGTTTTTGTAACATTCCTGCTAATCTTTCCAAAGTGCCATAATTCGGTTAAATTTGAAGGATGGACACATGGAACAGATATTCTATAAGAAGGGGGCTGTTTGCAATGGCCGCCTGTTGCGCACTTTCCTTATCATTGAAGGCTCAGCAAGTTCCCGAAGGTACAACTGAAATCACCGAATGGCAATACGGTAAAAACGGAGCCGTTTCCCTGACCTATGACGATGGTTCCATCAATCAGTTTAAATATGCGCTTCCAATCATGGAACGATTGGGGCTTCCGGCAACGTTTTTTGTTATTACCGGCGGTATCCCCGGATCAAAATATCATGGAAAGTTTATTGGAAGACCCGTAAAGCAAATTATTCAGGAGTCAGCGACAACCCCTACAAATGATGAAAACTTTCTGGAGCGTTGTTCAGCAGGAGGTTATCTTGGATATAAAGGTACGATCAGTTATGTCACAAAGGCGGCAAGTCTTTACGATAATCCCCGTCGAAAGGAACGCGCCTTCAAAGTAATGGATACCCTTTATCAGAAAGTTCGTAATGGAGATTTTCAACCCGGTTATCAACCTTGTGACGAGGTTTTGCAAGAAAACGGTTTGACATGGGATGATCTCCGGACTTACGCCACACGCGGATACGAAATTTCAAGTCATTCCATTACACATGCAAGTATGCCGGGATTAGATTCGGTCAACATTGTTTATGAACTTGAAAAAAGCAAGGAGGAGATCAGGAATCAAATGGGCGAAAAATATACGTTTTCATCCGAAGTACCCTATGGCTATGAGAATGAGCGTGTGATGAAGATCGCCTATAAAATCTATCCTGCGCTGCGAAACAGGATGCCTGAACCCTGGCTGAAGGAAATTGACCGATCGAGCAGACAGACACCTGGAAACACCACTAAAGATTATGTTCAGTGGCAGCGGGGGGCTACTACTAAAACACCATTGCCGTTAATGAAGAGTTGGGTGGACACAGCCGTTCAAAAAAACAACACATGGCTTGTTCTTGTGTTCCACGGTGTAGATAACCTGGGTTACGAAGCTTTGCCCCACACTTTACTGGACGATTATTTTCAATACATTAAGAAGCAACAGCAATACCTGTGGATCGCAAGCTTCGGCGATGTTACCAAATACATGCGGGAAAGAGAAAGTGCAAAACTTAGCCATGATCAAAAGGGCGGTAAGCTGATTGTGTCGCTGAGTCATTCTCTGGATAAGTCTATGTATAATCAGCCGCTTACACTGAAGACTTATATTTCATCGCAATGGAAGAGCGTTTGGGTATGGCAGGGTAAAAACATGCAACACGTGAACCCAATGACTGATAAAAAAGGCACTTATATTTTGTATCAGGCGTATCCCAACCGAAGTAATATCACTTTATCGAACAAAGAAAGCCTTTAAATAAATAAAGGTCCTTCTTAAAATCGTTTTATCCCGCTGCAACCTCCAGAAGGAATGACATGGTATCAATGTTATCCGCGTAGTCCCAAAGTGCTGGCTTTTGGCTTTCTCCGAAATTCACTATTTGATTGTTTATATTCAGTGGCATGGTGCTCACAACGCATTGGATGTTATTACGCTGAATCTGCAGTATTTTTTCCACAGAATTAATATCATCATAATATTCAAAATATAAAACAGCAAGCGGCGAAGACATAGATGGGTCTTTTTTTATAAGGAGGAAGCCATTGTCGAGATGCGGTTCGTTACCTACAAGATAAATCGATTTATTATAGCCGTAATTATTGTTGTATTTATTGTGATGAATGCTCTCATGAAATGGCTCTATGGATTGGAAAAGGAAATCGAATTGGTATCCGCGAGGTATAAATATCTTGGAAACATTTCTGCACCCCAGTCCAAAATAGTCAAATATATCGTGTCCGAGATTGAACAGCTGCTCTTGTGTTTCATCTCCTTTTAATACTGCAACGCTATTACGATTCTTCCGGATGATATGCGGAACTTTCCCAAAATAATAGTCAAAATAGCGCGAGGTATTGTTGCTACCCGTAGCGATCACCGCATCAAAGCCTTCCAGTCTTTCCACAAAACTGTATTGATCCTTAAATGCGGGTTCGATGTCAGTCAATACTTTCAGGACATATTTTATCAGGCGTGCATCCTGCGTGGAGGCTT
>DASZTX010000017.1:0-2358 GCA_035547875.1 Mucilaginibacter sp. | reverse complement strand
CGGTTATAAATAACGCGGGAAATAACGTTTTGCTGTAAGGATTTTCTTTAAGTCCCTGCCAGTTTAAGCTTTTAAATTTTTTGATAAACCCCGGAATAGAAAAAATAGCAACAAGGAAGGAAGCTGTTGCGATAATGTCAGGATACATGATTTCAGATTTGGATTACTAATATAGTAATTTAGACGTTTGTTGTAAGTACTTATATTATATCCCAAGAAACGGAATAAATTTTGCAATTATCTCGCCCAGTCACGGGTAGCTGACTATTTAAGAACTATAACTAGTTAGATATCGAATTTCATAACTCGCAGAAGATAATGCATAGCCGCAATAACCCAATAAAATACTATGAACCATAAACTATGAACCATCAACAACCCTATCTTTGCCGCAAATGAGCAAAACCGTTACGCCGTATACCGATCAGCAGGGCACCAAAAAAGAACAGGTGGCCGATATGTTCAATAATATATCTAAAACCTACGATTTCCTGAACCATTTCCTTTCGCTGGGTATCGATATTATCTGGCGCAAAAAGGCTATTAATGAGCTGAAAAAGGATCAGCCTAAACTGATACTGGACGTTGCCACGGGTACCGGCGATTTTGCCTTTGAGGCACTGAAGATACTGAAGCCTGAGAAGATCATCGGTGTGGATATTTCGCGCGGGATGCTGGATATAGCCGAACAAAAAATAGCCAAACGCAACTTAAGTCATCGTTTTGAAGTAAAACTTGGCGATTCGGAAGGGTTGCCATTTACCGACAGCGGGTTTGATGCGGTGACGGTAGCCTATGGTGTGCGTAATTTTGAAAATTTGGAGAAGGGCCTGGCGGATATTTTCAGGGTACTGAAGCCAACGGGCAAGGCAGTGGTTTTGGAATTTTCGAAACCCAAAGTGTTCCCGGTAAAACAGTTGTATAACTTTTATTTCAACTATGTAACGCCAGGTATAGGCAAACTGTTCTCTAAAGACGCAAGGGCGTACACCTATCTGCCCGAATCGGTTGCCGCCTTTCCCGACGGGAAAAATTTTACCGCGTTAATGGATAAGGTGGGTTTTAAAAATACCAAATGCAGGCCGTTGGCGTTTGGTATCTGTTCGATATACACAGGCGTTAAATAAATTTTAAAAGATAATATCGAACACCGAATATCGAATGATGAATAATGAAGTAAACGTCTGCATTCAGGATTCGATGTGCCGGATGGCGAACGATACTAAAAATCAATTATGGTAAAAAGGTACCTGCTACTCGTTATCATGCTGTTGTTTGGCAAAATTGCTTTTGCCCAGGTACCGGCATGGGGTGGCAACGCCGATTTGCAGGATTATAGTTTTGGCTTCACCTTCCAATACGTTAACAGTTATTTTAAAATTGATAAACGGCCCGACTGGCGCAAGCCGTATTTCGATCCGGGTGTAAACCGGAATATCACCGATTCGGTAAACAGCATCAGTTCGCCGGGTGCGCCGGGGTTTGCCGTGGGCTTCCTGGCACGTTACAGTTTGACAGATTTTTTAGAGATACGCACCACGCCCTCGCTGGTATTTGCCGACAGGACACTTAAGTACACTTATGCCGACCCATCGCAGGATCAAAGTAAAGCGGTACAATCCACCAGTCTCGATCTGCCGGTGTCATTCAAGCTTAAATCGGAACGGATACAGGACTTCAGGGCCTATATGCTGGCGGGCATCAAATACAGCATGGCTATCGGGTCGAAAAAGAACAACCCCGATATTGACCCGCTGGATGCTATCGTACGTAACAAAAGCGGTTTTGGCTCGTACGAGATAGGTCTGGGCTGCGACATTTATTTTGAATATTTCAAGTTATCTCCCGAAATAAAAATATCCAATTCGTTCGGCAATGTGCTGATACCGGAGGATAATCCGTTCGCCACACCTATTAGTAAACTATCGCTGCATACGGTCACGTTCAGCTTGATCTTCGAGTAGCAGGTAAGGTTTTTTCGGCTGATAATATTATCTTAATCGCTGGTTAAGAATACTGACGTTTAAATCATTTTCTTAAAGACGGCGAAGTTTAAGGGGACTTTCGCACTGAAAAAATCGATATTAAATGGCTAATTTCGCAGCGGATTACTACTTACCTATGTCTAAGATCGCTCTAATTACAGGCGCAACCGCCGGGATCGGTGAAGCCTGTGCCCACGTATTCGCCCGTGAACGTTATGACCTCATCCTCACCGGTCGTCGTGCCGACAGACTCGAAACGTTATCAAAGCAGCTGATCGCCGAATATAATGTACATGTGAAAACCCTTGTTTTCGACGTGCGCGACCGCGAAGACGTGATCAGCAAACTTGAAGAATTGCCCGAAAAGTGGAAA
>DASZTX010000016.1:0-5347 GCA_035547875.1 Mucilaginibacter sp. | reverse complement strand
GTTTATTAATGATTGATTTAGCGATGCCGAAGGCCGCACTGCCCTAGAAAATCTACTTGATGAGGATGATGAAATCGTACGTGACCTTGTATTAGATGCAGCAATGAGACAAATCGTTGATACAATTACTTTTAACACATAAGCAAATATTTTAGAAAGAACGGAGATTAATTTATTGCACTTTTTAACATAAAATGGGGTTAGCAAGCGGGTTATTTAGAGTGTATAAATTGGAGAGTAGCCTTGGGCCAGGGATGGGATGGGCCACAAGGGGCGGGAAAGGCCTGTAGTTAAGTTGCATAACAGCGTGCTCATAATACGCGATCATATGTTCAATTCCTATCTGGCCTACTCTTGAGGCCCATGTAGCTCAACGGCAGAGCATATGACTGAAAATCATGAGACCAGTGTTCAACTCACTGTTTGGGCAACCGAGTGCTTAGCTCAATTGCAGAGCTTCTCGCTTACACCGAGAAGGTTATGGGTTCGAGTCCTGTAGCACTCCGGGAGTATAGTTTAGCGGCAGAACGTATGTTTTCAAAACACAAAAGGGGGGTTCAATTCCTTCTACTCCCGAGTAGGCGAACTGCCCTAGAAAATCTACTTGATGATAAAAATCATGCATGACTGTATATTATACGTGTAGCACAATTATGCAAAATCGTTGATACAGTTACTTTTTAACACGTTAGTTTTAGAGAGCATAAGCCTAGCCCCGCCGTTGCGGCGAGATGGTTTTACGTAAGTAGTGGTGCTGTTTTAAAAGTAATGGGCAAAAACACAACACCGCGGTACCGAACCGGCCAGGGGGTGTTAGGAACACGCTTTGGCTGCAAACCAAAATCAAATAGGTTCGAGTCCTATCCTGGCCTTTGCAGCCCAAATTTGGTTAATGTAGTTGGCTGCAAAATGTTATGTTTTTTGTATAGACATCTATTTTGTATAGTTTAATTTTTCAGGTTTCGTGCTCTCTAATTAAAAATTTTGTTCGAGCACGAGCTTGCAGTACTTAAAATAGCATTTTACGAGAATGGATCAGCACTTTAATAACGCTAAGAAGATTCTAGCAAATCGCATTTTTTTTAAAACCATCCTCATTCAGTACGGTAACAAGCTGGATGCTATCATCAGGGCCGGAGGCGCGTTAGACGACGCCAAAATCACAGAAGTAACTCGTGAATTGCTTGCTCTTTGGCATCAGAGCGAAGGTGTTCGTGTTGATTTTGAACAACAGCTAGAAACAATTCTCAGATTCAAAGGGTTAGTCGGTGCTAGTATAAGAAGCCGCAAAATTCTTGCCGATTACTACTTGTATGAACTAATCCAACAAGTTAGCCAGTTGGCGCTGCGCTCCAGGCTCAGTATATCAACACTAACTCTTTTTGAGATTGCCGAAAGGGCGGAAAAGCCTTCTTGTAGTGAGTATGTGCACAAGACTTTCGATTTCTTTAGTAGCGCGGTACTACCCTCTGAGGATAAGGAGTACAGCTTAAAATTTTTTGAAGATCAAGAGAAGATCTGCAGTTGCGAATGGACTATCTTGGACTATTTGTTCAATTTACCCGCCCGAAAATGGAATTTAGTGTTTGACACCGACCTTGCCTCACAGCAAGATCTAATAAACCTTATGGCGGTTACGCCCACTATGAACGCTGTTGAGGGCGTTGAAAACTATAAAACCGAGAAGCTACGGCAGGGTCTCTTTGATAAAATGGAGGTCTTTAGGCCATATTTCGTCAAAAGTCCTGAGCTTATTAGCTCGTATGGTTTTTTTAACGAGCTACCAGCAATCACTTGTTTTGGTGATGATTTAAGGGGGGGGTTACAAGTTTCTAAAGAGTATTTTAGGTCACGCCTAAAATACTTACTTTCATGCTTTATGTGCAAACAGGGGCACCGTTTAATATATGCAATTCATGAAAATATTTCAAATTTATCTGAACCCGGTGCCGCGGTTCCTTCAACACTAGCTAAACCGCAGCTTGTGCTTAACAAAGACGGTAGCGTTATTGAGACGAACAGCCTGAGGTGTGTTCTTTTGGAAATCGAATTATTATTGTTTTTATGTGGTTTCAAAACAGTTACTAAAGGTTAAAAGTAATAAAAACGGTTAATGATTTTTTCAAACCTTCTAAATAACTTTATTTTTGCTTCGCCCCTTGACCAATTTGGAGAAGACGAAAGTAGCAGGCTGTTCATTCAGTCGATTTTGTCGAAGATTTGGTTAACTGGGCTTTCTGGCGAGGCCGCACTGCTAAACTATCTGCCGCATGAAATTTTTGAGATGGTTTTTGGCGCTTTAGATCCGTCCTTTTTTGAGGGATTTATTGCTGGTTTTGCTTCTAATTATATCATAGAGGATGACGATAGCGAAGATAGCGAATGAGAGGACGATGATATGTCTCTTGCTGGCCTGCACTCTATGCTGTTTACAGCAAATTTAATTGGTATGGTACCGGGTATTGGCACTATTACAAGCGACGCTACTTTCACATTTTTCCTAAGCTTCTCTACAATTATAAGCGTTATTCTGTTTGGCTTTACACTGCACAGTGTCAGGTTTTTTGCTATCATTTATCCTAGCGGAACCCCTATTGTAATGGCCCCATTTATTATACTTATAGAATTTATCTCTTACTTAGCAAGGGCCGTTAGCCTCGGCATGCGCCTATTTGCGAATATGTTTGCAGGTCACTCTCTTGTTAAAATTTTAATGTCCTTTACCTGACTATTTCTTACCTCTGCCTTACCGTTTCTGGGCGCAGTAGTGTTTGCACTAGTTTGCGTCATCTTTTTTATGGAAATTGGTATTGCATATTTGCAAGCCTACGTGTTTGCTGCACTTTCTTCTATGTATATGGAAGACGCTATTGCCCTTGGCCATTAAGGTTACAAAAGAGTCAGGGTCGGTGGCTGATCGGCTAGGCACTTGTTTGTAACACAAGGTTAGACTGGTTCAATTCCGGTTCGACCCATCTTTAATTTTCACAATGTCTTTTTTTTCGAAACTTTGGAGCTTTATAGTTAAATGAACCTGCACAACGAATCACAAACAAATTGGAACTTTATACCTACTGCTTGGGGGCTTTGCGGGAGTTGTAGGTATGGGACTTTCGATAGTGATAAGGACCCAACTTGGCGTGCCGGGTGGTAATCTCCTGGAAGGTAACAGCCAGTTGTACAATGTAGTAGTAACTTCGCACGGGCTTATTATGATCTTCTTTATGGTTATGCCTATCCTTATCGGCGGATTTGGTAACTGACTAATTCCAGTTTTAATTGGAGCCCCAGACATGGCATTTCCAAGACTTAATAACCTTAGTTTCTGACTACTACCGTGATCTTTCTATTTACTGATTGCATCAACCTTTATGGATGGGGCCGGTACGGGCTGAACTCTATACCCTCCCCTTAGTGGAATAAAGGGGCATGCTGGTCCTTCTGTGGATATGGCAATACTGAGCATGCACTTGGCCGGTGCATCTTCAATCCTTGGGGCGATTAATATGATCGTGACAATTATGAATATGCGCCCGAAATCAATGGGGATGTTTAGGATGCCATTATATGCGTGATCTGTGTTGATCACCTCATTCCTTTTAGTAGCCTCTCTACCGGTTTTGGCGGGCGCTATTACAATGCTGCTAACAGATCGCCACTTTAACACAACATTCTTCGTCCCAGCAGGGTGTGGAGATCCGGTGTTATTCCAGCACTTATTTTGATTTTTCGGACACCCTGAGGTGTACATTCTAATACTACCGGGGTTCGGTATTATTAGCCAAGTGGTAGCTAAATATTCGGGACGTCAAATATTTGGATACCAGGGCATGGTATGGGCTATGCTTTCAATTGGATTTTTGGGCTTTATCGTATGGGGTCACCACATGTACACAGTGGGTATGGATGTGGATACAAGGGCTTACTTCACTGCGGCAACAATGATTATTGCAGTTCCCACCGGAATGAAAGTGTTTAGCTGATTAGCTACCCTATGAGGAGGAAAAGTAGTATTTGAAACCCCTATGCTGTTTGCACTAGGGTTCCTGTTTTTATTTACGGTTGGCGGACTGACTGGTGTTGTGCTATCAAACGCTGGTGTAGATATTGCAATGCACGACACTTATTATGTTGTGGCGCACTTCCACTATGTTCTTAGCATGGGCGCTGTATTTGCAATCTTCGCTGGATTTTATATGTGATTTAAAAAAATGTGGGGCGTTACTTACTCAGAGTGATTGGGTAGGTTACATTTCGCTCTATTCTTTATCGGCGTAAACCTTACATTTTTCCCTATGCACTTTCTGGGGTTAGCGGGCATGCCTCGCAGGATTCCTGATTACCCAGATGCCTTTACACTTTGAAATACTGTGGCATCAGCGGGGTCTTTCATATCAGTTGTTTCAACTGTAGTGTTTTTCGTTATGCTGTTCGACGCATTTTATTACCGCTCTCAATTCTCTCGTATTGATAACAAAGCGCCAATTCATTTAAAACGTATAACGAAAATTAAAGGTCATTCTTTAAGAACTATCCTTAATCGCACCTCGTCGCTGTTGGCCGTGACTGGACTTCCGCACGACTCCCAAATAAATTTTCAACTGCCAGCCTCTTCAATAATGGAGGGTATAGTTACACTTCACCATGACATGATGTTTTTCTTAGTTTTTATTAGCGTTTTCGTCCTTTACATTCTGGTCGTTATTGGGTTAAACTTTAATACAACAAATAAATTTAAGGTTTCTCAGGTAACTCATCACAGTGGGATTGAAATTATTTGGACTATTATTCCAACAATAATTCTCGTACTTATAGCCCTTCCGTCTTTTGTCCTTTTATACTCTATGGATGAGCTACATAATCCATTTCTAACCTTAAAAGTTATCGGACGCCAGTGGTACTGGTCTTACGAGTATTCAGACAGTTTAGGGACTAAAGATTATCCGGAAATTTATAACGAAACTCTAGATAAAGCAAACGACATAAGCTTTGATGCCTATATGGAGCCTGATGTTGAATCTGAAAAATTTAGGCTTCTAAAAACTGACAACACTGTTTATCTTCCGGCACACGAACATATTAGGGTACTTGTTACTTCAAGCGATGTTATCCATAGCTGAGCAATACCGTCGTTGGGGATAAAAGTTGACGCTTGTCCTGGTCGCCTTAGCCAAGTCTCGCTGTTTATCAATCGCCTTGGGCATTATTTTGGACAATGTAGCGAGCTGTGCGGTATCAACCACGCGTTTATGCCTATTAGCCTAAGCGCCACAACTCTTGACTGATTTGTAAATTATTTCTACAAAGGCTAATAAAAGCCAGGCCGACTAGTCCCTTTATAAATTTA
>DASZTX010000015.1:0-2905 GCA_035547875.1 Mucilaginibacter sp. | reverse complement strand
TAATATAGCAGATAGGGACCGAACTGTTTTGCAACGTTCTAAACCCAGCTCATGTTCCGCCTTAGTGGGTGAACAACCCTACCCTTGGGGCCTCCTCCAGTCCCAGGATGCGAAAAGCCGACATCGAGGTGCCAAACAAACTCACCGATGTGATCTCTCAGAGAATATCAGCCTGTTATCCCCGGCGTACCTAAGTTCCTTTTGAGCTAATCCTTCCATACGGTGTTAGCTGCTTACTATAGCCGACGGTTTATAAAATAAACTATCCCTGATTGACCTGTACCGTCTCACAGTCTGGCTAATTTATACTATTACGCTAAAGGATTGGTCTCGGTACCAACCTTAAATAGCCTATCGCAGAACCTTTGTTGTGCTTTATAAGGCGACCGTCCCAGTCAAACTGTATCTTACACAGAAATTCTACTTCTTTTGTTTCGCTTTTAGTTTTTCTTCAAGCCAGTAGGGCAGTATTTCACCGGTGTTTAAGTGAGACCTCCCAGCCCCCCACCAAAAACTTCTGCCTATGCTAAACAACTGGCCAGAAAAACGATTTCCGTATACCATAGTCAAGGTGCACGGGGTCTTTCCGTCTAGCTATATCTAACCCTGCATCTTCACAGAGAATTCAGTTTCGCTGAGCCAGCACTAGAGACAGTGGAAAAGTCGTTACGTCATTCATGCGGGATGGAACTTACCAATCAAGTAATTTCGCTACCTTAGGACCGTCAGGATACAGCCGCCGTTTGCCTTATCTCTTGTCGGGAGCTATTAACAGCCTTCTTTATGTTGGGGCGCCGGGCAGACGTCAAACCTAATACCTCTTTCATATAACTTTGCTAAGTCATGTGTTTTTATTAAACAGTCGCTTTTCCCAATTTCATGCTACCAAGCCCCTACTAGAGTAGAAGATGGTTCACTTTCTTCCGAAGTTACAGTGTCATCTTGCCGAGTTCCTTAAATGCTGTTCTCTCATTCGCCTCAGTATCCTCTACTTGTTTACCTGTGTCGGTTTATAGTACGATAAGTACAAACTTCTACCTTTTCCTGTGTTTTAGTCGTGATTTGATTATCTAATTCATATTTAACCCCACCACGCACTAACCAATAGCAGGTTTATTTGGCTGTACTCGAATGTTTCCAAACTTCTCTTCGGGCTCCATACTCAAAACACCTTAGAGGTCGACTAAATCTTCGCAGCCAAACTGCACGAAGAAAACCTTTAACTTTCGGCGGCACCGTTTTGCCGGTGCTTGTCGCTACTCGTACTAGCATAATCAACCTAAACAGGAACTATTGTTCATCAAGTTTAAATTTTTAAGCGTTCCGCTACCAAATAAACTTTGTTTGTCACGACTCACAAAAAGTCCAACAACCAGTTTATATTTTATAAATACTACGCTTCGATAATTCTATAGATTCCCAAATACTTGCGTTATCCAATAATTACATCTCAATCAATGTCCCTTGAGCTTTAACGCACTCCTTATTAAAACTAAATACAGCAAAGCCGAAGCTTTAGTAAGCTGTATTAAACGCAAGATGACGGCCTCTATGCCAACCGTTTGGCCACCATTAATGCAATATGCTCTCAACTTAGTAATTCAAAAATGTTAGAGATCTTAGCGATTGTTTATAGGGCTGTTTCCCTATAGGCTTCCGAACCTTCTAGCCCGACGCCTGACTACTTGTTTACTCTAAAAACGTTCGAAGCTTCCCCCTGCCTATACATATGTATTGCTACCAGAGTTTCTCTACCATTTTAATAACAAGTGCTTTACTAAAATAAATTTCGCAGAAAACCAGCTATCACTAAGTTTGATTAGACTTTCACCCCTAGTCACAAGTCACCCCAACCTTTTTCAACAGGTATGGGTTAGGCCGCTCAGCCTGCGAGAGACTAGATCACTTTAGCTTCGGGCGTAATTCACGTGATTCAATATACTTTTTATGTTCACCTTCATTTTGCTTAACGAGTAAAAAACTTAAGCATACCACCATAAATCAGGTTGCTAGTCCATTATACAAAAGGTACCAAAATTTTAATAAATTTAATATTTAAGCGCTTTTGTTTATATCTCGTGTTTAGAATTCTATTGGACTCCGAGGCTGGTTCTGTTGCACCGGTTCCCTCACAGTACTAAATTACTCTATTACTCAAATCTCCTTCAAGTATTGGAGGATGGTCCCCCCTTATTCAAAAAGTACTGAACTTTTACCGTTTTACTTAGACAACTGAACCTTTTCGGCATAAATCGGGTCCCCACGTGATCTCTCATCAACTTTTGCAAAAGCCACAGGCTATAGTGTGTAGTTTTGGCCCAATTTAAAACCGCGTACAGCGTCAACTTAAATTCGTGTTTGCTCCCCACTACTTACAAACTCTCTATTGATTTAATTTGCCGGGCTACTAAGTCAATCCACTTCGCAAGGCTATTATTTTGTATGCAATTGCAGTGTGAATGAACCCCGTAATAACTCGTTTCAATTTGGATTTGGTTCCGTTTGTAAACTTCACCTAAAGATTTGGCCTAGGCTCCTCACCTAGCTATAAATAAACGCACCATTTGTGGGGCGAAAACTACCTCGCTGAAAGTAAACTACTTCCTTGACAGACTAAATAGCTCCGTTGCTTAACGATAACAATGCCATCGAGGTCTTATGAGATCGGCAACATATTTATCCACGACCCGCACCCAAGACCTTTTTTTAAGTAAATACACTGTGTTATACACAAGTCACAAAAATAGTTTATAAGAATTTTGCCTATGTGTTAAAAGTAATTGTATCAACGATTTGTCTCATTGCTGCATCTAATACAAGGTCACGTACGATTTCATCATCCTCATCAAGTAGATTTTCTAGGGCAGTGCGGCCTTCGGCATCGCTAAATCAATCATTAATAAAC
>DASZTX010000014.1:0-1528 GCA_035547875.1 Mucilaginibacter sp. | reverse complement strand
AAGAACGGGCCTGCTGGCAGCAAAATATGATGTGCTGATACCCGATGAGCTGGGCTATTCCCTGCCGCTGGAAAATGTGAACAGCGATGCGCAGATAGGCGGTGAGTTTGCCCTGAGCTATGCCAACAAGATCGGTGAGCTGCGCTATTCCATATCAGGAAACGTTTCTTATTCCCGGTCGAAATTCCTTCATTCCTATAAGCCCAAATTCGGTAACTCGCTGGACCAGTATTTCAATTCCACAGAAGAAAGATGGTCCGGCATTTTCTGGGGCTATGAAGTGACGGGCCAGTTCAAATCGCAGGAGCAGATCAATAATTAACGTGAGTTCGATTTAAGCAGCGATAAATTTGCTTTCGTCAATGAAATCTGATTTAAGATTAATGGAAGGTTTCTTCTCGAAGAAACAATAAGCGGCGAGAGCAGACAACATGTTGACAATGAAGTTCCCGAAACTTCTGTGTCTTGTATGTTCTATCTGGCAGATGTTCTTGAGTTGGTCATTCACCGTTTCAATCAAAGCTCGTTTACGGAGCATGATCTTATCGTTGAGCAACATCAAAGCATTCTTCATGTTCTTCTTAATCCTGGTAACCAGATGAACACCATCTATAAAGAGCTGTTCAAACAAATCCCGGCTGATGTAGCCTTTATCACCGAATAGCTTACCGAAGATTCGCTTATGAAAATCCATGCTCTTCAAAGGCGCTCTGTCATCCACATTGCCTTGTGTGAGGATAAAATCCAGCAATTCTCCACGATCATTAATGATCAGATGCAGCTTAAATCCATAGAACCAACCGATGGAGCACTGCCCTTTGGCAGCCATTGCTTTAAAAGTCCTGTGTTGCTTTTCTCTTTTGATATGGCAAACCCTTAATGGCGTTGAATCGATAAAAGAAATGCCTGTGCATTTGCCCAGGCAAACCACTTTCATAAATACCGCTAAGGGCACAACCACCTTTCTCTGAAGCTCAACAAAGCGGTTATAAGATACCGTTTGAGGAAAATCCTTTTGGAGGTGTTTTTGAATGTAATGCAGGTAAAAATGTTTGAGGTTCTTAAATCCGCCATAGTGAAACAATAACATGATGGTCATCACTTCGCTGTCAGAAAGCCTGCAAGAGCGGTTTCTTTTCTTTGATAACCCATTTCCCAATTGATGCTCCTTAATGAGCTGGTCAAATTCTTTAAAAAATTCATCGATCACGAAGTAAATTTCCGTAATTTTGTCATCCGTAATCATAGCAGAATATTTAGTTAAATATTTGTATTTCAGAAACATAAATATACTAAATATTCTGCTTTTATATCTCTACATTCTAAACTGTTTTTATCCTCTTTCGTCGAACTCACGTTAATTAACTTTATATATAAAATAGCCCCATTGTTAAAAGCGTACCGCATCATAGTTTTACTGTGCAGCCTCCTGCTCATCCTGGCTGTCGCAGAGGCACAAACGAGCCCGACGGGCAGCTTCCTGTATTTCAACCACCTCAGCAAAGCAAGCGGGCTTTCATCCGATGAT
>DASZTX010000013.1:0-342630 GCA_035547875.1 Mucilaginibacter sp. | reverse complement strand
TGGAGGCTTTGATCATGGGAAAATTGCCTGTGATCAATACACATAGCACGTCATGAAAACCAACGAGTGGGATATTTCCCGCCAGCACGAGTCCTGTTTTTATACGCCGTTTTTGTACATCCAGTTCATAACGTGATAACCATTTTTCAATATTGGTTTCGTTCAGCATGTCGCTAATAGCGTGTATCGCCATCGATACGTTTTCAGCGGTAAACCATGCGTTATGGTGCTTCTCTGTATTAATTAAATGGGTAAGTTCTTCATCGGGCTGTATCAGTTTACGGCCAAGTTCGGCGAAAACTCCGGTCAGTTTGTCCTTGCTAAAATTTGACATATATATGGTGGGTTGGGAAACCCTTAAATTGTTTTTTTGTTATATTTGCATGTTTGTTTAACAGCAGGCAAAGTTAATTGAGATTATAAGAAACAAAGAAATATGGCGATTAAAATCACCGATGAATGTATAAACTGCGGAGCTTGCGAACCTGAATGCCCGAATAATGCTATTTACGATGCAGGAGCAGCATGGCGTTTTTCTGATGGTACCGGCTTAAAGGGAGTGATCGATTTTGGAGACGGGAATACTTTAAGCGCTGAGGAATCTCAGGCAGCTCTTTCTGACGATATTTATTATATAGTTCCCGATAAGTGTACCGAATGTGTTGGGTTTCATGATGAACCTCAGTGTGCAGCGGTTTGTCCTGTAGATTGTTGTGTGGACGATGAAGACGTGCGCGAATCAAAAGAAGAATTGCTGGCCAAAAAAGAATGGCTTCACATGGGTGAGTAACAAACGTGTGACAATTGAAAAAGGGGGACGGTATGCCAATACTTTCCCCTTTTTTTGTAAGTTAAAACCTAAGTGAAACATTAACCTTTCAGTTTCGTACTAAGCCTGCTATGGAATACGGTATTTGCAATCTTTCTGTCATACCCTTGAGGGCCGAAGCCAGCGACAGAAGCGAGCAGGTGTCGCAGGTGTTGTTTGGCGAGACGTTCGAAATTCTTGAATGGAAAGAGAACTGGGTAAGGATTATTACATCATTAGATAACTATCCCGGCTGGATAGGCAGGTTGCAGTTTAATATGCTTGGCCATCTGGCTTATAAACGTATCAGACAAACCCCGCCGCCTATTACCAATCGTGCGGTTACGCAGGCCTGGAAAATTACCAATAACAGCATTTTGTATCTGCCCATAGGAAGCTCTCTCGCATTTCTGGAGGGTACAACCTGCCGTATCGGAGACGAAAAGTTTGAAATAATAGGTGAAATAGGAGAGACGGGGAATATCGTCGTTACCGCAAGTTCATTTTTAAATGCACCATATCTCTGGGGGGGGCGCACGCATTTCGGTATAGACTGCTCCGGTTTTACGCAAGCTGTTTTCAGATCGCAGGGCATTTCATTGTTACGCGACGCACACATGCAAGCGGAACAGGGGGAGGGGGTAAAATCTTTATATGAGGCTAAAATGGGCGATCTGGCTTTCTTTGAAAATGCAGATGGGAAGATCGTGCATGTGGGAATTATATTAAACAATGAGAAGATCATTCACGCTTCAGGAAAAGTGAAGATAGACGCAATTGATGAGAAAGGTATTTACAGCGAAGAGCAACGCAGATACACACACAAACTGACATCAATCAAACGTCATTTTCACGATCAAAATCAAAATTCCAGACAATTACCCTTTTATCATCGCTAACTGAAAGCAACTGATCACCGTTCCATCCAAGTTTGTTTACGGATAACTGATGAGCTGCATAGCCTTTCTCCCGGCTGATATTTTTATAAAGTCTGAAATCGTCGGCTCCCCATAGTTTAATGCTTTTATCCATGCTGCTGGTAGCAAAGTAGGGTTCGGAAATATGGAATGCGATACTGTTGACCGCAAAAAGATGAGCGGGAATATTGTGGGTAAGGTTGTAGGATGAGGCATCCCAAATTTTAACCTGTGCGTCACGGCTTCCTGAAACCAAATAGTCACCTGACGGAGCATACTGCAGAGAAAATACCGACATAGTATGCCCATGTAATATTTTCAGCAGGGTATAATCGTCCAGGTCATAAATATGAATACTATTATCGCGGCATCCAAAAGCACATTGTTTCTCGTCCGGTGAAATAGCGATGCACCTTACGGTATCAGCGGACACCCGGATCGTATGAAGCAGTTCGAGAGTTTCCATGCTCCAAACTGTTACGCTGCCGTCTTCAGAAGCTGCCAGCAATTCTTCTTTTTTGTTGATTGATTTAATGTCAAAAACCGGTTTCTGATGATGCCTCAAATCTGGCAGAAGCTGTTGTTGAATAAAATCAAAAGCTAAAATATTGCCATTGCGTAGTCCTGAAAAAAGCAGAGGCAGCCCTTCCGGGCAATGTATGGCATAGATTGACGAACTGACAGGGAACATTACCTTAATAAAGGCATTGTTTTTCAGGCTCCATTCAACCAGGCCTTTATCATTTCCACCAGTAAAGAGTATTCCTGGTTTTTGTGAAAGCTCAAGTGTGAATATTGGGTTACTGTGACCGGTGAGTTCAGCCGTTTTCTCTACAACCATTTAATCTAAAAAATATTGGGGGCTGTAAAACATAATTATTTATGCCTTGACTCCAGATTCTTAGCTATATTTTCGAGTTTCAAATTCTTTTCCTTCAATAAAATAAGCAGGTGGAAAACCAGATCAGACGCTTCATTGATCAGATCGGTTTCGGTTTCAGCAAGCGCAGCAATAACCGTTTCCACACCCTCTTCGCCCACTTTCTGAGCTATTTTATTTATTCCTTTGTTGCGGAGCTTGTTTACATAAGAACCTTCCTGTGGGTTTTTATACCGGTCATCAATAATGTTTTCCAGTTCCATAATGAAGTTCTGGTTGAACGCTGTTTTAAAACAGCTGCGCGAACCGGTATGACAGGTAGGACCCTCCGCTTTCACTTTTATCAATAGCGTATCATTATCGCAGTCAATATCGATCGTTTTTACGTGTAAAAAATTCCCGCTGGTTTCACCTTTTGTCCACAGCCGGTTTTTTGAACGGGAAAAGAAGGTGACCTTTTGTTCATTGACAGTTTTTTCATAAGCTTCCTGGTTCATGTAACCAAGCATTAACACTTCAAGTGTTTGTTCATCCTGTATTATGACGGGTATTAATCCCGATAATTTGTTAAAGTCTATTTGCATTGTTTTAATAAGTCTCCCTTACTTCAATGTTGTTTTTTCTTAGCACGCGTTTCAGATCCGGAATCAAAATTTCGCCATAGTGAAATACAGATGCCGCTAACGCAGCATCTACATTACTTTGCTCAAATACATCGACAAAATCCTGTGCTGAGCCTGCACCACCTGAGGCAATTACGGGAATGTTTACGCTATTATTTACTTTTTTCAGGAAACGATTATCAAAACCTGATTTAGTACCGTCGTGATCCATTGATGTAAGCAGGATCTCGCCAGCGCCTCTGCTTTCTGCTTCCAATATCCAGGCCAATGTGTCCTTTTCTGTTGGAAGCCTTCCACCATTAAGATGGACAATATTATGTTCATTAATAACCCGGGTATCAACAGCGATCACAACGAATTGAACACCAAAAGCGGTGGCCAGTTGGTCGATCAAATCGGGGTTACGCACTGCGGCAGAGTTAATTGATATTTTGTCGGCGCCGGCGTTAAGCAAAGCGTCGGCATCCGCTATCTCGTTTATCCCGCCACCGATGGTAAACGGGATATTTATCTGTCTGGCAACGGCTTTCACCAGCTCAACCATTGTTTTTCGCCTCTCCACCGTGGCGGTTATATCCAAAAAGACTAATTCGTCAGCTCCCTGCCGGGAATAATTCCAGGCAAGCTCCACCGGGTCGCCTGCGTCCCGTAGATCGACAAAATTCACACCTTTCACTGTGCGTCCGTCTTTTACATCGAGACATGGAATAATTCTTTTAGAAAGCATAGATGAAACTGTTAAAGGGACTCTGCCTGAACTTAGATGGATATTAAAGATTCAAGATTCCAATGTTTAATGTCCTCAATACTGATTCGGCCCTCATAGATTGCTTTGCCAACCACACATGATTCAACTTTAATGCGTCTTAGTTTTTCGACATCCTCCATGGAGCTTACACCGCCCGAAGCGATAAGCTTGATAAATGGCGAATGATCAAGCAGTTTTTTATAAAGTGCGATGCCTGCACCACCTAATTTTCCGTCTTTGTCTATGTCGGTGCACAGAAATCGGAAAAATCCCAATGAAAGACATTTATCAACGTAGTCCATCAATTTGATAGGTGAGCTTTCCATCCATCCGGAGTACTTTATTACTTCGTCCAGAACATCAATGGCAATTACCACTTGGTCTGAGCATTTTTCCTTTCCACAAATTTCCTGGCTCAGCTGCGGTAAAAAGGAAGGGTTGGTTAACGCCTGCGTTCCAACGATCACACGATGTACGCCGGAATCGATCAATTCCTTTACTTTGTCTATGCTTCTGATCCCACCGCCATATTGTACTTTCATATCTGTTTTCCGGATCACTTCAAAAAGATATTCCTGATTGGAGAAATCATTTTTGGCGCCATTCAGATCGATGATATGGATAAAGTTTGTGCCGTTTGACTGATATTTTTCAATCATTTCTTCTAAAGAAACATCGTATTCTGTGACTTGCTGATAGTCGCCTTCACGCAGACGCACCACTTTTTTATTTAAAATATCTATTGCCGGAATAATGTACATTTTTTTAGAGTTTTGAAAAGTTTGTTAATAACTGTTCTCCGTAAGCGCCCGATTTTTCGGGGTGAAATTGAACGCCA
Source organism: Mucilaginibacter sp. (assembly GCA_035547875.1). Lineage (GTDB taxonomy): Bacteria > Bacteroidota > Bacteroidia > Sphingobacteriales > Sphingobacteriaceae > Mucilaginibacter. The sequence goes on along the minus strand of DASZTX010000013.1, from coordinate 337,816 downwards.
TAAAAATTGGCACGCATAATTGATGCCGAAAATTTGTTGATATACGACGCTGATGCTAATGTATATGAATGATTATATTCTATAAAATATGAATGTACAAAGTAAAAATGTGAACCGTCGGGAATATTTTTAAAAACGACATTATCCTTTTCAGGATAAACACGGTTCCAGCCGGTGTGCGGTACCTTAAAATCCGCAGTTGCAGCAAATTTTAATGTTTTGATCGGGAAGAGATTAAGCAGGTCAGAATCTCCCTCTTCTGAATAGGAGGTGAGGAGCTGCATTCCCACGCAAATCCCTAAAACCGGTTTCTTTAATTCCTTTATAATAGGTACCAACCCCGTTTGTTCCAGCTTGTTCATGGCTGCACCCGCGTGGCCAACGCCGGGGATGATATAACGGTCGTATTGGTCAAAGTCATTTGCAGTCGCGATCATGCCATATCCTATGTTCAGCCGCTCAAGAGCAGCGGTGAGCGAGAAGATATTCCCAGCTCCATACTGGATGATACCAATGTTGTTATTGACTTTTGATGATGCTGTCAAAATCTCTATTTTAATTAACCGACTGTTACAATAAACCTTTAGTTGATGGCAAAACCATTTTATTCACGTCTCTTTTTACAGCCATTTTAATAGACTTCGCAAAGGATTTAAAAATGGCTTCTATCTTATGATGTTCGTTTTCTCCTGTTGCTTGCATGTTCAGGTTAGCTTTCGCTGCATCACTGAAAGATTTAAAGAAATGAAAGAACATTTCAGTCGGCATTTCGCCAATCATTTCCCTTTTAAATTCTGCGTCCCAAACTATCCAGTTGCGCCCACCAAAATCTATAGCGGTCTGCGCGAGGCAGTCGTCCATAGGCAAGCAAAAACCGTATCTTTCAATGCCTTTTTTACTGCCTAAAGCTAATGCAAAAACCTCGCCAAGGGCAATACCGGTATCCTCTATAGTATGGTGTTCGTCGATATGCAGATCGCCCTTTGCAGTTATTTCAAGATCGATATTACCATGCCTGGCAATTTGATCGAGCATATGATCAAAGAAGCCAAGACCCGTTGACACCTTAGCTACTCCGGTGCCATCGAGGTTTATCTTAATGTAAATATCGGTTTCATTTGTTGTACGCCGATGCTCGAATACCCGGCGTCCAAGTTTTAAGAACTCATATATCTTTTGCCACTCTGTTGTTTGCAATACGGCCGTCTGGGCAACAATTTCTTCTTCATCTGCTTTAAATTCATTACCGCCCATATTTGAGCCGTCATTCAGCCATATAGCTTTCGCCCCAAGGTTATGGGCAAGCAGCACGTCATTTTTGCGATCACCGATGGTGTAGGAATTTTTCAGGTCGTACTTTTCCTGGTCAAAATATTTAACCAACATCCCGGTGCCTGGTTTTCGCGTTGGTGCGTTATCGGCAGGGAAGGTTCGATCAACACAGATGTCGGAAAAGACAACGCCTTCGTTCTCAAAGGTTTTCAAAACAAAATTCTGTACCGGCCAGAACGTATCTTCTGGATACGATGCGGTGCCAAGACCGTCCTGATTGGTTACCATAACCAGCTCGTAATCAAGTTCGCGCGCTATTTTAGGCAGATATTGTAACGCTTCAGGATAAAAGGTGAGCTTGGCGAACGAATCAATTTGTTCGTCGGGCGTTTCTTTAATAATGGTGCCGTCGCGGTCGATAAAAAGTACTTTTTGCATAGATACTTATCTAAAATCCTTTAAGGTTTCAAGTAATATTTCGTTTTCTTCAGGTGTGCCTATCGTGATCCGAAGACAGCCTTCGCAAAGTTCAACTTTAGAACGGTTGCGAACGATAATCCCTTTTGTTACCAAAAACTCATATATCGCGTTTGGAACGGTTGTTTTTACAAGAATGAAGTTAGCGTCTGACGGATAAATATCAATGACAAAATCCAAATCCTTCAACCCAAGCACAAGTTTATCCCGCTGATTAAGCGTTTCCCTTATCCAGCTATTAACTTGTGCGACATTTTCAAGCGCCTGTAATGCAAGTTCCTGTGACGCTTCATTGATATTATAAGGCGGTTTCACCTTATTCATGATCTCAATTATTTCTTCACTCGCGAATGCCATTCCAAGTCGCAATCCGGCCAGTCCCCAGGCTTTCGACAGCGTTTGTAGAACAACCAGATTAGCATATTCTGTAAGCTCCTGAATAAAAGACTTTTGCCTGCTGAAGTTTATATAAGCTTCGTCAACTACAACAATTCCCGAAAAATTTGCCAGCAATGTTTCCACATCAGAGCGATTAATAGAATTACCTGTCGGATTGTTCGGCGAACAAATAAATATCAGTTTGGTGTTTTTATCTATTGCTTCCGCAATACCCTCAAGGTTGAGCTGATAATCAGTCGTAAGTGATACATTTCTTACAGCTATATCATTGATATTTGCGGATACCTGGTACATGCCGTACGTCGGAGGCACAAGTATTACATTGTCAATGCCGGGGTTACAAAAGCTGCGAAAAAGGATATCAATGGCTTCGTCGCTACCGTTGCCTAAGAAAATATTTCTTGGCGGAACTCCCTTGATCTCAGTCAGCTTTTTTTTGACGGCGAATTGAAGCGGATCAGGGTAACGGTTATATTGTTGTTGCAGCGGTGAACCGAATGCATTCTCGTTGGCATCCAAAAAAATGCTGGCCTCGCCCTGATACTCGTCACGCGCGGAAGAGTAGGGTACCAGGTTTTTTATATTTTCCCTTAAAAGGTTATTTATGTCGAACATTGTGATTTCTGTACAGTGGGTAACAGCGTTAAACTTTATTTATTCTGATAGATACGGCGTTCCTGTGAGCCTGAAGGCCCTCAAGCTCAGACAGTGTTTCAATTGAAGGCCCTATTTTTTTTAATCCCTCGGGTGTTATATGCTGAAACGTGATCTTTTTTACAAAGGAATCCACGGAAACGCCTGAATAAGCACGTGCATGTGAGCTTGTAGGCAATGTGTGATTGGTTCCCGAAGCATAGTCGCCAGCACTTTCAGGTGTTTGATCCCCTAAAAAAACAGACCCCGCATTTATAATTCTTTCAGTTAAAGTTTGCCAGTTATCGGTAGCTAATATTAAGTGTTCAGGTGCATAGGCATTGCTGAATTTCAATGCCTCGTCTAAATCCTTAGCAATAACAGCATAAGAGTTTTCAATTGCCTTTGCAGCGATCTCGGCACGCGGAAGAACTGGCAATTGCCTGTCAAGTTCCGCAAATACCTGTTCTGCAATAGTTTCGGATGTACAAACCAATATTGACTGACTATCCATCCCGTGTTCAGCCTGAGCAAGCAAATCAGCAGCTACAAACGCTGGATCAGCGGTGTCATCAGCAATCACCAACACTTCAGACGGACCTGCAGGCATATCGATAGCCGTTGTGGTGGTTGACTGAACAATCGTCTTCGCCATTGTTACAAACTGATTACCGGGTCCGAATATTTTATCGACTTTTTCTATCGTTTCAGTGCCGTAGGCCATCGCTGCTATGGCCTGAGCGCCGCCCGCGAGATAGATCCTTTCAACTCCCAGCAATATAGCTACGTACGCTATGAATGCGTTTACCTTTCCATTTTTTTGCGGCGGGGAACAAACTATAATTTCGCTGCATCCTGCAAGCCTGGCCGGGATGCCAAGCATTAAAAATGTACTCGGTAATACCGCTGACCCACCAGGTATATACAATCCAACTTTCTCAATCGGACGTATTTCGCGCCAGCAGGTCACACCGGGCATGGTTTCTACTTTATCTTCGTTTTTTAACTGAGAACGGTGAAATAATTCAATATTGCGATAGGCTATCTCCAGGGCTGACTGTTGATCTGCAGAGACCGTAGATGCAATTTCCACAAGATCTTCTCTTTCGAGATATAGTTTTTCGATGGAAACCTTATCATATTTCAGTGCGTAATCAACCATGGCGCTGTCCCCGTTTTGCCGGACGTGGTTAATTATATCTTCCACAATAACGCGGATTTCGTTCGATGGATCGGCGTTTCGCTGAACCAGCTTTTTAATGTCAGCGGCACTAAGCTCGCTGTATTTAAACGTTTTCATCCGGTTAAATTATGATCTTTTCAATAGGCATTACCACAATTCCCTGTGCGCCAGCCTGTTTTAGCTGGCTTATCCTGTCCCAGAAATCACGCTCCGGTATCACCGTATGCACCGCCACCCAATTGTCTTCTGCCAATGCTACAACCGAAGGGCTTTTAACACCTGGGAGCAATGCTGCTATGGCAGGCAGGTTATCCTTATGAACGTTCAAAACCACATATTTGGTTTCCTTAGCCCGTAAAACAGACTGGATACGCTGGATAAGTTCCTTTACCAATTCTTCATTTTCGCTTCCGGAACGGCCGATCAGCACAGCTTCGGATGACATTACATCAGCAAAGGGTTTAAGGCCATTGCTTTTAAGCGTACCCCCGGTCGAAACAAGATCGCAGATGGCATCACTAAGCCCAAGCCCTGGTGATATTTCGACAGATCCTGATATAGTCCGTATATCTGCTTTTATCTCTTTGCTTTTAAGAAATTTCCCCAGTATGACAGGGTAGGTTGTGGCGATTGATTTACCATTAAGTTCGGCAATATCCTGAATATTATTACTGTTAGGAACAGCAATTTTCAGGGAACATCTGCCGAAGCCAAGGCGTTGCAGATAGCTGACCTCAACTTCAGTTTCCTGGATAACATTTTCGCCCACAATACCAAGATCGGCTATGCCATCCTGTACGTATTCTGGAATATCATCATCGCGCAAAAAAAGAATTTCGAGCGGGAAGTTAGAGACAGGAGATATAAGCGAGCTTTTATAATTTTCAAAGTTTAAGCCGCAATTCTTTAATAATTCAACAGATTTTTCGTTGAGCCTACCCGATTTCTGGATAGCTATTTTAAGTGTTTTCACTGGATAATTTTAAGGAACTATAATAAAAATATGAGTCGGAGGTCTTTATTTCGCGTAGAAATATATACATTATCTTATCACCACATGGTGGTGATGGTGCAGGTGCAGATGATATAATGTATAACCGTTCATTTTTTATATAGTAAAACGATAGATATTGAGCGCAAATATACCCAACTGTTTATTAAATCAAAATTAAATTTCGTTTTAAAGACTCTATTAGCAGACTTTCCGAATTTTATTTCAATGTAGCCGAAGCGATGTCGTAAGAACCGGGGAATAATAAAGCTATTTTGAATCTTATTTCTCCTCGCACAGGTAAATCTGGCCTTCTTTGGCTTCGCCTATTTTTACCAGTTTTTTATTTGCCTTGATGTCGTCAAGGCTTATCAGTTCCTTATTGTATAAGTTATCAAACCAAACGAGGTAAAACCGCTTTTGCGCATAAAATTTTTGTACCTTGTCTTTGAAGTATTTGTGCGGGACGAGCGTCGATGACATACCTGTGAACAGATAAACGGCTTCATCAGCGTCAGTGTAGATAGGGATATCCTCCCGGAACATGTGTTTGTGATGTCTCAGATACACAATAAACTCCGACTTGTTCCAGTCGTCATCACTATAGCCCGGCACACCGTAATCAAATTCGTCGTCGTAGCGCTGGTAATCGGTCTGATATGTAGTGTATTCAAAAGCAAGCATGAGAATTATTGCCACGCCTGCAAGGACATATTTCGCTTTTGATTTAACGATTCGTATAATGTCAGGCACCCAACTGGTACAGGCGATCAATAACGGAATAAACATCGGTGAGAGTAGCCTGCTGTTGATCCGCTCGTATCTTGATATACTTGCTGATATAACCATAAAGAAGCCATAAACGACGGCATACGCGATGGCAATATTTTCATAACTTTTTATCCGGCCGGAAAAAGCCTTCCAGACAAGCAGCGCCGTTAATGCGATTAAAATAAACCCGGCGATGACCGTAGCGTAAGGGTAGGAGCTTTCTCCAAAACCTGCCCAGTCACAAAACACAGTGCCGATATAATACAGATTATCAAAAAACGGCGTTATCGAGGGCTCTCGAGTTCCCGTACTCAATCCCGAATTTATCTTGTTTAGCAAGAGATTTCCAACCAGAAGAGATATGGAGATCAATCCGAATATAAAGATGTGGCTGATCTTCTTTTTGGTGCTTAGTTGATTATCCAGCAGAAGCATCAGTCCGCCCGCGCCGATCACGGTTACGCCTGCATACCGGGTAATACAGCTGATCGCAGTGATCACAGCGACCCATATCAATGCTTTGACGCTATGCGTTTGCAGATATTTCCAGTAGGCGATGATAAATAACAGCGTTTCGAAAATAAACAAGGTTTCAGACCATAGGTAGGTATAAATCTCAAGCAGTGCCGGACTAAGAATTATGGCAGCCAGAATAAGCCATTTGTATATCCGCGAGTGCGAGGCAAACTTTTCCATTATCCACCCGCTTGTGAAAATGACAATAGCGAATAGCGCTGCGTTGATCATCGCTCCCCCTTCAATAGGATCAACGCGTGTTATAAACTGAATGATCCCTAAAAAAAATGGATAAAAAACGGGAAAAAATACCAGCGGACCTTTATTAAATGTGAGCAATGAACCGTGCGCCTGGATATTGGTTGCGGTGCTTGCATACATAATGGAATCAGGGGAGATGCCGACGCCGCTGTAAGCGGTGAAAAGGCAGATGACATAAAAACCAATAGCTGCAGCAATCAGTGAATCAAGATTGGTTAAGTAGCGTTTTAAGGTCATACTCATAATTGTATTTTAGGGGAAAATATATTGAGTCTTTAAGTCCGCTGTCTGGTTATTCCTGCCAGCGGCTATTCAATCAAATCCAAAATCTGGCTAAGAGGTTGGTCGCTGTCTATCAGGATTCCCTTTACTCCGGCAGCGGTACCGGCCTCTACATCACGTTCCCGGTCTCCTATAAAATACGACTTTGCTGGATCGATATTGTACTTATCGATACCCCGCAGCAATAGTCCGGGTTTGGGTTTACGGCAATCGCAATCTCCTGTAAAATCGGGATGATGCGGGCAATAAAAGAAATCGGTGAATTCTATACCATGTCCCTGATAAGCCTTTTTTAACTTATCATGCATCCGGCTTAGCTCGTCTTCGGTGTACCATCCCTTTGCAAGACCTCCCTGGTTAGTAGCAACTATCAGCAAATAGCCTTTATCTTTAAGTACTTTGAGTGCTTCAAAATTGTTCAGAATATGAAAATCTTCGACACGGCGTACGTAATCGCCCATCTCCTGATTTAAGACGCCGTCGCGGTCCAAAAAAACGGCTTTATTTTTTTGAGGCATTTATTTTGAATTTTCAACAAAGGTAATAATTCTAAAATAAGTGGTTCCCAGGCAGCGCCCATACCATTTAAAACAAAAAGTGCCCGAACTAAATGGTTCCAGCACTTTAAAATCTCTATGAAATTACCTCCTATATGTAGAGTTTTCTTCAGTGATTAGTTGGATTTAAAAACGTAAGGGACCTTATTAAAACCTCCTCCGGAGATAACGGCGACGGTTACGGATACCACATTACCTTGGTCATCATAATTATTTACCAGCGATGTAAAACTGAAGGTGCCGGTGATCTTGTTTTCTACTGAATCAACTTCCGTTACGACTACCGTCCCGGAACCTGGCGCGACAATGCCATTGGGTGTGTAAACTACATCTCCGCTTTCATTCCTTTTCGGAGATAAAAATGCAAGCTGCACATTGGAGGTATTATCAACAGTATAGGTTCCTAAAGGAAACCCGCTGGTGTTGCTTGAGCTCCCCTTGGTTAGAGAAATAGATAACCTTTTATTGAAGGCAGTTCCTTCGCAGGTAAATGTCTTGGTTTTTGAAGCGGAATTATATGTTAAAGTCGAAGTCACGGTGTCTGTAAACCAGGTACTGTCCTTTATATTGGCGATCATCAGGTTTGTTGCCGTGGCAGTGGCAACAACCGTGTCTTTTTTACAGTTTTCAAGAAATAAAATACCCGATAACAAAATAGCAATAAGTGAAATTTTCTTCATATAGATTATTTAGCAAAGGAACGACTTTTGGCTAAAATTAATATAAAGTATTTCGTTTTTTACATTTTTTAACAATTGACGCAGTTTAACGGGTGTTTTATTAACACTTTGTAAATGGATGCAGACCGCTAAATATAGAGAAGGGGTCACCTGAAATATGACAGGGGTATCTCTTTCCACATGCCATGAGAAAGGTTACCTATCAATAGTTCATAAATTAAATAAATGGGCCAGAATATGTAGCTGATTAACAGGTCGATAAGGTTGTGATTGTAATACCAGTTGACCATCAGGGCATAAATACCGAGTATTAAGTATAGGATACTTGAGTCTCTGTTTCTCATGATAATGTGTTTGTTTGGTGGGAAAATTTATTCAATATTAATAATTAAAAGCATAGCGGCATATATAAAAATAAAGACCGGGTAAATCACTGTTAATAGCAGGTTTACACATTGTTAATAACTATTTGATAACGCAGACCGGGTTATGTTTGTTTGTAAGCCATAATTCTATAAATTGGCTGCGGTTATATATAATAACAGCTATTAAAACCTATTTAAAAACAAAAATCCCCCACAGGGGTTTACTAAAAAACTACATTTATCATGGCAACAACAAGTGGTATTACTGCGTATTCAGTAAAAACAAAGACTAAAAATGTACCGATGATCAATCCGGTTATCGATGTTAAATCAGGAAGGTACATTGCAACAGGAACCGACAGCGAAGGCAATAAAATGGCTGCTATAATGGGCAAGGCCGCTGCCGAAGAGCATATAAAAAACGGCAACGCCAAAAAAGGTTCAGGCTGGTAATCAGCTAATTTTTTCTCCTTTCTTGAAAAAGGGAATATTTGTACATGGCAGAAGTATGAAATGTTCGCATCTCATGCTTCTGCTTTTTTATGCATAGGATAGCGGATAACGATAAGAATCAAGTGCTTTTATCTGTTCTTTATATTCGTCGGGCAGCAAGGCATTTTTGAATATTCTCTCCAAATGGAGCCGCCTCAGTGTCTTGTAGCCGTTCAATAACGGTTTTATCCAATAGTGATTTTTTAACTTTAAAAGTTTTTTAACCTCGGCAGGTACGAGCAGGAACTGCACCTGTTTTAGAATAATGTACCTGACCCATCCGAGGTTTTTTTTATATTGTTTATATAAATCTATTGTGAAACGGCTGCTTATAAGATTTTGCTGCAAATGCTCCACCCGCATTTTACGATAAGCCTCATAACTGCCGGGAAGACCATTAAGTTTCATCCTGACGCCAACTTTATGGAATACGTTGAAAACCTCTGCTTTTTCATCTTCTGTTAATCTTTGTTCAAGCAAGCCGAACGAACGTATGGAATAATCTATAAGTAAAAACAAGACATCCCGGTAGGCCTCGTCCGGGATAGGCTGCCCACGGCTTTTTTCAACCCCTTTATGAATCGATGTGATGTGATCAATGGCATTAAGTGCTGCATCCCGCTCCGAGAAGATGATCTTGCGGGCGTAAGTTACAGTTGAAAACAGCCTGCCAAGCGGATCAGCCGGAAGTTTGCCGGTAAAATAAAGCCAGTCAACTGCTTTGTTAAGGGCGAACTCTGCTGCAGCTCCCGCAAATATAAATAGAACGGTATCCGCTTTTCCCCATATCCTGCGGACTATCGATTGTTCGTCTATAAAAGGAATTTCCATATTGTTAAAAATTTTGAAGGCTTCGCTTTAGATTCTCTAATAGCAGCACGAGGGCGATGCCGAGGGTATATGCAATTAAATCATTAAACGAAAATGAGTCGCCTAATAATATCAACGCTGGTTTGTTGTTTTGAAGAGCTAAGATTCTGACCAAATGAAAATACTGCGACACTTCCACCAGATAGGCGAATATCAGTATTCCGACCGCTGTTTTTAATACATCGGCCTGAATGAAGCTTTTAATACAGCAGTAAAGAAAGATCACCACGATAAAATCGCCGCCGTAAGGTCTGATAAGCTTATCGTGAAAATCGAAGCCGATGATAACCTCAATCATAAGTAATATCAGCATCAGAAAAAAATAGCGTTTTTGAAAGCCGAAAGTGAGTTTCATTAAAAGTACTTTGTTTTACAAAGTAAACTATTTGATTTCATATTTACAACAGAAATTGTTTTCTGAATATCAGTTGTTTGCCTGTTATTACGGATTTTAATGGTTATTCCGGCAGATTTTTGCTATCTTTGACCGTAATCCAGCCCGTTTTTAAAACACTTCGGCTTATCGTAATCATCGCGAAACCGCAAAACGGGAAATTTTCTAATCAAATTTTTTTAATATTTATGGGTAAATCACAAGCTACATTCATGAAAAGACAACTCGAAAAGAACAGGCAGAAAAGAAGGGAGGATAAGGAACAACGGAAGCAGGAACGCAGGCAAAATTCATCCGGAGGAGACTTGGAAAATATGATAGCTTATGTGAATGAATTTGGCGAAATAGTTTCTACACCGCCGGATAATTTTAACATCCCACTGGACTAATTCTTTTGACTGCAATTGTGTAGATTAGTATAACTAATTACACATGAAGCGAATCCTTTTATTGCTATTTCTTATCCGGGTATCGTCCGTTATTGCACAGGACATTGCAGGAAATGATATAATAGCCGGACATGTCGATACTGTTCAGTCAAAGATATTGAACGAAAAAAGAGCGGTGTGGGTCCGGCTTCCCAAAGGCGTTAATGAACAATCGGGGAATTACGGACGGTATCCGGTGGTCTATTTGCTTGATGGCCCGGAGCATTTTGCCGCAGTTTCCGGCATCATTCAATACCTTAGTGAAGCCAATGGCAATATGATCTGTCCGGACATGATCGTAATCGGCATTACTAACACAGACCGTACGCGCGATCTGACGCCTACCCATTCCAAATTTGATTTTGAGCATAATACGACAGACGCCTTTAAATCTTCCGGCGGCGGTGAGAAATTCAACGCTTTTTTAACGCAGGAATTAATCCCTTACGTTGAATCTAAATATCCTGCAGCGCCTTACAGGATGCTGATTGGTCACTCTTTTGGCGGTCTCACAGCCGTCAATATGCTGATCAACCATACCGGTATATTTGATGCCTACGCGATTATCGATCCGAGTATGTGGTGGGATGATCATAAACTGCTGAAGCAGGCCGGAGAGGTTTTGAAACAAAAGAAATTTGCGGGCAAACGTGTTTTTATGGGAATTGCAAACACAATGCCACCTGGAGACGATACGGCACGTGCGCATCGTGAAAACCTTCCTGCTACCGATCATATCCGTTCCATTTTAAATCTTGCAGACGAGTTCAAAGAAAATCCGGATAATGGTTTGATATTTTCCTGTAAGTATTATCCGGACGATAATCATAATTCATCGCCATTAATAGCGGAATATGATGCTTTTCGGTTTCTGTTCAGATATTACAGGCTGCCACCTGAAACAGAAGCGGCGCTGTTTAGTACGGATACCAAATCGGATGTTGCATCTATTATCGAAAAACATTTTGCAGGTATTTCAAAATCCATGGACTATAAAGTGCTGCCGCCTGAAGCGTTGCTCGATGCAATGGGTCATGATTATATGGAGATCAATTTATATCCGCAGGCGTTAGCAGTTTTTACACTTAACGCAGCATATTACCCGCGCAGCAGTATTGTTTATGGTTCATTGGGCGATTATTATAAAGTAAAAAATAACAATGTTAAGGCTGCGGAGTTTTATAATAGATCGCTTAAGATTAAAGATTCCATCATTATAAGAGGCAAACTGAAAGATTGTATGGCAAGCATTAAAAATTAATGATATGCGTGAAAAATATATCGATATTTTAAAAAACGCAAAAACTATACTGCTGGTTGACTGGCCGACTGAAGAGGTTCCGCTTTCGTTGCTGAAAGCGGGTTTTATGGTGATCAGTTATTCCCCGCATAAATATTCGCTCATATCGTATGAGAGCAATTATGCAACGGACAAACTCGTTTACAGCGATCTTGAAACTGCCCCCGGTGAAGTCGATATTGTAAATATTTTCCGTCCGGAAAACGAACATCCGGAGATCATTACCCGGCACGTTTTACCATTAAGGGCAAAGACAGTGTGGTTGCATCCGCCGGTGACCTCAAATGCTACAGCCAAACTGGTGAAAAAACAAAATCTGACGTTTGTGGAAGGATGCGATATTGCTGAACTTGCAAAAAATATGAGGCAGCATTAAATCCTAATGCCGCCTTCGGAGTTTTAACTGATATTAACCTTTCGCTTTTGGCATTCTGAATTCAATGATCGTCTTCGGTGAATTTTCGAGCGTTTCTTTTTTGTAATTTTCATAATAGGCTTTTGTTATTAGATCCAACTGATATTTATAATTTTTATCTTTTTTGGCAACTCCGTACAGCCTGCTTACAAAAAACTGACTAAAATCGTCCGCTTCATATTTGGAAAGCGCTGAATTGCTGACATGATGACCATTGATCCATACGCCGTAAATCCTGGGGTTTTTCCACGTTTCGTATTGGCTCTTGGTAGGAATCGCCATCGGCAACAGGCCTTTAAAATATCTAAAACGTATAATCCTTGACTGCTGCTGCTTTTTATTCATCTGTTTATAGATGTCAAGCAATCGCTCGTGATCTTCATCGGAAATTTTCTTGTGTTTACCTATTGAAATCAAATCGGCATATTTGGTTTCAATAGCGCTATACTCATCAAGCAAGGATGCCGGGACACCTTCTTTGGTCGAAGGAAAATCCGGGATTACGATCTTGGGCGTTTTTTGGTCAATTTTGGCAATTGCATGCTGGGATTTAGTTTGTTTGGGAGCCGATAGTGATTGCTGCCCCTTACTTTTACCACAAAATAGTAACAAAGCTAATGCCATCACCGGTACAATGGAAAGTTTTGCAAAGGCCGCCGAAGGGCCCGATGTTTTTTTACTCATCATGATTAATCGTTTTTTGGTTAAAGAATAATTGAACTGGCTGGCAAAAGGTAAACTGTGAACATAGCCAAGCTTATGAAGCAATAAATGCTGGTATTCTGCCGGGCTTGGTCTGTCGCAGACGGTTGCCGCGTCAGCAAGAAATTCATGATTTGATTGTATGAATTTTCGGTATAACGGTAAAAAGGGGTTAAACCAAAAGAATATCCGGACAAACTCAATAGATATCACATCCAGAGAATGGTATTGTTTTGCATGAGTTAACTCATGTTTCAGGATGTCCTCTTCGAGCAAGTGATTGACGTAATCTGTCCGACTTACGAAAATATATTTCAGAAAAGTATGCGGGATGATTTTTGCATCCACCAGTTTCAGGATACTGTTGTTGAAAGGAACGCCTCGGTTATGTCGTACAGCTTTTTGTATCTCGGCGAGATTTTTGACAAACCTTACCAACAGCAATAAGCTGACGATTCCATAAACTCCACATAGAAAGGGAAAATATCCTGAATGCGTCTGATTGTCAATAAACTTAACGTTAGGCTCGTTGTACGCTGAGGATGCAAACTTTTGAATAAAATATTCAGGTTGCTTTGACAATTGTTCCTGAAGCGCTTCTGTTTTAACAGATTCGGAAGCGCGGTTGACGACGATAAATGGTACAAGCAGCGAAAATATAACGGCGAACAAAAGATAAAACCTGTTAAAAATGAAAGTGGTTTTACCTTTTAATATCAAAACATAAGCGGCAACAAGGAGCCCGGAACAAAGCGTGGAATTGATCAGATAGGTGTTCATGATTTTTTCTTTTGCAATTGGTTATCGATTATTTTTTTTAGTTCTTCCAGCTCGGCACCAGTAAGATCCGTCTCCGTAGTGAAAAAAGATGCAAATTGCATAGCAGAGCTTCCGAAGAAGTTTTTAATCAGGGAATTAACATGCCTGGAAAAGTAATCGCTTTTTTTTACCAATGGATAATACTGCCGGGAATTCCCCATTAATTTATATGCAATAAATCCCTTGACCTGCATCCGCTTCAATAATGTTGCAATGGTCGTGGGAGCTGGTTTGGGTTCCGGAAGGCTCTCTATGATGTCTTTCATAAAGATTTCGCCGTGATCCCAGATCATTTCCATTAGTTGTTCTTCAGCACCGGTGAGTTTCATCTTTCTATGACTTTAGATTATATTCTACAATTGTAGAGTTTAAGAATGATATAAACAAATTTTAACTAGAATCTTAGTAGAATTAGTTTACTTTATTTTTTCAGATAAAAACATTAACATTTTCGTACAGTTATTTATAGTAAACAAACAGACTATGTGGCAGGAGATAGAAAACAAATTATATAAGAGTTTCAGGTTTGAGGACTTTGTTTCCGCATTTTCGTTTATGACAAAGGTTGCTTTACTCGCCGAAAAGAGCAATCACCATCCAACGTGGCTTAATTCCTATAATAAAGTTGAGATATGGCTGTCAACTCATGATGCTGACGATAAAGTAACGGAAAAAGACCGTTTACTTGCTGAAGAGATAGATGCCGTTATCTGAATGGAACGTGTGTTTTACTGAAAATAGCTGTAAAAATCGGATTAAATCAGGTTTCCACATAGTTTCAAATTTTCCACAATTCCGCTAAACAACTGGCAATGCATTAACTTTACCCACTTGTAAAATTAGCATACGTTTGGCAAAAAGCGCGACTAAAGAAACACCGTTAATGCAGCAGTACAACCAGATAAAGGTTAAGTACCCTGGTGCATTATTGTTGTTTCGCGTTGGCGATTTTTATGAAACGTTTGGCGAGGATGCTGTAAAAGCTGCTAATATTCTGGGTATTGTGCTTACCCGCCGGGCTAACGGTGCTGCCACACATATTGAATTGGCTGGTTTTCCGCATCATTCGCTGGATACTTACCTGCCTAAGCTCGTACGGGCCGGACAACGGGTGGCTATATGTGACCAATTGGAAGATCCGAAGGCAACAAAAACTATTGTAAAACGCGGTGTAACCGAACTGGTTACGCCGGGAGTTGCCACGAATGATAATATTCTTCACCAAAAGAGCAACAATTACCTTGCTTCACTCTATTTTGAAAAAAACAGCGTGGGTATCGCATTGATCGATATCTCAACAGGTGAGTTTTTAACAGCTCAGGGCAGCAGCGGATATATCGATAAGTTGCTGCAAAGTTTTTCGCCATCAGAGGTGATCTACCCCAAAAACAGGCAGCAGGATTTTAAGGATAACTACGGCGATCGTTTTTATACTTATACGCTCGACGAATGGCCTTACAGCGGCGATTATGCGTATGAAACGCTGCTTAGACATTTCGGCGTAAAGACCTTGAAAGGGTTTGGCATTGATCGGCTGAATCTTGGTATCGTGGCTGCAGGTGTAGCGTTGCATTATCTTAATGAAACCGAGCATCGTAACCTTCAGCATATTTCTGCCATCAGCAGGATAGAAGAAGACCGTTATTTATGGCTCGACCGTTATAGCGTCCGAAACCTCGAACTCGTCAGTTCAACCAACGAAAATGCCTTAACGTTGGTGGACGTGTTGGACCAGACCTGTTCTCCGATGGGCGCCAGGCTGTTACGCCGCTGGATAGTAATGCCGCTTAAGGAGCTGAAACCCATCACTGACAGGCTTGGTGTAGTTGAATATCTCATTGAAAAGGAAGAACTGTGCGATTCATTGCAGCAATATATCCGGCTGACGGGCGATCTTGAACGCCTTGTTTCGAAGATCGGGTTACAAAAGGCCAATCCGCGCGAAGTATGCCAGTTAAAAAAGGCCTTACTGGCCATCGATTCGATAAAAAAACTGGGGCTGGAGTCTTCAAACGAACCGCTGCAAGCTATTGCTGAGCAGTTAAATCCCTGTCAGCTTATTTGCGAAAAAATAGAACGGGAACTAAGTGCCGAGCCGCCGGTAATGATAGCAAAAGGCGGCGTGATGAATGAGGGAGTAAACCAGGAACTCGACCGGCTGCGTAAAATCGCCTTTGGTGGAAAGGGATATTTGCTGGAGATACAGAAGCGTGAAGCTGAGATCACAGGCATACCGTCGCTCAAGGTAGCCTTCAACAATGTATTCGGTTATTATCTTGAGGTTACGCACAGTCACCGCGAAAAAGTTCCCGCCGACTGGATACGAAAACAAACGCTCGTGAATGCCGAACGTTATATTACCCCTGAGCTAAAGGAATATGAAGAGCAGATACTTGGCGCCGAGGAAAAAATTCTCGCGCTGGAAACCCGCCTGTACAACGAACTGCTTTATTCACTTGCGGAGTACATAAAACCTATTCAGCTTGATGCCCAGTTGGTGGCAAAACTTGATGTGCTGCTGAATTTTGCTACAATTTCGGTAAAGAACTATTATACCCGGCCCGATATTAATGAAGGCCGCGTAATAGATATTAAGGGCGGGCGGCATCCGGTGATTGAAAAGAACCTGCCGCCGGGAGAAGAATATATTACCAACGATGTTTTCCTCGATTCGGAAACACAACAGATCATCATTATCACCGGTCCCAACATGGCTGGTAAATCTGCTTTGCTCAGGCAAACAGGTCTTATTGTACTGATGGCTCAAATGGGCTGTTTTGTACCCGCAAAAACCGCGACGATAGGATTGGTCGATAAGATATTTACACGTGTGGGGGCATCGGATAATCTGTCATCGGGAGAATCTACCTTCATGGTGGAAATGAATGAAACGGCAAGCATTCTTAATAATTTATCCGACCGCAGCCTTATTTTACTTGATGAAATAGGGAGGGGTACCTCTACATACGACGGAATTTCCATAGCTTGGTCTATAGCTGAGTTTTTGCACAATCACCCTTCTGCGAGAGCGAAAACCTTATTTGCGACGCACTATCATGAATTGAATGAACTAAGTACCTCATTCAACCGGATAAAAAATTATAATGTATCCGTAAAGGAAGTTGGTCACCAGATCATTTTCCTTCGCAAACTGGTTCCGGGTGGAAGTGAACACAGTTTTGGGATTCATGTAGCCCGGTTGGCTGGAATGCCTCAAAAGGTCCTCAGTCGTGCTAATGAGATATTAAAAAAGCTTGAAAATGAACGCACCGGCGGTGAGCATATCAAAGAAAGCATCCGAAAAGTGCAGAAGCAAGCGGTTCAAATGCAAATGTTCAGTATTGACGATCCTGTATTGGTGAAGATAAGAGATACCCTGAACAATCTTGATGTAAATACCCTCACGCCAGTTGAAGCGTTGATGAAACTTGATGAAATTCAACGTGTAATAAAAGGCTGACTTCCCTTCCTAAATAACGTATTGTGGATATGTTAAAAACATTTGATGTTTGTTAAGTGGCTATTAGCCTTAACTTTACAACATGAACAGGATGCGGTATGTTTACGGCTTAATTGCAGCAGTGGTGATCTTTTCTTCCTGCCATAGCCGGAGGGTAGTTATGCGTGGCGTGCCAGGTGAAGTGGTAAAACCCGAACAGAGCATTGCCGATAAATATTCTGCGATACTGGGTGTTGACAAGAATGAGATAAGAAACGGAAGATTATATGCTTTTGTAGAGCAGTGGATGGGGACGCCGTATAAGTTCGGTGGGGAAGACAGAGATGGTGTGGATTGTTCCGGATTGGCCCAATTGCTTGAGCAGGAAGTGTATGGTATAAATATTCCGCGTTCGACAAGTCAGCAGATCAACGTTATCAAGCGAAAATATGAAGATCAGTTGGTAGAGGGTGACCTGGTGTTTTTTGATTATGACGGCCGCAAGTTTAGTCATGTCGGCGTATATCTGCAAAACGGCTTCTATGTGCATGCCAGTTCCTCACACGGTGTAATAATAACCCGTCTGCACGATCCTTACACTTATAAATATTTTTCCCGGTGTGGCTCTATTGTTGTTGATACCGCCAATGCCGATGCGGAGCAAGGAAAATAACCCCTAAGTTTTGTTGATTTGTTTGTTTGAGCTTTTTCTGCTTGTACGCTTCCTGATGGTATTGAACAGTGATACGATAACGGGGCCGTCGTTGCTTTTTGGATAGTATTTTCTGTTTAATCTTCCCATAGTTACCCCATACACAACAAGTGCGGCGATATAATAATATCCCGGATAGTTTAAAAAGCTAATGGCGACCAGAAGGCAGATAGTAACAGGTATCAGGATAAAATTATACCGAAGCGCTCTATATTTCAGCACATCAATAATTTTTTCAGGCTCAAAGCAAAGTTTGTCACGATTTAACACAAGATACCTGCAAGTAAGCGTCTGGCTTAGTGCAGTAAGAAGGATGATGGACATGTAGATGTAAATACTCCAGCCATAAGCAGGCGTTTCAGGGCTGATATTCCCGGAAATGAGTGTTACAGCGAAAGGAAACAGACTTACAGAGAACAGGCAAAACAGGTTATAGACGAGAAGGGTATTATCATAGTCCCGGAGATGACTGAACATTCTCAGATGACTCAGCCAGAATCGGGCAACGAGGAAAAAGCTTAATCCGTATGCCATAGTTTTTGGAATAAGCTCGAGAAAACTGTGCTTCGCCTCTTTAAAATCCATGTGCCTGATTCCTTCAGGCAGCCTGATATCAAGCACCATGATGGTAATAATGATGGCAAAAACTGCATCGCTAAAAAGGATTACCCGCTCAAGCTGAAACTCCTTTTTTATTTCCTGTTCTTCGCTTTTGTTCATTACAGCTAAATTAAAATTTATTCGGTATTTTTGCTGCGATATGCCGGAGCAGAATCCTCATCAGTCTTTTTGGACAAAATATAAACGTTTTGCCAGTACCGAAATACTGCTTTACCTGATCATGATCATTGGGATTATTCTGGGAATAATTATTTTCAGCTAAGTGTTTTTCACAAGTACCACGTTATACTGATCTGCATCTACCACATCCTGAAAAAAATCTACCAGATCCTGATATGTATCTTTATTGTACAATCCGCCTATAAGCTGAAATGTTCGCTTAAAGGTTAACGTATTACCCTGCAAAATCATAGTTGCTATAAAACTCCCGAAGGGCTTCTTTAAATTTATGTTCAGAGGGCGTTTTTCCAGATGATAACCGGCAGGAATGGTAAAAATAATACTATCCTGCTCCGTATATCCGCGGGTTATGCTGACATCATGTTGTCTGTTGCTGACGGGGCGCGGAGAAGAAGTTTGCCTGTTGGCCGGGTTCAGCATAAAATAATATTTATCTCCGGTAAATGTTGCATAGTCCCTCGCTTTGAGCTTTATCGTCTCTGTCGTCGATGGATCGAAACTTTTATCGCGCGTTATTTTGAGGCTCCCGATATCCATATTATTTATAGGATAATATTTCTGGACGAATTTATACTGTTCCTTTTCCGGTTCTTTTATCAGCTCATCGCGATCTTCATAATTAACTCCTTTGAAAACTGTGGTCATCTCTCCCTCCAACTGTCCATTGGCCGATATTTCAAAATTTGCTTGTCGGCTCTGCAGGTTTTGGGATGCAGTGTATTGGGGGGTATGCAGTAATTTGCCACCATCGGGAGTCAACGCAAGGACTGTCCGGTTATCAGTAAATCCGCCGAGATAACCAAACGGAATAGTTTGACTCGTACAATCAGCCCAGGTCGTGTCATTTTTAAAGGGCACACATAGAATGATGTGGTCAGCCTGATCCATGCTCGCGAAATCCTTGTCAAGGCTCACGTTGTAGGAATGTCCGGATTTTACAATGCAATAATAAGAGTCTATGCCTACAGCCTTCAGGAGCGCCTGTGTATAATTTACCAAAGCCTTACAATCACCATAGTTTTGCTGATCCACATCGGATGCAAGAAAAGGCTGAAAACCTCCAATTCCAACCTGAACGCTGATGTAATGCGTTTTGGATTGCATGTACTCGTAGATTTTTTTTGCCTTTAATTTTGGATCGGTGATGTTTTGAGTCAGTTCTTTCACATATTCCACTGTTTGAAAAGGTAAATCCTGGCGATTGGCCATCAGTTTATTTTCTATCCATTTGCCCAGATCGTTCCAGTTCTGATAAGCGCCGTTTATACCATAGTAAATAAATTTTTCAGGCGCTATGCTTACGCTGCTTATATATTTCTGATAATACGGACTGAAAGGTTCGTGTCTGAGCGCCTTTAAGTTACTGACCTGCCATGAATAAGTTTTTAAACCATCTTTTGTGATATTGCTTACCACGCCTGAAGGCAGATTTCTTTCCCTGTATTTTATTTTAAAATCCGGTTTGCAGATAAATGTGTATGAACTTTTTTCTACCGCTATCCCCTCATCCTCGTTTGGCGTCCATGAAGGCAGATTTAAGGTCTGTTTCAACTTTTCTTCATACTCATATACTATAGTATAAGGATACTGCGTAACGGCAGGCAGGTAATGTTCGGCCCGCTCGCTATCGAAAAGTGAGCCGCTTCCCACGCTAACATCGTCGAATTTACTCTCTGAAAATTTGTCGATCTGTTTGCCAAACTGATCATAAACAACACCGCGAACCCCTTTTATTACTTCACTTTTATCGTGGTAAATAACGATCCGCGCATCCTCATCCCCGTTCTTATTTAAGACGGTGATCGCTCTTTTTACATGATAGATGGCATTATCAAGATCTTTTATTTCAACGGTAATTTCCTCGTTCCTGACAACAGAACTGGCATACGACAGCAGGTCTTTCGAAATCAGGCTGGCATCGTAATTTTGCTGTCCATGAACAGCTGCCGACAATGTAACAAAACAACAAATTGCCCCAAATAACTTCATCAGATCTTTTTTATTACCATTTCGGTTTTTTGTGACTGAATGATTTTATTAAAGAACTCCTTGACGTAAGGATACTCTTCAGCGCCGTAAACCGATTTGTTGAACTGCGTAAAATAAGTAAAGCTAAATGATTTATCGCCTTGCTCAAAGCTTGTGATATATTTACCTCCGTTATTGGGCATCCCGATTGCCGTCGTCGGCGGTGGGGTATCTACCGAATAATTATCCGGAAGATGAACAGTGATTACGCACCGGTCTTCCGATGCCATACCCATATCGATCGGGTAGGAGCGTTCGTTTAGCTTAAGCGGATTGGTTGTTAGCTGATCAATATAAAATGGACTAAAAGTATATTTATTATTATCTGTAAGGTTGTCATATACCTTTATTTCCACACTGTAATGCTCAATCACCGGCATGTCAAGACTGTCCAGATTGGAAATCTCCGGATTGCTGATCTTCCACTTTGGTAGCTTTGCATTTAAATTTTCCACGTACTCATCCACACTATTGAATTTTTTTATCGCCGCCCTTTTTTTATAGGCTTCATATCCGATAGAGTAATTAATTAATGTTCCTTTTAGCTTCCCGTCATTCTGCAAAGTAACATCGAGCATATAACTGCTTTTTTCTTTCTGTGGCAAATTCATGTCGACAAAATAGGAGGGCTTATCGAGGCTGAACACCCGTCCCTTGTCATTCAGGCATTTTAACGGTAATATTCCGAATGGTAATAGCGGATCGGTGGCGTCGAGCATATAGCTTTGACCTCCGATGTTCACCTTTGCGACAACATAGTTAAAATCGCCGATAACCGGATAAAGTGTATTCAATGCACCATTCTCCCGCGTGGATAACAGAACAGCATCAGCATCCAATCCGGCTGCATTCAAAGCCGCCACAAGAGAAAGGTTAATATCAGAAACGTCGCCCGTATGATTATCCCAGGCTTTGCTGACGTTGTCAGCATAAATTCCTACGAATTTATTCCATTTAAACCACTTTTGCCATCCTTTATAGATTGCCTTTGCTTTATCCAGGTCATTGGTTTGTCCGGCAATCATCGGCGCTACCTTATCTTTGAAAAGTCCTTTCCGTTTAAGCTGTCCGCCAAAGGCATATTCTGTTTTTAACGAATAGTCAATGTCTTTCCATTCCTTGGTTTCTTTGTGTTTTACGCCATCGTTGGGGTTCGTCCAGTCGATCAATTCGAAATTTATGGCTGACAAAAAGTTTTTTGGCGACGTCATATAGTCGTCTTCAATAAATGCCGGAATATCCGCCATGCCGTAATTAAGTACCGAACAGTCTGCCACAGCGCCGTGTGTTTCGAAACATCTCGAGGAAATATCCGATGTGTTTTTGGTTAGCTTCAGGCTGCCTTTTAACGACGCATTGAAATTGAAGAAAGCTGGTATATGCACTTCGTATTCCGAATAGACCTTTGGTATGTCGTCCTGCAAATTCCAGGTGCGTATTTTGTACCAGCGGAAAGATTCAATCTGATATTTATATTCAATCACGCAGCCGTTACGTATCCCCGGCAGGGCAAATTTCGCACTTGCCCAATACTGGTTTTCTTTAACCGGATAAATCTTTTTGTTTTCCAGTTCCGCCTTTTGCGTATGCCCGTTGTCATCCCTGTAATAGGTTATCCCTTTTACATTAGATATTTCTTCATAAGCCTCGCTTTTATCATCACTGTACAACGGTACGGTGACGGTGCCTTTATCAAAAGCTTTTGCATCGAATATTTTTATTTTAACATGGTATTCGTAAACTTGCTTAAAATTATCGTCGCTGCCGACAATGATCGACGATTTACCAAATTCCCGCAACACCACGGCATGAGCGGTGGTATCTTTGGAATATGCTTTCATATTCATCTCGTCGGGTGTTATGGTTCCATAGGTAAAGTCCTGGGCATACAACCTTGTAAAGACGAAAAATCCTAAAAATAGCGCGAGTAGGGTTTTGTTCATGACGTTAGTTTAAGTGCAATTAGTACCTGCAAAATAAAACTTTTATCTTTAAAATTAAATACATTTAAAATTTATACTTCTGATTCTTTTTATGACTTTTGCAGCCCTGACGGTCGGCTCACAAGCCGAAAAACAGGCATAAAGGATAAAAATCGGATATAGATCAAACATCTGCCCGAAAACAGCTATTCAAAAAATGAAATTAAACTTAAAACGGCCATTAGCCTTTTTCGACATCGAATCAACGGGAACCAATCTTGGTATTGACCGTATCATCGAACTGTCCGTTATAAAACTTCAGCCCGATGGGAGCGAAGAAGTAAAGACCTGGAGAGTGAACCCGGGAATGCCAATCCCGTTAGAATCATCACTTGTTCACGGAATTTACGACGAACAAATAAAAGATCAGCCATTTTTTAAAGAAGTTGCCCTTCAGATTTCTGATTTCATCGCAGAATCGGATCTGGCAGGATATAATTCCAACAAGTTCGATATACCGATGCTGATGGAGGAGTTTTTACGAGCTGAGATCTTATTTGATCTCGACAACCGTCATTTTGTTGATGTTCAGAATATATTCCACCAGATGGAACAAAGAACACTAAAGGCTGCCTACCAGTTTTACTGCGATAAACAGATTATAAATGCACATTCTGCTGAAGCTGATACGCGTGCCACTATGGAGGTATTGCTTGCGCAAATAACGAGGTACGAAAATACCGAGTGGGAGGATAAAAAGGGTAACAGGTCTATTCCCGTTGTCAACGATATTGAGGCGCTGCACCATTTTACCAATCTCAGCAAACCGGTAGATTTTGCGGGCAGAATGGTTTATAATGAAGATGGACAGGAGATGTTTAATTTTGGTAAGCACAAAGGAAAAACGGTGGAAGATGTATTTAACATCGAACCAAGTTACTACTCGTGGATGATGCAGGGAGATTTTCCTTTATACACCAAACGCAAACTGGAGCAGATATATAACCGCTGGAATGCAAAAAAGATAGCTGAACGTCAGGCTAGAAATCAACAACAGGCGTCTCAGAAGTCGCAGGTGGAGAATACAGATTCAGGTTCTCCTGATAATCAGCCTAAACGCGAAAGCCATAAACCAGACCACCTTAAAACCGGCAATAATCAAAGGTTTAAGAACAAAAATTTTAAAAAGGATGATAGTCCTGCACGGCCGGTTAATGATGATATGTTAAAACAGCTTGCAGATAAATTTAAAAAAGGCTGATAGCTGCTTTTTTAAAAGGGCATAGCATTATAGCCCTATGTTTCTTTCAGAAATGAAATGTTTCTGTTCAGACCGCTGAACTTTGTTCGTTTTACTGCAGAGTTTTTAAATGTTTTCTGAAATACGTCTTCTGTAATTTCTTCCCATTCTGTTTTGCTGATGCCCAGCAGTTCGGGGTGTGGATCTAACGCGGGTTCGTTATGCAGGGTTGAAAATTTGTTCCAGGGACACACATCCTGACAAACATCGCAGCCAAACATCCAATTATCCATTCGTCCTTTAAATTCGCCGGGGATTTCATTTTTTAGTTCAATGGTGAGGTAAGAGATACATCTGCTGCCATCCACTACGTAAGGCGAAACGATGGCATCGGTCGGGCATGCATCTATACAACGGGTACAGGTGCCGCAGTGGTCTTGTGTCGGCGCAATGTCGTATTCAAGATCAAGGTCAACGATCAGTTCAGCCAGAAAAAAAAATGATCCGGTTTGCTTGTTGATCAGATTTGTATTTTTGCCGATCCACCCCAACCCGGATTTTTTTGCCCAGGCTTTATCCAGGACAGGGGCTGAGTCAACAAATGCCCGCCCGCCCACTTCTCCTATTTCCTCCTGTATGTCAGTTAACAGTTGTTTTAATTTGTCCTTTATAACATAATGGTAATCAGTTCCATAAGCATATTTTGATATCTTTGGACTTAACGGATCCAGCTGTTTTTTTTCTGTATAATAATTTAATGCGAGAGAGATAACCGATCTTGCATCGTCCACGAGCAGGCGGGGATCAAGCCGTTTATCGAAATGGTTTTCCATGTATAGCATTTCGCCCTGCATCCCTTTTTTTAACCAGTTTTCCAGTCGGGGTGCTTCATCTTCCAAAAATTCAGCTTTTGATATTCCACAAAACATGAAACCAAGCTCGAGCGCCCTGTCTTTTATAAACCGACTATAATCTGCTGTTTTTGATTGCATTACTATACAAAGATAAAACAAAACCTATTTACTGAAATTTCCGGATAATTATACCTCTTAACTATTGTATAAATTTTTTATCAAAAAACAGTGAAATTATAAAGTATGGCGTAATTATTGCCTTTTTTTAACTAAACGATATGATATGCTCGAACTTATTAGCGACCTGCCATCGCACGTGGCGGGATTACACACATTTGCAGAGGTGGATGAAAGGGAGTATGAGGAAGCAATTGTTTCGCTTATCGATGAGTTGCTCAAAAAAAACAGAAAGATAAATTTCGTTTTGGTGCTTGAGTCAGACATCAGAAATTGCGTTGGAGCATGGTGCGGAAACATCCGGATAGGATTTAAATATCTATTTAAATGGGGGCGGGTAGCACTTGTGACAGATCAGCATACCATATCTGATCACAGTGAAGTACTGAAATATGTCATTCCCGGCAAATTCAAATATTTTCCGCTGGTTGATCTGGCTGGCGCAATTAAATGGGTGTCATTCCGATAATGAAGTTAAATTTTAAATTATAATATCATGTTAAGTTATATTGAAAACCTGCCGGAAAACGTCTTAGGCATAAAAGCAACTGGAGAGGTCAGCGTAGAAGATTATAAAAAGGTACTTATACCGCACCTTGATATGATGTCAAAACAAAAAACCGACATTAATTATTTGCTCGTTTTAGAAACTGACATCGGCAATTTCACCGCAGCGGCATGGTGGAAAGATTTTACTCTCGCTTTTGAACATTTTACCCAATGGAAAAAGGTGGCGATTGTCACTGATCAAAAGGGCGTTGAGTGGTTCGCGGATATCTCCAGATTTCTTATTCCGGGGAAAGTTAAGGGGTTTTCGTTGGATGAACTTGAAAAAGCAAAACAATGGATTTCATCAGTTGATGATTCCGGACATAAATCCGGCAATCTTAATATCCCGAATGACAATGACGAACTTGAACCGGAACTCGAGAATTCCTCAAATAAAGGTCAGGGGCCGGCAGGAGAAAACCTTTAAAAGGAAAAGGGGGCCTGATTATTCAGAAGCCCCTTTTTTATAGCCTTAAAAGCTGCGTTCAACATTTGTGGCAAAAGTTTTTGTACTCCAGTAGCCGCTGTCAAGAATGCGTCTTACTGTCATTAGCGGATCATTTTCATCGCGTTTATCAGCGAGCTGAAAAGCCATGATGAATCCGCGTTTTCTTAATTCAGGCAAAACAGGCTTTTTCCATACGCCGAATGGAAATGCAAAGTATCTGATTTTTTTCCCGGTGATTTCCTCTAATTTCTTCGTCGGTTTATCGATCTGAATCACCCAGTCATCTTTTTTAGGATTTGGGTCGTGTTTGTATCTGTCAACGCGATGGTGGTCCCAGGTATGGCTACCTATCACATTACCTTCGTCAGACAATTGCTTAACCATCTCTTTGGTCATATAATGCGGGCGGCCAAGTGAAACCGTCATTACAAAATAAACACCTTTAAATCCATATTTTTGAAGAACAGGTCGGGCAATGGTGTACTGGTCAAGATCAGTATCATCAAAAGTCAGCATGATCGGTTTGCTGGGTAGCGGAGTGCCCTTAGTGAGATAATTATAAAGCTGATCGGGAAGTATGGTATGATAGCCATTATCGGCCAGCATCTTAATATGATCCTTAAAAGATTGTACAGGAATTATATAATCCTTTGCCGTCTTTGAATCTTTAGGCCGCCAGTCACGGATCTGGTGATAGCATACTACCGGAACCTGTTTTCGGGCCATAATAGCCGCTGAATTACCCTGTGCGAGCGCGCTTAATGCCCAAAAACATACCCCGGCTGCTGTAAAAATATGTTTAATCATAAAATAGATGCTTTGTTTTTTTTAATAATTTTCAATCGCGGCAAAAGTAATATTTTTTTCTGTGAGTTAAATTTTTATATCAACTAACTTTAAGCAAAAAGACCGGACGCAATTGCTCCGGTCTTTTTGCTTTGCTAATACTCTAATAGTTGCTACTATAATACGATGCGTTTACCCTCCTTGATCGAGCGTTTCGCTGCATCAAGTATTTCCATTACGATCATGTTATATTTCAATGATGAACGGTCGTCTTCAACATTTACCTTATTATCCAGAAAAGCATCGAAATAAGTAACAGGGTCATCATTAGGCTGTGACAACGGAGTCACCGTGGGTGTGCTTTGTTTATTCTCACGCATACGCATTAACAAATGTTTATTATCAAGTGCATGCAGGTAGCCGGTTTCGCCGAAAACCTCGATATCCTTAATACTGAAAGGCCACGCCCATGATGCTTCTATCAAACCCGTCGCGCCTGGGTATTCAACAGTGATCGTCGCATCATCCTCGACTTTAGGATAAACATTGGGTTTGTAATGCTTGGCTATCGCTGATACAGCGGTAGGACGCTGACCATGCATCAACCATGTCATCAGGTCGGCGCCATAACAACCGAAATCGTTCAGTGCGCCCGCTCCGTTTAATACCGGGTCTGTAAGCCAGGAAAGAAAATCCTCACTGCAACCAATCTCACGAGGGCCTTGATGACCGTCATGGGCTACCATTTTTCGTATGGCACCGATACTGTCCTTGTTAACAATATCATAAATTTTTTGATAAGACGGGTACCAGGTAGTTTCATAGTTTGTAAGTACCTTTATATCATACTTGTTGGCGAGTGCTTCAATACGCTTTGCCTGCTGTAGGGTAGCTGCCAGCGGTTTTTCCACCATGACCGGAACATGCAGCGGGGCGCATACTTCAACAACGTCCACGTGATGACCGACTGCATTATACCCCAACACAATATCCGGTTTACGCTTGAGTACCATTGTTTTCAGGTCGGTAAAAAATACAGAATCGGGGATATGAAACTGCTTTCCGTATTTTTCCCACAAGTGTTTATCAGGTTCCGCAATTCCGACGAGATTAACCCGGCCTTTTCGGTAATCGTTCAGAATATTATAAATATGGTCGTGGTTCAGGCCAGCAACTCCTACGCGATATTTACCTTGCGCTTTCGCTGCAACACAAAATATTGCGGCAAAAACGAATAAAATAACTTGTCGGACGATAGAAAAATTATGTTTCATCATAAATTATTTTTCGTTTGACAACGAGTAAGGAGCATCGCTCGCTTTGATACCACGTTGTTTGTTTGGTGTTGCAGACATGGTGTAATTTATAACGGCACCTTTCATTAAGCTGTTATGATCAAGCCAGTTCAGGTCGTAGGGTTTACCGTTAACCGTCATCTTGTTTACATACAGGTTTTTATCGCTGTTATTTGGTGCATTGATCACTACTTTTTTACCGTTTTCAAGGTTTATAGTAAGCTTCTTGAATAAAGGTGCGCCAAGCACGTACTGATTTACAGCAGGACAAACTGGGTAGAAGCCCATTGCTGAGAACACATACCAGGCGGATGTCTGTCCATTATCCTCGTCTCCGCAGTAACCGTCAGGCGTTGCTTTGTAAAGCTTATTCATTACATCGCGCACATGGTACTGCGCTTTCCAGGGCTCACCGGCATAGTTGTACAAATAGATCATATGCTGAATCGGCTGATTACCGTGTGCATACTGACCCATATTTACAATTTGCATTTCGCGTATCTCGTGGATCACCTCTCCGTAGTAGCTGTCATCAAAGATTGGAGGCAATGTAAATACAGAATCAAGTTTTGCAACAAATTGCTTTTTGCCACCCATCAGGTTAATAAGACCCTGAATATCGTGGAATACACCCCAGGTATAATGCCAGCTGTTGCCCTCGGTAAATGCGTCACCCCATTTAAATGGATTGAACGGCGTTTCCCATGATCCATCCTTGTTTTTGCCGCGCATCAGCCCGGTAGTCGGATCAAAAAGATTACGATAATTCAGGCTTCTTTTTTTAAATATGTCGATCTCAGAGGCAGGCTTATTCAAAGCTTTTCCTAACTGATATATCGCAAAATCGTCATACGCATATTCCAGAGTTCTGGCAGCATTTTCATTGATCTTTACATCATAAGGCACATAACCAAGTGTATTGTAATATTCCACACCTTTCCGGCCTGTGCCGGCAGGCCCTTCATTATTCGCACCGTGCACGAGCGCTTCAAATAAAGTATTGATGTCATAACCTCTGCCGCCTTTTATATAAGCATCCGATACTACTGATGCTGAATTATTGCCGATCATTACATTTGAATAACCAGGGCTTGACCACTCAGGCAGCCAGCCACCTTCCTTATAATCGTTTACCAACCCTTCCTGCATCTCTTTATTGATAGAAGGATAAACAAGGTTTAGGAACGGATAAAGTGCCCTGAAGGTATCCCAGAAGCCTGTACCTGCAAACATGTATCCTGGTTTAATAGTTCCGGTGTAAGGGCTGTAATGAATGACCTTGTTGTCTGCATCGATTTCATACAATTTATTCGGAAAGAACAGCATACGGTAAAGGCAGGAATAAAAGGTTCGTTTTTGATCTACGGTACCCCCTTCAACAGTCAAATGGCCAAGGGTTTTATTCCAAACGTCTCTCGCCTTTTGCTCAGTTGTCGCAAAACTGTCATTGCCTTGTTCTCTTTTCAGATTGATCTCAGCCTGTTCGATGCTAACGAATGATGAAGAGACTCTGAGATGTACCTGTTCATTATGCGCAGTTTTAAAACCGATGGCGGCCATTACATGTTTTGCATGAAGGCCCAGTGAATCTGTTTCGGTAGTATCACTAAACGTTTTGGCAAACGTTATCGGTTTATCAACGTAGATTACGAAATAATCCTTGAAGTTTTTAAGAGGGCCTCTGGCATACTTGGTAGAATATCCGATGATCTTATTTTCGCCGGGGATGATCTTAATGTATGATCCCCTGTCAAACGCGTCGATAATGACGTAAGAGCTGTCACTTTTTGGATAAGTGAATCTAAACTGCGCTGTTCGTTCAGTTGGTGTTATCTCCGCTAAAACATCATGATCAGCCAGATAAACGCTATAGTAATATGGCTTTGAGGTTTCCGCTTTGTGCGAAAACCAGCTGGCCCGACCTTTTTGAGAAACTTTTAGCTGACCGGTAACCGGCATAATAGCAAACTGTCCATAGTCATTCATCCATGGCGAGGGCTGGTGCGTTTCTTTAAAGCCGTTTATTTTATGAGCGTCGTAGGTATATTGCCAGCCGTCTCCCATCTTGCCCGTTTGTGGTGTCCAGAAGTTCATGCCCCAGGGCACCGCTATGGCAGGATAAGTATTGCCGTTTGAAAGATCATACTGGGAGTCCGTGCCCATTAACGGATTCACATAATCAACCAATGCAGTATTGTCTTTTTGAGCGAATGTAACAAAAGGAAAAAGGAATGTTAGTGCAAAGAGTAGTTTTTTCATGAAGAGTCAAATAAGCTGTAAATATAAAAGACCGATTTGATAACCGGTCTTTTATAATGATTATTTTACCAACCCGGGTTTTGGGTGAGCTTGTTGTTGGTGTTTATTTCGCGTTGCGGAATAGGCCACAAAAGGTATTGTTCTTTCATGGTTACACCCTGTTCATTCGGCGTGCTGAATGCGTCACCGAACTTATTGTTCACCACATCATACACCATATGGGTACGTTGGATATCGAAATAGGCTTTATCTTCATACGCCAGTTCGTGGTAGCGTTCTTTCCAGATCGCTTCACGGAATTGGTCTTTAGTCAGGCCGCTTAATGGCGCCAGGTGGGCGCGAGCACGTATTTTGTTAACCTGCGCGTACGCCTCGGGTGTAGGCCCATTTACCTCATTTGAGGCTTCTGCATAAATAAGCATTGCTTCCGGCAGCCGTAAAAAAGTCCAGTTTTCATCACTCTGGCCATTTCCTAAAGCGCTTTCCACATGAAAGAATTTGTATAAGCAGTGTTCGCCAAAAACGATCGTTTTACTGTCGTCGCCATACTGGGGATAGCTGGAGAAATAAAACTGGCGTTCTTCGGTACGCAGGTCTCCGGATTCATAGCTATTGAAAAATTCATTGGTGGGTATCATCGCTCCTAAGTGGTCGCCGTAGGCGCCAACTGGCAGGTTGAACGGAATGGTCAGCTGCGGTATAGCGTTAGTTGATACACCGACGAGGTATTGACCCTGAAATATAAGTTCTCCCTGGT
Source organism: Mucilaginibacter sp. (assembly GCA_035547875.1). Taxonomy (GTDB): domain Bacteria; phylum Bacteroidota; class Bacteroidia; order Sphingobacteriales; family Sphingobacteriaceae; genus Mucilaginibacter. Next base: position 306,742 of record DASZTX010000013.1, on the reverse strand, counting down.
TTTTGTGTGCATTGTCGTGCAGGTATGCATAATCAGTGAACAGCTTGTAGTCGTTTAAAACCTTTGAAGCTTCGTCAGCAGCTTTTGCATAATTTTCAGTTTTCTGAAGTGGATATCCTGCTGTGGTCAGATACACGCTCGCCAGCAACGTATGTACCGCGCCAAGGGATACACGACCGGTTTGATCCGTTTCAGGCATTCCTGATGATTCGGCGGCGGTCAGGTCAGAAATGATCTGGGCATATACCTGTTCCTGCGGACTTCTTGAAGGATAAAGGTCCGGACTGTCAATAGTGACAGATTTGGTAAGTAATGGCACATCGCCATACAACCTCACCAGATGGTAATAGAAAAACGCACGCAAAAAATAAACTTCGCCTAACAGGCTTTTTTTCGCAGCGTCATCCATTGCTACGTTGGGGATTTGCTCAAGTGCGAGGTTGGCGTTTGCTATTGCGTTGTAGCTATTCTGCCATACATCTTCAAAGCCGGGGTTTACTGCGTCAGTACGCTGATGGATAACGTTGCTGTTGTTAACACTTTGTCCGAGCGAGGTAGCATGACCTGCAAAAAGCTCGAGTGTAATAAAAGGAGCTTCGCCGTAAGCATCTCCATTTTGGAACAGATGTAGCTGAGTGTAAATACCATTAACGAAGGTTCGCGCCTGCGCTGCAGTAGCAAAATAATTGTTTTTTACAAAGTTGCTATTGTCTTTTTCGTCAAGATATTTTTTACAACTACTTGCAGTGAACGTCAGAATGAGCAACAGGTACCCAATTCTGTATTTTTTTATGTTGATTTTCATGTTGTTTCTGATTTAATAATTAAAAACTCGCATTTAGTCCAAGTAAGAATGTTCTTGGCTTCGGATAATCATAAAATAATATTCCCTGGGTGAAATTGCTTGTACCGTTGTACGTTGAGGTTTCCGGATCGTACCCTGTGTATTTGGTAATTAGGAACAGGTTTTGAGCCTGGGCATAAATGCGGAGACGGCTTAGCTTTATTTTAGAGATTGTTGACGTAGGGAAGTTATAACCAAGCGTAACTGTCTTGCCGCGAATAAATGAGCCATTTTCAACCTTGGTAGAGTATATTTCGGTCTGATATCTTACGTAAGCTGGTCTGTCCTCCGCAATGTCAGTATTCTGATTAGTCGGTGTCCAGGCGTTCAGTACAGTTGCATAACTGTTGGCTTGACCTGTTCTGTCCTGTCCTGAATGGCGGGTGAGGTTCATTACCTGATTGCCATAATCAAACTGGAGTTCGATGCCGAGATCTATGTTTTTATACCTAAAAGTATTCAGCAAGGTTCCATAACCATCGGGGATGGATTTACCCAGTACAGTTTTGTCATCTGCGGTAATTTTTCCATCGCCGTTTTTGTCCCATATTTTCAGGTCGCCCGGCAGCAGACCATATTTGGCGGCCTCGGTTGCTTCTGCAGTACCCCAGGTACCTAACACCTTGTACCCCCAGAATGTACCAGCTGGCAGACCAACACGCATTAAATTGAATTGAGATAGGAATGTAGGGCCGAGGAAGATATCATCATTGGATTCTCCCAGGTTAAGTATTTTGTTTTTCAGGAAAGATATGTTAAAGCTGGTATTCCAGGTGAAATCATCCGATTTAATATTGAAAGTGTTAATCGATAATTCGATACCCTTGTTTTCAATACTACCGATGTTTTTATAAACACTGGTAAAGCCGCTGGTTTCAGGCAACGGGGCGTTTAACAACAGGGCTTTGGTCTTTTTCAGATAAGCATCTGCTTCCACGTTTATCCTGTTATTAAACAAGCCGAATGAAAGCCCAAGATCATATTCTGCTGTTTTTTCCCATTGCAGATCATCGTTACCGATACTGGTCAGATGGGTGCCGATCGCCTGTGATCCCCCAAATACATAATTTGTGGTGTTGATGTTTGCGAGCGAACGATATTCGCCGATCTCGGAGTTACCTGTAAGGCCATAGCTTAATCTTAATTTAAGATCAGATATGGTTTTGTTGTCCTTCAAAAAATCCTCCTGGGATATCCGCCATGCGATGGCAGCAGACGGGAAAAATCCATATTTTGATTTTGAACCAAAGCGGGAAGATCCATCTTCACGTCCGGTCAGTGTTAACAGATATTTATCGTTGTAAACATAGTTTAGCCGACCGAAGAATGACTGCATTTGCCAAGCATCATAATTTGATCCCGGTATTCCAGGGATAGATCCGGCACCAAGATTATAATAGCTGTAGTAATCGTCAGACAGATTTTGAGTAGAGCCTGATGAGCTAAGTGAGGTGTAATTCTGCATTTCGGTTCCTACTACTACGTTCAACGAATGAACCTTGTTAAACTTCCGGTTAAAGGTCAGATAGTTTTCCCACTGCCAGAATACGTTGTTCGACTGATTTATTGAAGCAGAGCTATATGACTGGTTCACAGTTGAACCGCCAACAAGCCCTGTTTGCGAGTGAGGGTCGGTATTGCTTGAAGACGTTACACCGATGGTCGAGCGAAAATCAAGGCCGGGCATGAAAGTTATATTGGCATAGCCATTACCGCTGAATACCCTGTTATAATGGAGTGATACAATCTCATTGGCCTGCGCAACAGGATTGTCACCCCCTTCCATGTTGGGGTAATCTGTTCTTTTCCCATAGCTGCCATCAGGATATCTTATCGGGATGATAGAGGGCATTTCAACCAGCATACGCGGAATATTGTTACCTCCGGTGCCATCGTCCTGTGTGCGGGTCTTACGGTAGTCATAGTTTAGGGTAGCGCCCACTTTTAACCACGGGTGTATCTGGTCGTCAAACGTTAGGCGGGCGTTATAGCGCTTCTGGTAGCTGTTGATAATGATACCCTCATCATCGGCATAGTTTAAGAACAATCCATAATTCATTTTATCCGTTCCGTCAGTGAACGATATATTATGGTTCTGGCTTACTGCATGACGCGTAGTTGCGTCCTGCCAATCTACGTCATATAAAGGTTTCAGGTTGGAGTCGAATAACTTACCGATCAATGCCGTACGTATAACCGTTGGATCATCGTCAGCATATTTGCCGGCTGCCCATCCGGCAGGGTCATATTTTTTGATATTGGCATACGACTGGTCTTCCACAGCCAGGAATTGCTCGGCGTTCAGTACTTTCAATTTACGAGCCAGTACGCCAACGCTTGCATAGGCATCGTAGCTAACCGTTCCACCTTTTTTATTATTGCTGCCGCGTTTGGTCGTTACGAGAATTACACCATTGGCACCACGTGTACCATAAATTGCAGTTGATGAAGCATCTTTCAATACGTCGATTGATTCAATATCATTCGGGTTGATCGATGCACCACCCTCGGTCCAAACTACTCCGTCAACGACGTAAAGTGGATCGGTACTGGAATTTATCGAGCTGTACCCGCGTATCCTGATCTTGGTATTGCCACCGGGTGCTCCCGAGTTGGTCGAGACATTTACACCAGCTATTTTTCCGGCAAGTTCCTGCTCAAGGTTTATCGCAGGGCGTTCCTGTAGTTGTTTAGAGTTTACGCTGCCCACGGCTCCGGTCAGGTCAACTCTTTTAGTTGTGCCGTAACCTACAACTACCACCTCGTTAAGGGCCTTCTGGCTTTCTGTCAACTTGACATCGATTACAGAGCGACCGTTTACAGGTATTTCGACTGTGTTGTAACCGATAAAACTGAAAACGAGCGTTGCATCATTGTCAACGTTATTTAAAGTGTATTTACCGTTTACGTCAGTCACGGTACCCATGTCAGTGTTTTTTACCTTAACGGTCACCCCGGGTAAAGGACCTTTAGCATCAGTGACGGTTCCCTCGATTTTTTGAACCTGATCTGCTGCATTTGTCGTTTCTTCCCTTGCTTTCACTACAATAGTTTTCTGAAAGATCCGGTAGGCGAGAGGCTGATCCTTAAAACAAAGATTTAATGCCTGCTCAACGGTTGCGTGGTCGATATTGATGCTGACCCTGGAAGTCTTGGCTACCGCATCAGCATCAAAGAAATAATTAAAGCCGCTTTGCTTCTTAATTATCTTTAGAATTTTTTCGACAGATGTGTTGTTTTGATGGATGGTGATGTTCTGGCTGAATGTTTTAGCACTCACATTTAAAAGAGCTGTAAATAATAAAACAGCGGTTAACTTCATAGCCAATAAAATTTTGAACAGGCGACGCCTTATTGAAGGCTCCGCCATAAAATTAAATTTCATAGTTTTGTGTGTTTGGGTGAAAAACTTGTTATTTCAATTTCGCGATTGTGGATAGTAGGTAACCCAGACTTAGCCGGGATGACGCGCCAACGCCACCCGGTTTTTTATTTTATAAAATGGTTACCTATAGCGTTTCAGGGTGCTCTAAGTATCAATTTTTTCATGAGTTATCATTTATTGGTTAAACAATTGGTTGATTAAGCATGGTTGTGTTCACCGCAAATGCAGCAAAACAAGTTCAGCGCCCACCTGTTTTCAGGCTGGCCGTAATGTTTTTCAATAGTTTAGTATCAGTACGGTTTATCAGGAAGTAACAATTATTGTGTTACCTTCTATTTTAAAATTTATGCCGGTATATTTCAACATGTTTAACAGCTCCGACAGGTTTACATTACGGGAGATGCTTCCCGTAAAAATCCTGTGCGGCACTTCTCCGTCATATTTAATCTCAACGTCGTACCATCGTGCTGCTTCACGCATAATTGATGATATTTCCGCACGTTCAAACTGGAAATTACCGGTAGTCCACGCCAGCACATCGTCGGTGTCCACGGTTTGTATGGCAATTTTCCCCGTGTAACGATCCGAAACGACTGACTGTTCTTCAGGTTTTAGAATAGCGGTTTCGGTACCAACCGAGACTTTTACGCTTCCTTCAACTAAGGTCGTTTTGATGGTATTTTCGTCGGCATAGGCATTTACGTCGAAATGGGTTCCCAGTACCTGAACGGTTTGTTTGCCGGCAATGACAATGAAAGGCCACTTCTTGTTTTTAGCAACCTCAAAATAAGCCTCTCCGGTTACGGTTACTTTTCTTTCATTTTTTGAGAAAGCAACTGGGAAAGTAATAGACGAGGCTGCGTTCAGCCAAACCTTGCTGCCGTCACTGAGTGTCAACCGGTATTGCCCGCCGTTAGGAATAGTTATGGTATTAAATACCATACTTGCGTCTGAATGTTTCCCTGTGGTCGTCTCGTAAGTGACACGCCCGTCGCTGTCTTTTTTTATTATCGATTGTCCCTGGTTTCCCAACACCCCGTTTTTGACGTCGTTAAGATTTATTTTATTGCCATTGGCCAGCGTAAGTACAGCTTTGTTACCTCCAGGCCCAATATCATTCTTTAACTTATGGTTATTTTTGCTTAATAATTGTTGTTTAACGGGTGATGATGTTTCAATTCTGTACCAAATAACCCCAAAAGCCAATAACAACAGTGCTGCTGCAGCAAATACCCATGCCGGTATTATTTTTACGGAACGGCGATCTTTATTTACTTTTTTTCTGATCTTATATAATATCCGTTTACGCAATTCGTCTTCGTTTTCGGCGAATGCAGGAGGGATAAAAACAGGAGCGTTCTGATCCGCATTATACCAGGCGGCAAATTCCTCCTCCTCGGCACGAGTGATGGTTTTGTCGAGCCATTTTTTTGCTAATTCCTGGTAGCGGTCTTCCATTTAGGTTGCGTGTTTATATGTAAGTCCCGCAACTGTGTCGAATCCCTTAGTGTAAATAAAAAAATATATTGATGAGGGGGCCGCTATAAAAGGAACTGACTAAGACGTGTCCGCAATGTTTTTAAAGCTTTTCCCAGATGAGCTTCCACTGTTTTTTCCGAGATGCCCAACTGCGCGGCAATCTTCTTTTGCGAAAATCCGGCATCGCGGCTTAATTGGTAAACCATCCTGCATTTTTCCGGAAGATCCGCTACCAATAACGCCAAACGGCCTTTTAGCTCTTCAAATTCAAGCCATTGCTCTGTGGAATAGTCAACAAGACTGGTAGATTGCTGTGTGTGGTTGGAGAATTCCTTTTTGCGGTAACGTTTGTCTAAAGCTTTAATCACACGATATTTTACCGATACAGCCAGATAGGAGCTTAGTGTATCGATAACACTTAATTTGTCTCTTCTTTTCCATAAAGAGACAAAGATATCCTGTACAATTTCCTCAGCTTCGTCGAAATCTCTCAATTTATTTGCCGCGATGGAAAATAACCGATCCCAATAACGATTATAAATCTCGGTAAATGCGGCGTCATCACCGTTCTGTAATAAGGCGGTCAGGTTTTTATCATCAAGAATATTATAATCGGATATATTCAAAATAAAATGCCGATAAAATATTAATAATATTTACGCTCCAATCGAAAAACCAACAATAAACGTTGCTTTCGGAATTAATACTGGTTTTCTTTTGGTGTATATTGGTTTATAATTTCAAATGTAATAACTATAAGTTAAAACAGCGAAGGATTTCCACCCAATTTTATTTTGCCAAGATGTTTATAAGCACTTTCAGTAGCCTCACGCCCGCGGGTTGTACGCATCAGGAAACCCTCTTGTATTAAAAAGGGCTCATACACTTCTTCAATAGTGCCCTCATCTTCCCCAACTGCAGTAGCGATGGTTTTTAATCCGACGGGGCCTCCCTTGAACTTATCGATAATCGTACTTAATATTTTGTTATCCATTTCATCCAATCCGTGTTCATCTACGTTGAGGGCATTCAAAGCATATTGAGCGATAGCTGTATCAATATTGCCGTTGCCTTTGATCTGGGCAAAATCGCGGGTGCGGCGTAATAAAGCATTTGCAATTCGCGGCGTACCGCGGCTGCGGCGGGCTATTTCAAAAGCTCCTTCGTCGCTGATCGGCGTCTTTAAAATAGATGCCGAGCGTAGCAGGATGGTGGTGAGCAGCTTGGCGTCGTAATATTCCAGTCTCGAATTGATGCCAAATCTTGCCCTGAGCGGGGCGGTCAACAGTCCGGAACGCGTCGTAGCGCCGACCAGTGTAAAGGGATTTAAAGAAATCTGCACAGACCGGGCATTAGGGCCGCTTTCCAGCATAATATCGATCTTAAAATCCTCCATCGCTGAGTAAAGGTATTCTTCAACTAACGGACTAAGCCTGTGAATCTCATCAATAAACAGAATGTCTCCTGTTTCGAGGTTGGTCAAAAGTCCCGCGAGATCGCCGGGCTTGTCGAGTACAGGTCCGGAGGTGATCTTTATGCCGACACCCATTTCGTTTGCGATAATATGCGAAAGGGTGGTTTTACCTAATCCCGGGGGGCCGTGTAATAACACGTGATCTAAAGCTTCACCGCGCTGACGCGCTGCCTGGACAAATATTTTTAAATTGGCTAATATTTTATGCTGTCCGGTAAAATCCTCAAAAGCCTGCGGGCGTAAAACCTTTTCGATATCACGTTCGGCAGAAGAGAGGCGCTCCCGGTCAGGGTTGAGATGTTCGTTCATCACAACGAAATTAATTTTTTATTTCGGAATTTGGATGCGGACTCTTAGAATCGGTTAATTGTGCTGGTCATCCTTCAGGATATTTCCTGAAGATTGAATTGATCTTCATCTGAATTACTCCAAAGAATGCTTCCCTGAATATGCGTGTTGACATTTTCGAGGTGCCCGCCGTCCGGTCAGTAAATATGATTGGAATTTCTACCAGTTTAAAGCCATGTTTTATGGTAGTATATTTCATTTCGATCTGAAAGGCATACCCGACAAACTTTATTTTTTTTAACTGAACCGTTTCCAGTACCTTACGCTTATAACACATAAATCCGGCCGTGGCATCCTTAACATTTAAGCCGGTAATAAACCGCACATATACCGACGCAAAATAACTCATTAGTACCCGGCTCATCGGCCAGTTAACTACGTTCACGCCGTTGATGTAACGGGAGCCGATCACCGCATCAGCACCTGCTATACATGCATCGCGCAGCCTCAGTAAATCGTCAGGATTATGCGAAAAATCGGCATCCATTTCAAAAATAAAGTCGTATTGCCGACTAACAGCCCATTTAAAGCCATGGATGTAAGCAGTACCCAAGCCCTGTTTTCCAGCTCGTTCCTCTAAAAACAAGCTTTCGGGATATTCTTGTTGTAATTGCTTTACAATATTCTGGGTACCATCAGGCGAACCATCATCAATAATGAGTAGGTGAAAGTCGTGCTGAAGGGAAAATACCTTACGGATCATCCGTTCAATATTTTCCTTTTCGTTATACGTGGGGATAATAACTATGCTATCGGGCACTTAAAAAAATTATGATTTCCCGGCAAAATTAAATGATTTAAGGTATCAATAAAAGTGGTTTAACTGAATATTAACAAATCAACTGTCCCGTACTGTCTTATAAATGCTCGGTTTCTGAAATAACCTCATTTTCGTTCTCGGGGTTGGTAATATAACTGCGTTCTTTTAAACGTGGAGCGACAAACAGGAAAATCACAACGAAGATCATGATGAAGGTCACAAAGAACCACTCGTAGTTAGCACCTTTTAGTAATCGCGCCCAAGCGCCACCATCTGCGATAAACCCGTTAACAACCGCCGTGATCAGGTTACCTGCCGAAACAACCAGAAACCAAATACCATTCATGGTACTCTTCATCGATTTTGGTGAATGAGTATAGGCATATTCAAGACCAGTAATAGAAACAAGCACTTCCGCAGCAGAAAGTATCATATAGGCCAGTACTTCCCACCAGATTGAAGGGGAACCGCCTTTTTCAATACTCTCATGAATGAATGCAATTACCACAAATGATAATGCTGTTAATAACAGGCCTGCGCCAAGTCGTCTCAACGGTGTTGTTTTTAACCCGCGTTTATCTAAAGCAGGATAAATCCAATAGTTGAACACCGGAATAAATAATAAAAGGAATACAGTATTTACTGTTGACACCTGCCCGGCAAGTACAGTGAAAGACGTAAAGCCCAAATTAATGGAACGGTCCATTTTATCGGCGTACAGAACCCATTCAGATAAACATTGATCCCAAACAGCCCAGAATGCGAGAGCGAAAAAGAAAACAGCCATTACACGGTAAACCGCTTTAATGCCTTCTACTTTTTCCGGATCATACTTTTCTTTTGCAATATCAAGTAGTGATTCTCCATGCTTTTTCTTGCTTAAATTGGTAAGGGCATAAAATGTGATGAACACCAAATTACTTTTGTTGACACCGGAAGGAGGTACCCTGACATATTTTTTACGGCCCAAAAAGAAGATGATCGTTGCCAATGCCATCAATATCCCTGGGACACCGAAGGCCCATTTAGCGCCATAATTTTTATATGTCCAGGGGATTAAAATGGTGGAAAACATAGATCCAGAATTTATGGCAAAATAGAACCAGCCATAAACTTTTGACAACAGATGCTGATTACTTGCATCGAATTGATCTCCAACATTCGCGGAAACGCAGGATTTTATCCCACCGGCGCCAATGGCAACTACAATAATACCAAAGGTAAATCCGTCGAGATTAGTGTCGAACATGGACAATAGTAAATGCCCGATACAATAAACGATTGAAATATAAAGTATCAGTCTGTATTTTCCTGTAAACCAGTCGGCTACAAGCCCGCCGACAAACGGCAGCGCATAGGCCAGCATAACGAAATAATGATTTAATGCATTGGCTTTGGCATCGGCTACTGTGCTTAATGAAGGGTTATTTGTTGGATTGAAAAACTCATTTACCAGAAATAGCGTTAAGATAGAACGCATGCCGTAAAAGCTGAAGCGTTCAGCAGCTTCATTACCTATAATATAAGGTACGCTTTTGGGGAATCTCGACTTGGGTTTTGCTTCAGTAGTTAGGGCTTCCTGCATTTAAAATAGTTTAAAATTTCACTAAAGTAATATAATTCTTTCAAATCGAAATTTAATACCGAAAGTGTTACAAACAGCGGTATTAATATTTTGACGATTGCGGAACAGCCGAAATTAAAAAAAATAATCAAAATGTGGCTGCTTTCACGTACTCAAGTAGAGATGATAGAATAATGCTCAGACTGTTAAAACCAAGTGGTGGTTGTATTTGATGCAACAAACACACCCGGTAAACTTCTCTAAAGCGATAGTTTTTAGCAACTTTGGATAATTAACTTTTAAGCCTCGCGAAACAATGGATATCAACTTCAACAAAAATGAAGATGTAAATAAACAACTTGTTTATGATCTGAAGACAAAACTTAATAAGGTTTTTACGGGAGGCGGGCCTGCTGCCGCTGCAAAGCAAAAAGATAAAGGTAAAATGCTTGCCAGGGAACGTGTAAATTATTTACTTGATGAAGGAAAGCCCCGGCTTGAAGTTGGAGCGCTGGCAGGAGATGGTCTGTATCCGGAATATGGGGGATGCCCCTCCGGAGGCGTGATTTGCGTAATCGGATACGTGTCCGGAAGGCAGTGCGTCGTGGTTGCCAACGATGCGACGGTTAAGGCAGGGGCATGGTTCCCTATCACGGCAAAGAAAAATTTACGCGCACAGGAAATAGCCATTGAAAACCGATTACCTATTATTTACCTTGTGGATTCAGCAGGTGTTTTTCTTCCGTTGCAGGATGAGATATTTCCTGACAAGGAACACTTTGGTCGTATATTCCGGAATAATGCGGTAATGAGCAGCAGGGGGATCATTCAGATAGCAGCAATTATGGGTTCCTGCGTCGCAGGTGGGGCTTATCTTCCCGTTATGAGCGATGAGGCGATGATTGTTGACGGCACAGGGTCTGTTTTTCTTGCGGGTTCGTATCTTGTAAAATCTGCCATTGGGGAGGACGTTGATAACGAAACACTTGGTGGGGCTACCACGCAATGCGAAATTTCGGGGGTCACTGATTATAAACATCCCGATGATAAAACTTGTCTCGATTCTATCCGGAACATCATGAGTATGACCGGCGATTTTTCCAGGGCTGGCTTTGACAGAATAAAACCGATACCGCCTCAACTAAAGGAAGAAGATATTTATGGGATTTTGCCGATAAGCCGGGAAGCGGCTTATGATATGCAAGAAGTGATCTTGAGACTGATTGACAATTCTGATTTTGAAGAATACAAAGCTGGTTTTGGGCAGTCCATCATCTGTGGATTAGCACGTATTGATGGCTGGGCAGTTGGAATTGTTGCCAATCAACGTAAGGTTTTAAAGTCAAAAAAAGGGGAGATGCAATTTGGTGGTGTTATTTATTCCGACTCGGCAGACAAGGCGACACGTTTCATCATGAACTGTAATCAGAAAAAAATTCCGCTGGTGTTTCTTCAAGACGTTACAGGATTTATGGTCGGCAGCAGGGCAGAGCATGGGGGCATTATAAAAGATGGTGCAAAGATGGTAAATGCCGTGGCCAACTCCGTTGTGCCTAAATTTACGATTGTTATCGGAAACTCCTACGGTGCAGGCAATTATGCTATGTGTGGTAAAGCCTATGATCCACGTCTGATCTACGCCTGGCCCACGGCGAAAATTGCGGTAATGAGCGGAGCGTCAGCTGCAAAAACATTAGTTCAGATACAGGCAGCAGGGATGAAAGCAAAAGGAGAGGAACTGAATCAGGAAAAAGAAGATGAACTATTAAGGCAGACGACTGAAAAATATGAAAAACAGACTACTCCTTATTATGCAGCAGCCAGACTTTGGGTCGATGGCGTTATTGATCCGCTGAAAACCCGAGAAGTAATTTCAATGGGTATAGAGGCCGCCGATCATGCGCCAATTGAAAGGCCGTTTAATGTTGGCATTATACAAACCTGATTGTCAATACAGAGTGGCGTTAATTAATGATTAGCTGTGGTAGTTGGCAGGTGGATGCCTGTGGTATTATCTCCTTAATTTTTCTTACCTTCAATTATGAAGAAATTACTCCTGTCGATCCTATTGCTTGGCCTGACGAAACTATATGGTCAGAATGCTAATGAAATTCACCAAAAAGCAATTTTAGTTGACACCCATAACGATATTCTTTCTAATATTTTAATAACAAAACAGGACGTCGGAAAATTGCAAAGCACAGGCAATTTTGATCTTATACGAGCCAAGGAAGGGGGCTTGGACGGGCAGGTGTTTTCCGTTTGGTGTGGTGAAGAATATGGTAATGGCACAGCCTTCGCCTTTGCCAACAGGGAAATAGACTCGCTTTATGCATTGATTAATCGCTATCCCGGTAAAATCGTGTTAGTGCGTAATACAGGCGAATTTATGAGCGCGGTAAAGCAACATAAACTGGCAGCTATGATCGGTGTTGAGGGAGGTCACATGATCGAAGACAGAATAGACTATATCGACAGTCTTGCAAAACGGGGAATGCGTTACCTAACGCTTACCTGGAATAATAGTACCTCGTGGGCGACATCCGCAAGGGATGAAGTCACTAAAAAAGATTCACTAAAACACCCCGGACTGACTGACTACGGCAAACAAATCGTAAAGCACCTGAATGACCTGGGTGTAATGGTGGATGTATCGCACGTGGGTGAACGTACATTTTACGACGCTATTGCAGCAAGCAGCAAACCCATTATCGCGTCGCATAGCTGTGCATATGCTCTTGATCCCAACAGGAGAAATTTAAAAGACGACCAGCTAAAAGCACTTGCCAAAAATGGCGGTGTGGTATTTGTTAACTTTTACAGCGGATTTGTAGATAGCACTTATTCGCAAAAAGTGGTTGTTTTTTTACATGAGCACAAGCGGGAGCTTGATTCCCTTACTGCGGTTTATCATGATGGTGATCTTGCCAACATCAGGTTAAATGCTATATATAAGTCGGAAAGCGATAAGATACGGCCGCCGTTAAGTATGCTGATCAAACATATCGACTATATCGCTAAACTGATCGGGGTAGATCATGTTGGTATTGGTTCCGATTTTGACGGCGCGGAGTCTTATCCACTTGGACTGGACAGCGTGGCTGACTATCCAAAAATAACCGCCGAATTATTGAAAATCGGTTATTCGGAAAAGGATATTGGCAAAATACTCGGCGGCAATTTTCTAAGGGTATTAAAGGCAAATACGGGCAAATAATATTTGCAAACCTGCTGCTACGCTTGTTTAGAAACCAAAACAGGCGGATCTTTTTTGAACAACGCCCCAAAAAGCAAAGCGAGGATAAAAACAAACAAAATGCTGATCACTACCCCTCGGATAGTATCACCGATGGTGCTGTTATCCTGCAATGCAAAATCTTTTTTCATCTCAGCATTGTCTTTTTTAATATCCGCTTCACTCGTTCCCTTTTCTTTCAATATGATCGTTTTAAACCGGATGGCGGCGGCTTGGGTCTTCTGAATATTATCTGGGGCGACAATTTTGTCGAATACCATATCCTTTCCAAGAAACTGGATAAAAAAGGCAGTCAGAAACATTACAAAGATGCCTGCGGTCGCCTGCTTAAAGGTCCAATATCCGCCGATTTTCTTCCTTCCGTTAAAGCAGAGAAAGGCTGTCAATATTACGGGAATAAACAAACGGAAAATGATCGGGACGCCTACAAACAAGGCAGGAGATTCCGTGATCTGTGTGATAAAATAGTAGGAAAGGATGCTAAGCGCAAGAAAAATAAAGCCAAGAATCAAGCCGTATTTAAAAAAGATGATTTTAGTCTGTCGGTCAATGTTGTTCATTTTTGGTGCAGGTTTTACAGTTACCTGAAACTGATAAGTATCTCTAAAGCAGCCATATCAAAAGCAGGATCAGGTGCAAAACGGCCAATTTCATCGGTCTCTTTTTCAGAAGGATCAGTGTTGTGGAAAAAGCACATCATGGAATAAAAAATTTCGCTCAATTCAGAGTCGGCAGGTAAGTTTGACGCTACTTTGGCTATTTCACTCACCGGGCTTTCCATCAGAATCTGGTTGGCAATGACAGGCTCATAAATGCGGTATTCATCCTGAAATTCGTCTTCATCAACCAGCAAAAACTCCTTCAGATAATCTTCCAGTCCTGGCTCTATGTCTTCGTCTTCGCATTCGTTAAGATAAAGCAACAGATTTAATAATTCGGTACCACGGTCAAGGGTTTCTTCTTCAATAGCTTCCCATTCCGGTGAATCAAGATAATCTTCTTCCAGTTTTTTTACATCCGCACTGAAAAAATTTACCAGCAGCAGGTCAAAGAATACTTCGCGTAAAACCTCAAGCTGAGGATAATCATCAAAGACCTCATCAAGCATCGCCACTTTGGACATAAAATCTTCGCCGGAGTTGAAAACTTCTGCGATAGGTTCCGAAAAGGGCTCCGCATTAAAGCTGCTATATTTCGAAAAAGCTGTCAGCGCGGCATCTATCGCCACTTCTACTTTTTTATCAATCATTTTTAAAGGATTTATAAAGGTGATTATTGTTAATGGTTAACAATATTTTTCCTTGCAGGTTCTCGCCAATATAGGGAGAGTTGTATGATTTTGATTTGTTAATACTGCGATTGTAGAACCATTCTGCCTCCGGGTCGAACAGGACGATATTTGCGTCACTGCCTTCCGAAATGACGGGGATGTCAATGTTCAATATTTTGCGTGGAGCAACAGCCATTTTTTCGACGATCATTTCCGTGCTTAGTCCTGCTTTTATTGCGAGTGAAAAAGCGGTCTGTAGTCCGATGATTCCGAATTCCGCCACCTCAAACTCTACATTTTTAAACTCTACTTCGTGAGGTGTGTGCTGCGATACAATGGCGTCGATCGTTCCATCTTTCAATCCCGATAATAACGCATTTACATCATCATGTGTACGTAACGGCGGTTTAACTTTATAAAGGCTGTCAAAATTCAATAATGCCTCGTCGGTAAGCACGATATGATGAGCCGCAACATCACAGGTTACTTCCAGTCCTTTGCGTTTTGCTTCCCTGATTAACTCGACGGACCTTGTGGTTGATATCGTGGTAAAATGAATGCGAGAACCGGTATATTCGGCGAGGTAAAGATCACGTGCGATCATCAGTTCTTCTGCCAGCGGCGGAATGCCTTTCATGCCGAGCATAGTGCTGATCTCTCCTTCATTCACTTTGGCTTTGCCGGATATGGCCGTGTCTTCAGGATAGGAAAATATAAGTGCATCAAACCCTTGCGCATACAGAAGCGCTCTTTCCATTAAGCCGGCGTCTTGCACGGGTTTGTTGCCATCGGTAAAGGCTTTTGCGCCGCTGAGAAACATGTCGTACATTTCGGCGAGGTCTTTTCCTTCGCGCTTATATGATATTGCGCCCAATGGATACACATCCACCAGGTTCTTTTTAGCACGATTCATCAAGTATTCAATCTCAGCTTTAGAATGAACGGGTGGTAGAGTATTCGGCATCAATGCCACTCCTGTAAAACCGCCTGCCACAGCTGCATCAGTCCCGGTTTTGAGATCTTCCTTTGTCTCAAGCCCGAGTTCTCCTATATTACAGTTAAGATCAAAAAATCCGGGCGATACATATTTTCCTTCGGCTTCTATTAATTCTGCATCAGCTTCCAGATCGTAGCCTATTTTACTGATCGTGCCTTTTTCGATCAGAATATCGGCAACACGGTTATTAAATGGTGAGTTAGGATCAATTATTGTTGCAGACTTAATAAGCAGATTCATTTACAACGCTTTAAAGATGAGTTGATTTGTTTAATCAGGCAGTTTTGCGCCGCCGATACCAGCAGTTTTATAAAACCGGATCAGCAGAATTTCTGCACCGATACAAATCAACGCCAAAATTATACAAAGTTTCCATAATTGTAAGCCGAAATTTGTTTCCGTTATTTTGCTTTTCAGAGAAGCTTTGCCGCTATCGATAATTTCGATGGTTTGCGGTATTGCGATCGCTAACTGTGCATCATTCAGATAATTTAAAGCCGATTCACTTCTGTTGTCATTGAATGCGATCTCAGCAACCGTGCTGTCAGCTTTTTTGAGACCATAGATACCGGGCTCTTTTACCTGTTCGGCGATATAAATTATCGTATTGCCATCCTCCACTTTGCTATCTGGTATTATCGCCTCTTTATCTTTTACCAGTTTAAGTAACTGCTTTTCGTTTGTTTCAACAGGAGGGATGCTGATGCTTTCATCATCGCCGAGGGTATAAAAAAGCGGCTGAAAATGACCGCTAAGCAAAGCTATCCTGAAAACTACCGGTACAAACAAAGCGTGATCAGGCAGGTTGCTAAAATCTGTATCAAGCGGAACGGCATCTACGTAGGTTTTGCCTTTGCCATAACGATACGCTGCCCAAAAAACTTTATTACCCGGCAGCATCATTAGATTTTCGGTGTTGTGCGCTGCAGAAATATTTAATGGATAATATTTTTTAATTGTTGGCAAGTCCGGGTGTTGCGGAAAATGTTCGAAAACATTTTTGAAAACAGGGTTTTGAAGGTTTATAGATGACACTGTAATATCATCCGTAATTAATTTTTCTGGAAAGGCTGCATTTACGGATTGCAGAAATGAATGATAACTTGACAAATCTGCCCTTGCCGACGGAAATACCAAAAGCGTTCCGCCTCCACTGACATAACTTTTTAGCTGCTGCGACAGACCTGCGGAAACTACATCCAGATCGCTCAATACTATCAGTGAGTAGGTGTTTAATGCTGCATAATTTACATTACCCTCCGCAGTATTAACCGGCAGAAAGAAGGGGTCGGAAGCAAAAAGTGCGTTTAAATATTTGTTTGGTGTCCCGCCATTTATAACTAAAACAGGCATTTGCGGTGTGACCTTGAAAGAAAAGTAGAAACGATTGTCAAACGTCACCGGATTATCCTGCAAAGTAATCTCGGCACGCTGCCAGCCTGCTTTCAGCCCGGAAAACGAGAGTGTATCATACTGAACATTTCCGGCGTCTATCGTAAAGCTCCCCAACGCTTTCTGTTCACCGTTGACCTCCAATTTTAATGGTATTTTTTCGGCGGTTTTTTCGGCATAATTATGCAATCGAACCACTAATCTTTCATTATCGCCAGGACGATGGACGGCACTTAATAATGCTACAGAATCAATTGCAACGTTGGGCAATATGTTTGCTTTTACCCTGACCAATGTAAGGCGAACGTTTGAATCAGGTTTGACGGACCCACCCTGGTACATGTTCTTTTGAAAATCGGATATGAGATAGATTGACCGGATGTCGCTTTTATTCATGTCAAGCAAACTTGTTTGTCTGCTGATGATCTGCTGAAAACTCCTGCTTTGGGGGCTTGGCTTTACTGCATCTACAGCATCATTAAACTCGTCACGGCTCAATAAACGTTGATGTTTCCCTTCAAAATCCTGAGTGAGTAGTTGAAACCTGTCATTGATGCCGTATGCCGATGCAATTTCCTTTGCCCGTCGCTTGGCTTCGTCCAGCAAAGTACCTTCCCGGTTAAGCGTTTGCATGGAGTAGGAGTTATCGACGAATACGCTTACAGCATGCTGTCTTCCTGCTCCTGATGATTGGTTTTTGGGAATATATGGTCTCGAAAAGGCAAATATCAGAAAAGTCAATGCCAGTATTCTTGCGAGCAGGATCAGCCGTTCTTTTAAATTATTCCGGTGCGACTGTTGCTCATGCACATCTTTTAAAAACTGCACATTGCTGAAATAAACCTTTTGATATTTGCGGAAATTAAAAAGGTGTATCAGAATGGGTATGGCCAGTGTGATCAGCGCAAATAAGAAGTCAGGGTATAAAAAATGCATGATAACGGTACAACTGTCCTGTTTTGCAAATGTGCGAATTATTTCCCTTTATCGGTACGTCCGCCCGGATAAACCCTGGTTGTTAGTGAGATTGTTTCAAACTATAGCATAATTATCCTGCGTTCCTCCTCAAAATACCGCATTCATGTATTTTCTCTTTTAAGTTATTTTTTGTTTTTGTTGTTTTGACTGGAAATCAAGTTGAAGCAATTGGGGAAAGGCAATCATAACTCACTTTATTGGAAATGTCAGCTAATTGGCTGGTCAATAGCTTCGCTGTATTGGCTACTGTCCGGTGTAACTTTTCCAGGTTTTAGCTGGTCATTTGCAATATTGCAATTTATCACCGACGTTGTTATCTATATTCTGCTAACAGACCTCTATAGAAGGCTGGCGATAAAATGCAATCTTATTAGTCTTAGCCCTTCCGGTCTGTTAAAGTGGGTAATACCGGCGATGTTCATCCTGGCGTTACTATATACAGGCGTTACGACTTTAAAATTGTATTTATTTAAGTCGTGGTTCGATCCGCAATTTACACAAACCTATACCGGATACTTCCGGCAAAATGCCGAACTGATATTTGTCGGAGGTGCGCGGCTTATGTCGATTTGGTTACTTGCGTATCATTTATATCACTATGCACAGCGGGAAATAATTGTTAGCAGAGAAAATGCAAAACTGGAATTAATTTCCCGCGAGACGCAATTGAATAACCTGTCTAATCAGCTAAATCCACATTTTTTGTTCAATTCACTCAATAGCATCAAGGCGCTTATTGATGAAAGTCCGGTGAGTGCAAGACGTGCAGTTGACCTGCTTTCTGATGTGCTTCGGGCGGGTTTGTATAACGGATCGGCACACCTTATTCCTATCGAGGAAGAACTTGATATTGTTCGTGATTACCTTGAACTTGAAAAGATGCGTTTTGAAGAGCGATTGTGTTATAAGATCGAATCATCCGGGGATCTGTTGAATGTGAGTGTCCCTCGTTTATGCATTCAAACATTAACAGAGAACGCAGTAAAACATGGTATTGCGAAGAGGAAAGGTGGCGGCGCTATATCAGTTTGTGTTAAAAGTAAAGCCGGAAACCTGGAAATAGCGGTGCAAAATTCAGGTGTTTTAGATGAACAACTTCAAAACATTGGGTTGGGTCTGAAGAATTTAAGGGAGAGACTATTTCTCAAATATCAGGGGCGCGCTTCCTTTTCAATCGTCCAGGAAACGCCAGGTGATGTTTTAACTGTCATTAATATCCCGATAACATGAAAATTATAAAGACTATAATCGTAGATGATGAGCGAAATGCCCGGGAAGAAATTAAAAAGCTTATCAGGGATTACCCGGAGTTTGAAATTGTTGGTGAAGCTAAAAATGCAGATGATGCAAAGGAAATGATCGAACAGAATGAGATTGATCTTATTTTCCTTGATATTCAAATGCCTGAGAAATCAGGATTTGAGTTATTGGAATTATTAAATCATGTGCCGCAGGTGATATTTATCACAGCATACGACCAATATGCGCTTAAGGCATTTGAGGTTAGTGCAATAGATTATCTCATGAAGCCGGTACGGGTGGAACGATTTGCAAGGGCGATTGATCGCTTTAAATCCACTGATTTTGGGAAAGGGAATGAAAGGGTATTTGTGAAAGACGGGCAGCGCTACCACTTTATCATCTGGAGCAAGATCTATCTTATTGAGTCGATGGATAATTATGCGAGGCTTTATTTTGACGAAAAGAATGTCTTTTTAAAAAGTTCGCTAAATCAGCTTGAACAAAAACTGGACAATACGGTGTTTTTCAGGATAAACCGTGCTCAAATAGTTAATCTGAATTTTATTAAAGAAGTAAATTCCGGAGAAGGGGGGCGGTTAAAGCTAATTTTAAATATGGGTAACAGTCTGGAGGTATCGGAAAGGCAATCCGTTAAATTAAAGAAGCTTCTCTCTAATTAATATCAATAACATTAATCAATAAAAAATGAACAAAATTATTTGTATGGCTTTGCTATGCCTTTTAACGTCTGTTTGCTGCAAAGCTCAGAAGATCTATTTTCCCAGATTAAACGATAACGATAGTGTTGTAACTGCAAAAAGAATTTCCGTACTGGCAGAAGAAGCACTAAAGAAGTTTAAGTTATCTGACGATAGAGAAGGTAGCCTGGCTACGCTTGTCAAACTTCAACTCGCCGCCGGAAGATATGAGGAAGCAATAACAACTATAAAAAATTTGAGAGATGCATCTCTATCAAAAGCAGAGAAATATCCCGGTCTGCGGTATGTTCAGTTTGAATTATTTTTAAAAGCCAAGCGCACTCAGCTTTTGTCAGATGCAAATTTTGAGGAAAATTTTTCGGACCGGGTTAGGGATTTGTTTAAGAAACTCGATGACAAAAGCGCTTTGTATATTTCCACTGCGTTTTTGACAAGGAACGGCATCCGAGAGTTAAGGGATAATTTCAACGGATACATTTCTTCACTTAAATCCGACAGCATTGAGTTACAAAAAGCGATAGAAATCTGTAACGCTTACAGCCTGTTTAAGGTTTTTTCAGCAATTGAACCGATTGCTAAACGATTGCTAAAAGAAGATGACGAAAAACGCTATTTGATTCAGGACAGCGTTTATATAAAAACCAATGATGGTGCTATACTTTCCGCGGTGGTGGTTTGCAAAAAAGGCATTGAAAAACCACTTCCGGCAGCGTTAATGTTTTTTATTTATTCGAATCTTGACAGGAGTCTTGCCGAAGCAAAATATTCGGCAGCGAGTGGGTATGTAGGGATCGTTGCGGATACCCGTGGCAAGCGCCTTAGCCCGGACACGATAGAGCCATATGAGCATGAATATGCTGATGTAAACGCTGTGATCAACTGGATAACCAAACAGAAATGGAGCGATGGGAGGGTAGGTATGTACGGCGGAAGTTATTCCGGCTTCGCACAATGGGCGGCTACCAAACACACGAACAAGGCGCTAAAAACGATTGTACCGTATGTGGCAGCCATCCCCGGACAAGGCCTTCCCATGGAAAATAACGTCTTTTTAAACGCCAATTATCAATGGGCATTTTATGTAACCGACAATAAATATACAGACGATGCCGTAAATAATGATAACGCGCGGTGGCGGCGTCTTCGCAATAACTGGTATGCCAGTGGCGCGGCTTACGATAAGATCGACAGTATCGACGGCACACCGAATCCATGGTTGCAAAAATGGCTTAAACATCCGTCCTATGATAAATATTGGCAGGCTATGGTGCCCTACAAGACTGATTTTGTCCGAATCAATATTCCGGTACTAACTTTTGAAGGATATTATGACGATGGGCAGATATCCGGACTGCATTACCTGCTCGAGCATTATAAATATAATCCTAAAGCAAATCATTACCTGATTATAGGTCCTTATGACCATTTTGGTACCCAACGCGGTGGCGATCCCATTCTGCGCGGTTACCAGGTTGATCCGGTCGCTCTGATAGATACCAAAGATATAACCTTTCAGTGGTTCGATTTTATATTTAAAAACGGAAAAAAGCCGGATATATTAAAAGACAGAATAAACTATGAGGTTATGGGCAGCAATGAATGGAAACATGTGCCTTCCATTCCCGCTATGAGCAACAAAACTTTGCGATTGTATTTAACCAATTTAAGATCAGATAGTAATTATCTAATGACCTCTGTTAAGCCGAAAAAAGCTGCTTCAATTTATCAAAGCGTTGATCTTTCGGACAGGACTACTACAAATAATGATTATTATCCCTTTCCGATAATTAAAGATCAGCTTGACCGTAGTAACGGACTCTTTTTTATCAGTCAGCCCTTTGATAAACCTACTGAAGTCAGCGGGCTTTTCCGGGGTGAACTGAAAACTGTCATCAATAAAAAGGATATGGATATCGGCGTGGTACTATATGAGGTAATGCCAGACGGCCGGTATGTTGAGCTTTCATATTATCTTGGTCGTGCGAGCTATGCCCGACAAATTGAAACCCGGCAGTTGCTGCGTCCGGGAACAAAGGAAATAATTCCGTTCACTCGGACCCGGTTGGTAAGTCGGCTGTTGCACAAGGGTAGCCGCTTAATGATCGTGTTGAATATCGACAAAAATCCCTTTGCCGAAATAAATTATGGTACAGGAAAACAGGTCAGCGAAGAAAGTATTAAAGATGCGGGAGAACCATTGAAAATATGGTGGATGAACGATAGTTATGTGGATATTTCGCTGAAGCAATAAAAATCTTATCCCGGACGGATAGATAGTCACCCATAAGAAGATTATCTGTCCGGGATAACTTCATCATCCTCTGCTTCTTCTTTTCTTTTTCTTCGTTGCGGAAGATTTATGTTTTTTTGATGACGTAGCTTTTTTTTCTGGTTTCTTTTCAGGGGCTTTCTTGGTTTTTTGTGCAGCAGATTTGACGGAAGTGGAATCTTTGCTTATTTGTTTTACCGTAAAAATATTGTCCCGCAATCCATACTCAAATTGGCGTTTCTGTCCGGTCAGCGTTGCTGCTTTAGTATTACCGTTATAGATTGGAAATTCACGGATCAGTTTGCCGTCCTTAATGTAAAAATTGTCCTGACCGCGGTAGCCTTCACGCTGCGATCTCGTTAATTTCGGAAAAAGTAGTTTATGGGCGACGCTATTATCAAACTCAAACGCGTAGATGCCTGTATAATTAACGGTGTCGTTTTCCTTTACCTGAATAAGTATTTCCGGATTACCATCCAGATCCATGTCCGAATTATAAGCATTGACAATATCCCCGTCCAGGTCGCCGGTTGTTGTAGTGTATTTAGCCGCAGCGGAATCCGAGTGAAGTATTTCAAAAGCCCCCTTGGTTTTTGAGCCGCGTCCCCAGCTTAGCACATCGAAGTCCTGCCCCGGAGATACCTCGATCATTTCATGATATCTGAAAGGTGCCATGATCTCCGGCTTTTTTGCGGCAAGCACCGGGATTTCAGGCGCTTTCTTTTCTCCGCAGCCAGCGAGCATTATGATTTCGCCGAGAATTAAGATATAATAGCAGATTCTGTTCTTCATAAGCTCAATTGTACATCATATCGGCTGTGAGTTCATTTGTCGGTTTATCTGGCATGGTTATAAAAACCTTCAGATTGCCATTGCTCGTGGCATCAAAGTATTTAATTGTAACACGATGGTAGCCTTTTTGCAGTGGAACTGTACCACCCTGATTGTAAACTCCATGCTTACCGTCATTATCTACAATAGGCTGATCATCGATCAATAACGAAGACCCGTTTGAAGACGAAGTTGAAAAACCATAAACCCCATCATTGTCAACGTAGATAAGCCCTGTATAAACAACACCGTATCCCTTTAAATTCCTTTTAAACGTTAAGGTGTTAAAACTCTGTGTCACCCCGCTATCGATGGCTGGCGCTTTATCCAGTTGATTAACGCTGTCAAACTCACCGGTATATAACTTGTATTTTAGTCCCTTTGTTGTGTTTTGACCTTCAACTGCTGTTAACGGCGACTTATTATACATTATCGCACGTGTAACCTGGCTTCGCTTTCCTGATGGCGTAATCACAATTGTTTTGAGTTCACGGTATTGATCTGGCGGCACATCATAGGTCATTGGATGTGTATATTCAATGTCCGTTTCCCGTGGCGTATAACCATCTATGGTATAATAAACTTTACCTCCTTCAACAGGGCTTTTTAGTTTTACCACTAACTGACTGCCAAACATCGTCGTATCATTGGTGCCGATCGCTTCAGGAACGCGGTAATCCAGTCCTTCCTGATCAAAGCGTGCCAGATGGCGTGGCAACCGCACGTTTGCAAAATCAGCGTAATTTTTATTAGCCAGCGGCGACCAAGTCAATTCAGCCAAAGCTAATATCCGCGGCAGAATCATATACTCAACCTTGTTTTCTGTCGGGATATATTCCGTCCACAAATTTGCCTGTGCGCCCAGTATATACTTTTGCTGATCTGATGTAAGTTCATCCGGAAGCGGATTATACCTGTAAATGCGGCTCAACGGGTCATACCCGCCAATGCTCAGGGGTTCAAGATTTGATTTCCCCTGTTGCTGGTCTATATAAAGACCGCCACTGCCGGGAGTCATCACCACATTGTGCCCTTGCTTAGCTGCAGCAATTCCGCCTGCTTCACCTCGCCAGCTCATTACCGTTGCATTAGGAGAAAGCCCGCCTTCGAGTATCTCATCCCAGCCGATCATGCTGCGGCCTTTGGAGTTGATGAATTTTTCTATCCGTTGTATAAAATAGCTTTGTAATTTGTCTTCTTTGGATGAACTTTTATCATCTTTAAGGCCAAGCTTTTTAATCAGATCCTGGCAGAATTTTGATTTTCTCCAGGCATCCTTAGGAACTTCGTCTCCACCCACATGTATATACTTTCCCGGAAAAAGATCCATAACTTCTGTCAGAACGTCTTTTAGGAACGAGAACGTCTTTTCTGAGGGTTCATAAATATTATGAAAAACGCCCCATGTTTCAGCTACCTTATAGGTGGTTAAGGAAGGATCACAGCTAAGTTCTGGGTAAGCGGCAAGAACAGCCTCGGAATGACCTGGCATTTCAATTTCAGGAACAATATTGATATAACGGTCGGCTGCGTATTTTACTACGTCGCGTATCTGATCCTGGGTGTAGTATCCACCATAAGGTGTATTATCAAATTGTTGTGGGGTGCGGTCATGGTAGTTGCCGATAACCGTCTGTGCGCGCTGACTGCTGATCTGGGTAAGTTTTGGATATTTTTTGATCTCAATACGCCATCCCTGATCGTCTGTAAGATGCCAGTGAAAGTTATTCAACTTGTAAGCAGCCATCAGATCGATGTATTTTTTTACAAATTCAACAGAAAAAAAATGCCTGCTTACGTCAAGCATAAGTCCTCTGTAGCCAAAACGTGGATAATCGTTTATCTCCGCGCAGGGGATTTTCGCTGTTGCAGCCATTTCCAACGGCATCAGCTGGATCAGCGACTGTACACCATAAAATAATCCCGCACCGGAGCCGGTGATCGTAATGTTTTGAGGTGTGATCGTTAACATATATCCGCCCGCGGGAAGGCTTTCTGCGCCTTTGGACGTTAATACAACACTATTTACCGTCGGTGCGCCATTATACTTTTTTAGTTTTACTTTTAAATTTGTCTTATCCAGCAAATAGTCTTTTAAAAAGATCACCGCTTTATTATCTGTGCTGTCTGCCAATAAAACGGTTTCCTGACTCAGAATAAATTCTCCTGCCATTTTTTTTACTGAGACCGGAACTGGAATGATTCCCATATTGGGGTCGGTGTCCTGGGCAAGTAGCGCCGTCGAAAAAAATGCCATGCAGATACACAGCGATATCAAAATCTTTTTAATAATCATTGTAAAATATTGTGGTTCAGTATTGAGATTTGCAAGATAGCAGATTTTGAAAAAAAACTGTTATCCGGGCGCTAAAATCTTCAATTTTAATGAAAACAGTATAAAAAAAGCCATCCCGATCGGGATGGCGCGGGGCTTATTTTTTTTCTGAGGCTGGTGCGACTTCAGATTTATTCTTTTTGTCGTTATGCGGCCTTGTTTTGCCATAAGAGCCGATAGCGATTTTACCTTTACGTGTTTTTTTATCGCCTTTTCCCATAGTCTGTTAAGTTTATTTAATTATTAAACTAATTTAAATAATTAAATATTGCATTTCAATTGTACTTTTTGAGAAAGATCAACGGGATCTGCTTGTCAGGCAGTAACGACGTGCTGTTTGGCAGCCAGGTAACGCTCTGCGTCAATCGCCGCCATACATCCCGAACCTGCGGCAGTAACTGCCTGTCTGTAAATATGATCCTGGGCATCACCACAACAAAACACACCTTCTACATTGGTGGTGGTAGAACCCGGTGTGGTTTTTATGTAGCCTGTTTCATCCATGTGGATCCATCCCTTAAATATTTCTGTATTAGGGTGATGGCCGATGGCCACGAAAAACCCTGAAACAGGCAGCGTCGTTTCCTTGTTAGTTAGGTTGTTAAATACTTTTACACCGGTAACACTTTGTCCGTCGCCCATTATTTCCCTGGTTTCGGTATTATATAGGATTTCGATGTTTGGTGTGTTCAAAACGCGATTAACCATAGCTTTAGATGCCCGGAACTCGTCTCTGCGGACGATCATGGTAACTTTCCTGCACAACTTTGCAAGGTAAGTAGCTTCCTCGGCGGCAGTATCGCCAGCACCAACGATAGCAACATCTTCACCCTTGAAGAAAAAGCCATCGCAGGTTGCACACGCAGAGACACCAAAACCACTGTATTTCTGCTCTGAATCCAGTCCCAGCCATTTGGCCGACGCCCCCGTAGAAATAATCACAGTATCAGCTGTAATGGTTTTTATATCGTCAACAACCACTTTATGCGGAAGGCTCGAGAAATCAACAGAACTAACATACCCATAACGAATATCGGTTCCGAGACGTTCCGCCTGCTTACGGAAGTCTTCCATCATCTCAGGTCCCATGATACCGTTAGGATAACCAGGATAGTTTTCTACCTCGGTGGTTTGGGTAAGCTGTCCACCTGCAAGCAACCCGGTGTACATAACAGGTTTAAGATCAGCACGCGAAGCATATATCGCTGCGGTGTATCCAGCAGGTCCGGAACCAATAATCAGGCATTTAACGTGTTCAGTATCTGAGCTCATTTGAATTTTAAGTTAAGGCACAAATTTAAGTAAAAAACCCTTGAGATTGGTCAGTAAGCCGTAAAGATGTCGGGAACGCCGTCGCATTAATGCGCCCAGTTTTATAAGAATGTTGAAAATATTTACTTCGGCTAATTTGAAAATATTTTCTAACTTTAATCAGATACTCCCAATCAATATTTTAATCCTAACATTATGACTGAACAAACCCAAACTAAAAACTCTTTAATTAACAGCTTGTCGGTTAAGCATGGATTGCTCATCGGAGTTGTTGCTATCGTGCTGAATGCCGCGCTTTTTGTGATAGACCCTGTTATGCAGTTTACCGCATGGTGGCTGTCCATCTTAATTCTTATTATTATTATCGTATTGCTGGTTTTGCTGGGAATTGATGTACGAAAGAAAATTGGCGGTTACTGGACTTTTGGCGAAGCGTTTAAAAGTCTGTTCATTATGGGGGTGATACTTTCGGTAATGACTATCGTCTATAATTTCGTGATTTTTAAATATGTAGATCCTCAGTTACCGGAAAAGGCAAATGCGGCTTTGCTGGAAAGCCTGACAACGAGACTTAGCAACGCTAATTTGAGTCAAGATCAGATAGATCAATACACCAAGACCTTTCAGAATGGAGAGTTCATTGCAAAAATTAGACCAACACTGGCTAACGAATTAAAGGCTTTTGTTACGGGTCTTATCATGCACATTATTATTGCCCTGATCATTGCGGCATGTATAAAAAAGAAAGCACCTGTTACACTGATTGAGACTGATCCGACTCCGGAAGCCTAAATAAATAATCAAAAACGCCCTTAGCACATGCTGAGGGCGTTTTTTTATGGTTGCTGATTAACCTGTCAACAATATTTTGGCAGGGAATCTTATTTTTTCATTACCTGACGCAGGATATCGTTTCCGAATACAAAAACCATCAGGGTGATCAATATTACAAATCCCACGATCTGTGCGCGTTCCAAAAATTTATCGCTAAGCGGCTTTCCCTTGATCATCTCAATGATCAGGAAAAGTGAATGCCCGCCATCGAGCGCCGGGATAGGGAGAAGGTTGGTTAATGCAAGCACCATAGAAAGGAAACCAACCAGACTCCAGAAACGCACCCAGTCGATGTGCGAGCCGAACATCGTTGCAATGGCAACCGGGCCGCTTACTGCTTTGTTGAATTTAACTTCTCCTTTAAAGACCTTTCCTAAACCTTTGGCATTGTCTGTAAAAGTAGTCCAGGCTTTTGTAGCACCAACCGGAAGCGAACCGAAAAAACCGAATGTAACGGTCTTCTCCTTTGGTAGTCCAAATTTTACGGCAATACCGGGACGCCCATCCTTAAAACCAAGCTCCCCGTTTTTATTCACGGCCGTTGTTACCGGCAGGACAGAACCGCTCCTTTTTACATCGAGAACAGTTTCCTTGTCAGCATATTTTTTTAATTCCGATTGCAGCTGATCAAAAAAGGTAACGGGGACATGATTTACGGCGATTATACTATCACCTTTATGCAATCCCGCCGCCTGGGCATAGCTGTTAGGCAATACGGAATCGATTGCAAATTTTGAGCGCGGAATCCGGCTGATAAACTGATCTATACCTACATCCGAAAGCTCATTAATTAAGTTCCCGGGTACTTTAACATGGACGACCTGATTGTTTCGCTCAACGGTGAGGTCTGCATTGCCGAGGATAACCTTAGTACTGGTAACCTCTTCAAAACGAACAACTTTTTTACCATTGATCGCAATTATTTTATCGCCGGGTTGTAAACCTATTTTTTCGCCCAATTTACCGGGTACGATGCCATATTTGACTTCGGAGTTAGGCACGTAGGTCTCGCCATATTTAATGGTAAGGATCCAGAAAATAAATATTCCCAGGATAATATTAACTGTAATCCCGCCAAGCATAACAATAAGACGCTGCCAGGCCGGTTTAGACCGAAATTCCCAGGGTTGCGGCGGACCTGCAAGCTGATCGGTATCCATAGATTCGTCGATCATCCCTGCAATTTTTACATAGCCTCCTAACGGCAGCCATCCAATACCATACTCGACACCTTTATAATTGAATTTAAACAAGCTGAAACCCCAGGCGTCAAAAAAAAGGTAAAACTTATCTACCTTAATGCCGAATGCACGTGCCGCCAGAAAGTGGCCAAGTTCATGAAGAATTACTAAAATAGAAAGGCCCAGTATAAGCTGGCCTACCATGATCACTATATTCATTTAAATATTGCTATGTTAAAGTTGTAGTGCCTTTAACGGCATTTTATGTATTAAATTTTGCGCAAAGATGCGTGTTTCTCTATCAGTATTCAAATAGTCATTTAAATTAGGACTGCTGATAAAGCTAATTTGTTGCATACATTGCTCTATAATACTGCTCATTGCCAAAAAGCCTAAGGTTTTGTTTAGAAATCCAGCTACCGCGATCTCATTAGCAGCATTGATGATGCAAGGCATATTCCCGCCTTGTTTAAGCGCCTCAAATGCCAGTGCCAGATTGCGAAAGGTAGCCATATCGGGTTTTTCAAAGGTCAGGTTAGGATAATTTGTAAAATCGAAACGTTTAAAATTATTTTTTTTCCTTTCGGGATAAGTTAACGCATACTGTATTGGTAATTTCATATCCGGGAGCCCCATCTGCGCTTTGATCGACCCGTCACGAAACTGAACCATAGAATGTATTATCGACTGCGGATGGACAATCACCTCGATCTGATCAGCATCCAGATCAAAAAGCCATTTCGCTTCAATAACCTCAAGGCCCTTATTCATCAAAGAAGCAGAATCAATCGTGATCTTGGCACCCATTACCCAATTGGGATGTTTCAGCGCATCTTCCCGTGTGACGTTTTCTAAAAAAGCCACCGACCGGCTTCTGAAAGGGCCACCGGAGGCCGTCAGAATGATCTTTTCTATTTGGTTATTCTCTTCACCTGCAAGACATTGAAAAATCGCAGAATGTTCAGAATCGACAGGCAATATTTTTACGCCATGTTTTTGCGCGAGTGCGGTGACCAATTCTCCGGCGACCACCAGCGTTTCCTTGTTTGCCAACGCAATATCTTTTCCTGCTTTTATGGCCGCTATCGTTGGTTCAAGACCGGCGAAACCGACCATTGCAGTCAAGACGATATCTATTTTCTTTTCCGTTACCATTTCAATAATGGCCTCTATTCCCGCCAAAACCTTTACGTCGGTCTCACTTAAAGAATCTTTTACATATTGATACTTGCTTTTGTCACAAATTACCACGTACCGCGGTTTAAATTGCAAAGCTTGCGTTATCAACAGGTCGGCGTTGCTTTGAGCTGTCAGCAAATACGCCCGCAGAAGTCCGGGATTGTTTGATATGACCTCCAGCGCTTGTGTTCCGATACTACCGGTAGAACCTAATATGGCTATATTTTTTTCTTTGTTCAATATATTTATCCTTTCGAATCCTTATAGACTAACTAAGCAACAATACTAATTGTCCTTAATAACATATTCGCTTAACGCATCGGCGATCTTCCTGTCGTTTGATAATCGTGGCACCTTGTTCTGTCCGCCGAGTTTGCCTTGTGAACGCATATAGTTTATAAAGGTATCTTTTTTTAGGCGCCTTATTATTAAGGGTTGTAAAATGCTTCCCTTGATCAGATCAAAATAATAAATATTTTTTTGCCGGAGTACCTCATCAACTTCCATAGCAAATTTTTCAGGCAGTTCGGGTTCACTTCCGAATTCAATAAACCATTCATGATAGGGGACTTGTCCTGTCTGCGGATTCACCTGTGGTGCAACGGTAAACTCCGTAATGTCAACTTTATATTTGTTTGCCACCTGCATTAAAGCCTGTTCTACTTCTTCTCCGATCACGTGCTCTCCAAATGCCGAAATATAATGTTTTATCCTTCCGGTCACTACAATTTTATAAGGATTGAGCGACACAAATTTAATTGTATCGCCAATGCTGTAGCCCCACAATCCGGCAGTAGTATTCAAAATCAGCGCATAGTTTTTATTAAGCTCTACATCTCCAAGGCTGATACGTGTCGGATTTTCCGAGAAATATTCGTCGGCAGGGATAAATTCAAAGAATATACCCGAATCAACCATCAATAACAGTCCTTTATCTTTTTGCGAATCCTGAAAAGCGATAAATCCTTCCGAAGCCGGATAGGTTTCTATGGTGTCGATTTTAAACCCAATACTTTCTTCAATCCTTGCGCGATAAGGTTCGTAGTTCACACCACCATGGACAAATAATTTAAAATTGGGGAAAACGTCCTTTATCTTCTTGCCTCCGGAGACAACTGACAGCCTATCGAAATACATCTGGCACCATGGAGGGATGCCGGAAATAAGTCGCATATCCTCTTTAACCGTTTCTGCAACAATGGCATCCACTTTTTCCTCCCAGTCGCTAATGCAATTTACCTCATAAGACGGCATCCTGTTTTTTTGCAGATAACCAGGCACATGATGCGCAACAATACCCGAGAGTCTGCCGGTTGGAATGCCTGCTTTGTCATTTAATTCCGGACTTCCCTGCAGAAAGATCATTTTGCCGTCCACAAAATCAGCGTTTCCTGTTTCATGAATATAAGAGAGAAGTGCATTCCTTGCTGCTTTGATATGCTCAGGCATGCTTTCTTTTGAGATGGGGATGTATTTTACCCCGGAAGTTGTACCGGATGTTTTGGAAAGATAAGCAGGTTTTCCCGGCCAAAGTATATTTTCTTCACCATTGATAACCTGATCAAGGTAAGGTCTTAATTGTTCATAATCTCTTACCGGGACACGGTTTTTAAAATCTTCATAGCTACTGACGCTTTCAAAATGATGATCGGCCCCAAATGCTGTATTTTTTGCTGTAGAAATCAGTAAATCAAACGTTTTTTGCTGAAGTTCGACCCCGTTACGCCGGAGTTTATTCAAGTGCTGGTTCATCACCGCTGCGAAAAGTTTGCTTAGTACAGCCTTAAATCCCATGATTTAGACGGTTTCAGTAATATCATCGTCAACGTCAAGGTGACTGTAAACCAGTTTCCGGTAGGCTACCACCAGAAGAATATTAACGAACGGAATAACAAACAGCATTCCGATCCTTGTCAGGGTGCCGATAACAACCATTGCTTCGATAAGGAGAAAAAGCAGGAAATATTTCACAAAATTTCCTTTAATCAGATTAAAACTTTGCGCCACTGATTCAAACGGGCCCGACTGATCATCTACGATGAAGCAGGCGCATATCGGAAAATAAAAAAGGAAAAAAAACTGAATAAATAGAAAAATGCCAATCCCCAGAATACTTTGGATAATGCCATCGCCCAGATAACGCACCGCATTGTTCATAAATACCGCGATCGTGCTGACAATAACCAGTAAAACGAGATAACTGATCAGCATCTTTAATCTCGGAACAATGTCGCTAAAGCCGAAATCATAAAATTCTTTGTCGATGAGCTGAAATACGAGTTTTATAAATCCAAGAAAGAGAAAGCTGATCCCGATTAGCAAAACGACTACGCCAATAGAGGTTACAACCTCATCCACGATAAGGTTATAAATAACAAAACTTGCCCCTATAACAACAACGAAAGCAATAAGCGTGTAAACAGCAATGGTGGCAAAATTCTTTTTGAGGACATGCCAGGCTATACTTAGTGTTTCTGTTACGGAAAAAGGATGGTACATAATAACTATGAAATTTTAAATATCACACGCTTTATAAAATCCTGCATAAAACCGAGGCCGTATGCCGTTAATTGTATAAAGGCCGCCGCCAAACTCAAAAATGCAATTTTTGCCGACTTATTTTTAGCCAGCGAATGAAAAAATATTAACAAAATATAAAGCAGCAGCATTACATTGCAAAAAGCGGCTATACGCCAACGGGCCACATTCGCAATGATTGTGAAAATCAGGGATAGCGTAAATATAGCAGGAAAAAAGTGAACGGCTTTGAGCTCGCTGGGAAAAAACTTATAAACATTGATACGCGCCCTGCCAAAAAAATGGATCTGTTTATAAAACTGCAAAAAGTTGGTTCGCCTTTTATGATAAACAATAGCTTCCGGGACCAAGCCAATCTTGAAGCCCATTGAGTGAATGCGAATGCTGTATTCGATGTCTTCGCCGGAACGCGTAATGATAAATCCTCCGGCTTTTTCCCACACTTGTCTTGATATACCCATATTAAAACTGCGCGGGTGAAACTGACCGATACCTTTTTTATTTCCCCTGATACCTCCGGTTGTAAAGGGCGAGGTCATGGAGTAACTGATGGCCTTTTGAACGGGTGTAAACGATGGATGAGCCGCATCGGGCCCGCCATAGGCATCCAGCCAATCTTTATCAAGTGAATCGCAAACAACCTGTAAATAATTTTCGGGTATCAGGCAATCGGAATCGAATATGATAAAATAATCGCCCTTAGCACGCTCAAATCCATAGTTTCTGGTAAAGCCCTGTCCCTCATTGTCTTTGACAAAGTATCTAATATTAAGCTTTTCCTCAAAAGACTTTACAATAGCAGCAGCATCATTTTTTGAACCATCCTCGATCACCAGTACTTCAAAGTGCCTGTACGTTTGTAAAGTCAATGTTTCCAGCAACTCCCTGATCTCCTGCGGGCGATTGTACAATGGTATGATGATGGAGAAAAACATATCGGTTAAAAGATCAGTAAGTAAGGCAAAATAACTTGGCCAGGAGAAAAGGAGGACATAATTCTTGTTAAGTTTTTAACAACTGCATCAGATTAATTCCTCAATCTGGTAATTATTACGTTCAGGGGCGCTACGCGAAACGAGTTCGGCAACAAAACCCGTTAAAAAAAGCTGTGAGCCGAGAATAACTGCGACTAATGCGATATAAAAAAGGGGTTGGCTCGTTATATCACGATAGTGTTCGCCGTTTGCAATAGCATGCAGTTTATCCACAACCATCCAGATGGTAATTATTGAGCCTGCCAGAAAACTAAGTGCCCCCATACTTCCAAAAAAATGCATAGGGCGTTTTCCAAATTTCCCGACAAAGAATATCGACATCAGGTCAAGCAGTCCGTTGATGAACCGGCTCATACCAAATTTGGTCTTTCCATATTTACGCGGCCGGTGCTCGACGATCTGCTCTCCAATTTTGGTAAAACCAGCCCATTTCGCTATAACCGGTATATACCGGTGCATTTCTCCGTACACTTCTATGTTTTTTACAACAGCGTTCCGGTAGGCTTTCAGTCCGCAGTTGAAATCGTGAAGGTTGTGAATACCCGACATTTGCCTTGTAGCCGCATTATAAATTTTTGTTGGAATGGTTTTACTCAATGGATCATGCCGCTTTGCCTTCCATCCTGAAACAAGATCGTATTTCTCTTCGGTAATGCGCCGGTATAACTCCGGGATCTCATCGGGGCTATCCTGGAGGTCGGCGTCCATGGTGATCACTACATCTCCCTGTGCTGCACCAAAACCGGTGTTCAATGCAGCCGATTTGCCATAGTTCCTCCTGAATTTGATTCCCTTGATAAAACGATTGCTGTTGCTCAGGCTTCTGATGGTTTCCCACGAGCCGTCGGTGCTTCCGTCATCTATCAGAATGATTTCGTAAGAAAACTGATTTTCCTCCATTACCCGGCTAATCCATGCGGTAAGTTCAGGCAACGACTCGGTCTCGTTATAAAGTGGTACTACGACTGATATATTCATTATCGGTAATAACAACAGCAACCATAATTGATGGATCTGTGGCAGGTGCAAAAATATAAAAAAGTTGTTATCCGGTCTGTTTTCATTTTACCGGAAGGTATCATGAAAAACGGTATCAAAATATGTTACCATTTTCAGATCGACTTTATATGAATTTAGGGAAAATTATTATCTTCGCGACCTAAAATATAACGCAATGTTACGCCTTAAGTTATTTTACACAAATATTTGTGTACGTCCCTCCGGGATGTGGTATAGGGCGCTTGCTTTGAAATCACCTTTCTAATACGGCGCCCGTTACTTCTGCCAAAAAAGAAAATTTCTCACTTTTATGTTATGAACTTGCTGAAAAGCAAGCTGAATTTTATTGGAACTTATGAACACGTATTATACTATAGACGAAAAATATCTGCGGGCCGTGGATAAACTAAGCTATGGAAAGACGTCCAGAGCGCTACAGTTGCTGAATGAGATCGTCAGCAATGAGCCCTTATATGCGAAGGCACATTTCCAGCTTGGAAAAATATATTTTTATGATGTGCAGGATTGCCAGGCAGCAGGCTACCATTTTAAGACCTGTATGGAGCTTGATGCTTCATTCCCGGATAATTACCATCACTACTTAAGGTTAGTGGTTTTTCTAAATATGGAAAAGCTGGCGGAAAAGGTAGCAGCTAAGGCGCTGACTGTGCCTGGCGTCCACAAAGCGGATATTTACGAATTGCTCGGCCTGCTTGACGAAAATAACGAAAGGTTT
The DNA here is from genome assembly GCA_035547875.1 of Mucilaginibacter sp. Lineage (GTDB taxonomy): Bacteria > Bacteroidota > Bacteroidia > Sphingobacteriales > Sphingobacteriaceae > Mucilaginibacter. The sequence goes on along the minus strand of DASZTX010000013.1, from coordinate 271,865 downwards.
GAGCAGGCGCTTGCGGCCTATCAGCAAGCCTTTAAAGCTGTTACAAGTAAAACCCACAGGTTGAATCTCGAAGCCGGCATCAGCCGGGTAGAGTTAAAGATTCAGCGCTGCCGCATCTATTTGTACAGCGTTGCAGAATAATGTCACAAAGCAAAGCGCCGGGTGAAGTCCGGCGCTTTGTAAATTTATTTTTTATAACTAATTTTATATAACGTCCCTTTTTGGTCATCGGTTACATACAACGAACCGTCGGGCCCCTGGGCCAAGCCACAGGGGCGGTGCAATGCCCCGCCAGGTGATTTATCCGGACCGGCAAAACCGTCCGCGAAAATCTCATATTTTCCATCCGGTTTGCCATTTTTGAACGGTTGAAAAACTACGCAATATCCTTCCTGCCGCTCGGGAGCACGGTTCCATGAACCGTGAAAGGCGATAAATGCTCCATTTTTGTATCTTTCCGGAAACTGATCTCCGGTATAAAATAAAAGTCCGTCCGGCGCAAAATGCCCCGGATACGCTGCAACAGGCCGGAGATATTTTGCGTCGGCTTCTTTTTTTCCATCGCCGCCATATTCCGGGCCCTGCATCAGTTTTTCTTGTATCCAGTCATAATAAACGTAGGGCCATCCTGCATTGTCGCCTTCCTTTAGCGCGTACATACATTCTGCAGGCAGATCAGCAGATTGTTTTGTCGAATACAGATCGGGGTATAAATCATGAAGGGCATCGCGACCGTGCTGCATTACAAAAAGCTGATTGTCCTGCTGATTCCAGTCAAGGCCTACAACATTTCGTAGCCCGGTTGCAAAACGAACGCCATCGCTTTGTTTCTGATTCAATTTATTGGCTTTAAACATCCAGATGCCACCGGCATCATTTAGTACAGGGCAGCCTGTTTTATCCTTGTCATAATCGCTGCATATATTTGAATATGCGCCGATGTTTACATAAATATTTCCCGCATTATCCAGCGTGATTGATTTGGAATTATGCATCCTTTTATTGGTTAGCCCACTCACTACGGTCTCGGGTGCTGAAGTATTGACCACCTGGTTATTAGCGTCAAGTTTATACCGATAGATATCGCTGTTTGATGATACATAAAGATATCCATCTTTTAACGCAATACCAGTCCCTCCATAATTACCAAAAGTTGTTTTCGCTGAAGCTTTTGTGCCGTCATCATGTAAAACGACAACGCCGGCTCCGTTCGACGGGCTTGCAAGATGTATATAGATGTCACTTTGCGGAGTTACAATCAAATGCCGGGGCTGATTCAGGTTTTCAGCGAGAACAACAGCACTGAAGCCTGCAGGCAGTGTTAAACCGCTGCTGGTGACAGAAGCAGTCGGCCGCCCCCCTAAACTATCTGTTTGGCTTGTGTCTTTAGTCTCCGGAGCGCTTTTGCATGCGTTGAACATGACGAATCCAATCGCCCCAATTAACAGACATAATTTCTTCATTTTCATAAGCATTAATTTAGATTAACAAATCTAACCAATCAACGTTGGAATGATAAATCTGTTTGAGATAGTTAGCAAAACAGGATCGACAAGAGAATTAAATATCTGTCGAATAGTAATGGGAAAGAAATAATTTTGCTCCAAAAGTTATTGTCTATTGATTTGACGCAGACAATAAAAAAAGAAGCCCACAACATTTGAGATGTTCCTGGACTTCCTTCTATTTAATAGATATCAAAAAGATGATTTATCTGGTACAAATTCTTTCCGAACAAGATGGATCACCAACGTGGCAAAACCTATGTCCACATGAAGAATCAGGGCCGTATAAAGCTATACATTGATCATCCGATAGACATTCGTCATTGCAAATATCCACACATCCGGCTCCCCCGGATACAGTTTTCAACTCTGATCTGGTGAGTCTTTTATACTTTTCCATTTTATTAGATTAAAGGTTATAAATTCTGAAATGATTTTAATACCAATTAGGTAGGTAAACCCCTGCTGATCAATGCCTCCCTTGGAAGAATTGTGCATTAAATAATTTTGATAATTCTTTTAAAACCTCCTTTCGAAAATAAAACCCTAATGAACTACAAATTTTAAATTGAGAGGGAATAATGAGTAATAAGGATTAGGGCGAATGTTGTGGTTAAAATTATTAACAAAAAATATAATTTTTGGATTTTGTATTTTAAATGTTACAATACAAAGGGGGATTTATCAGGAAATGATGATAGCCAGGATCAGCTTCCCTGCGGATTGAACTGAAGTATAAAGGTAGAGCCAACGTCTTTGGTGGACTGTACCTGGATATTGCCTTTGTGCAACAACATAATCTGCTTGCAAAGACTCAGACCGATGCCGCTGCCGGTTTTCCTTGTGCTGAAAAATGGTATGAATATTTTGTCAAGCAATTCCGGCGGCATTCCCAGGCCGTTATCCGTTACTTTTATGATGATCTTGCTGTTACTTTGAACTTCGCCGGACAACATCAGGCGCGGTGTTTCCCTCTCTTTTACAGCTTCTATTGCGTTAACAATAAGATTAATAAGTACCTGTTCAATCAGGTTAAGGTCTGCCTCAATAGCAAGCGCCGGATCACGAAGTATTATTTCAAGTTCTATGTGCTTTTTCTCCAGTGTTGGTCGCATCAGCTGGCTCAACGATTCGAAAAGGTTGCGCACTAAAATTTTCGTCAGATCAAGTTTGGTGATCTTGTTGAGGTTACGATAGCTTTCGGTAAATTTAAGCAACCCTTCGCTTCTCCGCTTAATCGTGTCTATGCCAAGTTCCAGATCTTCCATTTGGTTGCTCACTCTGCTGTTCTTAATCTCCGGGCTTTGGAGTCGATTTTTCAGTGTGTCGGCCAGCGAAGAAATTGGCGCCACCGAATTCATGATTTCGTGGGTCATTACATTCAGCAGTTTTTGCCACGCCTTTGATTCGGTTTCATCCAACGCTTCACTAACATTCTGAAAAGCAATGAGCTTGTAAATTGCATCTTCGCTCCTCATAACGCTTGCCGTAACCAGAATTTTTATCAACTGCTGATTTCTGCTGATGGTCAATATTTTGGCATCTCCTGGCTTTAGCTTTATCACCTCGAGATACAATACTTCCTCGCGCTTTTCCAGCGAATGAATAGTTTTTAAGTAGGGGATGCCGATCAGTTTTTTGAAGGCTTCATTTATCCAACCGATATCTCCCGTGTCCTGCTCGTAGGAAATAATGCCGGTATCTACCAGTTCGAGTATTTTTTGAAGGTAATGATATTGTGTTTCCCGCTCCCGGCTAATCAGCTTAAATGTGCTGTTAATTTCATTGAATCCTTTCCGCAAAGGCTTTAATTCGTTAGGAGCTCTCCGGACATCAAAATGACGTGAAAAATCACGGTAATGAATAGATTCAACAAACTGGCTCACCTCGTCCTGCGCCTTCTTTTGAAACCGGATAAGATCTATCACCTGATAAATGCAAAGGGGCACCGTAATGACCAGATAAAGCGGAGACTGGTCTAAAAAAATGGCAGAAACCACTATGGCAGCGGTGATTCCAAGCGTAACAAACAAAAAGATCACCCGCAGCACCAGCCGCCACTCGTAACGATTAAATATCATATTTGCTTAGTCTGCGGTAAAGGGCAGTACGGGTTAACCCCAATTCTTTTGCAGCCCGTGTAATATTGCCATTATGTTTTTCGATCACCCGCAATATTGCGTTTTTTTCAAGGGTACTCAACGGCACATTTTCATCATCCTCTACTACCTCTCCGGAAGTTTCTAAAATAGAAAATAACAGGTCATCAGGTTTTAACAGTGGCTCGTCGGCCATAATTACTGCACGTTCAATGGTATATTGAAGTTCACGGACATTACCGGGGTAACTGTAGGCCTTTAGTTTTTGTATGGCGGCTGCATCAAAATCGATCGCCGGCTTGAGATATTTTGACGAATATAATTTTGCAAAATGGCGCGCCAGTATAATGATATCGTCGTTTCTTTTGCGCAGAGGCGGCATGTTGATCTCGACGGTATTTATCCTGTATATTAAATCTTTACGGAAGCGGTTTTCATTAGCAAGTTCCGAAAGCGGTAAATTGGTGGCGCATATCAGCCTGATGTCGATATCGACGGGTTTGTTTGTGCCCAATCGCGTAACCTGTCTGTTTTGTAACACTGTTAAAAGCTTGGCTTGTTGCTGCAGGGTTATATTGCCGATCTCATCCAGAAAGAGCGTTCCCCCTTGTGCTTCTTCAAACCGGCCTGTCCGGTCTTCGCGCGCATCGGTGTATGCCCCTTTCTTATGCCCGAACAGTTCACTTTCAAATAAAGTATCGGTCAACGCACCCACATCGACCTTGATAAAAGGTTTTTCAGCTCTTAATGAACGTTCGTGGATCGCTTTGGCCATCAAATCCTTGCCCGTGCCGTTTTCACCTAAAAGTAAAATATTAGCATCGGTAGGAGCTATCTTATTCACCTTGTAAAAAATATCCTGCATCACCTCCGATTCACCAAGGATGGAGGTGCCTACACCGGAACTTTTGGTCGGAGATTTAGAGGTCTTAAGTCCTTCTTTTTTATCGAGCAGGTCTTTGATCGTGTCGATCAATTTTTCATTGTGCCATGGTTTAACCACAAAGTCGTCTGCTCCTTCTTTAAGCGAACGCACAGCCAGGTCGATGTCACCGTATGCGGTGATCATAATGACACATACCGCGGGTTTCCATTCTTTTATTTTTCGCAACCAGTACAGCCCCTCGTTTCCCGTGTTGATGGCGCTGTTGAAATTCATATCCAACAAAACAAGATCAACTTCATTACGCTGCAACAGCCAATTCAGATTTTCAGGGTTTTTTTCCGTTATGATCTCCCGCGCCTCGGTTTTTAGTAATAGTTTTACCGCAGTAAGCACATCGGGATCATCATCCACAATCAGTACGTTAGCTTTTTTTAATATCATATCTTTTCAATTCAGTCCATACCTAGAGATGACAGTTTCGATATTCTGCAATCCCTGTACGATCAATAATAACATATTTTCCTGCCATCCTATAATTCCCTGGCGATTTATCCTATTTGTTAATATTAGGTACCTCAAAAATGAAGACTTTTAACACTTACTGACCACAGGCTTTTATCAATATTTATGCTAATTACCTAAAAATTGGTCATATTTATACCAATTCGCGCAGATTTGACCGATGATTGCATTTTTAGCGCGGACACATTTGAAAACCTGAGCAAATTCATTGTATCATAACCGTACACTTGCTGTAACAGAAGCGTACGCCCTGTTTTAATATTTGACACATAAAATGTTGAAAAACAGCTTTTTAATTTATGGCATATCTTTTTGTAACGAATAACCGAAATATAATTTATTTAAACTGTGGACAGAAAAATTGAAAAAAAGACCTGGAATACCAAACGAATATTAACCATTGCCGGAATTACGGGCATTGTACTATTAATTGGCGGAAGCATTTACTTCACATCAGGTAAGAGCAAACTTGATGTTGATGTCGAACGAATAACTATCAGCGAAATAAAAAAGGGACCTTTTCAGGAATTCATACCGGTGAACGGCGTTGTAATGCCACTGACAACTATTTATCTTGATGCTGCCGACGGAGGCCGCGTTGAAGAAAAATATGTGGAAGATGGCGCCATTTTGAAAAAGGGCGATCCAATCTTGAAGCTGGCTAACACAGATCTTGAATTAACGCTGGCCGGTCAGGAAACGAACGTGTTCGCACAGCAGATCCAAATGCAGATATCACATACGCAGGTTCAATCAGCAACAATATCAAAATTGAATAATATGGCAGATGTAAATCTTGCTTTTAAGGAAGCAGAAAGGATTTATAATCTTGATAAGGACCTGTATGCTAAGAAAGCGATCGGCTTGCAGGAATATCAGACAGCCGTTAACAACTATAATTATCAGCTGAACCGCAAAAAACTGGCAACTCAAATACTTTCGCAGGATACCACAATAGTTCATCAGCAGGAACGCCAGACCAAGGAACAATATGCCCAAATGAAAAGTGCGCTTGAATTATTGCGCAAGAAGGTTGACGCGCTTACTGTACGGGCACCACGGGATGGCCAGTTAACGAACTTTGATGCGGAAATAGGACAAAGTAAAAATAAAGGGGAACATCTCGGACAAATCGACGTCTTATCAGGTTTTAAGATCAGGGTTGGCATCGAGGATCATTACATATCGAGGATATACACCGGGCTTAAAGGGCATTTTGATTATGCCGGAAAGACCTATTACCTCGTGATTAAAAAGGTATTCTCGAACGTGGTTAACGGACAATTTAACGTTGATATGGGTTTTGTAGGCGAAACACCGAAAGGTATTAAAAAGGGGCAGACGTTACAGATCTACCTGAATCTGAGCGATCAGATCACCGCATTGCTGCTGCCTAAGGGTGGTTTCTATCAGCAAACTGGTGGTAACTGGATATTTAAAGTGAGCGAGGACGGTAAGAGAGCTTATAAAGTGGATATACAGATTAACCACCAGAGCCCTGATTATTTTGAGCTGACCTCGGGATTGAAGGAAGGCGATAAGGTGATAACTTCAAGTTACGAAACATACGGCGACATACAGGAATTGGTGCTGAAGAAGTAGTTAAAAAAATATAACAACTGCATATACAGGCAACACAAATTAATTTACACTATAAAATCAAATTAAACTTATATGAACAAGACACAAGTAGGAGACAGCGTCATGATAAAAATTACCGACCTGGAGAAATTTTATCGTACCGAGGAAGTCGAAACTATCGCTTTGAACAAGCTGTCAATCGAAGTAAAAACCGGCGAATTTGTAGCCATCATGGGGCCGTCGGGCTGCGGTAAATCAACCTTGCTTAATATTTTAGGCATGCTTGATGATCCGGATGAAGGGAGCTATGTTTTTAACGGAATTGAGGTAGCTCACTTCACAGAACGTAAAAGAGCTGACCTGCGTAAACACAATATCGGATTCGTGTTTCAAAGCTTCAACCTTATTGACGAGCTTACCGTGTTCGAAAATGTTGAGCTTCCCCTGATTTACACCGGCGTACCTTCTTCAGAACGCGTAAAAAGGGTAGAGGAAGTACTTGATAAGATGCAGATTATGCACCGTCGCAACCACTATCCGCAGCAGCTTTCAGGTGGTCAGCAACAGCGTGTCGCTATTGCCAGAGCCGTGGTTAATAAACCAAAATTGATTCTGGCGGATGAGCCCACCGGTAACCTCGACTCTACCAATGGTAATGACGTTATGGAATTGCTGACAGATTTGAATGAACAGGGAACGACGATCATTATGGTTACTCACTCTGAACATGACGCACGTTACAGTCATCGTATCATCAGGTTGCTGGACGGACAGACCGTTGTTGAGAATATCATGATATAATACCGGAGCTACGGCTTTAACCCGGAATAGGATAGATTTTCTGGATTAAAGCTTACTCTCAGCTACCGAAAAAGAAAGTTTATATAAGTTAATAAGTGCCTCTGCTAACCCCTCCGAAATGGAGGGGTAGCTTGAGTGTTGCCAAATTTTTAATTCTTCTTTTTGTATTAAGTTATTAATAATCAGAAGATTATTGCGATATAATAAATGTATTAGTTATAAGGATTAAATCTGAGCCAATTATGTTTAGAAACTATTTAAAAATTGCGTTTCGGAACTTAAAGAAGGATAAGCAATTTACCTTACTGAACATGATCGGCCTCTCAGCTGGTATTGCGTGCACTTTGCTGATCTATCTTTGGGTACATGATGAGCTGAGTTATGACAAGTTCTTCGCTAATGACAACCGTTTGTATGAGGTTATGGAACACCGGAAAGGCGGTGAAACCGACGGTTTGTCGGACGAATCTTCCGGTCTCGTAAGTCCTACCATTACGCTTCAAAATCCGGATATAGCTTATGCAGCTGCTGTAGCGCCCGCCGACTGGTGGCAAAAATTCACACTTACCGCCGGCGATCAAAATATTAAAGCTGTCGGCCAGTATGTTGGCAAAGATTATTTCAAAATATTTTCGTTTAAAATGGTAAGCGGCGACAGGAATGATCTGCTTACTGCTAAAAATTCGATAGTCATCTCGGACGAACTGGCGAAAAAACTGTTCAATACCACTGAGAATGTCATCGGGCGTGCGATAAAATTTCAGCACGATAAAGACTTTTTTGTCTCGGGAATCTTTTCAAAGATACCCGTTCATTCCTCCCAGCAATTTGATTTCGTGCTTTCCTTTGAGTATCTCGCCGATGTTCAGCCGTGGGTAAAAACATGGTCAAATTCAGGACCGCACAACTTTGTCCTGTTAAAAAAGGGAGCGGACGTCAATGCGCTTAACCGGTCGATAGCCGATTTGGTTACCAAAAGCAACGGCGATACTACCCGTAGTCTTTTTTTAATGAAATTTTCGGACAATTATATACAAAATACATTTAATCATGGTGCACGCATCGGTGGAAAAGAAGAATACGTAAAATTGTTCTCGCTGGTCGCTGTTTTTATTCTGATCATCGCCTGTATCAACTTCATGAACCTTTCCACAGCCAAGTCCTCTGGTCGGATGAAGGAAGTGGGCATCAAAAAGGTGATTGGCGCGAAACGTAAACAACTGATCATTCAATTTTTGTCCGAATCGCTCTTGATGGCAGGTTTTGCAACCGTGCTTGCAGTAGGGATCGCCTGGCTGCTATTGCCTCAGTTCAATCAGCTAACGGGAAAGAACATCACCCTTGCTTTGAATGCCCGGATGATTTTAACTTTAGTCGGGATCGCCGTTGTTACAGGCTTTGTCTCCGGGAGTTATCCGGCGCTTTATCTCTCCAAGTTTAAGCCGCTGGCCATTCTGAGGGGAAGGGTTAGTACCTCTTTGTCAGAACTAATCGCACGAAAGTGGCTTGTTGTCTTTCAGTTTACTTTATCTGCAGTGCTTATTGTCGCTGTTCTGGTAGTTTACAAACAAATCAGATATATACAATCAACCTCACTCGGGTATAACAAAGATAATATTATCAGAATAGATTCGGAAGGCAGGTTGTCCGGCAATGAAGAAGACTTTGCAGCCGCGCTTAAGAACCTGCCTGGCGTGGTGAACGCAAGTTTCACGCAGCACAATATCGTAGGCCGTAACTATGCTTCCAGCGGATTCAGCTGGGACGGAAACATTCATGCAGAACAGGCAGTTTACCTGGAGGGCTTTTTCGGTGGGTATAATTTTATAGAAACGATGGATATGAAAATGGCTGCCGGAAGGTCATTTTCAAAAGATTACGGCGCCGACAGCAGTAAGATCATTCTTAATGAAACGGCCGTCAGGATGATGCACCTTAAAAAGCCTGTGGGAAGAAACATCAAATGGGGTAATACAAATTTTCAAATCATAGGCGTGGTTAAGGATTTTCATTTTGAATCCCTTCACGAGCTGGTAAAACCAGCATTCATTTTGTTAGCGCAGGGTACAAGCCCTTATTATAAAATGATGGTGCACATTAACGGAAAAAATCAGAAGGAGACTATCGCGAGGATAAAACAACTTTACGAGTCTTATAATCCCGGATTTCCTTTCTCTTATAATTTCCTCGATGAGGCCTATCAGAAACAATACGAAACTGATGTAAGGGTTTCACTGCTTGCTGAATACTTTTCGGCACTGGCCATCCTGATTTCGTGCCTCGGCCTTTTTGGATTGGTTGCATTCACCGCATTAAAACGACAGAAGGAAATTGGTATCAGAAAGGTAATCGGCGCTTCAGTCAACGGTCTTATATTCATGCTTACCAAAGACTTCCTGAAATTGATCCTGGTGGCCATGCTCATCGCTTTTCCTGTGTCATGGTTCATCATGAGCCGCTGGCTGGAGGGATTTGCTTATCGTATCGATATTGGTGCCGGTATTTATATCATTTCATTTTTTACGGTATTGATCATCACCCTGGTTACCGTCGGATTCCAGGCGATAAAGGCTACGCTGATCACCCCGGTTATCAGTTTGCGAAGCGAATAATATTTTAATGAACAGATTAACGACAGTACTATGATTACACAATATATAAAAACAGCATACAGAAGCGTCTTAAAGAACAAGGGCTTTACGGCTATAAATATATTCGGCCTCGCGTTCGGTCTTGCGACATGCCTTTTTATTTTGTTATATGTGGTTGACGAATTAAGTTTCGACAGATACAACACAAATGCCGGTCGCATATATAGGATTAACGAAGACCTGAAACTCGGTGATAACAACGTATTGTATGCGGTATGTATGCCGCCTTTAGCTCAAACGCTCAAATCAGAATTTCCTGAAGTTGAGGATGCCGTCAGGTTAAAGAATGCTGGCAGCTTTCATGTTAAAAAAGGGGGCGAAGTTATCCTGGAGAATAACAATGTGTTTGCGGATCCTTCGATATTTAATGTGTTTACACTTCCGATGATACATGGTAATCCGAAAACGGCACTCAAAGAGCCCAATACAGTCGTGATCACGGAAAGTACAGCGTTAAAATTTTTTAACACAGATGATGTAGTTGGTCGTACGATAACCGTTAATGACAATCAATTGTTAACTGTAACGGGAGTAATTAAGGATGTACCTAAAACTTCACATTTCAATTTTGATTTTTTTGTGTCGATGTCAAGCTGGCCTGACAGTAAATCAAACCAATGGCTCAGAAGCGATTATAATACTTATGTCCTGCTTAGGAACGGGGCTGACTATAAAGATTTCGAAGCGAAACTGCCTGAGTTCCTGAAAAAACACGCCAACGCAGAAATGCTGTCCGCCATGCATCAGAACATGGATGACTTTGAAAAAAGCGGAAGCTATTTCAGGCTTAACCTTACTCCGCTGACTGATATTCATTTACATTCAAACCGAACCGGCGAGTTGGGTAGCAATGGTACGATTCAGTACGTTTACATCTTTTCGGCGACGGGCTTATTTATCTTAATTATTGCCTGCATTAATTTCATGAACCTTTCTACCGCACGTTCCGCTAACCGCGCGCGCGAGGTTGGCGTTCGCAAGGTTTTAGGTTCTTCCCGTAAATATTTGATTGCGCAGTTCTTGACGGAGTCTTTTTTGATCACATTTGCGTCGGCCGTTATCGCCGTGCTGGTGGTTTTAGCCTTGCTGCCATCCTTTAATCAGCTGGCAGCTAAAGATTTGATATTGAATTCGGGTACTTTCGCCTGGCTTGTACCTTGTATATTAGGTATCGTGCTCATAGTCGGCTTTCTGGCAGGATCTTATCCCGCGTTTTATCTGTCTTCCTTTAATCCAATCAACGTACTTAAGGGAAAGATCGCCACTGGTTTTAAAACCGGGTGGCTCCGAAGCAGTCTGGTGGTATTTCAGTTCTCCATTTCCATTTTCCTTATTATAGGAACGCTCGTTATTTACAATCAACTCCAGTATATCCAAACCAGGGATGTTGGTTATAACCGTAATCAGGTGCTGGTTATTAATAATGCCTTCGAATTGGGCAACAATGCCAAAGTGTTTAAGCACGAAGTAAAACAACTGCCGGGTGTGATCAATGCCACCCTTACGGGTTATCTTCCAACATCGCAGGACCGCAGCACGGCGATCTACTACAAAGATGCATCACTCAATCAGGATGAGTCGGTTTTTCCGCAGAGTTGGAGCGTTGACGCCGACTATATCAATACTCTTGGGATGAAAATGATAGCCGGAAGAAATTTTTCACGTGAAATGGCGACTGATTCCACGGGCCTCATTATTAATGAAACGGCAGCCCGGTTTCTTGGATTCAGCGATCCTGTTAATAAGACATTGTATAAGAATGAAGACGGGAACCGCGATCACGTTAAACCATATCATATCATCGGCGTAGTCAAGGACTTTAATTTTAGTTCATTAAGGCAGAATATCAGTCCTGTTGTCCTGATGCTGAATCAAGATATGGGAAGCATCAGCGTCCGCGTCAGTCCCAGAAATCTTACTTCGTTATTGGATCAGATAAAAGATAAATGGCGGCAGTTTACGCCGATGCATTTTGAATATACGTTCATGGATCAGCAGTTTGATGCGGCTTACCGTACAGAACAACGCATCGGAACAATATTCATCATTTTCACCAGCCTTGCGATCGTCATAGCATGTCTCGGGTTATTCGGCCTCGCCTCATTTGCAGCAGAACAACGTACCAAGGAAATTGGTATCAGAAAGGTTTTGGGCGCAAGGATTTCGTCAATAGTAAGTATGCTGACAGTGGATTTTATTAAACTAATCGTTATTTCCATATTGATAGCAACACCGCTTGCGTGGATAGTTATGCAAAAATGGTTGCAGGGTTTTGCATACCGCGCAACCATTAATTGGTATATCCTTGCAACTGCCGGCTTACTCGCCGTCATCATAGCATCAATAACAATTAGCTTTCAATCAATTAAAGCTGCATTAAGCAATCCTGTTGAAAGTTTAAAAAGTGAGTAATAAAAAAACGGTAGTTAACAGCGTATTTTCATTCTAACTAAACAAGATGATAAAGAGTTATATCGTAATCGCTTTCCGGAGCCTGAGACGCAATTTAAGTTATGCCTTTTTGAACGTATTTGGCCTTACTTTAGGTATAGCTGCCTGCCTGGTTATTTTTTTAGTCGTCCGAAACGAACTAAATTATGACAACTATGCAAAGGCTGACCGTATTTACCGGGTCACTCTTAATGCCATTGACTTTAATTCAAATGTTTCGCTGGCGGTAGCGCCGCGGATGCGCAACGATTTCCCCGAATTGGAAGCTGTAACGCAGATAATGTATAATAAGCAGGTGATGGTAAAGGTTGATGACAAGCGTTTTATAGACAATGATTTTGTTTTTGCCGATCAATACCTTACAAAGGTCTTTAATTTAGGGTGGTTAGCCGGTGACGCGAATACCGCACTTAGTGAACCAAATTCCATTGTAATTACGAAGACACTCGCCAAAAAATATTTCGGTGACAAAAATCCGATGGGGCGAATTATCAATGTTGAAAATCAGATAAACGCCAAAGTAACCGGCGTAATAAAAGATCAACCCGGTAACCGCAGCGTGCCCATTCAGATGCTGCTCTCGCTCGAAACCATTAAGGATAAAATACAGCCAAACAGCGCGAGTTTCTGGAATATAGGCGGAGGGTTTTTTACGTTCGTTTTATTACCTCCAAATTATTCTATTTGGAAAATTCAAAAAGGGATACCACAATTTCTTCAGAAAAACTGGAATAAAGACGTCGGCGCCACAGTCCGGCTGCCGCTGCAACCGATCAGGGATATTCATTTCGATCAGCGATATATTAATAATATAGTTACCCCCACGTCCAGAGATACTTATTATGCCTTATTCGGAGTAGCATTGCTGATTATCATTACAGCTTGTATCAATTTTATTAATCTGGCTACGGCACAGGCTATCAAGCGATCAAAAGAAGTAGGTGTGCGCAAGGTACTCGGCGCTGCAAGGTCTCAGCTAATAAAGCAATTTATGGGCGAAACGACCGTGTTGGTGTTAGTCGCATTAATCCTGGGCGTATTCTTAGCGGCATTATTTTTAAAGCAAACAGCTTCGTGGTTAAATGTAACCATTGATGCTGCTCAGCTAAAACAACCTTTAGTGATGGCGTGGATTGCGGTTGTTACCCTATTGGTTATTTTGTTGTCAGGGTTATATCCAGCGTTTGTGCTTTCGGCTTTTCAACCAGTTAACTCGTTAAAAAACAGCGTGGCTCATTCCGCCGGGCGTTTCACACTTCGGAAGGGGTTGGTTATCGCTCAGTTTGCAATATCGCAAATTCTGATAGTGGGCACTTTGATCGTTGCGCGGCAGATGGATTTTTTTGAAAATCAGGATCTGGGCTTTAATAAGGATGCGATCGTTTCTATCGAGATTAACAACATGGCAAAGGGCAATATTTTAAAACAACAGCTTGCGAGTAATCCTGGAGTGAAGAATATGACGTTTTCGTCGGGAGCACCCTCCTATAATAACAACTTTACCAGTTTTTCGGCGCCTGCGTTTGGAATAGTTAAAGACGATGTATCCGAGATGAAATATGTTGACGAAAATTATATTGACATGTTTCAGTTGAAGATGCTTGCCGGTAGCAAGTTAATTAAAACCGATCCCGGGGATACTGCTCAAAATGTCGTGGTCAACGAGACCCTGATCCATAAACTCGGTATTATGAAACCTGATAATGCCCTTGGAAAAAATATTATCCTGAATGGCAGATACGCCACTATCATCGGCGTTATTCAGGATTTTCAAAGCGAATCCAAACAAAAGAAGCGCCGCGCCTGTGCCATGGAATATAAAGCGGATAACTTTTTTATGGCAAGCTTGAAACTCAGCACCGTAGGGATGAACCAAACGATTCAAAGGATCGAAAAGTCATGGTCTGCGCTGTTTCCGGATCGCGTTTTTCAATACCAGTTTTTAGACGAGCATATTGCCGGTTTTTATAAACAGGAACAAATGGTTTATACAGCTTTTCGGTTGTTTTCAGGCATTGCAATATTAATTGGCTGTCTCGGGCTATACGGCCTGATCACATTTGCAGCTTCACAACGGACAAAAGAGGTGGGTATAAGAAAGGTTTTGGGCGCGCCGGTATTGAGTATTGTTGGCCTGTTTTCGAAAGAGTTTCTGTTACTGATCACCGTAGCATTTGCAATAGCGGCACCTATAGGATATTATGCCATGCACAACTGGCTGCAGAATTACGCTTATCATATCAGCATAGGAGCGGGGACTTTCATGGTGGCCATTGCGGCTTCAATAATCATTGCGGCTGTCACCATTTCCTATCAGGCGATTAAGGCAGCGCTTGTAAACCCGGTGAATAGTTTAAGAAGCGAATAAAATCATTTAAAGATAAAACGAGATAACAGCATTAATATATAAAACATGATATTCAACTATATTAAGATCGCCTGGCGGAATCTGATCAAGCAGAAGCTGTTCAGCCTCATTAATATCACCGGTCTGGCAGTGGGCCTTGCAGTATGCATGATGATTATGATGTACATAACTCATGAGATGAGTTATGATAGTTTCCATGCCAATGCCGACAGGATATTTAGTCCCCGTATGGCTTTTAACGCTGGCGGTGGCACGATGAACATGGCCCATACCAGTTATGATGCAGCGGCGATCATTAAAGACCGCCAGCCGGTTGTTAAGGATTTTGTACGTACTATGGCTTATTTTAAGCCGGTGGTTGCCAGTAACCCCGAAAAGCCCAATTTGAAATATTCAGAAGAGGGGCTGTTATTTGCTGATAATAATTTCTTTAGTTTTTTCTCTTTCAAACTACTGTCGGGAAAACCCGGCAGCGTACTCGAACGGCCGTTTACCGTTGTGCTGTCAGAAGATATGGCTCAAAAATATTTTGGCAAGGAAAACCCCATTGGTAAGATTATCACCTTAAAAACAGATAGCGCTTTTACTTACCAGGTTACAGGCGTAGCTGAAAATAATCCGTCAAATTCATCTATCAAGTTCAATTTTGTTACCTCCAATCAAAGCCTGCTCCGAATGAAGGAGGCGACTTTATATACCGGAGCCAAGGAACAAATCAGCTTTGGTAATTTTGATAACTATTTGTTGCTGAGAAATGTATCGGACACCGCAAGATTAAGCCGCAGCCTGGATCTGATGGCAAAAAAGGAAAATAATTTTGATGGTGTACATTATTCCTTTGTTGCTCTGAAGGACATGCACCTTAAAAGCAACTTTGGTGATTCGTCGAACACGAAATATCTGAAGATATTCCCTCTCGTTGCCCTGCTGATCCTTTTGCTGGCCCTGGTTAATTACATGAGCCTTTCGACGGCGAGGGCTACCCTGAGAGCAAAAGAAGTAGGGGTCAGGAAGGTATCAGGCGCCAGTCGCAAAAGCATTGCAGCACAATTTTACGTTGAATCCGCTTTGTTTGCCACGCTTTCCTTTGGGTTAGGCTATGTCCTGTGTTATGCTTTTAAATCTTGGTTTTTAAACCTCCTGCAACTAAAAATCGATAACGGCTTTTTGCACAGCCCTCTGGTGCTGGTGTTGTTATCGGGATTACTGATACTGACAATTTTTATTGCCGGAAGTTACCCCTCCCTGGTGTTATCGGCCTTCAAACCGGCTGCTACCCTCAAAGGGAAGATGAACAAAAATACCGGTGGTGTCACTGTGCGCAAGGTATTTACCACCTTACAATTTACCATCTCTGTCGGTTTAATTATCTGTGGTATTGTGATCGACAGGCAATTGTATTTTTTCAGACACGTGGATACCGGAGTTAATCGTGAGAACGTGGTGATGATACCCGTTCATAACACCTTTGGTACCAATTATCTTGCTTTCAGGCAGGATATCAAATCATTAGGTGGTGTTGAAAGTGCGGCGACATCGCACTATCAAATGTTCAAAGGGTATGATATGAATTCATTCAATGGTAAGACCAAAGATGATAACATCATGCTTGCTTCGCTTCTCGGAGATGATCGGTATATAAAAACACTGGGTTTAAAATGGAAATATGCCCCTGCTCCTGGTCAGAAGCTGGCGAGTTCAGACCAAATAGTAATCAATGAAGCCGCTATTGAAAGACTTCATCTGCCTGCAAATCCTGTCGGCAGTTATGTTCAATCTGGTGACAGGAAATTTAAAATCGCAGGCGTACTGAAGAATTTTAACTTCAGTTCGCTTCAATCTGAAATATCTCCAATGTGTCTTTACATCGCTCCTGATACTAAACTGTTTTCGCCAAGGGATGGTTGCACGCTGTTCGCCAGGATAAAGCCGCACACGAATATTCCAACATTGCTTCGGGAAATGGAAGCTGTTTACAAAAAATATGATATCGATACCCCGTTTGACTACACCTTTATGGATGATGCCTTTAATGCTCAGTACAAGGCAGAAGACAGGCTGGCATCTATTTTCAGTGTTTTTACCTATATCACCATTATGCTTGCAACCCTGGGTTTATTCGGACTGGCGGCTTTCACCATCGAGCAACGGACCAAGGAAATCGGAATCCGTAAGGTATTAGGCGCAAGCCTGGCATCGATCAATGCTCTGTTGTCACGCGATTTTTTAACGCTGGTGATATTGTCTATTGTTATTGCTTCGCCGATTGCGTGGTGGGCAATGCATAGCTGGCTCGAAAGCTTTGCTTACCGTATCAATATTTCCTGGTGGATGTTTGCGGCAGCGGGTGCGATAGCGATTATCACTGCATCAGTAACGGTGAGCTATCATGCAGTTAAGGCCGGGATCGCTAATCCTGTTAACAGTCTTAGAAATGAATAAAGGTATTTTTTTATCAGTACTGGTTAGAGCTAATACGATTAAGCGCTGCCATGGCTAATCCTGTAAAAAATTTATGGATTGAATAGGGGTAAACATGTTTTGAGTTGTATCAACAGGAAAGCCTGTAACCAGATCGATTTTGGTGCAGTCTAAACTAAACTCCTAAGAATTATTGCCATGATCAAAAATTACATCAAAACAGCATTCCGCAACTTGCTAAAAAACAAGGGCTTTACCTTCATCAATGTCTTCGGCCTTGCGCTTGGGCTGGCTACCTGCCTGCTTATTATTTTTTTTGTATTTGACGAGTTAAGTTACGACCGTTTCAACGTCAATGCCGATCGTATCTACAGGGTAGATAATAATATCAAGTTTGGCGGAAATGAAAATGTGTACGCCGTTTCGCCCGCGCCAACTGCCGCTGCCATGAAGGCGGATTTCCCTGAAATAGAGAAAGTCGCGAGGTTCAGAAACAATGGTGGTAACCAGGTAAAAAAGGGCAAGCAGAACATCGTTGAAGCCAGGATGGTTTACGCCGATAATTCGATCTTCGATATTTTTACCCTGCCGATGATCAACGGTTCCAAAGAGAATGCTTTAACGGAGCCACATACCGTTGTAATTACAGAAAAAATTGCCCGGAAATATTTTAACAGCACCAACGTAGTAGGACAGACGCTGACCTTCAACGATTCGACCCTGTTTAAAATAACGGCTGTATTAAAGGATATTCCGAAGCAAAGCCATTTTAATTTTGATTTTTTTCTGGCTATGCCCGGCCTCGAAGAAAGCAAGGAAAATGCCTGGTTAAGCAATAATTTCAATACCTATGTTTTGCTGAAAAAGGGCGCTGACATTAAAAAACTCGAAGCAAAAATGCCTGAGTTTATGATAAGACATGCGGGGCCTCAACTGGAAAGCATGATCCATCTTTCATTTAAAGAGTTTGAAAAGGCCGGAAATTATTACCGTCTCAGCTTTTTCCCCCTGAAAGATATTCATCTCTATTCGAACGCTGTTGCGGAACTGGATGCCAATGGCGATATTAAATATGTTTATATATTTTCAGCTGTTGCCATTTTTATTTTACTGATTGCCTGCGTGAATTTTATGAACCTTTCCACCGCCCGTTCTTCAAACCGGGCCAAAGAAGTGGGGGTAAGAAAAGTATTAGGTTCTCCACGCAAACATCTGATTGCGCAGTTTTTGACAGAATCTATACTGGTAACATTATTTGCAACGGTTATTGCGATTCTTGCGGCGTGGTTATTTCTGCCGGTCTTTAACAACATGTCGGGGAAAGAGCTGGTAATCACTGGTCAGATCATCTCATGGCTCCTGCCGACCCTGCTTATCCTGATCATTGTCATAGGCTGTCTTGCGGGTTCTTACCCTGCGTTATATCTTTCAGCATTTAATCCGATCGAAGTGCTCAAAGGTAAAGTGGCGGCAGGTTTTAAGGGAAGTATTTTCCGTAATATACTGGTCGTTTTCCAGTTTGGGATTTCCATCTTTTTAATAATCGGCACGCTCGTTATTTATAATCAGCTGAAATATATTCAAAGCAAAGACCTCGGTTATGACCGTGATCATGTGATGATAGTACGTAACGTATGGTCGCTGGGCAATGGCGCCAAATCTTTCCGTGACGAGGTTAAAAATCTGGCAGGCGTTCAAAATGCCTCCTTAAGCGGTGCATTACCAACAGGAGGTTATGGCAACAGCACGACTTTTTTTAAAGACCCGGTGCTTAACCAGAAACGGGCGATATTAACGCAGGTTTGGCCGGCTGATGAAAATTACCTGCCTACGCTCAGCATCAAGCTAGTAAAGGGGCGGAATTTCTCGAAGGATATGTCAACTGATACGGCGGGGCTGATCATTAACGAAGCGGCGGCGAATTACTTAGCATTTGCGAATCCAGTCGGGCAATTCCTGTATTCACCGGATGACAGAATGGGAAAAACCATTAAGCAATATCATATCATCGGCGTTGTCAGAAATTTTAATTTCCGGTCGTTAAAAGACAACATAACCCCATTGATGTTCAGAATGGACGAGGACAGGGGTGCCGTTACTGTGCGTATCAGATCGGCTAATATTCCTGGTATCATTCAACAGGTCAGAAATAAGTACGATTCGTTTTCCCCCACGCAGGCGTTTGCTTATTCGTTTATGGATGAGGATTTTGATTCGCTTTACCGTTCGGAACAGCGGATCGGTTCCATCTCGGTCGCGTTTACTTCGCTTGCCATCGTAATAGCCTGTTTGGGATTATTCGGTCTGGCAGCTTATGCTGCTGAACAACGCGTGAAAGAGATCGGGATAAGAAAGGTTTTAGGTGCAAATATCTCCACGATCGTTACAATGCTTTCTAAGGATTTTATCATACTGGTGCTGATCTCAATATTGTGCGCAACACCAATTGCCTGGTGGGCAATGCATAGCTGGCTTCAGGGCTTTGCATACCGGCAGAACATTCAGTTTTGGATACTGGCTGCCGCTGGCGGCGGAGCAATAATCATAGCTTTTATCACCATTAGTTTTCAGTCGGTAAAAGCCGCACTGACGAACCCCGTGAAAAGTTTGAAGAGCGAATAAATTAACATTTAGCAATAAGGTATTATGATTCGGAATTACGTTAAAATGGCATGGCGTAATCTTGTTAAAAACAAGATCAGCAGCATCATCAACATCAGCGGACTGGCGATCGGGCTCGCCTGCGTTATACTGATCGGTATGTATGTGTCGGATGAATTTAGTTATGACCAGTTCTTTTCCGATGCTGATCGTATTTACCGCGTCAACCTTGACGGTAAAATGGGTAACGAAGAATTCACTGTCGGGCACACGCCGCCACCCGTGGGTGCTGCTTTAATGAACAATTTCCCTCAGATCGAGAGTTATACCCGCTTATATCTGCCTGGCGACGAGATTATTCATTACGAAATTAACGGACAAAAACGGTCAGTAACCGAGAAAAGCCTGCTCGCCGTTGATTCCAACTTTTTAAAGTTCTTTGATTATCAGCTGATTGAGGGAGATGCTGCCATATGCTTAAACGGCATCAACTCCGTTGTTCTCACCCAAAAAGCGTCAAAAAAGTATTTTGGCGACGCTTCGCCAATAGGGAAAACACTGGATTTTGACGAATATTCCAAGCCCTTTATTGTTACAGGAGTTTTGAAGGATATTCCTGAACAATCATCCCTGCAGTTTGAGCTGCTGCAAAATACAGCAAGTGTGCCGCCCGTTCAACGTTTTAGCTGGAGTTGGGTATGGCTGCAGATGAGTACCTATGTAAAGCTGAATAAAGAGGCGGCATCTGATCCTGCAACCATCACCAAAATTGAGCATGAATTGCCGCAGTTGGTAGCAACGCAGGCCGTAGGTGCATTTAAACGTATCGGCCAGCCATTTGACGAATTTAAACGAAAAGGGGGCAAGTGGGACCTGCATTTAGAACCGTTAAATGATCTGCACCTGTATTCTGCCGACATCGGCACACGCTATTTTGAGCAAGGCGACATTAAATACATTTACATTTTCTCGGCTGTTGCTTTATTCATCATTTTACTTGCGTGCGTTAATTTTATGAACCTGTCAACCGCCCAATCCGCCAGGCGTGCAAAGGAAGTGGGGATACGTAAGGTGCTGGGTTCGCTAAGAAAACAACTTGTGCGTCAGTTTATTACCGAAGCGGTTCTTTACAGTTTGTTTGCGGGCATAATAGCCGTTTTTATCGCGGCTCTTATTTTACCGGCGTTTAACCAAATATCCACCAAGTCGCTTTCTATAGGAATGCTCGGCGGTTTCAAGCCTGTACTCGCACTTGTTTTACTGGTTGTATTTACCGGGTTACTCGCCGGCAGCTATCCGGCATTTTTTCTGACCTCCTTTAAACCGGTAAGTGTTCTTAAAGGATCAGGGCTGTTTAAAGGGTCAGGAAGGGGATTTTTTACCCGTAATGTCTTGGTGGTCTTTCAATTCACCGTCTCAACCGTGATGATCATCTGTACAGTTGTAGTTTATAAACAACTGGTTTATAACCAAAGTAAAGATCTTGGTTTTGATAAGGAAAATGTACTGGTCATCGCCAATGCTGACAGGCTCGGAACCAATGAGGATGTTCTGAGAAATGAATTATTGAGACTTCCCGGTGTGGCTAATGCCAGCATATCTACAAGCTTACCTACCAAAAAATCGTTCGGCGATACTTATGTACCGGAGTTGAACGCTGATGATAAACATAGCGCAGAGGACAATATTATGCTCTCGTCGTTTATTGTCGATGACGCGTTTGTTCCGACACTTAATTTAAAGGTGCTGAAAGGTAGAGCGTTCTCACGAGATTTCGCAGATTCCGCATCTGTGATCCTGAACGAAACGGCAGCGAAACAAATAGGATGGAAGAACCCTCTCGGAAAGAACCTCACTTATCCCGGGCATAATAATCAAAAATTTAAGGTAATTGGAATAATAAAAGACTTTAATACCGAGTCACTGCGATCGGACATTGAACCTTTTGCACTTTTTTATACTACTTCGAAAACCTACCAGACAGGGACTTCCTACATTGCTGTAAGGTTAAAGGCTGGCGATTATGCCGCAGCCATCGGAAATGTAGAGCGAAAATGGCGGGAACTGGCACCCGGACTACCGTTTGACTATAGTTTTATGGACGCGGAATTTGACGCGCTTTACCGATCAGACCAGGTAATGGGCAAGGTGTTTACCATATTTACGGCACTTTCGGTTGCCGTAGCCTGTCTTGGATTGCTGGGCCTGGCAATTTATACCGCTGAACGCAGGATGAAAGAGATCTCTATCAGAAAGATATTGGGAGCTACGATGTCAAATGTGGTTACGATGCTTTCCGCAGACTTTCTGAAACTTATCGCCATTGCCTCTGTACTCGCTTTCCCCATCGCGTGGTATGCGATGAACAAATGGCTTCAAGGTTTTGCATTCCGTACCGATATCAGTTGGTGGGTATTCGCGGCTTCAGCTGCCGTAACGCTGACGGTAGCATTGCTAACTATCAGTTACCAGTCCATCAGGGCCGCGCTGATCAGTCCTGCAAAAAGCTTAAGAAACGAATAGATCGGACGGCAATTGGTGATGATGGTTTCACCAAATAAAAAACGAATTGTGTGCAACGTATTCGAGGATTTTTCAGTCTAATAGAAAAACCGGACTACCAAAAACATTCAATCACATATGTTAAAAAACTACTTGAAAATTACCTGGAGGAATTTGCTGCGGCATAAAGCGTTTTCCTTTATTAACATCATCGGACTGGCTATCGGGATGGCGAGTTCAGCACTTATCCTGTTGTGGATACAGAACGAAGTAAGCTACGATCAGTTTCATGATAAAAAAGACAGGTTGTACGAAGTTTATAACCGTTCTGTATTTGACGGCAAGCTATGGTGCTGGGGCACTACTCCTAAGATATTGGGGCCGACGTTAAAACAGGAATACTCGCAAATTGAACAAAGCAGCCGGAATACCAGCTGCGCCTTTTTGTTTACGGTAGGCGAAAAACATTTAAATGTCAATGGCAATTTTGTTGACCCGGACTTTTTAACGATGTTCAGCTTCCCGCTGGTAAACGGCAATCAAAAAACAGCCCTGAGTGGGGTACATGATATTGTCATTACGCAGAAGTTATCCAAAAAGCTTTTCGGCAATGATAATGCGATGGGTAAGACCATAAAGGTGGATAGCAATGCATATTTTACGGTAAAGGGTGTTTTAAAAGACCTGCCAAATAATACAAGATTTTCCTTTGAATACCTGATGCCCTGGCAGTACATGAAAAAGATAGGGTGGGACGACCAGTATTGGGGTAATAATTCGGTTCAGACGTATGTTTTACTGAAAAAAGGTGTAACAGAAGCTCAAGCTGATAAAGCAATCATCCATACTACCAAATCACATTCGGACACAAAGGATATTGATCAGTTTTTACACCCGATAAGCAAATGGAGACTTTATTCCAATTTTGAAAACGGAAAGATCGTAGGAGGCAGAATTGAAAAAGTAAGAATATTTTCCATCATCGCCGCTTTTATCCTGCTAATCGCCTGCATCAATTTTATGAATCTCAGCACCGCACGCAGCGAAAAGCGCGCACGTGAAGTAGGGATCAGAAAGGTTGTCGGCGCATTGCGTAACTCACTCATTTACCAGTTTTTGGGCGAATCCATTTTGATTGCGCTCATTGCGGGAATTTTAGCACTTGTCATAGTTCAGGTAAGTCTGTCAGGATTTAACCAGCTTACCGAGAAGCAACTGTTTTTGCCTTACAGCAATCCGGTATTCTGGGCAATATTCCTGTCCTTTATCTTCATAACTGGTGTTGTTTCCGGCAGCTATCCTGCATTGTATTTATCGTCATTTAAGCCGGTTAGCGTATTAAAAGGGACGTTCAGAGCAGCCAATGCGCTGATTACTCCGCGCAAACTGCTGGTTATTATTCAGTTTACGTTTGCCGTTGTACTAATTGTCTGTACCATCATTATCCGTGAGCAGTTGCAATATGCCCAGGACAGGGATTCAGGATATAAAAAGGATAATCTGGTATATGTGATGATGACCGGAGAAACCGGCAAAAATTTCCAGGCGATAAAAAATGAACTGATCAGCAGCGGAGCAGCGGTAGCAGTAACCGAAACGAGCGCACCGATCACAGAGGGCTGGAGTGACAGCTGGGGCTTTACCTGGCCGGGCGCTCCTCCTCAAAATAAGATTGACTTTAATATTTATAATACCGACGGCGACCTGGTAAAAACCATGGGACTGAAGATCATTGAAGGCAGAGACATCGATCTCCGCGTTTATCCGTCCGATTCAGCTGCAATTTTGTTAAATCAGGCTTCGGTTAAAATAATGGGCCTTAAACACCCTGTTGGTCAAATCGTAACACAGGGCGAAGGCAAAGATGCCACCCAACTGCATGTGGTAGGCGTTATTAAGGATTTTATCTTGCAGTCACCTTATGAGCCGGTGAGACACATGATCGTGCGGGCGCAGAAATCATGGTTCAATGTGATTCATTTCAGGCTGAACAATGCACACAACACAGCAGAAAATCTGAAACGCGCTGAAGCGGTATTTAAGAAATTTAACCCGGAATATCCTTTTGAATACAATTTTGTTGATCAGGCTTACGCACGGAAATTCGGCGACGAACAACGTATAGGCACTTTAGCCAGTTTATTCGCCGGTCTGACCATTGTAATCTCCTGTCTCGGATTATTCGGGCTTGCAGCTTATATGGCGCAAAACAGGTTGAAAGAAATCGGTATCCGCAAAGTGTTGGGCGCCTCTGTTACAGGAGTCACGACGCTGCTCTCCAAAGACTTCCTGAAACTGGTTGTTATATCGCTCGCCATAGCCACGCCAATTGCCTGGTGGTCGATGTATAAATGGTTGCAGGGATATTCTTATCGCATATCAATAAGCATCTGGGTATTTATCTCGGCAGCAATCATCACAATATTTATCGCACTTGCGACCGTGAGTTTCCAGGCCATAAAGGCTGCATTAAGCAATCCGGTCAAAAGTCTGCGGGCAGGAGAATAAGATTTTCATGCAATAAAATAGGGGAACAATGCTAAAAAATTATCTGAAAGTAGCTTTCCGGAATCTGTGGAGGAATAAATTTTTCTCGGCGATCAACATACTCGGGCTCGGTTTGGGCATGGCTTGCAGCATTTTAATCATGTTATGGGTTAACAACGAACTGAGCGTGGATGCATTCCATCAAAATGGCTCGCGGTTGTACGCAGTTGTAGAGCGTCAGTATTACGATCATAAAATAGCGGGACAATATAACGTTCCTGGTGTTTTAGCCGATGAAATGAAAAAGGTGCTGCCACAGGTTGAATTAGCCGTAAATATGGGCTGGAACAATCAGCATAATTTTCAGGTAGGCGATAAGATCATCAAACTCGAAGGGACATCCGCAAGCGCCGACTTCTTTAAAATGTTCAGCTATAAGCTGCTGGAGGGTAAGGCGGAGACAGCGCTCAGTTCGCCGTTAGGTATCGCTATTTCCCGCAAAATGGCAGGCCAGTTCTTTGGAAGCCCGCAGGAAGCAATCGGAAAGATCATACGTTATGATGATAAAAAGGATTTTAAAATAACAGCTGTATTTGAGGATCTACCGCATAATACCTCCAATAAATTTGAATATCTTATTAACTGGTATAACTTTCTGGAGGAAAACGCCTGGGCCAAAGATTGGGGTAATAACGGCCCCATCGCTTACGTGATGCTGCGAAAAGGAACCAACGCGGCGGCTTTCAATAAAAAGATTGCTCATTTTTTAGATATCTATGACAAGGATCAAAGCGATGCGTTCAGAGAACAGTTAGGTATTCAAAAATTCGACGAAGTCTATCTTCATAGCAATTTCAAAAACGGCGTGCCTTCCGATGGGCGGATCGAGTATGTTAACCTGTTCAGTATCGTCGCGGTTTTCATCCTCGTGAT
Organism: Mucilaginibacter sp.; assembly: GCA_035547875.1. GTDB lineage: Bacteria > Bacteroidota > Bacteroidia > Sphingobacteriales > Sphingobacteriaceae > Mucilaginibacter. The sequence goes on along the minus strand of DASZTX010000013.1, from coordinate 246,057 downwards.
CGCCTGCATAAACTTCATGAACCTTACCACAGCCCGTTCTGTAAAGCGTGCAAGAGAGATCGGTGTGCGGAAGGTTGTCGGCGCCGTTCGTCCGGTGTTGATCCGTCAATTCATCGGGGAAGCTGTCCTTTTAACCTTTCTTTCAGCATTGATCGCCCTTGTTATCGTGCTTTTGCTGTTGCCTGTATTTAATTCAGTAACACAAAAGCAGATACAATTTCCGCTTAGCCGACCCACCTTCTGGCTGGCGCTGGCAGGTCTAACCCTGGTGACCGGTGCGCTGTCCGGCAGCTATCCGGCGTTATTCCTATCATCTTTCAATCCGGTTAAGGTGCTTAAAGGGACGATAAAACTCAGCACCGGGGCTGCCTGGTTTCGTAAAAGCCTTGTGGTATTTCAGTTTGTATTGTCTGTGGTGCTGATCATTGGGACACTCGTTATCTCAAAACAGATAAACTTTGTGCAGACGAAAAACTTAGGGTATGACCGTGAAAACCTGATCTTTATTCCGCTGGAGGGAGATCTGGCGACCAAATACAAAATATTCAAAGAAGAGGCATTGCGGATGCCGGGCATAGAGCAGGTTACGCAACTGTCTGATAACCCGTCAAACTTCAGCAGCACGACAAGCGGCGTAAAATGGGAGGGTAAGGATCCGACCAATAACGTTATGTTTACGCAAGTGGCCGCAGGGTACGACTTTGTGAAGACCATGAAAGTAAAAATGGTAGCAGGCCGTGATTTCTCGCGAGAGTTTGCAACAGATACAGCAGGATACATCATTAACGAAACGGCTCTTAAACGGATTGGTTACACCGACCCGATAGGCAAGCCGTTTACTGTTTGGGGTAAAGCCGGTAAAATAATAGGCGTTGTGGAGGATTTTCACTTCAATTCGCTGCATGACCCTATCCTTCCGCTGATCATACGTTTTGGCGGCGATCAGCCGCAGAATATCGCGCTGCTGCGCACCAAGCCGGGGCAAACAAAGCAGGCACTTACTACCGCAGGAAAACTTTGCAGGGAACTTAATCCCAATTTTCAGTTCAGCTACTATTTCGCGGATGCAGAATTTCAGAAGTTATATCAAAATGAGCAGGTGGTAGGCAAACTGTCTGATGCCTTTGCGTTCCTGGCAATTTTTATTTCCTGCCTCGGGTTGCTGGGGCTTGCGATGTTTACTGCTGAGCAAAGACTTAAAGAGATCGGCATCAGGAAAGTGTTAGGGGCAAGTGTAACATCGTTGTTTACGTTGTTGTCAAAAGAATTTTTAGTGCTGGTTTTGATAGCTTTGTGTATTGCATCGCCGTTGGCGTGGCTTGCGGCAAATAAATGGCTTCAGGGATATAGCTACCGTACGACCGTAGATTGGTGGGTGTTCGCATTGTCCGGGCTGATCTCCATCATCATAGCATTAATCACGGTAAGTTTTCAGTCTGCCAAAGCCGCTCTGATGAATCCGGTTAAAACCCTGCGAAGCGAGTAAACGTTCTCAAAGGCTTACAGTATAAATAAATAAAGAACAAACTGACAAACAATATTATGTTAAGGAATTATATAAAAATTGCCTGGAGAAACCTGAAAAAGAACCGATTATATGCTTTTGTCAACATCCTCGGTCTGACGGTGGGTATTGTGAGTTGTCTGTTGATCGGTATCTATATAAAAGATGAACTCAGTTATGACCGATTTAATGTTAACGCCGACCGGATCGTTCGCGTGACCATGAATTATGCTTTGGGAGGTAATCCGCAAAAGGTAGCCGTAACCGGGACGAAGGTCGGGCCTCAATTTAAAAGATCGTTTCCGCAAGTGGCGGACTTTGTGAGGATGGAAAAGAATCCCGGCGTTATTACCTACGATGACCGGGTTTTTGAAGAAAAAAATATTCTTTATGCCGATCCGTCCTTTTTTAAGATATTTTCCTTCAAACTGGTTAAAGGGGATGAGTCGGCCCTGAATGCCACCGGGAAAATTATTATAACCGAGACCGCCGCAAAGAAATATTTTGACCAGGAAGACCCGATCGGTAAGACATTAAAGATCGGCAGCCAGCCTTTCCTCGTTACGGCAGTCGCAAAAGATTCGCCGTCCAACTCGCAGATAAAATTTGACTTTGTCGTTTCTTTCAGCAACATAAATGCTTCAAAAGAAGAGAACTGGTGGTCAGCCAATTACATTACCTACCTTTTATTGAAGAATAAAAACGGGATGCAGCCGCTTCAGAAGAAGATAGACGCTTACATGAGTTCGATAAGGCAAACCGAACTAAAAATGGAAGGCAATCAATATCTTACCTACACCCTTGAGCCATTAACCAGTGTTCATCTTCATTCAGACAGGGAAGGACTGGAACCGAACGGCAGCGTTACCTATATTTATGTTATGGTCGTAGTGGCCGTATTGATCCTGATCATAGCTTGTGTCAATTATATCAATCTGTCCGTTGCACAGTCAGCCGGACGCGGGGCCGAGATTGGCATACGCAAGGTAATGGGAGCAGCAAAACATCAGTTATTCAGGCAGTTTATCGGTGAATCTATATTTGTAACGCTTATTGCGCTTTTATTAGCCATCGGGCTTGCTTTTATATTACTGCCGTCATTTAACCAACTATCGGCTAAGCAATTACAGTTCGCTTCTATTATCGATCCTGCCATTCTGGGCAGTATGTTGATCCTCGGTGTTGGGATCGGTTTTGCGGCTGGCTCTTACCCGGCGCTGTTGTTGTCAGGGGTAAAGCTGGCCAGAATATTAAAATCGGGTTTTTCATTTACATCAGGACAGGGCGTCAGGAAATCGTTGATCGTGTTTCAATTTGTTATCTCAATATTCTTAATCGTCACCACTATTGTTATACTGCAACAGCTTTCTTATATCCGGACAAAGGATATAGGCTATAATAAAAGCAATGTCGTGGTGCTGCCGGTGAATTGGCAAATGGTGCAGCGCGTGGATGGGTTAAAAAAAGAAATAAGAAATATACCCGGCGTAGAGGCTGTGGCTGCGGCGAATAACGAGCCGGTGAATGTGCAATGGGGTGACGGTATTTCGACGGCTGACGGTAAAACCATCACGGTTAACGCGCTGCCTATGGATGAAGATTTTATTAAGACGATGCAACTGAAAATCGTCGCAGGTGAAGATTTTAATCAAACCGACCTTTTACAAATGGATACCACCAATCAGGGTAAGAATTTCCGGTATTCGTTTATGCTGAATGAGGCCGCAGTACGGCAGTTGGGCTGGACGCCAAAGGAAGCCATCGGTAAAGAGATATCAAAAAATTTTCCGGGCAAAATTAAGGCCGTCGTTAAGGACTTTAACTTTAAATCGTTTCATAGTGAGATCGGGCCCTTACTGATATTTCTGGATCATGACCAGGCAAGAGACCTTTTTGTGAGGGTAAATGGAAACAGCACCGCTTCGGTGTTACACAGCATAGAAAAGTTATGGAAAACTCGCGTGCCTGAACGTCCGTTTTCCTATAAATTTCTTGACGAAGACTATGATGCGATGTATCGCAGCGAACAGCGTACCGCTGGCGTATTCTCAACATTTTCTGCCCTGGCTATCATTCTTGCATGTCTGGGGCTTTTTGCAGTAACAGCATACGCTGTCGTACAACGCACAAAGGAAATCGGTATCCGGAAGGTTTTGGGCGCTACTGTTTCTAATATTATCCTGCTGATATCTAAAGACTTTTTGTGGCTTGTAATTATTGCAACTGCAATTGCGTCGCCTATAGCATGGTATATGGCTCACTCCTGGCTTCAGGATTTTGCCTACCGGATCACGATACACTGGTGGATATTCTTAACCGCAGGGGCCGCCTCTTTGATCGTTGCTGCTGTAACGGTTAGCATACAGGCCATTAAAGCCGCGCTGGCTAATCCGGTAAAAAGTTTAAAAAACGAATAGGTAGCACGGTAGCGAGCAAAACGCACAGCGCATCTTATTATTTTCACGCCATATGCAACCTAAAGGTCAATACAAGTGTCTAATCATATAAATAAACCAAAGAAGCAATGAAAACTTATTTACTTTTATTGGCGATTGCTTGCACAGGCTGTAATGTGATCGCACAAAGCAATCAGGATAAAACTCCTTATCAGACGAGGTCACTGGCGAGTGACGGGATAAGTGAGGTATTTGTAAAAACCTCGGGCGGAAGTATTTCCGTGAGCGGCGGCTCGGAGTCGCCCCGGATCGAAGTATATGTTCATGGCAATAACGGACAGGAGCTTTCGAAGGAAGAGATTGAAAGTCGCCTGAAAGACGATTATGATCTTAATATATCTGTAAGCAATCACGAACTGCACGCCACTGCGAAAAGAAAACATGACGGAGTTTTTAACTGGAGAAAACAGTTAAGTATTTCGTTTAAAATTTTTACACCAAGACAGGTAAGCTCACACCTGAACACCAGTGGCGGCAGCATTCATCTTGATAATCTGAACGGTAAACAGGAATTCAGTACCAGCGGCGGCAGTTTGCACATGGATAATCTTGCAGGGTCAATAAAAGGCGAAACATCAGGCGGCAGCATCGCGGTTTCGAATTCAAAAGACATGATCAGTCTGGAAACCAGCGGCGGCAGTATCCGGGCAACAAACTGCCAGGGAAAAATTAAGCTCGAAACATCCGGCGGCTCACTACAGCTTCAGGATCTGAACGGTAATATCGTTGCAAACACCAGCGGCGGCAGTATCAAGGGGAGCAACATCGAAGGTGAACTGATCACCGGAACTTCAGGTGGAAGTGTGAACCTTTCGAGAATGTCGTGCAGCCTTGAGGCTTCAACCAGCGGCGGCAGTATGCACGTAGATATGGCCAAATTAGGTAAATACATTAAGCTGGACGTAAGCGGCGGACATGTGGATCTTAGCTTGCCGGAGGGTCAGGGTATGAACCTTAATTTGTCGGCCAGCAAAATCAAGTCTGCCAGTTTGAGCAAATTCAGCGGAGAGTGGGAGAAAGATCATGTAAAAGGCACATTGAACGGCGGCGGAATTCCTGTCAGCGTTGATGCCAGCGACAGTCTTACGCTAAGCTTCAATTAACAGTAGAAAAATCTGACTTATACCGGCCCCGATGCTAACCATGCACCGGGGCTTTTCATTTCAATTTATTTTCACCTGGTGATTCACAGCCTGACGCTGTACGGAGGTGTACAGCGGGTGTACGGATACGATACAATTGTCGTCTGAAATAAATGGCAATTATTTGATTATTAGTAATGTAAATATTTGGTACAGCTTTTAACCGTCTATCAAGGATATTGACAACAACCGTATGATAAGGAATTTTATAATCACCGCATTTCGGAATCTGCGAAGGAATAAGATTTTTTCGTTTATTAATGTTTTCGGACTGGCTGTTGGATTGACGTGCTGCCTGCTTATCGGCGCATATCTTTACCAGGAGCTTAGCTATGATACTTACCCTGCGAATGCCGATAATATTTACCGGGTTGAACTTCATGACGGCGGAAGCAACTCTTCAGCCGATTATTCCAGTGTCGATGTGGCGGTTGGACCCGGAATAAAGAGCGCTTTTCCCGAAGTAAAAGACTTTACCCGAATGGAGACCCGGGGGCCCCTTTTTGTATCATATCAGGATAAAAAGTTTAAAGAGGAAAAAATCACGGATGTTGACGCTAATTTTTTAAATTTCTTTTCTATTCCACTAATTGAAGGTAATTCTGCCACGGCCTTAACCGATCCAAATTGCATCGTTATTTCCAAGAAATTTGAGAAAAAATATTTCGGCGATGCTTCTGGTATCAACAAGATACTGACCATTGGCACACAGCCGTTTAAGATAACAGGTGTTATCGACAAGGTTCCTGATAATTCCCATTTTCATGCGGATGCCTTTATGAGCATGGCCTCTTTCGTTACACCTTCCACCCGCCAGACATGGAGCAATGTTGGTTATTTTACTTACGTACTGCTTCGTCCCCATACAGATGTTAAAAGTCTTGAAACCCGCTTTCGCGGATTGGTGGCAAAGAATGTCGTTCCGGAAATACAAAGCGATATGGGCGTCAGTCTGGCCGAGGCAAGAAAATCCGTGAATACATTTGTGTTTTTCTTGCAGCCGCTTACCTCGATTCACCTGCATTCTGCAACAAAATTTGAATATGAGCCTAACGGGGATATCCGGTACGTATATATTTTCGGAGCGCTTGCCATTTTCATTCTGTTGCTGGCCTGTATAAATTTCACCAATCTTTCAACCGCCAGTTCGGCTAAACGCTCTAAAGAGATCGGTATCAGGAAAGTACTTGGCTCTGAAAAGAACAAACTTATTTCGCAGTTTCTGACGGAGTCAGTTATTCTTACTACCCTTGCCATGCTGCTTGCTATAGGAATGATCTATCTCTTGCTCCCATATTTCAACGATCTGGCGGGGAAGGATATCAGTATGCTGTTTTTCTTTAGCCCGGAAGTTTTGCTATTTGAAATCATACTGATCTTAGCAGTTGGGCTCGCAGCAGGGATATACCCGGCATTTTTTCTTTCCTCGTTTAAAATATTAGCCGTTCTCAAAGGCAATGGTATAGCGCCGACTGTAAATAAAAACGGTTTACGCAGTAGTCTGATCGTTTTTCAGTTTGCTATATCCACGGCGTTGATCATTTCTACATTTGTGGTATATCAGCAGCTGCATTTTATGCAAAACAAAAAGCTGGGATATAACAAAGATCAGGTATTGGTTATTAATGATGCCTACACACTTGGCAACAACCTGACCGCATTCAGGCAACAGCTTCTGACTGACAGCAGAGTTGTCAACGCTTCAATATCGACCAATGTGCCGGGATACGGCGTAATGGGAGGGACAGTGATTTATGCGCCGGATATACCCGGACAATCTACCCATACCGAGTTGTTTTCAAATATTTATTGGGTTGACCATGCCTATATCCCAACTTTAGGGATGCACCTGATCAAAGGGCGCAACTTTTATCCCGGGTCACCTGCCGACTCCACCGCCGTGATCGTTAATGAAGCGGCGGTACGCGACCTTGGTTTTGGCAAAAACGACCCCATTGGTAAGACCATTATACGTTCAGGGCAACGGCATTATACCATTACGGGCGTTGTGAAGGATTTCAATTTCACATCTGTCAAGCAAAAAATCACCCCGCTCATGCTGCTGCCCTCCAATAACAGTAAGGGTACGGTCATCGTACGGATAAAAACGAAGGATGTACAGCAGCTTATTACTGACATCGGTCGCCAATGGGATTCATTTCACAGCGAGGCAGCGTTTAATTACTCATTTCTTGATCAGCAATTTGCTTCATTGTATAAAACAGAAGAGAAGACAGGTCATATTTTTACCTCATTTGCAGTATTAGCCGTGATTATCGCCAGTCTGGGTCTGTTTGGTCTCGCTGCGTTTATGATCAGGCAGCGCGTAAAGGAAATCGGTATCCGTAAAGTGCTGGGAGCGAGTTCGGGTAGTATCACCGTGTTATTATCTAAGGAATTTCTGCGCCTGATTGTGATCGCATCATTTATAGCGTTTCCAATAACCTGGTACGCAATGAATAAGTGGCTGCAGGATTTTGCTTACCGGATCACGATACAATGGTGGGTGTTTGCCATTGCCGGTCTTATTGCGTTGTTAGCAGCGGCGATCACGATCAGTTTCCAGGCGGTCAAAGCTTCACTGGCCAACCCGGTAAAAAGCCTAAGAAGCGAGTAATATTTTGAATTAAAAAAATAAGTAATAGCTACGTCGTTATGTTAAAAAACTATATCAAAATAACCTGGCGTAATCTGGTAAAAAACAGGTTTTATTCGGTCATTAATATTGCCGGGCTTACGGTTGGTATGGCGATTGGCATACTTATCCTGCTTTGGGTTCAGAACGAACTAAGCTTCGATAACTTTCATCATAAAGGGCAAAATATCTATCGCGTTAATTCCTTTTTGGGGTCGGGGACGAATAAGAGAGTTTGGAGTACCACTCAGGGAACCATTGCGCCGTACGCGCTCAACGATATCCCTGGAGTGATCAATGCCGTCCGGGTAATCGGAAGATCGGGCGATGTTTACAGTTATAAAGATAAATTACTGAAGGAAGATGAAAATGCATATGTCGATCCGTCTTTCTTTAAAATGTTCGATTTTAAACTGATAAGTGGCAATGTAAATCAACCTTTTCCCGATGAACATTCGGTAATCATCACGGAATCAACAGCCCGGAAATACTTCGGTGACGAACAGGCCGTAGGAAAAGTGTTGCAGGAGGATCATCAAAACAATTATACTGTAAGCGGGGTAATAGCCGATTTTCCGGATAATTCCAGTTTGCAATACAATATGCTTTTCCCGGTGAAATTACTTGCCAGCCAATATAGCGAAAAAGACTTCTGGAAGTCGCTGGATACTGACTGGGGTAATTTCTACGGTTCAACCTTTTTGGAAGTTCAGCCGGGGGTATCTACTAAAATGATTGGCCGGAAGCTGATACAGCTCCAGATCGAAAATGCGCCCCAGATCAAAGCTACGGTAAAGGATAATGCTTATCAGCTTCAAAAGCTGGCCAGTATCCATCTGTATGGCCCTGACGGGTCTGAAGCTGGCATGCAGACGGTTAGCATATTTTTGATCGTCGGCATTTTGATCTTAATTATCGCGTGTATCAATTATGTCAATCTTTCTACTGCAAGATCAATGTTACGGGCCAAGGAAGTGAGCATCCGCAAAATAGTGGGGGCGCAAAAAAAGCAGCTTTTTATTCAGTTTGTTGTTGAAACATTTATATTTTTCTGTATCTCGCTGTTTTTCTCCTTTATTCTTATTGAGGTTTTGCTGCCATACTATAATGATCTCTCCGGCAAGCACCTGCAATTAGACCTTACAAATCCCGGATTATGGAAGGTTGTATTTTTAACTATCACCGGAACGTTGACCCTTGCATCGGTCTATCCAGCTTTATTATTAAGCTCCTTTGATCCTTTAAAGGCTTTGAAGGGAAAGTTAACATTAGGACTTAGTAATGTCCTTTTCCGGAAGGCTCTTGTTACCATACAGTTTGTTTTTTCGGTGGTGCTGATCATAACCACACTGGTGATCGGCAGGCAGCTAAAATATGTCCATGAAAAAGACCCGGGATACGATCGTTCCCAGGTTTTTTCTTTCCCTGGCGGGGAAATGGAGAAGCACCTTGACGAGGTGAAGACAATGCTTTTAAGTCATCACGGCATCGAAGCGGTATCTGCCGCCGATAACCGGCTGGTTAACAACGGTCACACAACTGGCGGTATCAGTTGGGATGGAAAAGATCCCAATTCCAGCGTCATTTTTCATCATCTTGGTATTGACGAGAATTTTATACCAATGATGAAGATACAACTGACAGCCGGCCGTAATTTTTCCGGCAGCAAAACCGACTCCGCGCATTTTATTTTAAATGAAACAGCCCTTCGGGCAATCGGCATCAGGAACCCGATCGGCAAGCATTTTAAATTTCAGGAAACCGAGGGTACTATTATCGGTGTGACGAAAGATTTTAATACCGCATCCTTTAAAGAGCGCATTGAACCAACGGTCATTTATTATGAACCCAAAGGTTGGATGCTTTATATAAAAACGAGCGAAAGAAACGCTTCGAAGGCGATTAATGCAACTGCTACGCTATGGAAACAATTCAATCCGGGGTTTCCGTTCGAATACTCATTTATGGACGAGGAATACGCGAAACTATACCGTTCTGATCAGCGCACGGGCGAACTGTTCAATATTTTTTCGGCAATAGCAATTCTGATCTCCTGTCTTGGACTGCTGGGGCTGGCAACATATACCGCACAGATCATGACCAAAGAGATCGGTATCCGGAAAGTTTTGGGAGCAAGTGTCGGTAACATCGTCGCGCTGGTATCGAAAGATTTTTTAAAGCTGGTATCGCTGGCGATAGTAATTGGTTCGCCGCTGGCCTGGTGGGCGATGAGCAGATGGTTGCAGACCTTCGTTTACCGTATCGGCATAAGTTGGGCTGTGTTTTTTGTGGCGGCTTCCCTGGCAATTGGCATCGCTATTCTTACCGTAGGGTTTCAGTCGATAAAAGCTGCGCTGGTCAACCCGGTCAAGAGCCTCAGAAGTGAATGATCGCCCGAAATAAAATTAATAAATTTAGAATCGGGTTCAAAAGGTCCGTTAAACTAATAAGCTAAGAATCATGATAAAGAACTACTTAAGGAGCGCTTTACGAAATGTCAGGAAGCATCCATTTATCTCATTCATCAATATATTCGGATTAACCGTGGGGTTAACCTCTTGTCTGCTTATCTTCGCTTACATTATCAATGAACGCAGCTATGATAAGTTTAATAAAAATGCCGATAATATTTATCGTGTAACGCGAATATTTTATACCTCTCCGGGTGTTGAGAATCTTCACCTCAGCGCGGTCGCCCCGCCGTTCGGGCCCTTGTTACAAACTGCGTTTCCCGATATCAAAACAATCACCCGGGTGCTGCCCAATGGTATGACGTCCCTGAAATATAAGGACAGGCTGTTTAATGAAAGGAATACCGCCTTTGCCGATGATGACTTTTTTACATTCTTTAATGTGCCGGTAATTAAGGGGGACGTTAAAACTGCGTTATCTGCCCCTTACAGTATTATGCTGACCGAAGAAGTGGCGCAGAAGTATTTCGGTGATGAAAACCCTATCAACAAATCGATACAATTAGGCAGTACAAAACACGAATTTAAGGTAACCGGCGTTTATCAGGCTTTTCCGGCCAACTCACACTTGCACCCCAAGATACTGATGTCATTTAATACCCTGAAGGATACCGATGTTTATGGAGAAAAACAACTTCAGACGAATTTTGGGAATAATGCCTTTTACACGTATCTGCTTTTTCCAAAGGATTATAATATTGACCGCGTAAAATCACAACTGCCAGACTTCCTTGATAAATACGTTCATCTTCCGGGCATGCCGGGCAATTTGAGAACTCATCAGGTTACCAAATTAACGCTTCAAAAACTGACGGATATACACCTTTGGTCGCATCTTGATGACGAATACGAGGAGAACGGCGATATTGACAGGGTATATATCTTCTCAGCCATAGCCTTGTTCATTCTGCTGATCGCCTGCATCAATTATATGAACTTGTCCACGGCGCGTTCGGCGTTAAGGGCAAAAGAAATCGGTATCCGAAAGGTAATCGGTGCGCAAAGAAAGGAGATCATCAGCCAGTTTTTAAGTGAGTCGGTGCTGATCACCTTTTTCGCTTTGATCCTTGCGGCAATCCTGACGGCTATTCTGATCCCAATGGTTAACAACATGTCGTCGCAACACCTTGACGTTAACAGTCTGCTGAAGTGGAATGTGTTGCTGCCTATCCTTTGCGTGCCGTTTGTGATCGGTCTGATCAGCGGTATCTATCCGGCCATTTTTATGTCGTCGTTTTTGCCCGTAAGGGTTTTAAAGGGAATTACAAAGGCAGGGCAGGGAAATATCTCGTTCAGAAAGGTACTCGTGGTTTTGCAGTTCTCTATCTCCATCATCCTGATCGTCGCAACGACAGTTGTTTTTCAGCAGCTTCAATACATTCAGAATAAAGCGCTCGGCTTCAACAAAGATCATATTGTAACGATGGATTATATTGGCGCTTTAGTGCCGCAATTCGATAGCTTTAAAAATGACCTGTTAAAGAGTGCGTTTGTTAAGGATCTGGGCTGGTCGTCGCGGATTCCATCCGGGCGGCTACTTGATGAGCAGGGAGCGTCGTTAATCGAAGGCGGGTCGATGAGGCCTGTTAAAATTGACTTAAAATGCGTTGCCGTCGATTACGGGTTTATTTCTACCTACGGAATGAAAATGGCATCCGGCAGGAATTTCTCAAAGTCTTTTTCGAAGGATACGAACAATTTTCTGATCAACGAAGAAGCCGTGAAGGCCTTTGGATGGAAAGATGCCCAAAGTGCGCTTGGCCGTGATATGAAATACGGAAATATTACAGGCAAAGTAGTTGGGGTGGTAAAGGACTTTCATTTTGAATCGCTGCATCAAAGGATCATCCCGCTGATCTTAACCCTTTCAGCAATCCATAACGGCGATTATGGAACGCTTTCTGTCAAGATCGATGGAAATAATCCGAAGGCAGCAATCGAGACTATCCAGGATACCTGGCACAGGTATTTGCCGGAGACACCTTTCGATTTTACTTTCCTTGATCAGAAGTTTGATCAGTTATATAAAAGTGAACAGCAACAGGGACGCTTGTTTTCCATATTTTCATGCATTGCTATTTTTATTGCCTGTCTTGGGCTGTTCGGTTTGTCGGCATTTACGATCACACAAAGAGTTAAGGAGATTGGTGTACGCAAGGTTCTTGGCGCTTCAGTTGCGCAGATTGTGACAGAATTATCGAAAGGCTTTCTGAAATTGGTGATGGTGGCGTCGGTTATCGCGCTGCCGGTAGCCTGGTATCTGATGAATAAATGGCTTCGTGACTTTGTATTCCGCATCAGTATAAGCTGGTGGGTACTCGTCCTGGCAGGTGCGCTGGCTTTGCTTATCGCATTTGTTACCATCAGTTACCAATCGATCAAAGCCGCATTGGCAAACCCCGTAAAAAGTTTAAGAAGCGAGTAAAATTCAGCACCACGGTAAATTCCGGTTATTATTGAAATTGAGAAACTAATAATATGATAAAGAGCTATTTTAAAACAGCATTCAGGAGCATTAAACGGCACAAGCTGTTTACCCTGATCAATATCGTAGGCCTGTCCATAGGTATCAGCGCCTGCCTTGTTATTTATCTGATCGTAAGATACGATCTTAACTTTGATAAGTTTCACAAAGATGGCGACCGGATATACCGGGTTGTCTCTGAATTTACTTTTCAAGGCGAAACAGGGCATAACAGCGGAGTTTGCGGGCCACTTCCGGGTGCAGTAAAAACGGAGGCTACGGGCGTCGAAATTGTTGCGCCGTTCTTTACGCTTTTTCAGCCGAACGTATTTGTTGCAGGAAAGGGTGACGCACCCACACGGTTCAAAAACCAGGATAATGTCGTTTTAGCCGGGCCTGAGTATTTCCAGTTATTTAATTATAAATGGCTGGTAGGCTCTCCAAAAGCTTCCCTAAGCGCGGCGAATCAGGTTGTGCTGACGTCAGACCAGGCTAAAATTTATTTTCCGTCATTGTCCTATCAACAAATGATCGGTAAAACGGTTACCTATGATTCTTTAAAGACTACCGTTACCGGTATCGTTCAATCATTTACGGAAAACAGCGATCTCAGCTTTCACGATTTTATATCTTATATCACCGGGACAGTTAACAAAGATCTGAAAGACCAGTTGCAGCCTACCGAATGGGAAAGTACGACATCGGCTTCGCAACTGTTTATCAAATTGGCGCCGACAGCAAAAGCTGCAAATATTAAAAGACAGCTTAATTCTATATTGAAGAGGAATAGTCCGCCGAAGCCGGAGGATAAAGGCAGTTCTCATGGTTTTAGCCTTCAACCGTTAAGCGACCTGCATTTTAATTCTGATTATGGTACGTTTGATACCGGCCACGTTGCCAGCCGGAAAGTGCTGAACAGTCTTTTAGTGATTGGCGCATTTCTTTTATTGCTGGCCTGTATCAATTTTATTAACCTGACCACTGCTCAGGCTTCGCAAAGAGCGAAAGAGATCGGCATCCGAAAGACAATGGGCAGCAGCCGCAGGCAGCTTGTGTTTCAGTTTTTAAGCGAAACCTTCATCGTGACACTGATCGCTGTTATTATTTCCAGCGCACTATCGCCGGTAATTCTAAAGCTTTTTGCCGATTTTATCTCGCCGGGTGTAAAGGCTGATCTATTTCACCAACCCGGCATATTCTTATTTCTGTTCCTCCTGACTTTTATTGTTAGTATCTTATCAGGCTTTTACCCCGCCATATTATTGTCAGGCTATAAGCCGGTTTCGGTTCTTAAAAATCAGGCGGTTGTCAGCAAAAGCAATACCCGTAACGCATGGTTACGTAAATCATTAACGGTGACCCAGTTTGTGATCGCCCAGTTCTTTATTATGGCAACCGTTTTGGTGAGCAAGCAGATCTACTATGCGCTGCACAAGGAGCTTGGTTTCAAAAAAGACGCCATCATTGTGGTAAATTCGCCGTGGAAGAATCGTACCGCAGAGCGGAATAAGGTATTTTTGAATACTTTACACTCCATGCCCCAGGTTTCAATGGTGTCTTTAGGCGGGGCTCCGCCGTCATCCGGAAACACCAACTCTACAACTGTTACTTACAAGGACGGAAAAAAGGAGATTAAGACAGACGTTCAGTTAAAGTTTGCTGATGAGAATTATATGAAGCTTTATCAGTTGAAGGTAATTGCCGGGCGTGCGCTGATGGCAGCCGACACGGCAAGAGGCGTGGTCATCAACCAAACGTATGCGAAGATTCTTGGTTTCATGAACCCCATCGATGCCTTAGGAAAGACGCTTGATCATTTTAACGGGGAAAAAAGTCTTCAAATAGTAGGTGTGGTGGCCGACTTCCATCAGCGGTCGCTGCATGAACCGATCAAACCCATTGCCATTTATACCGGAAGGAGACCGTTCATGACCGGTACTTTTCATATCGCATTAAAACCTGAAACGCCGGGCGGAGGTGAGTGGAAAAAAGCAATCGCCGGGATGCAGAAGACCTGGAAGCAAATTTATCCGGATGATGATTTCGATTATCATTTTTTCGACGAGACCATCGCCAAATTTTACGAAGCTGAAAAACATACTTCGTCTCTGCTGGCATGGGCCACAGGACTATCCATATTTATAAGCTGTCTCGGACTGCTCGGCCTTGCGATTTATACAACCAATCAACGGACTAAAGAAATCGGCATCCGCAAGGTGTTAGGGGCTTCTGTAGCGCAAATCGTGAGGCTGTTGTCGTCGGAGGTAATGTGGTTGATCCTGCTTGCTTTTGTTTTGGTAACGCCTATTGCCTGGTATGCCATGAACCAATGGATGCAGAGTTTCGCCGACAGGACCACCATAAGCTGGTGGATATTTGCGGCCAGTGGGGCCGGAATGCTTATCGCGGCCATTTTTACGTCGAGCTTTCAGACAATCAAAGCGGCTATTGCTAATCCTGTACGAAGCTTGCGGTCAGAATAGCCGTCTAGTAGAAAATGATCTGTAACCTTAATAAATTATGTTAAAAACAAACCTGAAATTAGCTATTCGTAATATTTTACGGAATAAGCTTTATACTGCGATCAACATTACCGGACTGAGCATAGCGAGTGCATTTTGTATTCTGGTTTATCTTTACGTCAGGAGCGAACAGTCATTCGATGCGTTTCACCACGATCAGAAGCAGTTATTCAGGGTTGAAAAAACCGAAATTCCGGACCCGGTATTTGACAAAGCACCCACAGGGAGCTTCTTTTCATTTTTGACAAAGAAGGAAGATCAAAAAAACCTGATCGTAACACCAACGGAGCTGGGGCTGGATATCAAAAATAATCTTCCGGAAGTTCAAAGCATAGTCCGTTTGGGAGGGCTTGGCGATCAAAATGTCAAAATTGGTAATCAGACCTTCAGAGAGAAAGGCAATATTGAATACGCAGATGATAACTTTTTCGAGGTCTTTAACTATCCGCTAATCGCCGGGACACCGGGGAGCGTTCTGGCTGGTCGTAATATCGCTGTTATCAGCGAACGCCTTGCACAAAAATATTTCGGTCGTGAAAACCCGGTAGGCAAAACACTCGTGCTTACCGATCTGGATAAAAGCCCGGTTATAACCGTTAGTGGTGTGTTTAAAAATTTTCCGGCTAACTCCAGTTTTCAATATGATATGATTATGCCAATGGAATCTGACCCCAATTACCTTGGAAATATGGAATCGGGCTTAAATTCATCCAATAAAATACTTATTTTAAAATTGAGAAAAGGCGCTGATGCCGGGCTATTCAGGAAAAAGCTCAATCAATACGCAAAGGAATTGTACAAACCGTATAATGATAAATTAAAGACCCTGATTCCGGATTATAAGGCAGTAAATCCAAACTTCGTTTTGCGTCCGTTTGCAGATGCTCATTACAATGCCAGTCAGGGGTGGCCTCATTATACCGATCTGAAAAATATTTATCAGTTGGTATGTCTTGCTGTCGTAATTCTCATCATCGCTTGCGTAAACTATATTTTGCTAACGCTGACTAACGCCTTATCGCGTTCGCAGGATGTCGGTATCCGCAAAATAATAGGTGCAGACAGGAGGCAGATCATTTTTAAATATTACATAGAAACACAGCTTCTTGCCTTTATTGCTGTAATAGCGGGGCTGCTGATCGCTGTCGCCGGGATGCCGTTTTTCAACAGCCTTACGGGAGCCGAAATTACCCTGCGAGCTTTTTCAGGTTTTACCATTGCGGGGATGCTGATTACGCTTGCCGTTATTTTAGGACTGCTCGCCGGAATTTACCCGGCTATGGCGATGTCTGGCCTTAAGACGTTAAATATCCTCCGCGGTTTTTCAACGTACCGGATAAGCCCCTTACTGTCTAAGAGTCTTGTGGTCGTTCAGTTTTCAATATGCGTTATTCTGGTCATATCGGCACTGGTGATAAACCGGCAAATGCACTATATCAATGCCGCCGACATGGGTTTTGATAAGGATCTTGTTATTCGCATTGAAAATCCTTACGGATGGAGCGACGGACAAAAGGCGAAGTTTTTGAATGATAAATTACATCATTATGCTGAAATGAACCCTAAGTTACAGGGAATGACAAGCTCCTCTTTTTCTTTTGGATTGCATAGCATGAACAATTTTTTTATCAATGGCGAAAGAAATATGGTGCAATTTCTGAATGTGGATTACAATTACTTTGCGTTCAATAAAATTAAAATTATAAAAGGTCGTGATTTCTCAAGAAATGTGGCAACGGACAGTGTAAAACTGGTATTACCGGAGCTTGAAAAAACGGTCAAAGGCTCGTTAGCGCGGCATACAATCATTGTGAATGAAACGCTTTATAACATGCTTGGAAAGCCCGAACTAAATGTGATCAACCCTACGATGGGAGGGATCATCATCGGCGTTTGCAAAGATTATCACACAGATGACCTGACCAAGAAGATAGAGCCGGCTTATCATACGGTTAATTACGGCGGGATTTACAGCTATTATATCAGGATCAAACAACATGAAAATATTCCGCATGTAATGGCCGATATTAAAAGCAACTGGAATGAACTGACCGGCAACCTGCCTTTCAGCTACACCTTTCTGGATGATGACGTGGCCAAAAGCTACGACGCCTATCTACGGTGGATGGCTACCATTACCACATCGTGCCTGCTTGCTATAATTATTGCATGCCTCGGTCTGTTCGGACTATCGGGGCTTGCCACCATTAACCGGACTAAGGAAATTGGCATCCGGAAGATATTGGGCGCATCAGTCATGAATTTATTTATGTTACTAAACCGCAGCACCATTTTTATGGCAGCTGGCTCCTTTATCGTGGCGGCACCTATAGCCTTTTACTTTACACATCAATGGCTTCAAAACTTTGCCTACCGGATTAAGCCAGACTGGCAATTATTTAGTGTAGCGGGACTAATAGCGCTGGTTACGGCGATTATTGCGGTTAGCTATCACACCCTGAAAGCTGCAACGGGCAACCCGGTAAAAAGTTTGAGAAACGAGTGACGTGTGCCAACCATAACTGTTCTGTATCGAAACCGGACGGCTGTGTCACACTTACGAACACTTTCGTATAATAATATTTTCATAAAATACTAATTATTAAATAGTTATAAAATTGGTATATATTTTAAAGCTATCGTATCAAACTGATTCATATGCTGAAAAACTACTTTAAAATCGCCTGGCGCAATATCATTCATCATAAAGTATATGCCGCCATCAATATTTCAGGCCTTACCGTAGGTATTGCTGCCTGTCTGCTTATTTTCGTTGTTATACAATACGAGACAAGTTTCGATACATTCCAGCCTGACTTTAAACATATCTATCACGTGGTTACGCAGGAACAGCGTGAAGACGGCTTTTCTTACAACCCCGGTATTCCAATTCCCTCTACCGATGCGCTGCGGATAGACTTTCCGCAAACAAAGGTTGCTGCCTTGGAAACGAGCTATGGCAGTCAGATTACGGTGCCCGATGAGGGAATTTCTACAGGAACAGGTGACAAAAAATTTACCGAGAACATGGGAGTAATGTTTCTGGAGCCTGACTTTTTTGACATTTTCAGCGCCACCTGGCTGTCCGGCAGTAAAAGCGTGCTTGCCGAACCCAATATGGTTGTGCTTGATAAAAGCGTGGCCGAAAAATATTTCGGGGACTGGAAAAAGGCGGTAGGACAGCGGCTTGTAATGGATAATTTGCTCAGTCTGAAGGTAGCGGGTGTAATAGAAGATTCCAAGCCTAACAGCGATTTCCAATTAAAAGTACTGGTGTCATTTATTACCTGGAAGCAACACCCCGGCCAATACGGATATTATAACGACTGGCACTCGGTAAGCAGTAATCACCAGGTTTTTATGAAGTTGCCTCCTAAAGAATCTGTGGACCGGATTAATGCGCAACTCAAAACATTCAATCAGAACCACTCCGGTGATAAAGGAAGGATATCAAGGATCAACTTTTTACAGCCGCTAAGCGAAATGCATTTTGACAAGCGTTTTGGCAACAGTCTGGGTGATCATCAGACCAGCCGTTCGACCTTGAAGGTGCTGACTTTCATCGGCCTGCTTATCGTGCTGATGGCTTCTATAAATTTCATTAATCTATCAACTGCACAATCCGTAGGCCGGTCGAAAGAAGTAGGGATTCGTAAAGTGCTGGGCAGCAGCAGGGGGCAATTGATCGGTCAGGTAATGGGTGAGACGACCATCATTGTATTGAGCTCGCTGATACTGGCGCTTGGCGTGGCCAAACTGGCCATGCCGTATCTGCAGCACATTGCCAGCGTGCCTGCTGATATCTCCATGCTGAATACGGGAAGTGTCTTGTTTTTGATTGTAATAACCCTTTTAGTTATCTTATTGTCAGGAATTTATCCTGCAGTAGTGGTTTCAGGCTTTAAGCCGGTTCTTGCACTTAAGAATAAAATAACCGCCGCATCTATCGGCGGCATCCCGTTGCGCAGAGCATTGGTTGTCATGCAATTTGCCATATCGCAGCTGCTTATTATCGGTACGATCATCGCGGTGAAACAGATGGATTTTGTAAACGAGGCTGATCTCGGCTTTAACAAGGAAGCAATACTCATCATCCCCGGTTATACTGATAGCCTCAGCCTCCGTAAGATCGATCCATTTAAACAGCAGCTTTTGCAAACTGCAGGTGTGAAAGCGGTCAGCTTTTCGTCGGATGCACCATCATCTGAAAATAACTGGGGAACCAATTTTTATTTTAACCATTCGACCAAGGAAAACGGTATCACCACCTTTTTAAAATTCGGTGATGCAGATTTCTTTAAGACCTTTGGTTTGACCTTTGTTGCGGGTAAAGGTTATGATCCAAGCGACACGGTACGGCAGGTTGTTGTTAATGAAACCTTTATTCATAAAATCGGCATTCAGAATCCCAGAGATGCCATTGGCAAGACTGTACGGATAGGTGGTAACAAAGCGACATGGGCACCAATCACCGGCGTTGTTAAGGATTTTAAAACCAACTCGTTAAGAGATCAGGTTAAACCAATAGTTATATCACCCGCCAAAAAATTCGAATCGCAGGTTGCGATAAAAATGGAGACCAGGAACTTGAGCAAGACGGTGGCCTCCTTAAAAAAGCAATGGGAAGACACGTATCCTGAGTATGCCTATAACGGATATTTTCTTGATCAGAATATCGCGCAATTCTATCAGCAGGAAAATCAGCTTGCGTTGGTTTATAAAATATTCGCCGGGATAGCCATCTTTATTTCCTGTCTGGGTTTATATGGCCTGGTATCTTTTATGGTCGTTCAGCGCACCAAAGAAGTCGGGGTACGGAAGGTATTAGGCGCATCGGTAGGAAGTATCGTCCTGCTGTTTTCAAAGGAGTTTATCGTACTTATCGCTGTTGCTTTCCTTGCTGCGGTGCCTGTTGCATGGTATCTCATGTCAGGATGGCTTCAAACGTTTGCCTACCGGATCAACATAACAGCCGACGTATTTCTGATCGCCGTAGCTTCTTCGATCATCCTGTCATGGCTTACGGTAGGTTATAAAGCAATTAAGGCAGCGCTGGCAAACCCGGTATCAAGTATGAGGAACGAGTAGGTTTATTATCAATCTGTTTATAAAACAATATATTATAGAATTATGCTGAAGAATTATTTTAAGATAACAGTAAGGAGCCTTTTAAAAAACAGAAGTTATAGTTTTTTAAACATCGCCGGGTTGTCTATCGGAATAGCCTGTGCATCGCTGATCTTTTTATGGGTGCAGGATGAGCTTTCTTTCAACAGCAGTTTCAAGAACAGGAATGATATTTATACGGTATATGAAAATCAAACCTATAATGGTAAGATAAGCACATTCCATGCTACGCCCGGGCCATTTGCAAGATCGGTAAAGGCTGAAATCCCGGGTATTAAATATGCCGCGCAGATCGGGGGAATCGGCGATATGGTCTTTGCGCTCGGCGATAAGATCATCAATGAAAAAGGCAGTTATGCCGATCCGGAGATGTTCAGCATACTGGATATGCCGTTTGTTTATGGAAGTGTAGAAGAGGCCTTTAAAGAACTCCATTCAGTTGTGATCAGTGAAACGATGGCCAGGAAGTTCTTCGGTGATACAAACCCCGTAGGCCGGTCGCTAAAGATGAATAATGAACAGAATTTTACTGTTACCGGGGTTTTTAAGGATTTTCCGAAAAATTCCACCCTGCAGTTTGATTGGATGGCGCCGCAGGAGAATATTTCTCATTTGCACCCATGGATGCAGGAGTGGGGCGCGAATTGGGCGCGAACATATATTCAGCTTCAACCCAATGCAAACGTAGATGCGATCAACAAGCAACTGCGTGGTTATATCGGTACGAAGATCACGGGAAATACGACGCAATGTTTCCTTTTCAATATGAATGACTGGAACCTGCATGACAATTTTGAGAATGGTCACATGACAGGAGGGAGAATTACCTATGTTCGTTTATTTGCGATCATTGCCGTGATCATTCTCGTTATCGCGTGCATAAACTTTATGAATCTGTCCACCGCGCGGTCAGAGCAGCGGGCGCGTGAAGTCGGCGTCCGAAAAGTGATGGGCGCAGGGAAGGGCAGGCTAATTGCCCAATTCATCGGTGAGGCGATGACGATGTCGTTCCTGGCAGTAGTTACTGCTGTCTGTCTGATCTACCTGATACTGCCTTCGTTTAACGACCTTGTACAAAAACAATTACCGCTGGATATGCTTGCGCCCAAACACTTAACATATTTATTGACCATAGGTGTTGTAACCGGCTTTTTTGCAGGTAGTTATCCTGCATTTTATTTGTCATCCTTTAATCCGATAAGTGTATTAAAGAATATTAAGATCAAATCGAATTCCAGTTCAGCACTGATCAGGCAAAGTCTTGTAGTGATGCAGTTTACAGCATCAATCATACTCATTATCGGCACCATCGTCATTTATCAGCAGATCCAGCACGTGAAAAACAGACGGCTTGGCTATGATAAAAACAATCTTATCTATATTAATACGCAGGGAAAGATGGGTGATCACTTTAACAGCATCTATCATGACCTGAAACAATCGGGTGTGGTGGAATACGCCGCTTTAAGCGATTATCCGGTATTACAGATATGGAATAACACCGATAATTTTAGCTGGGCAGGTAAAGACCCGTCGGCAAATCCATTGATCACATGGGAAGATGTCAGTCCGCAGTTTTTACACACACAAGGAATAAAGCTTGCGGATGGCAGGGATTTTTATGCTGACCCTACGCTTGACAGCACTAATGTCATTATCAATAAGTCATTAGCCCGGCAAATGGGTAAGGAGGGGCACATCGGCGGTGTTATACGCAGAGGCGGCGAACAAGCTTATACGATAGTTGGAATCATGGATGATTTCCTGTACAACGATATGTACGCGTCGAGCGCACCGTTATTGCTTTACAGTCATCCGCAGAATACCAATGTCTTGAGTATCCGTTTTAAATCCGGGGTGGATGTGCAGCAAGCTTTACAGAAGATCAGCCCGATCATGAAGCGTGATAATCCCGGCTATCCGTTTGAATATAAGTTTATAGATGAGGATTTTAACGAGCTGTTTAAAACAGAAAATTTAACAGGAAAGCTGGCAGGAGTCTTCGCCGGACTGGCAATTTTCATCTCCTGCCTTGGGTTATTCGGGCTTGCGGCTTATACTGCCGAGCGGCGGATAAAGGAGATCAGCATCCGTAAAGTTCTGGGTGCTTCGGTAGCCGGTTTGGCAGGTTTGCTTTCCAAAGATTTTTTACGGCTTGTCGGGTTAGCCTGCGTGATCGCATTTCCGGCGGCATGGCTCATGTTATCCAAATGGCTTCAGGGTTATCAATACCGGATCAGCCTCAACTGGACGATTTTCGCGGTAGCCGGAGTAACAGCGATAGTGATTGCTTTGCTAACTGTCAGCTATCAGGCAGTGAAAGCGGCTTTGAGCAATCCGGTTAAATGCCTACGCAGCGAATAATATTTGAATGGTTTTCGGTAACTAAAGCTTGTTACTGAAGTATTAAAGTTAAATTGGTTCAATAATTTCTTTAACGGTCGCAATAATAGCTTAGTACCTTATGATCAAGAATTACTTCAAAATTGCCTTTCGTAACCTCTGGCGGCATAAAGGCTTTTCGGCAATTAACATTGTAGGATTATCCGTCGGGATAACCGCGTGCTTTTTTATCTTTATATACGTCGCTTTTGAGCTGAGCTATGATAAATTTCATGAAAAGGGAGACCGCATTTACCGGCTCGTTACAGATATTAAAACTCCTTCCGAGACAATCAACACCGGCGTAACCTCATGGGCATTTGCTCCCAATATAAAAAACGACTTTCCGCAGGTCGAAGCATTTGTGCGCATCAGCGGGGGCAGTTTTCTTGTTACCAAGGGCAACGTAAAATTTCAGGAAGAAAGGTCACTTTTCGCAGATTCCACCTTTTTTAAAGTCTTTAGTTTTAAACTTTTAAAAGGCGATCCTAATAAAGCCTTGTCGGCGCAGGCTTCAATTGTTTTCAGCGAATCGGCAGCAAAGAAATACTTTGGTGATAAGAATCCGGTCGGCCAGACGGTTTTGGTGACTGGTGACGAGATTCCCGCGCAGGTGACCGGGGTAATGGCCGATTTTCCGGAAAACTCCCAGATCAAGGTAGATATGCTGATTTCGATGTCAACGCTGACCCAGCGGTTTAACAAAGGCATTGAACAGCAGTGGGGTAATTATGGCGCAACCAGCTACCTCCTGTTAAAACCGGGAGTTGATTATAAAGCTTTTGAGGCTAAACTTCCTGCCTTTATGGAAAAACGCAACGGCGACGAGGCTCGCAAAAATCAAATGTTTGCCACGCTTTTTCTTGAACCGCTGAAAGACGTTTATCTGCATTCGACGAGAGACGGGCAGGAGTCTGGCAGTATCAGCAATGTGTACGTATTTAGCATTGTAGCCATATTTATCCTGCTGATAGCCTGTATTAACTTTATCAATCTGACGACAGCCCGGTCGGTTGAGCGGGCCAAGGAGGTGGGCATACGCAAGGTTGTAGGAGCTGCCAAAGGTGAACTTGCGCGACAATTTATCGGAGAGTCGGTTATACTGTGTCTGGTCGCCTTTGTTATCACGGTGATCCTGTCGGTTTTATTGCTGCCGTTGTTTAACCAGCTGGCGGGCAAAACGGTAAGTCCCGGCATATTTTCTACGCCGTGGTATGTTCTCAGTCTGCTGGGACTATCCATCAGCATCGGCCTGCTTGCAGGTATTTATCCGGCCATTGTCCTTTCGTCATTTAAACCTGTGCTGGTTTTAAAGGGGCGTTTTTCGACTGGTTCCAAAGGTAGCGCGCTTAGAAAAGTTTTAGTTGTTACGCAGTTTACTATCTCTATCGCATTGATCATCGGCACCATTATCGTTTACAAGCAGATGAGTTTTATGCGAAACCGCGATCTTGGCTTTACAAAAGACCAGATTCTGGTTATGGACACGAATGACGATCCAGGCAAAGAGGCCTTCAAACAGGCCATACTATCCATTCCGGGTGTTAAATCAACGTCCCTTTCTTCAAGCATTCCGGGAGGGGGCAACGCCGGGGCTTATTCGGAGATTGAAAACAAACATGGTGACCTGCAGATCGCCAACCTCGACCTTTACTTTGTTGATTTTGATTACATCAAACAATTCAATATCAAAATGGTGGCTGGACGGGCATTTTCGAGAGACTTTATGGCCACCGACACCTCGCAGGCTATGCTGCTTAATGAAGAAGCGGCTAAAATGTTCGGTTACAGTTCGCCGCAACAGGCTATCGGCAGGCGATTTAAACAATGGGGCCGCGAAGGGAAGATCATCGGAGTAATGAAGGACTTTCACTTTAAATCGTTACAGGAAAAGATAAAGCCGCTGACCATGCGTGTGGAATTACGTAACCTCAGCCTGGTTTCAGCAAAACTGACCGGAAAGAACCTGCCCGCGACCATATCGGCTATAGAAAGCAAATGGAAACAATATATCCCCAAGAGGCCCTTTAGCTACTTTTTCCTTGATCAATTTTTTGACCGCCAGTACCGGTCGGAGGAACGCTTCGGCAAGTTGTTCTTCAATTTCTCGATTCTTGCCATTGCCATATCATGCCTCGGACTATTAGGCCTTGCATCGTACAGTACCTTTCAGCGCACCCGCGAAATAGGCATCAGGAAGGTATTGGGCGCTTCAACGCCGCGTATTGTAAATATGCTGTCGGTTGATTTTATGAAACTTGTCCTGATTTCGTTTTTGATCGCTTCTCCGGTAGCCTGGTTTTTTATGTATAAGTGGCTTAAGAACTTTGCTTATCGTATCGATATTCAATGGTGGGTGTTTTTACTGTCTGGGATATTAGCGATGTTTATCGCTCTTACCACCATCAGCTTCCAGGCCATAAAAGCTGCAATAACCAATCCCGTTAAAAGTTTGAGAAGTGAATAAAAACAACAGGTAACATGTATAAGTATTTTATTATCAATTATTTTAAAAGATATGTTAAAGAATTACCTAAAAACAGCCTGGCGGAGTCTGCTTCGTAATAAGAGCTATGCCATCATTAACATAGCAGGCCTCGCCGTTGGGATTGCCGCCTGCCTGCTTATCTTTCTGGTCATACAGTTTGAGACCAGCTTTGATGATTTTCATAAAAACAGAGATAACATTTATCGTGTGGTGTCGGCATCCCAAACGCCTGACGGATTTTCGCTTGGCAGCGGTACGCCGCTTCCGACAGCAGAAGGCCTTCGGGTTGACTATCCGCAGATCAAGCATATTGCTTCTATATTCCGCTATGGCGGGCATTACACGGTGCCAGCTGGTAACGGCGGCACGGATAAGAAATTCAAGGAGGATGATGCTTATTACACAGAACCACAATTTTTTGACATTTTTGATTTTGCATGGTTAGCCGGTGACAAGAAAACTGCTTTGTCTGAACCAAACACCGCCTTGCTCACGAAAACGGAAGCCGAGAGATTCTTCGGAAACTGGCATGATGCTATCGGCAAGGTGATCGTCTATGAAAACAAAACCAACCTGAAGATCACCGGAATTCTTGAAGATGTACCGGCCAATACTGATTTTCCGCTTAAAATTGTCGTATCGTATGCAACCATAAAGGTTAAGGGCAGCGACTTTTACAACAACATTAGCGATTGGGTAAGTACATTCGGTTCACATAATGTTTACCTGATATTACCCGATAATATGAATGTCGGCCGGTTTAATACCGAGTTGACTGCCTTTGCTAAAAAACATAAACCTGCTCTTTATGCCAAACAGGCCTTCAGGCTTCAAGCGCTTAAAGACATGCATTACAATACCGAGGTGAGCGTATTCAGCTATCTGGCCTTCAGCAAGCGGTTTCTGAGTGTATTGAGTCTGATCGGGGCCTTTCTTTTAGTCATCGCCTGCGTTAACTTTATTAACCTTGCTACTGCGCAGGCCGTCAACCGGTCTAAGGAAGTGGGGGTAAGGAAAGTTCTCGGCGGGAGCCGCAGGCAGCTTACCGTACAATTTATCAGCGAGACGCTGATCATTACCTTATTTGCCGTTGTGCTTGCGGCAGGTGTGGCCTGGCTGATGCTACCCTTGCTTAATCAGTTGCTCTCGATAAAAATAAGCGGACAGTTTCTTGGTCAGGGAAGTATTCTTTTATTTCTTTTAGCCGTGGTTGTTTGCGTTACTCTTCTTTCAGGGCTTTATCCGGCCCTGGTACTTTCTGGATTCAATCCTATTGTTGCGTTGAAAAACAGGGTAGCCGCCAGTCGCGCTTCGGGTATTTCGCTGCGCAGGGCGTTGGTGGTACTGCAATTCAGCATTGCCCAGGTTCTGGTTATCGGAACACTGGTTATCGTTTACCAGATGGACTATTTCAGGACCAAATCACTTGGATTTCAGAAAGACGCAATTGTTACCGTTCCATTTCCGGGAGATAGTGTCAGCCGGAGTAAACTGAATGCGATCCGCGACGAATTAATGCTGCAACCCGGTATCAGGGATGTCAGCTTCAGTTTTACCAGCCCGTCGGATGCTGATAGCTGGTCGAGTGATTTTATTTATAATAATTCAGGCAAGCCTACCAATTTTGCCGCTAATCTAAAATGGGCCGACGCCGAATATTTTAAACTCTATCAGATGCAATTTCTGGCAGGTAATGCCTATCCGAAAAGCGACACCATCCGCGCTTATGTGGTCAACCAGACGCTTTTAAAGCAGCTCGGCGTTCGTAATCCAAATGACGCTATCGGAAAAACCATCAACCTCTGGAATGACAAAAGTAAAATTGCTCAAATCGTGGGCGTTGTGAAGGATTTTAATGTCTCCTCGCTTAAAGATAAGATACCTCCGGTACTCATGGCATCCTGGAAGGATGTTTTCCAGGTAATTAATATAAAAGTGCAGCCGCTTAATATCAACCGGACGATGGCTTCTATTGAAAAAATATGGAATAATACTTTTCCAAACGGCCTGTACGAATACCAATTTCTTGACAAAAAGATAGAATCGTTCTACAGGACAGAAGATCAACTGTCAACATTGTATAAAATATTCGCTGGTATAGCCATTTTTATATCCTGTCTGGGTCTGTACGGACTGGTTTCGTTCATGGCTTTACAGCGCGTGAAAGAGGTTGGCATCCGCAAGACGCTGGGCGCAACAGTGGGACATATCGTTTATTTGTTCTCGCGTGAATTTACTGTACTTATTATAGTTGCATTTGCAATATCCGCGCCTGTCGGATGGTATTTTATGAATAAGTGGCTGCAGGGATATACGTATAAAATCCACCTCGGCCCTGAAATATTTATCCTCGCCATCCTGACTTCGGTTGTAATTGCCTGGGCGACCGTCGGGTATAAAGCAATCAAAGCTGCGCTTGCAAATCCTGTAAACAGCCTGAGAAGTGAATGATAAACGGAACATTATTTATTGAATGACCATAGTTTATGATAAAGAACTATCTTATAACCGCATGGCGCAACATAAGTCGTAATAAACTTTATACAGCCATCAATATCTCCGGGCTTGCGCTGGGTATCTGTGCATGTCTGGTTATCTATCTCATCACCAGGTTCGAATTAAGTTTTGAAAATTTTCAGCCGGAAAAGGATCGAATCTACAGGATAGTGACCTCTGTTACAAACCCGGATGGAAAGCGTAGCGATATGGCTGCGAACATTATCGCATTGCCTATCGCCATGCGGAGTGAACTCAGCGGCTTTGAAAATGTAACCGCGTTTTACGATATCACACTAAAGGTTACGGTGCCCAATGGTAATAATGAACCGAGAGCGTTTGACGCGGCACAAGAGATTTCGCCTATAATTGTTGCCGAGCCGCAATATTTCCGGATATTCAAGTATCATTGGCTGGCTGGAAATGCTGAAACGGCACTCAATGAACCATTTAAAGTGGTACTTTCCAAAAATGAAGCGATCAGGTATTTTGGCAATGCAGCCCCGGACGATCTGATAGGCCGTGAAGTTATTTACCAGGATTCTCTGAAGGTAACGGTTGCGGGCATTGTAGAGGATTATGCGAAAAACTCTGACTTCGGTTTTAAAGATTTTATCTCTTTTGCTTCGACCAGGAATAAGTTTTTCAGCGGTCTTGTTGATCTTCATAACTGGAGTTTCTGGGACTATGACGCTCAGGGCTATGTAAAACTGGCGAAAGACGTAACGCCGGAGCAAATTGAAAAGCAGTTTCCGGATTTTGTCCGGTCACATATTGAGATGCCTCCGGGTATGAAGGCGTCTTTATCCTTGCAGCCCTTATCTGACGTACATTTTAACGCCGCTTACGGCGACAGCTATTCGAGGAAAGCAAGCCTGCCGACGCTATATGGTCTTTTGGCCATTGCGGGCTTTATTCTGATCATTGCATCCATCAATTTTATCAATCTGTCAACGGCGCAGTCTCTCCGGAGGGCAAAGGAAGTCGGCGTACGCAAAACACTGGGTGGCAGCAAAACGAGCCTGACCATTCAGTTCCTGACCGAGACTTTCTTAATGACAACCGTTTCGGCAATAATTGCAGTTTTGATTACTAACCCGGTGATCACAGCTTACAGGTCGGTCATTCCGGATGGTGTAGAGCTTTCGCTGTTTACACCGTTAAATATTTTGTTTTTGCTGCTTATCACAATCGTGACGGCGCTGCTCGCAGGTTTTTACCCGGCGAGGGTGCTATCTTCTTATTTGCCCGCATTAAGTTTAAAAGGACAAGGCTCACCGAATCTAAACCGCAAAAGCTACCTCCGGAAAGCCCTGATCGTCTTTCAGTTCACTGTATCGCTTATTTTTATAATCGGGACGGTCGTGGTGGCGGACCAGGTGCATTTTATCCTGAATACGGATATGGGTTTTAACAAAGACGCCATTATTACCACCAATACAGGCTCGGGGTATAGCCGCCAGCTCGGAGATGTCTTTGTCAACAAGATCAGACAGCTTAAGGATGTTAAGATGGTCAGTCGGCACCGGATTCCACCGGCGGCATTCGGACATCCGGTAACCTTTATGAGCTACAAAGGAACAAACGGCGAGGTTAAGTTTGATGCATCGTTTGAAACGTGCGACCAGAATTATGTTCCGTTGTTTGGGCTGCATCTGATCGCGGGGCGAAACCTGCTTCCATCTGACACTTTGCGCGAGTTTTTGATCAATGAGACCTGTGCAAAAGCACTTGGATTTAAAAAACCACAGGATGCTATAGGCAAAATAGTGGAAGTCGGCATTGATGGAGCGAGAGAGCCCATTGTCGGTGTTGTAAAGGATTTTCATTCAGAATCGTTTCATGAGGCTATTACCCCATTCTTTTTGTGTTCGCTCAAAAAAAATGAACAGGCGGTAAGCATTAAACTTGCCACTGCCGGGAAGCAGGCCGACAGTTTTAAAAGCGTTTTAGCCAGCCTTCAAAAGATAAGCAAAGAAGTGTATCCTACCGAAAAATTTGAATACCGTTTCTTTGACAAAATGATAGCCATGCTTTATGAAAAAGAGCAAAAAACAGCGCGGCTGATGAACACAGCGATGGCTATAGCGATTATCATTTCATGCATGGGATTATTCGGACTTGCAACATTCACTGCGCAACAACGGGTAAAGGAAATAGGCATCAGGAAGGTACTGGGTGCAAAACCAATCAAAATTGTTCAGATGCTTAGCGGTGACTTCCTGGCGCTTGTGGGTATTGCATTTCTGATCGCTTCGCCCATTGCTTGGTATCTGATGCATCAGTGGCTTCAGGATTATGCTTACCGGGTAAGTATCAGTTGGTGGATATTTGCGCTATCCGGAGCGGCGGCGATAACAATCGCATTAATCACCATCAGTTTTCAATCCATCAAGGCTGCACTTGCCAACCCGGTGCATAGCTTAAGAAGCGAATAATATCAACATAAAAACCAAACAGCACGTCATGATAAAAAATTACCTCAAAGTCGCCTGGCGAAACATCTGGAAGAACAAGGTCTTTTCAGCGATCAATATTATCGGGTTATCTATCGGCATGGCCGCCTGTATCCTGATCATGCTTTTTGTAACTTATGAAAAGAGTTTTGACAGCTTTCATACGAAGAATATTTACAAGCTCGACGAGGTGCAGAAATTCCCCGGGATGGTGTCTTCGCAAAAAGTCGGGTTATCCATGTTTCCTATGGGGCCCGCCTTGCAGGCCGATTTTCCGGAAGTAAAGGATTTTACCCGTATTCACTGGCAGGATAAATTTCAGCTTACCTACGGCGAAAAGAGGGTATTTATACCGGAGGCGTTCTTTGTGGATACAACCTTCCTGAATATTTTTGATTTTAAGCTTAAAAAAGGAGACCGGGCTACTGCTCTTCTGAAACAGCATAGCGTTGTACTAACCGAAGAGACTGCAAAGAAGATGTTTGGCGATGCAGACCCGATGGGAAAGACGATCACGCATTTTGGCGGCGATACGACGACTTATGTGGTAACCGGTATTGCGGAGAACGTACCTAAAAATTCCCAGCTTCAGTTTGACGCGCTGTTCTCTTTTAATACGATCTTTAAACCGTGGATGTTCAGCAACTGGGGAGGCAACTGGCTTGATACATTTCTGGTGCTTGCCCCGGGAACGGATATAAAGGCCTTTGAAAAAAAGATGCCCGCTTATCTGAAAAAACACATGGGTGATGATAATAGTAAATTTTATGAGCTGTTCTATTTGCCGATGAAAGATGTACACGCCAATTCAGCGGATATCGGGCTGGACTACCTGAACTTTCAGAAATTCGATAAAAATCTGACGAATCTGTTTCTCGCCATTGCGGTGGTCGTACTGATCATCGCCTGTGTTAACTTTATCAATCTTTCCACCGCCCGCTCGGCGGAGCGCGCCCGGGAGGTCGGTATCCGGAAATCGATCGGCGCTCAGCGTTTTCAGCTTGCCTTTCAATTTTTAAGCGAGACGGTTTTGTTGTCGCTTTTTGCACTGTTTTTTGCGGTTGTATTGGTCGAACTGGCATTGCCATTCGTCAACAGCCTGAGCAGGAGGGAGCTCAGTTTGCCTATATTCAGCAATTTCGGGTTAGTGATGCTGATCATCGGTTGTACGATTGTAGTCGGCCTGATATCGGGCGTTTACCCTGCCGCCTATCTTTCAGGGTTTCAGCCGGTAAAAGTTTTGAAGGGATCGGTGGAATCGGGTAAAAACAAAGGAACGCTGCGTAATGTACTCGTTGTGGGACAGTTTACTGTGGCAATCTTTTTGATGATCGCGACGGTTCTTGTGGTAAAGCAGCTGAACTTTATGCAGGACAAAGATCCGGGGTTTGACCGGCAGCAGGTTGTTACAGTACCACTGAATATGGTAACGCCTCAAAAATATGATCTGCTTAAACAACAACTGCTATCCAGCAGCCTGATCAATGGTGTAACCGCCGCTCAGGACAATCTCGGGAGCCATCTTGACCAATCCGGGGTTGAATTTAAGCTGCCGGATGCGCCAAAACGCCAGCTGACAGCTACCCGGTTGATCGTTGATAATGATTACCTAAAACTATATAAAATAAAATTGCTGATGGGGAATAATTTCTCCGGGGAGAAATCGCAGGAGGGCAGGGAATATATTATTAATGAGGCGCTTGCCAAAGAGCTTTTAAAAGATCATCCTAAAATGCCGATGTCATCGCTGATCGGCGCGAGGTTTGGATATGATTCCCTCGGAACTATTAAGGCTATAGCAAAGAATTTTAATTTCAACTCGCTGCATTACAAGATCGAAACGCTATTTATACTTAGTTATAAGGGCGACGGTTTCAGTACCATGTCGGTCAAGATCAATGGCGGCAGAACCAAAGAGGCCGTCAACTTTATCAAAGCAACCTGGAAGCAAATTGAACCTGAACTGCCATTTGAATACCAGTTTCTTGATGATCATTTTAATGAAGTTTACCAGGTCGATGAACAGGAGAGTAAGGTAGTTGGTGTGCTTGCCGGCCTGATCATCGTGATATCGTGTCTGGGACTGTTCGGGCTTGCATCCTATTCCGCAGAAAAACGATTCAAGGAAATCGGGATACGCAAGGTATTGGGCGCATCGGTACAAAACATTACTACAATGCTTTCGAAAAATTTCCTGAAACTGGTGTTTCTTGCCAATATCCTGGCATGGCCTATTGCGTGGTTGCTGATGCACCAGTGGCTTAAAGATTTCGCTTACCGGATTAATATTCAATGGTGGGTGTTCGTTTCCGTAGGGGTTGTGTCTATTTTGATCGCTTTTTTTACCGTGAGTTTTCAAGCAATTAAGGCTGCAATTGCCAACCCGATAAAAAGTTTGAGGAGCGAATAGCTTTTAAAAAACCAAACCGCTATAAAGAAAGGCCGATAACTACAGGAGTTTGCTTACCGCATTGAAATTCAATGGTGGGTCTTTGTGATCGCCGGAGCACTTGCTATAACTATTGCGTTGGTTACTCTGGGATTACGCGCGCTGAAAGCTGAGACGATTGATCCTGCGACATCTCTGCGTACGGACTGATCTGGTCTGAACCGGACGGTCTGCGGTGATATTTGACTATTCCACTGTATCATAACCGTACGCTTCATGTTACATAAGCGAACAGTATTTACATGAACTTTATTATGTAATTATTTGATATTAAGACAATTAATATTTTGGTATGTTATTGATATTTATGTGCCGGAACAGGGGAGTATTATGGCTGATTCAAATAGTTATTAATAAATTAGCCGTTAAATCTCAAAAGTTCAATAAATCACGTAATTATTAATTTAAATCCATGTTATCACTTCAGCATATCTCTAAATACTACCAGGTAGGCGGCAACAAGAATTTTGTATTGAATGACATCAGTCTCGATGTTGACGAAGGCGAATTTATTTCTATCATGGGGCCATCGGGCTCGGGCAAATCGACGCTATTGAATGTTATCGGCATGCTTGACGAACCTTCCGAGGGTTACCATTATTTTGCCGACCATGCTGTTCACCAGTTAAAAGACAAACAGCGTTCCGCTTTATATAAACAGTACATCGGTTTTGTATTTCAGGCTTATCATCTTATAGATGAACTTACCGTGTATGAAAACATCGAAACACCATTGATCTATCAGGATTTTAAGGGTACCGAACGTAAAGCGATGGTTGCTGATATGCTTGATCGTTTTCAGATCGTTGGAAAAAAGGACCTTTTTCCAGCACAGCTTTCGGGTGGTCAGCAGCAATTGGTAGGCATCGCACGTGCGCTGATCGGCAAACCTAAATTACTGCTTGCCGATGAACCCACCGGAAATCTTAACTCAAAACAGGGAGAGGAGATAATGGAATTGTTCCGCAAGCTGAACAAAGAGGATGGCGTAACCATTATTCAGGTGACGCATTCCGAAAAAAATGCTGAATACGGCAGCAGAATAATTAACCTGTTAGATGGCAAGATAGAATCATCAAGAAAATTCTAATCCTGTGAAATTAATATCACCAACCATGTTTTTTAAAAGAATATCATTAATTATTTTATTTGCCTCTGCAACGATTGTTTCCAAAGGTCAGCAGCGAACCCAGCTGGACAGCGTATTGACCTTACAGCAATGTGTGGATATAGCTATCCAAAATAATCTCAGCGTAAAGCGGAGTGAGACCCAAATGGAAAAAGACCGGGTTTACTGGAATCAGGCACGGGAGAATTTATTACCAACATTGAATGCAGGCGCCGGATATGGTATCAGCTTTGGTCGCGGTACAGATAACACCGGCGTGATCGTGGATGCTGCGCAGACCAATTCGGCAGGGTTTTCTGCAAGCAGTAACCTGCTGCTTTTTAACGGACTAAGCGCTATCAATAACATCAAACAAAACTCATTGGCGTATCAGGCCGGTAAGATGGATTTCCAGCAGGTTAAAGATGAAACTACGCTGAACATCATCGCACTTTATTTTGCCGTTCTGAACAGCGAAGATCAGCTGAGTCAGGCAAGACTTCAGGCGGAATATTCAAAAGCCAATCTGGATCGCGAAAGTGAGCTTAACAGCAAGGGCGCGGTGGCCCCCGCCGAATATTACAATATTAAGGGCTCGCATAACGCCGACCAGATCAACGTTTACAACGCACAGACAGCCGTTTTGACCGCCAAGATCAATCTGCTGCAAGCGATGAATGTTGCGTTTGATAAAAACATGGAGGTAGAAAAGCTGGAGGCCAGCAAAACACCTTCGGTTTATGCACAATCTAAGGAAGATATTTATTCAACTGCGCTCAGCAGCCTCGCGATGGTAAAGGCCGCAGATCTGCGGGTAAGAGCCGCGGAGAAAGAAGTTTCTGTAGCAAGGGGGCGGCTTTTTCCAACGCTGACGCTTAGCGGCAATTATCAAACCAGCTACGCAAACAACTCACCGGGGAGCTTTAGTACGCAGTTTAAGCAAAACAAATACTACGGGCCAAGCCTGAATTTATCTATCCCAATATTGAATTACTTTCAGAACCACAATAATGTTAAGCTTGCCAAACTGGATCTGAAGGACGCACAAGACAATAATTACAGCACAAAAGTGCAACTGAAACAGCAAATTGACCAGGCACATGCCAATATGCTGAACGCCTATGACAGGTTACAAGTATTAGGACAACAGGTAGAAACTTATCAGGCTTCCTACGAGGCAACAAAGGCGAAATTTGACGCAGGCGTTATCACGTCAGATTTGTTTGTCATCGCAAAAAACAATCTCGATGCCGCCAATGTTAACCTGATAAACGCGCGTTATGATTATATGATACGCACTAAAATTCTGGATTATTATCAGGGGAAACTAAGCTTTTAATTTTTCGGCTTCTTTTTTTGGAAAAATAAAAATACTCCTACATTTATATCAGAATTTGATAATATCCGGCTGGTAACCTGTTTGGTACGCAAGCCGGATATTGCTAATTAGTGCCTTTCATAAATATCAGCAATCAAAAATTTTTGAAAAACATTAAAATGAAAAAAATCATCCTTTCGCTGGCTGTTTTTGCAGCAACCATCACGCTGGCATCCGCTCAGGTCATACCGTCATTCCAACTGGGTATCAAAGGCGGTGTAAACTTTTCAAAGCTTTCGTCGTCTTCAACATTCAGCAGCAGTAACCGCGCCGGTTATCTTGGGGGGTTGTGGGCGCGGGTAGGCGCACTGGGATTTAATTTTCAGCCGGAATTATACGTCACCGCAAAAAATGTCGAAATATCTGATAACGGAACGGAAGGTAAAGCAAAATTCACGAGCATAGATGTGCCGCTTCTGTTTGGCGGCAAAGTCGGCGCTTTTGGTTTTGGCGGACGATTTTATACCGGCCCCCTGGTGTCGTTCAAGATCAACGACGATCAAAACTTCGGAACAGCGCTTGGAAATGCAGCAACGCTCCATTATAAGGATCAGAATTTTGCATGGGTGTTCGGAGCGGGAGTTGATATCAGGAATATATCGCTTGATCTGCGGTATGAAGCGGGCATCACCAAACAAACTTATGGCAATTCGAGTACGAGAGTCAGTCTATTTAACCTGACGCTTGCTGTGCCGATATTTAAATTATAAATAGCTGCGATTAAATTATTTACAAGCCTGCTTTTAAAGCGGGCTTTTGTGTTTTATCAGGTGGCTGTTTATCAATTTGATGTTGTTTAAGTTTATCTTTAACCTCTGTTACACCATTCTCCGCTTAATATGACAAAATTAAACCCACCTGCTGCAAAAAAATCAGGTACTGGCCTTTTTCTTTTTCTTTTATTGCTGACCTTTCATCTGTTTTCCCAGCCTTTGACAAAGGATGTAGGTGCTAATATCCGCCTGAACCAGATCGGGTTTTATCCCGACGCTGAGAAAGTGGCAGTTGTCCTTAATTCAACCGGGGGGAGGTTTTATGTGCAGGACCCGAATGGAAAAGAGTTCTTTTCAGGTGAACTGAGAAGATCAGAACGGCCAACCTTTGGCGGCGTTTTTACACAAATTGCTGATTTTACCGCATTCAGAAAACCCGGGGAATTCCGGCTTTACGTACCCGCAACCGGGTATTCTTTTCCATTTAAGATCGGTAAGTCCATCCATCGCAACGTGGCGGCTGCATCCATCAAAGCTTATTACTTTATGCGGGCCTCTATACCATTAGAAAAGAAATATGCCGGAAAATGGAGCAGGGTAGAGGGACACCCGGATACGAATGTTTTAATTCATGCGTCTGCCGCAAATGCGAACAGAAAAGCAGGCACGGTTATTTCATCACCGGGTGGATGGTATGATGCCGGCGATTATAATAAATATATTGTTAATAGCGGCATAAGCACAGCGACTTTACTTTCGCTGTATGAGGATTTTCCTGCTTACATGAAAACCGTCAAACTGAATATCCCGGAAAGCGGTAACGGCGTTCCTGATCTGCTTAACGAGGTTTTATGGAATTTGCGGTGGATGATGACCATGCAGGACCCAAATGACGGCGGCGTTTATCATAAATTGACAAATGCAGTATTTGATAAAATGGAGATGCCTGCTCAAGGTGATGCACCCCGGTATGTTGTTCAAAAGGGTACAGCCGCAACACTTGACTTTGCAGCGGTAATGGCGCAGGCAGCGAGAATATTCAAAGGATACAGCCATTTGCTGCCCGGTCTTGCTGATAGCTGCCTGAAACAGTCTAAAATTGCCTGGACATGGGCGCTTAAAAACCCCAACGTTATTTACAATCAGGACGCTTTGAACAAAGAGTTCGAGCCTAAAATAACCACCGGAGCTTACGGCGACAGACATTTTACCGATGAATTCATCTGGGCTGCATCTGAATTATATGTCAGCACCCAGGACAGCAGTTTTATCAGTCAGGTTAAATTATTACCTGATACCCTGATGCCATTACCGTCCTGGAGCCAGGTGCGTTTGCTGGGCTATTATAGCCTTTTAAGAATAAAGGTACCGGGGAGGAAAAGTATTTCCGTGGATGTGCCGGAGATCAGACATCGAATGATTGCCTTCGCTGATGATCTGCTTACCGGAACCGACCAAACGGCCTATCGTACGGTAATGTCCAAAACAGCTAAGAACTTTAATTGGGGAAGTAATTCTGTTGCAGCTAACGAAGGTATTGCGCTTATTCAGGCTTACCGGCTTACGCACGAAAGAAAATATCTTCAGGCGGCGCTTTCCAACCTTGATTACCTGCTTGGAAGAAACGGTACGGGATACTCCTACCTGACAGGATATGGAAGCAAGACGCCGATGCACCCGCATCACCGACCTTCGGTCGCTGACGGTATTGCCGATCCGATTCCGGGACTGCTTGTCGGCGGACCTAACCCCGGGATGCAGGATGGTATTCAGGTGCCTTCTAAAAACCCCGACGAAGCTTATATAGATGACGACAGGGCATATGCCGTTAACGAGGTTGCCATTAACTGGAATGCACCGTTTGCCTATCTGTCAAATGCAACTGAAGCCTTACAACGCGAATTAAAGTAAAAAATAAATGTTAAATAAACATTTTATTTTGATACATCTGCGTTATATCTTTGTTGTGCCAATTTTCAGATCTAAAAATATGTCGATGAAAAAGATATCGTGGATTTACTGTTGTATATTCCTCCTGATCATTTCCTGCTCCAATAAGGGTGGCTCTCCGGCACCTGTGGATAAGGGAAATACAGACACTTATCAACCGCCGGTTGTGTCCTCAAATTTCGTCAAAGGGGCGGATATCAGCTGGGTTACGCAGATGGAATCTTCCGGGTATAAATTTTACGACAAATCGGGAAAAGAGCAGGACTTATTCGTGTTAATGAAAAGCCTTGGATTTAATTCCATTCGCCTGCGCGCATGGGTGAATCCGTCTGATGGCTGGTGCAATACAACTGACCTTGTTGCAAAAGCCCTGCGCGCCAAGAACGCGGGCATGAAGATACTGATCGACTTTCACTACAGTGATAGCTGGGCTGATCCCGGCAAACAGAATAAACCTGCGGCATGGTCTTCTTTGAATTTTGAGGCCTTATCAACCACCCTCCATGATTATACCGTTAATGTCATGAATACGCTGAAGGACAACGGGATCACCCCGGATTGGGTGCAGGTTGGCAATGAAACAAACGATGGAATGCTTTGGGAAGACGGACGCGCCTCAAAAAACATGGCAAATTTTGCTGCCCTTATCAAGAGCGGATATGCAGCAGTTAAAGAAGTAAGCAGCAGTACAAAGGTAATTGTTCATATTTCCAACGGTTATGACAATAGTTTATTCCGCTGGATGTTCGACGGATTAAAAGCCAATGGCGCACAGTGGGACATCATCGGAATGTCTTTGTATCCGGCGACCTCCAACTGGTCGTCGCTGGATGCCCAATGCCTTGCCAATATCAATGACATGGTCGCCAGGTATTCGACCCCATGTATGGTCGTCGAAGTTGGCATGCAGGCCAGTGCTGCCGCAACCACACGCGATTTCCTTTCAGACATTATAACGAAGGTAAATTCCGTTAGCGGTAACAATGGATTGGGAGTGTTTTATTGGGAGCCGGAAGCATATAACTGGCAGGGATACGGATTGGGTGCTTTCGACAATACAGGTAAACCAACCATTGCTCTTGATGCCTTTGGCAATTGATCAGAGTGAAAGTGCTGTCAGAATAAATACAATTGATACACAAAGTGTAAACACCGCAAAGTACATCACAGACATTCCCAGAAATTTGGTAATTGTCCTGAATCTGCTTCTTTTATATACCACTCTGAGCGATTTGTAAATGTACCAGATCACATAAAGCATCACCAGGCCGTTTAGCCAGTCGGTAACGGATTTATTCATCGGAATGATCAGTTGTAAGAGCATAATGAATGCCAGGAAAATAAATATGAAGCAATGCAGGTGAAAGGCATAGATCAAATGTTCCACGTAGAACTTTTTGCTTTTCCAGAAGGTGAACTTTAAAATCAACGCAAACAGCGGTAACGCCAGGAACATCATCTTCGGGATATTGTGCCTGAATTCTTCGAAAAGAACTTCTCTCGAACGGTTTCCATATCGTTCCTTGTAGTCAAACGCCTTTTTATTGTACAAGCGCCCAAACCATCCGTCCCGTTCGCCCTTCGGGAGTTTTTTCTGGGACATAAGATATTGTTGATAGGACGTGTCGGCCGTCATGGTGAGGAAGCCTTCCTTATAATTTTGGTCAACCTTATCTGTTTTTACATTTTTAACGGAGTCCTTTGCTAAATTATCAAGGATCACTTTCTTCTGAGTGGTACTCAAATTTTTGTTCTTTCCGATGGCAGTTTTAATGGAATCTATCTGAGTTTTTGAGGCCGCTGGGTTATCCGGTTGATTTATCTTGACCACATCGTGACCGCTTTTCAAAAGAAGAACAAAATACACCAGACTAATAAAGATGTACATCTTCACCGGATGCAGATATTGCGCCCGTCTGCCCGCCATATATTCATTGGTTAAATAACCTGGCTTGAAAAGCAGAGGCTTGAGTGTATGAAAGAACTGATGATCGAAATGAAAATAATCGCTGATGGCGTGATTCATCATATGCCCGAAGCTCTCCTTTATTTCAAGGTTCTCCTGACCGCAATTGTGACAATACTTCCCTTCGAGGGTTGTCCCGCAGTTGAGGCAATTGTTTTCTTTACGATAATGCTTTTTCATAAATGATTGGGCATTAGGTTTTTATAAATTATCAGGCGTGTTCTATCGCACGTTTCAATTCTGCGTTATGTTTATATCTGAACACAAACGGAAACACAATGGATATAACCAGCGCGTAAGCAGCAAACGTAAGCCAGATATAATGCCAGTTCTTGCTGTTGTCTGGCAGGGTAAAATATTTATCGATGATAATGCCGCTGACAGAGCTCCCGAATAACGCGCCGAAGCCGTTTACCATCATCATAAACAAACCTTGCGCACTGCCTCTGATCTCAGGTTTTATCTGGGTTTCAACAAAAAGGGAACCTGAGATATTGAAGAAATCGAAAGCCATGCCATAAACAATACAGGATAAGATGATCATCCATAGTCCGTTAGCAGGATCGCCGAAGGCAAAAAGCCCGAACCGGAGCACCCACGCCAGCATACTGAAGAGCATAACATATTTTATCCCGAACTTACGCAGGAAGAACGGTATAGCGAGGATAAATAAGGTTTCGGAAATTTGCGATATCGACATAATTATCGCCGGATATTTAACGGCGGTAAGATCTTTATAGGCATCCACATTTTTAAAATCATGGAGGAACGTATCGCCGTAAGCATTGGTCAGCTGTAATGCCGCACCTAAAAGCATAGAAAAAACAAAAAAGATGGCGAATCGTGGTGTTTTAAATAAGGCAAAGGCATTCAGTCCCAGCGAATCGGTCAGCGACTTATTTTCGGTTTTTACATATAATGGCGGACATTTTGGAAGGGTAAAAGCATAAAACCCCGTGATCAGCGCAACTAATCCGGCAATATAAAATTGATTGGCAGACGTCTCGTTATGCGACAGGCTCACTACCCATAGCGCTGCGATAAATCCTACCGTACCCCATGTCCGGATAGGAGGGTATTCCTTTACTACATCAATATTATTGTTTTTTAAAGCTGTATAAGCCACTGTAATAGAGAGTGATATGGTAGGCATATAAAAGAACATATTGAGGAGCATGACCCAGAAAAATGCCGTTGGATTGTTGATCATCGGCAAGGTGAACAACACCACTGCCCCAAGAATGTGCAATATTCCGTATAGCTTCTCTGCATTGATAAACCGGTCGGCGATAATGCCTGTTATGGCGGGCATAAAAATAGAGGAAATGCCCATTGTCGAGAATATTGCACCGAACTGCGCACTCGACCATTGTTTATTCTGGAACCAGTATGCACCCACGGTAAGCAGCCACGCCCCCCAAATGAAATATTGCATAAAATTCATCAGCGTTAAGCGCAACTTAATACTCATACAGCACCGTGTTAATACTTGTTTGTCAGTTAATAAAAATCAAGGCCGGAAAATAGCGAAATAATTGCGAAATATGAAAAGACGGACGTAAAAGGACGGTTTCCCGCAACATGACAGAGAATCAGATAATGAATTTAAGATGCTTTCCGGCGGTTCAGTTCGTCACGTATCTTAGCCGCCTTTTCGTATGATTCATCAGCAAGGGCTTCCTGCAATCTGGTTTTCAGTTCATCAGTGCTCAACGCGGCAAATCCTCCTGCAGAAGTTGCGGAAACGGTTTTCTCCTCCTTTGCGTCGTTCATGTTTTCGAGATAAACAAAATCGTTGCCCTCGATTACGATACCGGCGGTTGACAGGATGAACTCGTACGTATAGATCGGACAGTCAAACCGTACCGCTACCGCGATGGCATCACTGGTACGCGCATCGATCTCCACCGACCGTTTCCCGTCGGTACAGATCAATTTGGAATAAAATATACCGTCAACTAAGTTGTAGATTACAATTTCCTGTATTTTAACATTATATGCATCGGCGAGGCTTTTAAACAGGTCATGCGTAAGCGGACGGCTGGGGGTCATCTTCTCTATTTCGATGG
This sequence comes from Mucilaginibacter sp., assembly GCA_035547875.1. Taxonomy (GTDB): domain Bacteria; phylum Bacteroidota; class Bacteroidia; order Sphingobacteriales; family Sphingobacteriaceae; genus Mucilaginibacter. The sequence continues at coordinate 204,281 of DASZTX010000013.1, read as the reverse complement.
CAATAGCCTGCGCCTCAAAGCTGCCTATGATTATCGGCAACCGTCTGCGGCCGCTAATCTCACCCAAAACCAATGCATAAGCGCCGGACTGTGTCTGACTGTAGGACAATCCCACAATGTCCAGCTTGATTTTTTTCATGTCGTTACCCATCACAACAGACCTTTATGCCGAAGCTTTATATTCTTTTACTGCTTTAATTAACTGAGGAACAACCTCGAATGCATCTCCTACGATGCCATAGTCCGCCACCTTGAAAAACGGAGCATCGGCATCTTTATTGATGACGACAATAACCTTGGATGAACTTACGCCCGCCAAATGCTGAATAGCGCCAGATATACCTATAGCAATATACAAATTCGGACTCACAGCGATGCCTGTCTGCCCAACGTGTTCGCTGTGTGGCCGCCAGCCGTTGTCCGAAACCGGTTTCGAGCAGGCCAGCGCCGCGCCCAATAGGTCTGCGAGTTCTTCGATCATGCCCCAGTTTTCTGGGCCTTTCAGGCCGCGTCCTGCTGATACGACTATCTCGGCATCGGGCAAAGAGATTTTATCCGTTGAACGTACAATCTCTTTGATTACTGCCTTGAGATCATTTTCACCAACCTCCGCTGAAAATTCTTCCAAAGACGGCGTAACGCCGCGCTCTTCAACTTTATAGGAGTTAGGCGTTAATGAAATAACTTTTATGGGAGAAGATAGCTGCACCTGTGCAAATGCCTTTCCCGAAAAAGCGTTCTTCTTTACCGTAAGTTTATCACCGTCCTGTTCCGGTAGCGCTACTACACCTTCGGCGATGCCCGCGCCCAGTTTAACGGCTACGCGGGGAGCTAAACCCCGGCCCGAAAAAGAGTTGGACAAGATAACGATATCAGCGTTTTCCTTTTTGGCGGCTCCGGCAATCACGGAAGCATATGCCTGGTTGACAAAGTTCTTAAGTTTCTCTGCGGAGACATTCAGCACTTTATTGGCTCCGTATTTTCCAAGAGCCTTCAATTCATCGTCGCCGACGTCGCCGATAGAAATAGCAATCAGGTCGGTATTATTCTGATCGGCAACTGCACGGGCATACGAAACAGCCTCAAAAGCCGATTTCTTAAATTTCCCTTCCGCGTTCTCCGTATATATTAAAACTGACATATTAATTCTTGTAATATAATAAATTGATAAACAATTAGATAACCCGTGCTTCTTCATGCAGTAGCTCAACGAGCTTAGCTGTGTCATCTGCTGCTACCAATTTTACTTGTCCGCGTGGTGCCGGAATTTCATAACTGATGATCTCCGAAAATGTTTTTACTTCGGCAGGCTCGATCACATTCAGCGGCTTGGTACGCGCCGACATGATGCCGCGCATGTTCGGGATTTTGGGTTCTGCAACACCTTCAGCCGTTCCCGCAACGATTGGAAGCGGGATAGTTAATATTTCCTTACCGCCTTCTATTTCTCGCTCAACGGTCACACTGCTGCCATCGGTATCAAGTTTTTTAATGATGGAAACAGAAGGGATATCTAAAAGCTCCCCTAACATAGCAGCCACTTTTGAGCCGTTGTAATCTATTGACTCGCGCCCGGTCAGGATCAGATCGAATGGATTATCCTTTATATAAGCTGCGATCTGCGATGCCACAAACCACGCGTCGGAAGGTTGAGCGTTAATCCTTACGGCGTCTGTAGCGCCGATAGCTAAGGCTTTGCGGATGGTAGCATCTGCGGATGCTTCACCAACGTGAATAACAGTCACCGTACCCTTACCGCCATCGGTAAGTTCTAACGCCCGCGCCAATGCAATTTCGTCGTAAGGATTCAGTATAAATTGAACTCCGCTGGTATTAAATTGGGTGTTATTATCGGTAAAAGTTATTTTTGTCGTCGTGTCAGGCACATTACTTATGCAGACCAGTATCTTCATGGTAGTGTTATTTAGGGTAAACGCCTTTTTGCCGCCAATTGGAAGTAAATCCCGGTGTTTTAAAAGGTGAATGCAAATTTAATTAAAAAAGATAGAGTTTAAAATGCAGATAAACAGATTAGAGCGGTTGCTTGAATTTATAAAGAATGAACCCGATGACCCGTTTTTGAAGTATGCCCTGGCAACCGAGTATCTGCGGATCGGCCAAACGGACAAAGCGCTCGATTATTTTGAAGACCTGGTTAACAATCATCGCGATTATTCGGGCACTTATTATCATCTTGGTAAATTGTACGAAGCGCTGGGCAGGAGAGAGGATGCGATAAAAACTTACGAGACCGGCATGAAAGTAACCCGTGAGCAAAGAAACAATCATGCTTATTCAGAACTTCAGGGCGTTTATGACGAACTGATGGATGAAGATTAAAATTAGAAAGAAGCTGTAATAGAATGAAGAAATGTCTTTAACCCTGATATGATCCTAAACCGATGACCAAAAGACAGCTTATTTTTCTTCGCGATGTTACGCTATATACGTTTACCGCATTTGGCGGCCCACAGGCGCATATCGCCGTTCTGCTGCGCGAATTTGTGGAAAAACGCCGGTATATCACAGAGGAAGAGCTGATGGAACTGAACGCCTTGGCGCAGCTGTTGCCCGGCCCTTCATCAACACAAACGCTCGTAGGGATAGCCTGGAAGGTAGGAGGGCTTCGCCTTGCCATTATCACTTTTCTTATTTGGGTGGTTCCCTCAGCCACGATCATGTGTCTTGCGGCGATAAGTTATAAGATATTTGCCGATAAGGCCAGGTTTACCGATATCCTGCGTTTTGTGCAGCCTATTGCAGTGGGAATAGTCGCCTACGCGACGTATTCGTTTGCTGATAAATTTTTGAAGACAAGAGTGAGCACGATGCTCGCCATAGGGTCACTGATCGCTACGCTGATCATGCAGACGCCCTATGCTTTCCCTTTGCTGATCCTCCTCGGTGGCATTATTTCGTCTGCGCTGGAGACGCAGCCACAGGAAAATGAGTTACGTATAAAGTTGTTTTCCAACGTCAATCGCAATAAGGTTACTTATTTCATCGGTATATTGCTTCTTTTTGCCGCGTTGGGTGCTATTATTAAGCAGACCTCAGTATTCAGTCTCCCGATCAGGCTGTTTGAAAACTTTTACCGCAACGGCATCCTGATATTTGGCGGCGGGCAGGTGTTGGTTCCGCTGATGTACACCGAGTTTGTCGGGGTGAAACATTACCTTACCAATTCCGAATTTCTTTCAGGATATGCGCTACAACAGGCCCTTCCGGGCCCGACATTCTCTTTCACTTCTTTTTTAGGTGGAATAACCATGGGCAATAAGGGGTGGGGTATTACCGGGCAAGTGTTTGGCAGCCTCGTTGCGATTATCGGTATCAACTCACCGGGACTTATCCTGATCCTGTTCATCGTTCCCTTCTGGAATGATCTGAAAAAAATAACGCGTATTAAAAATTCCCTGAGCGGTATCAATGCGGTGGCTGTTGGTTTTATGGCGACAGCGCTCATTTTGCTGGTAAGGCCATTTGGACTTAACTGGATGGCCTATGGCGTAATGATCTGTGCGTTCCTGCTGCTCAATTACACCCGCATAAAAGCGCCCGTCATTATTATTGCGGGAATTATATTGGGACTTATTTTTTAAAGATCAATATCGAAGACCGATCAGAATGGCGTGCTGTCGTCGTCATCCATCTGATCCATTTTTGAAGGCCGGATAATAAAGCCGCTTGGCTTATCAAAATCCTGCGAAGGCGCCAGTCCTGCAAACGGACTTGCTCCCGACATGAAATCGCCACCCATCACCTGGTCTAAATCAGTAAACTTGACGTATTTGCCGACAAACTTAAGCCTTACCCTGCCGGTTTCCCCGTTACGGTGTTTGGCGATGATCACCTCGCCTACACCCTGTGTCGGCATATTGTCTTCATCTACCTCAAGCCCATAGTATTCCGGACGATAAAGGAAAAGCACCATATCCGCATCCTGTTCGATGGAGCCGGATTCACGAAGGTCAGACAGCATCGGACGTTTTGATCCGCCGGGCCGGTTTTCCACGGCACGGCTTAATTGCGATAGTGCGATAACAGGCACGTTCAACTCTTTGGCTACAGACTTTAAAGCACGTGAAATACTGCCGATCTCCTGCTCGCGGTTGCCGCCGCCCTTGTTATCAACTTTGCCATGCATCAGCTGCAGGTAGTCAATAATGATCAGCTGAATATCGTGCTGCGATTTCAGCCTCCGGCACTTTGCCCGGAACTCAAAGATGTTCAAAGCAGGGGTGTCGTCAATGATCAGAGGCGCCTGTTCTAATCTGCCGATTTTGGAGTGTATCTGCTGCCATTCCCACTCCTCCATATTACCCTTCCGTATTTTCTCCTGCTCGATCTCCGCTTCCCCGGAGATCAGACGGTTAACCAGCTGAACGGATGACATTTCGAGCGAGAACACGACTACCGGTTTATTAAAATCTACCGCAGCATTCCGGGCACAACTTAATACGAACGCTGTTTTACCCATCGCAGGGCGTGCCGCAATGATCACCAGATCGGATTTCTGCCAGCCGGAAGTAATACGGTCAAGGTCTGTAAAACCTGACGCAATACCCGTCAGGCCATCCTTTTTATCTTTAAGTGCTTCGATGTCGCGCAAGGCCTCATGCATCAGATCATCCATCTTTCGCGAATCACGGCGAAGGTTGTTTTGGGCAATTTCAAAAAGGTTCTTCTCAGCCCGGTCAAGCAGATCGAGTACGTCGGAAGTATCCTCATAAGCGCTTTGGATCACATCAGTCGAGATCCTGATCAGCTCGCGCTGGATGAACTTCTGGATAATGATGCGCGAATGATATTCAATATTTGCCGCCGACGCAACCCTGTTGGTTAGCTCGGTGATATAATAAGCCCCGCCGATCATTTCCAGGTCGCCGTTTTGTCTAAGCTGGGCGGTTACGGTAAGAATATCCACCGGCGACGACTTTTCGAACAACTGCCGTATCGCTTCGAATATTTTTTGATGACTGTCTTTGTAAAATACATCCGCTTTCAAAATATCGATCACCGACGAAAGGGCGTCTTTTTCCAGCATCAGCGCACCCAGTACCGCTTCCTCCAGATCAATGGCCTGTGGCGGTAATTTTCCAAGGCCGCTGTAAGGCGTCGGGTTGGTTATTCTGTTTCTCCGGTCGGTAGTGCTCGGCTTGCTATTCGCGTTATCGTACTCCAAATTCATCGAAACAAATGTATCATAAAAGTGGCCGGAGCGTATCACCTAAAAATTAACATACTGACATTTAGGCGGAAAAATTTCGTTTAAAAAATTAATCCTTTTTAGGCTGACGGCTAACATCTGATGTTTAAAAAATACCAATAACTTTACAATGTTACTGATAATCAGTATATTAAAAGCATGTGGATAAACTTTTTAATTGTTAATTACTGAAGACGCATACCGGCTGGGTATATCAGTTCAATAAACGCCAAACCAATTAATATGGCTACTTTTGCACCTTTAATTCATTTTCAGAATGTCCTATAATAACAGAAGCAGCAGGGAAAGCAATCAGCTTGTTTTTGGCACCCGCGCAGTGATCGAAGCCATTCGGTCGGGTAAGGAAATAGAGTCGCTGTACATACAAAGGGGGGTAAGCAACGAACTGCTTGGCGAGTTAAAAACGCTGCTGAACGAGTATCATATCAGTCCGCAATACGTCCCGGTTGAAAAGCTGAACCGGATCACCATGAAAAATCATCAGGGTGTGATTGCGTTTATTTCGCCTATCATCTATCAGCGGATTGAAGATATTATACCTGAACTCTATGAAAGTGGAAAAACACCACTGATTCTGGTGCTTGATTCCATTACCGATGTTCGTAACATGGGCGCTATTGCGCGTACCGCGGAGTGCAGCGGTGTTCATGCCATTGTTGTTCCGGCAAAAGGTTCGGCGCAGATCAATCCGGATGCGATCAAAACTTCCGCCGGCGCGTTGTACAAGATTCCTGTGTGCCGGCATAACGATTTTATGCAAACAGTGAGATTTTTGCAGGAATCTGGCCTGCAGATCGTCTGCTGTACCGAAAAAACAGAGGATTACATATACAAACCGGATTATTCATTACCAACAGCAATCGTAATGGGCTCGGAGGAGGATGGAGTACGAAACGAGATTATCCGCATGGCGGATCACCTGGCTAAAATACCGATGTATGGAGAAATTGAGTCACTGAACGTTTCTGTAGCAACCGGAATAATCCTTTATGAAGCAGTCCGGCAAAGACAGGAGTAAGTTAGACAGGCTAACCGGATCAGACAGCGTTAGTCCGATCCGGTCGTGCTTTTTCTAAATATATTTTGCTCCGAATTGCTGTTTTACATCAGCAACTACCTTTTTAACATTTTGCTCCTGATCGCGTGGGCAGATCAGTAAGGTGTTGTTAGACTCAACAACGATATAATCATGCAAACCCTGCAAGATTACCAGCTTGTCATTAGGTACGTTTACCATACAGTTTGATGAATCATACATGATCACCTTATCCGCAGGTATCACAGCGTTCCCAACGTAGTCTTTTTCGGCAAGTTCGTAAATAGACGCCCAGGTACCCAGGTCGCTCCAGCCAAATTCCGAAGGCAGCACATACACGTTCTCCGCCTTTTCCATGATTCCGTAATCGATGGATATATTGGTGCACTGGAGGTAAGAGTTGTGTACATGTGTCCTTTCTCTTTCGGTATTGTAAACCGGCCGGGCTTCAGCAAATATCTCGTGCATATCCGGAAGGTGGCTTCGGAATGCATTAACGATAGATTTCGCCGACCATACAAATATCCCTGCGTTCCATAAAAAATCGCCGCTTTGCAAGAACGTTTTGGCAATTTCAAGTGTCGGCTTTTCCGTGAAGGTCTTTACCTTGAAAAAATCTTTATTCAGACTCTGATCGGTAAATTGGATGTATCCGTAACCGGTATCCGGTCTCGACGGTTTTATTCCGAGCGTGATCAGGCAATCATTGTTACTCGCTGTTTCAAGCGATTTATTGATGGTTTCGATAAACGCGGATTCGTTCAGGATCAGATGGTCAGAGGGGGCAACTACAATGGCAGCGTCAGGATTAAGGCTTTCTATTTTGAACGAGCCATACGCAACGCAAGGAGCGGTATTGCGCATCACGGGTTCTGTTAGTATCTGATCATCGGTCATATCGGGCAACTGCTCTTTTACAAGCCCGGTGTAGATCTCATTGGTTACGATATAAATATTCTCTTTAGGGCAGATTTTCAGGAAACGATCGTATGTGTTTTGGATAAGTGTTTTCCCCGTACCCAGAATATCAATAAACTGCTTTGGGTGAGAGGTCCGGCTGATCGGCCAGAAACGGCTGCCAATACCGCCAGCCATGATAATGGCGTAGTAGTTTTTATTCATTTGTATTAAACAATTTTGATGTATTTAATTTCCCCACAACCAGGGTTAAACTATTAAAAATATCCAATAAGAATCTCGCAGGGGTAACGGTCGGTAATCAATTTAGCTTCGGAGCAAAGTTGAACAATAATTTACAATTTACGAATTAATCCGGACTTATTAAAACCGCTCCTGGAATTCCGCTCTTTAAACGGCAAATTCCGCCGCTTTGTTTTCGTTGGCGAACGATTGTTTTTTCAAAAAATCAACCCGACTATTTCCCGCTTTGTAAAATTTTTATAGTGTAAACAAATCTTTAAATGAATAATCATTTTTATATAAAATTTTAAAGTAATTCCATCGTTTATTGATAAAAATTTGTTACTTTAAACTTTTAAATTCAACCCAAGAATACGTCAAAATAATGATAGAAACTAAAAAGTCGCTTTTTGACAATTTGCAAACCTTTTTCGGTTTTGATAACTTTAAAGGAGAGCAGGAAGCGATTATAACAAACATTCTGGCGGGTAATGACACGTTCGTGATCATGCCTACCGGAGGCGGCAAATCGATGTGTTATCAGTTGCCGGCCCTGATGAGCGAAGGAACCGCGATAGTTATTTCCCCCCTTATTGCCTTAATGAAAAACCAGGTCGATCAACTGAGAGCTTTCGGCGGATCTGACAGCATAGCCCACTTCCTGAATTCGTCCCTTACCAAGGCGGACATTGCACGGGTAAAGGAAGATGTTTTAGGCGGTAAAACCAAACTGCTTTACGTAGCGCCGGAATCATTGACCAAGCAGGAAAATATTGATTTTTTAAGATTGAATCATGTGTCCTTCGTGGCAGTTGATGAGGCCCACTGTATTTCCGAGTGGGGACACGATTTTCGTCCGGAGTACCGTAAGATACGGCAAGTGATCAGCAACATCGGTGAGGACATACCGATCATCGCCTTAACCGCAACCGCAACGCCAAAGGTTCAGCAGGATATTCAGAAAAACCTGCAAATGAATAATGCGACTGTTTACAAATCGTCATTCAACCGGGCAAATCTATTTTACGAAGTGCGCGCCAAACGCAATGTGATCAAGGAGATCGTAAAATTCGTAAAGCAGAATCCCGGAAAATCCGGTATCGTATATTGTTTGAGCCGCAAAAAGGTCGAAGAGGTTGCTGAGGCGCTTAATCTGAATGGCATTAAGGCGCTGCCTTATCATGCTGGTCTGGATGCCAAGGTTCGCGCAGATACGCAGGATAAGTTTCTGATGGAAGATGTGGATGTGATCGTAGCAACCATTGCCTTCGGAATGGGTATCGACAAACCCGATGTGCGCTACGTCATTCATCACGATGTTCCGAAAAGTATGGAAGGCTATTATCAGGAGACAGGCCGCGCCGGTCGTGATGGCGGCGAGGGCGTGTGTATCGCTTTCTACTCGGAGAAAGATATTGATAAGCTTCAGAAGTTCATGAAGGACAAACCTGTTTCGGAGCGCGAAATAGGTACGCAGATATTGAAAGAGGTGATCGATTATGCCGAGTCATCGGTATGTCGGCGTAAACAATTATTGCATTACTTCGGGGAAAACTTTAACGAGGCAGGTTGCAACAACATGTGCGACAACTGCTGCAGCCCGAAAGAACACTTTGACGCAGAATTGCATCTGCATAAAGCGCTCAGCCTGATCAAACAGATCGGAGAGAAATTTGACGATCACCATATCATCAACATTCTGATGGGCGAAGATAATTCGCAGGTAAAGAACTATAAGCACGATTTGCTCGACTATTACGGGTCGGGTAAGGAAGATGGTAAAAATCTGTGGAACTCCTTGTTGCGGCAGGCGTTGCTGAATAATTTTCTGTCTAAGGATATCGATCAGTACGGACTGCTACGCTTAACAAAACTCGGCAATTCGTTTATCGGTAATCCGTATAGCATTCGCTTTATCCTAAACAGACCGATGGGCGCAACTGACGATGACGATACAGACGAAGGCCCGAAACAGGGTGGAGGTGCGCTGGATACCGAGTTGCTGCAAATGCTTAAGGACCTGCGGAAAAAGCTGGCCAAACAGAAAGGGTTGCCGCCGTTCGTTATCTTCCAGGACCCTTCACTGGAAGAGATGTGTACGCATTATCCAATCACCAACGATGAACTGAAACAGATATCCGGAGTTGGTGCAGGTAAGGCGCTAAAATTCGGCAAGCCTTTTACCGATCTGATCCAGAAATATGTGGAGGATAATGACATTGACCGCCCGGTGGATATGGTTATCAAAAGCGCGGCGAATAAATCGGCGCTTAAGGTGTTCATTATCCAGAATATCGATCGTCACCTGAATCTTGACGATATCGCTGCTTCAAAGGGCTTATCCTATGAGGAGATACTCCGTGAAGTGGAAACTATCGTTAATTCCGGTACAAAGCTTAATCTGAACTATTATATCGACGAAATGATAGACGAGGATAAGCAGGACGAAATTTTTGACTATTTCCGGACTGCAGAAGTTGACTCTATTGCTGATGCCCTTGCTGAACTGGGTAGTGATGATTACACCATGGAAGAAATTCAGTTGATGAGAATTAAATTTCTTTCCGAAATGGGGAACTAAGAAATTGTAGTTTTAATTTTAGAAAGGTCTCTTGCTGATTGCGGAGACCTTTTTTATTTACTGAAAAATTATTGTGCTATTTGGCGATGATCTTGAACTCAGTTCTCCGGTTTTTCTGACGGTTTTCATCGCTGTCATTAGGTGCTATGGGCTGCGTCTTACCATAGCCCTTGTAAACTAACCTGCCGGCCGCAATGCCATTGGATACCAGGTAATCATATACCGCTTTTGCGCGGTCTTCTGAAAGTTTCTGATTGAGCTCGTCATTGCCTACATCATCGGTATGGCCTGATATTTCGATCTTCAGCGTCGGATTCAACGTTAAAAAGGACACCAACTGCTGGAGTTCAGTGATAGATTCCGGCTTAAGATCGAATTTATTGGTATCAAAAAAGATATTATTTAAGATCACCTTGTTGCCGATTTCTATTGGCTCCATCAGGACTGTCAGGTTATATGGCTTTTTAGGTTCATGGCCCACAAGTGAGAAGTTTGCAGAGTAAAACAGATAACCGCTTTTGGATATATTCAATCCGTAATTTTTACCGGATGTCAGCGTTGCCAGAAAGTCACCTGTAGCGTCGTCGCTGTAGTCCTGAAATACCGGCTCGTTTTTCTGCAGGTCGATGATCTCGACAGCCGCCTCTAAAGGCGCCTTTGTCTTGGCATCCAGTACCGTGCCTTTAACATAGGTAACGAGCTGCGGCCTTAATTTTTTGGGTAATTCAAAGGTATAAATGTCATAGCCGCCAAAGCCATTCAGATTATCCGACGAAAAGAACGCGTAGCTTCCGTTCGCGGTAAGCGTAAGCCCGTTTTCGTCACCCGATGAATTGATCGGATAACCAAGGTTTTCCGGCTTCTGCCATTTACCATCTTTGCCCAGCCTGCTTACAAACAAATCTTTTCCACCTAATCCGGGCCATCCGTTTGAGCAAAAATAAAAGGTGCTGTCATCGGGATGGATAAACGGTGATTGTTCATCATAGATCGTGTTGATATTGGGGCCTAAGTTTTCAGGCTCACCCCAGCCTTTGTCGGTTAGTCTTGACTTCCAGATATCATAGCCGCCGTAGCCACCTTTTCGGTTGCTGACAAAATAGAGCGTCCGTCCGTCAGCGCTGATCGATGGCTGCGACTCCCACCCGGAGGTATTTACTGGCGGACTAAGATCAAAGGGTTTGCTCCAGTCATCTCCCTTTTTTTGTGCGATATAAATGTCGCAGCGACCAAGTCCGTCAGGACGATTACAGCCGGTGAAAAAAAGATATTTTCCGTCTTGGGAAATGGATTCAGCTCCCTCGTTATAACGCGCGGTATTGATCTGGTTGCTCAGGTAAACGGCAGTCTGCCATTTGTCGTTAACCTTTGCGCTCTTATAAAAATCTTCGTTGTTGTTAATCTTGCGTGTAAAGATCAGCATACTTTCATCTGCAGTGGCCACCGGCAGGTATTCGTCGTTGACAGTATTGATCTCCGGGCCGAGATTAATAGGTGTAAAGGGTACAGGATGAGCGATCGCATCGATACTGAACTTGCAGTCGGCGACGAGCTTTTCCGCATAATGGCTATCCTTTGGCGTAATGGCAGGGTAACTCAGGTATTTTTCAAGATGTGGCAGCGCCGCCGCATACTGCCCGTCATTTACTTCAAGTTCTCCGAGCTTCAGGTAGGCTGCTCGGTAGAACTCCGGATTTAGCGCTATAACTTTCCTGAATTCGGCTATCGCACCTTTATTATCGCGCATCTGCCGCATAACATCGCCAAGCAATATATGGGCTTCAACAAATTTGTCGTCCTCTTTGATCGCCTTTTGCAGATTCTCAACCGCTTCATTAAACAATCGGTCGTCTAAATTAGCGTTGGCTAAAGCAAAGTATTTAATGGCAGATTTGTCGGTAGTGGTATATTGCCGTTGCTGGGCAACTGCAAGGCCGGATATAAACAATAACAGAACCGAGAAGAATAAGACCCTCATTGGTTTTGATACGTGATTTTGCTTTCTAAGTTACGTTTTTATCATCAATGAAAGCGATAAACCAAAAGAAGTTAGGGAATATTTAAAAACTTGTGGGTTTGCAGCGATATTTCCCATTTGGGATTGTTCATCACATAATCGACGATCAGCGGGGTCATCTCTTTTGACTTTGACCATTCCGGCTGTAAAAACAACTTGCAGGATGCTGATACCAGTTTGGCATTTTCTTCAGCAAAAGCAAAATCAGACTTATTAAATATGATGACCTTAAGTTCGTCGGCATTGGCCGCGACGAGCCGCATCGGCGACTTAAACTTTTTTGGTGATAAACATATCCAGTCCCAGCTGCCTGAAAGCGGGTAAGCGCCGGAGGTTTCAATGAAGGTTTTGATGCCCTTGCTTTGCAGGCCCTGTGTCAGATAGTCAAGGTTATAGATCAATGGCTCTCCGCCTGTTACAACCACTGCTTTTGCAGGATGAAGATTCGCATTTTCAATGATCTGATCAGCGGACGTCAGTGCATGCAGCTCCGCGTCCCAGCTTTCTTTAACGTCGCACCAGTGGCAACCAACATCGCAGCCACCCAAACGTATAAAATATGCCGCTTTCCCGGTATTGAAGCCTTCGCCTTGTATCGTGTAAAATTCCTCCATTAATGGAAGTAGCGTCCCGTCCTCTGGTATTTGATGTGTCATAATTAATCCGCAAAAATACGTCTTTTATCAGACTATATTTGGTTCCCCGTCCCATATACAAGAAAATTGACATTGAAAATAAAAAGAAGCGTTTATCGATTCTTCAAGCAATTTTTATTATTATTACTTTAAATTTCGCAATATGAAAAAACTTTACTTCCTGTTGCTATTTTTTATGCTGTTTTGCTTTTCCTCCTGTGTGGATATCGAAGAGCAATATAATTTTAAAGAAGATGGCTCGTGCAATGTGGTGTATGGTTTTGATATGAGCAGTGCCATATCCGTTCTGATGAACCTTGTTTCCGATTCGGTCAGAGCCACGCCGCAATTTTCACTTGCCAAAGATACTACCCTGAATTTTTACAGCGCTCTGCCGGATACTTCACAACAAAAATTAACACCCGAAGAAGTCATCATGTCGAAATCAAGCGACCTTCATATAAAAATGGATCTCACCAAAAACCAAATGAAGGTCAGCGTAAATCATCTCGCGAAAAACTCATCCGACCTCGAATATTATCTCAAGCATATTTCTAAATTGTCCATGAACGGGCAACTGAGGTCATTAGCAAAAGGGGAGAAGCAGCCTTTGGGCCTTGATGCAACCCAGCTTGCGGCGGGGGAAGACTATTATACCTATGAAATTACGCCGCATAAATTCTACCGGATTATTGACAAGGACAAGTTTAATGCATTTCTGAAAAAAACAAAGTCGGCTATTGCTATGGCAAAGGCCATGCTGATCGACATGCCTTACAAAATTGTATTGAACTTTGCCAAGCCTGTTAAAAAGGTGAATAACCCGAAAGCTATTGTTTCCGCCGATCGCAAGCGTGTTACCCTGATCACCAACATGGATGATGTGATAAAAAATCCATCTGTAATGAACCTCAAGATTGATTTTTGATTTTATGAAGTGGTTCCGGGTGTCAGGAATTAAGGATATAAACGAACCCTTTATCGTAAAAAGCAATGTCGTCAGCTATCCGGTTTGTGTAGTGGGCTATAATGGCAGTATATTTGCTGTTTCCGCTGTGTGCCCGCACCAGGGCTTTGACCTGAGTTCGGGTTGGTGTGAAAACAATAAGATCATTTGCCCCTTGCATGGTTATGCATTTGATCTGAAGACGGGTCGGGGGCCCAATGATTATTTAAAAACATTCCCCGTGAAAATCGACGGCGACGAGGTGTTTGTCGGCATTAAAACGGTTTGGGATGATATAAAAGGCTTATTTACAAAATGAATCCACGCGCGATAGATTATATTACAGAAGATTTTTACGAATCCATATCCTTTCAGGACGGCGAATTACCTGATCTCGAAACGGTCAGAGAATTATTTCATGGTGGGGGACAGCTGATCAATAACAGTTTCGGAAGGCCCGTTATTTATTCGATCGATACCTTTACGGAAATGATTGAAGCGCAGATAGCAGGCGGAGAGATGAAACAATTTATGCAGCGTGAGCTTTATTCAAAAACCGATGTATTTGGCAAAGTGGCACAGCGCGTGAGTGTATATGAATACAGCCTCGCCGATCATAAAATGGAGCATTTGCCACGCGGGATCAACTATATTCAGTATGTCCTGATCGATGATAACTGGCGGATAGCCGCCATGGCTTGGGCTGATGAAAACGAGAATCACCAGATTCCGCAGGAATATCTGGAATAGACCGTGAAATTCTCCCGTAAAAGTACTTATTGCGGATAGACTTCTTTATTGGCTGAAGCTAAGGTATTTTTTAATAAGCCAATGATGGTCATTAAACCAACGCCTCCGGGTACCGGTGTTATCCACGAAGCCTTTTGCGAAACATTCTCAAAATCCACATCGCCATACAGCTTAAATCCTGATTTAGTCAATGTGCTGGTTTCGCGGTTCATGCCCACGTCAATAACCACAACCCCGTCTTTTACCATGTCAGCGGTGATAAAGTTCTTTTTACCAATAGCTACGACCAGTATATCGGCCTGAAGTGTCATGCTTTTGATATCGGGTGTACGACTGTGACAGATCGTTACCGTGCAGTTACCCGGATAAGTGTTACGTGCCATCAGGATACTCATCGGAGAGCCCACAATATTGCTGCGTCCGACAACTACACAATGCTTGCCTGCGGTTTCAATACCATATTCTTTCAGCATCAGGGTAATGCCATAAGGCGTAGCGGGAATGAACGATGGCAGGTTACGCTGCATACGGCCAAGGTTGACCGGATGAAAACCGTCAACGTCTTTACGGTGATCGATGCGTTCAGTTACTTTTTCGGGATCGATATGTTTTGGCAGCGGGAGCTGCACGATGATGCCGTCAATATCCGTATCAGCATTTAGCTCCTCTACTTTTTTAAGCAGTTGGTCTTCGGTTACATCAGCTTCATACCTTACCAGCGTCGATTTAAAGCCCACTTGTTCGCAGTTTTTTATTTTGCTGGCCACATAGGTTTCGCTGCCACCGTCATGACCAACCAGTACCGCAACCAAATGTGGTTTTCTGCCGGTGTCAGCCAGTAATTTTGCTGCAGCTTCAGCTATTTCACCTTTAAGTTTTCCTGATACGTATTTTCCGTCTAAAAGCTTCATAGATAGAGTGGTATTGAATGAAAATCAAGGTTATAACTCAACATTCGGAAATAACCGCATTTCTCGTTTTAAATAAATTAATCCAGTTTCAGCACAGCCATAAACGCCGATTGTGGTATCTCTACGTTACCCACCTGGCGCATTCGTTTTTTTCCCTGCTTTTGTTTCTCCAGCAGTTTACGTTTACGCGAGATATCACCACCATAGCATTTGGCGGTTACATCTTTTCGTAATGCTTTTACCGTTTCTCGGGCGATGATCTTGGCGCCTATAGATGCCTGTATGATGATCTCAAACTGCTGGCGGGGTAGGAGCTCTTTCAGTTTCTCGCATATCTTCTTACCAAAATCGTATGAATTGCTGCGGTGGATCAACGAAGAAAGGGCATCTACCGGCTCACTGTTCAGCCGTATGTCAAGTTTCACCAGGTCAGACGAGCGGTAGCCTATCTGATGATAGTCGAATGATGCATAGCCTTTGGAGATGGTTTTCAGCTTGTCATAAAAATCAAACACAATTTCACCCATCGGCATCTCGAAGATAAGCTCTACACGATCAGCGGTCAGATACGACTGATTAACGATCATGCCCCGTTTTTGAATACAAAGCGACATTACCGGGCCGACAAACTCCGCCTTGGTGATAATGGTGGCCTTGATAAAAGGTTCCTCCACACGATCGACCTTACTTGGGTCAGGCAGGTCGGAGGGGTTGTTTACCGTGATCTCGTCGCCTTTAGTCGTGTAGGCTTTATAAGATACGTTCGGAACGGTGGTGATCACCGTCATGTTAAACTCACGTTCCAGTCGCTCCTGGATAATTTCCATGTGAAGCATGCCAAGAAATCCGCAACGGAAACCAAAACCGAGTGCTGCAGATGACTCCGGCTCAAACACCAGCGAAGCATCGTTAAGCTGAAGTTTCGCCATTGATTCACGCAGCTCTTCAAAATCTTCGGTATCCACGGGATAGATTCCGGCGAATACCATCGGTTTCACCTCCTCAAATCCCTGAATACCCTGTGCACACGGGCGTTCCACGTGGGTGATCGTGTCGCCGACTTTTACCTCACGCGCTTCCTTTATTCCTGAAATAATATAACCTACGTCTCCGGTTCTGATCACATCTTTTGCCATCGGACGCAGTTTTAAGGTACCTACCTCATCAGCAAGATATTCTTTGGCTGTGGCAACGAACTTTACCTTATCGTTCTTTCTGATCTCGCCATTTACAACCTTAAAATAAGCAATGATCCCACGGAAAGAATTGAAGACACTGTCAAATATCAGCGCCTGTAACGGTGCTTTCGGGTCGCCCACAGGAGCAGGAACCCGTTCCACTATAGCGCGCAGAATATCGTGTACTCCCATGCCGGTCTTGCCCGAAGCAGCCAGGATTTCTTCGCGTTTGCAGCCGATCAGGTCAACAATCTGGTCTTTTACTTCCTCCGGCATTGCGCCCGGAAGGTCCATTTTATTAAGTACCGGGATGATTTCAAGGTCGTTTTCCAGTGCAAGGTACAGGTTCGAAATGGTCTGCGCCTGTATGCCCTGAGCGGCATCAACGATCAGCAGCGCACCTTCACACGCGGCGATGGAGCGCGATACTTCATACGAAAAATCAACGTGCCCCGGTGTATCGATCAGGTTCAGCGTATATTTCTGTCCATCGAGCACATAATCCATCTGTATGGCGTGGCTTTTGATGGTGATACCGCGTTCGCGTTCCAGATCCATATCATCAAGCAACTGTGCCTGGGATTCACGCTGGGTGATGGTGTTTGTATATTCAAGCAGTCTGTCGGCCAGCGTGCTCTTGCCGTGGTCGATATGCGCTATGATGCAAAAATTACGAATGTGCTCCATTTATCGCGCAAAAATAGCGTTTTATTTCAGATTTTTTTGATTGTAATTTACCGGGCATTCAGATGTTTTCACCGACTTTTACCGTATTGAACCTGTTATGTTGTCATCCGCACTGAAAATACATCTGGAAGAACACCTGGGGGTGGAATTGGTAAGAATCCAGCCTGTTTCCGGCGGGAGTATTAACAGAACTTACCGGGTCAGTTCCGATACGACCGACTACTTTCTTAAACTGAACGATGAACTATATTACCCCGGATTATTTGAAGCAGAAGCAAAAGGTCTGAATATAATTGCCGGCACACATACAGTTAGCGTTCCCGGAGTATTGTTACAGGGGTCAGTGCAAAACGAAGCATTTCTCCTGCTGGAATGGATTGAGGCCCGCAGAGCTGCAGGCATGGGTGCTGCACGCCTCGGTGAGCAACTGGCATCTATGCACCGGGTATCCGCGAATCATTTCGGGCTGAAAGATGATAATTATATGGGGTCTTTGAGACAGTCAAATAGAAAACATTCCAAATGGAGTGATTTTTTCATCGCGGAACGTATTCAGCCGATGGTTAGCCTGGCTTTCGATAGGGGATTGCTGACTACAAACGATGCAAAAGGCTTTGATTTGTTGTTTCAAAGATTGCCGGACCTGTTCAACGAGGAGCAGCCTTCGTTGATTCATGGTGATCTGTGGGGTGGAAATTATCTGATTGATGTTTATGAAAAGCCATATCTGATCGATCCTGCAGTATGTTATGCCAACCGTGAAGCTGACATCGCGATGACCACATTGTTCGGTGGTTTTGAACGGAACTTTTACCAGGCTTATCAGCAGGCATTCCCATTATCTGAGGGTTGGCAGCGACGCATCGATCTTTGGAATCTTTATCCCCTGTTGGTTCATCTCAACCTGTTTGGCCCCGGTTACCTCGGCCAGGTAAAGGATTGTCTGAAACAATATTTATAAAATATTATTTGACCGGTTCTACAAAAACAGGTTTTTCGGTTACTTCTATAGTTACCTTGCCGCTAACGGTGTTAACTTCCCTGCTTTCCATTACATCAGCCCCGGGGCGCAGTGTATGAATAAGTGCTTTTTTAGCCTGCCCCAGATCAAGGTGAAAATTGGTTTTTCGTCCTGTTTCATCAGGAATGGTTAATACATACATGGCTTTATCTCCCAGTTTGTACTGATCTACCAGCGGGTCGGCACTGATGGTCTTGATATAATTATAATTACCCATCAGTTTAGTGGTTTGGAGGATGTAGTCAGCAGCAGGCCGTCTTTTTATGCCTTCTGCCAGACCAGAAGTAGCATATTGCGAGCTTCCTCCTGCGTGGTCGTCAAACAGCTGATAAAAGAAGACTCTTTTTATCCCGTACCGGATATACATCAGCGAAGTGCGTAATATCCATTCCGCCTGACACTCCAGTACAGTTTTAGCTCCGATCGATTCCGCCCGCTGGTAGCTCCCGGGATTAATATCGTATCCTGTTTCCGTCACCCAGACCTCCGGGCTACCGGGCAAGGTCTTTGCAAAATTCACAAATTCTTTTGCCACGCCGCCGGAGATGGAAAGTTCCGGTGCTATGCCTGTAGTCGGCCGCTTTTGTATGCGCACGTCGCCGTCATTAGAATAGAGGTGGTAGTTGATAACATCGAAACACAGGTTAACATTGCCGTCCTTATTGTAACCGCGATTAACACGACACCACTCCACAATTTTTTTGACAAAATTTACATCAGCCGTTGCCAGACCGCCCATAACCACCTTCATCGTCGGGTCTGCGGCCTTTACACCGACACCCGGCCCCAGCTTACCCATATTCCCGTCGTAAAAGGCAGAAAGGTTCGCTGCATACTGCTCTCCTGTCTGGTGTGTTTCATCACCTCCCCACCAGCGGTCGCGTTCATTACCACACTCAATATATTTAACCAACCCCATCCCGACGAACGGCTGGTTAAGTTTGTCACCATCCCAGCGTTTTCGGGTGTTCACTTTTATCAGCGACTTGTCGATGTTTTTGTTATAACCATATCTCGCTGCAAACTGGAATGCCATGCGCGCCTGGTCGGTGTATGATGCCGGGTCACTCAGACTTTGACCATAAGGTACCGGGGCGTTGTCATCGTCGCGTGAACTTGCCGGATAAGTATTCTGCAGCCATTCAGGGATGTTTTTCAGATCGGCCAGTACCAGTATGCTGTCTTTTTTGCACCGCTGATAGATAGCATCTTCATTCCAGCTGCCATTATTAGTTGGATTGAAGGTATAGTCGCCCTTGGTAGTTTCCAGCCGGTTCCAGTTCAGATAGTGGCGCATTGCAGAAAAAACGGCTATCAGCTTCGTCTTATCCTCGTAGATGTGATCCCTGTCGTTAGGGCTGGCCGGATTTTCCAGAAAATTCCATTCGTAGGCATTGATGCCGAACATATTCTTCAACGGGACAGTATTGTGGCTGTGATCTACGTTTAGTTCTGGTTCATTTATCGCAGCGATCTTATCTGTACGGGGGCCCTGCGATGCCTGGTTCAGGATGGCGACGCTTTCTGATTCAGAACCGGAGTCCGAACTGCAATGTAGGTTAAGAAATAAGACCGGGATTATGAATAGAGCATTCTTGCAAAAAAGTCTTGACGTCATATAATATTTCAATCAGATATAATTCTCTGGCAAGCCCTTTGATTACGAGGCTCTGTGTCAGAGACAACCCTTGTACGGGCGATACCATGTGCCGGTTGTCTGATTTTTAATTAACTCGTTTCAAATTGTAGTCCGCTCAGGTAACGGTATAGCCCTTGTTCTATATTGATAAGTTCTTCATGTGTACCTGACTCAGTAATTTTACCTCGTTCCAGTACGATTATTTTATCCGCTTCGCGGATTGTTGAGAGGCGGTGCGCGATGATAATGGAGGTGCGGCCTTTCATCAGTTCTTCGAGGGCTTCCTGAACCAGGCGCTCTGATTCGGAGTCAAGTGATGAGGTCGCTTCGTCAAGAATAAGAACGGATGGGTTTTTAAGCAAAGCCCTTGCGATAGCGATCCGTTGTCGTTGCCCGCCGGATAACTTAACACCCCGTTCACCGACAATGGTATCGTAGCCCTCCGGAAATGAAGTGATGAACTGGTGGGCATTTGCCCGCTGCGCCGCTCTGATGATCTCCTCTTCCGAAGCGGAAAGCTTTCCATAAGAGATATTTTCCCTGATCGATCCACCGAAAAGCAATACATCCTGCGGGACAATGGCAACCTGGTTACGGATATCTGTCAGATCATAGGCTGATGCGTTACGACCGTCAAAGGCGATATATCCGTTTTGAGGGTGATAAAATTGGAGCATTAACGCCGCCATGGTCGATTTACCCGACCCGCTCGGGCCGACGATGGCTATACGCTGACCTGCTGTCGCCTCAAACGATATTTTATCCAGTACGGTCAGTTCAGGACGCGATGGGTACGCAAATTCTACATCGTTAAATGACAGGTCGCCCTTGATCCTTTGCGTTATCAGGTGATTGGTTTCGGTAAGAGAGACGTTTTCGCCCTGTTCGTTAAGAATTTCCAGTACGCGCTCGCTGGCGCCGACAGCTTTCTGAACGTTGGCATATAGATCAGGAAAGCTGCCCATTGCACTGCCTACGAATGTGGCATATAAGGCAAATTTAAAAAGCTCGCCCACTTTCAGTTCATTATGACTGACTAACACGCACCCGTACCCAACAATGGCAACGATGGCGCCAAACAGGCAAAACACAATAAACGACACAAAAATGCCCCGGTATTTGGCGCCTTTTATCGCAATATCGGCTACTTCGCGTATATTCTTCCCGTATCGTGCAGCTTCGTATGCCTCATTAACAAAAGCTTTTACATTAGCGATGCCCTGCAGCGTTTCTTCGATAACCGTGTTGGATTCCGCAAGCTTGTCCTGTGCCTGTTTTGATAACTTCCGGATAAAACGACCGAAGAAAATTGCAAATATGATCAGCGGTGGAACCAGCAGCAGCAGGGCGACGGCTAATTTTACGGATATCACCGCCATAAATACCACACCGCCTGTCAGTAACACTGTTTGCCTTATCATTTCGGCGATCGTGGTTGTAAGCGTGTCCTGAATTTGCGAAAGATCGGCTGAAATGCGACTGTTTAGTTCACCCACCCGCCGATTGGCAAAGAAATTCATAGGGAGGGTGACCAGCTTAAAATAAGTGTCTCTTCTTATATCAGCAAGGGATCGCTCCGCTACATTAACAAACCACAATATCCTGAAAAACGAAACAAATGCCTGTAAGAACAACACGGTAAATGCTAGGATCAGTATTCCTTGAATAGTTTCAGGCAGAAATCCTTTTCCGGGTTTGCCCTGTGCGGTATCGATGAGCGCTCCAATAAATGAAGGAAAAGCAAGCCCGACGAGACTGGAAAGAAACAAAAAGACCAGGGCTGCGATGAATTTTACGCGATAGGGCCTGATATAGGACAACAGCCGGGAAATTTTATTTAAAGTTTGACGGTCTAACTTTGCTTTGGGGAGTTCTATTTCGGGTGTATTACCGCTGTTAAGTCTTTTTCGTGCCATTCGGTTATGATTATGCGATGTCTGTAGTAATGACGAATGATTTAGAGAAAGATTTTAGAAAAAATGCTGGTAATCTGATTTACGTACGTCGGTTGCTCCGGCGTACCACAAGCAGCAAAATGATCGCAAGCAGGCTTACAGTAACTATGATAAAGATATTCCATATTTTCTGCATTTGTTTTTGCTGTCCTATGGCATCATTTTTTAATATGTCGATCTGGTTTCGCAGCTTATTGATAGTCTTCATATAACCCAAAGTAGTCGCCTCGACTTCCTTCGATTTACTTTGCACCCTGTTTTGATGGAAGGCGTTAAAATCAAGCAGGATTTTAATTTCCTTATAAATATCATTGTCGGTATTAACGATATCCATCAGGATAGCATTGGACCGGCGGATATCTTTTTTTGTCTGCATTCCGAATATTCCGCTATGCATTTTCAGGCTTTCGTCGTACTGGCTGAACTTAGCCGCCCGCTGTGTCAGCATCGTATTGATCTTCTTTCGCTGCTGCTGATAGGCGATGGAATCGGACTTATACTGCGCGTTAGCATTCAAAAAAGAGCCTGTCAGCAGAATAATTAAAAAAATGTTTTTCATAAGCCCCAATATAAAATCAGCGTATTGTTGTTACGTATCAAGGAGAGATTTGTTTATAAAACCTCAAGCACCGCTGTTATTGAAAAGTCGCTTTTTAATATAAACAAATAACCTAACTTATTGAATGATAATAAAAAGAGTACAATAAGATATTAAAGCTTATTCCTCAAAATCAATGATCACACTATCGCCTAAACCAAGGCCCAACAATCCGCTGGCGTTTCCCTTGTTAATGGCAATTTCCAGGTGATCGCTGATACCAAAGAGACATAACTTTTCACCTTCTGGAACTTCATTATAATGCCAGCTCAAGTGATTAATGGTTTCATTACGTTTAAAGGAAAGTGTAAACCGCCTGTTCTGCTGAACGCGGTTAAAAAACTCTTTGGTGATATTGGTAATAACATTCTGGAACGAGTCAATATAAATGACCACACCCCGTATCAGATTCTTCTCCACAACGGGCTGCAGATTCATTTTCTTTTCAATACCACCTACAGGCAAACCTATCTCGGAAAGTTCGCCTCCCTGCGCCAGATGGCACGCCGCCTTAACGAATATATCAGCAAGCGGAAAATGCAGAAATTTAAGATCCTGTATGATGTTGAGCTCTACAATTTCTATCGGATCTTCTTCAAACATCAGTGAAAAAATACCGTTATCAGCACCGACAAAATAGTGCCCTTTGTATTGAATAGCAAGATACCTGGTATCCGTATTAAAGACGGTGTCAATGCCAATTAAATGCACCGTCGCTTCCGGAAAATAGTAAAAACTATTTTTTAAAATAAATGCGGCCTGTTGTATATTGTACGCAGCAACACTGTTGGTAATATCAACAATATTTACGGCAGGCAATAATTTCAAGATACTTCCTTTAAGGGCAGCCTGATAAATATCTTTATCGCCCAAATCAGTAGTTAAAGTTATTATTGCCATTAATTTTTTAAATATTTATCGCTAATCTTGTGCAAGCATTAAAGGCTACAAATATTCAATTTTAATTCATAAAAATCTGCAACTAAAAATCAATTTGTATTGAACGAACTTAGATTATCGATTGAAGAAATCAATCCGGCGGTATTGTGGGGGCCGAATAATGATCACTTTGAAATTATAAAAAAGCAGTATCCAAAACTGAAGATCGTAGCACGTGGAAGTGAGGTTAAGGTGCTTGGAGACGACCATGAACTCAATATATTCCAGGATAAATTCCAGCATCTGCTGCAGCATGTTGAAAAATATGAAAATCTTAACATAACCGACCTCGAGCGCATTCTCGGATCTAAAAGCGATTCGCCAAAAAGCGACCCGGCTGCCGAAAAATACTCGACGGGTGAGGTGATCGTATTTGGGCCGAACGGCGTAATGGTTAAGGCGCGCACGGCTAATCAGCGGAAGATGGTGGAATGCATCAACAAAAGCGATATTTTATTTGCCATCGGCCCCGCCGGTACGGGTAAAACATACACAGCCGTGGCTTTAGCTGTCAGGGCGCTTAAAAATAAAGACATCAAGCGCATTATCCTTACGCGACCAGCGGTTGAAGCAGGGGAGAACCTTGGATTTTTACCAGGAGACCTGAAGGAGAAGATCGACCCGTATCTGCGTCCGCTTTATGACGCATTGGATGATATGATCCCTGCGGAAAAATTAAAATACTACCTTGAAAACCGGACGATAGAAATAGCACCGCTTGCCTTTATGAGGGGGCGTACGCTGGATAATTGCTTCGTGATTCTGGATGAGGCGCAGAATGCAACGGATATGCAGCTGAAAATGTTCCTGACACGTATGGGGCCTTCTGCTAAATTTATCGTGACCGGGGACGTTACCCAGATAGATTTACCCAAAAAGCAGCAATCGGGTTTGCATACCGCTTTGCGGATATTGACGGATATTGACGGGATTGAGATCGTTTATCTTAGCGGCGAAGATGTAGTAAGGCATAAACTTGTGCGTAAGATCCTCGCCGCTTACGGGGACATTCAGTAAGAGGAATAAGATAACGTTGATAATTTATTGAAAAAATTCCGGAGGATAGTGCAGATTTACACTTTATTCAGGATGAACTACAATGAAAGCAATTAAGGAAACTCATTTTAACTTTCCCGGCCAAACCGGCTTTTACAAAGGCAAGGTTCGGGATGTTTATACCATAAACAGTAAATATCTGGTAATGGTCGTTACTGACCGTATTTCGGCGTTTGACGTCGTACTCCCGGAGCCTATTCCCTACAAGGGACAGGTGTTAAACCAGATTGCCGCCAAATTTTTGCAGGCTACCGCCGATATTGTACCCAACTGGGTTGTGAATGTTCCTGATCCAAGTGTAACGATTGGCAGGATATGTGAGCCTTTTAAGGTTGAAATGGTGATCAGGGGATATCTTGCAGGGCACGCCTGGCGCGAATATGCTGCCGGGAAACGGCAGATATGCGGCGTTGGATTGCCAGAAGGGCTGAAAGAGAATGATATGCTTCCCGAGCCTATTATCACACCGACAACGAAAGCTTCTGTGGGGCACGACGAGGATATTTCCAGAGAAGATATTTTAGCCCGTGGTATTGTTTCGGCAGAGGATTACCGGCAGATGGAAAAATACACCCGGGCGCTTTTTAATCGGGGCACTGAGATTGCCGCAAAACAAGGTTTGATCCTGGTGGATACCAAATATGAGTTTGGAAAAGCGGATGATACGATCTATCTAATCGACGAGATACATACCCCCGATTCCTCAAGATATTTCTATAGTGAGGGTTATGAGGCACGGCAGCAAAAAAATGAGCCGCAGAAACAGCTATCAAAGGAATTTGTAAGAAAATGGCTAATAGAAAACGGCTTTCAGGGAAAGGAGGGACAGGTGGTTCCGGAAATGACCGAAGAGATCGTTCAATCTATATCGGACAGATATATTGAACTATACGAAAAGATAACCGGAGAGAAGTTTATAAAGCCGGATTCGGACAACGTACTTGTCCGGGTAGAAAAGGCCATAAATAATAAGTTAACTATGCTGTAATTTTTTTTTAGTACATAAAATAATTATATCTTAGCTTCTTAATTGGAACAAAAAATGAAATTTACTGTTGACAAGCACGAAAAATATATTCTGTTAAAGCTGAATGAATCAAAACTGAATTCATTGATCACGCCTCAGCTTAAATCTGAATTGATATTGATCAATACGGAAGGTCAGCGAAATATCATTTTCGACCTTTCACAGGTGAAATTCGCCGATTCTTCGGGCTTAAGCAGTTTACTTGTTGGCCATCGGCTTTGTAAAAATGCTTCTGGTGCGTTTATCCTGACCGGCCTGAATGATGCAGTTTCCCGCCTGATCACTATTTCTCAATTGGACAGCGTTCTTTCAATTGTTCCAACTTGCGAAGAAGCCATTGATCTGGTCTTTATGGAGGAAATAGAAAAAGAACTAAAGAAAGAAGCAAAATAAGCGCTCCGGCTGTTTACCAGGTATGAAGTTTGAAATTAC
The DNA here is from genome assembly GCA_035547875.1 of Mucilaginibacter sp. GTDB lineage: Bacteria > Bacteroidota > Bacteroidia > Sphingobacteriales > Sphingobacteriaceae > Mucilaginibacter. Next base: position 178,503 of record DASZTX010000013.1, on the reverse strand, counting down.
AATACTTGGCAGCAGTTCTGCAACTCCCATATTCAACCGAAACCCAACTGCTCAGGCGCTTAATATTAACGACCGTCATTATTTAATTGATTGCGGAGAAGGGACGCAACAGCAAATGCTGCGTTTCGATGTTAAAGCAAGCCGGATTGATCATATTTTTATCAGTCACCTTCATGGCGATCATTATCTTGGCCTTGTCGGGCTCATTTCTTCCATGCATCTTAATGGCCGCATTAAGCCGTTGTATATTTATTGTCCGCCGCAGTTAAAAGAAATAGTCGATATACAATTAGAATATTCCGACACTAATATCCAGTATCCCATTGAGTACCGTTTTACTGATGCCGGAAAAACCGAACTTTTGCTGGATAACCAGGACTTAACTGTACATTCCATTCCATTAAATCACCGTATTGCGTGCACCGGTTTTTTATTCCGCGAGAAGAAAAGACTGAGAAAGTTATTAAAAGATAAATTGGCCGAATTGCAAGTGCCGGTTAGCTATTTTTCCTCATTAAAAAAAGGCGAGGATTATATTGATCAGGAGGGTAATGTTTACAAAAATGAAATGCTCACGCTGGATTCAAGTGCTCCTAAATCCTACGCATATTGTTCTGATACTTTATTCGATGAAAAATATTTTGATCAGATCAAAAACGTAAATATGCTTTATCATGAAGCGACCTTTCTCCACAATATGATCGACAGGGCACTGGAGACGCATCATACCACAGCGTTACAGGCCGGTATGGTTGCCAAAACAGCTAACGTAAAAAAACTGCTTATCGGGCATTTCTCTGCGCGCTACAAAACACTTAATGAACTTCTTGACGAGGCAAAGAACGTTTTTCCTGAAACAGAGCTGGCTATTGAAGGAAAAACCTTCGTCATAGAATAAGCTTACAATCAGTCTTTTCGTCCGCCGAACACCGAGAAACTAACATAACGTTTCGGGTGTGCCTTCAGGTCAATAAACAAACTGTTCAGGTTTGCAGTGGCGTCTTTAAGATTGTTATACATCGTATCGTCGTTTAGCAACAGACCGAGCGTGCCCTTGTTGGTGCTTAACTTATTGATGGTGGCCTGTAGATCGGCCATAGCTTTATTGGCGTTATCCAGCGTTTGTTTGATGTTTGCTGCTGCGATATCGTTACTTACTGTTTTAAAGTTCTGACTGATGTCGGTCAGGTTTGCCGTGCTGTTTTTCAGGTTTGCAGATACAACCTCTGCATTTGATAAAATTCCATTGATGTGCTCGGTTTGCCCGCCCACCAGGGCATCTATCTTTTTAGTAGTACCTTCCAGTGTTTCCAGCGAATTTGCGATGCTGGTAAAACTCCGGTCTACATTTTTCTGAAAATTCGGATTAAGTATTTTATTGATGGCCGCAAGAGAAGAATCGAGCTTGGTAATAAGATTTTCAGCTTTCGTTTGGATTGGTTGCAGACTTTCCGCGAGGCTTCCTTGTATATCGGCACGCAGCGTATCATTGTCGTCTGCATAAGTATTGCTGTTACCGTATTCAAAAACAATGGCCTTTCCTCCAAGCAGGTCGGTGCTTACCAGTTTGGCAAGTGTGTTGGATGGCACTTTGTACTTTTCATCTACCTTAAATTCTACAATGGTATGCCCGTTGGGCAGGAGCTTCATATTAGATACATTACCAATCTGAAAACCGTTAACCAGTACGGGTTTTGAAACAGACAGGCCGTCAACGCTTTTATAGATCGCATAAAATTTATTGGAGCCCGAAAACACGTCGTTGCCCTTCAGGAAACTGTAGCCCAGGATAAGGATGGTTATACTGATAGCAGTTAACGCACCTATTTTTGTTTCGTTTGATATTTTCATAGTTAGGGTTTGAGATTTGGAGACCGAGAAATCGAAAGGATGTTATTTTTTGATCGATTCAAATCTCTCTTCTTTATTTTATTGCGATGCAGATTCAATTTCCGTTTTGTAGTTTTTCACTGCTCTAACAATTGAATCAACGATTTCGTTTTGACCATTTTCAGAATTAAGATAAGCCTCATCATCCGGATTATTGATGTATCCTGTTTCAATAAGCACCGCAGGCATAGCGCTGTGGCACAATACCAGGATTCCCTGCTCACGTATGCCATCGCTGTGGCGGCCGTCGTGATCTACAAATTCGGTATTCAGCAATTCAGCCAGATGTACGCTCTGTTTACGGTATTTACGCTTATACTCGTTCATCAGAATAATCGATAACGGATCATTCGGATCCGGGTTAGTGTCCATTTCAGAATCCCCTTCGATCAGATTTTCTTTTATCGCCTTCTCTTCTTCCTTGGTGCGGTGAAAACCATAAACCAGCATCAGTACGCCGCGTCCGGAACGGTCGGGGACGGATATCGTTTTGTAAATAGGCTTATGATGGCGATGCCCCACAACCTTGCGTATTCGCCTGTTCGGCAGTGAATTACAATGCAGGGAGATAAAAAGATCGCCCTTGTTCTCATTCGCAATATCGGCTCTTTTCTGCCACGCTACATCTTCATCCGTTTTACGGGTTAATACCACCTTAACATCCGGCAATTCTTTTTCCATCTCCTTTTGCAATTTAAATGCAAGAGCGAGCGTTACATTTCTCTCTAAGGAATAAGAACCGGACGCACCAGCAGAGAAATGACCCGGACCCGAGTGTTCGCCGCCATGACCGGGATCGACGATAATTGTTTTAACCTTATATCCGTTGGCGTTGGTCGTGTCCGCCGGAAGATTATTAATTGATGCTAAGGAAAAAAAAGGTAGTGATGCCAATACAACAACCGGGAAACCATAAATCAATCTTTTCAATGCCTTATTTTTCATTATTTTTGGACGCTGTTAACTATATCTGCAAAAATACTATTCATAATCAATTTTGAAATTCATAAGCCTTTTTTTTCTTATTGCATTCATATTAACGGCACATGCAATGGCTTCATCCGGCCTCAATAATGCATGTAACTTTCTATTTCAAACGGATACAATTAAAAAATCTGATACGAACAAGGTTAATAAACCTCCTAAAGGTAAAATAAACCCGCAGATTTCCGCAGGAAAAAAACAAGCAGCCAGCATCGATACAGGTAAAGGTGAATCTGCAGGTGATCTGAAGTCGGAGGTAAAAGTTCACGCTGAAGATTCTATAATTACCGACCGCGTGCATGATATTACCTATCTGTATGGGCAGGCCAGGGTTACCTATGAAGATTTTGAACTTGATGCGGATTATATACGCCTCGATCAAAAAAAACATTTACTGTTTGCAAAAGGGAGTATCGATCCGCTGACCAAAAGATATGTTGGCCGTCCGATCTCTCAGCAGGGGAAGGATAAACCCATAGAATCAGATTCACTGCTGTTTGATTACAAAACAAAAAAAGGCCGCGTTTACAACCCCGCTTCCGAGCAGGACGGGAATTACCTCTCGGGTGGTGAGATAAAAAAACTTAACGAAACCGAGGTCGCCTACCGGAATACCACGTTCAGCACCTGCGATCTTCCGCAGCCTTATACGCATTTCGGCATTGTGATCACAAAAGGCATCGGTGAAAAGAAGCGCATTATTTCCGGTCCGGCCTATCTCGAAATTGAAGGAATTCCATTGCCGCTCGCGATACCCTTTGGCTTTTTTCCGAAACCGGATACCCGGGCATCGGGGGTGATTATTCCAACGTTCGGTGAAGATCAGAAACTTGGTTTTTATCTCCGGAATTTTGGCTATTACATCGGTATCAACGATTATATCGATTTGACCAATACCGGAACAATCTATTCCAAGGGTTCGTATGAGTTGAATACGACGGCACATTATCAAAAAAGATACAAATATCAGGGTACGGTTTCGCTGAGTTATGGTTCGCACAACTACGGTCTTGAGGGCGATCCGGCGCAGAAAGACTTTAATATTACATGGTCACATAACCAGGATCCCAATGCACACCCGGGCCGTACGTTCAGCGCTTCGGTTAATGCGGGTACCTCGACCTATTACCGAAACGACCCGGCTCAAAACAATTATAACCTGAGCGCCCTGACGCAGAATAACCTGAGATCGTCCATTAACTATAGCCGGACGTGGCAGGGGACGCCTTTTAACCTGAGTCTCGGCTTATCGCATAGCCAGGATCTCAGCGCTAAAACGGTAACCCTGCAGTTGCCTACGCTCAGTTTTACCATGGCGTCCGTCAATCCTTTTGATTCAAAGGACAGGGTAGGAGAACAAAAATGGTATCAGAAGATCAGCCTGAGCTACAGCCTGTCTGCGACTAATGAAGTTGACAATATTCCTGAAAGCCAGTTATTTAAAAGCCAAACGTTGTCGAAAAGATTGCAGACGAGAGCCATTCACCAGATTCCATTGGGCCTTAGCCTGAATGTGCTTAAATATTTCCAGTTCAGTACCTCAGCCAATTACACTGAGCACTGGTATCTTCAAACGATAAACAAGACATTTATCCGGGGCAATGTTCTGCCTAATGGTCTGCCTAACACTAATCCTAATGATCCGTACCCGGATACCATCGGTGGTTTTAAAAGAGGTAGCTCCTATAACCTTAGCGCCGGGCTTTCCACCAAAATTTATAGCACGGTGAACTTTAAAAGGGGAAATATTATTGCCATCAGGCATGTTATGACGCCGACCATCAGCTTTAATTACAGTCCTGATTTTTCCGACCCAAGCTTTGGATATTACAAAACAATTGTCAGCAATGCAAATGTTCCGCTGCCGATAACAACACAGACCTATTCTATCTTTCCGGATAACTTTCCATCCATCGGCAAACAGGCAGGCATAAGCTTTAACCTTGACAACACCATTGAGATGAAACTTAAGCCAAAAGCAACCGACACCTCAGCCAAAGCCAGGAAAGTTCACCTTATTGACGGGTTTTCCATTTCAACGTTTTACAACTTTGCGCAGGATTCGCTTAAGCTTTCACCAATTTCATTTTCGGCGCATACCGCCATATTGAACCAGAAAGTAAATGTCAGCGTGTATGGTTCTCTTTATCCCTACGTTACACGAGTGATTGATACCGTTCAAAACGGACAGATCGTTAAATATACCCGGCCGGTGAACAGATATACCTTTCAGGATGGCATGTTCCCACGTCTCACCAGTATCAGTCTCTCGCTCAGCGGTAGTTTAAACTCCACGTCCTTCAAACCGCAAACACCCGTATTGCCGAATACTTTGGCAGCGATAAACCCGCAGCAAGCGCAGAAACTGGCCTTCATTAACAGCGATCCCAGCGCTTATATCGACTTTAATGTGCCTTGGAATATATCATTCAACTACAATTTTAGCTTTAACAATAATATCATCAATACCAATTCAACGAATACCCTGATGCTCAGCGGTGATGTGAGCCTTACGAAGAACTGGAAGATACAGTATAATACAAACTTCGACTTAAAGGCCCAAAAGCTTGCTGTGAGTTCATTTTCTATCTACCGGGACCTGCATTGCTGGGATTTAAATGTGCAATGGGTTCCGTTCGGAATATACAAATCATACAACGTGACGCTTAAGGTTAAAGCTTCGGTATTACAGGATCTGAAACTCAGTAAGCGCAGCGACTACACCAGCAGTTCATATTTTAACGGCAATTAAAGATGCTTGCAGAAATAATCACCATTGGAGACGAAATACTGATCGGTCAGATCGTTGACACCAATTCTGCGTGGATGGCAGCGCAGTTAAATCAGGCGGGCATCCGCGTTAAACAAATATCCTCCGTGTCCGACGACAGGCAGCATATCCTTACCGCCCTTGCCGAAGCCACCGAAAGGGCAGACATTATCCTGATCACAGGCGGGCTCGGACCTACCAAGGATGATATTACCAAAAAAACGATCGCTGAATATTTTAATGTCGGGTTGGTAGAAAACAAGGATGCACTCGAAAATGTGCTCAATATCTTTTCTCGCTACAATCGCCCTTTGTTAGAAGCAAACCGGCAACAGGCACAGGTCCCGGCCAATTGCGAGGTGATACTGAACCGGAACGGTACGGCCCCCGGTATGTGGTTTAATGAGAGCGGAAAGGTATATATGTCAATGCCGGGCGTGCCCCATGAGATGATGTATATGATGGAGGAGCAGGTGATCCCGAAGCTGAAGACCACATTTAAACTCCCTTATATCGTTCACAGAACGATCCTGACCGCCGGAGAGGGCGAGTCATTTTTGGCAGAAAGAATATCCGACATCGAAGATTCATTGCCATCGTTTATCAAACTTGCCTATCTGCCAAAGCTCGGACAGGTCAGGCTTCGGCTAAGCGGATACGGTGAAGATGAGGCATTGCTCACTGAAGAAATAAATGAATTTGCCGGTAAGATAATTGAACGGGTGGGTAATGTGGTCGTCGCTGACGAGGATATCAGCATAGAAAAAGTGATACTTGACTTTATGGAAAGCCGGAACCTGACCCTCTCAGTAGCGGAAAGTTGCACTGGTGGGTATATATCCCATCTGATCACACAAAATCCGGGATGTTCTAAGGTGTTTTTTGGTGGCACAGTATCGTATTCCAACAGTCTCAAAGAAAGTATCCTCGGCGTTAGGACAGAAACGCTGGATCAATTTGGGGCTGTCAGCGAAGAAACCGTTACTGAAATGGTTCAGGGAGCATTGCGTCAGTTCAAAACCGACTATGCCATAGCTGTAACCGGTATTGCCGGGCCGGATGGCGGTACACTGGAAAAGCCGGTTGGGACCGTATGGGTGGCCGTGGCATCGGCCGCTAAAACCGAGGTAAAAAAATTAACATTTGGTAATAGGCGCCGTCAAAACATTGAAAGGAGCGCGATTTCGGCCCTGACTATGTTGAATACTTTGCTTCACAATTCTGAAAAATAAGGATAAAAACAGCTAATTTTGGCCACTAACAATATACTGTCTATGGCTAAATATAAACTGTTGCTGCCGAAAATGGGCGAAAGTGTTGAAGAAGCAACCATAATCAAATGGACAAAGAATCCGGGTGATTATATAGAAGCTGATGAAACAGTGATGGAGATTGCTACCGATAAGGTGGACTCCGACGTCCCGTCTCCGGTATCCGGCAGATTGACCGAGCAGCTTTTTAAGGATAATGACGTTGTTAAGGTAGGCACAGTCATCGCAATTATTGAAACCAGCGAACCTGAAGAGGAAAAAATAGAACAGGCACCTTCATTTCATATTCCTCAGGAACAACCGCCAGTGCAGCATACGCCGCCGCCCGTTCCTGCTGCTCCCGTTGCAACTTCGTCGGCACATGAAATGCCGCCGCCTGTACCGGCAAGACACGCACGGCCGGAAGAACCGAAACCGCCGGTGTTTTCAGAACAGCAGCAGGTTGCGGTACCTTTTACAGAGCAGCTTCAAAAAACAGAAGACGACAATACGGACGATAGTTTCAGGTCTGGAGGGCGTTTTTATTCCCCATTGGTAAGAAACATCGCCGCCCAGGAAGGAATCAGCAACGAAGAACTTGACAAAATACCGGGAACCGGTGCTGAAGGACGACTGACAAAGGATGACCTGTTAGCTTATGTACAGGAAAAAACTCAAAATGCTGCCGCAGCGCCGGTTAGCGAACCGCCAAAAGCTGAGCCTGTTAAGGAGGAACCAAAACCGGAGCCTGTTGTAACGCTACCGCAGACAGCTAAAACTGAGTCAGTTCCTGAGCAGCAAACCGCTCCGCAGGAAGCTAAACCACAACCGGTTCGTGAAGAACCCAAACCGGAACCCGTTATGGAGAAGCCGGAGCCAGTTAGTCAACCAAAACCGGAGCCACAGGAAGAAAAGCCTTCAAAGAGCGTTTCATTGTCCGGTGGTGATGAGATTATCGAAATGGACAGGATGCGCCGCCTGATAGCAGATCACATGGTGATGAGCAAACAGACATCTCCGCATGTCACCTCATTTGTGGAAGCCGATGTGACCAATCTTGTCCTTTGGCGTGAAAACATCAAAGCTAATTTCGAAAAACGGGAAGGCCAAAAAATCACTTTTACCCCTATTTTTATAGAAGCGGTTGTAAGAGCTATAAAGGATATGCCGATGATCAATGTACAGGTTATTGGCAATCAGATCATCAAAAAGAAAGACATCAATATCAGCATGGCTACGGCCTTGCCGAATGGAAACCTGATCGTTCCGGTGATAAAACGTGCCGACGAGCTGAATCTTGTTGGACTTACAAAAGCTGTTAACGATCTGGCGGGGCGCGCTCGTAGCGGGAAGCTTAAACCTGATGAGGTTCAGGGCGGGACATTTACAATTACAAATGTCGGGTCTTTTGGTAACGTGATGGGCACACCAATTATCAATCAGCCGCAGGTTGCTATTTTAGCAGTGGGTGCGATCAGGAAAAAGCCCGCTGTGATCGAGACGCTTCAGGGTGATATGATCGGTATCCGTCAGATGATGTTTCTGTCGCTTTCCTATGATCACCGCGTTGTCGATGGCGCGCTTGGAGGTTCTTTTGTAAAGAGAGTAGCGGACTACCTGGAGAATTGGGAAACAGACAGGGAGTTTTAAGGAAATTTCCGGTAAATATATTAAGGGAGCGCTTTGTAATAAGCGCTCCCATTTTGTTTGCAACAAATAGAAAAGGCCCTTTGCGAGGGCCAGTTCAACAAAATAAACCTACAAGTTTTTATATTTCGGCGACAGATTCGCTGACCTCGACCGCCAAATTCACCCCGGAAAGCTGGTCTGCAAACGCAACGAAAGCCCTGTCTGCTGTAATCAGGTGCTGATTATTTACCAGACTTTGCAGATTGATCTTTCCGATGATAAATTTATAGTTACCGGAATAATACCGCTCCTGGATGTGTAGAAAATCGAGTGCTTCCACCAGACGTTCATCTTCATATCTTAAATAAACGTTCAGCTCAATGTTATTGGTAAAGTTAAGATCATTGCGGTTTTTGGCTTTTTTATATTCATACTGGTAACCATAACGCAGCGCGGCAATATCCGACAATACCGCTGAACCGGTTGGATGTCCGCCAGCGCCTTTGCCGAAGAAAAATTGCTGGTCGGCGAATGCAGCTTGTACAATCACGCCATTGTATTCGTATTCGACATTGTAAAGAAATTCCTTTTCAGTAACGAACTTAGGCAGAACAAACAAGGCCACATGCATGTCATCCAGTTCCTTGGCAACAGGAACGAGTTTTATTTTAATGTTTTTCTCTCTTGCATACTGCATATCGTGTGCAGATAAATGCTGAATACCAAAGTTGAAAACTTCGTCCGGCTGCACAATAACGCCATAAGCGTGCGCCGCTGCAATTACCAGTTTGTATTTGGCATCAAATCCGCCGACATCACTGGTAGGATCTGTTTCTGCGAATCCGAGATTTTGTGCCTGTGCAAGGGCGGTATTGTAATCAAGCCCCTCGTTAAAGCCTTTCGATAAAATATAATTCGACGAACCGTTGAAAATACCGCTGACAGAATGCAGCAGTTCGTTGTCATAATATTCCTCCAGATTACGGATGATCGGAATACTGCCACAAACTGAACCCTCATAAAGCAGGGAAGTTCCATATTGCTGCTGAATGTCGATCAGTTCGTCCAGGTGCAGCGCGATCATTTTTTTACTTGCGGAAACCACATTTTTGCCTGATTTAAGCGCCCGTGATACGATCTGAAAGGCAGCTTCGGTGTCATTGATCAGTTCGACTATGGTATTAATTTCAGGATTATCAAGTAACTCGTCCCGGTCCGTCGTGAAAAGTTGGGCTGGCAGCGAACGCTTTTTGCCCGCATCTTTAATGGCGATCTTTACTATTTCAAGATTAAGATTTTTGGTTTTAATAATATCATAAAGGCCCTGGCCAACCACGCCAAAGCCAAATAATCCTATGTTAAGTTTCTTACTCATTACGCAGTACGTTGCAATTCAATTATTTTACCCCTTACATCTGTTTTAAAAAAGGAAGTAACTATGTTGGTTAATATTTCTGTTTCAATTAAAAATCCGTCGTGGCCATAAAATGACTCCAGTTCAGCAAATGCAGCCTTTGGAATATGTCTGAAAAGATATTCCTGTTCTTCTATCGGAAAAAGCACGTCTGACCTGATACCGATCACCAGCGTACGGGCAGTCACACCGCTGAGCGCCTTCTCTACACCATGCCGTCCGCGGCCGACATTGTGAGAATCCATCGCTTTTGATAAAAACCAATAACTGTAGGCATTAAAACGATTCACCAGCTTTTGTCCCTGGTAGTTTTGATACGATGATGCTTTAAAATTGTCAGTAAGATTATCTTGCTCTTCCTGTTGCGTAACGCCGTAAGTTTTATAGTTCCGGTAGGAGAGCAGGGCAATGCTGCGAGCTGCCTTCAGGCCATTGCTGCCGCCATCGGGCACATTATTCTGGAAGGTAGGGTCCGCCGCGATCGCCATGCGCTGTGATTCGTTGAACGCAATACCCCACGGCGAATGTTTAGCATTCGTCGCAATGAGGATCAGGTTTTTGATACGCTCCGGTTCAGCAATTGACCATTCGAGCGCCTGTTGCCCGCCCAGCGATCCTCCGATCAGGATATGAATATTGTCTATACCAAGATGCTTTGCCAGCAGCTGGTGTGCTTTTACAATATCTCTTACGGTAAACTGCGGGAAAGAAAGATAGTAGGGTTTCCCTGTAACGGGATCGGTATGCAACGGATTGGTCGTTCCATACGGCGAGCCTAAAATATTGGCGCAAACAATAAAATGTTCTTTTGGATCAAAATAGCAGTCCGTTCCAAAAAAACCCTTCCACCAATCGGACACGTCAGCATTTGCTGTAAGGGCGTGGCAAACCCATACTACATTATCGGCATTCCTGTTCAACTTTCCATAGGTATGATAACCTATTTCTATTTCGCTTAGTTGTATGCCGGATTCAAGTTTAAAAGGGTGATCGTATTTATATATCTCTGCATTCATTTTCTTTTTGTTATCTGGGCTGAGTTGCACATCGCTGTGCAGCTCAGCCTTCCATAACTTACTATTTCACTTAAAATGTTTCTGTTTTTGTATGTTGTTAAATTTTTGACAGCGCTTGCTCAAAGTCTTCCTTTATATCATCAATGTGTTCAAGACCTACCGCCACACGTAACTGATTTGGTAATACTCCGGCTGAAAGCTGTTCCTCATCGCTTAACTGTTGGTGGGTCGTTGCGGACGGTTGAATGATCAGGGTTTTGGCGTCACCGACATTTGCCAGATGGCTTACCAATTGCAGACTATCAATCAGTTTACTTGCATTTTCTTTACTGCCTTTAATTTCAAAGGTTAATACCGCGCCGAAACCATTTTTTAAATACTTTTTTGCAAGTACATGATGCGGTGAGGAAGACAAGCCGGGATAATTAACACCCGATACTTTTGGATGTTGTTCCAGCCACTGAGCGAGCTCCAGCGCGTTGTCAACATGGCGCTGCACACGGAGCGAAAGCGTTTCTAATCCCTGGATATTCAGCCAGGCATTAAAAGGTGATTGAGAAGGACCGAAATCCCGTAACCCCTCAACCCGTGCACGTATAATAAACTGAATATTTCCAAAAGGCCCGTTAACCCCGAACACATCGGCAAACACAAGACCATGATAGCCTTCAGAAGGCTCCGTGAACTGCGGGTATTTTCCGTTACCCCAGTTGTAAGTGCCGCCATCAACAATAACACCACCAATGCTGGTGCCGTGTCCGCCTATCCATTTAGTGGTAGATTCCACAACGATATGAGCTCCGTGTTCCAGCGGGCGGAACAGATAACCGCCTGCGCCAAAGGTGTTATCAACGATCAGCGGCAGATCATGTTTTTGGGCCACAGCGGAAACTTTCTCGAAATCTGCGATGTTGAATCCCGGATTACCAATACTTTCAAGATAGATCGCCTTGGTTTTATCGTCTATCAGGGCTTCAATGTTCTCTGCTGTATCGTCTTTGGCAAACCGGGCATCAATTCCTAACCGCTTAAAAGCGACTTTAAACTGATTGTAGGTGCCGCCATAAAGGAACGGCGAAGTGACAAAATTATCTCCTGCCTGAAGAATGTTGTTAAGCGCTAAAAACTGAGCCGCCTGACCTGATGCGGTCGCAAGCGCAGCAACCCCGCCTTCGAGCGCAGCAATGCGTTTCTCAAAAACATCGGTGGTCGGATTCATGATCCGGGTATAGATATTACCGAATTCCTTTAGCGCAAAAAGATTGGCCCCGTGTTCGGCATTCTTGAATACGTATGAAGTGGTCTGGTACAGCGGCACTGCGCGCGATCCTGTTGTAGGGTCGGTTTCCTGACCGGCATGTAGTTGTAACGTTTCGAATTTTAAGTTGGCAGACATGATGATTAAATTTAATTTGTAAACGAAAATTGTTGATTAGATGACAAAAGCGAACAATGGCCGCTTAGTGCGCACACGTTGATTTTCAGGAAAGAAAAACGGAAAACGTGTAAGGGACCTGTTAACAACAGCAACACATGCACATATAGCCTTTAGAAGTGCTATAATAGTATGCAAAGGCTTTCTTTTGAGGTGCCTTAAAAACGAACTGGAAAATTGTGTTAATCAAACTTTTCATGGTTGTTAATTTATATTTCCCGGGATATTTACCGGGCCAGGAATTGGCACCTTCTCCACCGTGGAGGGTTGCCAGCGGGTCACGGAGCCTGATCTCTCGCCGCTTCTTTATAAATCATAACCTTCAAATGTGGAGGTAATGATCAAGGTATTGCTACCAATTATGCTGCAAATATAAAACGATAAAATTCAAAATCGCAAGAAAAAAAATGAAAAACTAATCTATTCTAAGTATAATGACTTAAAATACAGTAATTTGCGATTGTGTTTTAACACGAGATAAACGCGATGCCTATAAAATATATTCCGGCTTGCCGCCATTCTCTTCTCCTGACTTGCTATTTGACCGATTTACCCAAGTGCCTGCTGCAGATCGGCGATCAGATCATCGGTATGCTCCAGTCCGACAGATACACGTAACAGGTTAAACGGAGTTTTTGTGTCCGGCCCTTCAACCGTAGCCCTGTGTTCGATCAGGCTTTCCACTCCGCCGAGACTGGTCGCACGGGTAAATATTTTCAATGCGTTAATAACACGTTTAGCTTCATCCTGACCGTCCTTCAACTTAAAAGAGAGCATGCCGCCGAAACCGCTCATTTGTGATTTGGCAATATCATGTTGCGGGTGTGAAGTCAAACCCGGATACAATACGGCCTCAACTTTAGGATGTTTTTCCAGCCATTCTGCAAGTCGTTGTGCATTATGAACGTGTCCGTTTACGCGATAGGGCAGCGTTTTGATACTGCGGGTAAGATAATAACAATCCACCGGAGAAGGAATGGCCCCGCCATAACCCTGTACATTCCTGATTCTTTCCCACCACTCGTCCTGTTTTGCGGTGATCAGCGCGCCCCCCATCAGGTCGCTGTGACCTCCAAAATATTTAGTACTGGAATGCATGACGAGGTCAGCGCCCAGATCTATTGGTTGTTGACAAACAGGGGTCGCGAAAGTATTATCGCAGGCTACTTTTATACCCCTTGTTTTGGCAAAAGCAACGATTTTTCTGATATCCGTTATCTTCAGCAGCGGGTTCGACGGTGTTTCCAGCCAGATCAGTCCCGTTTCAGCCCTGACATGCGATTCAAGTGCTTCCGGATTATTAACATCAATAAAATCGAAGGTCAGTATCCCCGAAAAGAGATTTTTAAGCTGGTTACGTAAACCATGGTACATATCGTCCGGAGCGATAATATGCGTACCAGGGGGCAATGATTGAAACACCGACATCCCTGCAGCGTTACCCGATGAAAAAGCAGCGGCATCGACCCCGCCTTCGAGTTTGGCCAATACCTTTTCAAGCAGCGCACGATTCGGGTTGCTCGAACGGCTGTAGATATGTCCGCCGGGGTATGAGCCGTCTGCGGCACGCTCAAATGTGGTCGACGTTACAATTGGCTGAATCACCGCCTTTGATGTTTGATCGACGTGGTTGCCGGCATGTATCGCGATAGTCTCAAGCTTCATGGGAAAATAGTTTTGAGGCAAACATAAAATTTACATACCCTAATAGCGATACTTTTTTAAAATAAATCAGAACGGGTAGTTATATAGATTTTTTCTAAATGTTACCTGTTTAAACATCTTTACACCTTCATTACATTAACATTTCCTATTTTTGCCCAAAACCATTCTGAATGGAAGCTGAAAATAATTTACTGTTATTATTACAGAATCCGCACTTATCTGCCGGTTTAAAAGAAATTGCTGAAAAAGTATTACATGGGGAACGCATCACTTTTGATGAGGGCGTGTTATTGTATGAGAAAGGCGAACTCGGTTTTGTGGGCATCCTGGCTAATTATATCCGTGAGAAAAAGCATGGCGGCAAAACTTACTTTAACCGCAATTTCCATATCGAACCAACCAACCTTTGCGTGTACGACTGTAAATTCTGTTCGTACTCACGACTGATCAAACAACGCTCGGAAGGATGGGAGTACACCATGGACGATATGCTGAACATCGTAAAAAAATATGACAATGAGCCGGTAACCGAGGTGCATATTGTTGGTGGCGTGCTACCGCAATATGACGTGCCATTCTATACGGAGCTCTTCAGCAGGATCAAGGCGCATCGTCCGGGCCTGCACGTTAAGGCGCTGACGCCAGTGGAATACCACTATATTTTTAAAAAGGCTAAAATCGATTATGCCACAGGGATGAAGATGATGATGGACGCAGGACTTGAGTCGATCCCCGGCGGCGGCGCAGAAATATTTCACGACGAAGTACGCGACCTGATCTCAAAGGATAAATGTAACGCTGAACAATGGCTGGCCATACATGAGGAGTGGCACAAGCTCGGTGGTCGTTCCAATGCAACGATGCTTTACGGACATATTGAAAAATACTGGCACCGCGTTGATCATATGGATCGTCTGCGTCAGTTACAGGATAAAACCGGAGGTTTCCAGACTTTCATTCCATTGAAATTCCGGAATAAGGATAACCAGATGTCTGATGTGCCTGAATCGAGCGTAATCGAAGATCTTCGCAATTATGCCATTGCCAGGATATACCTCGACAATTTCGATCATGTTAAGGCTTACTGGGCAATGATCAGCCGTAATACCGCCCAAATGTCGCTAAACTTTGGTGTTGATGATATTGACGGAACGCTTGACGATACTACAAAGATATATTCAATGGCCGGTGCTGAGGAGCAAAACCCCGGAATGAGTACCAGGCAACTGGTCGAGCTGATAAAGGCGGTAGGCAGGCAACCTATAGAGCGCGACACCCTATATAATGTGGTAACTGATTTTACCGATCACGAATTTCCGCAGGAAGCGAAACCACAGTATTATAGGTTGCCGGTAATTAATTAAGCCATCGGCGCTTTAGCCTTGAGAGAGCTCCGATATTTATTTAGTGGGGCCTACGGGCAGATAGCCCGATTAAACAAAAGAATGAACGCAGAAAAAGAATTATATATCGTCCGTCACGGACAAACAGATCTAAATAAGCGCGGAGTGATACAGGGCAGGGGAATGAATACCGACCTTAATGAAGAAGGTCGTAAACAAGCTGCTTTGTTTTATGAGACTTATAAAAACATCCCCTTCGATAAAATATACATTTCCGAACTAAAACGTACGCAGCAAAGTGTACGGCCTTTTATTGATCGCGGCATACCGTTTGAAAAGCTATCCGGACTTGACGAGTTGGGATGGGGCATCCATGAAGGTCAGCCCGCTACTCCTGAAAATAAAGCAGAGTTCCTGCAAATCATGCGGGAATGGACGTCAGGAAACCTCGATGCCAGGTTCGAAGGTGGCGAAAGTCCAAATGAGGTAAAGGCGAGGCAGGAAGAAGCTCTTGCTACAATTATGAGCCGCCCGGATGAGAAAACTGTCCTCATTTGTATGCATGGCCGGGCACTGCGCCTGCTTCTTTGTATCCTGACCCAAAAGCCTCTGACAGAAATGGATACCTTCCCTCATCAAAACCTGGTTTTATACAAAATTCACTACAACGGGAAGACATTTGAGATCGTTGATTTCAACAACGCCCTGCATTTAAAAACATCTGAACTACCTTGAATAACAAAATAAAGATCTCAGCCGTAAGCTATACCAACACCAAACCCTTTTTATACGGCCTGCAGCATAGCGATATTATTGACAAAATCGATCTGAGCATAGATGTGCCTGCCGATTGTGCGCAAAAACTTATCGACGGCAGGGTGGATATCGGTCTTATACCGGTGGCGGCTATATTAAGTCTGTCACAATGGGAGATTGTTTCTGAATTTTGTATCGGGGCTTCAGGTCCGGTCAATTCTGTATTCATTTTCAGTAATTGTGATATAAAGGATATCAAAATACTCCAGCTTGATCCGCAATCGCGTTCGTCAAACAATCTCGCCCGGGTTTTACTTAGGAATTATTGGAAAACAGATCATCTGATGATATCAGATGCAACCGATTATGGAACGTCAAACGACCCTAATACAGCCTTTGTGCAGATAGGCGACCGTACATTCGGTCAGAAGGAAAAGTTTAAGTATGTGTATGATCTTGCAGAGGAGTGGAAGAACTTTACCGGATTGCCATTTGTTTTTGCAGCCTGGGTTGCGAACAAACCCATACCCGCGGATTTTATAACCGCATTTAATAAGGCCATGCAATATGGATTAGACCATCGTCAGGAGGTGATTAATGCACTGCCCGAACATAAAGATTTTGACGTACAAGACTATCTAATGCATAAACTTGATTTTGAGCTTACAGAAGACAAAAAGACGGCATTGCATTTATTTCATCATTATATCAGGAAACTGGATCAGTAGCAAATCAAATCAATGTTCGCGCAAACATTCCTACCTGCAATCCATTTTCTATAATAAACGATAGACAAATATGGATATTAAGACACTTCCGCTAAATGGTCAATCTGCACTGGTTACCGGTGCAGACAGCGGCATAGGTAAGGGCGTTGCTGAGGCTTTGGCTGCAGCAGGAGCTAACGTGGTCATCAATCACGTGGATGCACACGAGGTAGCACAAAAAACAGTTGACGGGATAAAGACAGCAGGCGGCGAGGCATACGCCATACATGCTGATGTCAGCAAAGAAGACGAGGTGCAGGCGATGTTTGCCGAAATGTATCAAAAGTATGGCACCATTGATATATTGGTAAATAACGCCGGAATCCAGAAAGATGCCAGCCTTGTTGACATGACCATGCAGCAATGGAATGCCGTTATCGGCGTTAACCTTACGGGGCAGTTTTTATGTGCACGCGAGGCCGCCAAAGAATTTATCCGCAGGGGAGTTGTTGAGGGCAGGAGTAAGGCTGCTGGCAAGATCATCTGCATGAGCAGTGTACATGAAGTCATTCCCTGGGCAGGTCACGTGAATTACGCCGCCAGTAAAGGAGGGATTAGTATGCTGATGAAGACAATGGCGCAGGAACTCGCCCCACATAAGATCAGGGTGGTTGGTATCGGCCCCGGTGCAATAAAAACTCATATCAATCAGTCAGCATGGGACACGCCGGAGGCGTTAGAAAAGTTGTTGACCCTTATACCTTATAATCGTATCGGTCAGCCGGATGATATAGGTAACCTGGCTGTCTGGCTTGCGTCAGACGAATCGGATTACATCACAGGTACGACATTATTTATTGATGGAGGTATGACCCTTTACCCCGGTTTTGCAGACAATGGCTAAGATATTCGTTTAGTGATACCGGTAAACGGGGCGCTGTCATTGCCCTGTTCACTATCATTATCATTATCCATCCTGTTTTACATTAAGATGATGTTACATTCATATTAAATCTGTCCCTGCTTTATTGTGAGGCAGATTTTCAGCCGTTTTTTCTTTGACATATTGTAAAAAATACACTAAGTATCTTGCGAAAATTTAAATTTAATCTGTTTAAATGACAATAATTATGAAATAATCATAAAAGTTTATTTTAATATATCAAATTTGTAATTTATGGTTATTTTTGTTGCGGATTTAAAATTAAAACAAAATGAAAAAGATATTTTTAACTATCGCAACCGCTGCACTGTTCAGCGTTAGCGTATTCGCTGCTGATGGCAGTAAAAAATTTGATGGCGGTACGGCTTCTTATGCTGTTCAGCAACAGTTCAATGCTGACTTTGCAGATGCAACCAACGCTGTCTGGACTGTAACTAAAAACTGCCAGAAAGTTGATTTCATTATCGACGGTACTAAAAAGACAGCTTTCTATACTTTATCAGGTGATTTCCTGGGTACTACACAAACTACTGTTTACAAAGCTATTCCAGCCAAATCACAGCAATTGATCGCGGATCAATATAAAGACTACACTCCGGGTGAGGTTATTGTTTACCAGGCTAATGTAGCAGTAAACAGCGATATCGAACCAACATCTTACTTCGTTGATCTGAAAAACGAAAAACACGAAGTTTTGGTAAGGGTTGCAAACTCTGGAAACATCGAATTTTTCAAACAGGTAAAATAATCGAGAAATAACAATTAGGGTAAAGCCACTTGCGCGATGCGGGTGGCTTTTTTGTTGCGTGCTAAAACCGTATTCTGTACCTTGTGGGCAAATTTTCCAATGTTAAACCTGATTTAATGAAAACCCTGCTCAGAATAAGCCTGATCGCATGTTTAAGCGCCACAAGTCTTCTCCTCCTGGCTCAGGATAAGCCAGCCTATAAGAACCAATCCCTGCCGGTAAACACCCGGGTTGCCGACCTGATCTCAAGACTGACGCTGCAGGAAAAGGTTTCATTGCTTGGTTATAACAGTAAGGCGGTACCCCGGCTTGGCATCCCGGCCTATAACTGGTGGAATGAAGCTTTACACGGCGTGGCACGGGCTGGCGAAGCCACTATTTTCCCTCAGGCTATCGGCATGGCAGCTACTTTTAATGACGATCTGCTGCATCAGGTATCCGGAGCAATTTCGACCGAGGCGCGTGCTAAATATAATCTTGCTATTGCAAAAGACCACCATCTGCAATATATGGGCCTCACATTCTGGACGCCCAATATCAATATTTTTCGTGACCCTCGGTGGGGACGGGGGCAGGAGACATACGGAGAAGACCCGTATCTCACCGCGAAAATGGGAACGGCATTCGTCAAAGGTTTACAGGGCGACGATAAAGATCATTTAAAGGCTTCTGCAACCGCCAAACATTTTGCCGTACATAGCGGCCCCGAAGCTACGCGCGACTATTTTGATGCCGTTGTCGATGAAAAGGATCTCCGCGAAACTTATTTATATGCTTTCCATGCATTGGTTACAAATGGTGTTGAGTCGGTAATGAGCGCTTACAACAAAGTAAACGGCGTGCCGAATTCGGTAAACAAATTGCTGCTTACAGATATTTTAAGAAAAGAATGGGGATTTAATGGGCACGTAGTGACTGATTGCGGGGCATTGAATGATGTGTATTCCACCCATAAATATCTACCAGGCCCGGTAGAAACAGCCGCCGCCGCGATAAAAGCTGGGGTGGATCTGGACTGTTCGACGGTTTTGCAGAACGATGCCATTAAGGCGGTTCAACAAGGCTTGTTGAGCGAAAAGGAAATTGACAACGCGCTTGCCGCGCTGTTCCGCACGCAGATCAAACTTGGATTCTATGACGATCCTTCGGAGTCACCATACAGATCATACGGGGCCGACAGTGTTCATAATAACGCCCACATTGCGCTGGCCCGTAAGGCCGCACAGCAATGCATGGTTCTGCTTAAAAATGCAGATAATATACTGCCTCTCCATAAAAATAAATATTCAAGCTATATGGTTATCGGGCCTAATGCCGGTGCGATTGACGCCATGATCGCCAATTATCACGGCGTCAGCAGTAAGGTAGTCAATTTTGTGGAGGGCATAACGGCTGCGGTTGGACCGGGCGTACGCGTGGAGTATGATCTTGGGTGTAATTATCAGGATACCGTTCACTTTGGTGGAACATGGGCTGCCGGTAATGCAGATGCAACCATTGCCGTTATCGGACTTTCACCCGTACTTGAGGGCGAGGCTGGAGATGCTTTTCTCTCTGAAACAGGCGGCGACCGGAAAAATCTGAGCCTGCCCGCCAGCGAGATCGCCTTTATGAAAGAACTTAGAAAATCCACAAAAAACAAACCGCTAATAGCCGTCATTACAGCGGGTAGCGACGTGGATATTGATGCTATTGCTCCTTATGCTGATGCCATTATTATGGCATGGTATCCCGGCGAACAAGGCGGAAACGCTCTCGCCGACATTGTTTTTGGAGATGTCTCTCCTTCAGGCCATCTGCCGCTGACTTTTTACAAATCTTTAAGCAATGTACCGGATTACAGCAATTACAGCATGCAGGGGCGAACCTACCGCTATTACAACGGCCCTGTTCAGTATCCATTTGGCTTCGGTTTAACGTACACTACCTTCCAATATCAACTGGATAACGAGTTAAAGAAGCAGTATAAGTCCACAGACACCATTCATATCAGTTTATCGGTTAGGAATACAGGCAAAATGGACGGCGATGAGGTTGTACAGACCTACTGTGAATACCCGAAAATAGATCGTATGCCGGTTAAAGAACTAAAAGGATTTAAGCGCGTTCCGGTAAAGACAGGTGAATCAGGACTTGTAAGCATTGACATTCCTGTAAGAGATTTGCAAAAGTGGGATTTACAAACCCATCATTGGAAAGTTTATCCGGGAAATTACAAACTGGTGCTTGGCGAAAATTCTGCAGACGAAAAAATTGTATTGCCGTTCACAATAACAGATAAATGATCGCTAACCGGAGTCTTCAATTTTAGTACTTACCGCACGGTTTGCAAATCCCGTGAAATTCCATACTTTTAACACACCATGGAACCTAAGAACAATAAAAAGACTATCCGTGCCTGGGCTTTTTTCGACTGGGCGAATTCGGCATATAATCTTGTTATCACATCAACTATTTTTCCCGCATATTTTACTGCAATCACCACGACCAAAGAACACGGTGATAAGGTGATTTTTTTTGGTCATCAGTTTGTGAATACGGCGTTGTCTAATTACGTACTCGCAGCCGCTTACCTTATTATCGTCTTAATATTGCCGATACTAACTTCCATCGCAGATTATAAGGGCAACAAAAAAAGTTATATGCAGATGTTCACGCTTTTGGGAGGAATTTCATGCTGCTGCCTTTACTTTTTTAAGCTTAATACACTTGAATTAGGTATGATCTGTTTTGGATTGGCGGCAATTGGTTATTGTGGAGGCTTTGTGTTTTACAATTCCTACCTGCCTCAGATCGCTACCATCGATATGCAGGATAAGGTAAGCGCGAAAGGATTTACATACGGTTATGTTGGAAGCGTCATCCTGCAGATAATCTGTTTTGTATTTGTTCTCTCGCCCGACACTTTTGGTATAAAAGATCCGACCTTTCCTGCACGGCTGTCTTTCCTGCTGGTTGGGGTTTGGTGGATCGGGTTTGCGATGATCCCATACGCTGTGCTTCCTAAAGGTGAGCCAAATAGTAATGGCGAAAAGGTCAATGTGTTTGCCGGAGGCTTCAGGGAGCTGGTCAGGGTTTGGCAAAAGGTTAAAGCCATGCCAACCCTTAAATTATATCTTCCTGCATTTTTCTTTTATTCAATGGGCGTACAAACCATTATGCTGGTCGCCGCCAACTTCGGTGCTAAGGTCTTATTGTTATCGGAAGAGTCGCTGATCCTGATCATACTGATTATACAGATTGTCGCCATCGCCGGGGCAACGCTCATGTCGAGACTATCGGACAAATATGGCAATATAAGGGTGCTGGTTGGCGTCGTATTTATCTGGATAGGGGCATGCATCGCAGCTTATCTGACCACCACCGCCACGCAGTTCTACATTCTTGCGGTGATCGTTGGAATGGTTATGGGCGGCATTCAGTCGCTCTCGCGATCAACCTATTCCAAGTATCTGCCACAGGATATACCGGATACGGCGTCCTATTTTAGTTTTTACGATGTTACCGAAAAGTTAGCTATTGTGATCGGACTTTTTACGTTCGGCTTTATTGAAGAATTGACCGGGAATATGCGCAATTCCGCACTTTTGCTGAGTGTTTTCTTTTTGGCAGGTTTGATTTTACTTTTTATGCTTTTACGAAAAGAAAAGCAGGTGTCGTTAGCTTAAAAACAATTTAGGCCCTGCTGAAGGTTCTAAACTCCAAACTTTTTCCCAAATTAGCAACCTTATAATATCTGCAGATGAAGGTTGAGCTTTTTGTACCCTGTTTTATCGATCAATTATTTCCCGAGACGGCTTTCAATACCATCAAGGTTTTAGAAAAGGCGGGGTGTAAGGTAAGCTATAACCCGGAGCAAACCTGCTGCGGACAACCCGCATTCAACGCAGGGTTCTGGGATGATGCCAAAGCAGTCGGCAGCAAGTTTCTGAATGACTTTTCAGAGGAAAGTGTTATCGTAACGCCGTCAGCCTCCTGCACGGGGATGGTAAAAAATTATTATAATGACCTTTTTACGAACACCGCATTGCATAATAAATGTCGCGCCATTCAGGGTAATATCTACGAACTTTCCGATTTTCTGATCAATATCCTGCAAGTTGATTATTTTGGTGCGGAATTGGGTGGCCGTGCCGTTTATCACGACAGTTGCAGCGGACTCCGGGAATGCCATATCAAGGAAGAACCACGGCAATTACTCTCCAAGGTATTAGGGCTGGAATTAGTGGATGTTAAAGACGGGGAGACCTGTTGTGGTTTTGGCGGCACCTTTGCCGTCAAGTTCGACGCGATATCTTCGGCGATGGCACAGCAAAAGGTGGATAATGCGCTTGCCGCCGATGCGGATTACATTATTTCGACTGATGCGTCCTGTTTAATGCATTTGCAGAATTATATTGAAAAAAACACGATTCCGATCAAAACATATCATCTTGCTGATGTGCTGGCGATGGGTTGGGGAAATGTGTAGTTTAATTTCGTATTGCTTTAATCATACGGTCCCTGCCGCTTAGATCCTGTCTGAGTTCCACATTATTAAATCCCGCTTCCTGCACTACTTTCTTTGTTTCACTCCCGTAACTTTCATTGATCTCAAAGAAGAGCAATCCATTCGCCGATAAGTTTTTTGCGGCGAAATCTGCAATGGCTTTATAAAAAACAAGCGGGTTTTCTTCGGGCACGAACAGAGCAGAATGTGGCTCGTAATTATTTACGTTGATATGCATCTGTGCTTTGTCTTTAAGTGTAACGTAAGGCGGGTTGCTTACGATAATATCTACCGGAGAGGACTTTAGCTTAAAGTCTGATTTTAAAATATCTGCATTAATTATCTCAATATCAGCCTGATTTAATTCAGAATTTAAAGCTGCGATTTTCAACGCTTTTGATGAAATATCAAGCGCGGCCACCTTTAAAAACGGCAAATGCTTCTTTAAGCTGATTGCAATACAGCCGCTTCCGGTTCCGATATCCAGCAGACTTTGTGTAAAGATATCCTTTTCTGTAACAGACGAAATGATCCACTGAACGAGTTCTTCAGTTTCAGGCCTGGGAATCAGCACCGAAGAACCGACGTGAAAGGTCAATCCATAAAACTCAGTTTTTCCTAAAATATACTGTACGGGCTTACCCGTCTTCAATTCCTTCAATATAGAAGATAACCTATCCTCCTCCGTATCGTTCAGTTTTTTATCAGGAAATGCCTTTATAGCCGCCTTGGATAAAGCCAGCACCTCATTGATGACCAACAGGGTTATTGCCTCTATCTCATTACGGTCGTAAATAATTGTTAACGCCGACTTATATTCTTCAAAAACCTCCTTTATAGTTTTCATGCGACAAAATAACATAAAAAGCTACTTTTGCACCATGGGCCTTCACGAAAAATATATGCAGCGCTGTATAGAACTTGCGGCTTTGGGAGCGGGTTACGTCAGCCCTAACCCAATGGTTGGCGCCGTAGTTGTTTGTGAGGACAGGATAATCGGTGAGGGGTATCATCAGAGATACGGGGAATCCCATGCTGAGGTGAATGCTATAAATCAAGTCATTTCCAGGTTTCCGGATTCGGACGAACGCTTAAAGAAATCTGCTATATACGTATCGCTTGAGCCATGTGCACATTACGGTAAAACTCCACCCTGCGCTGATCTGATCATAAAACATCAGATTCCACGAGTTGTGGTGGGTTGCCGCGACCCATTTGAAAGTGTAAATGGCAAGGGGATTGAAAAACTGCAAAATGCAGGCATCAATGTTATCACCGGGGTTCTTGAAAAAGATTGCAAATGGCTCAATCGCCGTTTTTTTACCCGTGTACAAAAACAACGACCTTATGTAATTTTAAAATGGGCGCAAACGGCTGACGCTTTTTTTTCGCCGGAAGACAGCCGCCAGTTTTGGATAACAGGCCCGGAATCGCGGCGCCTCGTGCATCAATGGCGTTCCGGGGAGGATGCCGTGCTGGTTGGGAAAAACACGGCGCAAATTGATAATCCTCAATTGAACGTTCGATATGGCGGCGGAAGATCACCCAAACGTGTGGTTATAGATCGCCGTCTGGAATTAGACCCGACCTTAAATATATTCGACAATTCGGCCGAAACTTTTATTTTCAATGAAGTCAGCACTGATATTATAGGTAAAAACAGATTTATTGCACTTGAAGATTTTGACAGATATGTACCACAATATATCCTTTTCCAACTATACCTGCAGGATATTCAATCAGTGATCATTGAAGGTGGCGCAAAAACACTTGGAAGCTTTATTGACGCGGGTGTTTGGGACGAAGCGCGGATATTTACGGGTAAGCAATATCTCAGAGAGGGTATTAAGGCGCCGTCAGTGTCGGGGAAAATAATTGATGAATTATTTGTCGGCGACGATAAACTGACGCTCATCGTCAATGAAAATGACTAATTTTAACAACTAAACCCGTCCGGCTATTAATTAGGATCAACCTATGTTTTACATAATTTTTAGTATTTGTTGCAGTGTCCTGGTTTCGGTAATGCTGAAGCTTGCAAAACGTTACCATATTGATGTCTATCAGGCTATTACCTGGAACTATTCTATTGCGATCATTCTTACCTGGATATTTTTAAAGCCCAAATTACACGGCTTGAATGATGCGCCATTTTATTTGTACGGGCTGCTGGGATTATTACTTCCTTTACTGTTTGTTATACTCGCAGCGTCGGTGAGGGTCAGTGGAATTGTAAGAACTGATGCGGCTCAGCGGTTATCGTTGTTTATTTCTGTAGCCGCAGCCTTCCTGATTTTTAATGAAGTTCCTGAAACGATCAGGGTCATAGGGCTTATCACCGGCGTTGTTGCCATTATTTGCCTGATTCCCTGGGGCAAGGGAAATGGAAACAAAGAAAAGGGCGCTGCTTCCTGGCTGTTTATCTTGATGGTCTTTGTCGGTATGGGCATCATTGACATCATGTTTAAACAGATCGCTGTCGTAAAACAGATCAATATCGGGACATCGCTATTTATTGTTTATTCATTCGCATTTATCTTTTCGCTTATCGGGCTTTTCTATCAGGTTTTAACCGGAACCATGAAGTTTTCGTGGCCTCACATTTTTATTGGTTGGATATTAGGCATCGCAAACTTTGGGAATATTTTGTTTTACGTTAAAGCACACCAGCATTTTGCGAAAAACCCTTCCATTGTATTTTCGGCAATGGATATTGGTGTGATCATTCTTGGAACGTTTACCGGGGCAATTCTTTTCAGGGAAAAACTAACTTTATTCAATAGGGTTGGATTGATACTTGCAATACTGGCTATCGTGATCATTTATTATCCACAGTTATTCACCAACCTGTTTGTTCAGTCCTGATGCTTTTTGACGACAGCTACCGTACGATAGAAACGCCTGCAGAAGGTTTGTACAGGGAACGGGGGAGTAAGTTTCTTGCATTTGCGTATCCTGTTACCGGTGAAGAGGATTTAAAAAATTACATTACCTCACTTAAGCAGGATCACCCCAAAGCAAATCATCATTGCTGGGCGTTGCGCCTCACACCTGACCGGTCTGTCTTTCGTTTTAATGATGACGGTGAGCCGTCCGGGACCGCGGGGCGACCTATCCTGAACACGCTGCTTTCACATGACCTGACAAATATTGCTGTGATTGTGGTTCGTTACTTCGGTGGAACACTGCTCGGTGTGCCGGGTCTGATCAACGCCTATAAAACTGCGGCGGAAGAGTCCATCAAACAGTCAACCATTATTGAAAAGACTGTGAATGATGTCTATATCCTTCAGTTCGATTATCTTCAAACTAATGATATAATGAGGCTGATCAAAGACGACAGCCTACAAATATTGGAACAGCAATTCGATAACAAGTGTGAAATACAGGTTTCTATCCGGAAAACGCAGGTTAACCGTACCCTGGATAAAGCGGGCAAGATACCAGGGGTGATAGCCCGGTATAAATACACCATATGAGACCTGGTTAAGGGTTGTAATCCATTTTTTAATTTCCTTTTTTTGCGCTATAAATACGTATTTTAGGCGCACATGCAATCTTTTGAGATCGATAAAACGGATTTGGCGCGTATTCAGGCAGCTCTTGCTGAAGACGATGCTGAATTAGAGCGTGTTCTGAAAGAATATCACGCTTCTGAGATTGCTTTGCTTTTTGAACGGCTCTCGCAGGAAGCCAGGGAAAGGATCATCAACATATTGCCGACAGAAACCGCATCCGAGGTTTTTGCCGAAATGCACGAGGAACAGGACCCGGCGGAACTGCTGATCGCACTTGACCCTGAAAAAAGGTCTGAGATTATCGGTGAGCTTGATTATGATGATGCCACAGACATCATTTCCCAGCTTGACGAGGACGATCAGCAGGAAATTTTACAGGAAATAAACCAGGAAGACGCCGACAATATCCGCGCCTTGTTATTATATAACGAGGATACAGCCGGCGGTATCATGAACTCCGAAATGATCAAGGTTAATATCAACCTTGATAAAAAACAGGCGCTCGACGAGGTGATCCGGCAGTCTGAAGAAATGGAGGAGTTTTATATCATTTACGTAGTGGATGATGACGATACACTTCAGGGAATACTTTCTGTAAAATCAATACTTAAAGCTAAGGCTGATGCAAAAGTACGGGATCTGGTAGTCACGGATTTTGTGTATGTAAAAGCCGATCTTGACCAGGAGGATGTTGCCGGACTGATCTCACAATATAACCTGACGGCCATTCCGGTAGTCGATGATAATATGAAATTGCTCGGACGAATTACGGTAGATGATATTATCGACGTAATGGAGCAGGAAAGCACCGAGGATATTTTGAAAATATCCGGTGTATCTGAAGACGAAGAGTTAAGCGGTACCTGGTTGGAAGCGGTTAAAAGCCGACTGCCATGGTTGGTAATCAACCTCGGTACGGCCTTTCTTGCGGCTTCCGTTATTCGTCATTTCAGTGGGATCGAGGAAAGGCTACCGGTAATTGTTGCCTATATGACCATCATTGGAGGAATGGGTGGTAATGCGGCTACACAGGCGCTGGCGGTAACTGTTCGTCGTATTTCTCTGAGCGACCTTTCTGACCGGCAAGCTTATTATACCGTTTTTAAAGAGTTTCTGGTCGGTATGATCAACGGTGCGGCAAATGGCCTGATCGTATTTTCTTTTGCGTTATTTTACGATGCCAATCCGATGCTTGGCATCGTACTGTTTTTGGCAATGACGGGCAATTTGATCGTAGCTGGTCTTTCGGGCGCCGGTATTCCACTTATTTTAAAGCGGGCTGGTATCGATCCTGCCGTTGCATCGTCTATCATTATCACAACGTTTACGGATTGCATCGGGTTTTTATTGCCCTTATGGCTCGCTTCTGAGCTTTTATTATAAATTTGAACTTTAATTTTGAGGAAATGACCGAAGTAAGATACAACTGGACAAAAGAAGAAATTGCAGAAATCTACCACACACCTTTGTTAGACCTTGTTTATCAGGCCGCTACCATCCATCGCGAAAATAAAGATTATTCAGAAGTTCAGATCAGCTCGCTGATCTCTATAAAGACGGGGGGATGCCCGGAAGATTGCGCCTATTGCCCTCAGGCTGCACGTTATAATACGGGTGTCAATGTTCATGCTATTATGCCTAAAGAAGAAGTAATTGCCGCCGCTCAAAAAGCAAAGGATGGCGGGGCATCAAGACTGTGTATGGGTGCTGCCTGGCGTGAAGTGAGGGATAATAAGGACTTTGATAAAGTAATTGATATGGTCAAGGCTGTAAATGAGCTGGATATGGAAGTCTGCTGCACGCTTGGTATGCTGTCCGAATCACAGGCGCAACGTCTTGCCGATGCTGGTTTATATGCTTATAACCATAATTTGGATACTTCTGAAGACGATTACAAACGTATTATCACCACCCGCACTTATGATGATCGTTTAAAAACACTCGAGAATGTTCGCAAGGCGCGGATAACTGTTTGCAGTGGTGGCATAATCGGATTGGGTGAAACCGTGGAAGACAGAATATCCATGCTTAAGACATTATCGAATCTTCCTGCACATCCGGAATCAGTCCCCATTAACGCACTGGTGCCGGTAAAAGGTACACCTTTGGCGGAGCAGCCACGGGTCTCTGTGTGGGATATGGTGAGAATGATTGCAACCACGCGTATCATCATGCCTAAAACGGTTGTTCGTCTTTCCGCCGGACGCACGGAAATGAGTGTTGTAGAACAGGCGTTTTGTTTTATGGCAGGGGCTAACTCAATTTTTGCAGGCGAAAAGCTGCTTACCACACCGAATCCTTCCTTTGATAGCGATATGGCGATGTTTGAATTGCTCGGATTAACACCAAGGAAAGCATTTAAGAACGGACGTCCGGGAAATGTGCAAAGACATACTGAAGAGGCCGTTGCCAGCTAAAAAATAAGGCAGACTTTCAAAAAATAAATGTTGAAAGTCTGCCATCTATTCTATTTTTTGCTTTCACGCGGCACAATCGTGCCGTTATATGAAATAGGATCGCGGTTGTTGCTGATCACCTGCAACGTAGCGTATCCGTTTAAAGAAACATTTATGCGGACGTAGCGCACATCCTTTGATCCGCTTTGCTCCATAATATCTTTCGGCGTTATTAGGATTTCGTATCCCTTTTTTTTAGGTATGGTTTTATAATCAAAACTTATGGTTGTGAATTTTACACCGCCATCAGTCGGATCGACGGGAGGGAGGGTGACCCTGCCATAATAGGGAAGATAAGCCGTCACAGTATCTTTTGAGACTGTCATATCATATCCATAGGTTAAAGATTTTGAAATCCCCGTCTGTGGGATAACATAGGTTGCTTCGAAGATAAAATTGCGTTCGTCGAGTAACGCTTTTACTTTTTCTGTTTTTGCATCCGGCTTCTGGCTTTGCGCCCGCACTGCTAATGGCAACCCTATAAAGGCTGTCAGTAACATAAGCAATAATTTCTTTAAGTTTTTCATCGCTGATTCTTTTATAAATGTACATCGATTGTTATTTAATTAACAGATGCACTGGGATTAAAAATTCCATAAGTTTTTTGCAAAGGTTCAGTAATAATTAAACCGCCATATCTTCAAAAGGTTTAACAAACAAAAAGAGCCGCTTTTGAGGCGGCTCCCGTATTTATAAACATGTCGAAATCAGTTTAGATCATACTTACGCTTCGGCTGACAAACTCAGTCAGATCCGCACCGGTCAGCAATCCCTGCGACAATAAAGCAAGATCAAATGCTTGTTTAGAAAGCTGCTCTCTCACTGCTTCGTCTTCTTCCTGGGCAATGCGGCTGATCAGCTTATGATTCCCGTTGACCACTACTTTATAATTGTCAGGCATGCTGCCATAAAATCCCATACCACCACCCATAGCTGCCATCTCCTTCATCCGGCGCATAAACTCATCCATGGTAACGGTTACAGGCAATTCATCGGGACTCAGGCTCTCTATCTCAACTTTATACGCCGGCTTATTGATCGCTTTAGTAAAGACCTCTTTTACAAGCGTAGTTTGTTCTTCTGTCAGAATATGTTCAGGCGCGTCGGCTTTGTTGATCAGTTTATCTGCTACGTCCGCATCCACACGTTTAAATGAGGTCTTTTCTAACTTTTGTTCAAGATGAGCGATAAAATGATTATCGATCGGCGAATCCATCAGCAAAATATCGTAGCCTTTTTTATTCGCAGACTGAATAAAAGCGTCCTGTTTTGCAGGATCGTTGGTATAGATATAAACCAACTGTTCGTCCTTATCAGTTTGCTCCGGTGCAACTTTGTCCTTATACTCATTCAGCGTGTAATTTTCCTTTTTGGTATTTGTCAGCAGAGCAAAATCTTTTGCCTTGTCATAGAACTTTTCATCACTGATAATGCCGTATTTTACAAAAAGGCCGATGTCAGCCCACTTCTGTTCGTAAGCTTGCCTGTCATTTTTAAACAATTCCGCCAGTTTATCAGCCACCTTTTTAGTGATATAACTGTTGATCTTTTTAACATTGCTATCGGCTTGCAGAAAGCTCCGGGATACATTTAACGGGATATCCGGAGAATCGATCACGCCATGTAACAGCATCAGGAACTCCGGTACAATGTCTTTTACTTCGTCAGTAATAAATACCTGACGCGAAAACAGCTTTATTTTGTTGCGCTGTATCTCAAAATCCTTTTTCAGTTTAGGAAAGTAAAGCACCCCGGTAAGGTTAAAAGGATAATCCACATTCAGGTGTATCCAGAACAGCGGATCTTCGGAAAACGGATAAAGCTGTTTGTAGAAATTCAGATAATCTTCGTCTTTAAGCTCATTGGGAGATTTTGTCCAGATAGGGTTGGTATCGTTTATAATATTGTCAACCTCAACCGATTGGTACTTGGTTTTACCTTCTTCATCGACGCCATCCTCAACAGACTCGGTTTTTGTACCAAATTTTATCGGCACAGGCAGGAACTTGCAATATTTGTCAAGAATTTCCTGCAATTTATATTTACTTAAAAACTCTTCGGACTCTTTGTTGATGTGCAGCGTAATTTCAGTGCCACGTTCCTGAAGGCTACCTTCACTGATCTCGAATTCTGTGCTGCCGTCACAAACCCAGTGCGCCGGTTCTGAACCTTCCTGATAGGACAGCGATTCTATTTCGACCTTATCCGCTACCATAAAAGCAGAATAGAAGCCTAAACCAAAACGTCCGATGATCTCATTAGCATCCTTAGCCTCTTTGAATTTTTCCATAAACTCCGTAGCTCCGGAGAAGGCGATCTGGTTAATATATTTTTTTATCTCATCGGCGGTCATCCCCAGGCCCCTGTCAGAAATGGTAATGGTTTTTGCTTTTTCATCAAAAGCCACTTCCACGCGTAGTTCGCCTAATTCGCCGCTGTACTGTCCGAGCGAACTTAACCGTTTAATTTTTTGTGTTGCGTCAACCGCATTTGATACCAGTTCCCTTAAAAATATCTCGTTATCTGAATACAGAAACTTTTTAATGATCGGGAAAATATTCTCGGTATGAATCGAAATTGTGCCTTTTTCTTGCATAATCTGTTTGAATTTTTTGATCGGTTTTTACATTGCTCATCAATGCCTGTTCCAAATGACCTGTATTTGACAAATTGACAGATAACATGCCCTGACAAGCTGACTCTTTGATCTTTTTACCTGTTTTAACAACAGGAATTACACGTATCACATAGCTCTATGTTTTTTTGCCGGGAGCTTTGTAATTTATATGTTACCTGTCTTAATGCTATTAAACTGTTTGTGTTTTGCTATAGTCTGATAAGTATAAAATTTAACAACGCAGTCGGCTAATGTCGGCAGCCATAAAAATTAAGATCATGAAAAAGTTAGCAATATTATCAGCATTAGCATTCAGCGGCCTGATGTTCAGTCGTGCTGACGCTCAGGTTAGTTTAAACGTAGGATTAAGGGTAGGCCCTGTCAGTATAGCATATACCAAAGCTCCGGTTGTTGCCGGTCCGGTTTATAATGACGCATATGACGATGATTATTATTACCTGCCTGATGTAAACGCATATTATAACATCCGGGCACAACGTTATTTTTATTTCAACGGTAATGCATGGGTTTCAGCTTTATATCTACCAGGTGTTTACAGGGATTATGACTGGAGAAACGCCCGTCACTATGAAATCCGCGAACATCGCCCTTATATTAATAACGAGGTGTACAGAACCAGATATAACGGCAGGGCAGTAGCCGATTGGTCACGCCATCAGGACGCCGGTTATGACAACAGACAGCCAGTTCGTCAGGAACCTTATAAAAATAATCAATACGGACAGTCTGGCCGGGACTATGATCATGGTCAATATAATTCAAATGACCGTAACAAAGGGCATAATGACTATTCGGGAAAAAATGGACGGAACGAATATAGTAAACATCGTTCAGTACGTTAAACTCACACTCTTAAATATAAAAAGGGACTTTAAACCAGTCCCTTTTTTTGTTTAATAAACCGACGCTTCGTTCAGCTGGTCTATATCCTCTCCGGTTAACCGAATATTTACGGAACTGATAAGTTCATTCAGTTGCGGAACGCTGGTTGCGCTTGCAATGGGCGCTGTAATACCCGTTCGCGAAATGATCCAGGCGAGGGCAATCGCGGCGGGTTTGACACCGTAATTCGAAGCAACCTTGTCAAGCGCCGCAAGGATTTTAAAGCCCCGCTGATCCAGAAACTGTTTTACACCTACGCCCCTGCTGCTCTTTGAAAGATCATTTTCTGAACGGTATTTTCCGGTCAGGAAGCCACTTGCCAGCGAATAATAGGAAAGCACTCCGATATTCCTTTCTCTGCAGACAGGCTCAAAATTATTTTCATAATCTTCGCGATTATATAAGTTATATTCCGGCTGCAGGCAGGTATATGAGGCCAGGTTATTTTCATCGCTGACGGCCAAGGTTTCCTTAAATCTCACGGCATCATAATTGGACGCACCGATTGCTCTTACCTTGCCTTGTTTTATCAGCCCAGTAAAGGCTTCGAGGCTTTCTTCCAACGGAACAGTTTTATCATCCTGATGCGATTGATACAGGTCGATATAATCGGTTTGCAGGCGCATCAGTGAATCTTCGACAGCTTGTATGATGTACTTGCGGGAAAGCCCTTTTTTGTCGGCACCCATCGGTTTTCCTACCTTGGTGGCAATAACAACTTCATCTCTTTTTTTTGATTTGTTAAGCCAGTTTCCGATAATAGTTTCAGATTCTCCACCTTTATTTCCCGGTGCCCAGGTCGAATACATATCGGCGGTATCGATCAGATCGAGACCAGCCCCACAAAATGCATCCAGTACTTCAAATGATCGTTTTTCATCAATCGTCCATCCAAACACGTTACCACCCAATGCAAACGGCGCAACCTTTATTCCGGATTTCCCAATCTCTCTTTTTTCCATATTTTAATATTATGCTACTTGCCTCGCCAGTTCTTCAACCCAGCTGCCCAGATACGGTTCAGTACCCGCTACCCGGATCCATTCACCGTCATCGTCGCGGGCGATGATCAAATGCAGATTATTGTCGATCGACTTAAATTCAAAAGCGTCTTGATAGCCGTCAAATTTGATATGACGGGCTACGCCTTCCACCGGGAAGTCGGAGCCGGATAGTGTTGCAGCAATTTGTTGTTTCATAAGAATGTTATAAATCTAAAGGATATAACCTGTTAATGGTAAAATTGTGTGTCATATTTTGATGATTGAATCGGTCAATGTTGGTTTAATCAACTAATTGAGCAATAAGAAAATTTTGATTTCTATATTTACATGTGGAAAATATAGGACCCGACCCGGCAATTCTGCTTGAAATTGTGCGTACGAAAATGCCCTTCGGCAAGTATAAGGATACATTGATCAGCGATATTCCGGTATCTTATCTGGAATGGATGCACAACAAGGGGTTTCCTCCCGGTAAACTGGGGATGATGCTCGCCACCGTGCATGAAATAAAGATCAATGGCCTCGTTGATATACTCTGGAAAGTGAAAAAGATGAGTTGATCAACAATATATCTGCCTTTTGTAAGGAATATCAAGTTTTAACGACTAAACCATAAAACCGGTCAGCGAATGGCGATCACTGTTATCCTAACATGACATCGGTGTGACCATCCGAAACAGAGACGGGTGACGTATGTTAACTATAAATCTTAATTGTATGAAACGTATAATTCTTTATGCTGCGGCTGTTCTTCTTTTTTCAGGCTGCGCGGAGGGACAACCAGGTGGTAGCAGCAGTGATTTTGCGAGACTACCGAAGCCAAAGGCCGGGGAGCAGGTGGCAACCTTTGGAGGAGGTTGTTTCTGGAGTATGAGCGAAGCGATATCAGAGCTTAAAGGTGTTGACAAGGTGGTTTCTGGCTATTCAGGGGGCACCACTAAAAATCCAAGTTACGAACAGGTAGGTTCACAGACAACCGGACATGCTGAATGTGTGCAGGTTTACTACGATCCTAAGGTGATCAGTTTTGCAACACTTGCCCATGCGTTTTTCTTTGCACATAACCCGACAGAATTAAACCGTCAAGGGCCGGATGTGGGAACAGATTATCGTTCCATAGTATTTTACAGGACACCGGAAGAAAAAGCAATATGGGATCAGACCATTAAAAATGTCAATGCTTCAAAGCATTATTCTGATCCGGTTGTGACCCAGGTAGCACCCTTCAAAGCATTTTACCCTGCCGAAAAATATCATCAGGGTTATTACCGGCTTCACCAGGATAATCCGTACATCTCAAGTGTCTCGGTGCCGAAAGTAATGAAATTCAGAAAGGCAGAAAGCGCGGAGTTGAAGGATGAATTCAAAAAATAATGATATCTGCTTTTGTTGATATAGTAAAGCCACCGGAGGATTTCCGGCGGCTTTACTATTTTAATGAATATCAATCTGTTGCAGTTCGTAACATCAGCGCACCAACCGTTACGTTTGTCCGGCTGTCGATAATAATTGCACCGCCGTTGGCTTTGTTCTCCTGATACGCATCAAACGCCAACGGATCGGCCGTCTTAATAACGACCCTGCCGATATCATTTAACTTAAATTCTTCGTCAAATTCCTTTTCCAGCGTATTGATATTGACTTTGTACAATGTTTCCTGAATTTTACACCTGGTGACCTTGCTGTTATGCTGGATAAGATACGTCAGCGATGTATCCAGCGCCCTGGTATCCATCCAGCACAGATCAGCTTCAATTTGTTGGGATACGGCTGGTTGATAATCGGTA
This sequence comes from Mucilaginibacter sp., assembly GCA_035547875.1. Classification (GTDB taxonomy): domain Bacteria; phylum Bacteroidota; class Bacteroidia; order Sphingobacteriales; family Sphingobacteriaceae; genus Mucilaginibacter. The sequence goes on along the minus strand of DASZTX010000013.1, from coordinate 143,179 downwards.
TTGACCAAAACATCACCACGACTAATATCGATATCATCTTTAAGATGAATAGTCACCGACATGCCTGCAAAAGCTTCCTGTGGAACCGAGTCAAATAGTTCAATTTTCTCAATAGTTGAGTGAAAGCCCGAAGGTAGCACGGTAACCTTATCGTTTATCTTGAACGACCCGCTGGACACACGTCCAGCATATCCTCGATAGTCATGAAGCTCCTCAGTTTGCGGCCGTACAACCCATTGCACCGGGAATCGTGCATGAGCTGTACTGTCATCAACTTTTATATCCACTGTTTCCAGGAAAGACAAAAGGCTATCTCCTTCATACCAATGCATTCTCTGAGAAGGATGAACAATATTATCGCCCTTTAACGCACTCACCGGAATAAATTTGACGTCGGATAAACCAACCTTATAAGCTAAAGCCTTATAATCGTTGATGATGGTTTCGTAAATCGCCTCGCTGTAGTCGATCATATCCATTTTATTGATGCAAACCACCACCTGTTGGATACCTAAGAGTGATACGAGATAGGAATGACGTATCGTTTGCTCAATTACGCCTTTACGGGCATCGATCAATATTATCGCAAGTTTTGCATTCGATGCTCCCGTCACCATATTACGCGTATATTGTATATGGCCTGGAGTATCTGCGATGATAAATTTCCTTTTCGACGTCTGAAAATATTTATAAGCCACATCGATGGTAATTCCCTGCTCACGTTCGGCTTTAAGCCCGTCTGTCAGTATCGCGAGATCGATGGTGCCATCGTCATTTTTGCGGTTGGATCGATGCAGTGCTTCCAGTTGATCAGCAAGAATAGAACCGCTGTCATAAAGTAACCGTCCGATGAGGGTACTTTTGCCATCGTCCACGCTTCCTGCTGTGATAAATTTTAATATGTCCATTATTTAATGTTCAAGTATTTTGATTATGATTGATCATTCGGTAAAAACTTCCGAATAAATGCCGTATTCAGCCTGATTTTAAAAATAGCCGCCTTTTTTGCGGTCTTCCATGGCGGCCTCGCTGACCTTGTCATCCATACGCGCCCCACGTTCACTGATTTTTGACTCGCTGATCTCCTCAATGATGTCGTCAATATGGTAAGCATACGATTCCACCGCAGCTGTACAGGTCATATCCCCGACCGTCCGGAATCTCACCATACGTCGTTCTATGACGTCTTCATCATCCATATTCAAAAAAGGAGAGGCGCCCATTAACTGACCGTTACGGGTTATGACATCCCGCTCGTGTGCAAAATAGATGGATGGTAATTCAATTTTCTCCCGCCGGATATAGTTCCACACGTCAAGCTCTGTCCAGTTACTGATTGGAAACACACGCACATTTTCGCTTTTATGGATCTTTCCGTTAAAAATATTCCAAAGTTCAGGCCGCTGGCGTTTGGGATCCCATTGTCCAAATTCATCACGCACGGAAAATATCCGCTCTTTGGCCCTTGCTTTTTCTTCATCGCGTCTTGCACCGCCTATACAGGCATCGAAGCCGTGTTTTGCTATCGTGTCAAGCAGTGTAACCGTCTGCAAAGCGTTACGGCTGGCATTTTTTCCTTTCTGCTCAACAACGCGACCGCTGTCAATTGATTCCTGAACATGACCGATAATCAGTTTTTCGCCGATTCTGTCAATCATTCTGTCTCGATATTCGATCGTCTCGCTGAAATTATGCCCGGTATCAATGTGTACAAGAGGGAAGGGGAACTTACCCGGCCTGAAAGCCTTCTCTGCCAGCCTGACGAGCGTTATCGAGTCTTTCCCGCCCGAAAATAATAATGCTGGCTTCTCAAACTGACCGGCAACCTCACGCAGGATATAAATGGCTTCCGCCTCAAGTTCGTCCAGATAATCTAATGTATGTTTGCTCATTTTTTGGTTGATTCGTTAATCTCATGTAATCCGCACTCTTTTTTACTTTGATCTTCCCACCACCATCTTCCGGACCGGAAGTCCTCACCAGGCCTTACCGCCCTTGTACAGGGCGCACAGCCTATACTTGGAAAACCACGGTCATGCAACGTGTTATAAGGGATATTATACTCTTTAATATAATTTTTCACATCATCCAGGCTCCAGTTGTAAAGAGGATGAAATTTGACAATCTGGTTCGCAGCGTCCCACTCCACATCTTCCATAAACTGCCTGTTTGCCGACTGTTCAGCACGGATTCCCGTAATCCAGCATTTATTCCCGGCAAGTGCCCGCTTTAAGGGTTCTATTTTTCTGATACCACAGCATTCCTTGCGATTTTCCACTGATTCGTAGAAGCTGCTGGGCCCCTTAGCACTGACCATTTGCTCAACTGACGATGTCTGCGGATAATAAGCATGCACCGGTTTTCCGTAGATTTCCATTGTCCGGTTCCACACATAGTAAGTCTCCGGAAAAAGCCTGCCTGTTTCAAGGGTAAAAACCTTTATCGGAAGGTCATTTTGAAAGATCATATGGGTGATTACCTGATCCTCCCATCCAAAGCTTGTAGAAAACACAATTTCATCCCGAAACGTATCCGAAAGCAACGTAAGCGCCTCAATCGGGTTTAAACCGGTAATTTCCTTTTTTACATATGTCGCCAGCTCGCTCATTCTTAAATTATTTTTATCAAAAACGCTGTAATGCTCTTTATACTGATGGCTATGACGATCACCGCCACAGCGGTCATTATAGCCTTAACTGATATTTTGTTCGAAATTCTTGCTGCGATAGGGGAAGCGATGGCGCTGCCGATCACCAGCCCGGCAACTGCTTCCCAATGGTTACTATTGAGCATGGTGATAAAAGTTATGGAACTCATCAGGGCGATAAAAAACCTGGAAAGCTTAACTGTCCCAAGCGAGAACCGCGGATTACGACCACCCGCTATAAGCGTTGAAAGAACGATAGAACCCCAGCCGCCGCCGCCTACCGCATCAATAAATCCGCCACCAAGCCCAAGCAGAGATATCTTTTTGATCTTTGTTCCAGGCTTTTTTGTTCCTGTCTTAAAGGCCTTTGAAAGGATGACAATGCCGAGAATCAGCGTGTACACCGATACGAATGGTTTGGTGTACTGACTGTAATGCTCTAATGACGACAACAGATAGGCACCGGTTACCGCGCCTGCAATTCCGGGGAGGAGCAGCATTTTGAATAATTTCCAGTTTATATTACCCATCCGATAGTGCATCCAGCCCGCAATACCGTTGCTCATGATCTCGGATAAATGCACACCCATACTTGCTGAAGCGGGCGGTATGCCCATGGTTAACGAAAAAGTGGTAGATGTAACTCCATATGACATGCCGATCGCACCGTCGATCAGCGCAAATACGAATCCGGCCGCTAAAAAATAATAAAAGGCCGGAGGAACTGATAATGCATAATCCTTAAACCCTGGTTCATTAAACCATAGTGCAGTTACAGTAATAAGAATTGAAAATATAATAGCTCCCCAGATCAGCCATATCAAACTTCGTTTTTCAACTGGTTTAGGCGCAATAAGAACAGAGGTGACTTCATTTAATTTTTTGACTTTACCGGCAAAATCCCCGTTAAGACTTGCGCGTAACCTGCTCATTTGATCCAACGAAATATCAAGCTCATCGGGCAATCCGTTATGCAGGACTTCTTTAAGTCTTTTAGCGATGGTTGGCGACTTTCCGTTGGTCGAGATCGCAATTTTAAGGTCGCCTTTTTTAACGATGGATGCCAGATAAAAATCGCACAATTCCGGTTTGTCAGCCACGTTGATCAATAATTTTCTCTCCCTCGCGGATTGCCTGATAAATAAATTCAGCTGGGCATTCCCGGTAGCGGCAATAACAAGATCCGCCTCGTCAAGGTCGTTATCGATAAATGTTTTTTCAACAATATTTACCTTCGGATGGGTATCGGCAACCAATGCTACTGCGGGCAATATTTCTTGCGCGATAACGGTAACACGTGCATCGGGGCTGTTACGAAGAATAGCTGTCAGCTTTTCCAGCCCAACGTTACCTGCGCCCACCAACACGGTATGAAGCTCATTTAATTTTAAGAATACCGGGAACAGCAGATTTCCGTCTGTGCGTTCTCCGTCGGCTAACACCTTGCTACTGCTCCGCAATAATGTCATAAAATTCTTTTATTGGCGCAAACTGAGGGTGCAGCGACACCACCTCTCCGAATACAATAAGTGCAGGCGAGGTTATTTTTTTTTCTTCCACGATCTCCGTAATGGTATCCACAATACCTACAGCGACTTTTTCCTCGCTGGTTGTTCCGCTTTGTATCACTGCGGCGGGCAGCCTGTGTTTGCCTTCCTTTCTAAAAATATCAGCTATTTCGGACAGCTTGTGGATACCCATTAAAATTACAACGGTCGCATTTGTTTTGGCAGCCGCATAAACATCCTTTGATATTTCCCGGCTGGAGGTAGTGCCGGTAATCACCCAGAAACTTTCGCTTAACCCGCGATGGGTAACTGGGATATGCTGCATACCCGGAACACCTATAGAGCTGGATATGCCGGGAATTACCTGAGCAGGAATGCTATAGGATGCCGCAAAATCAAGTTCTTCAAAGCCGCGGCCAAAAACAAAAGGATCACCGCCTTTAAGTCGCACCACGTGCCCATAATTAATGGCATAATCTATCATCAGCTTATTAACTGCTTCCTGTGAGTAGGAGTGATCGCCTGACCGCTTACCGACATACACTTTTACCGAATTTTCTGGCGCAAAATCAAGGAGTTCGTCGTTAACAAGTGCATCATATAATACTACATCTGCGCACTGAAGAGCTTTTACACCTTTTAAAGTGATTAATTCCGTATCTCCGGGGCCAGCCCCAACCAGTGTAATGCGTGGTTCCTTAATATTCTTATCTGTGTGAGTGACTATCATGACTGTATCAGTTCCTCTCTCTTTGTTTTAACAATGTTTAAAAAATCGCTGGCGTCCCGCAGATACGTGGTCGCAAAGTTTTCAGAAGGCTCGTTTTGATTGATCTGCATTACCAGGTGAGTGAAATTTCCGTTTAAAGCAAGTCCGCCGGTACTCACGTAATTGGCATCAAATTCTCTGATCACAGCCGCCTGGGTGCTGACATTGATATTTTTGTCCAACAGTAATGCTTTGGCTGCGCTCACCAACGAATTATAAGCATGGTAAATGGCATCAGCCCAGCGGTTTTCACGATATGCTTCTTTTGCCCACCCATATTTTTCTTCGGCCTCATATAAAAGGGTCGCGACCAGATCAATAACCACCCCGGCACACTCACCGACACCGATAGCTGTGGCAAACGTCTCCTGATGCCCCCAATCGACAAACTCGTCCTCTGTAAGTGAGCTTAAATCAGCGAGCGGCTTTAACAATTGATAGAAGTAATCTTTTCCATTTCTGTCATAAAAAGCATGAAAAGTCTCATCCTGTTCAGCAGCGGATTGATAATCATCCAGAATTTTCCGCAGAACATCGGTCGCTCTTTTTGCAGGCACCTTAATAATTTTCTCCGCGGCCCGGCCAACTCCGTCGCCCACAGTTCCTCCACCAAGCAGCACCTGAACAGAAGGGAGTACCCGTCCGGCAGCCTTTAGCGAACTGCCATGAAAGCCAATATGAGCCAATCCATGCTGACCGCAGGAATTCATGCAGCCGCTTATCTTTATCTTGATTTCTTTATTGTAAATAAGATCCTCGTATTCGTTATAAATGAGGTCTTCCAGCACCCTGGATAAGGTCATACTATTGGAAATACCAAGATTACAAGTATCCGTTCCTGGACAGGTCGTAACGTCGGCAAGGCTGTCAAAACCGGGAGCTGCAAGTTCAAGTTCAGCCAGACCACTATATAAAGCAGGTAAAGCATCTTTACTGACAAATTTCACAAGCAACCCTTGATTTTGTGTTATCCTGATCTCATCAGCCACCAGCGGCTCCAGCACAGCAACCAGTTTCCTGGCCGTGTCAGATGAAATATCGCCCACAGGAACTTTAATGTAAACGCCATAATAACCCTCCTGCTTTTGTTCGAACACATTGGTTGCCCGCCATTGTTCGTACCGGAACGGGTTATTTATCTCAACTGCCTGATATTCTTTGCGAAGGGGTAGTTTGGGATCATCTACGCCGTAACGATCAATCTTATACCGCTTCACTTTTAATGCAGCTCTTTCTGCTTTTGCGAGCAAGAGTACTTCTGTCAGTCCGATCTTTTGGATCAGATATTTTAAACGGGCCTTGTTGCGGTTATTTCTTTCGCCGTAACGATCAAAGACCCGGATGATCGCCTCGATATAAGGCATCAGTTCGTCCTCGTGTAAAAAATCTTCAACAATGCTGGCAAGCAAGGGCTGAGCACCCAAACCGCCACCAAGCATTATTTTAAATCCCCGCTCACCTGTCTCATTTATTTTAGGGATCAAACCGATGTCGTGGATATAGGAGAAGGCGGTGTCAGCTTCGCTGGACGAAAACGCGATTTTAAACTTTCGTCCCATTTCCTGACAGATCGGATTGCGCAAAAAGTATTCAAATGTTGCTTGTGCATAAGGTGAAACATCAAAAGGCTCAAGCGGATCAATACCGGCAGTGGGGGAGGCCGTTACGTTCCTGACAGTATTACCGCAGGCTTCGCGCAGCGTAATATCGTCCTGTTCCAGTTCAGCCCACAGCTGCGGCGTACGGTCAAGGCTGACATAGTGGATTTGAATATCCTGCCGTGTCGTCAGGTGCAGGTTGCTGCTGGCATACTCGTCAGAAATATCAGCTATCCGCAACAGCTGCTTAAATGTGACCTTGCCGAACGGCAGCTTTATACGTACCATCTGGACACCCTGCTGTCGCTGTCCGTAAATGCCTCTTGCAAGGCGCAGACTTCTGAACTTTTCGTCATGAATTTTACCTTCGCGAAAAGCCCTGATCTTTTTTTCCAGATCGATGATATCTTTTTCAACTACTGGGTTCTCCAGTTCTGTTCTAAAACTTTGCATATTGCTGGTATTATCCCGTAAAAAAACCTCTTCGGCAAAGGCTAAAGAGGCTTTTGTTTTTATATTGCTATAATAAAACGCCCCGTCAGTTGCTGTACATCAGGCAATTGATCATCATTTTACAATAGCTATATCCGTTTGTCCTCATTTTTTAATGTGACAAATATATACATACTATACGGAATTAGTAGTATTTAAATTAAATTTATTTATTCATGACATTGTTTTTGCAATTCAAATGGTTAGGGTGTAGCGTTATAGTCCGGCTGGAAGTAAGCTGTGCATTTGAAAAATAATGGTCTTATCCGTTTAAGAGCGTAGTTTCCCGGCTGATGATATCGGCAATACTCGTTTCGGTTAGAATCTTTAAAGTAGCGTCACGCACCTCGATAAAAACATCCCGGATACCGCAGGTAGTTTCCTGATGGCACTCTTCACACTTATGGTAAAAATTCAGACTTGCACATGGCACCATCGCAATAGGGCCGTCGGTAATGCGCATGATCTGTACGAGATAGATATCTTTTGGATCTTTATTCAGGCTATAGCCGCCTCCCGCACCTTTTTTGCTATATAAAAAACCTGCATTTCGCAGGTCCAGAAGAATTTGTTCGAGGAACTTTTTAGGGATGCGTTCTTCCTCCGCAATTTTTGAAATCTGCATCGGCGGCTTATCGGTATTCTTACCCAGCACCACAAGCGCTTTAATCGCATACTTTGTTTTTTTCGACAGCATATCTTACAGTGTAGCCAGCAAAGATAATAAAAGCAGGAGTAACGTATTTACTCCTGCACTAACGGGATAAATGTAAAGATAATATTTTATTAACCTGTAAATGACTTCTATCTGCGAAGACAAAGCGAGCTAATATGCAAAGAAGTCATAAGCATTTTTAGGCCTTATGATATTGTTGTTAATTGAATTCTATCGTTGTAATGATAAATTCCATGTCAAACTATAAATCTTTCGTCATCAACAAGATGCTGTAATATCAGTTCGTCACCAACCGAAATTTGTCCCGAACCCTTATGTATTAAATTCTGACCGAAAAGTATATTATTGTCTTTTGCCCGGTATTTGGCAAGTGTCTTCAATGGTTCTTTTCCGTTAACGCCAGTATCCTGGTTGACGGTGGTCATGACACAGCGGGCACATAACTTGACGCCGTAAAAATCGACGCCACCAATTTTGAAATGCCCATATTGGTCTTCAGCAAATGGTTCAGCGCCTGAAAAAACGATGTTCGGCCTGAACCTGTTCATGGGTATGGGTTCTGTAAGCCGACTGTTAAGTTCATCAAGAGAAGCCTGCCCGATGAGCAAAAAAGGGTATGCATCAGAAAATGAAGTGATCGCATTTTCGTTAGCATAACGCTGATCAACTATCCTACGGGTATCATCAGGCATATAAACCAAGCGACATCTGAACCCGAGCGCCTTTGTAAACCAATTGTCCGCTTCTGCGCTCACCAGCTCTCCTGAGCAGGTATCATCCCAGATCGTTACGGTTATACGCTCATAAGATCGCCCCCGTTCATTAAACGGGATGTCGATCGATTCAGAGTACTCCTTATTGGATACAGTTATTCCGGATTTCCTTAATGCGACACTTAATAACGCCATTTTCGGAAACTGACGCTGTGTAACAAAGTCATTATTGTCATCAACCAGCAGCCAGCGCCTGTCATATTCCAGTCCCATAGGGGTTACTCTGGATTCGTCAACCCTTATGCCACCGAGCGATTTGACCGGATAAATATATAATTCACTTATTTTCAGCATTTTTATTTTATAAAACAGACCAGTAAAACAAGCCTTGGCCAACTATATGATAGATCGATGATAAAAGTATATTCTTTTAAAACGAAAATAAGCGTTTAATTTATTTTCTTACTTTTAATAACCTAATTATTTCCTTTGATGATTTCTCCTGATTTTAACTATACGCCTAATTCAAATCACACTTACGACGCCATTGTGATTGGTTCAGGTATCAGCGGTGGATGGGCGGCTAAAGAACTTTGTGAGGGCGGGCTAAAGACGCTGGTACTGGAACGCGGAAAGAACGTTGTTCATCTGAAAGATTATCCGACCGCAACGATGAATCCCTGGGATTTCAAACATAGGGGAGAACTACCGTTAAAGATCACTAAGGAAAATCCGGTAGTATGCCGGTGTTATGCATTTGATGAAAGTACCGAGCATTTTTTTGTAAAAGACACGGATCATCCTTATATACAACAGAAACCGTTTGACTGGATAAGAGGATATCAGGTTGGTGGAAAATCACTTCTGTGGGCAAGGCAGACTCAGCGATGGAGCAAGTTTGATTTTGAAGGACCGGCCCGTGATGGCTTTGCTGTTGACTGGCCCATTCGTTACGATGATCTTGCTCCCTGGTACAGCTATGTAGAGCGCTTTGCGGGCATCAGTGGTAATTATGACGGATTGGATACCTTACCGGACGGCGAATTTCTGCCTGCATGGGAAATGAACACGGTAGAAAAAGTCATCCAAAAAAGAATAATGGATAGCTACCCTGACCGGAACGTCATCATCGGGCGCTGTGCGCATCTTACACAACCAAAAGAAGTGCATCTGCAGCAGGGCAGGGGGCAATGCCAGGCGCGGAATCTTTGCCAGCGGGGCTGTCCCTTTGGCGGGTATTTCAGTTCAAACTCATCCACATTACCCACCGCATCAAAAACAGGAAATCTTACGATACTGCCTGATTCGGTCGTACACTCAATCATCTACGATGAAACCAAAGCAAGAGCGACCGGTGTCAGGGTCATTAATGCGCATACTCAACAGAGCGCCGAATATTTTGCAAAAATAATTTTTGTAAATGCCGCATGTCTAAATACAAATCTGGTGTTGCTGAATTCCACATCAAACCGTTTTCCCAACGGACTTGGGAACGACAATGGCCTTTTAGGGAAATATGTAGCCTTTCAAAATTACCGCGGTTCGCTAACGGCTCATATGGGTGGTTATCAAGATTCATATTACTACGGGAGACGCCCAACGGCCGTAATGATGCCGAATTTTAGAAATGTTTATAAACAGGAAACCGACTTTTTGCGCGGATACATGACATTTTATACAGCGGCAAGGGCAGGATGGGGACATTATACCCTTGGTTCGCAGGTTGGTAAAGTATATAAAGATGCTATTTCGGAACCCGGAGACTGGGGAGTTTATATGATGATGCAGGGGGAAACCATCCCAAAAGAAACTAATCATGTTTACCTGAGCAAGGATAAAAAGGATGAATGGGGGATGCCTTTGCTTACCATTTCAGTAGATTATGATGAAAATGATGAAAAGTCGATGAACGATTTTTTACAGCAAGGTGCAGAAATGCTTGAAAAGGCAGGGTGTAAATATATCACTCCGAATGACAGCAAACAGGCGCCCGGACTGGATATTCACGAAGTTGGCGGCGTGCGTATGGGACACGATCCTAAAACGTCGTTACTAAATAAATGGAATCAGTTGCATGCCTGCCCAAACGTGTTTGTTACGGACGGCGCCTGCATGACTTCAACGGGCGTACAAAATCCATCGCTCACATTTATGGCACTTACAGCCCGCGCAGCTCACCAGGCAATCAGCGAATTAAAAAAAGGCAATATTTAGAAACATTCTGCATTTTCCTGAATCTAATAAATAAAAAAGAAATCATGTTAGTAACAACAAGTACCCATTTAGACGGGTATAAGATCACACAACAATTAGGGATCATCCGAGGTATCACCGTGCGTTCACGCGGCGTTGGCGGCAACTTTATGGGAGGATTACAAACCGTTTTTGGTGGTCGCAATACCATCTATACGGAACTTTGCGAAACAGCCCGCGAGGAAGCTTACCAGTTAATGATACAACATGCGCAGCAGCACGGCGCTAACGCTGTGATCAATATGCGGTATGACGCGAACGAAGTAATGCAGGGTGTTACCGAAGTGCTGGCCTACGGAACAGCCGTCGTTGTCGAAAAGGCATAGATACTCCAGGCTGGCTAAACTCCGGGTAAGAAGATACACTCCCGATGCGTACAGATCGGCGTAATTTATTATTTTTGCACGCTCATCCTGCGCCATGCAAAAAAGTAAACTTACGCTGTATATCTTTATCGCGCTCATTTTAGGAATGATAGCCGGATATCTGTATAACAAATATGTGGTTGATGACATCAATAACCGCATTTATTCCGCTGACGCGGCGATAAAGAAATTAGATACCCGGCTGGCAAGTGAGACGGATACTTCAACCGAAGCCTACCGGCAGCTTAAAGTACAGCAGGCCACACAAATTTCTCTGCGGCACGAAAACAGCGTCTTGCTGGAGGATAAACTGGAAGGTTTTTCAATCTTAACCAAGATATTCCTTAACCTGATCAAAATGATCGTCGGCCCGCTGGTGTTTTCAACACTTGTCGTGGGTGTTGCAAAAGTCGGCGATATAAAAGCAGTGGGGCGCATCGGCGGAAAGACCTTATTGTGGTTCCTGAGCGCAACACTGGTATCGCTGCTGCTGGGTATGATTTTGGTGAATCTTTTCCGTCCGGGAACGGCTATGCACCTTCCTTTGCCGGACAATCACCTGTCAACGGGCATAAATAAATCAGGAATCTCACTGAAGGATTTTGTTGACCATATATTTCCGAAAAGCTTTTTTGAATCCATGACCAAAAACGAAATATTGCAGATAGTTGTGTTTTCGTTGTTTTTTGGGATTGCTACTGCCGCAATTGGTGAAAAGGGAAATGTTGTCATTAAGGCGATGGACGCAATCGCTCATGTTATCCTTAAAATAACCGGGTATGTGATGTGGCTTGCGCCGATAGCGGTATTTGGCGGCATTGCTGCGATAGTTGCCAAACAGGGACTGGGCGTACTGTCCACGTATGCAATTTTTATAGGCGAATTTTATTTTTCGCTCACGATGTTATGGGCATTGATAATTGTCGCCGGGTTTGTGGTTTTACGTAAGCGTGTTTTTAATCTGGTTAGCAGGATAAAAGATGCCATGATCATTGCATTCAGTACGTCAACCAGTGAAGCCGCCTATCCGAAAGTATTACTTGAGCTGGAGCGCTTCGGCTGCAGCAACAAGATTGTGAGTTTTGTACTGCCATTAGGTTATTCGTTTAACCTCGACGGTTCGATGATGTACATGACATTTGCTTCCCTATTCCTTGCCCAGGCATATAATATGCATTTGTCCATAAGTCAGCAGGCGATAATGCTTCTGATCCTGATGCTGACCAGTAAGGGAGTGGCAGGCGTCCCGCGGGCCTCTTTGGTTGTGATTGCCGGTACCTTGCCTATGTTTCATATTCCTGAGGCAGGGCTTGCCTTAATCATCGGTATTGACCCCTTGCTCGATATGGGAAGATCTGCCACAAATGTTCTCGGCAATGCGATGGCTACTGCGGTCGTAAGCAAATGGGAAAGCGAACTCCTGGATGCCCCGGACGCGGTAAGCGCTGACGAATAATAAATTGATATCTATATAAACTACCCCAATGTCTGAAAAAGCAAAAAAAGTTTTCCTCGTTCTGACCATAGTCGTTCCCTTTTTACTGTATTGCGTTTATTATTACGGGCACATGATCAAAAATGCGCCGTATAAATTCAGTGAGTTCAAGTCGTTCACCATAATCTATGGGACGGCAGATAGTATGCTGAATAAGTACAATTCAAAAACAGGCGATTACCAATACCTTAACCGGCAGGATTCATTGGTAAAAATGAATCTCCGCCTGTCAAATAGTGACCTTCTTTATCTTCACCGCAAAGCTGCGGAACTGGGTTTCTGGGATTTTCCGTCAGACGAAACCGGAGATTCAACTAAAGTAAAAGGTAAACCATTACGTTATTACATCGAGTTTGCCTACCAGCGCAAAAGTAAAAAGGTGCTATTTGACGAGTCATTTGCCGGTGATCCCAAATTACGGGACGCCAATATGAATCTGATAAAAGAAATCAACCGTGTATTGGCTGATGCCGAGGAGAAAAGGAAAAAATAATTTATGAAATATACTGCCTTTCTTGTTGCATTGCTTTTTGGCGTAAAGTGTGTTGCACAAAATGTTAGTTATACCGATTGGGAAAAAAAAGCGCAAACGGATATTAATTTAAGGCCCGAATATGGCAATGTAAAAAAAACAAAAGAGCAGATTGCTATTGATGATGAATTCATCAAAACAGAATTGAGTATAGATACCAACAGGACTAAAGCATCGGAACATTTAGTAAACCTGGGATTTACCTATTTATACAGAGGCGATACCGAAACTGCAATGAAGCGATTTAACCAGGCTTGGCTGCTTAACAAAAAAAACGAAAATGCTTACTGGGGTTTTGCAGCGGTTTATTTCAATTTTAACGACCTTATAGAGGCCAAAAAACAATTAGACAAAGGACTTGCAATTAATCCAAATAGCTCAAATATTCTTACTGACGAAGCGACAATTCATATGTCGCGTTATGCTGTTAACAGAAATAAAGAAGAACTAAATACAGCAATCACAATATTTAAAAAATCTTACAGCATAGCCCCAAAAAATCAAAACACACTATTTAAACTCTCGGCGGCTTACTACTATTCAAATGACTGTGTGAATGCGTTGAAATACTACAATGAATGTATGAAACTTGGTGGCCAACAAATCACACCGGGTTACGGCGAGGCATTAAAGAAGATGTGTAATATGTAAAAATGAATTGTTTTCTTCGAAACTAAATTCTATATTTGCACCTCAAATTTTTAAAAAAATAATTAACAAACAATGTACGCAATAGTAAGTATAGCAGGACAGCAATTTAAAGTTGCTAAAGACCAGCAGCTCTTTGTACACAGGTTACAGGGAGATGAAGGCGCTAATATTGAATTTGACAATGTGTTGTTAGCTGAAAATGAAGGTAAATTTAAATTGGGATCTGATTTAAAGAGTGCTAAAGTTTCTGCTAAGATCGTGTCTCATTTAAAAGGTGACAAGGTAATCGTATTCAAAAAGAAAAGAAGAAAAGGTTACAAAAAGAAAAATGGTCACCGTCAGCAATTTACCAAGATAGAGATCACTGGTATTACGTTATAATTTAAGTTTAACCCTGACCGGAGATATCCGGTTGATAAAAATATTAAAACATGGCACATAAAAAAGGGGCCGGTAGTTCCAAGAACGGTCGTGAGTCACATAGCAAACGCTTAGGTATCAAGATTTTTGGCGGCCAGCCAGCTATTGCAGGCAATATTATCGTACGCCAGCGCGGAACCAAACATAATCCTGGCCTGAACGTAGGTCTTGGTAAAGATCATACATTATTCGCTTTAGCTGACGGCACCGTGGTTTTCAAAAAGAAAGCTGACAATCGTTCGTATGTATCGGTTTTACCTTTCGAAACCGCACCGGTTGTTGAAACTCCTGCGCCCGCTCCAAAAGCAAAAGCTGAAAAGAAAACGGTTGAAGCAAAAGCTCCGGTGGCTGAGGCTGCATCTGTTGAAGAAACAGCCGCTCCAGCTGCTGAAGAAGCTGCTCCGAAGAAAAAGGCTGCTCCGAAAAAGAAAGCAGCTGATACAGAGGAAGCACCTGCTGCTGAATAAGTTCAGATATAAATTATTTAGAAACCCCGGTCTTTATAAAAAGTCCGGGGTTTTTCTTTATAACTTATCCCAACAGTTTTTGAAGAATACCTATTCGGCGTATTCGCGTTTTATCTCTTTTTGTACCTTTTTTGCCTGAGCGATCATACGATCATATCCTGCAATGACGCCATCAGAATAACTGATGGAGAAGGTTAGGGCCAGTTTGCCGCGCGGCGTGGTGATAACCCTGAGGACATTATCTTCAGTGGCGTTACTGCCTTGTCCTGAAAACAAAATATCCTCTATCCGTGCCTGATTGCTGTTAAATGCGGTTTCAGAGAAATCAATAAACGGAATTGCTTCCTGGTAAAGCTTCAAAATATTGTTACGCAACGAATCATTTTCAATTGTTTGTATCTTCCCGCTTGATTTAAAGCCTTCATAGCGACCATTGAGCGGCCGGGTATTGAATTTAGGAATATTGAAACTTTCCCTTGCCTTCACCTTTTCTATGCTGTCGATGGTGTTTTTATTAAAATGCAGGAGTTTCTTATAATCCTCATCCAGTTTAACCATTTGCCTTTTTGAATCTTCTACCTGTTTAATTTCGTTGGCAATGTCACTGTTAAGTCCTAAGAGAAATTCCTTTGCTTCGGCCTGTTCCTTAAAATGCTCCCTTGTACGCTCGATAAAAGCAGCGAACGATACGGCAAAGATGATAATAACAACCTCAATAAGAATCTCTTTGAATTTCTCATTAAAGCCTTTCTCCCTATCCTTTGCTACTTTCAAAGCCTTCTTCGTATGACCCATTATTTCATGTTCCATCCTAATCGCAGCGTTATTCTATAGTTACCTTCTTTAAATAATAAGAATCCTTGTCGATTATCGGGATGATCTTACTGTCAACAGTTATCCCTTTGCTATCCACCAGCAGTCTCTTGGTACCGGCATCGGTCGTAACGTCCAGCGGCAATGGGATCGAGATATTTTGCAGTTTAATTACGTATTTATCACGTGGGCTACCTTTAACATCGACCTCCAGCTTGTTTATTGAGCGTAAATACAGATCAAACAACGGTTTCAGATCCTGGCCGAACTCCTTACTGAAAAATTGCTCTACATCGTCTGTAGTTACCAGATTATCGTACGTATATTCAGGTGAAGTGACAAATTTTTTAAGTGCCGGAAAAAAAGTGCTGTCGCCCATAATATAACACAGGGTATGCATAAAAAAAGCGCCTTTGCCGTAAATATCGCCGTTATAAGCAGCTTCCTCGTCAATATCCTTACCCATTACAATTGGTATCTTGTTACCAAATGAATAAGCCGAACGTTTGAAATAATTAATATAGGCCTCTTTTCCTTCAAATTCACGTACATAGAGCGCATCACCATACGTGCAAATACCTTCGTGTATCCAGTAATCTGCCCAGTCTTTAGCAGTTACCTTATTACCCCACCATTCGTGGCCAAATTCGTGGTGCATCAAACCATCATAATCCTCTCCGCCTACCTTAGAATAACGGAACTTATTACCATACGCATTCATCGTCTGGTGCTCCATGCCCAGGTGCGGTGTTTCGCAAATAGCTATCTTTTCCTTTGCCCAGGGATATTCTCCAAAGTATTTTTCCTGCTCGTGAATGGTTTTTTCAAAAATGTCGAGATGATGCTGTGCTTTGGCTTCGTGTTCTTTCAGCACGTAAAACTGTAACGGTGTTTTATGACCGTCACAAGTGGTATAGGTACGACTTACCACAGCAAAATCACCTACGTTAAATAAAATGCTGTAGTTGTTGATGGTATAATTCGTTTTCCAGTGATAGGTCGCCGTTTCGCCATGTTTTTTAACGCTTTGTAAAAGCCCGGGACCCGCAACAACCAGGTCTTTCGGCACGGTAATGATCATATCTACACCTTCATTCGGCTCATCTGACGGATGATCCTTGCAGGGAAAGTACAACTTCCCGCCGGTTCCTTCGGCGGTGATGGCCATCCAGGGATGGCCCGTAGAATCGCTCGTCCATATAAAACCATCATCCCATGGCGGGCGACGCGCAACATGGGGCTTACCGCCATAAACTACCTTTACGCTTGCCTTGCCTTCCGGCAACTCATTTGTCAGCTTGATCCTGATCTCATTGTTCTTATATTCAAATGGCTGTTTTTTATTATTTACAAGTACCTGTTTTACATTCAGGGAATCAAGCAGATCGAACAACAACACGTGCGTCGGCTTGGCCATTATCACATCAATGACGGCATAGCCATCAATCGATTTTTGTTTAAAATCCAAGGCGAGATTTATCGTATAATGCCGGACATCCATTATCGCCTGCTCCGGTTTCAGTTTACCGCCGGAGGTAAGTGTTTGTGCATATGGCCTAACAGCAAAAAATAAGAGACAAATTGTTATTAATCTACGCATTGAGTAACCTAATTTAGTTTAAAAGTAACTGGTACAGTAAATTTCGCTTTAACAGCACGTCCGTTTTGGATGGCCGGCATCCATGCTGGTGATTCGCTTACGACCCTTACGGCCTCCGCATCCAGATCCGGTGCAAGTCCTTTTTGAACATGTACATTATTCAAACGTCCGTCTTCTCGGACTTCAAAAGCAACCACGACTTCACCCTGAATCCCTTTATCATGGGAATCTTGCGGATAGCGAAGATTTTTTCTAATGAAACTAAAAAAACTGCTGGTTCCACCTGGGAATGACGCATCTTTCTCAACGGAGATAATTGCCGGAGAAAGATTTTTTGAACTATCCACTTGATTTTTTTTACCTGGATAGCCAACATCGGGTGCTGGAGTATTTTGCCCCTTTACTGAAACAAATAAAAAAAGCGTCAGGTTTGTAAAAAATAACTTCATATAAATATTCGTTTACCCGACAACTTTTGTTCGTGTTCTCTAAAGAAATTGAGCATACTATAAATTAATGGTTTTTTTCACGCATAAATATAATTAATTCTCCCTAACCAGCAGACCATCGGCAAAATTACGCAGGTAACTTTTCTGTTCGTCAGGAAGACTAATTTCGTTTAAAGCTTTGAACGCGCTGTCAGCATAGGTGCGCATCGCTTGTTCAGCATATTGCCTTATATTCAGTATATTGTAAATAGTGGTGACCGCCTCAACTTTCTTCATGTTGTCAAGACCGACAGCGTTTAGCCATTTGCTTAGTTCCCTGGTCTCTGTGTTATTCGCGAGCTCTTTCGCCTTAATCAGCAGGTAAGTTTTTTTGTTGGCAATGATATCGCCACCTACTTGCTTTCCAAATTTTTCAGGGTCGCCATATACATCAAGAATATCATCCTGTAGCTGAAAAGCTATACCAAGGTTAATGCCGAAGTCGCTGAGCAACTCAGCGTCCCGGGCTTCGGCGCCGCCGATAAGTGCGCCGATCTTTAATGCACCGCCTAAAACCACGGCAGTTTTCAAACGGATCATATGCAGATATTCATCGATACTTACCTGATCACGTTCTTCGAACTCCATATCTAATTGCTGCCCTTCACAAACCCCGATGGCTGTTTCATTAAAAATATCCATTATAGGGCGTAAAACGCGGTCTTTCACCTGCATCATCAGCTTGTATCCCTGAACCAGCATCACGTCGCCCGATAAAATACCAACGTTTTGATTCCATTTTTCATGAACGGTTGTCCGTCCACGACGAAGCGGAGCATTATCCATGATATCGTCATGCATCAGCGTAAAATTGTGGAATACCTCAATAGCAAGCGCAGGAGATAGCGCGTCTTCGACAGCACCACCAAAAAGGTCACAGGCCATCAATAATAAAGCCGGCCGCATACGCTTGCCGCCAAGGGAGAGGATATACGTAATTGGCTCGTATAATTTTTCGGGATATTCAGGGAAGCTTAATTTCGCGACGGCATCACTGATAATATCCTGCAATTCATGTAGTTGTTTCATTCTTTTGGTATTCGTCGCTGTGGCATTGTTATCCCGGTAAGCCTCCGGCACCCATTCCGGCCTGATCATATTATCCGTGGTCACTCTTGTTTATTTTAGTCCTGAACTAATGTAAAGTCAATCTGCTTCTTGGTCAGATCAACGTTTCTTACCTTAATTTTCACCTCATCGCCAAGCTGATAAACCTTCTTTTTCCGCTGACCAATGATGGCATAATTCTTTTCATCGAGGGTATAAAAATCATCAGATATGTCGCGCAAGCGAATCATACCTTCGCATTTATTCTCAATGATTTCCACATACATTCCCCATTCGGTAACACCTGATATAACTCCGTTGAAAACAGCGCCTAAATGGTCGCGCAGGTATTCCGCCTGCTTGTATTTAACCGAAGCGCGCTCAGCGTCGGCCGCCTTCTTTTCCATTTGCGAACTGTGCTGACAAAGCTTTTCGTAATGCTCGGCATTGGCCGACTGACCACCATTTAAATAATGAAACAACAGCCGGTGCACCATCACATCCGGGTAGCGACGGATAGGAGAGGTGAAGTGTGTATAATGGTCAAATGCGAGGCCATAATGGCTGGAACTCTTGGTGGTATAAACGGCTTTTGCCATCGATCGTATTGCCAGCTGAGTAAGTACATTCTGCTCTTTTTTGCCTTCCACGTCTTCCATCAGATAATTTAATGATCTGGCGGTCTCCTTATCAGATTTGGTATTGATCTTATAACCAAATTTCGAAGCAAACTGAGCAAAACTGGCCAATGACTCAGGTTTTGGCGAATCATGCACACGATAAACAAAAGTATATTTGTGTTTGCCCTTACCCATTTTGCTTACATGCTCCGCAACTTTACGATTGGCAAGCAGCATAAAGTCCTCGATCAGTTTGTGTGCATCTTTTCGTTCCTTAACATATACGCCAACAGGCTTGCCCTGCTCGTCCAGTTTAAATTTAACTTCGGTCGTTTCAAAACTGATGGCGCCATGTTTAAACTTGCGTTCCCGTAGCTTTTTCGCCAGATCATTCAGGACTAATATTTCCTTTGAAAAATCACCGCTTTCTGATTCTATAACCTCTTGCACTTCTTCATATGCGAAGCGTCTGTCCGAATGAATCACCGTTTTCCCAAACCACTCATTAATCACATAGGCCTCAGCATCCAACTCAAAAATTGCAGCAAAACAAAGCTTGTCTTCGTTTGGCCGCAATGAACACACGCCATTTGACAACCGTTCAGGCAACATCGGTATCACACGATCAACAAGGTAAACGGAGGTCGCCCGGTCAAAGGCCTCCTTATCGAGGACAGAATCCGGAAGTATATAATGCGATACATCGGCAATGTGAATGCCTACTTCATAATTTCCATTCTCCAATTGTCTGAATGACAACGCGTCGTCAAAATCCTTTGCGTCAAAGGGATCAATGGTAAACGTGGTGATCTTCCTAAAGTCGCGTCGTTTTGAAATTTCTTCTTCGGATATAATTTCTGGAATATGTTCGGCTTCACGTTCAACTTCGGCCGGAAATGACAACGGAAATCCATATTCCGCAAGTATCGCATTCATTTCCGTATCGTTCTCTCCCTGCGCACCAAGAATATGTTTTATCCGTCCAACAGGATTTTTCGCATCAGCCGGCCAATCTGTTATTTCTGCTACCGCTTTAATTCCATTTTTTGCACCATTCAATTCGCCCGCCGGAATAAATATATCATGCAACATTTTGCGGTCGTCCGGAATGAAGAACGCAAAGCGGTCAGAGAGTTTTACAATACCTGTAAACTCCATTTTGGCGCGTTGTAATATTTCTATTACCTCGCCTTCCTTATTTTTTCCTTTGCTTTTCGCGTAAACGTAAACTTTTACACGATCACCGTTAAGGGCGGTCCGCAGTTTACGCGGAGCGACAAAAATATCATTCTCAAATTCATCGTCAGTAACTATAAATGCAGAACCGTCGTTTGTCATATCGACGACACCTTCGATAAATGTTTTGAGCTCAATTAGTTTAAATTTTCCTGCAGATATCTCCTTTAATACTCCCTTTTTTGTCTCATCTCTTAATATATCATGGATGATCTCTCTTGCATCAGCCTCGCGGACATTAAGTTTTGCGGAAACCTGTTTGTAATTTAAGGGCGTATTACCATTTTGCTCAAATACATCAAGCACCATTTGTGTAAGTACCTTATTTATTGATGAGCTGTTTTTTTTTTTCGCCATAGGTATAATGTATGATCGCAAAGATACGGAAGTTTTGGTTGTGCAGCGCTTTCTTCACAGCCGATTGAAATGAATGACGAAAAACCTTAGTTTCCGGGAATGGAAGCGATCAGCCGTTTTGTGTATTCTTCTTTCGGATGATAATATATTTGTTCAGGTGCGCCTGTTTCTACGATCTCTCCCTTATTCATTACCATTATCCGGTCAGAGATGTGTTTGATCACTGCAAGATCGTGGGAAATAAAGATATAGGTCAGACCGAGTTCTTCCTGTAGTTCCCGCAGGAGATTCAGCACCTGAGCCTGCACGGAAACATCTAATGCGGAAACAGATTCATCACAAATGATGAACCTGGGTTGAAGCGCAAGCGCACGGGCAATGACGATGCGCTGTCGTTGTCCTCCGGAAAATTCATGGGGATAACGGTCAAAATGTTCGGGAAGAAGATTTACACGATCCAGTAATTCCAGTACCTTTTTTTTGCGTTTACTATCGTTGGTGTAAAACTGGTGTACCTGCAACGGCTCCATCAGCGATCTGCCTATCGTCATCCGCGGATTGAGTGACGAATATGGATCCTGAAATACGATCTGTATATCCTTTCTGATCGCCTGCAAATCGGCTTTGCTTAGCCGTCTGAGATCAGTTTTATCGAACTTAATACTACCGGAAGTCGGTTCGATCAATCGAAGAATACTACGACCAAGCGTTGTCTTTCCACAACCCGATTCGCCCACTAAACCGAGTGTTTCACCCGGATAGACGTCAAAGCTAACCCCGTTAACCGCTTTAATGATGTTTTTTTCTTTCTTGAAAAATCCGGTTTTTAACGGAAACCATGTATTCAAATGATCGATCGTTAATAAAGGAGACCTATCATAAATCAGTCTTCTTCGTTTTTCAATTTCCCCTGCTTCGTATGCATGTTGTTTTCTTACCTGCCCAACATTGCTGCCGCTGTTACCGTTTTCTAAGAAATCAGACACTACCGGAAGCGTTTTTAATTGGAGAGAGGGTATAGGTCTGCATGCCAGCAACCCTTTTGTATAAGCGTGCCGGGGATTTGAAAAAAGTTCATCCACAGGTGCTTCCTCAACCACTTCACCTTTGTTCATTACCATTACCCGGTCTGCTACTTCTCCGATCACACCAAGATCATGCGAAATAAAGATAAGACTCATGTGGCGTTCATTCTTTAATTTCAACAATAACTCAATGATCGTTTTCTGAACAGTAACATCAAGCGCCGTAGTAGGTTCATCGGCAATCAAAATCTCCGGATCGCAGGACAACGCCATCGCAATCATCACCCGCTGTTTCTGGCCACCCGACAATTGATGCGGGTAACTACTAAAGATAGTCTCCGGACGCGGTAACTGAACTTCCTTGAATAAGGAAAATGTCCTCTCTTTGGCCACCTTAGCGGACATTTTCAAATGAAGACGGATCGCCTCTGCAATCTGCTCTCCACATGTCAGAACGGGATTCAGAGAGGTCATCGGCTCCTGGAAGATCATCGCTATCTGACGGCCCCGTATCTGCCGGATCTCTTTTTCAGATAAGTTACGCAAATCGTTATTGTTCAAGGCAATGTGACCTGATATTGATGCGTTTTGCCTATCAAGAAGCCGCATGATGGCCAGCGAAGCAACTGATTTACCAGAGCCTGATTCACCGACAATACCCAATGTTTCTCCCTTTTGCAGTTGAAAAGATATTCCTTTTACCGCCTCGAATGAACCGGATGCCGTCGCGAATTTCACAGAAAGATTTTTTACCTGAAGCATTAGGCGCCAACTATGGTGATGCAATCCTCTGTTATCAGTTCTTCGCCACGATAACGCCGTAACAACTGGGCTGTTGCGATTACGTCCTTTTCGCAATAGGTGCAGATTCGCTCAAGTTGGTTATCCACCCAGTAAACCTTTCCCACCATACTGCCGTCGATGTCGTCTTTAGGAGTGGGTATATTAAAGATGGCGCTGAGCAGAGCTAAAGAGGTGTAGTTTTTGTAGTCGCCAAATTTCCATAATTCCATTGTGTCCAGATGATTGATCTCCCATGGCTTTTTTCCGGAAAGCTCTAATTGCGAGGGTATCTTTACGCTATTGATCAGCATCCGTCTGCATATATAGGGAAAATCAAATTCCTTCCCGTTATGCGCACAAAGAATAAGGCTTGCTGGCTGACTGATGAGTAATTTCGAAAATTCCTCAAGCAACTCCTTTTCGTCATTCGAAGAAAAAGACTTGACTCTTAAACCTGTATTCCGTCCGGTGGTGAAAATCCCAACTGAAATACAAATGATCTTGCCGAATTCTGCCCAAATGGCCGCCCTTTCATAAAAAGCTTCAGCGGTTTCCTCTTTGCGAACGTTTGCTGTTTTGGCATCCCAAAGGAGTTGCAAGTTTTCGGGGACCTGCCTATAACTGCTGTATTGCGGAACTGTTTCAATGTCGATAACCATCAGGTTATGAAGATCGTATTGTTCAAGCATACTTTATTTTTTTTGCAATATAATAAATGATACAGCCTACCCGGATTTACGGACACTCAGATATTGTAAGTTTGCTACAAATTTTACGGTCTGACAAGATTTAGAGAGCTTAAAGATCATTTTGCGAGCGCCTCAAAACTGATATGTACCGAATAGCCGTTTCCGTCAACTAAAGTAAGGGTATGTTTTCCCGGTGGTGGATTGAGCGATATCTGGTGAAAATTACGGGTTTCTCCCACATACTTATCGTCCAAATGCCAAAATATTTTAATTCCAGCCTGCCGGTGTGCAGCTGTAAAAATAACCCGCCCCCGCGTACCATCCGCTTCGAGCGGAACGTATATTTTTGCGCCGTCCTTTGGGTAGATCAATTCCATTGGTGCGGCGCTTTCAGTCTGAGTACAATCGGGCCGAAACGGCGGTAGTATTTTATACTGGTAGTTTTTTGTCCGGTAGTAATATTCCATCGAAGGAGGCAACACAAACCAGCTCTTATTTACGATCTCATCAGGAGGCACACAATTGCCCGTAACCTGCCATTTTTCGTCGGGACTCAGATGCACCAGCTGATGATAGGGGCAAACCAGGGCTTTCAGTCCGCTTTTAGGAACCCACATATCCTCTGTATCATCACAATATTCTCCCGCCCGGTAACCGCTCTGACGGCAAACCTTTATCTTCACCATTTCTCCGACAGGCATTTGAAACCAATCGTGAGATACCGGCAATAACCTGAATATCTCAAACAGGGCAGGTGCAGCTGTATTAATACCGGTCAGGTCTGGTCTGCCTTCACCATCTGTGTTACCGACCCAAACGCCAACAACAAACTTTTGCGTAATACCGATAGCCCAGCCGTCCCTGAACCCGTAGCTGGTTCCCGTTTTCCATGCTATACGCTGGCTCGAACTGAATTGCTGCCATAGCATTTCTTCTCCCGGTCTCATCACTTCCTCCATGGCCTCGAGTGTATAATAGATAGAAGCGGCATCAAGCAGGCCGGATTTTTCAAGCTGGGGTTCTTTGCTTTCCGCAGGCATATAAACAGGGTTATGATAGTCCGCCGGATTATATTTACCCTTATATTTCGTATAATGATTCAATACGCGCGCTAAGTCGGCATAGGCACCGCTGAGTTCCCAAAGCGTATTTTCGCCGCCGCCTAATATGAGTGACAAGCCATAATGATCGGCAGGCTGGTTAAGTGTCGTTATTCCCATTTTGTGAAGAACATCGTAAAAACGCTCATATTTAAACTGTTGCAACATTTTTACAGCAGGCACATTTAAAGACCGCGACAGTGCCTTTGACGCTGGTACAGCGCCATCATATCCAAGATTAAAATTTTCAGGATGATATCCTGCGATCTGAGTAGGAATATCCGGTAGCAGGCTGTTTGGCAATAATAAGCCGTCGTGCAGCATATTGGCATATAAGAGTGGCTTTAAAGTACTACCCGGACTTCGCGGTGCACTGATCACATCTACATCACTTTCCATTTCGGGGTCTTCACGGTGCGCAATGTTACCCGCATAGGCCAGCGTCGAACCTGTTTCCACATCAAGCACAATTGCAGCAATGTTATTAATGCCGTTTGATTTAAGCGATTGGTGATGTCTTTCAAGGATTTGATTAACCTGTTGTTGCAGCGCAGACCGAATGGTGGTTCTCACACGGGTGTCGCCATGCAGCACATTCTCGTTATCGGATTTAAATCTTTGCAGTAGATGGGGGGCAAGCTGCGGCAAGGGCATCGGACGATCAGGGACCGGCTCCAGTTTAGCCAACGCGGCGGTGGCGGAATCAATCACTTTCTGACGAAACAGCCGGTCAAGCAACATATTCCTCTTTTTTAAAAGTATAAGCCGATTCTTTCCCGGGTGTACAAGCGAGGGCGCATTGGGCAGCACAGCCATCGCCGCCATTTCGCCCCAGGATAGCTTATCGGGGCTGCGCCCGAAATAACGCCAGGAAGCCGCATCGAGGCCGATAACGTTAGTGCCGAAAGGTGCATTGCTGGCGTATAGGGACAAAATCTCATTTTTTGAATAACCGAGTTCAAGCCGGATGGCCATAATTATTTCGGTGATCTTGTTCCAGATGGTGCGCGTGTGTCTGGTAGCAAGTCGGATGACCTGCATAGTGAGCGTACTCCCACCACTGGTGACCTTGCCCGAGCGGATATCCTGTTTGATTGCTCTTCCAAGCGCAAGTATGTCCACGCCGGGATGACTCATAAAACGTTTATCTTCAAATGAAATGATACACTGTTTAAACTTTTCCGGAACGCTGGCATTTGGCGGAAAACGCCATTGCCCGTCCGATGCAATAGATGCACCGAGCAACTGGCCGTTCGCATCGTCGATCACGTAGGAGGTAGGGCTGTCAAATAATGGGGTGGGTAAACAAAACCAAAACAGCAGAAACGCAACCAGAAAAAAAGCAAGTATTATTATTACTTTTGGTTTTTTAAGAAAATATATAGTACGATTTAACCCCGGTCGCATTTATTTATTGGAATGAAGATAAGAAAGTTATCAATTATTATCCCGGCTTACAACGAAGGTAATACGATACATTTAATTTTAAACAAAATTAAAACCGTTAATCTTATCGGGAACATTCAAAAGGAGGTTATCATAGTCAATGACTTCTCCACAGACCACACGGCAGAGGCGATTGAAAAGTACAAACTCGAAAATCCGGACCTTCCGATAAACTATTATAAACACGATATTAATAAAGGTAAAGGCGCCGCACTACATACCGGCATCGCCCACGCAACCGGAGAATACCTTATCATACAGGATGCCGACCTTGAGTATGACCCGATGGAGTATAACGATCTTTTAAGGCCTGTTTGTTCCGGCGCCGCTGATGTGGTTTATGGGTCGCGTTTCCGCGGCAATAACCCGCATCGTATTTTATTCTTCTGGCATACCATCGGCAATAACTGGCTTACCTTTGCGTCAAACATGTTCAGTAACCTTAACCTGACGGACATGGAAACCTGTTACAAATTGTTTGATACCAAAATGATCCAGGCTATTAAACTTCAGGAGCAACGTTTTGGTTTTGAACCTGAAGTGACCCAAAAGATAGCCCGCGTGCCCGGCGTGCGTATTTACGAGGTAGGTATATCCTATTATGGCCGGACCTATGACGATGGCAAAAAAATAGGCTGGAAGGATGGCGTGCGGGCAATTTATTGTATCCTGAAATATGGATTATTCAAAGGCTGACCGACACACCTGCCGGCCAGCCCAAAATCTTTATTTTGTCACCTCAACCCATCGGCCTTTAATTAAAGCGCTGATAGAATTATTATACATCGCCTCGCAATAAACAGCCGGCAGATAATATTTTCCGGCATAAGCAGCATTCAACATTACATAGTAGGTCACCTCTTTACCTTCAGGCAGGCTAAAATAGGTATTCACACGGTCATCTCTTACGTCTCGATAGTCTGAGGGCGAGGATGCGAAAGCCTCGGCGCCGTTCATCATTCTGCTATTCAATATTTCCCAGCCCGACGGAAATATTTGCGATAGCGCCATATTATCATACCGACCACGCTTTCCCGGGTTTTTGATATTTACCTGCGCAACAAAATCCGTCCCCTGCTTTAAGGCTGCCGGATCTATTTCCTTACCGCCAAGCGTAAAATAGCCGACCCGCATTTGCAAAACATCAGGATCAATATGTGTCTGAACATCCTCGCCTGACGAAGGCTGACCGCTTTGAATGACTCTTATATACAACTTATTGTTTCCGCTGTTCCGGAGTACAAGGTTTCCTTTCGCTGCCGCCAATGGCAATTGCGACAAATAAGATTTTGAATTAATTACGGACTTCGTTCCGTTTGCTGTAACGCCAAACGAAAGCTTTCCTGACGATCTGTTTTCGCCGCAATATTTCGCTATGGCTATTAATGAATATGCCGTGGTCTGGGTGCTATACCAATCATCCTGCGACAAGCGGCTTGCGACGGTTCGCAGCAGTTTGCTTGCCTTTTCCTGCTGTCCGAGTATAGTGAGCGTCTCTAAAATCATTGCTTCATCGCGCAAGTCTGAGCCGTAAGTACCATACATCAAATTATAAGGTTTTATCGTCAGAGGCAATCCGGCAATCAGTTGACGGCCGATTTCAGGCTGTCCCGAAAGCTTATAAGCCGCCGCCAGCCTCCATCGTGCTTCTATACTCAGGTATTTAAACTCCCGCAAGCGGTTCATAGCGCCAAGTTCCGGCGAACGCGCCAATGCCAAAAGATAAAGTCTGTAAGCCTGAATCAGATCTGCGCCGTAAAAACTTCTCGGATCAGACGCCCACGTTACAGCCATCTGTTTTTGATATTTTTTCCATTGGTCGATAAATCCTACCGGAAGCGTATAACCTTTCTCCTGCGCTTCCAGCATAAAGTGCCCGGCATAATTTGTTCCCCATTCGTCAGCATCACCAAATCCCGGCCAGTAGCTTAACCCACCACTGTTTACCTGAAAGCCATTCAGGCGATTTATCGTTGCTTTTATGTTGCGTTCGGTTTCTGCCTTTTGACGATCCGAAAGATCGAGCAATTGATTCAGATAAAGCTGAGGGAATGCCGCTGATGTTGTTTGCTCTACGCATCCATATGGATATTCTATCAAATAATTCAGCCTTTTGGCAAGATTAAGCGGAGGGATTGATGCGACTTCAAGCGTTGCTTTATTCGTTCCGTTTATACCAATGGCCGAGTAAGCGGCGCTCCAGCTTTCACCGGGTTTAAGTTCTTTCTCCTGTATCTTCGTGATAGTGGGATTCGGATTGCGAACACTCAGCTCAACATCATAAGCTGCCGTCTCCTTGCCGCTCTTTGCTACTATTCTCAATTTGCCGGTCCCGACAAAATCTTTAACGGTCAGGTCAAAAGTCACGAGTTGATCGCCGGGCTTTGTAAATGTTACGGTCTTCTGATTATTCCCGGCGAGATCGCTGAACATAGTGGACTGCACCTGTACATTTACAGATTTAACATTATTCTCCAAGGCGAACACTGATACGGGCAGCTGTATCCTTTCCGAAGGTCCCAATACCCGCGGCACGGTTGCCAGGATCATCAAAGGCTTTTTAACAACTACGTCTTTATCGGTACTGCCATAGCTTCCGTCGTGCCCGGCAATCACCATTGCCTTTACCGAACCCACGTATTGTGGCAGCGTGAATGTATGCGTTTGTTTGTCACCCTTATCCAGATGAAAAGGCCCCATGAATTTTACCACCGGCTTAAATCTATTGATGGTCACGTTGTGGTTCACACCGGCAGTTCCGTCACCACCGATACTTAATATACGTTCCAGTCCGCCTCCAAAAGCTCCGATTACATAGTCGAACAGATCCCAGGTCTTTACGCCCAAAGCTTCCCGGGCATAAAAGGTCTCATGCGGATCGGGTGTCTTATAATTCGTGATATCAAGCAACCCTTCGTCAACTATCGCAACCGTATAGGTCATTTCTTTGCCGGATGCCTCCGAGACAGTTATAGAAGACGGTGTTTCCGGACGTATCTTGTCCGGCATACTGATCACCGGCTTTAATATCGTCTCCGGGTCATAAACAGACAGCCCGATCGCACCATACATACGAATAGGTAAATCATTAACTGTCTGTGAATGCCGCTGCAGCAGGGTAACGTTGACAAAAACGTTGGGTGCCATATCTGCCTCAACCTTAAACGTGTAGCGTGTCTGGCCTTTTTTGGTATCGATCCATTCGGTCTTTAAAACCTTGCTGCCATTTTCAAAACTTATCAAGGCCCTTCCATCCGACATTGTTGGTATCGTAAGCGTTGCATCTTCACCGACTTTATAGCTTGTTTTATCCGAGGTAAAAGACAGCATCGCGGCTTCAGTGGGATTGGTTTCCTGGAGCCTTTCCGACCAGTTTGGCCAATCAACATAAGTTATTTTACCTGTTGAATGTCCGGTTTGCGGATCGCGAACCCGAATAAGATAACGCCCCCAATCAGCCTGTTTTATATTTAAATTCCATTTGCCACGTCCGTTATTAAGGGTAATGTTGGCTGTTTTTATGAGTTTATTATATTTATCTTGAGTGAAATTGCTCATTTCGTTCCCTGTTTCATCCCACCACCAGCGCCATTGGATTTTATATAATTCCAGCTCGACTTCCCGGCTGCCGCTAAAAAGTTTGCCGTTAACATCTACGTCAGCTATGTCTATATCATGATCCTTGTCCGTAACAAGCATTCCGGACAAATCACTGCCCTTTTCTGTTTTTATTCCTACATAACCCGGATAAACGTTATAGGGGAGGCTGAGCGTCTGAATACTAAAATTACCCCCCGGCTCAAAAACCTTTAACAGGAAATTAGCGTTTAGCTGGCCCGGCACCTGTTTTTCTATATTGATGTCAGCATTCACGGCAGCTTTGCCATCCGCATCAAGCCTGCCGTCAAAAACCGTTTGTGTTTGCGCGGTGAACGCAAGGGTAGGATCGTCAAAATCATAATCCTCAAAATTTTTAAATGACGTTTTTTTCGGCGACAGGAATGCGTCAACCTTTGCTTTCAGATTTTGGGCAGCGCCACCAAAAAGCCATTGTGCGGACAGGCTGCCCGATTCATTATTTCCTTTGGTAAGCTCCTTCGCACCGCCGAACGATAAGTTAACCTTCAAGCGATTCGGCATGATGGTCTCGATCTTTATATTTTTTTGGAATGTCGCACCACCAACTTTAACTTTTGCCAGCCAGTTTCCAGTTGGTGATGATTCGTCGGTCGCTGTATGGAAACTGTAAAAACCATCCACCGATCTGGTTTGCGTAATTCGGCGGTATAATTTACCATTGGCATCATACAATTCGAACTGAACGGGCATATCCGGCGGCATCGTCTTTTGCTTGTCCTGCAGAATAAATGACATAAAGATAGAGTCCCCGGGTCTCCAGACACCCCGTTCCCCGTATATAAAGCCTTTCAACCCGCTTTGAATCTCATCACCACCGACATTGAAACGTGACAGGGGCAGAGAACTACCGTCATCCAGTTTTAAATAACCCCGTTCTTTGCCATTTTTTGCAACCAGCAAATACGGCTTTCGCTTCAGGGTAAAGGTGGCAAGGCCATCACTGCCAGAAGTCGTCTTAAAAATCACCTGTTTCTGATAATCAAGCAATTCCAATTCTACTCCGCTCATAGGTTTGGCGCTAAGAATATTGGTTACCGCTATGGTCATACTGTTGTCGGCGCCGCGTTTTGCGATCAGCCCGATATTTGAAGCAATGATACTACGCACTGCCCATTTTTCCCGTGTGAAATAAGAATTCGTACACGGGTCATTACGGTCCTGCCAGTTAAAATTTTCAGGATAATAATTGTCGTACCTCGACCAAAAATCGTCGTCCTCATCGCTTATAGTCCCGGTATTTGCTCCAAAAGCATTGCTTTCTCCACCATAATAGTCGTCATCATTTGTGCCTTTACGCGCAGAGCCTCCACTACAGTTATAGATGGAATATTCTTTTCTGAACCCGATGATCACCCGGTAGATCGCACCTGGCTCGGTACGCAGTAGCTGGTCAATGTCCAGCATAAACCGGTTCTTTTTATTCAGATTCAGACTTTTATCGTCATCAAGACGAATAGTTTTTTGTACAACAGGTTTTCCGACATGACGCAACTCCTCGCCGCCGTCAAATCCATTGTTCTGAAAATATTGAGGCACATTGTTTTCATATATCTTAATGATACTTACATCTACCGCGTTAAGGTTTGTAGCCTCAAACGGCATCAGTAACTTACCAGAGTCCGGCAGGATCACACCTTTGCCCGGTATAGTTACGGACGGCAACCGGTTCTCAAAAAAAACGTTAGCGGTGTATGCTTTTGCAATTTTTTTATGGGAAATATTCTCCACTCCCTCATTAACATAAACGCTGTAGTCGCCCTGCAATTGATCGGGGGCATAAACTTTCACCATACTTCCCTCTATAGTGTAAGCAGGATCAGTAATGTTGCCAATTCCAATGAGACCCGCCAACTCCTGACCTACGAGAATATTATCAGAAAACTGAACCAGCACATACTGGTCGTTATCCTGCACGGCGCGAACATCCAAAACACGAAAATCACCAATCGCTGGAATATCAAAATCCTGATTCCCTTTTTTGTCAATGTTAAGGCCACTGCCGTCCCAGTTTACCGTAAGTTTATTGATTATCCCATTACCGCGTGTCAGCTGTGTGATCACAAAGTGATGGGTTTTCGTAACCGGGTTGTGCTCCCAACTGATTTGAACAGGATTTATGAAGTTCGCCGATATGATCTTCTCGATTTGAGCAGGATCTTCATTATCTGCTGTTTGTATTATGCCATCCAGCTTCATTTTGTCGAGCGAACTGTGGGTTGCGGTTTGCAAGCCGGAAAACGTTATGGTATAATCCGGACGGATGGTTTGAAATGAAAATTTAAAGTCACCGAACTTGCCTGGAACATTAACAATATTTTTTAATTTAAAGTCCGCTGTGTATTTTTTATCAGGATCAAGTTTGCCTTCGGGCCGAAACTCAATTGTTCTGGCATCCGTCCAATATGCCTTTCCTTTTACAGAAGGGGAGAAGCTGAACACGTCATCGGAGACAGGCGCATTTTGCTCATGCGCGACCTGCACTTCTCCCGCAAGCCTGATCTTTATTGTACTTCCTTTTGAAATTACACCCGTGGTGTACGACTCAATGTATTTGCTGAACCCCGGATCAACAGTTGACCGGGCGTGATGTCTGAAAAGAATAAAAAGTGATAAAATGACGAGTACCAGAAAGACGCCGATGCTCATTAATCCTTTCCGGGTACGGAAAAGGCTGTAAAAAGTGTCCATGGGATAGGTTGTTTTTTCCCATGTAAATTATGAAATTAATTCAAAGCCCAATCGATTATTTTGAAATATTGAACGGTGAGCAAAGTGTGATTGTTATGTGTTATAACTACTTTATCATCACGCCGATCTTATTGATTACAGGCAACCGGATAAAGTTAAGATCGACAATACTTTCTGGCAGAAAAATAAATTTTTTATCGTAGATATCTTTGCCGATGTAGTAGCTCAACCAATATTCATTATTAAGGCCAAACGTTTGTTCATCGATTGGCTCTATCAGCTTAAACGAATTTGGTTCAACCAATGGTATCATGTGCCGCAACACAGATGTCTTCACCTGAACGCCGTCCTTTTCGCCATAACCCTTCGACGTAATCAATACATTTTCAATAGGTTCGTTCTTTAAATTGATCAGGTAAACATACCATATCTTGCTTTCCGCTGTTTCCTTTTCCAGTGCAACCGCTACAGCAATATCTTTTACAACATTATCCGGAAGATCTTTAATCATTTTTTCTGAATGCCTGTAAGTAATAATATCAGGCCGCATAAGTTTGAAACTGAGAGACTAACCGCACGTTCACATTATCGACCACGCTTTACCTTTAATAAAACCAGTCTATTTCTTTTTGGCTGGGGCCTTCTTTTTAGCGGGAGCCTTTTTTGCCGCAGGTTTCGCAGCCGCCGCGACCTTCCCAAATCTGCCTTTTTTGCCATCCTTCGGGGAAGCTTCTGCCAGCGCCTTGCACTCTTCGTAAGTCAGCGTTTTTGGGTCCTTATCCTTTGGTATCTTTACGTTTGTTTTTCCAAATTCAATATAAGGTCCCCAACGACCATTCAGCACTTTCACATCAGCGTCCTCTTCAAACGTTTTGATCAGTTTCTCGGCGTCTTTTTTACGTTTTTCAAGGATCAGCTCAATCGCCTTTTCTTCTGTTACATCGTGTGGATCAATCTCTTTTGGTAAGGAAACAAATACACTGTTATGTCTGATATAGGGGCCAAATCTACCGATGGCAACAGTGATATCTTTATCTTCAAACTGGCCAACCTTTTTGGGAAGACGGAATAATTCAAGTGCTTCTTCTAAAGTAATAGTTTCTATACTCTGACCATTTCGCAAGCTGGCATACTGTAGTTTCTCATCCGGGTTAGCGGCATCCTGGCTGCTGTCTCCAATCTGTACAAATGGTCCGTACCGACCTATTCGAACAGATACTTTTTTTCCGCTTTCAGGATGCGTCCCAAGTTCACGTTCGCCGGTTGCCTTATTCGCTGTCTGTATGGTGCTTTCTACCTCCTTATGAAAAGGCGTGTAGAAACTGTGAAGCATATCCGTCCACTCTTTTAAACCCTGTGCGATCTCGTCAAACTCCTTTTCTACATTCGCGGTAAAATTAAAATCCACGATGCCGTTAAAATATTGCACCAGAAAATCATTGACCACTGAACCAATATCAGTAGGAGAGAGCTTTCCTCTTTCTGCGCCGGTAGTTTCCGTGCGCTCTTCTTTTGTTATCTTTTCGCTTTTAAGTGTTAATACGCGATATACCCTTTGTTTTCCTTCCCGTTCTTCTTTTACCACATAGCCACGATTTTGCACAGTTGAAATTGTTGGTGCATAAGTTGACGGTCGGCCGATTCCCAACTCTTCTAATTTTTTAACCAAACTGGCTTCTGTATATCTTGCAGGCGGCCTTGAAAAACGCTCAGTAGCCGACATTTCGGTTAGCGTCAATCTCTGCCCCTTTGATAGCGGCGGTAACATGGCATTGTCGCCATCCTGATTATTATCATCCTCGTCATCATTCGATTCAAGATAAACTCTCAGGAATCCGTCGAATTTCATCACTTCGCCATTTGCGACCAATTCTTCACTGCGTGTAGAAATACTGATCTTAGCCGTGGTCTTTTCAAATTGAGCCTCGCTCATTTGCGACGCGATAGCCCTTTTCCAGATGAGTTCATACAAACGCATCTCGCTTGAATCTCCCTGAATGGAGTGATTGCCGAAATATGTAGGTCGTATAGCTTCGTGCGCTTCCTGAGCATTTGCGCTTTTGGTCTTATATATACGTTGCTGATGGTAATTTCCTCCATAAGCCGATACGATCTCTGCCGCCGCCGCATTTAAAGCCAGATCAGAGAGATTGACCGAATCTGTACGCATATAGGTGATGTGCCCGGCTTCATATAATTTCTGTGCCACCTGCATCGTCCGTGATACGGAATAACCTAGCTTCCGGCTGGCCTCCTGTTGAAGCGTCGAAGTCGTAAAGGGCGCTGCAGGGGATCTTTTAGACGGACGTGTTTCCAAAGAGCGTACGTCAAATTCTGCTCCGAGACAATCCCGAAGAAATTTCTCCGCATCTTCCTGTTTCGAATACCGGTCAGAAAGTTCAGCTTTAAATGCCTCTTTTCCCTTGCCAAAAATGGCAACGATCTTAAAAGCTGCTTCGGATTTGAATTTATTGATCTCGCGTTCTCTTTCAACGATCAGACGCACCGCCACAGACTGTACCCGCCCCGCCGAAAGGGAAGGCTTTACCTTCTTCCACAGAACCGGAGACAGTTCAAAACCAACCAACCTGTCCAGCACGCGACGGGCTTGCTGCGCATTGACTAAATTATAGTCTATTTTCCGTGGCGCCTCTATTGCTTTTAATATTGCAGGTTTGGTAATCTCATGAAATACAATACGTTTCGTTTTATCCTCCTTCAGGCCGAGTGTTTCGTACAGGTGCCACGATATAGCCTCACCTTCACGGTCCTCATCGGATGCGAGCCATACCGTTTCTGCTTCTTTAGACAATTTTTTTAATTCGCTGACTACCTGCTTTTTATCAGCAGGAACCTCATAGTTTTGTTTGAAGTTATTGGCAATATCTATGGCATCGTCCGACTTGACCAGATCACGGATGTGGCCATAGCTCGACTTTACCAGAAAGTCTTTTCCAAGATATCCTTCAATTGTTTTTGCCTTTGCGGGTGATTCAACTATAAGTAAATTTTTAGCCATTTAACGCGTTTTTTTTGCAAATAAAACATAAAGAAGGGTAAACGCAAATTTGTTTTTAGCATTTACCGCTGTGTGTGGAAGAACCGAGGGATTGAAACTCGCCGGTCTTTTGGTTAATATTGCTATGAAGCCTGTAAGATTTATTGTCTTTGTCTTTATAACGGTAGCAAGGTTAATAAATCCTGCAAATCAAAGGGAATTACATCAAAAAGCCACCGCCCAGCAAATCATTTCCTTCATAAAAAACCGCTGACTGTCCGGGAGCGATACCGGACACAGAATGATGAAAATCAACTTTCATATGGTCCCGCATCTGAACAATTGTGCTCAGCGTACCGGCGTCCTTATAACGTATCTTAGTCACCGCTTCGATAGGTTCAGCGATCGTTTCGTATTTGATCAGGTTGAGGTTTTTTACCCAGGCCTGTCTGCGTTCCAGTTCATCCGCCTTTCCAAGCACAACGGTATTTGTTTCCGGCTGGATGCTGGTCACGAACATGGGTTGGCCCAAAGCTATACCAAGTCCCTTCCGCTGCCCAATAGTATAGAAGGGATACCCCTGATGCTTTCCCACTATTGTACCATCAGCCAAAACAAAATTACCCCCGGCGACCCGTTCTTCAAGATCTTCCACCTTGTGCCTTAAAAAGGCCCGGTAATCATTGTCAGGGACAAAACATATCTCATAGCTTTCGCTTTTCCCTGCAAGTTCTACCTGTCCCATATCCAGCGCCATCTGGCGTATTTCAGGCTTTGAAAAACTTCCCAGCGGAAATTTTGTTCGGGCAAGATTCCTCTGAGATACTCCCCACAACAC
This sequence comes from Mucilaginibacter sp., assembly GCA_035547875.1. Taxonomy (GTDB): domain Bacteria; phylum Bacteroidota; class Bacteroidia; order Sphingobacteriales; family Sphingobacteriaceae; genus Mucilaginibacter. The sequence continues at coordinate 107,226 of DASZTX010000013.1, read as the reverse complement.
ATAGGATTGATCCTTATTTTCGTCTTTGCCTTTCGATATCACATAACGCCCGTTATCCTGCAGGCGGATATTTGCATAATGACCGGTTGCGATGAACTCGCAATCCAATTTATCGGCCCTTTTTAACAAAGCTTCCCATTTGATATGGGTATTACATAAAACGCATGGATTGGGTGTGCGCCCGGCAAGGTACTCGTCAACAAAGTTATCAATTACAAAGTCGCCGAACTCGTTTCTGATATCCAGTATATAATGCGGGAATCCATAGCTGACCGCAAGTGAACGGGCATCATTAATGCTGTCGAGGCTGCAGCATCCGGTCTCTTTTGAGCTTCCTCCCGAAGACGCATAGTCCCAGGTTTTCATGGTCAGTCCGATTACTTCGTAACCTTGTTCGTGCAGCATTACAGCCGCTACGGAACTGTCAACGCCACCACTCATCGCTACCAATATTCTGCCGTGCTTGCTCATAATCTGCAAAGATAAAGATTATCAGGCTTAAAATCTGTTGCGAACGGAATTTGACCTTGAAGTGATTTGTTCCAGACTGCCAGATTATGGTGTCCGTATCTGGCCATCCCCACGAACAATCCACTTGTAACTCGTTAGTTCCTCCAGCCCCATCGGTCCGCGGGCGTGTAGTTTTTGCGTACTGATACCGATCTCAGCGCCAAGGCCAAATTGGGCCCCGTCAGTAAAGGCAGTAGAAGCGTTAACATATACAGCCGCAGCGTCAATCTGATTAAGAAAGGTTTCAATTCTGTCTTTATCCTCTGATATGATTGCCTCACTGTGTTTTGAACTATAATGGGAGATATGATCAATCGCTTCCTCAAAGCTTTCTACGATCTTCAGGGCCATTCGCATTGCGAGGAATTCCGTGCCAAAATGCTCGGGTTTAGCATGATTCAGACAACCGTCCGGATAATGTCCTTTTAATATCGTAAACGCTGTCTTATCCGCATATATTGAGACCTTTTTCTCTCCCAATAATTTAACAAGTTGAGGAAGATCCCGTAAGCGGCTATAATGAATGATCAGACAGTCGAGCGCGTTACAAACGCTCACCCGGCGTGTTTTTGCATTAAATATTATTTCAGCGCCTTTTTCCACATCACCAAATTCATCAAAATAGGTGTGAACAATACCGGCTCCGGTTTCGATAACGGGAACACGACTGTTCATCCGGGTGTGATCGATCAGCGCCTGACTGCCGCGCGGGATCAACACATCGACAAAACCGACCGCCTCCAGCAAAGCATCACCTGCATCCCGCTCAGCCGGTAATAAGGTAAGTGTGTCACCGTTAAAATCGTTTTCCTCCAGTACCCGTTTGATTAATGATGCAATGGCTTTATTGGAATCCCGCGCATCGCTGCCTCCTTTCAGGATACAAACATTACCGGTCTTAAAGCAAAGTGAAAAGACATCAAAGGTTACGTTTGGACGAGCCTCATAAATCACCCCCACAACACCCAAAGGCACCTTAACCTTTGTTATTTGCAGACCGTTAGGCATCTGCTTGTCATAAAATACCCGTCCAAGAGGAGTGGGTAATGAAGCGACATTCCTTATTTCGGCGGCAATACCTTCAATTCGTTCCCGGGTCAATTTTAGCCGGTCGTATTTAGGATCCTTCATATCCATACGCGCCAGGTCTTTCCCGTTCTCTTCCAGTAAATAGTCAGTTTCCGATACTGCTGCATCAGCCAATTTATGAAGCAGCATATTAATGGCTTCGTCATTTACGGAGCGAGGCACAGCCGAACGGGCCTTTTCAAAATAGGTGATATATTTTTTTAACATTCCAGATAAAGATAGTCATAATGAATTAGCGCTTTCTGATTTTTTTTCCCAACCATCAGCGCTGCTTTTTCAGAGCCATATTCAGCTATTCCTAAACCGATTGGCTTTTCGTTTTCGTCGATCAGTTTTATGATTTCTCCCTTTTTGAAGCCTGAAATAATATTGATCACGCCAATAGGTAAAAGACTGGAAGCTTTTGCCGAAGTCAGTGCGGCTTTGGCGCCCGCATTAACCTGAACCACTCCTTTTGCATAATTACCGGCATGGGCTATCCACTTCTTTTTACCTGATGCAGATTTGGTTGGGATAAAGTAAGTGTGGGAGACATTATTCTGCAAAATGTCGGGCAACACATTTTCCCTGGTTCCGTTGGCTATGTGAACCGCAATCCCCAATTGCGCTATTTTCTGCGCCATCGTAGATTTTGTGATCATACCTCCGCGACCAAACTGCGATTTTCCGGAACTTATAATTGCAGAAAAATCAACAGTTCCAACGCCTATCTCGGTTATAACTTTTGCGCTTCCTGATGCCGGGTCGCCATCATAAATACCATCTACATTGGTCAGAACGATCAGCGCCTGCGCGTTCAGCATAGAAGCGATCAAACCGGAAAGTTCATCATTGTCAGTAAACATTAGCTCTGTTACCGATACCACGTCATTTTCGTTGACAACAGGAATCACATGATGCTGCAATAATATTTTCAGACAGTTTTTCATGTTCAGATAATGTAGTCTGTCGCGAAAGTCGTCTTTGGTTACCAACACCTGCGAACACAGGATGTCATATTTTTCAAATTCCTGTGCGTATATGTTAAGGAGCTTTACCTGACCGATCGATGCAAATAGCTGCCGGGTAGCTATCGAGTCAAATTTCTCAGATACCGAGATCAAGCTCCTGCCGGCAGCAACCGCGCCGGATGATATAAGCACCACTTCAATACCCTGCCTTTTTATTTTTGCGATCTGTTCAACAAGGTGGCTTATCCGATTCAGGTCGGGTAAGCCGTCTTTTTGAGTTAAGACGTTTGAACCGATTTTTACAGCAATTCGTTGATAATTATAGCTCATTTACAAATAAATGATGCAATATAAGTCAATATTATATGATTTATTACCATTTTAGCTATAAATTATTACAAACTGACGATTTTTATATAAAATTCTTTAAAAGTATAAGATTTTTAATTTTTTACCACTAAAAATGATTTTTTAGAGACGTTTATTATAAAAAATCACCTTTTTTACAATAATACTCATGTTGTGTCATTTCAAAAAGAAAGCTGCAGTTGGGTGCTGAATAAATCGTTTTTTTGTTGCTGATCGCTCCGTTCATGCCTGAAAGTATAATCGACGGCAAGCTTGGCTCGGGGAGTAATGAAATAATTGACTCCGGTTGCAACCCAATCCGTCTGATCAGCGGTTGCTATTTTATCGGGATTGTAGGTGTCGTATCTAACCGCAAACTGTAATTTTTTTGCGATAGCGAAATAAGCGACCTGGCTATACCATCCCGCCCTTTTTATCGTACCATCCCAACCTTTATCATATTCAGCAGCAAATACCCATCTATTCAGGACATATTGCGCATCAAAACCGATGCGGTTTCTTTTTTCATTGGCCGCCGGCGTGCCATAATGCGCAAGCCCCTGATAAAAATTGGCGCCAATGCCAAGAGTTTTAAGGGGATGTAATACCACACGTCCACCATAATCCTTATGGTTATTATTGTCACTGGTTACGTCAATTCCCGCACCATTAAAAATACCGGCAGAATAATCAACCAGATAGAAGCCGCTCATTTTTATGATACTACCACTAACCACCAGCCCGATGTCACGCCCCGTATTGTTCCCGCTGACATCCTTACTCCGGGCAGCGAGCGCTTCAACCACCTGTGACCGGTCTATTAACGCCAACTGAGCGTCTGATGTAATGCTTTCGAGGGAAAAAGGGATTTTAAGCTGTCCCGCAGAAAATCTCAGAAAATCGGATATTTTATAATCCACTTCAACATCGACCAGTTTTACGCCCGGTCCGGCAAACTCGGTCAACAAATCGTATGACCATTCGTCAGACAGATTGCCGTGAACGTCAAGCCGTACACGGTGCAGGTCGAACGCATTGTTAAGATTCGACTGTTGAAAACCCTGATACCTCATCTGTACCATGCCGCTAATCTGTAAAGATTTATTTAAAAAAGGATCATGCTTACCGGTTGATGGCGCATTCTTCTCTGACTCAGTGAGAAGCGAGTCGGCTTCCTTTTGGGTTAGTATTTTTTTCCTGATCAATAATTTTAGCAAGTCTTCATTTTGCTGCGCTTTTAAATCCAACGCCCCTAAAAGCAGGCTTAAAAACATCGCCTTTTTTATAATATGAGGTAATTTCATCCGGGTGAGGTTAAGGGAAACGGGTTGGTCTTAGGACAATAATTTGCTAGAAAATATAACAGGCAATGATAATTATTTTCCGGAGAAAATACCGATCAGAGATAGGGGACCCACCGGATTTATTTTTTACTCGTAGCCTCAATACCATATCGCATTGCCGCTTCGAGTACATCGGGGTTTATATCTTTTAGTTTTTTGAACCTGATACAATATCCGGTCACGCTCGCCTTACCAATATCTTTTCCAAATGTTTGGACTAAATAGGCCTTATCCTCGATGCCGAGAATATAGATTGAAATCCCGGTCGTGTTCGCACTCATACCGATTTGAAAGAACTCGCGGGTCTTTCCGGTCGCATATCGTATGGTATAGGCTCCGTACCCAATATTCGGATTGCTGATAGTTTTATTTTCACTGTCTTTACCATCTTCGAACCATAATTTCCCATCCGGTAAAATCCGGAGTATGAGCCTGTGCAAAGTTTGCATGTCACTCCGTTTTGGTTCAGGCTGACACGCTATATATTGGTCAATTTGTTCTTGTACGTCCATAAGGCATTGAATTGCAGGAAACTACTGCCTATTCAAATTTACTACAAATAATCGGAGGAATGAGGCCCCTGATTGAACATCAGATCGACAATACTGAGGTTTTTTATAAAACCATTGCGGTCTTCAAACACCTGAAAATAATGCTTTTGGTCAAAATCAGATTCCTGCTTTGAATCAATGACATTACGATAATCTATAAGATCGGCATAAGTGGATTCATAGCTTGTCGTATAGTCCCATGTAATTTTTAAACGGATTGACTTCAGCACAAACTGTAGCAATTGTTCATTAAAATCGAAAAGATATTCAAATTGGTTATGATAAAAGCGGGACAGTTCATCTTCATAATATTCAAAATAAGCCGAGCGACGATAACAGGATTGCAAACTCATCCAATGCAACCGTTGCCAGTCAAAATCATAGCTTATTTTTACATCTTTTGATTTTGTATGATTTTTAGATCCCTTGATCACCGGCACAGTCAAACTCAGGGTGCCGTCGGGTGTGCATATATTAGCTCGGTTACGAAAGGTCTGTTTGGGAAAATGCTCCTCTTTTTCCATAAAAATATCTGCTCTCAAAGCATTCAGCTTTGTAAAATACTCAACCGGAGGGAGATAAAACATCGGGAACACCGCGCCTTTTTCAATCATATATTTTATGTTTGTAGCAAAAATCGGACGAAAATAATGATAAAAAAAGGGCTTTCAAGATTGGGGACATTCTTTTTGTTCCTGCTGTCGCTGCTTCCCTTTTGGTTTTTGTATCTGATTTCAGACCTTGTTTTTGTTATCTTATATCATCTGACCGGGTATCGGCGCAAAGTTGTTCAGGAAAACCTTCGCAATTCATTCCCGGAAAAGACTGAAAAAGAGCGCAGTTCCATTGAGAAGAAATACTACAAGTATATGGCTGATCTGATGATGGAAACGATCAAGTCCGTAAGTCTCTCTGAGAAACAGGTTAGAAAAAGGATGGTGCCTACCAACCCGGAATTGGTACAGCATTATTTTAGTCAGGGTAAAAGCATATTGGCAGCGGCTGGTCATTATTGCAACTGGGAGATGGCCTGTTTAAGTTTCGGTTTTTTAACCAGCGAAAAACGGATGATCGTCTATAAGCCTCAATCGAATGAGGTATTTACGGATTTTTTTAATCGTACGCGATCGAGATTTGGCGCCACGCTGATCCCGATGAAGCAAACACTTCGCAAGATGATCGAGTTTAAAAATGAACTAACATTCACGGTTTTAGCCTCTGATCAGACACCTACGGCTCACGAAGCCAATTATTTTACCACTTTTTTAAACCAGCCCACGGCTGTTTTTCTGGGTATTGAAAAGCTGACAAAAATCGTAAACAGCGTCGTCGTTTTTTACCGGATAGACCTTGTAAAAAGAGGTTATTACACCTATACCTTGGTGCCGCTTGTTGAAGAACCGGAGAAAACAAAGCCATACGAAATAACCAATATCCATGTGAAATATTTGGAAGAATTAATTAAAGAAAAACCCGAATATTGGCTATGGTCTCACCGAAGATGGAAAATTAAGCCGCAGGATACAAACAAATGAGTTACACCCCTAAAGTTGCCGTTGTTATTTTAAACTGGAACGGCATTAAACATCTTCGCGAGTTTTTACCCTATGTACGGTCGTCCATTTACCCCGATCTCGATATTATTGTAGGCGACAATGCTTCGACCGATAGCTCGGTAGAATTTATCCAAAACACTTATCCGGACATAAAGGTAATTCAAAATGATCATAACTATGGTTTTACAGGAGGCTATAACCGGGTATTGTCAAAGGTCGAAGCAGACTATTACATTCTCTTAAACTCGGATGTCGAGGTATCACCGGGCTGGATAAAGCCAATAATCGACCTGATGGAAAGCGACCCGCAGATAGCAGCTGCTGCACCTAAAATACGCGCTTATAATAAACGCCAGTATTTTGAACATGCCGGGGCAGCGGGCGGATTTATTGACAGCTACGGGTACCCTTTCTGCCGAGGCAGGATGTTCTATGAAATAGAAGAAGATAAAGGTCAATACCAGCAGTCGGGAGAGGTGTTTTGGGCAACAGGAGCTGCACTGTTTATCAAAAGTGACCTTTGGCATAAAGCGGGAGGATTCGATGATCGCTTTTTTGCTCATATGGAAGAGATCGATCTCTGCTGGCGATTAAAGAATATGGGATATAAGGTAATGTATTGCGCAGAGTCAGAAGTGTTCCACCTTGGAGGGGGTACCCTTAACACAGAAAATCCGTTTAAGACCTATCTTAATTTCAGAAATAATTTATTACTCCTTTCCAATAATCTCCCGTTCTGGCGGGCCGTTTTTGTAATATCTGCCCGTTTCTGGATGGACCTGCTTGCGCTATTCCGTTTTTTAAGCGAAGGGAAGCGCCGGGATGCCTGGGCAGTAAGCCGGGCTCACCAAAATTTTATACTCAGCTTATTTAAAAAGAACAAATCCAAAACGGTTGTCAAAACAAAGAAAACCGCTTTTCCGAACTCACCGGGAATCTACAGAGGAAGTCTGGTATGGGCGTTTTTTGTAAAGAAAAAAAAGCATTTTACTGATCTGGAGCCTGATCGCCTTTAGCATCGCTTCCGGTGACCTTTAAATTATCCGGCAAAAACAAGTGCACATCGCGCTGCGGGAACGGTATTTCTATCCCTTCTTTCACAAATTCCGCATAGACGGCATTCATTACCTTGCTTTTCAATTCATGCCGCTTATTATTATCGGCGACCCAAAAGAACAGCCTGAAATCGACCGAGCTGTCATTAAAGTTGTGGACGAAGACCGCTGGGGACGGGGTTTGCATCACGTCCGGGTGCGCTGTAAGCACTCCTGTCAGCAGCGCCTCGACTTTGCCAATATCCGAACCGTAGGCTACGCCCACGATCAGTTCAATACGACGGTTATTATTACTTAATGTCCAGTTGGTTACATGCTGCGAAATAAGGTCACCGTTGGGAATAATAACCTCCGAACCATCATTGGTCAATATTTTGCTTGAACGGATGCCGATCTCTTTCATAACGCCTTCCCGGTTGTCGACCTCAATAAAATCACCGATCTGGATAGGTTTTTCAAATGCGAGGATTATGCCAGAGACGAGGTTATTTACGATGTTTTGTAAGCCAAAGCCGATACCAACACCGAACGCGCTGATAATTATGGTCAATTTTTCAAGTGGGAAACCTGAGGCTGCTACGGCCAGCAAAAAACCAACAGAGAATACTCCTAATCTGATCAGCAGGGCAGAGGTTCGGTTCCTTTTGCGTGCTGCCGAGAAATCCAATTCGCTTTGGGACGAAATATCATAAAAGTAGCTTATTATCCGTGACAACACCGATGAAAGCCATATCACCAGGATAAATACCACAAAATTGCCGAACGTAAAGGAAGATCCCCCCACCGTGCGCGGTTTGGTCAGCATATCGCCCAGGGTGTCAGCTGCCCAATCATCAATATTCAGATTCTGCAATAAAAAAAACAACCAAAGCAAAGTAGCTAGGGTTATCAGAAAACGGCGGATCTTTTTTTGAAGTTCGGTGTAATCAATGAATTTGATAAAGCTCTTGCTGTCTTTCTTTACCTGAAACTGTAAAAACAAAGCCTGCATAATTATCTGCACGACAAAAAACAGAATAATCAGAAACCACAGGTTGAACACAGCCGTTACCCCGATGATCTTCGCCAAGCTAAATCTGCCTGATAAATTAAGTACGAGCGACAGAATATGCAGACCGATGAATATCTGTAATGCAGTACAGGTGTGCGGTAAGTGATCAGCAGAATCTTTTCTCGCACTTTTATAAATTATAGTTCCTGAAATTATAGAAACGATGCTTAAAAACAGAATGACGAGCCGGTCGATATTTGTTATTTGTACAAAAAGGTTGCTTGCTCCATAAATAATGGAAAGCAGGAATAAGCCGCACAGGAATTTAAAGGTCTCCGTCAGGAAGTGCCGTTTTATCAGGATCAATGATAATACCATGGAAGCAAGAAACAAGGTCTCGATAAAAACAACCGGGGGGTGATCATAAAAATAGGGTATGATAGCCACACTTACCAATAACGCGGAAACCAGCGGATTCCGTGAGATATAATTTGCCTGGCTCAAAGCTGCGCCGGGATTCTCATGCTTTCGCAGTATGCTTCTTTTTGCCAGAAAAATCCAGCTAAGTGTAATCAGGAAAAAGAAGAAAGAAATGTGTTGAATGACGGTTTCCGATTTGATAAAAAGACCGTAAAGTAAACTATTGATCCTTATTGTACCCTGCAGGGCTGTTTTGAAACTTGCAAATTGCAGCGGGGTATCTAAAATATTACCCGATTCACCGGAAATAGCTTTGATGGCAAAACGTTTAATTTTGAGGTCGATCTGATCGGTCGCATCAAGTGCATCGGTATAGGCAACGGTAATCTTATCCTGCAGCAGATTGATCTTTAGAAGATTTGCCCTGTTTAATGAGTCCGTGCGGCGAAAAAGGCGTCTTGTTTTCCTTCTTTGGGCGAAAAAGGCTTTGCGGATCAGGCTGTCATAAGGGACAATGCGCAACGAGGTGTCTTTGGTGAATTTTACGAGCTCGTTCTGGTTTTGTATCAGCTTGCTGCTGACATTTTCAAGGTCGCTTTGCCAGCCGCTAAGTTTATCCTGTACATGATCAAGATTGTCTCTTAAAACAAAAAGATACCGGAGCGTGCTTGATTTGTGCGTATTGATGAGGCTATCGATCTTTACAATACGCCTTACTGTGGTCGGCAATCCGGCGCTTACCTCTGCTGTATCAAGCCCTTCGGAAAGATTGTTGTTAATCTGATTGAAGGTAGCGGTATATCGTTCGATCTGTTGCAAAAGCCCGGTGATGGACGTGTCCGTTTGATTGTACGCGCGCAGCAATGAATCGCGCGAATGCATCCTGTTTTTTTCCCGTTCACGAACAGACAACTGCTGATGTTTTACCTTTTGTTGCGCTGACGCTTCGTAAAAGCAAAAAAGTGCGGATAAAAAGAGCAAACCCGGGATTAGCCTGATGGTGCGCATGTTGTGCGATTATGATTGATTAACTGTTTATCAGATTTTCGATTGCAAGCCTGTACGAATCCAATCCAAATCCGGCGATAACGCCCTTACAACTGGCAGCAAGTCTTGAAACATGCCGGAATGTTTCACGTTTATGCACATTAGATATATGAACCTCAATAACAGGTGCCGTTATGGCCGCAATTGCATCCGCTATGGCAATTGAGGTATGTGTGTAAGCCCCTGCGTTTAATACAATCCCTACATCGTCAAATCCTATTTCATGAAGCTTATTAATCAACTCTCCCTCAATGTTACTCTGAAAATATTCGATACTTGCCTGCGGATAGCGTTTGCTCAGGTCGTCTAAGTAACTTTCAAAGTCCGTATTGCCATAAATAGATTTTTCACGGACTCCCAGCAGGTTCAAATTCGGGCCGTTTATTATTTGTATCTTCATCACCTCAAACTTAATTAAAAACATTAAAAAAAATCAATTGGATTGGCGTTCGGCAATAAAAGGATTTCAAAACTATCTGAAGCTGGAAAAATCACTCTCGGGGAACTCCATTGAGGCCTATAGCAGGGATATAGACAAGCTTCGCCAATTTGCTGAGGGCGAGCATGTCAGGAGGCAGCCGCAGGACATTATGCTGTCCGATCTGCGCCAATTTGTTTCGTGGGCGGCTGAACTCGGTATGCTGCCGTCAACACAAGCCAGGATACTTTCAGGGATCAAAGCCTTTTATAAATACCTACTGATGGAGGACATCATTAAAAGCGATCCGTCAGAACTGCTTGAGTCGCCGAAACTTCAACGGAAACTTCCCGATACGCTGAGTTATGAAGAAATAAACCGGTTGATAGAGGCTATAGACCGTTCCCGGCCGGAAGGAGAACGGAACAAAGCCATACTGGAAGTATTGTATGGATGCGGCCTGCGTGTGTCTGAACTAACAGAGCTGAAGTTATCAAATCTTTACCTCGAGATTGAATTTATTAAGGTTACCGGAAAAGGAAGTAAAGAGCGCTTGGTGCCGATCGGCTCTTCCGCGATAAAAGCTTTAAAGATCTGGATCGAAAATATCAGGGTGCATATTCAAATAAAAAAGGGAGAAGAGGATATTGTTTTTTTGAACAGGAGAGGAGCGCGTTTGAGCCGCGTTTATATTTTTATGCTGATAAAGCAATTAGCAGAACAAGCCGGAATAAACAAAGTTATCAGTCCGCACACGCTGCGGCATTCTTTTGCAACGCATCTGGTAGAAGGGGGAGCTGACCTGCGTGCCGTTCAGGAAATGCTTGGTCACGAAAGTATAACCACTACGGAGATCTACACGCATCTGGATCGGGAATATTTAAAGGGAACTATTATTCAGTATCATCCGAGAAGCTGAAATTTTGATTTGCAACACAAAGCTCATTCGCTCGCCAATACTTTTGAAAGACGGTATTCCAGTGTGTCGTAATTGTGAGTCAGATTCCATTGCATCTTATTGCCATCATAGTGGCTAACGGTAACTACACAAGTATCTGATTGGGCCGAAAATCCCGGATAGATTATCAGCAGGTGATGTTTTTTGGGGTCGTACGTGTAATCGCCCCAATTGGTATTGGACAAATCATATACGTAAGGGTTGAAAGACAAACCCACTCTGCCGGAGTTTTCCATATAAACGGTACGCCAAACCAGAAAATCGTTCTTCCACGGGCCAAGCGCAACCGATCTTCCGTTGTTTGAGACGCTTTCAACATTCCACTTTCCTGTGAAAGCGGAGGGTTTTGCCGCAGCTACGTATTGATAAATATTATAAAATGCTAAAGTCAGAATAATTAACCTGACGGATAATTTTAGTCCGACAGGTATAATTTTGAATTGCATATGTCTGGCTTCTCCGAAAAATAGCTTTTTTATATCGGGCCATCGCAGAAGCAGGAGATATATCAATCCGACGGTAATAATAATGGAGTTGGTAAACGCTCCAGCAGATATATGATAAAACATATTAATAAGTACCACGTTAACCATCACCGGCAACAAAACAAATACACCGGCTAGGGTTGTTCTACGGAACATCAATAAGACAGCTCCGCCGATCTGACATACCCCTAAAATGACTGCATAGGTATAGGAATGTCCAAAATAGTTCCAGGTAAGTTCCAATCCACTCAGACTACCTACAGGCATATCACTGCGTGAATAAGATGCCGCAAATTGAGTTTTCAAAATTTTGGCAAATCCATAGACGGCAACCTCGTAGGCAATAAAATAACGCATAACGGCGCACAGCAAGCTATGTAGCTTAGCGGAGACGAAGACTCCCTTATGTTCTTTTCTATGCCAGCGAAGTGAAAATAATAACGACAGCAGGAGAGCTGCAACGCGGTAAATAAAAAACGGATTTGCAATTCCGGTACGTACTGTGATATCAGCGTAGTTTCCGAAATATGATATTAAGGTAATTATGATAAAATACAGCGTTATAAAAAAATAGACACATTCAACAAATTTGTGCAACCATGTCGCGGGACGGAGTAAGGCTTGTGTTTCAGGCATGGTTAAAAATAGGTTTATTTTTATTAACGGAACAAACTCGGTTATATTCTAAATCTGAATATTAGTTATAAATTTGCGCCAAGACACAAATCACCTTGTAAGTGATAAAATAACATTTTTATAAATTTAAACCGGGCTTTATCCGTCTCATTAGCAGATTTCCGGAGACAGGCCCAAATCATAGTTGTAGATGATTAATATTACACTCCCCGACGGTTCCGTTCGTCAGTACGAACAGGGAATTTCCTCCATGCAGATTGCACAATCGATATCTGAAGGATTAGCAAGAAATGTATTAGCAGCCGAAGTTGACGGCCAGGTTTGGGACGCCAGCCGATCTATAGAAAATGATGCCCATGTAAAGCTGTTAACCTGGAATGATATGCAAGGAAAGGCGACTTTCTGGCATTCATCTGCTCATCTGATGGCTGAAGCATTGGAGGCGTTATACCCGGGAACAAAGTTTGGGATAGGCCCGGCGATAGAAACCGGCTTTTATTATGATGTAGATTTTGGTGACCGTGTGTTTTCGTCAGATGAATTTAAACAGGTTGAGGATAAAATGCTCGAGCTGGCTAAAACAAAAGAAGCCTACACCCGGAAACCTGTAAGTAAAGCCGAAGCAGTCGATTATTTTACTGAAAAGGGGGATGAATATAAACTCGACCTGATTAAAGACTTGCCGGATGGCTCCATTACCTTTTATTCGCAAGGTAATTTCACCGATCTGTGCAGAGGGCCTCATATTCCCAACACAGGCTTCATTAAAGCCGTAAAGCTGATGAGTGTAGCCGGAGCATACTGGCGCGGCGATGAAAGCCGGAAACAGCTTACCCGCATATACGGCGTTACTTTTCCAAAACAAAGTGAACTCAGCGACTACCTGCACATGCTGGAAGAAGCCAAAAAACGTGATCACCGCAAATTGGGTAAGGAAATGGAACTGTTTACCTTTTCGGAAAAGGTGGGGATGGGATTACCTTTGTGGCTGCCCAAGGGCACTGCCCTCCGTGAGCGCCTCGTTAACTTTATGCAAAAGGCGCAGGTAAAGGCCGGATATGATCAGGTGATCACTCCGCATATCGGTCATAAAAATCTGTATGTAACATCGGGCCACTACGAAAAATATGGAGCCGACTCATTTCAACCGATAAAGACGCCGCAGGAGGGGGAGGAGTTCTTTTTAAAACCAATGAACTGCCCGCATCATTGCGAAATCTATAAGACCAAACCTCGCTCTTATAAAGACCTGCCGGTTCGTTATGCCGAGTTTGGCACTGTTTACCGGTACGAGCAAAGTGGGGAGCTGCATGGGTTAACCCGTGTACGTGGTTTTACGCAAGATGACGCCCACCTGTTTTGCCGTCCCGATCAGGTAAAAGAGGAATTTAAGAAAGTTATTGACCTGGTGCTCTACACTTTCACCTCACTTGGCTTTGATAATTACACGGCTCAGGTTTCGCTGCGCGATCCTGATAATAAAGGAAAATACATTGGATCGGATGAGAACTGGGCGCTTGCAGAGCAGCAGATCATTGAGGCTGCAGAAGAGAAAGGGTTAAAGACCGTTGTAGAGTTAGGCGAGGCTGCGTTTTACGGGCCCAAGCTCGATTTTATGGTTAAGGACGCGTTAGGCAGAAAGTGGCAGTTGGGAACTGTTCAGGTGGATTATAATCTCCCTGAACGCTTTGAACTGGAATATACCGGCAGCGACAACCAGAAACACCGGCCGGTAATGATCCACCGTGCGCCTTTCGGATCGCTGGAACGTTTTGTGGCAGTGCTCATCGAACATTGCGCAGGTAATTTCCCGTTGTGGCTGTCACCGGAGCAATTTATTATTTTACCGATCTCCGAGAAATATGAAGATTATGCAAAAAAACTTTCAGAATCATTAAAAGATTCCGATATTTGCGGGCTTATCGACTTCCGGGATGAAAAGATCGGACGTAAGATCCGGGACGCAGAAGTAAAGAAGATTCCTTACATGCTGATCGTGGGTGAGAAGGAAGCCGCAGAGGGATTGGTTTCCGTACGAAAACATGGTCAGGGCGACTTGGGAAGTATGAGTATAGAAGAATTTAAACAACAGATAATTAAAGAAATAACAGTATAACTTGGCATTAAACAGACCTTACAACAGAGGACCAAGACTTCCATTTAAGAAAAAGGAAGCCGAACATAATATCAATCAGTTTATAAGGGCCCAGGAGGTCCGTTTGGTAGGCGATAATGTAGAACAGGGTATTTATTCTTTACGTGAAGCCCTGGCTATAGCTGAACAACAGGAACTCGATTTAGTGGAGATCTCTCCAAATGCCGTGCCTCCTGTCTGTAAAGTAACAGATTACAATAAGTTTATCTACGAGCAGAAGAAAAAACTGAAGGAGATAAAAAACAACGCCAAGCAAACGGTTATCAAGGAAATAAGGTTCGGACCCAATACTGACGACCACGACTTTGAATTTAAGCTGAAACATGCGATCAAATTCCTGGAATCGGGAGAAAAGGTGAGGGCTTATGTACATTTCAAAGGCCGTGCTATCGTTTACAAAGAACAGGGTGAGATCCTTTTGTTAAGATTTGCGCAGGCTTTGGAGGAAGTAGGTAAAGTAGAACAGTTGCCTAAACTCGAAGGAAAGCGGATGTTTCTGACCGTTGCTCCGAAAGCGACAAAAAAATAAAGAATCCGCTCAATAAAAGCAATTAATTAATAATTATATATATCAATCGGTTATGCCAAAAATGAAAACCAATTCCAGTGCCAAAAAGCGTTTTTCGCTTACTGGAACAGGTAAGATCACCAGGAAAAATGCCTACAAAAGCCACATCTTAACCAAGATGTCGACCAAACGTAAGCGTAACCTAACCCACACCAGCTTAGTTTCTGATGCGGACATGGGTAACGTAAAACGCATGCTTTGCATAGGCAAGTAATTAACAATTTTTTTAACCAGGTATTCGAG
The DNA here is from genome assembly GCA_035547875.1 of Mucilaginibacter sp. GTDB lineage: Bacteria > Bacteroidota > Bacteroidia > Sphingobacteriales > Sphingobacteriaceae > Mucilaginibacter. The sequence goes on along the minus strand of DASZTX010000013.1, from coordinate 91,903 downwards.
TAATAAAGTTCATTAAATTGACACTCACTACCAAACGACAACAAAATGCCACGTTCAGTTAACGCAGTTGCGTCGAGAAGACGCCGGAAAAAGATCATGAACCTCGCCAAAGGTTATTGGGGTTCACGCAGCAAGGTTTATACCATTGCAAAAAACACAGTAGAAAAAGGTTTACAGTACGCTTACCGTGACCGTAAAACCAAAAAGAGGGAATTCAGGGCTTTGTGGATACAACGTATCAACGCAGGCGCCCGTCAGCATGGTATTTCATATTCTCAGTTAATGGGAAAACTGAATGCCAAGGAAATCGGTTTAAACCGCAAAGTTCTTGCTGATCTGGCGATGAATCATCCGGATGCTTTTAAAGCAATCGTTGATGCCGTAAAATAAGTCCATCGATCCAATACAAAACAAAAAGCCCGCCGACAGCGGGTTTTTTTGTTTACCGTTATACGGATAAGAGCCTTCTTTATAACACGATAATCATTCCTTCCTTGTCGGCAATATCCATATATTGTTTAAAGTTCTGCACATCGTCGTCCACCATTTTCTTGAACACCGGATTAAAAATATGCGCGAGACTATAGCCTAATCCACCTGCCGGTGGCTGGTAGGAAATAGCAACGTCAACCAGTGTACCACCATCCACTGTATCGCGGAAACGGATCTTACCTGCATTATCGATGATCGAGTCAGGGAGAGAACTCCAGCCAATCATATAACCGGGATCATCATGCACGATCTCGGCATCCCAGCTTACGGTGGCTACACCAGTAGGAAGCTTCAACACCCAGTGCGAACGCGATTCATCAATAACCTCGACATTTTCCAGATGGTTCATGAATAACGGAAGGTTGTCAAGTTTTCTCCAGAAACTGTAAACCTCTGTGCGTGGTTTATCTATGGTAAAGGATGAACGTATATTGATATTTGCTGGTGCAGTACTTAGTTTGCCCGCCTGCGTGTATAGTTCACAGTGTCCGCTTATCCCACGGTTTACCAGGTAACCGCCTGCGCCAAGTTTTAAGATGCTACTGAACGGCTTTTTGAATATGTTCCTTATGCCGGAAAAACTGAGCTTAACGCCGGCGGCTATTGAGATATAACGCTCAGGCCAGGTAAGGTTTATTGCACTTCCGCTTTTATTTCCAGGAATGTGCTGTATTGCTGTTGTTGCCATAATACTGTTTTAAATAGGTATAGCTTTTAAACAATAAACGGTCAAAGCAGTTTTCCTTTGTGTGAAATTATTTTCGTGTAAGTTTCCTTTTTCCCATCAGAAATTATTCCGGATTCGTGTAGTTAAATTCATACTTCAATAGATTCGCCCTGTACTTTCTTTTCCTGTTCAATTCATACTGATAAATAACTTGGCCAAGATTTTTAAGAAAAGGCAAACACACCGTGTCGTATTCGTATTTATTGTCGTTGTAAATATTATTCTCGTTTGACTGAACAACCGCTGTTAAAATAAATTCCACATTATGTTTAAAATCAACGATATAAGCATTATCAATATCATAGCCGTATGAATCGCCGACCTTGTTAAAAATTCTTATATTGGGATTAATCGTTGCTGTACTATCGCCCCCATAAAACAGAAACTTGCAATAAGCCGGATAATAATCAGGGCGGTTATACGTCGGTTTTCTGCTCTCATTGGGGAACATGCTCATGTACCGCCAGAAAAAACGATACTGGGCAGGAGTGAGATTAAAGCGTTGTGATTTTGGAAATGCTTCCGGGAAAAGGAGAAGTCGCAAAACCCGCTGCATATCGGCGATGGAATAAATGTTTTTATTGGTAAAATCATAAGGTTTCATCACCAGCTTGTCGTTTTTATCGAGGTAACCAATCCCCCGGATCATATTATCCAGCTGCATTGGGTACTCGTTTGCATCATATTGCGGAGGCTGATGATAAATCAGTTTGTCGTTGTTATAAAAATCTATAGCATTGGTATGCTTTGCCTGCTCACCTCCATCATAAATAGCCAGTCGCCCGATGATCCGGCTATCGATTAAATTGTATTTTTTTAGTTTCGCATTAATTTCACCACGACCAACAAATTCATAGAGCCTGTTATAAGCATAATTGTCGCTGACTAATAATATTTTCTTTATGTAATTTTCGATATTGGGAAGCCCATTAACAGAAGACGAATCTTCAAGCAATTTGGTTTCGCCGTCGTAAGAGCTGTCTGTTTTCATCACCGTATTCATATTTAAGCCCGGAATATGCAATCTGTTCAGCTTTTCTACGGCAAAGATCGCCGTAGGTAGTTTTACGGTACTGGCGGGGTAAAAATAGTGCCTGGCGTTCAGATGGTAACTATAGAAAGTGAAGTGGGGAACATTGTTTTTATCCCGGTCAATCTTCGTATATAATATCTGCACTTCGTTGTTTGTGGGGTGTTTAAGTATGCCGCTAAAAAAATCCGGATGAGATTGCAGCAGATTCTTAAGAAACACAGTGTCTGTTGGTTGTGCAAATGCATTGATACCCAATGTGCATATTAATATTATTAAAACATATCTCATCATATTCCGGACGTTTAACTATCAAACTTAGATAACACGGACAAGCTTATCAATATAATCTTCCACAAAATTTGAGTTTATTGATTCTTCGCTTACATTTGCATCGCTTTAGGTTCCCGGCCATAAACCGGGATTAAAAGGGAATACGGTGGAAGTCCGTAACTGTCCCGCAGCTGTAAGCTCTGTAACCTGATGTCCATTCATAAAGGTCACTGTCATAAATGATGGGAAGGCCGGGCAAAAGGGGAGTAAGTCAGAATACCTGCCAAAGGCATAAATTATTCATAGCTTTCGGGGATTGAAGCTTGAATGTAAATGCCCATCCGGAGGTGTATTTCCATTCCATCTTTCATTTCTGTATGCTGTGAGATAAAACTCACAACAACATGAAAAAGAATTACTTAATTTTTTGTGCATGCCTGGGGTTTGCACAAACGGCGTTGTTTGCCAACCAGGCCAGCGCACAGGACACAACCAGACTTCTAAATGGCGTGGTCGTAACGGCCAGCCGCTCACCCAAAAAGCTTTCTGACATCGGCAGGGTAGTGACTATTATTAACCCGGCTGAAATAGAAAAGGCAAAGGGAAAAACACTTCCGCAATTACTAAACACAGTTGCCGGATTAACCTTTTCCGGGGCAGATAATGCGCCCGGAATAAGTTCATCCATCTATTTGCGCGGCGCATCGGCAGGGAATACATTAATATTGGTGGATGATTTTCCAGTAAATAATGCTTCGTCAATAGACGGAAGTTATGACCTGAATGCTTTTCCACTGAATCAGATCGAACGCATCGAAATATTAAAAGGTAGCGGATCGACGCTATACGGCTCTGACGCGGTCGCTGGTGTTATCAATATAATTACCAAACGTCCGCAGCAGGGTTTACACGCTGACCTGCAGGCAAGCGGTGGTACCTACAATACCTTTAATGAAGCTGCCGGCCTTTCCGGAACATTTAACAAAACAGGAATTGCGGTCAATCTTTCAAACACTGACTCCAAAGGTTTCCCCGCAGCAACTGATACTTTAGGAACAGGCAATTTCAGAAAAGATGGTTTTCATCAGCGCGCAGCCAGCCTGAATATTAACCAGCGGGTATCTGATGATTTTATGCTCAACGGCAATCTGCAAACGAGCTATAATACCGGTAATCTGCCTTATGGCGCATTTACCGATGATCAAAATTACACTTATGCCAACACGTTTATATTCGGTGGCTTCGGTGGAGAACTGAAATTAGATAAAGGTAGCCTGCGGTTTAATATCAGCCAGAACAGCGTAAAAAACAATTATAACGATGCCGCGGGTCCGGCTAATGGTGACTTTGCTTCCTTCCAAAAGAATACAGGAAATATTACCAACTCAGAAATTCTATTTAACTATAGCCTGAACGATCATCTTGATATCGTAAGCGGAGAAAGCTACAAATATTACAGCAGCAACCAATACAGTACGTATGATACCCTTAAAAACCTGCGCAATAGCATTAACAGCATATATACATCGCTTTTCCTGAAAGCGGGAATATTTCACATGGAACTTGGCGGACGTTATAACCAGGACAGCAAATACGGCAGTAATTTCACTTACACTATAAATCCGTCAATTTACCTGGCCGATCAGTTTAAAGTATTCGGAACCGTAGCCTCCGCCTATAAGGCGCCGTCATTATACCAGCTTTTCTCGCAATATGGCAATCTTGATCTGAAACCGGAAAAGACCACTTCGTATGAGGCCGGATTCGATTGGGAAATAGTGAGAAATGCTCTTACGTTCAATACCGTTTTTTATAAATATGACACAAAGGACGTTATCTATTTTAAAAACCTTCCTAATCCACCATACGGAATGTATGATAATGGTGAAAAACAAAAAGACAAGGGCTTTGAAAGTGAACTGAAATTCAGTGACGATAAATTGACTGCAAAGGTTTGGGCCGCTTATGTGACGGGGAAATTAACCGATTATAGTGGCTCGCAAACCAATAATTTGTATCGCCACCCCAAAAATACTTTTGGAGCAAGCGTTGGCTATCAGGTTTTGATAAATTTATATGCCGGACTGAATTATAAATATACAGGCGACAGAACTGATATTAAGTTCAATCCCGATTTTACCAGCAGCGTGGTAACCCTGAAGAATTATAACCTGCTTGACCTGCATTTACAGTACGAAGTCAACAGGCAGGTTAGTCTGTTTGCAGATCTGAAAAACCTGCTTGATGAGAAATACATTGACTGGGTAGGCTATAATACCCGTGGTTTCAACTTTATGGCGGGCGTAAAGTATCAGATCAAATAGTAGTATTTTTATTTAAACAGGATAATTGTAATTTTACTCAATATTTCAGTTATGTCGTTACAAAAAATAAACACCCGTACCATTATTCTTGTCGCATTGATGCTGATTGCTTCACTGGGCAGGTTGATCAGTTATTATTATCCATACACGCTTAGTAATTTTACACCGCTTGGTGCTATCGCTCTTTTTGGCGGCGTTTATTTTGCGCATAAGTGGAAAGCATACCTCGCTGTGTTTGGTACACTTTTTTTAAGTGATATACTGATCAATTACCTCTATACATCAAAGATCGTTCTCTGGCGTACTGATGCAATATGGGCTTATCTGCCTTTTCTTGTAATTGTGTTTATGGGGACCTTCATTAAAAAGGTTTCATTTGGCAATGTTGCGCTGGTATCGTTGTTGGGAGTGGCTTTTCATTGGTTATTTACCGATCTGCCTTTTTTCTACGGGACAGCGTATCCGCAAACCATCGGCGGTTATGCGCTATCGCTGGCAGCAGCTATTCCGTTTGAAAAAAACATGGCCCTGGGAGATCTGGCTTTCGGACTGCTTTTATTCGGCGGCTTTGAATTAGCTAAAAACAGATTTACAATTCTTCGTGCGGAAAAGCAACCTGCTTAACATAATGTTAATTATGAGACTTTTGTTTGGCGGTCGTTAATTCTTTTCATGGTGGCTCAATTAAGAGGAATATAAACGAAGCGTTCTGCTTCGAAAGATGCCCCGGCGTGCGTTTAATAAGTCGCGCCGGATTATGAGTAATTTATTTTTTTGATAGCCAGTAACTTAATTTTTAGTTTGTGACTGGCTGCAACTTAATGTTTATGATTTCGGTAAAATATTCCTACCTAAAAAAATTTCACGATGACCGAAACAGTTATTTACACTTTCAAAGGTGTACGTTACCATCTTGGTTACATTCATCAAACAGTTGTTAATGGCAAATTGAAGTTTGTTCTAATTCCTTCCTTTGAGTTTAGGCCGCCCTTTGTTTATCCTCTCCGTAAAGGTGCGCTTAACCGTTTTTACGCTCTTGCTTCGATTGCTATTGCTGCTGGTAAAATTGTACCCGTAGAGGGTAAAAATATCTATTTACTTTAATCATTTGATCTTATGAAAATTTCATTTAACCAGCACTTTCATGTGAAGGTGTTGGTAGATAATTTGGAGACTGTTGAAGTTTCCCGCGCTCTTGTTGCTGCCGGTTTTACTTTTAAGATTTTGAATTTTAAAAGGCATCCCGGTTACGAAGTAAAAATGCATGAGTACGCTATTTTATGCTGTATGGCTGATGCTACTAAATGTTACGAAACAGTTCGTAACGCTTGTTCTTAATTTTTTATAACCTAATCTTGATCTTATGTCTGATAAACCTTTAAAGCCTAAAGACTTACAAATGTCTAAATCTGATATCCGTGTGTTGCGGAAGTATTTAGAAAAGTATTATTGTAGCCAATTATTGTTGTTTAACATCGCTGATAACGGCTTCCGAAAGGACGTTAATAAAACTACTAAAGCCAAATTTGACAGGCGGTTTCGTCTAAAGATTAAGCCCGTAGAGCTTGTGTTACATCAGGTTGGCAGTGAATTTATGTCAAATGTCAAACCACAATTTACAAGTATTAGAAAAACCTCTTCGCTTGCAGCCCGGGCAAACGGGATTGTTCAAGACAGAGGGAAAATTATGGATAATCTCCGTGTTGTCCGTTCAAAACGGGGTAGTTAAATATACCTTTCCGTTAAAGCCAAATGATAAGCAGGAACACGAATGTTTACAAAGTGACATTTACTTGCCTCTCCGGGAGTTGTCAAAACACCCGGAATTGTGTTTAACAAAGAAAATCAGAAACTAATGAAACGTTTTTTAACCTGTTTATCTATTCTTACTGTTTTAATTATGAATGCATCAAATGCGGCGATTAACCGCCTTAAATCTACTGAAGGTTTCCGCTCAACGGCTTATGCAGATGGTATGTCTAACGGTGTGCAAATGCACTCAATTGGTTATGGTCATCAGATACAGCCGTCAGAAACTAACTTGCTTACGATGAAAATTTCGACCGATACCGGTGAAGCATTGTTGCGCTCGGACGTTGCGCCTATTGAAAATCAAATTAACAGTGATCTGCGCGTTTTGCCTTCGCAAAATGAGTTCGACGCGTTGTTTGATTTCGGTTACAATTGCGGCGAAGGTGCGTTAGCTAAAGTTATTTCCACCTGGAATACTACCGGCGATAAAAAAGCGGTTACCGATCACATTTTGATGTATGATAAAACGCATGTTGACGGTCAGCTTGTCGTTAGTTCTGAATTGCAGCGGCGAAGGAAAGCGGAAGTTGCTTTATTTAACTCTCCCCTCTCCCCTTCCGCAAAATCCGCGCTTGTAAGTGCTGGCGCTGTTGTTGGTATCTGTAGCCTTGCTTACGCCTTCCTGCGTTAGCGTTGCCGGTTAGTCTATGCCGGCTAAATTCTTCACAGTCATTATCAAAGTATCTCCTGATAGATTCGTTAAATACCGGAAGGTTACGCGTTTCTATAAATTGTATTCATACTTAGATAAGACTTTCCCCCGATGGCGTTGGGGCAATGTTTATTTTAAACGCGTTCAGGTCGGTAGTTTTAGTAATAAAAATAGACCTATAAGTTTTTAATACCATTTACCTAAACCATCCATCAAATTAAGCTTTTCGGGTGCGTTGGCCGTTCATAGGGACGGTGGTGCAACTTGTTGTGCCGCTGGTCACGTGGGCGGCTGATGTGCCCGATTATGCTAATCCTTACCTTTTAACTTAAAACTTATGTATGTTGTTTATCATGTTCCTTTCGTGGGAATTAAAACTACCTATGTGTACTTCAGGGCTGACCCTGCTAAGACGCGTTCAACTTATACAACTAACCCAAAGAAAGCCCGTGTTTATAAGTCTTTTATTCGTGCGTTGTTTGTGTGTTTTTTTAGTAAAGACAATCTATTGATTTTAAACCATGTTGATTGATTCAACAACTGCGGTGCATGATACCGCTAAACTCGTCGTTGGCGGTGCTGTTGCGCAGGTGGCTCTCCCCCCTGCCCCGTCAGCGGATTTTATGCAGCAGGTTATACATTATTCCCTGCCGCTTATTTACACGCTATTCTCGCACCTTATATTAAACCTTTTCAAACCTAAAACTAATGGCACCCAAAGCAACAATTAAGGCCGCAAAGGCCGCAAATAAGGCTGTACAGCCTAAAACTGGCGTTGATACCCTAACTTATGGTGATGTAGAGATTTCTACGTCTATGAAGCTAAAGAGACGCTTCGTTAATGATGCTTATTATGCAAAAATGTTTATTCCCGCTGCCAACTATACGCAGTTAAATATGATCGGTTTACAGCTTGGCGTTACGTGGGACGAAGTTTTGAGAGGGCTTATAGAGCAGCATCTTGCCTCCGCTGATCAGATCAGCGGTCTTAAGAACTTTATACCCGCCTTGTCTTAGGGGTTCCGAGTTTGTAACACGGAACATTCAGTCCCATCGATGGGACTTTTTATTCATTTCAAACAATTATGGCACAAAAGAAAACACGCGGGACGCGTTCAATAGTTCAGCGTTTACGTGGCCGTATTAAGGTGTTAAATACGCGCCTTAAGAGAAAAAAATCAAAATTTAAATCTATGGCTTTTGGACGTAACAGACGGTTTAATTTCCGTAACCCGTTCAGGCGTAACCGTTCATACGGTTATCGCCCTGCTCGTAAATCTTATCGCGGTGGTTTTAACCGCCGTTTACCTGTTGTTGGATGGCGTGTACCATCTATTGTTATATGGCTTGCCATTGCTGGCGGTGCCATTTTTTTCGGTAAAGATTATATCAAACCGTTGGTTGATAAATTAAAAGACAAAGTTTAACAAATGATCATTAAACATCTTGAGTTAAAGAATCAAACTTATAAAAACATCAAGCTGAATGGCTTGGCGATTAAGTGTTTTTTAAATGGTGCTGCTGGTTCCGGTGCTACTTCGGTAGATTTTTCAAAAAGTACGATAAAAGTAATTTTGACCCGTAACGAGATACCGCACGTTATTTTTATGGATAACCTTAAAATTTTAGGGTTAGCTTCTAATATTGATAACCTCGATCAACAGGCATTTGCAACCAACGTTGCGATGGGTGAGCAACTTGTAACTGGCGAAACGGCGTTAGTGTCGTTTAAGATTCCGTTTGGTGGTGTAATTGATCTGTGCAATGATGATCAGATTTATATCGAGGTTCAAAACCTTGCGGGGCTGTTCACTGATGATGCGCTTGAAGCTGCAAGTTATTTAGAGATAAAGCCGATCAAATGTTATGGCGTTGAGAAATTTATTCCTAACGTGCGTACCTGGGTTATTCAGGCTAATGAGCAAAGCAACCAATATATGATTGGTGATAACGTTATCCGGCTTTGCTTTCTGAATTACGATAAGACTGATTTTAAGTCTTCTGTATTGCAGAATGTTATTTTTTCGTCCGACCGGATGGATGAAACTTATACGTATGCCGATTTGGTGGCCAATAAAATGAGCCGTTACGGAAGGCAGTTAATACCGCATGCGGACGCTGATCAGTCTGTTAATATACAGGAAGATCAGAGTTTTGTGTTAACCGATTTCCGTGAGGAATACGATGCGGTGCAATTGGATATTCAGTTTAACGCTGCAAACGTAACTGCAAGCAACAATTATATTGTGGCTTGGACTTACAAAACGGATTGGACTATTTTAAAGAAGGCCGCCGATAAAGAGGCGAAATACCAAAAAAGTACGCAGGATAAAATTACGAAGGCAACTGCCGTTAAAAAGTAATTTATGTCTGTTTGGTCTGTACTCGGCAAAGTAGGTTCTACCGTTGGTAAGGTTGCATTAGGTGCCGTTGGTACTGCTACGGGGGTTGATGGTTTAGCGAATGCGTTCGATTCAAAGCCTTCTGCTGCTTCTGCTGTTCAAACTGCATCCGCATCAAGTTTGACTATGCAGCCTGTGGACCCGGCTATCATGGCTAATACACCTGTTACGATAACTGCCGATCGTATAAACGGACTTCCTTCATGGTTGTTACCCGCTGGTTTAGCTGCTGGCGGCGTGTTGTTTTTGGCGTTGATTTTTAATAAAAAATAGTTATGGCTAATGAAGGAATATTAAGTGCAATCGGCGTTACCAATCCATTTACTACGCCGGTTAATACTTCGTTGGTTGATGTTAATTCTATACCTACGGTAGTAAATACTGCGCCGGTGGTGAGTGATACGCCTAATTTTTTAAATACAGTTGATAAGTTAACGTTAGCTTTTCAGCGTATTGCTAACGGCGTTCACCCTACCGTTACCGTTAAGGGCGATTTAGCCGGGACGTTGTACGATGCAAAGCAGTCGTTACCGTGGTGGCTTGTTCCGCTTGGCGGTGTTGTGTTGTTAATGATGTTGTTTAAGCCTTCTGCGCCCCGGCGTTATGGTCGTTGATTTTATGCCCTGCAAGATCTTGCAGGGCTTTTTTAATTTCTCTCGTGTATTTTATAGATGGAATTACCAAGTTTAATTAATCAGGTGCTAAAGAAGTGTGCACCTACGTCCGCGCTTGAAAATGAGCGTATTAATAATGATTGTCAGTTATGGTATGAAAAGCTTGTTCAAAAAGTTCAGCAAAAGCAAAAGGACGGTGAAGTCCTGAATTTTTTGGATAAAGTTGTTTTGCACTTAGATAGCTGGTATGTACGGCTTGCGTTGGCTATGTCTTATTTCATTATTGTCCGGTTTATTCAGGATTTAATGAATCCGGGCGATGATCACGAGCCCGAAGCGGATTGATAATGTTTGCTGATGAATTTGGCAAATTTTCAGGTGGTACAGATAATCAGGTCTCGGCTGTTCTTAGGCAGTCCAAGGCTCCGCCCGGAGCCGGTTTATTTCCTGTAGTTATGCCTAAGTTGCCGCCGTACAAAAAGAGGAACTTATCTTTTAAGGCTCCTAATATCGATTTACCGAGTATTACCACATTAATTAATATTGCGGTTATCGGTTTTATTGGTTTAGCCGCTTACAAATTGTATCAAAAGTTTTTTGGCGATACGTTAGCCAATAAAAAAGAAGATGCCGGTAATACGGCATTTGATAAGATTTATGTGGATACAAAACAGTCAAAGGCTGATGAAGTGACCGCTACGGCGGCATCCTTAAATAGTGCCGGTTTGACTGTAAGTGATTTACATAAGAAAGTGGCTAATTCGTTACATGATCTTATGGATAGTATTATTGTCGATCATGACAAAATTGTTGCGACGATTAAAGGCGAAGCTATACCCACGTTTCAGTTGGTTAGCGTTGCTTATGGTACGCGCACGTTAAACACTTATAAAGCGTGGCACATTTTTAATCCTGATGCTTGGAAAGGCTTCGGCTTGACCGGGACGGATAGTCAGGATACTTTAAAAGCGCATTTGAATTTAGTGTTGTCATCATCTGAACTATCCTCTATTTCACAGTGGTTAAGTGCTATTTAAATGGATGATACTTTAAACCCGTTAATACGGAAGTATATTGATTACGGTAGTGAGGAATATGTTAAAACGCTTATGGCGTTGAAACGTGCCGATCGTAAATTACAAAGTATAAACCCCTATGTAGGGGTGATAACTTATCCCTCCGATTCATTTCAAAAACCTGATCAGACGTATCGTAAGGCTGTGCAGTTTCAAAATATGACTTATGTTGGTCATGTCGAGATGTTATTGCCTCCGGTTGATGCGTTGTCGAATGTAGGTATTTCCTATACCTGTTTGTCGTTTGAACTCGATGGTTATGTTAGACAGCGTATTCAGGTAAGTTCAGGTTATTCGCTATCGCAGGGCAAAACCTTTAAGGATTTTATTTTATCGAAGTTCCCGTATGCTAACGGTGAGATACCGTTTAACCGGCATGCTTTGCATGTTTTAACTGATATTGAGTTGACAGGAGGTGTTTATCAGGCCCAAAGTGAGGGAGACGCTTTTGCGCTCGTTACTGGCGGTGCCGGTTCTTTTACTCCGTCAGTAAAATTTGAGTTTGCGGTTTCAGGTTTTAAATGTTTGTTGCAATGAAGTGGGCATCAGTATTAAAGAGTTCTTTTCATGACCCGCGTTGTTGTGATGAAGGGCAAACGGAAACCGCTTGGCGTGCGCTTGTGTCGTCCTTGTTTTGTCGGCGTGATGGTAGCGGTGTTATAACCGGCTTTGCAGGTGTAGGAACATTAGAGCAATATAATGTTGCTACGGGTGAGCCTACAGGCGTAACAAAGGCAAATAATCCGTCTGACCCGGATTATATTCCCGATTATTATAACACGGGGATGTGCCCGTTGCCTGTTCCCGAAGGTGACCCCGCCCCTGTTGGCAATTCTGTAGTATATGCGTTTAATGGTTGTACCGGGATTTTGGTTATCCAGTTGAATAATATTGTTACTGGTGATGTCATTGATATTGACGTTCCCGGTTCCGGTAATATTACACAGTCTATACCTGACGGTAGTTATGCGGTTACGATGCACGTTAGTCAGACTGGCGGTTTACATGTTCAGATGATTGCCAATGGTACGACTAAGGTTGTTGCGTCTGATGATAATGCCGATATGGAGATACAGGACACGGCTATAAATATCAACGTGCGTCCGACGAATGCGGATATAACGGGTTAATTATGGGGTTGATCATAACTAACCCCCGTGTTTATACCGCACAAGAAATACAGCATCAAATAGACGTTGCCATTCAGGAACGGCTTGCGGCTGACGGCGTTGATCAGGCTGCGGCTACTGCTGCGGCTGTTGCGGTCGCTAAGTCTGACGCAGTTGATGCGTATTTAGCTGCTCATCCTGAGCAGGAGCCGGGAATTTACAATGCTTCTGCAAAGGACGTCGATTTGCGGTTACCTGACGGTAGTGTTGTTTTATTAGCTGCCGGTGATTTTTACAGTGCGGCGGCTTTGCTTGAAGGTCAGGCAATCGATGTGCTTGCTAAGGGGCATTATGCTTTCAGTACTGTTGTCTATGCGATTGATTTGCATAGTTTCTCCGGTGATGCCGGTACGAATGTTACCGTAGATGATGGTGATGTTATTATTTCTTATGCTTATGCCGATCTGTCGGCAAACGATGTTTTTGTTATTACTGATTACCCGGATACTTCTGCCGTTGTCCAGTCAGTTATTGAAAGCAACCCGAAACGTTTTTATTCATTTCAGAATTTCACGGCTAACGATCACAAGTTACGTGTCGTTCGTGCTGATGATGAAACGTACGTTGAGTATGTTATACCTGCTGGGAAGCAGTTTATCTATTTTGCGGATACTGCCGGATTGCCTGATGCCGGTAATGAGCACTATTTACGGCTTGTTGTCGGTGAAGGTGATGTAACGTGTGAAGTCGGTACGGAAGCTCATGCCGCTGCCGGTGACAATGTTGTTTCTGTTGATTTTGACAGCGGTTTTGTTACAGACAATTTTGCTGAAACTGTTGGCTTGTGGGCTTCTTCCGGCTTTATGGTTATTCGTGATAGAGCGGCAACTAATTACGGTAATTGCTTTGTGCTGGTGAACGGTACAGGCACCGTTTTACATGCTCGTGTTTATGGCAATGATGATGTGCAAAAGGATGACAGGAGTTGTATCGCTGGTGGTTCGTTGATCATTGCTTTGTCGGATTTGACAGGCGGTGATTATTTTGCTGTTGGCGGTCAATACGGTCGCGGTTATGATTGCTTGTTGATGTCTAATCTAAAGTATGTCGGTGCTGGTGATGCTGTTGTAGAAAACTCTGCGGTCAGTTGTAACAACGTAGATGTGTTTGCTACGCCTTTGCTTGCTGCTACTGCACGTGATGTTATTGACGGTAAAGTTTGCGTGTTGTACGTTACCGGCGGTGCCGGTTTACATTAAATTTTATGACAAAGAGTGAATTTGATGCACAATTAAAAAATGATGCTGCTGAAAACGGTATTACCGTTGACGGCGATTATATTATTTTCGACAATGCGTCGAAATTATCTTATGAGATTATACCAGGTATTAAATTAGGTGATTTGCTTACGGCTAATCCGGTATCCAAAACGCGTTTGAATAAAACGTTGTTGGTGTCGTTGTCGTTGATCTTGGCGAAAGTTACGCAACCTGTTGTGATAAGGGCCTCTTATCGTTCACCTGAATATAATCTTTTAAACTTCGGGCTATCTGACAGCGAATTATATACAACTGGCGATGCGCTTGCGCTCGGCGTTCCTGATGATTACGTACAGTCTTTATATGAGATTGTGAAGGAAAATTTCACGGGCGAAATTGGTGTATATGATTGGGGTGTTCATATTGGCCGAAGTAAAGAAGCGAAGGAATGGGACACGCGTTCCGATACTTCTTTTTTACAAAAGTTTAAGAACATTTTAGCTAATGACAAAATGAAAAATGTATTGTTGATTGCAGCGGCTGCGGCCGCTGGTTGGTTCTTTTTTATTAAGAAAAAGTGAGATGTTACAACGTCTGCAAGCACTTCCCGCCGTTATTTGGCTTTGCCTGTTGGCGGGTGTGGTATTTATGTTTGGCGGATTTGGTTTTAAGCGGCGTTTGAGAAAACGCCGTAGTGACAAAGATTTCGAGCGTCGATATATGTACGATTTGATACGTTGGAATAGTTAATTGTTACATTATGGTCTTTCTAAAATCTAATTTCTTTTGGATTTTATTATTTGGCTTGTTTCTTTTTGTTCCTCGTCTCTGGTCTTTTGTCGGCTTTCGTAAAGCTGGTAGAGGTTGGCGTAGATCAGGTCTTAAAGTTCCTTATAGCTTTAGGGACTATAGGCGTAGAAATAAACCTAATGATGATTTGCCGTATTGATCTTTTGGCCCGGACAGCGTCCGGGCTTTTTGTTTAACTCAAAAAAAAACCGTTTATGAGCGTTTCGAATACTTACATGGTCATGCATATTCTTGAAGGTGATGAACATGATTTTAACGTGCTTCAAATCCCTGATGAATTGTTGCTACCGCTCTCCTACTATTTAAAAAGCGAATACCAAAACCGTATTTCGCGTGCTACACAAAAGTCATTCCGTGAGGAAAGGGCTTTGCAGCATCAAAGACATTTGGAGCATTGCAAGGAAACTGGCACGGTTCCGCAACAACAATTTATTGATTTCGCGGTGTAGGCTTTAATACCCCTAAACCATTCATCATAATTAACATGATTGATACTATTAATTTTCGATTAAACAATGTTACAAAATATCCTATCACTCGTACACAGTACGAAGCAACAACAGCAACCGGAGAAACACAGGTTATCCTTGATAAGGATACTGGCGAAGTTGCTGATAACGCTAAAATACGCGCTATACTGCATCATGATAGTAATAGCCTTATTCCACTTAGCAAGCGTTCTACTATTTATATTAAGTCCAGCCATTATAGCGTATCTTATTTCTATAACATTACGCAGGATTTCATAGACTTTAATTTGTCTATTCCTAAATACCTGTACGGGACTAATATTTTGCAGTTCATTAAATACTTTTCACAGGATTGTAATACGACCTATGACGCGTTGGTTGATTTTGTTAAATCCTTTGTTCATAAGCATTTTTTAGATGTAATTGATATGAAGGATATTGAGTTAACGCGCTTGGATTTGTGTTATAATCAGTTTTTTAACTCGAAGTTCGACGCAATGAAGTATTTGCTGGAGCAAAAAGAGTTGTTAACTAAGCATGCGCGTACAACAAAAAATGATTACCGGAATTATGACAGTTCGTTTATGTATATAACGAAGCGTTATAGCTTCAAGGTTTATCATAAGGGAACGGAGTTCTTTAAAAATGACCGTAGGGAGTTAGCAAAGAAAAATCCTACCGGCCATCAAATTGCAGAATTGCAAGAGATTTCCGATAAGATATTACGCTATGAGGTGACATTTCGAAAGTCGCAAATCAATTATCTTTTTGAGCAAAAGGACTGTCATTTGCCGTATGTTAATTTTTTGAGAAACGAAGCTGCTCGTAAGTCCTTTAGATTGTTAAACCGTACAATGTATGACAGGGCAATTGAGTTTTGTGAACAAAGCAAGCGATTTGTTTTCGCGCCTATTAGTCAGGATGAAGCAATTAACCTGCAAACAGTAAGCTTTGACAGGGTTATTTTTGCTCACATGTTTAACTTTTTTTGGGATACTGTAAAAAAGTACCAATTAAGACAGCGGTTATCAGTTTATGACGTTGTTAAGAAGGTTGATGATCTGAATAAAAAACGTGATCAGGCTACAAGTAAGAACCTTCGCGCTAAGTTAAGTTATAACAAGCCTATGATTGTTGCCCTTGCAACGCTTACGCAGTATGAAAATATTGATGTGTTAAAGAAGTCGGGACTGTTTTCTAAAACGACATTCTACCGTTATCAAAAACAGCTAAAGGAACTGGGAATATCCAGTGAGACGCGTTTAATTGACATGCCTCCTCCTACCCTTGACTATGTTGATTATAAGTATTATTTTGGCCGTCATCATATAAAGTAAACCTTATCATGAAAAAATTGCTATTTGTCGCTGTATTCCTGTTTTTTTATTCTTCTGTATTTAGTCAATCATTGAATTATTACTACCGCTCTGCGGATGGTTCTTGGCAATGTGTTACCATGCTTTATCCACCGGCTGGCGGTGAAAAGCATGCTAAAATGTTTTATAATTCGTCATCTTCAAATGATATCAAGGTTATAAAGGAGTTAAAGGATGCTGATTCTGACGTATTTAGTGCGTCTGTTGTTCAGTTTGGTGACGATTCGAGGAAATACGTTGTTGCGATGCCTAAAAACGATATTAGATATATTGTCGTATCTGATGATAAGCAGATGTTTAAGGCTGTGTTTACTTTGGATAGTTATATCTATAATCCTCCGACAAAAAAAGGTGGCAATATCTCTGGGCAAACGGTAGAGAGGATGTTAAAGTCTGCTTTTAAATTGTTGTTTTTTTGATATTTTTTAATGATGATTTAGTATTGATTTGTTCTATTAGATAACCCAATTGGAGTACTAATTGGTCGGTTAGATAACCCAATTGGAGTACTAATTGGTCGGTTAGAATACTATTTTAAATTACTATTTGGTCTGTTCTATTATCGTAAACTATTGATTGTTAATGAATTAATTAATTCGGCGTTTGTTGTCGTTGCTGTAATCCTATTTGTTAGTGTTGTTAGTGTTGTCTGTATTGTTAGTATTGTCAGTATTGTTAGTATTATTAGTTAGTTTGTTTGTTAGTTTATTAGTTAATTGTTACTTTTGTAAAACAAAAAACCCCCAAGGTATTGGAACTACCTTGAGGGCTGTGTTATCTGTTTCAATGATGCTCAAGGCTCATTAGAATTGTAAAAAGAAAAAGCCTTTCTTGCTTTAATGAGTTTTGGTTAGATAACTTAAAGCAAAGGTAAAAAAAATCCCGTTGTTTGAATGGCAACGGGATTTGTTTTTTATAAACAATTGTCTTGCATATTTTTCGATAGGTTATTTTATTATACTGATATTAGTTTGGCTCGCTCTTATCTAATTGATTTATAGATTAATAAAAAAATATTCTTTTTTTTATTAAATATAGTTGTATATTAGTGCATTGGTTTTCCGGAAGTGATTTCCATTTAACCCGGTAGTTAACCAAAAGTCTAAGAAAAATAGTATTTCTGTAACGCGCTCTCCGCGCGAAAGTTACAGATGTGAAAACAGCGTTTTCATACTGTTAATTATGAGAAATAATTATATAGCTTAAAGAAGCTGTAAATTAGAGCGACAAACGCCAAGCACCAATTACAAAATCTGAACGAGTTTGCCGTTCCTGGTGAGCTGTTGATCAAACTGAATTCTTTTTTATCACGGTATCTATTTTTACAGTGCTGTGCATAATCGACACTTTGTTTGTATTGTTTATTTATAAGTTAAATCAGTAAGCCAAATTTTTAGTAAGCTTTGTTATTCCGCTGAAGTTCCTGTCAGTAAAAATTTACACTTTGAAGAGAACATCGCTGCTGTTTTTTAAGGGGTTTTTCAGATATTTAGCTGTTGCAGGCCAAGGTATCAAAAGTGAGCCCCTGCTTGCCCCATATTTTTAATCGCGCTGTAATGCATGTGATAATTAATGAAAGTATTTTTTTGAATCAAGGGTATAGAATCTCAACTGATATTTCTTTACTTGATTTTCAATTGATTTATAATTATCTGAATGATGAGTCATACTGGGCGCAAGGGATTCCGGTTGAGACGTTAAGAAAGGCTTTATCAGAATCGATCTGTTTTGGGATTTATCACCATGATAAACAGGTCGGTTTTGCCCGGGTTGTTACAGACAAAGCCACCTTTGCGTATCTCTGTGATGTCTTTGTGCTTTCACATTACAGGAGAAACGGTCTTTCAAAATGGCTTCTGCAAACAATTAAAACACATCCCGACTTACAGGGATTAAGACGCTGGTCGCTCGCTACAGCAGATGCTCAAGGTCTTTACAGCCAGTTCGGATTTACCGAAATCAGCAAGCCGGAACGTTGGATGGAGATATTCACACCGTACCAGCCGAATAAAAAAAAGGGAATGAAATGAATTTGAAGAGGTTGATATTTGAAGGAGAAGGCGTTACGCTTGATTTTAAAAAGACCATTACGAGTTGCGAAAAGATTGCCCGCACGATGGTTTCATTTGCAAATAATAAAGGCGGGAAATTGCTGATCGGTGTTGCTGATGATGGTTCGATCCGCGGCGTTAAATCTGAGGATGAGGAGCGTTATATGATCACCAAAGCAGCTCATTTTTTTGCAAGGCCTGCGCTCGAACCGGTATTTGAGGAGATTTATATCGACGACAAGCTTGTACTAACTGTTGATATCGCCGAAAGTCAATCCAAGCCTCATTATGCGCTTGCGGAAGACGGAAAGTGGTGGGTATATGTGCGGGTAAAAGATAAAAGCGTATTGGCAAGTAAAATTGTTGTTGATGTATTGGAACGTTCATCCCTTGATGAAGGTGTATTGATTGAATATTCTGATAACGAAAAGGCACTTCTGGAGCATCTGGAGAAGGTTACGAATATCACCATCAAAGAATGCTGTAAGTTGTTGAATATCGGGCGCAGAAAGGCCCAGAAGCTTCTTGTCGATCTTATCCTTTCCGGAGTATTGCGGATCGTTACGACTGATAAGGAAGAATTTTATACGGCCGTCTGACAAGCAAACAACACGTGGAAAAGTTTGCATCAGCCTTGGTCTCTTAATTTCCCGTCGTTTGTTATTTTCACCGACAGGAAATTTACAGGAGATGACCCTTTTTAAAAAGTACAAATACCATTATCAGGAAAATCTGAAACTTGCCATTCCGGTAGTGATTTCTCAGGTTGGGCATACCCTGGTGCAATTTTCCGACAGCGTTATTGTAGGGCACTTTGCCGGAACGATCAGCCTGGCTGCAGTCGGGTTGGGTAGCAATATTTTCGTGATCGTTATGGTTATAGGTATTGGTATCTCATACGGTGCTACGCCGTTGATCGCGCAATTGAATGGCCGGAAAGACTACGATGAGTGTGGAAAGCTGCTTTCTAATAGTCTGTTCATTAACATTACGACCGGTATCATCCTGTTTTTATTTACGTTCGCTTGCTCAGGGTTTCTGCTTGATCATATTGATCAGACACCGGATGTCGTTCGTCAGGCGAAGCCGTTTCTTACTTTATTAGGGATATCGATCGTCCCGATGCTGATATTTAATACTTTTAAACAATTTGCCGAAGGCCTTGGCTTTACCAAACAGGCAATGCTTATTTCAATATGGGGAAACATTCTGAATATTTGCCTGGGAATAATTTTCGTGAAAGGATTGTTCGGAGTTCATCCTATGGGTATCAGGGGAGTTGGTTACAGCACCCTTATCGACAGATGTGTAATGGCTTTAACCATGGGATTATACGTCTTTAAATCAACACGATTCAGGGCTTATCTTAAAGATTTTATTTTTACAAATGTCGATCGTGCAAGGTGCATGCAGATACTGAGGATCGGTGCACCGGTAGCGCTTCAATACACTTTTGAGATAAGCACCTTCAGCGGAGCCGCTATTCTGATCGGCACCATAGGCTATCATGAACAGGCTGCTCATCAGGTGGCGATTAATCTTGCATCTATAACCTACATGATGGCAAGCGGACTTTCTGCCGCTGCTGCAATTAAATCCGGAAACTACTTTGGCGCCAGAAATCATATTAGTCTGAGAGAATCGGCGATATCAAGCTACCACATCGTGCTGATCTTTATGTTTACAACAGCGTGTCTGTTTACACTCGGGAATCATCTTCTGCCTTTAATGTATACTACAGATAAAACGGTAATATCTATTGCAGCGCAGTTGCTTATTATCGCCGCGTTGTTTCAGCTGTTTGACGGTACACAGGTAGTTGGTCTTGGTATTTTGCGTGGCATGGGCGATGTGAATATTCCAACCGCGATCACTTTTCTTGCTTACTGGGTGGTCGGACTGCCCGTTGGCTACATCCTCGGTTTGTCCTTTCACCTTGGTGTAAAAGGCATCTGGTATGGGCTGGTTCTTGGATTGATGGTTTCGGCAATTCTGCTGTTTATCCGTTTTCAGTTTATCAGCAACAGACATAAAAACCATATGAAGGTTGCAGACCTTTCTTAAATAAAGCTTTATATTATATGAGATTTGTCTTTGTATATCAATCAGTTAAAATAAATATCTGTAGCAATCTTGAAGGTGTTACAGTGAGCTTCAACAATATCCTTAATTTCCGGCGAGTACCCCCCTCCCATGCTTATCTGTACAGGGATTTTGTTTGAGTAGCATGCTGATAATACGATCTTATCCCGCTCGCGGCAACCGTTTTTACTCAAATTCATTTTTCCCAATTTGTCAGTTGCCAGTACGTCCACCCCTGACAAGTAAAATATAAAATCCGGTTTTTGCTGTTCAATCAATCCGGGCAACGTTTCATTAAGAATCCGGAGATAGTCAACGTCACCTGTACCGTCCGGCAATCCGATATCGAGATCGGATTTTTCTTTTCTGAATGGAAAGTTATTTGCTCCGTGCATCGAAAATGTGAACACGTTGGGGTTGTTTTCGAATATTTGTGCAGTACCATTGCCCTGGTGGACGTCTAAATCAACAATTAAGATAGATGAAGCCAGATCGTTGTTAAGCAGATAATTAGCTGCAATAGCCTGGTCATTCAGCAGGCAAAAGCCTTCACCCCAGTTACTACTGGCGTGGTGTGTACCGCCAGCCACGTTAAAGGCAATTCCAGTACTTAAGGCAAAGTGGCAACTATCCACTGTACCGCGGGCTATACGGATTTCCCGCTCGATAAGTCTTGCAGATAATGGAAATCCGGTGCGTCTTTGCTCTTTAGGCGGCAGGCTCAGGTCACGCAACTGTTCCCAATAAGACTTATCGTGGGTCAGTAAAATAGTTTCTTCATCAAGCATTCCCGGCGAGAAAATATTTTCTACAGAGATTAATCCCTCATGCAGCAGCTGACCGGGTATCAGCTCATACTTGATCATCGGAAACCTGTGTCCGGTCGGCAAAGGATGAGCATAAATCGGGTCGTAGGCGATTTTGAGCATTAATAAAGATTTTTGACACTGTTTGGATTGCTTTGTTAGCTGCCCTGAGATCGATTATTGTCGGCGGCGGCTGATAATAATCGTCCCGTTTCAAAAACCTGCTTAAAACTGTTGTAAAGCGGCGCAGGGCTTAAGCGGATCA
Source organism: Mucilaginibacter sp. (assembly GCA_035547875.1). Classification (GTDB taxonomy): domain Bacteria; phylum Bacteroidota; class Bacteroidia; order Sphingobacteriales; family Sphingobacteriaceae; genus Mucilaginibacter. The sequence continues at coordinate 70,273 of DASZTX010000013.1, read as the reverse complement.
CATTAGGTTCCCGCCAGTCGCCGATTATGCCATTCTCAGTGAGGTAATTGAAAATTTCCTTAGCGTTTCTGCTGCAGACGATGGAAAGCTGGGCGCCCCTTTCAGCTGCGTTTTTCGGTGTGATGATTTTAAATAGTTCCTCTCCCCTTTCATCGTTTATTCGTTTGATCAGGAATTCCAAAAACCCCGTCAGAAGAATGCTTTTTTCTCTCAAGGGTACTATGCCGCCCGCCTGTCCGAAAATGTCCAGGGCGGCTTTATGAAGCGTTAAAAGCCACACAGGACTTGTGCTGAGCTGCCAGCCAGCCGCGCCACGTTCAGCTTCAAAATCGTGTGGCATCATAAATCGTCTGTCCTGCCTGAATCCCCACCATCCTTCGAAACGTGGCAGGCTGCTGTTGTCAAAATGCCGTTCATGAATAAATATGCCGCTAATACCACCAGGGCCGGAATTCATATATTTGTAGGAGCACCAGCACGCGAAATCGGCATTCCAGTCGTGCAAATTAAGCGGAACGTTACCGGCGGCATGAGCAAGATCAAAACCGGCAAAAGCGCCTGCTTTATGCGCTGCAGCAGTTATCGCTTCCATGTCGTAAAGTTGACCGGTGTAATAATTTATCCCCCCAAATAGCACAAGCGAAAGTTCATCCGCGTTTTGGCCGATAGTATCGATGATGTCTTCAGTTCTTAATGTTTCTTCCCCTTTGCGTGGAAATATCTCGACGATGGCTGTTGACTGATCAAATCCATGAAATTTAACCTGACTGGCTATAGCGTATTGGTCAGACGGGAAAGCTCCGCCCTCCATAATTATTTTGAACCTTTTATTGTCTGGTTTATAGAAACTTACCATCATTAAGTGTATGTTCACTGTAAGCGAATTCATGATGGTTAGTTCTGATTGCCTCGCTCCAAGTATATCTGCAAGTAAAGGTGTTAGCTTTTTATGATAACCCAGCCACGGATCATCACCCATAAAAAAACCTTCTATCGCGAGGTTCTGCCACCGGTCAAATTGTTCATTGATGTACTGCCTTGCAGTGTCGGGTTGCAGGCCAAGAGAGTTGCCGCACAGATAAATAGCATCCCTGCCTTCATGCTGTGGTGGCAGAAAGCGTAGCTGAAATTCCCTTAAGGGATCCTGTTGATCCATCTGCTCAGCAAATTCCACGGTGTTCTGATAATCCATAAGGCAATATTATAAATATAAAATTAAACCCCGGTGTTTCTTATAAAGCTACCAGCCGTTGTTTATTATTTATTGGGCTTGCTGACGTACGGATCTCCTTTCAAATAGAAGCGATAAGGCAACAGGGCGTCTTCGCCTGCATAGTCAACGCCAATACGGGGTACGGCAGCGACCTGATCGTCGCCAAATTTCATTCCCTTGTCCTCAATCCAGATCGTATTGCTTTGCAGGCTGAAAGCATTTACTGCTCTGGATATACCCAGTGCCTTTGCAACTGAACCAGGGCCGGACGTAATATTTGATTTGAATACGTTCATCTTGCGACGTTCAAGCATGACGTCGATCCCGTTGGTAGGATGAATTGCACGAACCAAAATGGCGTGAGGGATCCCTTCATTATTTGTAACAATGTTGAACATTTCGTGGATGCCATAGCAAAGGTAAACATAAGCTATTCCTCCTTGCTGAAACATCACGCTGGTGCGGGGTGTGTTCCGGTTGCCGTAGGCATGAGAAGCGCGGTCATTAATGCCGTTATAAGCTTCTGTTTCAACAATAAAACCACCGGTAATTACATCATCAATACAGGTAAAAAGAAACTTACCCAATAAATCTTTGCTTAACGAAACAACGTCTTCCTGAAGGTAATATGATTCCGGAAGTTTCATTTGGTCAGTATTCCTTTTAGAATTTTATTGACCTGGTCTGCCTTGTCAAATATCATAATATGAGTGCCGCCCGGAATAATGATAGCATCTTTAATGCGTCTATAATTGAAGACTTTATCCTTATCGCCGATAACGGTATAGGTGCCTGGCATAATCGTTTGATTGTCAAAATCAAGTACGGCTTTGGTTGCCCATTTGATAAATTTTGGCGATGACTTTTCAATCATATCCGTGAAAAGCCGCATTTCTCCGCCTTTCATTTTTCCAAAAACTAAGCTAAGCAGGAATTTCATTCTTGAAGCGAATTTTACAGAGGCTAATTTGTAAAGCCCGATGAATTTAAAAACCGGGAAATAAGCCGGAGTTTCGCTTTTTGTTTTTACGCTTGAGATTAAAATCGTTTTTGAAAGCGGAATAATTTTGGAAATCTCCATTGCGATCATTCCGCCAAGAGAATTGCCGATCACCACAGAGTTTACCTGTATATTATAATGATCTATAAGGTTTTTTGCATAAGATGTTAAAGTATCTGTTGGCTCCGGTTCAATCCAATCTATCTTTATAACGACGGCATCATCAATGATAATCTTTTTGTAAATCCTGCTGTCGGCTCCAAGGCCCGGTATTAAGTAAACCGTTTTCATGCAAATGCTAACAGATCCAGCACCTGCTGCAGATATTTGGCGTCTGTATCGTCAAACTGATCTAAATGCTCACTATCGACATCAAGTACCGCTAATACCCTGTTACCTCTGATTATTGGTAGTACGATCTCAGATTTTGACAGCGAACTGCACGCAATGTGGCCGGGAAATTCTTCAACATCCGGGACAATAAGTGTTCGTTTCCCTTGCCAGGCTGTTCCGCATACGCCTTTTCCCGGTCCGATCCGCGTACAGGCCACCGGACCCTGAAACGGTCCAAGCACCAGCTCATTGTCCTTTACAAGGTAAAACCCAACCCAAAACCATTTGAACTGTTCCTTCAATGCCGCGCAAATGTTAGCCATGTTTGCGACCAGGTCAGGTTCACCCTCCAGCAATGCCGCTATCTGGGGGATCAGCGATTGGTACTCTTTATCCTTTTCGTCTGAAATGATAATATTTAAATCCTCTGCCATACAGCAAATTTAGTGACCTCGCTGTCAATTTTAATAAAACGAATCTCATATTATTGCTTTTTATTTAGGGATATGTCCCTTACTCGTTAAGTTTACAACATGAGAATTATTGCAGAATTACCCAATCCCGAGTTTAAGATTTCGATTCTGAACATGAATAGAAAGTTTATCGTTAAGATAGAACAGGGCGCTCTTGAACAAACTTATAAAATAGCGGAGGCTGATTTGCTGGACGGCGTTAACAGTGTGTTTGAATTGCTGGATGATGAGTTCTTGAAAACGGTATCGACGAGATTTATGCAAATGAGAACAGATTGGAGCTCAGTCTATCATAAATACAACGTTTAGTTTAATTTATTAAGATAAACATCTGATAATTAACCTATTAATTTTTTCGCATCTACGCTGCCAAATAAAATTTGGTCAGATCAACAACTTTAATTGAAAAAGCTTTTTACCCCTTTTTATTAAATATTTAATTAGTTACAATAAAAACTTGTTGGTCAATTAATTAAAGAATTATTTTTTGTGAAACGGAATTTTATTTGGCAGGGAAATTAGGCCAAATAAATGATAAGTCAACCAGAAATCAGGTCGCAAAACCAGAATCCGTTTGTTTTGAAATCGGAGGAAGTCTGGTCGTCGCTCTTTTCATCCGGCGCTTTGTATTCTTTAAAAACCAGCTCCCCCTTTTTATAGTTGATCCTGTTTTTAAATATTGGCCCCATAAAGGTAAAGGTGTGAAATTCTCCATTTTCGCCGCATACATCAACGTTTGCTGGAAACGACCTAACAAGTTCAGCAGTTAGCTCCTGCCCTGCTATATGTTTTAACCGGGCCTGCGTGCAGGCTATTACCGTACCAAATCCTAATACCCAAAATTCATTTAATAACTCCTGGCTGTCGCGTTTCCAGAGCGGATAGATGCCTGTCATGCCCGCTTTTGATAACTGTCGGTCACGGTAGTGCTTTAAGTCTTCTAAAAATATATCACCAAAGATGGCATGGGTTATGCCTTCATTTCTTAAGGAAAACAGATGTTCCTGCATTGCACTATCATACGTCTGCATATCCGGCATTTCCGGTAGTCTGATTGGGTATAAAGGTATTCCTATATTTTCGACCTGTTTGTTCAGCAATTCAACCCTGACACCATGCATTGCTATGCGGTCAGATTTGTCATTGATCGTTGTAACCAGATATTTTATTTCCAGTTTCGGGTCCTGCAGGCAATGATATAAGGCAAGCGCGCTGTCTTTACCGCCGCTCCAGTTAAATATGCATTTAATCTTTTCCATTATTTTTTATAACTCGCTGTTGGCTTCCTGTAAAAGTTGATTTACAAGCGCCGGTACACCGGTGCTTGCCCGTTCTTCGATCTTAATAAAGTTATCGTTATTAGTTTGGGGTATTTTAGGATCGACGATGTATTTCGGTGTGGTCTCAGGCACGTAATTCAGTAGTCCAGCAGCCGGGTAAACGGCAAGCGACGAACCGATTAAGATAAAAATATCAGCCTGCATACAAAGTTCGGCGGCCTTACTGATCATAGGGACATCCTCTCCAAACCATACCACATGCGCACGAAGCTGAGAGCCTAACTTGCATTTGTCGCCCATTTTTATTTCCCAGCCGTCAATAGGATATGTCAGGCGAGGATTCAGGCTCGACTGCGATCTTGTAATGATGCCATGAAGATGTACGACGTTGGCAGAGCCTGCGCGTTCGTGCAAATCGTCAATATTTTGCGTGATAATTGTAACATCGCAGGCATGCTCAAGCTCCGCGAGTGCAAGGTGTGCTGCGTTAGGTTTGGCTTCGATTACCGATTTACGACGCTGATTATAAAATTCCTGTACCAACCCGGGATTACGCCTCCAGGCTTCGGGTGTTGCTACATCTTCAATGTTGTATCCTTCCCATAGGCCGTCACTGTCGCGGAATGTTCGCAAACCACTTTCAGCGCTTATTCCTGCTCCGGTTAGCACGATCAGCTTTTTTTTCTTTTTCATATAAGTTATAATTTTACGCAGGAAATATGGTTATCCAGACCTTTCCGCTCCATTATGCCTACAAAAAAAGCGGCTTGTCGAGACAGAGCCGCTTTTTAAATAAAATTTATTATGTTAAGTAATAATTTAAAAGAAAGAGGCCATTTTTTAAATAGCCTCCCCTGGATTAATTTCCTCCTGCGCCTACAGCGTCAATTTGTTTTTTCAATTCAGCAGCTTTTGCTTTATTTTCAGCAGCCGTTGCTTTATCTGATTTTCCTCTGTAGTAACTTCTTAAGTTAGTCAGCGCATCAATATCTTTTGGTTTAAGATCAACGGCTTTCTGCAAATAAGGTTTTGCAAGATCCAGCATCGCATCGGATTTTGCCATTGCTGCATCATACTCTTTCTGTTTACTTGTTGGCAACAACTGCGCAGCATTATAAATATCCAGCGCCGGCTTCATTAAGGCATAACCAAGGTTCATATTGGCCTCAAAATAATCCGGATCTATTTCGAGCGCTTTTTTATAAGCATCAGCAGCTTTGGCATAATTTGCCACTGCTTTAGCGTGGAAATCATCATTCTTTTCTTTATTTGACTTCGCATCGTCGGCATCTGCCAGCTGAACGTAAGTTAATCCGAGATAATAATACAACTCCTTGTTTTTAGGATCGTTAGCAATCGCCGACTGGATTTTTGATAAAACATCATTTTGCTTTCCTGATTGCAAAGCAATTTCTATCTCGCGTTTGCGCAGTGATGCATCTCCCGGGAACTTAGCAATTCCTTCTTCTGATATTTTGATCGCATTGGTAGTATCTTTCAAGATCAGATAAATTGATGACATGTCCAGATAAGCCTTCGGCGCACCTGTATAATTCGTTTTTACCAGATTGGCATAGTTATCAAGTGCCAGTTTATAATATTTCGGATCCTTTGCTGCATCAGCTGCATTGGTTGCCGCAAGTGCGGTATAATATATCGCATTGGTATCAGTTGGCAACTTGGTGCGGTAGTAATCAAACTCTTTATAAGCATCCTCGTACTTTTTGTTCTGATAGTCCTTCACTCCTGCTGTCAATTTATACTGCGCCAAATTGATATTCGCATCATCAATCAATGTTTTGTATTCATTCTTTGAATCCAGTTCCTTTGCCTTTGCAACCGCCTCATCCGCTGTTGCAAACAAAGGTGCAGATGTGGAAGCGACTGTATCCCCAGCTGCCAATGCTGAATAAATGGCGGCCTTTAAAGCATAGGTTTGTGGCATGTTGGCCGTTTTATTATTTGATGCAGCCTTGTCTATCGCCGTTTGGGCGTCTTTTAAACTGGCATCAGCTTTTGTCTTTAACGGACCCGCTTTTGCGCTTCTAAGACCGGAATACGTATCGTAATTGCTTTGCGCGTCTTTTAATTCGCCCTTTTGTGCAAAAGCGGTAACTGAAGCTATGCCCAAAAGGCACGTCATCAAAAGTTTCATTTTCATGGTTTGCTATTGATTAGTTAACTGTTTTAGTTTATTATTTACCCTGTTTATTTGGTCTTCATTGCCTGTCTGTGCATATACCAATTGAAGCATGCGCAGACAATTTAAATTATTCGGAGATATTTCATCAGCCCTTTCAAGCCATTGGGCAGCGTGTTGGATGTCTTTCGAATCCCCTTTTTCATTTTTTGCTACACTCTGCTTCAAATATAAAAGCCCAAGATTGAATATCGGATCGTAGGCAGAACTATTCATTTCGATCGACTGCAGATACAGCGATTCCGCCTTGTCGTACTGGTGAAGATGATCATAACAAACAGCGGCTACAAAGTCAATATCGGCGTTATTAGAATTAATATCAAGCAGGTCGGGTAATAATGGCGCCAGGGCACGGTAGTCCTTTTTATTTGAGTAGATATTGGCTTCATCCAGCAACAGGGTTTTATCATTAGGCAATAACCTGCGCCCTTTTTTAATGATACTGAGTGCACTCGCTGTATCGCCTAAAAGTTTATAGTTATTTGAAGCTGCCTGAACATATTCAGCGCGGGTGCTGTCGCTGTTTACCATATCCGAATAGTATTTCGCGGCATCCTGCATCTTGCCGAGCCTGTCGCTGGAGTAAGCGATATAGCCATTCAGTGGTCTGAACTTCGGTGCATAATTTCTGGCCAGCATAAAAAGCTGCAAAGCATTGTTGAAATCAGAATTGTTCATATTGGCAAATGCTTTGCGCATATAAACGTTCGCCAGGCATCTTTTTGAATAGTCAAGCTCCGCCTGGTATTTGTAAATCTTCCGCTCCGACGACAGACCGTCTACAAGTTGTGTCGTCTGGTCAAAAAGATTATCCTTTTGTTTTAGTTTATTGAGGGAATCGATATAAAGAATACTTGAATTAACCACCGCCCTGTAAACACTCTTCTCAAGGTCGGACGAATCCGATTTGGTAACGATCAGGCTATCAATAGACTTTTTCGCATTTGCGAGATATTTGAGGTCTTTTTTTTGCTTATAGACCGCGAGACTGTTAACAACTCCTTTCAGAGCTTCTGATTGGCAAAATGCTGTTGAAGCACTCACAGATAAAATTAATACCGGTAATATAAATTTACGGCAGATCATTTATTATTCATTTGGTTCATCATTCACCGGTTCAGTGCCGGTGCTTTCATTTTTTTCTTCATTTCCGTTCTCGATGTTTTCCTCTTCCTCATGCTCAACTTTTGCAATCGAAGCGATTTCATCCTCGCCACGTAAAGAGATCAGTCGCACTCCTTGTGTCGCACGCCCCATTGTCCGTAATTCGCTAACGGCAATCCTGATTACAATCCCTGATTTATTAATGATCATCAGGTCTTCATTATCAGTAACACCTTTTATCGCGACAAGGTTTCCTGTTTTTTCGGTAATATTTAAGGTTTTTACACCTTTTCCACCGCGATTGGTTACCCGGTAGTCGTCAATTTCTGTGCGTTTGCCGTACCCCTTTTCTGAAACAACCAATACCGTTGTCTCCGGATTGTCTATCGCGATCATTCCTACTACTTCGTCTTCATCACCGTCGAGGGTAATGCCCCTAACACCTGTTGCGGTACGGCCCATTGGTCGGACGGTCGATTCATTAAATCGAATCGCCCTACCCGATTTCAGCGCCATAACAATTTCGCTGCTACCGGTGGTCAATGTTGCTTCCAACAACGAATCACCTTCATTGATATTGATGGCATTTATTCCGTTTGCGCGTGGCCGAGAATAAGCTTCCAGTGAAGTTTTCTTAATGGTACCCTTTTTGGTACACATAATAATGAAGTTGTTCTCAAGATATTCAGAATCTTTTAGATCTATCACCTTGATATAAGCCTTGATCTTCTCTTCTTTCGGAATATTGATGATGTTCTGGATCGCCCGTCCCTTAGAGGTGCGCGATCCTTCAGGTATTTCAAATACCCGAAGCCAGAAACACTGTCCTGACTCTGTAAAGAACAGCATATAATTGTGGTTAGAAGCAACCAGCAAATGCTCTATAAAGTCCTGATCGCGGCTGTTGCTGCCTAACGCACCTTTGCCGCCCCTGCCCTGTCTGCGGTATTCCGTTAAAGGCGTGCGTTTGATATAACCTTCGTGAGATATTGTTATTACAACGTCTTCATCCTCAATAAAGTCTTCTGTATTCATCTCCGCCGATGAATGAACCATCTCTGTTTTTCGCTCGTCGCCGTATTTCTCCTTTATTTCTGCAAGCTCGTCCTTAATGATCTGCATTCTCATTCCTTCATTTTCCAAGACGGCTTTTAAATGCTCGATCAGCTTCATCAGACTTTCGTACTCATCTTTGATCTTATCACGTTCGAGACCGGTTAACCGGCGCAAAGTCATATCCAATATCGCCCTCGCCTGAATGTCCGTCAAACCAAACTGCGCCATCAAGCCTTCGCGCGCATCATCAGGCGTATTCGATGCCCTGATCAAACTGATTACTTCATCAAGATGATCAAGCGCGATCAGCAAACCTTCCAGGATATGTGCACGTTTTTCAGCCTCCGCAAGTTCGAACTTGGTTCTCCGGATCACTACCTCATGCCTGTGTTCCACGAAATAATGGATCAGATCTTTAAGGTTAAGCAACATTGGCCTGCCATGTACAAGGGCAATGTTATTGATACTAAACGAGGTCTGTAATGCGGTATATTTATAAAGATTATTTAACACGATGGCGGCATTCGCATCCCGCTTTATTTCATAAACTATGCGAATTCCCTGTCTGTTTGATTCATCCCGTATTGCGGAAATACCTTCAATTTTCTTTTCGTTGATCAGATCAGCGGTACGCTCAATCATCAGCGCCTTATTGATCTGATACGGTATCTCGGTTACGATAATACGTTCACGATCATTATTGTAAACTTCTATTTCGGCTCTCGAACGGATGACCACCCGGCCGCGACCAGTCTCGAAAGCTTGTTTTGCTCCCTCGTATCCGTAAATGATCGCCCCTGTCGGGAAGTCCGGCCCTTTGATATGCACCATCAGTTCTTCTATAGTGATGTTGCGATTATCTATCAAGGCCAGCGTAGCATTAACCACCTCCGTTAAATTATGCGGAGCCATATTGGTTGCCATCCCCACCGCAATACCCGAAGCACCATTTACCAGCAGATTTGGGAATTTTGATGGCAATACGGTCGGTTCTTCCAAAGAATCATCGAAATTCAGCTGAAAATCGATCGTATCCTTATTGATGTCGGCGAGCATTTCCTCTGCAATCTTCTCGAGCCTTGCTTCGGTATAACGCATTGCCGCAGGCTGATCACCATCGATCGAGCCATAGTTTCCCTGCCCTTCCACAAATGGATACCTTAAGCTCCAATCCTGGGCCATACGCACCATCGCATCATATACCGAAGTGTCGCCATGCGGGTGGTACTTACCGAGCACCTCTCCTACTATACGTGCTGATTTTTTGTATGGCTTATTGTTGTTCAGCCCGAGATCGAGCATGCCATATAAAACGCGCCTGTGAACGGGTTTTAAACCGTCTCGCACATCTGGCAACGCCCTTGACACGATCACCGACATTGAATAATCAATGTAAGCCGACCGCATCTCTTCATCAATATTTATGGTAATTATTCTGTCCTCTGGTGTTCCGCTATTTCCGTTTTCTGTTTCTTCGGCCATTGTTGTTTTTTCTGTAGAATCTTCTCTGTTCGCGTGTTTAAAATTGAGCTTTTAAACAACAAGCAAAGGTAGGAAAATTAATGGCTTTTCTGACGGATGTTGGTAACAAATCTGTGTGTGGAAATGGTATGTTTGCGATGCCTTACCGCCGAATTTCTATTTCCTTTTCCAGAACTCGGTCGTTTTTCTTCCACTGGGGAGTACCCCGGATAGTGTCAAGGTATCATTATTTACCTTGTACGTATATTTTACCGGAATATTCAGCAACTGCGATTCCTGCTCGCTGTAGGTTTGAGTCTCAATGCAGGTATCCGCGTTTAATTCGTAGTTCCCGGTTTCATATTTATGTGGTTTTACACCCTTTTCGAGAACAAATGACTCAAATTTGTTTTTGGAGTATTTCCTTTCCAGCGAATATTCGGTTGGAGCTCCCTCTGTTTTGCCGTTGAAAATATCGCCGCAATATATCCATGTCCCCTTCAATGTTTTTACCTGCTGAAAGGAGCATAATGCAAACAGCGTTGCGATGACAAAAACTTCAGCTATATTTTTTTTCATATAAAACAAGATCACTTGAATATTAAAAACTCTCTCCCAAAGGTTTAATAAATTAAACCCAATTAATGCCCTTTTTCAATAAGGAAAGCGTCTTTTCCTCTTCACTTCCTGATTCGGGCTGAAAATTATACAGCCATTTGGCTGTAGGTGGCAAACTCATCAGTATCGATTCAATTCTACCGTTGGTCTCCAGTCCGAATTTTGTTCCTGCGTCATACACCAGATTAAATTCCGCGTAACGGCTGCGGCGCTGATATTGCCATAATTGCTGCTGTTCGGTAAATTGTTCAGCCCTGTTGCGATTAACAAGTTCTGTGTAAATCGGAATAAAGGACCGACCAAGCGTTTTTGAAAACTCAAAAATAGCATCCCAACTCAAATCGTCAGTCGCAGTAAGACGGTCGTAAAATATACCGCCGATTCCACGGGTCTCATTTCGGTGTTTTATAAAAAAGTAGTCGTCTGCCCACACCTTGAAACGATGGTAAAAGTCGCTGCTGTATTTGTCGCAGACCGATTTCAGATAGGCGTGAAAGTACTGCGCATCAGCGCTGATGACATAGTGAGGAGTCAGATCAATCCCGCCACCGAACCAGCGAAGCGGTTCATCCGGATTAACCGATGACGGCATTTCGAAATAACGGATGTTCATGTGAATGACAGGCACCAGCGGATGATTTGGATGAATAACGATGGAAACGCCTGTTGCGAAAAACTCATCGTGTTCCACATTCAGGGCTTTTTTCATGTTATCCGGCAGTTGGCCATACACAGCGGAAAAATTAACTCCGCCTTTTTCAAAAATATTGCCATTTTGGATCACGCGCGTCCGGCCGCCCCCGCCGCCTTCACGTTCCCATTTTTCCTCTTCAAACCGCGCAAAACCGTCACAATTCTCGAGTGCAGCACATATGTCGTCCTGGATTTGCTGGTAGTCCGCAGCAATAATTTCCTTGCTTATCATGGGCGCAAATTTAAGCGATCAGGATGATTAAAACGATGATGAAGAGGTGGTCTCAAAAATTTGTATTCCGAATGAATACTTAAACCGGTTCAACATAGTTTAAATCTTTACTGAAAGTTTCCTTTAACTGACTCAGAGCCAGTAGCGCAAGGACGGTGAGGATCGCCATCATGATATAACCACTTTTGATCATACCATAATGAGCCTTTAGTGCTAAAAAGCCAAAATTGATAATGATCAGGGAACCGCGAACAAAATTGGGGACGGTTGTCGCCACCGTTGATCGTATGTTTGTACCAAACTGTTCTGCCGCAATGGTGATAAACAATGTCCAGTATCCAACAGCAAAACCCATAAAAAAGCAAAGCCACAGAAATTTCTCGGCAGAAAGGCCTGTCGAAGTCAGATAAACAATCACGCTGGCAGCCGACAATAACAGAAACAGCAGCATGATCAATTTTCTGGATTTTGCGGCTTGTGATAATAATCCTGCCACAATTCCACCGACAGCAATGGCTATGTATGCATATTGAATACCATCGCCCGCATTTAATTTTTCAGTCGCATGCAATGCGACACCAAACTCCGGCTGCAGCGAGATCAGCACGCCCACGACGTACCACAGCGGTGCCCCTATTAAAATACAACACAAATATTTTTTAAACCGGCTCCAGTTAGTGAATAGCATGAAAAAGTTCCCGCGCTGCACCTTTTCCGTAACAACGTTTTTAAACATGCCTGATTCAAAAGTGCCGATGCGGAGCAATAGCAATACAAACCCAAGTCCGCCTCCTACAAAATAGGCGACGTGCCAGTCATATTTCGAAATCCAGTTGGCAGCAACTGCTCCGAACAGTCCGACCGCGGCTACGATCATGGTGCCGTATCCTCTTTTCTGAATACTCAATGTTTCGCTTACAAGCGTAACACCAGCACCCAATTCGCCGGCAAGCCCAATGCCTGCAACAAACCGTATTGCAGCATACAAAACCGGATCGTGAACGAAACCATTGGCTATATTGGCCAGTGAATATAACGCGATAGAACCAAAGAGCACTTTTAGCCTGCCCAGCATATCGCCTAAAACACCCCATAATATTCCACCCAGGAGCAAGCCGAACATCTGCCAGTTAATGATATTGGTACCTACTGATAAAATATCGGCTGGTTTCACCCCTATGTCGAGCAGACTTTTTTTTCTGACGATTAAAAATATGAGAAGATCGTAAATATCAACGAAATAGCCAAGGCTGGCCACGATCACCAAAAAAATGATATTTCTTTTGGCTTTAGCTGAAAGGATGTCGGTCATGGTTGAATAATTGGTTGGGCTAATGTAGCAGATTTAACATTCCCCGGCTATAAAACCGGGCATAAAAAAACCCCTGGAACACAGAGGTTATATAATTGATTATTAATATTTGAGTTATACCTTTTTAACATTAACAGCTTGCAAACCTTTTCTTCCTTCTTCTACCTCATAGGTAACACTGTCATTATCTTTAATCGCGTTAACCCCTCCCTGTACATCTTTAAAGTGCACAAAAAGGTCTTTACCGTCATCGGTAATGATAAAACCGTATCCTTTTTGTGTGTTGAACCATTTTACTTTTCCAGTTTTCATAAATTATTAGAGTTGTCGTAAAAAAATAGTATTAAAAGATTTAAAAACCAGACCCAAACTGAATAAAATGGCGTTATTATCAGAAGGATACAGCGTAACCAATCTGTTCAAATATATAAATTATTAACAACCAAATAAAATTATTTATTTGGTTGTGGCGTTAACCTTAAATAGGGTTTAACCTGTACAAAACCTTTAGGAAATTTCGCCGGAATATCTTCCGTTTTGATTGATGGAACTACAACTACATCTTCTCCGTCTTTCCAGTCGGCAGGCGTAGCCACACTATAATTGGCAGTCAGCTGTAGTGAATCAATAACGCGCAATATTTCCTGAAAATTACGTCCGGTAGATGCCGGATAAGTGATGATAAGTTTTATAGTCTTATCGGGAGCTATCACAAACAGCGATCGTACCGTAGCAGTCAGCGAGGCGTTAGGATGGATCATATCATAGGCCAGCGCAATTTCGCGGTTCTCATCCCCTACTATCGGAAAATTAACTTCCACATCCTGCGTTTCGTTGATATCATTAATCCATCCCTTGTGTGATTCCACAGAATCAACACTCAGGGCGATAACCTTGACGTTGCGTTTATCAAATTCGTTTTTCAGGGATGCCGTTTTACCAAGTTCGGTGGTGCATACCGGCGTATAATCAGCCGGGTGCGAAAAAAGAACACCCCAGCTATCCCCGAGATACTCGTAAAAATCAATTTCACCCTGCGATGTTTTTGCCTTAAAGTTTGGAGCAATATCTCCTAATCGTAAGCTCATAATGAAAAATGCTTTTGGTAAATAATTATGCTAAAGTAAATGATTGTCCGCTTAATCAATAGCGATTTCAATAAATTCTACTAAATATATAGATTTTATGTTATTCAGGTTACAAATCTGCTTTTTCCGGGCGCAAAATTGCTCCCAACATAATCGCCGGAATGTTGTTTAATTATAAATATGCTATATTTAAGCCCTATACATGAAGAAACATACTTATGAAACCGGCATTATCGGGAATTGCGCATATCTGGCGCATGTAAATAAAAACACCAACATCGATTGGCTCTGCTGGCCCCGCTTTGACAGCACATTTATTTTTGGCGGCCTGCTTGACAAAAAAAAAGGCGGCTCTTTTTCAATATTGCCGACCGAAGAATACTCATCCCATCAATATTATCTCGAAAACAGTAATGTTTTGGTAACGGAGATCACTACGGAAAAAGGGGCAAAATATAAAGTCACAGATTTTGCGCCGCGTTTTTTTGAGCATCAGCGTTATTTTAAGCCCCTGATGTTGATCCGTAAGATCGAAGCACTTGAAGGGACTTCCCAGGTTGTTGTAAAGTGTGAACCTGTTTCAGATTATGGCGAAACCAAGCTCAGGGTCAACCGGGGGAGCAACCATATCCAATTTCTTGGTGGAGACGAAAACATCCGGCTTACCACCAATATTCCGATCAGTTACGTATTCGATGAGCAACCTTTTGTACTCAATGAGATTAAATATTTAGTGCTTACCTATGGTGAACCACTTGAAGCGCCTCTGATCAGTACCGCTGAGCGATTTCTTCGCGAAACGACTCAGTACTGGCAAACCTGGATAAAACACTCTTCGATTGCCACTTACTATCAGCCCTTTGTTATCCGTTCAGCGCTGGCTTTGAAGATTCACCAATATGAGGATACCGGGGCAATTATCGCTGCAAGTACAACCAGCCTTCCGGAATCACCCGACAGCGGCCGCAATTGGGACTACCGCTATTGCTGGTTACGCGACACTTATTATGTACTTACTTCGCTGAACCATATTGGCCATTTCGAGGAAATGGAGAAATACTTTAACTACGTAACCGATATCTCATTCAACGAAAATGAAAGGTATCAGCCTCTTTATGGAATAACCGGTAAAAAGAAACTGACGGAACATATCATGAGCAACCTGGATGGCTATCTTGGCAATAAACCAGTACGGGTAGGTAATCAGGCATACGAACATATTCAGAATGATATATATGGTCAGGTAATGATCTCCCTCCTGCCCCTTTACACCGATCACCGCTTCATTTTTTCGGAACGTAAGGACTCTATTAAATGGATAGAATTTCTGTTGGACAAGATAGAACGCACCATCGATGAAAAAGATGCGGGTATATGGGAGTTCCGGAACATGGAGAATGTTCATTGCTACAGTAATCTTTTCCAATGGGCTGGCGCGTCAGCGGCTGAAAAAATGGCCCGTACCATTAAAAATAAAAAACTCACTGATAAGGCATTAAAATTGAAGCAGTGCGCCGCAGACCATATCGAAAGCTGCTACGATCCCGAAAGGAAAGTGTACACCAATTCTGCCGGAAGTTCTAATCTGGATGCAAGTACCTTACAGCTCATCATGATGAATTATCTTGATCCGGCTTCAGACCGGGCAAAAGACCATCTGCTTGCACTGGAAAAAGAGCTCAAGACAGACAATGGATTGTTTTACAGATATTTATATAAAGATGATTTCGGAAAGCCTAAAACAACTTTTTTAATATGCGCGTTCTGGTATGTCGAAGCGCTCGCAAGTGTAGGACGACTGGAGGATGCCATGCACGAATTTGAGAACTTACTGAAATTTTCTAATCATTTGTTGCTATTCAGCGAGGATGTTGATGAAAACGATGGCAGTCAATGGGGCAATTTTCCGCAGGCCTACAGCCATGTAGGTTTGATGAATGCCGCGTATCGGATTGCCATGAAACTCGACAGACCGATATTTCTTTAATCAGCCATAAATACAAAAGGCAAAGGGACTTATCGTCCCTTTGCCTTTTGTATTTAACTAACCCGTTTTATTAAGAAACCGGTACTGCATCGGTAAAACTCGTAAGCAGTCTCCGGACTTCGGTGGTATTGCGCAGATAAAACTTGGCAGCCGATACATTGCTTCCCACCTTGATGGTTAGCGCTGACTCCGGCAATGCTTTAAATATATCTTCATCGGTATAGTCGTCACCAAAAGCAATGATGAAATCGTAATCACCTTTCTCAACCAGCATTAATGCCGCCTTGCCTTTATTGATCTCGGTATTCTTTATCTCTAACACTTTATCACCAGGCAAAATTTGCAATCCTTTATCACTTGCCAGGTATTTCAGGTTATTGGCCAGTTCATTGGCGCGTAACTCGCCGAGTCCACCTTGTGCGTTCCGGTAATGCCAAACAAGCGAATAGGTCTTTTCTTCGATGAACGATCCAGGCGTACGATCGACATACGTCTCCAGGATAGGCAGTATTTCCTGTTTCCAGGCATCCGAAAGGCCCGAAACTTTGTGCCACGACGTATTTTGCTGTTTAAACCATGCGCCGTGCTCAGCAATCAAATAAATATTTTTATCACCAAACCATTCGCCCAGATTTTCATGCTTACGCCCACTAATCAGAATCAGTTCGTTGTCCGGATCAGCGCTCAATTTATCAATAATATCAAATAACTCCTGATCGGGCGTCGCCTGCTGAATGTCCGGTTTAAAGCTAACCAGTGTGCCGTCATAATCTAAAAATATGATCCGTTTTTTTGTTTTATGATACCTGCTGATGATCGACTGCTCGGTGCCAAAGCTAACATGCCGGGTTTGCATTGACCGCTGCATCTGTTTTACTTCTTTAAGCCTGTCCATAAATATTTTCACCCAGTGGGTTACATTAAATTTCGCCACCAGCTGCCTCATTTGGCGCATGCGCCTGCTTTGTTCAGCTACAGGCATGTTTATTGCAGTTAGGATCGCCTCACAAACCTCGTTGGTATTGTTTGGGTTGACAATGATTGCGTCAATCAGCTCTTTTGATGCTCCGGCCATTTCACTTAATATCAGCACGCCATCGTTATTTATCCGACTGGCTACATACTCTTTACTAACTAAATTCATGCCGTCACGCATTGGCGTCACGAGGCAGACGTCAGCAGAATAATACAGTGCCGACAACGTTTCGATAGGAAATGAACGGTAATAGTAGTGAATCGGCGTCCAATCCATGTCGCGATATACCGCATTAATATTACCTACCCTTTTATCGATTTCATCACGAAGATGCGCATACTGCGGAACGCTGTCACGGGATGGTACTACGATCATGTGCAGATTGATCTTACCGCAATATTCAGGATGGAGCCGGAGCAATTGCTCGAACGCTTGCAGACGCTGTAAAATACCTTTGCTGTAGTCCAAACGGTCTATTGAAAGAATAAGTTTGCTATCCTTAAAGCTATCTTTTACCTGTTCTATTTGTTCGATAACTTCAGGCTCCAAAGGTAACGAAGAGTATTTTTTTTCATCGATGCCCATCGGAAATGATTCAGCCACGATCGACCGGTCTCCGCTGGTGATTACGTTAGCTGACGAACTTACCGGCAATAACCTGGTTGCCGCATCCAGAAAATGCCGGACATCATCAAACGTGTGAAATCCTATCAAATCGGCACCAAGCATACCTTCCAATAATTCATTTCGCCAGGGGATCAACCTGAACATTTCATGCGACGGGAAGGGAATGTGAAGAAAGAAACCTATGGATACGTCAGGCATTTCACGCCTGACCATATCCGGCAATAATAGCAACTGGTAGTCATGTATCCATATCACATCGCCGGGTTCGGCGATAGCGAGTATCGCATCCCTGAACTTCCGGTTTACAATATTATAATACTCCCAGTTAGACTCGCGGTAAACCGCGTAAGTGGATGTGTAATAATGGAATATAGGCCACAGAACCTCGTTGCTAAATCCTTCATAATACTGATTTATTTCCTCTTGATCTAAAAAAACCGGCACAAGCCTTAATTCGGCAAGTTGGCCGGTAATTATTTCCCGGTCGGCCGGTTCCGCTATTTCAGTACCCGGCCACCCTATCCATTTATTTTTCCCTGTTTTGTATATCGATCCCAACCCGGTTGCCAGCCCTCCCTCACTTGGCGAAGACGTATATTCGTCTCCATTTTTCGAGATTTTTACCGGAAGCCTGTTAGAAACTATTATTGTTTTTGACATAGATTAATCTTTAAATATTCCCTGCTGTGATAAATGCGAAGGGCACAAATTTAGTCAAAATAAAATTAGCGCCCTTTTCTGCGTGGTTTGCCATCTACCTATTAAAGCTATTTTGCGTCAAGTTGTTTTAAAAAAAATTGTATTTAACGGTTCCATTACCTTTTCTTAAAGAACAAAAGCTCCCGTTTAGAAGACGGGAGCTTTTGAGAGATATACTCAGGTATATTTTACATTATCTAAATAGCTTAAAATAACTGTATATCAGTAAGTTATTCAGCTTTGTCTAACAGTTCCTCATTTAAGAAAACGAATTGGTTGTCAAACATATCAAGCCGTATTTTGCTGTCTTTATCAACCTTCCCGGCAAGTATCTGCTTGGAAAGCTCGTTGAGTATTTTTTTCTGGATAACCCTTTTCAAAGGCCTCGCACCAAACTGCGGGTCATAACCGAGCTGGGCAAGCCAATCGAGCGCTTCTTCAGAGGCATCCAATGTGATGCCCATTTCGGCAAGCGTTTGCTGGACGTGCTTAAACTGTAATTTGACAATGTCAGTAATTTCATCCCGGCTAAGTGGTGTAAACATGATAATCTCATCTATCCTGTTCAAAAATTCCGGACGGATAGTCTGCCGTAAAAGTTCGAATAACTGATTCTTCGTTTTAGCAACAACATTCTCGCGATTATTCTCATCAAAATTCTGAAAATTCTCCTGGATCAGATTTGAACCGATATTAGAGGTCATGATAATGATGGTATTTTTAAAATTCACCACGCGACCTTTGTTATCGGTCAGCCGACCATCGTCCAGCACCTGTAACAAAATATTAAATACATCCGGATGTGCCTTCTCGATCTCATCTAGCAGTACTACGCTGTAGGGCTTACGACGGACGGCTTCGGTCAACTGTCCACCCTCGTCATAGCCAACATATCCCGGAGGCGCGCCAATCAATCTTGAAACAGCATGACGCTCCTGGTATTCACTCATATCGATCCTCACCAAGGCACCCTCATCATTAAAAAGGTATTCTGCGAGCGCCTTCGCAAGTTCCGTCTTACCAACACCCGTAGTTCCCAAAAAGATAAATGATCCTATCGGCTTACGTTTATCCTGCAAGCCCGCGCGACTACGCCTGATCGCATCACTGATCGCCTCTATAGCTTCTTCTTGTCCGGCGACACGCTTGTGCAATTCTTCTTCGAGATGGAGCAGCTTTTCGCGTTCGCTCTGTATCATCTTCGAAACCGGGATACCTGTCCACCGTGAAACAACGCCGGCAATATCGTCTGCAGTGACCTCTTCCTTCAACATCCGGCTATCGCTTTGATTTTCCAGCAAAGCCTTTTTTAAATCTTCAACCTCCCGCTGCGCCTTTACAATCGTGCCGTAACGAAGTTCTGCAACCTTACCGTAATCGCCTGCCCGTTCCGCCTGCTCAGCCTCCAACTTATAATTTTCTATTTGTTCAACCTTCAAATTGATGCCGTCAACCAAATCCTTCTCTCCCTGCCATTTAGCCCGGAGTGAATCCCGCTCTGACGATAAGTTTGCGATCTCCTCGCTGAGCTCTTTTACTTTTTTATCGTCATGCTCACGCTTTATAGCCTCCCGCTCAATTTCCAGCTGCATGATCCGGCGCTCCAGTTCGTCAACAACTTCCGGAACAGAATCCATTTCCAGCCGGAGTTTAGATGCGGCTTCGTCCATTAAGTCGATAGCTTTGTCCGGTAAAAACCTGTCGGAGATGTACCGCTGAGACATTTCAACGGCGGCAATGATTGCTTCGTCCTTAATTCGAACCTTATGATGGGTTTCATAACGCTCTTTCAGTCCACGCAGTATCGATATTGCATCTGCGGTGTCCGGCTCATCAACTAAAACCATCTGGAAGCGGCGTTCAAGCGCCTTATCCTTTTCAAAATATTTCTGATATTCGTTAAGTGTAGTCGCACCGATAGCGCGAAGCTCACCTCTTGCAAGGGCGGGCTTCAAAATATTGGCCGCATCCATAGCCCCCTCGCCACCTCCGGCGCCAACCAGGGTATGTATCTCGTCAATAAACAGAATGATCTCGCCATCAGCCTGGGTTACTTCTTTGATGACGGCTTTCAACCGCTCTTCAAATTCTCCTTTGTACTTTGCACCAGCAATTAACGCGCCCATATCGAGAGAATAAACCGTCTTGGTTTTCAGGCTTTCCGGAACGTCACCCTTAATGATCCTGAAGGCGATACCTTCGGCAATTGCTGTTTTACCTACCCCGGGTTCGCCGACTAATATCGGATTGTTTTTTGTCCGTCGCGACAATATCTGAATAACCCGGCGTATCTCCTCGTCTCGACCGATAACCGGATCAAGTTTTCCCGATTCAGCATATTCATTCAGGTTACGGGCATATTTGTTCAATGCATTATAAGTTGCTTCAGCGTTCTGATCGGTTACCTTGTTGTCTCCACGCAAAGCGACAATGGCTTTTTTTAAATCCTTCTCATTTACGCCGTAATCCTTTAAAGCAGAGCTGGTTTTATCATTAACTGACAGTATTCCTAAAAGCACATGCTCCACCGAAACAAACTCATCTTTAAATTCCTTTAGGTAAGACGTTGCCTTTTGCAAGGCCGTATTGGCGTTAGAAGACAAGTAAACGTTACTGCCGCTAACTTTTGGGAACGAACTGATCTGCTGATCAAGTGTTTCGTTCAAGCGGTTGATATTAACGTTTAATTTTTTAAGCAGATAAGAAATAACATTCTCATCAACCAGTAGCAAACCTTTTAGCAAATGTGCAGTCTCTATTGCCTGTTGCTGATTGCCTACGGCAATCTCGGAAGCTTTCTGTACTGCTTCCTGAGCCTTTATGGTAAAATTATTGAAATTCATAGTATTTTCCTTTTGTCACGTACTGACCTGTCCTGGGGTTAGTGAGAAAATCATCAAGCCCATGTCAATCGTTCTATCACTATCATCAATTCCTTTGCCATTAATGTACTCCTGCTAAATTGGCGGGTGAAAAGTATTTAAAGTGTTACTTTGTCATATTTTCTCAATATGCTGTATATAATCGATTAAAAAGTGAGATTTAATCTTTAACAGCCAATTGGATAGCTGGTAAACAAGACCTATTTAAAACCTTTCCATTAAAATATAGGAAAGGTTTTTGCGACCATCATGTGGCGATCTATTTTCATCTTTCAGTTGTGTTACGACGTACGCGGCAACCTACCTGAACTTAGCCTCATCCGCTAAGCACGATACTGATATTTCATATCTTTAGCAATGGTTTATCAATGATCGTGTTCATTAACGAATGGCGACTGCCATAATGTCGTTGATTACTGTTCTCGCTGCGCATCGTTGTGACCCGGCATAATAAAAACGGGCAATTGAAAAAACAAAGGCAGAGCAATGATAGAATTGGGTTCGGCAAAGGGTTGTCTTTTAAATCATTCTGCCATGAACGGATGATAATTAACTTTGTTTAAGGTTACAAATTTACGCCGTTGAGCGCCAATACCTTGGACAGATTCGCGTTAAAGGTAAACCGGCAAGTATCTGTTTTTAAGACTTTGCTTTTTGTTTTAGCTTTATATATCAAACGCACATCCCAGCCAACTATCCTTTTTTTAAAGGTTTTCTCCTTTTCTTCAACGGTTTTCAAAATTTTTGCCGCATTAACAGAATCACCATCAATAACGAAATTGTTATAACTCTTGATAAGGCTTCGGTATTCTTCTGTATCGTGAAAAGTGGTATAAATACTATCTGGCTTTATGAATTTCACACTGTCAACTGATGCGGGATCAGGGACGTTACCCTTTAAATATTCAAGCGCCTTTTTTTTGTAATCACCGCCTGAGCAGCCCGACAGAAACAAAAAAGCGGATAAAATAAGAAGTGTGCGTTTCATTGTGTCAAATATACCATAAAGAAATAAATTTAAGAACGGCTGAAGCCGGATCGCAATCGTACAATCAGAATATGGTAACCGGCACAATCAATTCAAACCGGTTTCGTCCGGACCCTCCAAAAATGTCTTCGTCGATCAGATAGCTGTATCTGAAGCCAAAGGTGATCGCAGTTTGATTAAAAAACTTTGTATCAAAATATATTTCTGCGCCGCCTGAGCGGAATTTTGACTTAAACGAAGTGCCGTTGCTTAGGAAATCGTTGGCTGTGGTATAATCATAAAAGGCGTCACCGCGTACCCGCAATAAGTAAACGAGATTGGCAAAACCTGCGTCGGGATATAGGAGCGGCAAATGATAGCTTACTCCCCATTTATTCATATTGTGCAGATTCTCCGCAGTATAACCTCTTGAGAAAGGAAAGTCGTTTGAAAAACTGATGATGTTGTTCTTGTCTTTTTGCTGGTGCGCCGCTGTTATCACCAGACTATGATTTACAAACACGCCGGGAAAAATCAGCGCGCCGGACGCCAGAAATTGATCAGCTGACAATCCAGTTAAAGCTGATCTATATCTCAATAAAAGACTTTGCTGAAATTTGGGATAGATGTTTTTACGCGCGCGCTGGACACTATGACTGAATGATACAAAATTACTGCTGTAGATATATGACCGGTCAGCAAAAAGACTTCTGTAAGCTTCCTGAAAACTGGTATTAGCGTAAACCAAACCACTGCCAATGTTTAAATAAGTTAGATTTTTGCCATACGACAGGTTTAAAGGGACCTGCAAACCGCTCCGTATCTGCGTTTCGTTCCAATAAACATTTCCGCCCTTATAGTATCCCCGGCGGTCGGCGGTATAATTTGCACCAAGCGAAACGTAAGGAAACCAGGCGCCGTAAATTGCATCGGCTCCGAATTCTTTGTACCCCTCATCCCGGTTATAATTGAATGAAATATTTGTTTGCAGGGTATTAAGAATATTCTCTCCCGCCAATGAAATCTGGTAATTCGGATCGCTGAAATCGGGGATGATACTGTGAAAATTTAACGGATGATATAACCTGGGATATTTACTCGCCTGAAGAGGTTCCGCTTTGACGGCCTTGAGCATATCTGCGGCTTGTCCATTTCCAAGAGCAGTGATACCAAAATCTGTCAGGCCGGATCTTGCCGATTCGGGCGCGATCTTCTCCCATACAAATCCTGTATCCGCCAAACTATTAATTTTATAACCTGCGGCAGTAAAACTTACCCACGCCAATTTATGCTGCGAAATTGCTGGTTCATATTTACCGATGTACGCACGAATGTTTCTGTTTTTTAACCTATACAGTTGACTGGTTGGAATCGAAAGCGCAAATAAATCTTCCTGTGTGCCGAAACTCGCAGAGAAATAAACAGTATCATTTTTTACTTTAGGAAACGCCACCGGTTGAAAAGAGAACGGCAACAGGGTTTTAACAGCGCCACTTTGAATGTCGATCATTACGAGCGACATTTTCCCTATGGTGTCCCGCACCGCAGAGATTATCTTTTTGTTGCCGTAAAATTGCGGATAGGTGTAATACAGATTTTGACGCTCAGGAATGACGGACAATAATTTTCCATTACCGGCATCAAGCAAAACAAGATGGCTTTTTCCCGTTGTCGCCTCTTCTACAGTAACCAAAGTTCTTCCGTCAGGACTAAAAGAAGGAGAAAAATATCGTGTTTTACTGGTCAGCCTTTGCTCTTTCCCACTTTTAACATCAAGCAGCATCAATTCGCTATAATTGCGGTAACCCCACCTCAGATCCGGGCGATAGGCGCTATAGACAATTTTATTATCATGATAAGAAAAATAATTGTCGATTGAAATATCCCTTACCGCTATTCTGCGTTCACCGTTATTCCTTTTTTCTATAAACACCGGGCGATAATCGTATGAGCTTTTAAGATATATCAATGTCGAATCATTCACCCAAGCCGGAAACTCCTCATCGGCAGTAAAATGTTCAGGCAAATTGTGGTTGTATATGAGGTTTTTAGAGGTGTCAATCTTAAATTCGTTCTTAAAATATTTGAAAGCATTGTTACGGAACGTTTCAAAGCTTAAACCAGAGTTGTGCCTTACGGCCTGCTGCAAAGGGTAAAAGCCCCATGTGTACGAAGCTGCATCTTTTGTTACCCTTTTCCAGAAATCATTTCCATATTGCTGCCTTCCATAAGACACCAGCATATATCCCAATGGATACCAGTCCGGGGTATAATCACGATAAGAACCATTCCGCAACTTCATGTAATTGTAGTCCCGGCCGGATTCCCATAAAGCCCTGAAACCGTTAAAGAAATATGGCAGCCTTCCCCGACCCTGATCGCTTACGTACGTTTCATTAAACACGGCATCGCCCTCAAAAAACCAGTCGGGAATACTCAGATTATTCGCAAGCGCCTGCCCCCCTTCCCCAAAAAGAACTTTTAAAATATGTGAGACGCCTACATTAAAGTTATTGTACTGTTGCACATGCCGGAACTCATGGATTGCCAATTGCTCGTGCCAGGGCAGACTGCCAATTTCAAAGCTGTTCTGTTCCGGAGTCAGATAAAACTCGCTTCTGAATGGGGCAAGTCCGACATAGGCATTTGAAATAGTAGTCTGATTTTGCAGCACGATGTTTACCGGCTTTTGTTTCGGACCGATAGTGGGCAGGATATAGCCGTTCATCTGCTGAACAATAGCCGCAACTCGTCTTGCCAGGGAGTCAAGGCCTTGAGGGAAGATCACCCTTGCCGACGCCGTATTTACCTGTTGCCATTTTACAGAAGGCGGATCACCGCCGAAAACCTGCGCCCCAGCTAATGCGGGCAAAGCAACAAGCATTAACAGGGATATGATTTTCCGGCAGATTTTCATCAGGGTGAAAGTAAGTACATTTTATCACATTGAAAATTTCTGCAAGGCATGATTGTTTGCAGAAATTTGATTTTTCGCATCCAAAAATTCAGTTTTGTGAAACAATGGCGGCTTAGTACCTCAAACAGCGGCTTACCTAATTCAGAAATTCAAATGACACACCATCACTTAAAACTAACTACATTTGCGCCTGTTAATAAAAGGTAATGGGTAAAGTTTCAATAAACCTGGCAACAGGTTCTATACAAAAAGAGGAGATTATTGTCGGTATTGATCTGGGTACAACAAATTCGCTTGTGGCATTCATTAATCCCGAAAAAAATCCACAGGTCATCAATGATGCAGGCAAGGGCGTATTAGTGCCCTCCGTGGTTCATTTCGGCACTTCAGGGGAGGTTGTTGTAGGGAATGAAGCAAAGGATTATCTGATAACCGATCCCCAGAACACCATATTTTCAATTAAACGCCTTCTCGGTCGCTCCTATCACGATATTGAAAACTATAAGGATTTCTTTTCTTATAAAGTTATTGATGACAATACAGAGAGCCTTGTTAAGATTAAAGTCGAAGATAAATTCTATACCCCTATCGAACTTTCCGGCCTGATATTAAAAGAACTTAAAGCAAGAGCAGAACACGCACTCAAAACACCGGTGAACAGGGCAGTAATTACCGTCCCTGCATATTTTAATGATTCTCAAAGGCAAGCCACCCGTGACGCCGGTAAACTGGCCGGTTTGGATGTTTTAAGAATCGTAAATGAACCGACCGCAGCCAGTCTGGCTTATGGCATAGGGCTTGATCCGAAAGAAACTAAAACGATAGCAGTCTATGATCTTGGGGGAGGAACATTTGACGTATCTATCCTGCAAATCCAGGATGGTATTTTTGAAGTGCTTGCAACAAACGGCGATACTTTTTTGGGTGGAGATGATTTTGACAGCGCCATTGTCGATTATTGGATAGAAAAAAACCAGCTAAATAAAGCGGACATTTCAGCAGACAGAAAGCTTTCCCAGCAATTACGGCTAAAAGCTGAAGAAGCGAAAAAAGCTTTTGCTCATCAAAGTTTGTTTAATGAAAAGATCGGTGATATCTGGTGTACGATCGACAGGAACACTTTCGAAGAACTGATCTTGCCCAAGGTAAAACAAACGATCGTCTGCTGTAACAACGCGCTGAAAGATGCAAAGATCTCGGTCAACCAGATTGATGAAGTGATCATGGTTGGTGGTTCAACCCGTACTTCTCTGGTTAAAAGAATGATATCCGAGTTCTTTGGACGCGATATTCACGACGAAATGAACCCGGACGAGGTGGTGGCTTTGGGAGCTGCAATACAAGCAGATATTTTAGCCGGAAACCGTAAGGATATTTTATTACTCGACGTCACCCCGCTTTCTTTAGGAATTGAGACAATGGGCGGGCTTATGGATGTTATTATACCTCGAAACTCTAAAATTCCTACCAAAGCCGGACGACAATATACCACCTCCATCGATGGACAGGTGAACATGAAGATCGCTGTTTATCAGGGAGAACGTGATCTGGTAAAAGAAAATCGTAAGCTCGCTGAATTTAACTTAAAAGGTATCCCTTCCATGCCCGCCGGTTTTCCCAAAGTTGATATTAATTTTCTTCTGAATGCGGACGGCATCCTGAAGATACAGGCTGTAGAACTGCGTTCCGGCGTAAAACAGGAAATAGATGTGAAGCCAACCTATGGCATAACAGATGAACAGGTAGAGCAAATGCTGATGGACAGCATCACTCATGCCAAAGACGACGTAGCGGCACGCATGTTTATAGAAGCACGTACCGAGGGAGAACAAATGGTTTACACAGTCGATCAGTTTGTAGAAAAAAATAAAGATTTTCTTACCATATCAGAAATCGCTGAAACTAAAAAATTAACCGATACACTAAAAATTGCATTGTCGGGCGATGATAAAGATGCGATCCATAAAGCGATTGACGAGTTGAATGAATACACGCGCCCTTTTGCAGAACGCTTGATGGATCACGCAATCAGTCATGCCATGAAAGGCAAAAGCATCGAATAGTATTTCGGGGTTTAACTTCTTAAATCCAAACAGCGATAGTTTTGTTACCTTTGTAATCTATCTGAAAATCACTTTGAAAAACATTAAAATCGCTTTTTTCCTGGCCGCGCTTTGCGTTCCTGGAATTAATGTCAAAACCTACGGGCAAACTATTGACGTATCGGTTCTTGACACATCGGTAAAAACAATTGATACCGCGTTATACGATTCTCTGATGATCAGGCTGGCAAATGGCAGTAAAAAATGGCCTGTAAAAAACGCTCCTTACCCCCTGCCCGGCGCTATTCTGCCTTTTAACCGCGTGGTGGCATATTACGGTAATATGTATTCAAGGAATATGGGTATTCTTGGTCAGTACCCTGCTAAAGTGATGTTAAAAAAATTACTCGGGGAAGTTAAAAACTGGGAAAAGGCTGACACAACCATGCCGGTTATCCCGGCACTGCATTATATCTGCGTTACAGCACAGGCGGATGCCGGTCGTAATGGCCTGCACAATCTCCGCATGCCATTTAAACAAATTGACAGTGTATTGCACATGGCCAAATCGATCAACGCGTTGGTTTTTTTAGATCTCCAGGTGGGGTTCAGCACAGTGCAGAAAGAAGTACCGCTATTGGAAAAATACCTGAGCATGCCAAACGTTCATCTTGGCATCGACCCGGAATTCTCAATGAAAGAAGGCAGTGTTCCGGGAAAAAGAATAGGAACTTTTGACGCTGACGATATAAACTATGTGTCTAAATATCTCGCAGGTCTGGTAACGAAGTACAATCTTCCGCCAAAGATATTGGTTGTTCATCGTTTCACTAAACGAATGGTAACCAATTATCAGAACATCAAATTACGTCCCGAAGTGCAGTTTGTGATGGATATGGATGGATGGGGTGGTCCCGATCTAAAAAAAGGCACTTACCATTATTTCATCGAAAGTGAACCTGTACAATTCACAGGTTTTAAGCTATTTTATAAAAATGACCTGCAAAAACCGCCGCATCGTCTGCTTACCATGAAGGAGATACTAAATTTAAAACCGATTCCTGTTTATATCCAATACCAGTAACCACCGGACAAGCTATTTAACGCTTACTATAAAAATTAGTAAATTGCGCCTTTATATCGATAATGAGCGGAATAAATTACGGCCTACAGGACATAAAGAAAGAACTGCAGCATTTACGTGCTGATCAGATCAATGACCTGTGCCTCCGGCTGGCCCGTTATAAAAAAGAAAATAAGGAGCTGCTTGCTTACCTGCTTTTTGAAGCTGATGATGAGCAGGCCTTTATAGAAAAAGTGAAAGCGGAAGTTGGATTTATGTTCAGCCAGTTGCCCTCCCATAGTTACACTGCTTCAAAAAGCCTGAGAAAAATTCTTCGGCTGATCAGCAAATACTGTAAGTTCATGGCTTCCAAGACTGGAGAAATTGAATTGCAGCTTAATTTTTGCGATAATTACCTGCAATATGTCAACCGGAATACATCGTATAAACCATTAAGAATGCTGCTGGTGAGGCAGATCCAAAAGATAAACTTAGGTATCAGGAGATTGCACGAGGATCTGCAATCAGACTATGGACATAACTACGATAATTTACTTACGGAAGCAGAAAAGAAATTCCCCTGGTTTCACAAGAATGATTACTCATTGTAACATATAAGTGTTTTTAAACTCTAACAGATAAAATTAACTGATAGTGGCAGAAAAAGAAGTAGCTTTTAAAAAGATTTACGAAGCCAATTCAAAAAAAATCTACCATTTATGTTATGGTTATACTGGGGACGATGATGCTGCGAGCGACCTGCTACAGGAAACATTTTTAAAAGTTTGGCAAAATCTTGATAAATTCCGTAACCAGGCGATGATTTCCACCTGGATTTACCGAATTGCCGTCAACACCTGCCTTACATATCTGCGATCGGAAAAACGCCAGGCTAAGGACGAACTCACACCCTTAATATCTGAAACAAAAAAAGAAGAAGTATCGGAAAAAAACGAGCAGGTTGCCCTGCTTTACAAGTGCATATCGAAATTGGAAGAATCGGAGAGAATTATCATCACCATGGTACTTGACGAAGTGCCGTATCCTGAAATTGCAGAGGTTTCAGGCATTTCAGAGGGAAATCTGCGGGTGAAAATACATCGTATTAAACAGAAATTAACAGAACTGTATAACCACTATGAAAGAGTTTGATCACTTGATGTCGGTTTGGCAGGGACAGCCAATCCGCGAGAGGCTCTCGGTGGACGAGGCCCTGAAGCAGGTTAAAAAGGGGATCCGTGGCATAACCAGTAAGCTCTACTGGGGTATCGTGGCCATGATCACTTTGATCGTTTGTGCTTTTATCATTACGTTCTTTTTCACGTTCCGCTCCCCTGCCACGATAATAGGCATACTGCTTATTCTGATCACGATGATATTGTACTTATCCCTGATCGTGCGGCATTACCATATCCTGAACAAACACGACCTTACGCAGAATCCCTCCGAATATCTCAATACCCTGAAGGAATACCAGAAAAACCGCACAAAGGTGATTGGCTGGTTTTATTACGTCTTTATGCTGATGATCAGTGCAGGTCTTGCCTTGTATTTTATCGAAGTTCTTGAAAAGGCACCGCTGTATTTTAAGTTGATCACCTACGGATCTATAATCGTCTGGTTTTTATTCATCACCCTTTACCTGAAGCCCCGTATGTTTAAAAATGAAGAAGAAAAACTGAATCTTATGATCGACAGGCTGATACGGCTGCAGGAACAATTTGATTAAAATACGATCTTCCAGGCATACTTTAACATTTTTAGATTGCATAATATTCAGATAGTTCCGGTGCAAATTGGGGACGCCAACGCGTTGCTTGAACTGAGTTTGAACACTTTTGTGGACTTTTTTGGCCCACCTGTTAATGATGAGTCCAATGTTAATGCCTCCACCTCAGTAGCATTCACGCAACAAAAAATACTTTCTTAACTAAGTGAGCCTGATTCCCGGTTCTATTTTGCAAAAAACGGAGGTGAATTGGCGGGCTATATCAAACTTAACTTCAATGCTGCGCAAAACGAATTTAAAGATTCGCAAGCTATGGAGATCGAACGTATTTATGTGTTGCGTACACATCATAAAAAACAAATCGGGACGAAACTGCTCAATTTCGCTGCGGACATCGCTTTAAATAAAAAACTGCATTTTATCTGGCTGGGCGTCTGGGAGCACAATCACCGGGCTATTGCATTTTATGAAAGAAATGGCTTCAACGTATTTGGAAGTCACGATTTCGTATTGGGCGCGGATGTGCAAACGGATTTACTGATGAAAAAAGAAATCAACCGCGCATAAAGGGATTAAAATTCCTCGTACCTATCTCCATTCCCGCAGCGCGGCATACCGTTTTCTCTCCGAAGCGAAAATTTATCTTATCCAAAGCCTGGTATAGCTTGATCTGTTCCTCGTTATCTTCAAAAAGATTGATCTGATAACTCCCCGTGCAAAGACTACTTAATCTCACACCGATCAGTCTTATCGGTCGATGTTGGTTCCACGATCTTTTCAGGAGATTCTTAATACCTGGGATCAGTATATGTTCTGCGGCTGTTAAAGGTATTTTCTCTTGCTGCGTATGCGTTTCAAAATTTGCATATCTTAATTTTATTGCCATACAGCCCGAAAGTCTGTTCTCTCGCCGTAGTTTCGATGATAATTCTTCAGTCATGGATACGAGCGTGGTTTCGATACTTTGGCGATCAGAGACGTTTGTATAAAAGGTATGTTCGGTCGAAATTGACTTGTGATCGCTGTGGGGCACGATCTCAGATTCGTCAATGCCGTTAGCTTTCTCCCAAAGATGCCTGCCCATTCTTCCAAAGATCGAATCAAGAAAACGGACATCGGCTTTTTGGAGTTGCCCGATGCGTTCTATGCCATATTGATGCAGTTTGGCAGCGGCACTTGCCCCCAATCCCGGTATTTTGCCTATCGGCAAAGGCGAAAGAAATTCTTTTTCCCGGCCATGCGGGATAAATAGCTGACCATTGGGCTTAGCCTGATTAGTGGCCATTTTCGATACCGTCTTGCCAGATGACATCCCAAAGGATATCGGCAGGCCGGTATCTTTCATTATCTTCTGCCGCAATTCGCTGGCGTGCCGGTAGCAATCGTGAAACCTGTCCATCCCGGTATAATCCACATAAAACTCGTCAACAGAAGTTTTCATGTAAAGAGGAACGGCTTGATGAATAATTTCTGTCACCTCCCGGCTTGCATCGCCATATTTTGCGTGAGAGCCTCTCAAGAAAATTGCATGAGGACAGAGCTTGTGTGCCAACTTGCTCGACATAGCAGAATGGACACCGTATTTACGCGCTTCGTAACTGCAACTGGCCACCACTCCCCTTTCTGCCGATCCACCTATGATCACCGGCTTACCGATCAAAGACGGATCAAGCCGTCGTTCCACGGAAACGAAGAACGAATCGAGATCGATATGCATGATGGTGCGTTTAGCAGGCATGCAACAAATATAAGAACAGCTTACGTTTATTTACTAATATTTTTAGTAATAAAGATCGAAAATTAAGGGTGTATTATCTGTTTTTGCTTGACATGAATGCCGCGATGTCCCTTGCCGATTGATTATCTGATTTAGTCAGATGGTCAACAATATTAGCCTGTTCTTGTTTTGTACGGTTTTGGCTCAGTTTCTTTTTAGCCTGCAGGTTATCGACTACTATTTCAAAAGCGACGATACCACTCATCATACGCTGTTTGTATTCTTCCGTCAGCCTGTCATATTGCTTCAGGTAACCGGCTTCATAAAATTTAATGGTTTCAATTAGCAAGGCTTCTTTTTGTTCCTCGTCATCTAAAATGCTGCAATTGCCATAAGCGTGAACAGCAATATAATTCCAAGTGGGAACATTCTGGTCTTTTTCGTAATTTTTCGGTGATATATAGGCGTGTGGTTCGGTAAATATTACAAGAGATTTGCCGTTAACAATATCCACGCATTGCGGATTGGCTTTGGCGAAATGCGAGCGGAGTACAATTTTATCATTATTTTTTGCTACTACAAACGGCAGATGTGTCGCTACCGGAAGACCATCTTTTGTTGTTACAATAGTTGCGAAGCTGTAGCGTTGCATGAAGGCCAAAACTTCATCAACATCTTCGAACTTATTAAAAGATGAAATATACATAACAAATGAGATTTCAAGCCTTGAACCGTTAAGGTAATGTCTCCAACATGCTCTTTAAAACCGCCTGAGCCGCCCACACCCTGTTTGACGCTTCATGGACTACGATCGAAGCCGGACCGTCCAGTATCTCTGATGACAATTCGAGATCTCGGCGTACCGGAAGGCAATGCATTACCCTCGCCTTGTTGGTAATTTTTAGTCGCTCGTTGGTCAGCATCCAATATTCGTTTCCGGCTAATACTTTACCGTAAGGTTCGTATGCCGACCAATTTTTTACGTAAATAAAATCCGCATCTGCCAATGCCTCTTCCTGATTGTAGGTAATGGTCGCTTCCTTTGTAAAATCAGGACAAAGGTCGTAGCCCTCGGGATGGGTAATGGTAAAGTCAACGTCAGCACGGCACATCCATTCAGCGAACGAATTTGGCACCGCCTGTGGAAGCGGTTTAATATGCGGCGCCCAGGTTAAAACAACCTTCGGACGGGGACGCGTTTTCAACTCTTCAATTGTGATCAGGTCGGCTAAACTTTGTAACGGATGTCGTGTGGCTGATTCCAGGCTTACAACGGGTACGCCGCAAAACTCCACAAATTTGCTAAATATCATTTCGCTATAATCCTCGTCACGATCTTTTAATCCAGGAAATGAACGCACGCCGATGATATCGGCATATTGCCCCATAACAGCGGCTGCTTCGCGGATATGTTCTACGGTGGTACCATTCATGATAACATTATCACGCAATTCCAGCGCCCAACCTTCTTTATCCATATTCAAGACCATCACGTTCATTCCAAGATTGAGAGCGGCCTTTTGGGTGCTCATACGTGTACGCAGACTCGGATTAAGAAAAACCAATGCCATTGTCCTGTTTTCGCCAAGACTTTTGTAAGCGTACGGATTTTTTTTCAGCTGTAGCCCCTGTTTAACAAGGCTGTTAATATCGGTTACATCATGAACTGAGGAAAAAAGTTTCATAGTTTAGCCTGATCATCCACTCAATGAGGGGATTAATTGTTATACGATTTATTTACTTAACCAGTTTCGCAAAAGCTTCCAGAAACCTGTCAGCATGGGCCATTGTCAAATTCAATGCCGGCAATAATCTTACCACTTGCGGTTTAGCCTCACCGGTAAAAATGTGGTGCTTAAACAACAGTTCTTTACGCACATGAGCCAGTTCAGCCGGTAATTCAATGCCAATCATCAATCCGCGACCGCGAACTTCAATTACTTCCCGGAATTTCTTGAGTTCGCTGATAAGATAGCTTCCTGTTTCTTCCGCGTTTTTCATCAGGCTGTCCCGTTCCATTACCTCAAGCACGGCAAGTGCTGCTGCGCAAGCCAAATGATTTCCACCGAACGTTGTACCGAGCATACCGTACGCTGGCTGAATTTTTGGCGATATAATAATACCACCTATCGGGAAACCATTGCCCATCCCTTTGGCCATGCTATAGATATCCGCTTTTATCCCGGCAAAATCGTGCGAAAAAAATTTCCCTGTTCTGCCATATCCGCATTGCACAGAATCGGCTATAAAAACCGCGTTATAGGTATCGCAAAGCGAGCGTATTTTCTGCAAAAATTCAATTGGAGCCACTTTAATGCCACCAACTCCCTGAATGCCTTCTATAATCACCGCAGAGATATCGTTACCCGCAAAAGCTTGTTCAAGCGTTGTCTCGTCCGCCCATGGCACAAAGATCACGTTATCCGTTTCGTTAACGGGGGCGACAATCTTTGGGTTATCAGTCGCCGCCACCGCAAGTGACGTGCGTCCGTGAAACGATCCTTTGAATGCGATAACTTTCTTTTTGTTATTATAAAAAGACGCAAGCTTCAGTGCGTTTTCATTGGCCTCTGCGCCTGAATTACAAAGGAAAAGCTGGTAATCCTCTTTCCCGGAAACCTGTCCTAACTTCTCGGCCAGTTGTTTTTGGAGAGGTATTTCTATCGAATTTGAATAAAAGCCAATTTGATGCAACTGATCCTCTAACCTTTTTACATAATGTGGATTGGTATGTCCGATGGATATTACTGCATGACCGCCATACAGGTCGAGGTATTCTGTGCCTTTGTCGTCAAAAACAAGGCTTCCTTTTCCGGAAACGATGTTAATCGGATTTATCGGATAAACATCAAATAATTTCATTTATTTAAACTTTGCTAATAGATCGATTGAAAATTTTCTGTTGTTGAATTAGCTAAAATGCCGTTCCCTTCAAACGTAAACCAGCTTTCTCATCCAGTCCAAACATAAGATTCATATTTTGCACTGCCTGGCCTGACGCTCCTTTTAAGAGGTTATCTATAATGCTTACAATCATCAACTTGTTGCCATATTTCTTTACCTGAACAAAACATTTATTGGTATTTACAATTTGTTTCAGGTCGATATTATGGCTGGTTACATGTGTAAATGCGTGATCGTCATAATACTGATGGTAAAGTTTCAGCGCCTCGGCTTCATCGAGATTGGTGTCGATATACATAGAGGCAATAATGCCCCGGGTAAAGTCGCCACGATAAGGAATGAAATTAACCGTATGATTAAAACCAGCCTGTAGTTGCCTTAGCGACTGCCCGATTTCGTTCAGATGCTGATGCTCAAAGGCTTTATACACCGAAAGATTATCATTGCGCCAGGTAAAATGTGTTGTTGCGGAAAGGCTTTGCCCTGCACCGGTCGAACCAGTGGTTGCTGTAATATGCAATTCGTTATTCAGCAAACTATTTGATGCAAGCGGCAATAATCCCAATTGCAGACAGGTCGCAAAACATCCCGGATTAGCGATATTCTGTGCCTCTTTTATAGCAGTCAGGTTTAACTCTGGTAAGCCATAAACAAAAGCCTTTTGCTTTACCTTCGCATTTTGCGACAACCTGAAATCCTGACTCAGGTCAATGATTTTTATGTTATCCGGAATGTTGTTTGCTTCCAGAAACTTTTTTGCATCGCCATGCCCAACACAAAGAAACAGCACGTCGATATTATAAGCTAATTCAGCAGCGAACTTGAGGTCGGTATCTCCAAACAGATCGCTATGCACCTGATAAACGTAATTTCCGGCATTGCTCGTGCTATGTACAAATGCGATTTCGACATTCGGATGGTTCAACAAGATGCGGAGCATTTCGCCCCCTGTATAGCCTGCGCCGCCAACAATGCCCGCTTTGATTTTCTTTTCCATAATGCGCTATGAGTTTACCTTGTGGTAGATCATTACTTGATTACCAAATATTTTCGAGAATCCTTTCACGTCTTCACCACTCCAAGCATTATTCATCTCCCCATAACTTCCAAATTTATTAGACATCAGATCATGTGATGATTCTACTCCAACTATCTGAAAACGATAAGGATATAGTTGAACGAACACCTTTCCGCTTACATTTTTTTGCGTATCGGTCAAAAATGCTTCTATATTACGCATTACCGGATCGTGAAACTGGCCTTCGTGCATCCAATTGCCATAAAACATTGACAACTGGTCTTTCCATGAAAGTTGCCACTTGGTCAGCACGTGTTTCTCCAATGTATGATGTGCTTTGATGATGATCATCGGTGCAGCAGCCTCGAAACCAACACGCCCTTTGATGCCGATAATAGTATCGCCAACGTGTATGTCCCGACCTATCCCATAGGGTTGAGCTATCGCCTGCAATGCCTGGATAGCAGCCGTTGGATGAGCATAGCGTTCGCCGTCAACTGCTATCAGTTCTCCTTTTTCAAATTCAAGCGCAAGGCTTTTTTCTTCAGTTGATGTAGCCTGTGTCGGCCATGCTTCTTCAGGTAGTCCTAAGTTTGAAGTAAGCGTTTCCTTACCGCCGACGGACGTTCCCCAAATACCCTTATTGATAGAATATTTGGCTTTCTCGAAATTCATATCAACGCCATGTTCCTTTAAATATTCAATTTCGGCCTCACGACTAAGTTTCAGGTCGCGGATCGGCGTAATGATCTTCACATCCGGTACCAATATATTGAATATCATGTCGAAGCGAACCTGGTCATTTCCAGCCCCGGTACTACCGTGAGCTACAGCCTCAGCCCCTATCTCCTTTGCATAATTAGCTATTGCCGTTGCCTGGCTAACGCGTTCGGCACTCACAGAAAGCGGATAGGTATTATTTTTTAAAACGTTACCATAAATCAGAAAGCGAACACAGGTATTATAAAAATTCTCGGTTTCATCCACTACGTGATGGCTGGTTACACCCATCTTGTAGGCGCGTTCCTCGACGTTCTTTAATTCTTCTTCGCTGAAGCCACCGGTATTTACGATCACCGAGTGAACCTCATATCCGAGATCCTGTGTAAGATAGATGCAGCAAAATGAAGTATCCAATCCGCCGCTGTACGCTAAAACTACTTTCTTTTTCATTCTATTTGGTAAAAGGTTAAAGGCAAAACGTATAATCAGCCTTTATTAATATTCATTATCAGTTATCACAATCCTACAAGACAGGATGGTGATAATAGAAGCACTACAACGTGCTTCTATTTTATCTATGTTCGTGATCGGCACCCAGGCGTTTCTTCAGCGCATTTTCTATGCGCTCCAGTAACGTCGCTTTATGGGTGATCTTCTTCATCTTTTCTTCGTATTCCCTTTGTTTTTCTTCAGGATCAAATAACATGGCCGTACACATACAGTTCTTCCGGCCCTTACTCATCAGGATATCATAATTTACGCAACTCCGGCATCCTGCCCAGAAGTCTTCATCCTGTGTAAGCTCCGAATAAGTCACAGGTTCATATCCCAGGTCAGAATTGATCTTCATTACAGCCAGGCCGGTAGTCAGGCCAAAAATCTTGGCGTTAGGATATTTGGTTCTCGAAAGTTTAAAAATACTTTCTTTAATAGCCTTTGCAAGGCCTTCTTTTCTGTATTGCGGGCTAACGATCAGCCCTGAATTTGCGACAAAATCGCCGTGACTCCAGGTTTCTATGTAACAAAATCCAGCCCAGGTGCCGTCTTTATGGAAAGCGATTACCGCCTTTCCCTCAAGCATTTTATTCGCGACATATTCAGGTGATCGCTGAGCTATCCCGGTTCCACGAGCCTTAGCGGATTCGGCCATCTCATCGCATATCTCTTGTGCAAAATCTACATGCTGAGCACTGGCGACCTGTATATCAAAATCTTTAATCATTGTAAATAGAAAATTACCGTTCAATTAATTGCCATAACGGCGTTAATAACCAAATGATTTTTTGTGGAGCAGCGTTACCGGAAAAGCAACACTCCTAATTAGGGTTCAGGATGAGAAAGAAATCAAACCCGTGGCATGTATGACCTTCGTCGTGACGGAGAAAATAACCAAACGTTTAAAAGCAAAACAGCGGTAACCGGAGCGAAAAATGCTCTGGCTGCAGGCTTATTTAAGCTTTGTTGATTCATTTTCTTAATTGCTAATGTTGCTTTTTTAAATTTTGTGCAAATTATCGCATTAATTTTTATTTATGCAAGAAAAAATTGATTTGCTTACCTAAACCTGAATAAGCACAACAGGTATCGAACGGCTTAAGTTTTATCGTAGTTTCTTTGTGACATCGTTGATGATCATATCCGCATGTATCCGTGAGTTCTCGATAAACCACAGATGGGTATCCAGTCCACCGCAAACAACGCCCGCGAGATACAGGCCGGGCAAATTGGTTTCCATAGTTTCGGGATTATAATGAGGAATAAACTTTTCCTCTGTAAGTACCACTCCAAGTTTTCTCAAAAACTCAAAATTCGGCCGGTAGCCGGTCATAGCCATTACAAAGTCATTCTGAATAGTTACCAATCCTTCAGGCGTTTCGATATCCACATCGTACTGACGTATGGCTTTCAGATTTGAATTAAAATACGCCTTTATACTTCCTTCCTTTATACGATTCAATATATCGGGACGAACCCAATATTTCACACGATGACTGACTTCACTGTTTCTTATAACCAGCGTTACTTCTGCGCCTTTTCGATAGGTCTCGAGTGCTACATCGATCGCGGAGTTGCTTGATCCCACCACCACAACTTTCTGCATGGCGAAATAATGCGGATCTTTATAATAATGCATCACCTTTGGCAGGTTTTCTCCCGGTATATCTAATTTTACGGCAATATCATAGAATCCGGTTGAAAGAATCACGTTTTTTGCCCGATAGGAAGTCTTGTTCGTGGTCACGGTAAATACACCGTTCTCACGAGTCAGGCCGGTAACTTCTTCAAATAATTTGACCGGCAATTTGTTGGATACTGCTACACGACGATAATATTCCAACGCCTCGGCGCGGGTAGGTTTATTGCTGATCGTAACAAAAGGGACGCCGCCAATCTCCAGCTTTTCAGACGTAGAAAAGAAGGTCATGGTAGAGGGGTAATTATATAATGAATTGACCAGGCAGCCTTTTTCGACAATTAAAAAACTTAAACCTGCGCGTTGTGCGGCGAGTCCGCAGGCAATGCCAATCGGGCCGCCACCTATAATAAGAATATCGAGCATTTAATAAAAAAGTTTCCGCTAAGATAGGCAGTTTTTGGCTGATAGCGTTTAATTGGGATTCATCAGAAAGTCAGGAAATGGCCTTGATCTATAGCACATATTCACAATCATAGTATCCCGATGTAAATAAAATAGTCGGTAATTGCAGAACAGCCTGAACTTAGCAGTTCCTTTTATTGTAAGTAAAAGATTGACACTACTTCATGCAAAAATAGAGTACGATAACCGATAATATTTGAATACCGACAACCAGCGAAATTCTCTTAACACCCACAATTCTGAAAGGGCTAAATATATATACTGCCACAGACAAAAAATAGACCACCGATGCCAAAATTGTAACTATTAACAGATTAGGGCCTTCCGGGTCATTGAAAAAAAAGAACAGCATTCTGGAGCAAATGACCGCGGTGACCCCCAGAATTATCAACGAAATCTTTTTTGACTTGAAATATGGATTTGTAGCATCGGTAACCATGTCTCTAATATAAGCTTTTTCCCGTAAAACAATTTCAGACGAGTAATTTATATGGGCACTTTGTTATTAACAGGTGATATCCGCTTAATGAGTTTAATATGAAACTTAAACAGCAGGTAAAATTGCCTAAGGAAAACCAAATCTTATCGCACAAAAAAGGGTAAGCTACTTTTATCGCGCCGCTCAACTCTCTACCCTTGCTGTGTTCCCACCCTGGGGGAGTTCAAGAGGAGCTGGCCGTAAAAGACTTACCCGCCGCAAAGATATAAAAACCTTCAATTCCGGTTAATAAATTGTTAAAAAAGCGGCTTCATTGTGATATGGTTAAGGTATTCAGCTATTTTATTAACTGTAAAACAGTGAGTTATATAAGTAATTTTTCTGCTAAAAAAGACTAAACTGAATAACATTTGATGGCTTTCCAGCCTTATCAACGGCGCTTTGCTTATTTTTTGCAAAGGTTTTAATATCAAGTCGGCGGTTAAATGGTATCTCCTTGTAAATTTTGAAGCTGGCGTCATGAGCGATCATCTCTCTGCGCAATATGGTAAGTTTGTCTATACGAATGCTCTCCTGCCATTCCTGCCTGCTTATATAAGGCCATAATTTTTTAAAAGCCGCTGGTGACAGACCGCGGGCTACAGTTATATGCGGAACGAAACTACCACCGCTGAAAAATCGTTTGAGATGTTTAAACCATGCTATCGTGGCTGCATCCTGTTCAACGCTGGCATAAATAGTCGCTGTTTCGCTATGGTTGAAAAAATCGAAACCATTGATATTACAGGTGAGCGGAGGCAAGGATAACAATTCCCTTTCGAGTTTAGGCATCAGCGAGTCGATCCACAACGGCTTTTTGCGCGGCCATTGCTGCACGGTAATGTGTGCCTTCGCATGCCTGCTGTCAAAATCGCCAACAATGGCCGCGCTATCCTCGTTCAAACGTTTTATTCGTCTGCAAACGCTGTCCGGTGGTGACAGCACAATTAGATAATCCTGATACCCTGTCATAATTTGAATGTTTTACAAAACAAATATTACTAATATTTTTAGCATTTGCAAGGGCTATTTTGAGATAATCTGTTTATTACCAGGTGAAGCTAAAAAAATGCCCCTGTTACTGTAACTTGGGATTTGTTAAAGCGGCGCTATTTTTCACCATCAAATAAAAAATACTATATTGCTTTTAAACAGACAGATTTATGGAATTGGCATTTTTAAATATTGGCAGCGCAGAAATCATATTGATCATAGTCGCTATCATTTTTATAATCGTTATCGGGCGGTATGGGCAAGACACCGTTTTTGGTTACTGGGGATCTATTTTACTGGCAATATTTACTACACCGCTGATTGCGTTTATTATTTTATCAATTCTAAAGGCCAACAAACGCCGCTGATGTTTTATGGGAAAGAGCATATTAGATATTATTTCTTAACGGAAGCCCGGATAAGGCGGTTTAAAGTCAGACCTTGCACGACAACCGAAAATATCACGATGAAATAAGCGCCGCACAATATCACATGCCGGTACGGGCTATACGGCAGCGATAACGCAAGGGCAATTGAAATTGCTCCCCTTACCCCTGCCCAGGTCAATATATTGATGCTCTTAAATGTAACGTTAAGTGATCGCCTTAAAAAAATTAATGGCAGAACAACGCTGATCCACCTCGCAATTAAAATTACAACAATCGCAATCCCTCCCGTCAGCCAGTAGTTTGTAATATAAGGGAGGTTTACCATTTGCAGACCTATCATCACAAATAGAATCGTATTCAGCATTTCGTCCACCAACCGCCAAAACTTCTCCAGCGCCTCATGCGAACGTTCTTTTTCATCAAGATTGATGGTGCGGTTTCCCATGACAAGCCCGGCTGATACTACTGCCAATGGAATTGATAAGTGAAGGTAAGAAGCGATAACTGAAACACTCATTACTACCGACAAGGACACAAGCACAATAGTCTGAAAATCGGTAACCGACCTCATTAGCCTGAACGCAAAAAATCCAAGGATAATACCCAGCCCTACGCCGCCAAAAACTTCGCGTACAAACAAGATTGCAGTTCTTGCAAAATCGACATTATTAACGCCAGACCTGATCGCTTCCAGAATGGTGATAAAAAGCACCAGCCCCACTCCGTCGTTAAATAACGACTCGCCGGATATGATTGTAGATAAATTGGTGGGAAGTTTAGAATGACGGATAATCGCGCCGACGGCAACCGGATCGGTCGGTGAGATCAGCGCACCAAACAGCAGGCAGTAAACAAACGACATGTGAATATTGAACAGCATGGTGCCATAATAAAACAAGGCACCAAAAGCTGCCGCCGACAGCAATACGCTCAACGTACTTAAAATAAATACCGGTCGTAATTCCCGCTTTAGTCGTTTGGTATTTGAATTAAACGAACCTGCGAATAACAAAAAACCAAGCATGATATTTAGTACCGTACCCGAAAAGTTGATATGTCTCGCCAAGATCGTTAAGTAACCTGCAATAGACGGATCAAGCTTATCTATAACAATAGTGATAACGGAAACAATAATTGCAATGGTAATGATGCCGATTGTCCCCGGTAACCGGATGTACCGGGCATTAACATACGAATAAAAGGCACTGACAATTACAAGCAGCGCAATGATCAAAAACAATCCCATTGGCAATTAACTTAACATTAATAAAACCAAAGTGAGCTACAATGTTTTAAATGAGATAAATTTTACTTGGAGGCTTCGTTTGTACGGCGTGTTTCTGTATTAAAACTGCGTATTACCAGCCTGTTATCAGAGTTTTTATTAAAATAATTGATAAACCAGCTAAAAAAAATAATGCCCTTATTGGAGAATCCCGCGAGCGACAGCAAATGCACCAAACCCCAAAGCAACCAGGCGAAAAAGCTCTGAAAATGAAACCGGCCGAGATCGGCAACTGCCTTGTTACGGCCAATTGTTGCCAGTGTACCTTTGTCAACATATCTAAAAGGTTCTGTTTGTTCTCCTTTTACTAAATGAGCAATATTTTTTGCAAGACATTCTCCCTGCTGGATAGCCGCAGGAGCTACGCCGGGATGCCCCTGTGGCGTTTCAGGCGTGATGACTGCAGCCACGTCGCCGATAGCAAATAAGTTTTGATATCCTTTTACGCGATTGATCTCATCAGTCTGTATGCGGTTTCCACGGCCTATTATATCTGCTGGTATTCCTTCGGGCACCTCGCCCTT
This sequence comes from Mucilaginibacter sp., assembly GCA_035547875.1. Taxonomy (GTDB): domain Bacteria; phylum Bacteroidota; class Bacteroidia; order Sphingobacteriales; family Sphingobacteriaceae; genus Mucilaginibacter. Next base: position 27,691 of record DASZTX010000013.1, on the reverse strand, counting down.
AACACCGGCAGCCCAAAGCACATTCCGGGTTTTAATGGTCTTTCCGTTATCGATGGTCAGATAAAAGCCGTCATAGCTTTGTACGTGCGCGCTGTTAAATATAATAACCTCTCCATCTGTCAGAAATCTTTTTGCGGCAGCCGAGGCTTCAGATGTCATCGCGGCAAGCAATCTGTCTTTACCTTCCACAAGATAAACGCGCATGTCATACTTACTTAGCCCATGATAATCCTTCCCCAAAATAAGATGTCTCATCTCGGCCAAAGCGCCCGACAGTTCCACGCCAGTCGGCCCGCCTCCTACCACAACAAAGGTCATTAATGCGAACTTTTCCCGCATATCCGTGGTCACCAGCGCCTTCTCTAAATTCTGCAAAATCAGACTGCGCAGATTCAGCGCCTCTGGAATATTTTTCATCGGCATGGCAAAGTGGGCGATCTCCTCATTGCCAAAAAAATTGGTATCCGACCCGGTAGCAATTACCAGGTAATCATAGTGGATCTCGCCAATATCGGTCACTATAGTATTGCGATCCGGATTTATCTTCTGAACTTCTGCCAGGTTGAAACTAAAATTATTCTGTCGGGTAAAAATTCGTCTTATAGGGAATCCTATAGAATCAGCCTCGATGGAACCAATCGCCACCTGATAAAGGAGTGGTTGAAACGTGTGATAATTATGCTTATCCAAAAGGAGAATGTCAACCGGCGCATTTTTGAGGCCTTTTGCCAAAGCCAGGCCACCAAAACCGCCTCCAATGATTACCACGCGCGGACGCGCATTATTGTTTTTTTCTTCGGATAAAACTGTGAACATATATTACCGTATTGTTTCAATATTACGCAATGTTTTCTTAACCTATTGTCAACTTGCTACGACTTGTATTATTATACAATCCCCTGACCGATGAGTTTTATTTAATCGGAAAAAGAAGCTCAATCATGCGGATGCTCTCTTGGGATAAGATAAAATCCGGGCAGCTATCGTATCGCAAGCATCAGACGTTTTATTAAAAGCATAAGCCCCGGTTTGTTTTATTATAATCACTATATTTGCACCGTATTCTCAATACTATAGTAATTATAAGAAAATCATCTATTTTCAGGCATTTATTATTATTAGCAGGCTATTTTTTAGTAATTTTATGGCGAATTAACTTAATATGATGTTATTTTCATATAAAAGTTAATTTATTGGGGCAGTCATGAGCAAAATCAATGGGGTTTTAAGCGATAAGGGTATCAATAAGAGCCTTTATGTTATAAAAATTGGTGGAAATGTTATCGATAATTCCGAAAATCTGCATAATTTTCTGAAAGATTTTACTGCGCTGGAAGGCCTGAAGGTGCTGGTGCACGGAGGTGGTAAAATCGCGACCCAACTTTCTGAGACTTTAGGCATAGAACCTAAAATGGTCGATGGGCGCAGAATAACAGATATTGAAACATTGCGGGTGGTAACAATGGTTTACGGCGGCCTTATTAATAAAAATATTGTTGCCCAGTTACAAAAATCAGGCAATAATGCCATAGGGCTTACAGGGGCTGACGGAAATTTTATCAGGGCGAAAAAGAGGCCTGTAAAAACCATTGATTACGGTTTTGTTGGAGACATTGATGATAATTCGATAGATCCCCGAAACCTTAAAAAAATGCTGGACGCCGGATTTACCCCGGTTTTTTGCGCTATTACCCACGATGGAGACGGACAGTTGTTAAATACAAATGCGGACACAATTGCGTCCGCTCTTGCCGTGGCGATGTCAGAAGTATATAATACAACACTGATCTATTGTTTTGAAAAGAAAGGGGTTTTGAAGGACATTAACGATGAATCTTCATTGATACAGGAGATAAATCCGCAGCAATATGAAGAATTAAAGACGGAAAAAATTATACACAGCGGTATGTTACCCAAACTCGACAACGCCTTCGCTGCTATATCATGCGGCGTCAAGGGCGTAATCATAGGTCATTCAGACGATGTGGGCAAACTGAATGAAGACAAATCTTTCGGAACACTTTTAAGCAGAAACTCATGAATTCACAACAGCATATAGCCATTGTAGGAAGCGGAAATATTGGGCTTTCTTTAGCTAAAGGTCTGGTTAAAGCAGAAATATGTAAACCGCAGCAGATTTTGTTAACGCGGCGTAATGTTGGTGCGCTTGCTCCTTATGCAGAACTGGGATATATTGTTACCGACAATAACCTGAAGGCGGTCAGGAAGGCGGATTATGTCGTGCTGGCGGTACTGCCGCATCAGTTAAACAAACTGCTTGATGAAATAAAGCCATCCATTAAATCCGAAAAACAGTTATTTATATCGGTTGTTTCCGGCGTAAGCTGCGGCGACATCCGTTCGCAACTGGATCTGAATGTTCAGATCATCCGGGCAATGCCTAATACGGCCATTGCTATCGGCCATTCCATGACGTGTATCGCGACCGACAATGGGACAACAAAGAATATCAATTTTGTACGTTCGCTTTTTGACACCGTTGGTGTAACCATTCAAATCAATGAGGAACTGATGACATCGGCCACTGCCTTATGTGCATGTGGTATAGCCTTCTTTTTGAGATCGATCAGGGCTGCTTCACAGGGGGGGACCGAAATCGGGTTCCATGCACATGATGCATTAAAAATGGCGGCTCAAACTGCGAAGGGAGCAGCAGACCTGCTGCTGCAACTTGCTTCCCATCCCGAGCAGGAAATAGATAAGGTAACGTCCCCAAGCGGCTGCACGATAGCAGGACTAAACGAAATGGAGCATAACGGATTCAGTTCCGCCATGATAAAAGGCATCAAACTTTCTGCATCCAAGGCAGGCGACCTTTATCATAAACCAGAACAGGATCAGTTTTAGTTTCCGATAGCCAAAAGCCACCAACAAGTATAAAATTAATTATCCACCCCTAATTGAGCACAGGCACAATTTTCAGATGTTAACAGTAGAAAAAATAGGCGGGACTTCCATGACCGCCCTGAGCGACGTAATAAAAAACATTATTCTTTTTAACCGTACTGATAAGCAATTATACAACCGCATATTTGTGGTCTCTGCTTTTTCCGGCGTAACCAATCTTTTGCTTGAAAATAAAAAAACGGGAGAACCGGGCGTTTATCATAATCTCGCTAATTTTAAGGACTTCCATCAACCCTTAAAAGACCTGAGCACGAGACTCCGGCAGATTAACAAAAGCTACGAATCTCTTGGCCTGAACGTAGCAGAAGCCGACACGTTTATTGACAAGCGCATTAATGAAGCCCAGACCTACCTTGAGAATCTTGCCAATATTCTGACTTCGGGTTATGTGAGCAGCGTGGGAATTTTGCAGGCAGCACGTGAGATTCTTGCGTCTATTGGCGAAAGTCATTCTGCATTTAACTTCACCAATATTTTGCAGAATATGGGAGTAAATGCCACTTTGGTAGATTTGAGCGGCTTTAATGATCACCATTCCTATACGATTGATGAGCGCATCAGACACGACCTGCAACACATTGATTTTAAAAATACGATCTGTATCGTAACTGGTTATGCCAAGGGAACCGAGGGGATCATGAGGGAGTTTGATCGTGGATATTCCGAAGTTACCTTTAGTAAAATAGCGGTTGCGGTAAAACCGGGTGAAGCCATCATCCACAAAGAATATCATTTGTGCACAGCCGATCCCGTTCTTGTTGGCGTTGAGAATTGCCATCCGGTAGGAAACACCAATTATGACGTGGCCGATCAGTTAGCGGACGTGGGTATGGAAGCCATTCATCCAAAGGCCTCCAAGCCGCTCGAGATAAATAATATCAACTTAAGGATAAAAAACACCTTCGATCCCGAGCATCCGGGAACTTTGATCACCAAGGATTATATCTGCGAACATAAGCGTGTCGAAGTGATCACCGGAACTGAAAAAGTGATGATCATTGATATTTATGACCCATCAATGGTTGGCGCTCCCGGCAGTGACCTGCAGATCATGCAGTTGTTTTATAACCACAATATCAGCTATAATTTTAAGGCGACCAACGCGAACAGTATTTCGATTGTGATATGGGAAAAAGACTTCAAGAAAAAACTGATCGATGAGCTTGCTGCCAGCTTTGAAAAGGTAACTGTCGAAAATGCGGCCATGGTATGTCTGATCGGTTCGAATATGGATCGTCCGGGATTGCTTGCACAATCCGCCACAGCATTGGCCGAAAGTAATATCAACATTAAAAGCGCGGGTTTTGCGCTTCGTAAAGTAAATATTCAGTTCCTGATAGACCGTGAGGATTTTGACAAGGCCGTGATCGCATTGAACAAAGTAATGGGCTAAATATCAAGATGCAACAGCATCAGCTTGTTTGCCCGTTCGCTTCATAAAGTTCACTATTATTTCCTGCAATTGTCCGGAATCTATTGTTAAGACATCCGTATTGATGGCGAAAGGCGTATCCTTATTCGATTTTATCATTCTGCTCGCCCGGAACCTACGATATGGATTGGTGATAAAATTAATATAACGCACAGGGTTTTTCATCCACAGATACAAAAGAGACCCGGTCACATCGCTCCCGTCAATATCTTTCCAAAAATATTTTATATCGTTGGCGGTATCCAATATATAATCGGTAGTAACAACCAAAGCAGGTCGTCTGTTAAATTTTAAATAAAGATATTTTTTGTATGAAATATATCTTACAAATGCTACGAGCATCCAGATAAGATACAAATATTTTAACAACCCTTCCCCCGAAAAGGAAGCGAAAAAACTCAGAAAGGCCATCACCAATGCCAGGAAGATCAGTGCCAGGTTAATTATAAAAGCCGTGCTGTAACGAATGTAAAATTCCATCTACTTTGGCTGTGTCTTATTTTAAGTATTTTACAAATAATAATGAGTGATCCTGTTAAGGCCTTCATCCAGTTCATAAACCAAGGGCGCCCCTGTAGGAAGATCGAGCTGGGTAACCTCCTCGTCAGACAAATGATCGATATATTGTATCAGGGCGCGCAGACTATTTCCGTGAGCGCAAACGATCACTTTTTGATTACGACGCATGGCGGGCACAATAAATTCGTTCCAGAAAGGCAACACACGGTCCATTGTTTCGCTTAAGTTTTCTGTCAGAGGCAGTTCCCGTTCCGTAAGATCTTTATACCTGATGTCCTTACCCGGATACCTGTCGTCATCCCGGGTAATAGCGGGCGGTAATTCATGCGGATCGCGGCGCCATTTATGAACCTGAGCTTCGCCATACTTTGCGATGGTTTCCTCTTTGTTCAGTCCTTGTAAAGCACCGTAAAAACGTTCGTTTAAGCGCCATGATTTTTGCACCGGTATCCAAAGATGATCCAGTTCCTCCAGGACGATATGTAATGTTTTGATCGATCGCTTTAGAAGTGATGTAAATCCGATATCAAAGTTGTAGCCCTTGCTGCGTAAAAGCTGTCCGGCTTTTACTGCCTGCTCTGCTCCTTCTGCAGACAGGTCAACGTCGGTCCAGCCTGTAAACCGATTTTCAAGATTCCAGATACTCTGGCCGTGTCTTAATAAAACTAATTTCTGCATATCCCTACTGTTAACGGCAAAGCTAATTATCAGATTGCAGAAAAAATTGCTAAAAGCATACTTAAAATATATATTGCATTGAAAACCAATTAAAAACCTTTAAACTTATGATCCCGACAACTCCCGTTCAGGTGAAGGATGGCATTGCCAATCCTGCACCGCTCGGTCTTTGTGCTTTCGGCATGACGACCGTTTTGTTAAATCTTCATAATGCAGGCTTTTTTGAGCTTAGTTCCATGATACTTGCCATGGGAATTTTTTATGGAGGCATTGCGCAGGTGATAGCAGGCGTAATCGAAGCCAAAAAGAACAACACCTTCGGGTTAACAGCATTCACATCTTATGGCTTATTCTGGCTCTCCCTGGTCGGACTGATCGTTATGCCAAAATTCGGATGGGTAGAAAAGCCTTCCGAGAGTTCGATGTGTGCGTATTTAATTATGTGGGGACTTTTCACACTGTTTCTGTTCTTCGGCACGCTAAAGCTTAACCGGGCTTTACAGATCGTTTTCGGCACGCTCGTTATTTTATTCTTTTTACTGGCCGCCGAGCACGGTACAGGGAGCGAAAGCATTGGAAAATTTGCCGGTTACGAAGGCATTATCTGCGGATCTTCAGCAATATATGCCGGAATTGCTAACGTTTTAAATGAAATGCATGGGAAAACTGTATTGCCTTTAGGATAAACGAAAGACGGATTTATAAACCAAAAAGATATCTTTGAGGTTTATAAACACAGTCAGCACGTGCCCAAAGATTTTAAAAAATATTACATATTACCGGCTTCGCCGGAAGAAGTTTATATTGCTTTAACCAACCCGCTTACCATAGAATTATGGACAGGAGAAAGCGCGAAAATGTCAACCGAACCCAACTCTGAGTTTTCGATGTGGGATGGAAGCATCACAGGTAAGAACCTTGAATTTGATAAAAATAAAAAGATCGTGCAGCAATGGTATTTTGGCGATCAGATAGAAATATCCGTTGTAACTATCAAACTACATTCCCGCGCTGATGGAACTTCGGTGGAGCTAAGGCAAACCAATATACCGGATGAAGAATATGATGATATGACTGCCGGTTGGGACGAAAGTTATTTTGGTGCGCTTGAGGAATTTTTCAATCCTGAATAAGCTGCAAAACCTCATTTATTAACAAAGGCTTCCGGAAATCCGGGAGCCTTTGTTCTTTATTATTAAAAAGTAATAATTAGTATAACGTAAATTCAACGCGACGGTTCATTTGTCTTCCTTTCGCGGTTTTATTACTTGCGATCGGCTGAGTCTCACCGTATCCCGTTGCTTCAATACGTGACGGATTAACCCCCTTGCTCACCAGGTAAGCCTTCACCGACTCAGCGCGTTCCTTTGAAAGCCGTAAGTTGGCATCATCGGAGCCGACATTATCCGTGTGTCCGGCAAGTTTCAAACTGAAGTTTTTAGAAATAAGCAGATCCGCTACCCTGTCCAGACTTGCGTAAGAGCGACTGCGTATAGTAGCTTTTCCAAAATCAAATTCAAGGTTCTGGATAGCATCTTTAACCACCTTTCTGTCTGCATCAGTTACATATACTTTCACATCTTTAGCGACAGGTAAAGGACATCCAGATCCGTCAACCTTTGTTCCTGCCGGGCTATCCGGGCATTTATCGTAAAAGTCTGGAACACCATCCCCATCAGAATCTGTGGTGAGTTTAGTCAAAATATCTTTGGTAGCAGCAAGATCTGTTTTCAATTGTTCATTTTGCGATTTTAACGTATCGATCTGCGTCTGGACCATATTCCGAATATCCTGACCCTGCGTCAAGTATTCTGTTCTCATGGAGGATACCGGATTATGAGAAGCTAACTGCGGTTTACTTCGTCCGCCCAGGGCAAACTCCAATCCGGCATGTGCATAAGAAAATCTGTCGTTATTTGCGCCGTAATTAAACCCATCAGCATTATCAGCATAAACAAAATTTGTTTGATAGCCCAGATCAAGATTCACGCCGCGGGCGACATTAAATTTCACCCCTACTCCTACCGGGATAAAAAATTCCCTTATCACACCATTATCAGTGTTCTTAAAATTCTTTGCGACACCGTTACGCGTGATCACCGGTGTGTAGTCCATAAAACCACCGCCAGCTGTAAGATAGGGCTGAATAGCATTCTTGTTATTTCTCCAGGTAATGTTCCCTACACTCACGTTGGCACTAAGGCTTATCGCATAGTGCAACGAAGTTTCGTAGCTATCCAGCGTTTTTCCAAAATTATCAACCTGACTATTTGCAGCGGTCAATTTTCCACCCAGATAATCCAGTTGCAAGCCCAACCCTGACGTAATTTGTCTTTTAATATAGGCACTGTATCCTAACTTTGTGCCGGGCGAAGTAAAATCCTGTTTATTGTTTGTTCCAAAAATTGTGTAAGGTGTCAGCACTCCTGCTCCAAAACCGATAGACCAAGTACGAAACGAGGTTTCGGCCGAAAATGGCTTTATATAATCCTTTGATGAAAGTGCGGTATCTGCTGTTTGAGCGAATACGCCAACGCTTCCCAATATTCCGGTTAACAAAAGGCCCGCTTTTTTAAAGTTCAATTTCATGTAATGTGTTTTTTCTGGTAAGATTTTATATTGATAATACAAAACTCGGCAACATCCATACCATAAAAGGCGCAATCTTACCAACATACTAACAAATTAACCGGAAACTCTCTTGCTGAGCACTCAGAAAACAATTCAATTCCAGTTTAATAAGCAGGTTAAACTATTTTAATCTGAGTACCATAAATTTGAAGGTAAACGAATATGTGCTGTTTCCTATATCGAGGTCAATTACAAAATCCTCGGAAATTGGTTTGCCATTTTGTGTAGCAGGTATTAAAGTCGGTAGGTTTTCAATTGCCTTTATTACGCCTTGTGCGAGCAAACCCACGTTGGTGCCGCCCGTCCGAACCAGATTTTCTATATGCCCTTCTTTCGATATCACTCCCGTGATATGAATATTTCCTTGTTTTCCCTCAAGATCGGAACCTTCAAAAAGTCGCGACAAGGCATCCCGTAAATGATATTTAAAACTGTCCATGCCCGCCGCATAATGTGCATTGACCAGTGGATTTATTGCCAAGGCCATATCGCATGGGGGTCCTACAAACATTTTTTCAGCATTTATAAAAGGGAACAACGACATATCTACCAAATTGAGTCTTGACAAATCGGTGTACTTACCGGCAGGGCTTTCGCCATATTCAAATTCTCCCTTTTTGAAATGTTCAGAGGATACAGTTTGCTTATAATTATCAATAGTCCTGTACATTTTCCAGGTACCGTCCGGTCTTCCGCCGGACAGTTTTCCCCTCCATGAAAATATGGGAACAGTCGCTACGTAATTTCCCTCCCCCTTATCCACAATTTTTTTGCCACGGGAATCCCAAGCGTCGGTTATGTAAAGTATGTCTTCCTTTGCTTCGAAGACCAGTTCCGGCTTTCCATCTTCATAAAACATCTCCCATCGTCCGTCAAAGGCGTCATCTTTAAAGTTGCCGACAGCTTTTATATTATTGTTCAGATACCGCAGTGTAAACTTGCCTTCCTTCATGCCATCGTCATTATATGTCCCTTCCGTAAGTACAACCGCCGGGTTCTCCGTACTGTTATCTGTAAATCTTCCGTGAAATTTTCTCGTTTCGAAATCGAATCGTATGTGTCGTACGATGAACGCACAAGAATCCTCGATTAAATAATAATTGGCGTTTAGTGCGAGGTCGAGACTATCCTTATCAACAGGCGTAAATCTGATACGGCGTTGGACAGCTTGTGCATTGGCAAGAGTGACAAAAAAATAACACAGGCAAAAAAGCAGTAATTTCCTCATAAGGTTTAGTGATTTAGATAAAGGTTTAATAATATATCTTATGTTAAGATAGGCAAGGAAACTAAAAGATAATTCAGGCTATTCTCTTTGACACATTCACACTGAATGAACAAGTACACGCCATTTAATGTCGGCTCCTGCCTTGCCAAGCGTTGCTGCAACTGAACAATATTTATTCACTGAAAGCTCAGCGGCTTTTATAGCCTTATCTTCATCAACGTTTCCATAAATGTGAAACTCGATTGAAATATCTTTCCACAGTGAGGGCTCTTTCCCCGGTTCACGTTCGCCGGTCACGACCATTTTATAATCTTTAATCTCCTGGCGTTGCTTTTTTAATATGGTAATAACGTCTATTGCAGAACATCCTGCAAGCCCCATCAATAATATTTGCATCGGTCGGACGCCAAAATCCCATCCCCCGCTTTCGGGACTGCTATCCATTCTTACAATATGACCATTTTCGTCCTTTGCTTCAAATCCAAAATCTCCCTTTACGCGGGCAAGTTCTATTTTATACATATGCTTTCTGTAACAATTAAGCTAAGATAATATTTTACTACAACCAAAGTTTAACTTGGGTGTAATATTACGGTCCCCACTAAAATGAAAAAATTCGTTCTCGTTTTGCTGATGTGTTTTCCGCTGACTACTATTTGTCAAAAGAGTCTGATTTCGTACGACGATATCAAATATTTGCTCCACAATAATATAAACGAGGCGGATACCTTTTTAGCCGCAAAAGGATATTTCACTATCAAAAAAGACAACAATACCAAAAACCGGAAGTATAGTTTAAAATTTCACGGCGGCACCCAAAATGTTATATCATTAAGATATGACGGCAAGCGGCTCTTTATAGAATTGGAAACCAATGACATCAATCAATATGATGTAATCCGTGAGTCGATCTCCCAATATCTCATCAAGGATGGAATGGCTGCCGACATCCAGACATATCAGGTAAAGGATTTAGGAAATATTTATATTATGGTAAACGATACGATGCCTTATGATCCGCTAAAAAGAGACTATGATATCCAGATTGTGGGCGACAAACATATAACGGCTTACAATTAATACAGCTCACTTCCTGTCTTTTACCGGGATAACAAGCTTTAATCCCGACCATATTTCGTCTATGGCACAAACTTTTATATCTACAAGGCCGGTTTGAATAGCAAAATCGCGGATGATATTCTCTGTAAGATCGGTGGGCACTTTTGATGATTTCTTTGGCCACGAAATCCATATAGCGCCGCCGGGTTTGATGCGGGCTTTTATGCCAGCCAATCCGTTAAAATATTCTTCCTTTTTACTTGTAAAAAAATGAATAAAATCCCGTCCTTCCTTCGGTGTCAGCCCAATCTCTATGTCGTCAGAAAGATCAGTAAACAGGGTAGCATAGTGATCCGGAGCATTAATAACTTCAATGCTGCTGACTGGTTTAAAACCAAGCTTTTTAGCCAGCTGAGTACCCGAATATCCTACTGGATTCGGCATCATCTTGTCCCCCATTCCCATAATCCAAATTGAATCTTTTTGTCTGCAGGATGCCCTGCCTGTTTTAGGGTAAGCATGATCTGGCCCCGGTGGTGGGATTCGTGGGATATGAGATATCCTAAAAAAGCAGTCGCATGTGGCTTAAATCCCCTTATCTTTCCACTACTATCCGTATTTTCAAACAGCTGGCCGATAAGATCGGTACTTTTCCTGAATCCGTCAGCGAGATCATTTTTGGTGATGTTAGCTTTTTCGATCTTGGTAGCTTGAACTGCCTGTCCGGTATCAGCGGCCTTTAACCACATCAGCCTGACATTGTGAATATGTGCAAACTGCTCACCTACCGTTCGGCCCCCGGACGCCGAAACGTCGTTCAAATAATCGTCGTTAGTGCTATCGAGCAGATACAGGTTGATCCTGTTGTTAATCTGCCAGGTCTCGTGCAGCGGGTTCATATTTTTAAGGTTTTCAGGTTGATCTGGCTGATATGATGTTCCATGTGCCTTACATAATCTTCAGCAAGCGACGCTACCGTATGCAAAGCAGGCTCCGTTTTGCTGTTATCGCATTTTGCCATTACCCTGTCGGCCGGATAATCATACAGTATCCTTGAGATCTGCATATTTAATGCCCGCCACAGTGTAAGCAAATCAGTAATATCTGCTTCCTGATAATGCTGCGCAGCCACCCATTCATCCTGCTCATAGGTCAGCCTGAAGTTTTCTTCGTAGGTACATCGTACAAAGCGCTGCAGATTGATCATTGCACTATCGGTCAAATGACCGATGATCTGCTTGGCAGACCACTTTCCCGGCGATGATTTGCTTTCCCAATCGATATTGTCAATATCTGCGCTAATAACTTCGTTTACAATATTTTGTATCTGGATAGCTATCGCTGAAAGCATGGTTACAGAAAAATAAAAAATCTCAGGAAAAGAAAACTAAAATCAATTTAAAGATGCTTATTCGTATTTAATTATCAAAAAACTTTATATTCAGAACTTTAATTTTCTGCATGGCTCTTAACTACATCTGGATTGCATTTTTCCTAATCGCTTTTGTGATTGCGCTTGTCAGGCTGATCTTTTTTGGTGACACTGAAATTTTTCTGCACCTCGTCAGCGGCATGTTCGACTCATCCAAACTTGCCGTGATGGATATCGCTCTGCCCCTCGCAGGCAACATGGCACTCTGGCTGGGTATAATGAATATCGGAGAAAAGGCTGGCGCGATAAATTTTCTTTCGCGTATTGTCGGTCCTTTCTTTAGCCGCCTGTTTCCGGAAGTGCCCAAAAACCACCCGGCAACGGGGCAGGTTTTAATGAGCTTCTCTGCCAATTTGTTAGGTCTTGATAACGCCGCCACTCCGCTCGGGCTAAAAGCGATTGACAGTTTGCAGGATCTCAACCACGACAAAGAAACTGCATCTAATGCGCAAATCATGTACCTTGTTTTGCTCACGTCAGGATTGCAGTTACTTCCAGTAACAATCATTGCCCAACGGGCTATATTACATGCCAAAGACCCGACAGATGTTTTTATTCCCTGCGTCATTGCAACCTTTGTGGCTGCAGTCTCAGGAATGCTGTTCGTATCCATTAAACAGAAGATCAATTTGTTCGACCGGGTGATCATCGGATGGATTGGCGGAATAAGTTGTTTAATTATTTTAATGGTTTGGTATTTCACCAACTTCCTGACCAAAGATCAGATCGGGGTCGTATCAAAGGTTGCCAGTAATTTAATGCTGTTCACCATACCGGTATTATTTATCTGCGGCGCGTTATATAAGAAAGTAAATATCTTCGAGGCGTTTATAGACGGTGCTAAACGCGGTTTTGAAACTTCGGTAAAAATTATTCCCTATCTGGTTGCAATGCTTGTAGGGATCGCCGTATTCAGGGCGTGCGGAGCATTAGGTTATATGAACGATGGTTTGCGCTGGATTGTAACACAGTTAGGCCTGGATACCCGTTTTGTCGATGCCATGCCTGTTGCCTATATGAAGCCGTTAAGCGGCTCAGGATCAAAGGCTATGATGATAGATATTATGACCACTTATAAGCCTGATAGTTTTGCAGGCCGGTTGGGCTGTATTTTCAACGGTTCGGCTGATACGACATTTTATATTGTCGCCTTATATTTCGGATCAGTCGGTATCAAAAAATCACGTTATGCGATACCCGCAGGCCTGTTTGCAGATCTTGCAGGCATCGTCGCAGCGATTTTCGTAGCCTATTTGTTTTTTGGTTAACCTTTTTTAAACCATTAATTTATTATCAGCCTTTTTTCCAGTTTGTTTCAACACTATTTGAATTTCAACACTTGAAATTATTAGATTTAGATCAGTAAGTTATTTGAAACGATGAGGAAAGATTACATCACTGACAAGCAGGAAAAAGTCAAACTCACTAAAAAAGGAATTGTGATTTTGTGGGTTTTCATCATTCTTTTTATTTCTATCATAGTCCGGTGCGCCAGGTACTAAAATTCCACTGAAATTATTGCAGCTATATGGCAGCAAAATAAAAAAGCGGGCTCGGATTAACACCGGGCCCGCTTCAATCACTCTAAAACAATCACCTCTTATTAGAAGTATAAATAACTGGAACAATCAACGTAGCTGACCATTTCAATTATTTAGTCAAATATATAAAATAACTCAGGGAGCTGATTAAAGATATCCGTCTTTTGACTAACAGCTGACAGTTTATCCGCCCATAAAAGATTATGGGTTTTGACAGTTAAAGAAATGAAATATTTCAATACATCAAACCTTTGATGAATATATCGGCTAGGAGTAAACGTTTCGTGCGTATCTCATCCAGATGCTCTTTGTTGGGAAACATCGTCTTTTTATGAGGGATGGATTTAGCCCGGACGCCGTGCAGCGCATCAAGCAGCAACCCAACAATTTCTTCAGCATTGTCAACAGGTTTGATCCTACCGCGCTTTTCTTCCGTTTCGATAGCGGTTACCAGCAACTTCATTTCCGACTCATGTACCTGATTGACAATTTCCCATATCGTGTCGGGTAAATTTTGTTCATTTATCCGGAAGAAATCAAAAAAATTATAATTCGTAACAATAAACTCATGCTGCGTATCAATCTGAAATATAAACGCCTCCCGTAAGTCTTTAAACGTATTAATTTTATCAGACAGCGATTTAAGATAGTCATCAGCAACCCGTCGCATAACTGCAATGTATAACTGGCTTTTATCAGGGAAATAATAATAGAGTAGAGCTTTTGACATTGCCAGATCGCCGGCAATCTCGTTCATTGTCGTTTTCGAATAACCAAAATGTAAAAACCGGTGATGGGCCGCTTCTAAAATTCTTTCCTTCTTTACATCCTGCTGTTCGGTTACTGAAATCATTTTTAATTTTCCTGTATAAACTAATAGCCGTGCTTAAATAGCTATTATTCCTGACTTTTTTAACAAAACTATCAATTTTTCCAAACATACAGATATACTGCTTATTTCAATCCAAATTGAAAGCCGAAAATTACGCTCAAATGATTAACGCGCAACCTAAAGCCGTTACGAGCCCATCTTCAGCAAGGCCAAGTACCGGATCTGAAATTTTTGTAGTAGCTGCTATATATTTCCGGGAATAATACGAACCAAAAGCTGACGCCACGGCGATAACAGCCCCTGTAACTAAACCTGGTGCATTCCCATATCCGGCCGCACGAGACAACCGTGCACCACACCAGCCGCCGGAAACGGACCGCGCTGCAAGGCCTAAAAAATTAGTGCGATCAGGCGCGAAAGGCATTTTATCGCCTGCTAACTCTAAAATGGCAAACGCCGTCAAAATTGAATTTATTTTTCTTGTACTACCTTTACGACCATCAAGTAGTTTCCCCGTTATTACCGGCGCAGAAAAAGCACGCATGCCCGCCGCCATAGCGACTCCGGCGATTTGTAAAAATATTTCCGGGATGATCAAATGCCGGGTTAATCCACCAGTACTTAAAGACTCATGTTTCATGATTGGTACAAAACAATAATCATTCCCAAACAGATTCTGGCAAAATAATCCCGCGACGACCGAAAACAAAACAGCCTTCCAGGAAACTGAAAGGCTGTTTATATTTAGTGAGAGAAAAAATCAGGCAGAAGTTTCTGCGAGTTCGCCCTGATCATTCTTCTTGTTTCCAAACAATCTGTTTTTAATATTTACCCGTATCAGATACATACATGGCACCAAGATAAGAGTAATGACTGTCGCAAAACCGAGGCCAAATATCATTGTCCACGCCAGAGGCCCCCAGAAGGCAACATTATCGCCCCCAAAGTGAATATGCGGTGAAAAGTCTGTGAATAAACCCACAAAGTCAATGTTAAACCCAACGGCCAACGGAATCAAACCTAATATTGCAGCTGTAGCTGTAAGCAATACAGGCGTCATGCGGGTGTGCCCTGCTTCAACAACGGCATCATGCAGGCTTACCCCCTGCTCTATCAGCATGTCCGTAAATTCGACGAGCAAAATCCCGTTTCGCACCACCACACCCGCAAGAGCGATGATCCCAACACCCGTCATTACGATCGACATGGTCATCCCTGTTAAGGTTACTCCCAACAACACACCGATGATACTAAAGAAGATCTCGCTGATGATAATGAATGTTTTACCGACGGAATTAAACTGGATCATCAAGATAATCAGGATCAGACCGAAGGATGTGCCCAAGGCGCCAAGCAAAAAGTTCATCGCTTCCATCTGGTCTTCCTGTCCGCCACCCATTCTGATCAATACGTTATCAGGTGTTTTAAAATTGCTAATTGCGCGTTTTATTGCAGCGTTTACGTCGTTCGGATTGTTAGGTTTGATAACATTGGAACCTAAGGTCAATACGCGTCTTTGCTGTTTGCGCTTGATATTACTGAAAGTAGTCGTATATCGTACATCTGTGAATGCAGATATAGGCACCTGCCTGATCGCACCGCCCGTAGCCAGGTCGCGATAAGTTATCTTTAAGTTTTTAAGCTCATCAATATTTTCCCGCTGGCTCTTTAGGGCGCGGACTTTTATCTGGTAGTCGTCCTCTTTGGTATTCCTGAAGTCACCTGCTTTTTGTCCTAACACCGCAGCAACCAAATTTTGGGTGATTTGCCCGGAGCTTATACCTTCGCGGTTTGCGCGTTCTCTGTCCACATCAAAAACGATCACGGGTTTGTCGCTCTGCACGTCAGCGATCAGGTTTTCAATACCCGGGATGTTTTGTTTATTGATATAATCCTTTAACCGTTGTCCTGTCTTAACAAGTGTGTCAAGATTGTCGCCGATGATCTCTATGGCGATATCCTTCTGCACCGGAGGGCCACTGTTCTCCTGAGTAACGGAGATCTTGGCTCCGGGTACGCCTTGCACGGCCTTACGGATATTTGCCAATATTTTTTTGGTATCTTTTCCATGACGCTTGCCATATTCCACAAACGCAACGGTCACCTTTCCCTTATTTTCATAGTCACCCTGATCTTCGTCCGTCGGATCGCTCACGCTTTTGGTAACATTTGAAATAATCGAGGTAACCACATCTTTATCCGGCTCAACCACCTGCGCTACCCTTTTTTCAATCTGTTTGGTAACTTCGTTGGTATATGCCTGATCAGTACCGATGGGTAGAGTAATATATACGTAGGCAAAGTTAGGGTCGCCTGAAGGGAAGAATTCGGGCGTCTTCCCTAAAACAGCTGTAAGAACAATTGCCACGATGAACAGGCCAAAAGTCCCTGCTAACATGGTAACGGGTCTGCGAACAGCACGCTCAAGCCACTTTGCGTACCATTTTTGAAAACGTGGCCAGGAATTCTTCTGGAACCTGTCGATCACTTTTACAAGGAAGAAATGATTGATCAGATACAGAACGATCACCAGTACCATAAAGTTACCAAACCCACGATTCATCAAATATCCTAATACCGTTGCGATACCAAGAAAGATCAGTGCGCGCTTTACTTTGCGGTCAAATGTAGGATGGTCATGTTCCCCTTCCATATGCGGCTTCATAAAGTCAACCGCAAATACCGGATTCATGATATACGCGACAACCAGCGACGCCAGTAAAGTAATGATCAGCGTTATCGGCAGGAAAAACATAAAATGCCCGATCAAGCTATTCCAGAACGCCAGCGGAATAAAAGGCGCCAGGGTAGTCATTGTTCCTGAAAATACCGGAAGAAACACCTCCCCCGCTGCCATTTTCGCCGCTTCTTTAATCGGAATTCTGCCATTGGCAAAAATACGGTGGGTATTTTCTATCACCACAATGGCATCGTCCACCACAATACCCAGCGCTAAAAGGAACGAGAACAGCACGATCATGTTCAGCGTGAAGCCAATGACCGGCATGACAAGAAATGCAATGAAACACGATAACGGTACAGATAACGCCACGAAAATGGCATTGGTCGTACCCATAAAGAACATCAGGATAACCGTTACCAGCAGGAAACCGATCACAATCGTATTGATCAGGTCGTTCAGTGTTGTACGTGTCTTGTCAGACTGATCGCCGGTGACAGTTATATTTAACCCTTTCGGAAAAACAGTCTTTTGCTTTTGCTTGATCAAGGCGTTGATCTTGTCCGAAGCCTCGATCAGGTTTTCTCCTGCTCTTTTACTTACGTTAAGCGTAATTACATTCTTAAAGTCCTTCTGATCATTCGTTTTCAAACGTGCATAACTCTCCTGTTCCAAAAAGGAATCTTTAATCTCGGCAATATCACGTAAGTAAATGGCCTGACCTTTAGGATTTCTGATCACCATCGCCGCAACCTGGTCAGCATTTTTAAAATCCTGTTTGATGTCAATGCTTCTCCGGACACCATCTGTGGTAACATTCCCGACAGATGCCAGGATGTTTTCACTTTTAATAGCGGTAACGATATCATTAAACGTTAATTGAGCAGCCGCCATCTTGTCCATGTCCACATTGATCTGGATCTCAGGGGTCAATGCACCAACCTCGTCAACTTTTGATATTTCTTTAAAGCTTTCAATATCGTCTTTCAGATTATCGGCATATTCCTTTAATTTCTTCAGGTCGTAATCGCCCGAGACATTGATATAGAGAATTGGCAGATCTGCGACATTAATATCAGAAATTACCGACTCTTTCAGATTATCGTCGTTTTGGGGCAAATCCTGACGGGCTTTATCAACCGCATCTTTTACATCTATTTTAGCGTCCCGTATATCTATATTCGCGTTAAACTCCGCAGTGATCACCGAGACGTTCTGAAGTGAGTTGGAAGTCACTTTTTTTAACCCTTTAAGCGACTTTAACTGTTTCTCGATCTGACGCGTAACCAGATTCTCCACGTTCTGCGGCGATTGCCCGATAAACTGGGTGGTGATAAATACCTTTGACTGCGCGATGTCAGGAAAATTCTCTTTCGGAAGATTATTATAGCTGATCAGTCCCAATACGGTGATCAGAAATATGAGAACGTAAATAGCCGTCTTATTTTCAATTGCCCAACTTGACGGGGCAAATTCTTTTTTAATATCTTTCATAATAACAGATCAATATTTTCAGTTAGTTAACAGCTGCCAGAACTGTGATCTTGTCACCATCCTCAATTTCTGATGAACCTTCCGTAACCAGTTCCTCGCCAGCTTTGAGACCGGATAATATTTCAGATTGCCCGCCATAGGTGTGCCCCACCTTTACATTTACCCGCTTTGCTGTTCCATTGTCGTTAACGAAGACATAATCGCCAGACTCAGATTTCTGAATGGCCTTAACCGGAACTATAATCGTTGAAGCGTTCGAATAATTGGCGATCTGCATAATGGCAGTCATGTTCGGGCGCAGCGATCTGCGCTCCGGTAAATTAACCTCTACCCCGAAACTGCGCGAAGCCGGGTCGATCACTTTGGCCGCAAAAGTTACCCTGGCAAACAGGGAATCGTTAGCATCCGGGACAACAATCTTAACCCTGTTGCCTGCATTCACGCTTGAGGCATAGGATTCGGGAACATCCGCCTTCACCTTTAACTTGTCGGCATTTACCACCCTTATACCGGTAAGCCCCGGCTGTGCAACCGCACCTAATTTAAGGTCCATCTGATCGACCGTGCCATTTATCGGAGATACGATCTTGTAGAGATCAGCCTGTTGTTTCAGGGCAGCCAGCGCTTTTTGCGCGCTTTCTAAATTCGTCTTAGCCTGCAGAAATTGAACCTCGGTACCGATTTTCTGATCCCACAGGTTTTTCTGACGCTGGTATAAAGTCTGATTAAGGCTTAACTGCGCTTCAGACTGGGCGATATTCTGTTTCAATACGCTATTGTCCAGTTGAACAAGCGTCTGTCCTTTTCGAACATGATCGCCGGCTTTAACGTAGATGGCTGTAATAACGCCCTGAGCCTGAGGATACGCTATTACGTTATCCTGAGCATCGACTTTACCTTGTATCTGCACGTAATTTGTAAAGGTTGTATCCTTTAACTTTATCGTACTTACATCAGTC
Organism: Mucilaginibacter sp.; assembly: GCA_035547875.1. Lineage (GTDB taxonomy): Bacteria > Bacteroidota > Bacteroidia > Sphingobacteriales > Sphingobacteriaceae > Mucilaginibacter. The sequence continues at coordinate 8,278 of DASZTX010000013.1, read as the reverse complement.
GATTTAGCGGAATCCGTTGTCCCTAATTCCGACTGAAGTTTCGAAATCTTTCCATTCAATTCCGCTTGCTGCTTCTTTAGCTCCGCAAGTTCTGCTTTCTTGTCTTTTGGCTTATTTGAGCAGGCCGCCAGTAAGACAAAAACTGGTATGTATAATAATTTTTTCATTGTTCTTTATAATATTGTGATCGATTATTTTATTCTTCCATAAGCTTTATCCAGGTCAACTTTGCTTACCAAAGCGTCATATAGTCCCTGGATGTAAGAATTATCAGCATCCTGCACAGCGGTTTGGGCCTGTATGACTTCCAGACTGGAGCCGACCCCCTGCTCATACTTTATTTTTGATACCCTCAATATCTCAAGGGCAAGTTCCCGGTTCTTTTTCTGATCATTCAGTGTTTGCAAACCATTCAAATAAGTAACACGGGCATTCTTCAACTCCAGATTAAAGGCATTCTGTGCGGCCAACATTGAGTTCTGCGCTTTTAAAACAGTTATCTCCGACTGCCGTAATTGATTTACATGCTGAAATCCGGTAAAAATCGGCACACTTAAAGTAAGCCCGATATAGCTTGAAGGGAAATTATTGTGGTATAACGACCCAAAATTGTTATTCTGAAAAGATGCAGCATAGCTTGCATTTGCAGAAAGCTTTGGCAAAAACTGACCCTTTTTCCGTTTAACATCATATTCATAAAGCCTTTTCTGCGCTTCCATTAAACTGTACTCTATGCGGTTATGATAAATTGCCGTGTCGTTAACCGCATCCTCTGCGGTAGCTTCCAGTTTGACGTCTTCCAGCTTATCTTTTAATATCAAGGTTTTGTCTATCGGCATCCCGATCTGAAATTTCAACAGATCATAGGTCAGTCCGATCAGTCTGACAACATTTTCCTTCTTAGTGACAAGTGAATTATACTGCACGGTGATGCGATCGACATCGATTTTTTCAACGAAGCCCTGCTTATTGCGTGCCACCGTTTCATCAACCTGCTGCTTAAGCTGGTTAATGTCTTCCTGTAGTATTCTCAATTGCTCTACACTGACCAGCACCTGATAATAAGCCTTCGTTACATTAATACTCGCCGTAATTTTAGAACGGGTGTAACTGCGCTCGTATAATTCCTTATAGGTTTTGCGTGCCTGCAAGCCTACAAGATAATCCGGATCAAAAAGGATCTGATTAGCAGCCAGCGACAGGTTTGACTGGTATTTTACGCCGAATTTAACCGGAACGTAAGTGCCAGGCTGGTTGAAAAACTCGCCCGGGAGCAACGTTGTCGGAATTTTAAGATAATCCTGAAACGAAGCATTACCACTGACTTGCGGGAGTCCCCTTCCGATGGTTTCCTTTACGTTATAATTGGCGCTTTTAACATCCAAACTACTGTTAACAACAGAGTCGCGATGCGTATAGGCATAATTGATACAATCTTCAACCGTAAAATAATATCGTTGTGTATCGGGTGCTGTCTGCTGCGAAAAGCCGGTAAAGGCAATTACAGACAGCATGAGCGTTATTAAAATAGTTTTCATTTTATAAATCGTTGTGTTTTCCGGGTATTCGCTTTCGTTAATATTTAGTTATACAAAAAAATCAACTGTGTTGACAGCTGTATGTCAGCAGTATCATTATTCTTCATTTATATTTTTATATTCATTTAAAAGCTTATAACCTTTCAGGGTACAAATGCCATAGTTAAAATGTTCGAGGAACTGATATTGTACTTTCCACGGACTGAACTCTGCGATCGGGAAGACGGCGGTATTAAATCCTAACTCAACCTGGCTTACGCGCATTCTCGCCATAATCTTTACGTCGATGTCGGGCCGGATATAACCCTGTTTTATTCCCTTGGTTAAAAGCTGTTCAAGAGTGCTGATGATCACCTCCGCTTTAAATTTTTGAAATTCAGCCCATGCATCAGGATGATACTTCTGCATATCATGTATGACGATTGGATTTATCCTTGAAAAGATATCTTCCGAGCATTTCATCATGTTTATCATTTCCTCGATCACGTTCCCTGCCCGGGCAATGATGTCTGCCATCTGCTCTTCATCTTCCTTCAGTTTCTTCTTGACCAACGCGATGACCAGCTCGTTTTTGTCCCTGAAAAACTGATAGATAGTCTTCTTCGACATACCCAGGTGCCGGGCAATATCGTCCATGGTTACGCTTTTGATCCCGCCCTGTAAAAACAGTTCCTCGCCACCCTGAATTATTCTTTCTATTTGACTCATTGACTTTCAGGGTCAAAACTATGGAAACATTTTCAGATTTAAAAGTTTCCATCGTTTATTACGATTCCATGACAAAGACAAGAAAGACGGCATAATTACGGCCTGTGAACTTCCGGTCATTTGCTAACTGCCAAATCTTTATCTTTGCAAAAAATTAAAGAACATGACCCTCTCCTCCCTAACGGCTATCTCTCCAATCGACGGCCGGTATCGTAATGCCACTGCGGATCTCGCAACTTATTTCTCAGAATTTGCTTTGATCCGTTACCGGGTATTTGTTGAGATTGAATATTTTATTGCCCTGGCTGAACACCCGCTGCCTCAGTTACAAGACTTTGACCGAAATGCAACAGAAAAGTTACGCAACATTTACAGAAATTTTAGCGAGAAAGATGCAGCCGATATCAAGGAAATTGAAAAAATAACCAACCACGATGTTAAGGCAGTTGAGTATTTTATCAAAAAAGCATTCGATCAGCTGGGGCTTGATGCCTATAAGGAATTTATTCACTTCGGACTAACATCACAGGATATCAACAATACGGCGATACCTTATTCATTTAAGGATGCCCTTATCAATACTTACTATCCTGCAATCGACGACCTGGTCGGCCTTTTGAAAAATTTTGCTGCGGAATGGGATACTATTCCAATGCTGGCTCATACTCATGGTCAACCAGCATCGCCGAGTCGTCTTGGCAAGGAGATCATGGTTTTTGTGGAGAGGCTCGAAAATCAGTTGACATTATTAAAGACTGTTCCCTATTCGGCAAAATTTGGCGGCGCAACCGGTAATTATAACGCTCATCATGTGGGTTATCCGGAAATTAACTGGAAAGATTTTGGTAATCATTTTGTAAATGACATACTTGGACTTGACAGGTCGCAGTTCACCACCCAGATAGAGCATTACGACAATTTTGCCGCGCAATGCGATGCATTAAAAAGAATCAATACGATTCTGATCGATCTGGACCGTGATATGTGGACTTACATTTCAATGAACTACTTCAAGCAGAAGATAAAGGCGGGAGAGATCGGTTCATCGGCGATGCCGCACAAAGTTAACCCTATCGATTTTGAAAATTCCGAAGGCAATCTCGGAATAGCTAATGCACTTTTTGAACACTTTGCAGCCAAACTTCCCGTATCGCGCCTTCAGCGCGATCTTACTGATTCTACCGTCTTAAGGAACATCGGCGTCCCTGTAGGGCATACGCTCATTGCCATAAAGTCAACCGTAAAAGGTCTCAACAAATTATTGCTAAATACCGACGCCATCAACGCGCATCTGGAAAGCAACTGGGCGGTAGTAGCAGAAGCGATACAGACGATTCTAAGACGGGAAGGATACCCAAACCCGTATGAGACGCTAAAGGACCTGACGCGTACCAACACCGAGGTAAACGCCCAAACCATAGCGTCTTTTGTTGACGGTCTGAACGTGAATGAAAGTGTAAAGAACGAAATCAAAAGCATCACGCCGTCAAACTATACGGGTATTTGATACCAAGAGATTATTAAAAGTTCCATACAGATCAAAGTCACATCGGGGTCATAACAAATTAATTACCGCCGATAAATCAAAATCGTGTTTAAATTTGTTTGATAGTATTTAAATAACCAGTGTAATGAATATCAACGTATATACCGAATCTACTCCGAATCCGGCAACCATGAAGTTCATCGTGAACAAGTTGCTAATCAATGGCAGTGTTGATTTCCCAACGCGGGAAAGTGCAGAAAATTCGGCCTTCGCTAAAGAGCTTTTTAAATTTTCGTTTGTTAACGGCGTATTTTTTGCCAGTAATTTTGTTACCGTTACCAAATTCGACAGTGATAACTGGGACGACATTTTGCCGATATTAAAGGAATTTGTAAAAGGTGCTGTAGAAGCCGAACTTAAAGTACAGGAAACTACCGCAGAAGAAAGCACCGACTTTGAAGGGTCTGAAACAGAGGTGAAGATACAGCAGATATTACATGATTATGTCCGCCCGGCAGTTGAGCAGGATGGTGGCGCCATCGCCTATAAATCTTTCGACGAAGGTATTGTGACCGTTGAACTTCGTGGTTCATGCAGCGGATGCCCATCGTCAACGGTTACCTTAAAAGCCGGCATAGAAAGCCTGCTTAAACGCATGGTGCCGGAGGTTACTGAGGTCGTATCTGAAGCGATGTAAAAATAGGAAACCGTTTATGTGACTTATTAATCATCACGTAAACGGTTCCCTAAAAAAACAAACTGATCTTATTCAGCATATCGTCGGTTATTTGTCCGTTGGTGGCCAGAAGTTCCCGTGTTTTCAATACCTCGTCGCCGCCCTTAAAATTTACTACTTTTCCACCGGCTTGCCGAACGATAACTATTCCGGCTGCCACATCCCAGGCGTTAAGATTATATTCGTAAAAAGCGTCGAATCTTCCGCAAGCGGTATAAGCGAGATCAACGGCAGCGGAACCTAAACGACGTAAACCATGACAGCTTTTCATTAATTCGGTAAAAAGGTTGATATATGCCTGCTGCTTTGAAAAATCATAGTACGGAAAGCCTGTAGCTAAAAGGCTTTGGCTGATCGAAGGGGTGTCGCTGGTTTTAATAATATTACCATTAAGATAAGCCGGTGCTCCTTTCCAGGCATAAAAGCATTCACCCATGTTAACCTCGTAAACTACACCCAATACCAGTTCATCGCCGTCCTGCAATGCAATACTTACCGAATACACCGGCAGACTATGGATAAAATTGGTGGTACCATCAAGCGGATCGATAATCCAATTATACCGGTCTCCGGTTTTTTGAATGGTCTTTTCTTCGGTAATAAATCCTGCTTCGGGTAAAACATCCTTTAACCCGGCGACAATTATTTGTTCCGCAGTTTTATCTACATAAGAAACCAGGTCATTTAGCCCTTTAAACTCTATTCTGTCAACGCTAAAAGTTCCCCGTTCTTTTTTTATAAAGCCTGCGGCTTCGCGCGCGACAGTAATTACTTCCTTAACAATATTTTCAAGGTTCATAAATCAAATTTATCAATTAATAAACAGATACTGCATTCAGGGCTGTTTGTCCGGCTTTATGCAGATATTCCAATTTATTTTTCCTGCCGCAATGACAAGCTAAATGAGAAAACCCGGTGTATAAAATAACTCGCAAAAAAAAGACTAAGCGCAGCGAGCGGCCGGGCAACAGGCGGATAGATGTTCAGATATTCAGTAAAGAACTTTAAAAGAGCAAGGTTAGCAAAAAAGCCAACGATTGCGACAATGACAAACCGCACAAACTGCTTACCTGACGATGAGGTTGATTTAGCGAACACAAAGTATTTGGTGATCAAAAAATTAACCACTACGCCCATAAAAAAAGATATGGTAAGTGAGAGTGTTGAATTACGTACCGTAAAGGAAAGCAGCTGATAGCTTTTTTGAACAAGAATATTATGATAGAACAAATAAAAAGCTGATATATCGACCAGAAAACCTATCCCGGCAGAAAATATAAACCTAATGATATGATTGTCGAGCAGTTTGTTCCCGATATTTATTTCACCCATGCTTCAGCTTCGTCTGTTTTCTATTTTTTACAGTCAGAATTAAAGCGATGCCGCCCGAAACCATGAAGATCGAAATTAACTCGGCCTGAGTAAAAGCAATGCCAAATACATGGTATTTAGTATTAACGCGTATCAGTTCGATAAAAAAACGTTCAACGCCAGCGAGTATCATATAAATACCAAACATAACGCCTGGTGTTTTTATTCTGTCACGTATTGACCACAGGAAAAAAAACAACAGAATGCAGACTATACATTCATAAAATGACGTAGGATACACCGGAGCGGGTAATTCATGATTATACTTGGTGTTGTCCCCCGGAATCAGTATTCCTTCGTTATTTACATTGTGCGGGAACTTAAAGCTCCACATCCAGTTTGGCAACCATCCCAGCCAGTGAGGTTTCGGTTCCAGATGATATATACCCCAGTCACCGTCCCCGGCCATCTGACAGCCTATACGGCCAAGACCATATCCAAGCATCATTCCCGGCGCACCGATATCAAGCATGTCAAATATCTTAATGCCGTGTTTTTTTGCGATGTATAAAACCGCCGCACCACCACAAATCAATCCACCATAAAATGTGAGGCCACTGAAACCAATCAGCATCCCAACCGGGTCTTTCATAAACTCGCCCCAATTTTCAAGCGCATTGAACACCTTGGCTCCGATAAAACCAAAAACGGCCGCCCATAATAATATGCTGCCCATCAATTCACTTGGATGCACTTTTACTTTTTGTGTTTTGGGTTCAGGCAGCCGTTGTTTTTTATTTTCGGAATAAGCCCAATAAGTAAAGCCTGCGGCACCCAAAATCCCCCCTAACCAGTTGCCATGAAACGACAATAAAAAATCCTGAGGATCATTTAAAAGCTTGCCGTAATTAAGAATGGAATCAAGCAATTTATATCCTAACACAAATCCAAAAATACCATTGCCCAATAACTCATAAAAGCTCAAAGGCGCACCGACGGTTACCGTTTTTTCGTACTGATGAATATATCCCAACTTTTCTTTGCGGTTGAATTCCTGCACAAAGGCCCAGTATGCACCAACAAATGCGATAGCTACAAAAAATCCGAAGGTCTGGATAGGAAGCGGGATGTCAAGCCCGGTAAGGTATTTTAGCAGGGAGGTTACGGTTGGGAACATCTATCTTTGTTAATTTGGTGCCAAGATAGCGTTAATGCGCTAATAATTCTTCGCTTTCGGTTATTTCAACATCACCATCAGGTGATATTTTCGTTAAGTGTACTGTCTTTAATTCGTTTATGAGCAAAGGATCATAGGCCGTACGCACTTTGACATAGTTTGGTGTAAACCCATGCATAAATCCATCTTTGACGTCTCCCTCAAAAAGGACTTCGCTCATTTTGTTGAGCTGACTTTCATAAAACGCCCGGCGCTTTTTGTCAGATAAAATATGCAGCATCTTACTGCGATCAGCGCGGGTTGAACCCGGGACGGTCCCGGTCATTTCGGCTGCAGGGGTATTCTCTCTTTCAGAATAAGTAAAGACATGCAGGTATGAAATATCCAGACTATTCAGAAAATTATAAGTATCGATAAAATCATCCCTTGTCTCCCCTGGAAAACCGACGATTACATCAACGCCAATGCAGCAATCGGGCATCAATTGCTTTATTCTCGCAACACGACTGGCATATAATTCGCGTTTATAACGACGACGCATTAACCCAAGTATCTTATCCGAGCCGGATTGCAGTGGTATATGAAAGTGCGGTACAAAACGCTTCGACTTTGCAACAAACTCAATAATCTCATCACTCAGCAAATTCGGCTCGATGGACGAGATACGAATACGTTCAATATCTTCTACTTTATCAAGCGCCTTGACAAGATCAAAAAAACGATCCTCCCTCTGACCATTACGAATACCGAAATCGCCCAGATTGACCCCTGTAAGTACGATCTCCTTTACACCTGTCGCTGCGATTTCCTGCGCCTGTTTCACGGCATGTTCAATCGTATCGCTGCGGCTGTTACCACGCGCTAATGGTATCGTACAAAAGCTGCATGAATAATCACAGCCATCCTGAACTTTCAGGAAGGTGCGGGTACGATCGCCAATAGAAAAACCGGAAACAAATTCCGTAGCCTCGGAAACAGGCTGATTGTAAACAACCGCTTTAGGCTTTTTAGTAAGATCGGAGATATAATCGATGATCTGAAACTTTTCCGCCGCGCCCAGTACCATGTCAACGCCGGGAATTTCAGCTATTTCTTTGGGTTTGAGCTGCGCATAACAACCAACAATAGTAATGTACGCATCAGGGGATATTTTAAGCGCCTCTCTGACGACTTTTTTGCATTTTTTATCGGCGTTCTCGGTAACCGAGCAGGTGTTAATTACAAACACATCAGGTGTGTCGGTAAACTCCACCGTATTAAAACCCGCCTGATTAAACTGGCGGCCAATAGATGAGGTTTCCGAATAATTGAGCTTACAGCCT
>DASZTX010000012.1:0-7429 GCA_035547875.1 Mucilaginibacter sp. | reverse complement strand
GGCGGGGTTGTTGATAGCTATGTTGACCTGTAGTCGTTGGCTAAAAGCTGTTACTTTTGCGTCGGTCCAGTTCGAGAATTGTGAATTGATATTATAATTCTTTATGTCGATTATTAAGTGCCAATTCTTATTTGACGTAATTTTTTATATTTTACAACCTTTTATCGTAATAAATATCATATATGCGCTAACTAAAATCAAGGATTTTTCATGATAATTTGCGCATTCTGAATAGCCTGTAAATCCTCCAAAAAGTTCGACATTTCACTTGTTCCCTCTACTTGTAAAACAAAATGCCTTGAGTCGAAAGATTTGAGGCTTTTGTGTTTTAGTATCAATTTATTTTTCGCGAGCGTGGACACTCACATTGCATTATGGTTAAGCGTGGACGCTTAACCGGACGGGTGTATTTGCAAATGGCAATATTATACTAATAAATAATTGTAACCGAACCGCTAAAGGTTTGCTTGCCATTCTTAATCGTAATAATATAATAGTATACCCCGGCGGCTAGCTTCTGGCCCCGGTATTCTCCGTTCCAGGGTTTTCCGTACCCCTTACTCTCATATATTTCCTGTCCGTACCTGGTAAATATTTTCACAACGGCTGTTGGGTCATAAGCCAACCCCGGGATTTCCCAGGTATCGTTAATGCCGTCATTATTCGGGGTAAAAGTATTGGGTATTTTCACCTCAGGACATTCATCGGTAACCTGAATCTCTTGCGTAGCCTGGCAGCCATTTGCATCCGTTACTGTTAAGGTCACGGTTTGAGCGTGATCTGCCGTGAAGGTTTCGCCGCCTGGCTGTCCATTCCACACATAGGTTTGAAAGCCTGCCGGAGCTGTCAACGTTACTGTTTTATGAGACGCCTGACACAGTCCGGCATTGGCAATGTTTAATGATGGGTTTGGAAAAAACAATACATCTACGCTTGCATCGGCAGGGCATCCTGAATATGAGGTAACGGTTGCTTTGTAAGTGCCCGGGCTGCTAACGGTTATTTGATCGTTTGTGGCACCATTCGACCACTTTACGGTGCCATTGTTGTAACTCACCTTTAAATCAACGGTTTGCCCGTCACATAACGTGGTCTTTATTATTTTTTGAATGCTGATAGTCGGTGGTGGGTTAAAGCTGACCGATTGGACCGCCGAGGTTTGCGAGCATGTCGTCCCATCGCTATTTGGGTGGTTACTTACTATCGAAACAGTATAGTCGCCGGCAATACTTGCGGGCAACGAAGTTGTATTGTTGGCAGCAGGCAATAATACGTTATCTTTGAACCATTTTATAGTATAACCGAGGTCGACAGTAACGCTTACCGACAAGGTCGCATTGTCGCCTATACAATAGGATGGTTTATCCGGAACGATAACCGGTGCCGGTAAGCTTACAAAATCCACCGATACTTCTTTGGATGGCACCCACGAACCATCGCAGGAGCTTACCTCGACTTTATATTTCCCTGCCCGGGTTATTGCTAAGGTCGGGGTTAGGTCGCCGGTTAGCGCGTCATCCTTATACCAGCGGTATTGATAGTCCACGCTGCCTTCGGCTTTAAGGGTAAGCGGCGTTCCGTCACAATATCTTAAGGCATCCGGGTAATTAAATGTAAAAATGGGCGCAGGCGTAAATGTTATTTGCTGCTGGTTTGATGTTGCTGTGCAAGCTGCAATTTTACTGCTGAGGGTTACCGTGTATTTTCCGTTAATGGTGGTGGTAATACTGGTTTTATTCTTGTCCGCAGTGAGCTTATTGCCGTCGCTAAACCAATTGATCTCATAACCCGGGTCTGTGGGTGTATTAACTGTCAATATCGCGTTTTCACCGGCGCAATATTTCGCTTTATCAGCGCTAATTACAGGAACCGGTAAATGCACGAGATCTACCTCAATTTCTTTTGAAGGTACCCAGCTGTCCGTACAGGCACTCACTTCCACTTTATATTTACCGGTTTGGGTAACAGTAAAAGCAGGAGAAGTTTCGCCATTTAAAACGCCGTTTGTGTACCAGCGATAACTATAACCGGGCTTATCATCCGTTTTTAGGGTAATCGGGTTATCATTGCAATTTTGGATCTTATCCGGATAGTTGAAGCTGAAAACAGGCCCTTGTGTTACACTCACTTTTAAGTGATTGGTCTCGGCGTGTACATTTTCGCAGGAGGCGTATATCAAGGCATAATAATCGCCCGCAGTTTTTACACTTAGCGTAGCCTGGTTGGCGCCTGGCACAATGTTTCCGTTTTTATACCATTGTATGCCGTTGTTTTGTACATCATATTGATTTAAAATCAGGTTTACGTTGCTGCCACCGCATATGGTTGTTTCGGACAGGTTTTCGCCATTAGGAATATTAAAGGCGGCTGCCTTTAACGTTTGTTTAGGATCGAAGTATTTTCCGTAGTCAGGTTTTATAAAGTATAAGCCGTTGTCGCTGGCTAGCCAAATACCGCCCTCGCACCCGGTTGGGGTATCTAAATAGCTGCTTGCGGTACCGCTTACGCACACATCGTTAATGGCTATATTACCTAGCGGGTCAAAATGGAATAATGAGAAAACGCGTAACAAGCTGCCATTGTAATTACCATATATCGAATTGCTGAAATATAAGCCCTTAGCTGTACCAATGAGCAGGTTTTCTTTAGTGAACGTAAGCGGCGGATTGGCATAGTTTGGGTTGCCTAAACTGGTAAGGCCGTAAATAGCCGTGATTTTATTGACGCCGGTATTATCCAGGTAATGCACGTACGGCGGATTGGGGGTGTTAAAATTCTCAAATCCCTCCTGGAACATTCCTTTTTCGTTACCCCAAAAAATATTAGAGTCATAACCCGGGGAAGCAGTTACAGCCTGCAATGTAACATATATGGTTGTTATATTATTCCCGCTCTCGCTCACCTGGTATACATAAGCTTTCCGTGAATTTGGGTACCCCGAAATAAGTATCGGATATAGTTGCGGCCCGGGCGGGTCATAGATATTGTCTTTATATACCTGGGTTCTGTAAGTTGATTCAAATATTTTTATATCCGTTACATGCGGGTTAGCGTAGTAGCTAAGCTGTCCTGTTGCGGGGTCGAATAACCCACGGCCTGTGGCGGTACCGATGAGCAGCTTGCCGCGGCCGAGAACAGCTTCAAAGCTGGTGACCCCTATTGAATTTACGGCGCCTGCCAGTCCATCAGCTGCCCCGATATTTTTTAGTGCGCCATTTTTATATTCAATTACATCGGTTGAATTAGCCGCAATAAAAACCTCATCCTGGTTGAGGCCGGCGATGTCGATAAAATGAAGGTTATTATATGGAGAAAATTTAGCGGTATAATCGTCAATTGCCAGGGTTGTGCTGTTTACCCGGTATACGCCATTGTTTGAAGTGAGCACCCAGGCATATGGGTCCGAAAAATCGCGTTTTACCTTTAATACCTTTTTGCCGGGTAACAAGGTCGCAGTTATTGTAAAATCGAGGTCCTGTTGGCTGTAAGCAATTGTGCAGGCCAAAACAAGCAGGACGGTTAGAAAATAGCGACAAGGCGTCATCATCAATGCGGCAAAGTAAAAACTTTTAATGATTAATGAGGCATCCGGCTATTTTTTAATCGGCAATAATTGTGTCCCAATCTCCCAAAAAGTTCGACATTTTGCTTGTTCCCTCTACTTGGAGATGAGCCTGTTACATTTAAATGTGGTAGGCTTTTTATTTTTGGTACAAATTGACTTTAAAATCCTATATAAGAATTTAGAATAATTCTCCCTGTGCGGGTTAAAGTTTAGCCTTGTATAACTTCGACCTAACATTACAAAGGATTTTGCTTGCATACCCCAAAGACACGAGTATGCCGTGTTAAGTTTACAACCGCAGGCGGGAGCGCCGCGGCAACCCGGATTGACGACTACTACGCCTTCGGTATGGACATCAGAAGGACGGCCCCTACACCGGTATCGAAAAATGATTACCTTACAATAAAAAAGAGCTACAGGAGGAGCTTAACCAATAGATTACGGCGCGAGGCTGTATGACCCGGTGATTGCGAGGTGGGGTGTGATTGACCCGATGGCGGAGATCAACAGGAGGTTTTCACCTTACAATTACGTAAGAAATAATCCCGTAAACAGAATTGACCCCGATGGCATGATCGATATGAACGATTTCAAGAGCGCGGATCAATTGGCTGATGAAGCGCATCCGATAGACATATATGGAGATAAGCATCGCGACAGCAACGGAAACTGTGTTACACGCCCTGGGGATGACGAAATTTATAAATTTCGTGCTGACGTGACTAACCAAAGTCAGACTTTTATATGGATGGGAGAAGATAAGGGCTGGGTTACAAATGATAAACTTAGTGACTCCGAATTAGAAGCGATGTACAACAACTATGTTGATGCTGGTGAAGATCCTTTTCAGGATGCTTTCGGGAGTCAAATACATGATTGGGCTTCCTCTTCTAAAGGATTAGTAGCAGGTATAAATGCCAATTCTAATCAATTAAATATGGCTGCGGGCGTGGCAGAATTCACCGCATCATTTACTGTACCAGGTGCAGGTGCTACTTCGGAGGGCGAAGGATTAATATCTAAATTAGTTTCCAAAATATTTGGAAAATCTTCTTTCGAAGTCGAAGGTGGAATCAAATATATTGGTCGCCTAGAGGATTTAGAAGGAATACCAAGAGAACAGACACTATTAGACGAACTCCCTAATCTCGGCAACCCTAAAGCAAACTATTATCAGAATATGTCTGTTCTTAGAAAGGCTTTGCGTGACGGATATTCAATTATTGATGCTTCCGCGTTTAGACCGAATTCTGAATTAGCACCCACGTTATAAACCCAACTAGAACTATTGACCAAACGTTTTTAGGGGCTGAACGCAATTTATTATTTAACAGAGGATTATGACCATGAGTGATGAACAAACTTTAGATTTCTTAAGCGCGATACGTGATGCAAATGTGCGTCTTATTAGTAGGAGTTTTAAGCGATACTCTTATAAGGAGAAGGGATATACCTACTACATTCGATTTAAAAAAGAAGATTCCATAGTTGAATTTATTTGGGGACCACCGGAATTTCAAATTGAAATGATACTCTACGTGGGTTCGCTGAAATATGCCTTCAAAGACTTGTTGAAGATTCCGGAGATTGGACGTTGGGTAAGTAGCAATAGATACAAACAAGGTGATAAGAGAAACGTAAAAAGTGAAATGCTTTGGTTTCTGGATTTACTTCAAATATCTCTTGAAGTGATTGGGATTAAATAGTGTCCTGTGACGAAACACTGAGCTACGATGAATTGGGCAAATTGAGCCTGACAGGAAGGAACAACATATCGGCAACCAGTTAAACCGCCTGACCGATGCCACCTTTAGCGACAACTACAATGAGCGCGATATCCGTTATGATCTGGCGGGCAACATTATCAAGCTGCAGCGCACGACAGGAAGTAGCACCCTGACCGACGACCTGACCTATACCTATGGGAATACCAACCAGGCACAAAGCATCAGCGATGCGACCGGCAGTGACCTGGGTCTGTTGCACGGCGGCTGGAACTATACCTATGACGGCAACGGCAATGTAAAAAACAGCACCTATCTGGTCGACAACACGAAGAGCAAAAATATTACTGCCTATAATATACTGAATCTGCCGCAGACGGGTACGGCTGCTGGCACGGCGTTTACCTATACGTACGATGCGACCGGGCAGAAACTGCGCAAGGTAGCAGGAACCGCCACCACCGACTATATCTATGGCATACAATATACCGGAACCACCACGACCGATCCGTCTATCAACTTTATCCAGACCGAAGAAGGCCGGGCAGTAAATAACGGGACGGGATACGACTATGAATACACCCTGGCCGACCACCTCGGCAACAGTCGCGTTAACTTTTCAACCGCAGGCGGGAGCGCCGCTGCAACCCAGGTTGACGACTATTACGCCTTCGGTATGGACATCAGCCGGACGCCCCCTACACCGGTATTGAAAAATGAGTATCTTTACAACGGTAAAGAACTTCAAGAAGAATTAGGAACCTACGATTACGGCGCAAGGTTTTATGATCCGGTGATTGGAAGGTGGACGAGTGTGGATCCATTGGCGGAGAAGTATAGACGTTTCAGCCCTTACAATTATGCAGATGATAACCCTATAGTAAATCTTGACCCTGATGGTAACAGGGTAGTGTTCGCACCGGGCGTTTCGGAGTCCTTTAAACAAAAGTTTGCACAAACTGTCAAATTTATGAATGCTCATCACACATCTGGAAGATTAGCGAGGTTGCAAGAATCATCTCAGACCTATTATATTTCTGAAACTAATGGCAACGTAAATAGCTTTGACTCCAAAACGAATACTATAGCCTGGAACCCCAACCTAGCAAAAATCACTACAAATTTTGAAAGTCTGTCACCAGCAACTTTGTTGGGGCATGAGTTAGATCATGCAAGACAGCACGATAAAAATCCTAAACAGCAAGAAAAAGATTCAAACACTCCAGACAAACAATATGACACGAAGGAAGAAAAACGTGTAATAACAGGTTCAGAGCAAACAACAGCAAAGGCTCATGGCGACATTGGAGAAGGAGAGGTTACACGCACCGATCATAATATGAAAAGCTATATCCCGGTTTCCGACCCAACTTCAAATGGAACAGTTAAAATAGTATCCCATAAACCTAAAAAGAATGAAAAGGAATAACTGGTTGCTGATAGTGTGCTTTATTTGTAGTGCAAGCTGTGCATCATCGCAGTCTAAAATCAGAAAAATCAAGTTGGAATATGTTTCTTTTGACTTGGAAACCGACGCACATGTGCATTGTAAAGAATTCGAGGAGAGCTTTAAGAATCAGATCAAGCGACGATATATCGAGGACACTCGCATGCTTGAGAGATTGACCTATTATTTAAAAGTCGTTCAAGCGCATAGGGCGAATATTAATCCTGATGTAAGGGCTAAAATTTACATTTACAACAAGAGTGGTTCGGTTGACACCTTATGCATAAGTAAATTTGCCTTAAGTCTTAATGGTAAAGTATATACTGTTAGTGGTGGTTTTATAAGCTTTATAAAGAAACTTGAGTCGACGAGATGACTAGCGTTGGCCCCTCGCCGAGCTAAGCGTGCTATCGGGTCGGAGTAACGAAAAGCCATATAAACAACTATGTGTCTATCTGTTAAGGTGCTTGTTTTTATAGTTGCAAGTTGTGTTTTCGTGGCACCAAAAACCTACTTGCTCTTGCCGCCATTGGGCGGTAAGGGATTGAAAGGCCTGCGCAACTTGGTTTGCTTTTAAGGATTTTCAATATTATTTAAGAAATAAAAATGACGTATTTGTAATAGATGGTTATAAAAAATATTTCATCCTATATAAGCCGCCCAATTCATTTTTCTGAAACGGCAAAAATAATA
>DASZTX010000011.1:0-21199 GCA_035547875.1 Mucilaginibacter sp. | reverse complement strand
TTTTGGACAATGTAGCGAGCTGTGCGGTATCAACCACGCGTTTATGCCTATTAGCCTAAGCGCCACAACTCTTGACTGATTTGTAAATTATTTCTACAAAGGCTAATAAAAGCCAGGCCGACTAGTCCCTTTATAAATTTATTTTCGGCCTTCAATAAAATAAAAAAACCAAGATTTTTCGCCAATTTCGACGATTTTTGAAAAATCAACCAAAATGGCATTTTTTAAAAACGACGAAAAATCGACCATTTTTAGGCTCATTTATACTACTAGTTCATAGTAAATCACGTTTTTGACCTTATTTTTAAAGGCTCATTTAGCCTACCAACTCATAGTAAAACCCGTATTTTGTCGCATTTTCCATTTATAGAAATGAGAAAACGGACAGAATCGCTGATGGCGGGGGGGGGTTGATTTGAGTATTTAAAAGACAAAAAATCGAGGGTTAGGGATGGTTTTTGAATATAAAACACAAAATTAGCTAATTAGTAGTAAATATTAATTAAATATTGTGAGAGTAGCTAGTGGGCGGGTATTTGATATGTTGATTATTGTTGAAGGGGTTGATAGCGGTTGGTTAGTTTGTGTGTAAGTTATTAGTGGCGGGTTTGTCTTAAGTCCTCTAAAGTTTGGGGTGGTGATTTGGCAGTCAGGTGGGCTTGCTAAGCCTACCGTGTAGGTTCAATTCCTGCCCACCCCGCACTGTTTTTTAATAAAATTAATTTAATGCTATGAACTGAATATTTATTAACAAATTTTATAGTACTTTTGCGCAGTGTTTTTGCTTTTTATTATTTATTTTTTTTGGTGGGTGTTTTTGGTATCAAACGCTCGATTTTGGCTTTCGCAAAGCCTGTATGTATTTTATTGGGGGTGAGTAGTGTGGTTTAGTGGGGGGAAATGATTACGGTCAACCGAGTAATAATTAATACTAGAAGTATTGAGGCGCCGCGCTGACAAGAAAGCGCCGGGATTCTACATTTTGTATTAACGTGGTTTAGTGTTTTTCGTTCTAGGTTACGGGTCCGTGTGATGGCCCACCAGTTGGCTTATGAGGCCCTATATCCCCGTACTTTCTATAAAAGTTATTTTATGTTTCGGGTCAGGTTGTTGATTTTTGCTTTAACATTGCGGTGGCTTACTTACGATCTTGCTATGTTTGGTCTTCCTTCTGCCGACTTGGCTGCAGTTATTTATGTTTGCTTGGCCCTTATTTCTTGGCAAGTGCAGCACAACCAGGTAAAGAATGCCATTACCTGGTTACATGCTGACATTTTTTCCAAAAAAACTCACTCGGCCTCATATATTCGGTGCGTTCAAAGACCTGGTAGCAAGTGGTTTGCTCCTACGGCCGTGCCCGTGCAGTTTGTTGTAGAGTTTCCAAACAAGCGAGGTTGCTATGCAGTTGGCCTACATTTTCACACGCCGATATTTTTGGGGGACCATGATATTTTTTTTTATAGCCCCTACGATCGGTTTATGTTGTTGTATTCTGCTGACGGCCCACTGCCGGAAGTTAAGAGGCCTGAGTTATAAAAGTATGAGCCGGGCGCAGTTGTTATGTGGCTGAGCAATCCTTTTTATTATTTTTCTTTTTTTTTTTTAATTGATAAAATTTTGTTTCCCCAGCTTTACTCTTTGGGCCAAGAGTAAAATGGCCCCGCGTGTGTAGTTTAGTGGCAGACCGTGTGTTTCCAAAACATAAGGCGGGGGTTCGACTCCTCCCACCTGCGGCCATAAGTTTATTTATACTAAAGTTTAATACAGCATTAAAATTTAATTTTATGCAAATGAACGAAGAGTTTGATTCTGGCTCGGGAAGAACGCTAGTGGAGGGGGACTTTCAATCGCTGAGAGAAGCTGACGCCACGGGTGTTAGTATTGATAACACCTAGCTAAAACGGCGTTTTGTCCGGGTGAGTAATATGTTGGATCGATTCTAGTCTACCGGTCAGTTCGGGTACAGTGGCTATTAAACGCCTATAAATACCGAATACAAAAAAAGATAAGATCGCTGGCCGATGACGCGATGTGGGAGTATACACAAAAGGGCGGTGGTAATAGCCCACCCTAGTGAGATCCCTAGCCGGTCTGGGAGGATGATTGGCCACACTAGAACTGAAATACGGTCTAGATTTTAAAGTGCAGCGGGGAATTGTAGGGCAATGGGCCGTAGAGGCCTCACCACGGTACACCCTTTGGGCTGAAGACGTCTCAGATGTAAAGGCCTAGCGCGTATAAATCAAATACATAAACCATTTGACGGTTACCTACACAACGGACACGAGGTAATGCGCGCGAACGAAATAAGAGCTCTGGGCAACTCTGTGCCAGCAGCCGCGGGAATACAGAGAGAGCGGGCGTTATCCCTGTTAGCTGGGCGTAAAGGATGCGTAGGTGGGCAATACTCAGAAAGCTTGACGGGAATGGTTGGTTTTGTAAATAAGACGGGCCCGTGCTCGCAAGTTTTGCCTAGAGATGGACATAGGTTAGCGGAATTTCCAGGTATAGGTTGAAAGACTGCCATAACTTGGAAGGAACATCGGTGGCGAAGGCGGCTATCCGGGTCCAGTCTGACGCTGAGGCATGGCAGCAAGGTAGCGAGGAGGATTAGATACCCTAATAGTCTTGACGGTAAACGATGAATGCTAAAGTTTGTGTGGCAGGTTGGCTGCGCATTTAAGCTAACGCGTTAAGCATTCCGCCCAGGGAGTATCAAGTACAGAAACCGAAAGAAATTGACGAGAGTTAAAACATCCTAGCAGTGGCGCATGATGTTTAATTAGATAAAGAGCAAAGCACCTTACCAACCCCAATGAGCGTCTATACTACTGGCAAAACAAATAAAGGCTTTGCCTTTATTTTGACCCACTGTTGCGAATGCAGTATGTATTTTTAGGAAGGAACATCGGAACATTGAGTGCGGGAGCGCTACCACTAAGTAGGCCTTGCTAACCCGCTGTTCCGCAACACTACCGAACACTTTGGCGCTGCATGGCTGTCGCAAGTTCGTGTTGTGAGGTGTACGGTTAGATCTACGCTATGGAACCTAAAAGTTCGCAACGAACGAGACCCCTAATCTAGTTGCCACTATACCTTCTGGGTAAAAGCTCTCTAGAAATAACTTGCTACGCTTAAGCGAGATAAAAGCGGGGATTAAGTCAAGTCATCATGGCCCGTGGGGCTGGGCTACGGTTGTGCGACAAAGTGAACTACAGAAAGAAGCAATGAGGCGACTCGGAGCAAATCTCAAAAGTTCACTCAGTTACAATCCTTCTCTGAAACTCGAGAGGGACAGATAAAAATTTGGAATTGCTAGTAATCACAGATCATCACGCTGTTGTGAATATGTAATTAACTCTGTACACACCGCCCGTCACGGCCTGGTCGCTGGTTGGCAGCAAGTGAGGATAAACTCTGTTATTAGATTGTTAAGGAGATAGGCCTTACCTAAAGTCGATTGGGCGGCTGGGACGAAGTCGTAACAAGGTAATTCTACGGGAACGTGGATTTGGAGAAAATGAAGTAAACTAAATAAACTTAAAATTTAACTAAGAAGATTTCACCGCGGGGCGTTTAGCACAGTTGTAGTGCATCTCACTTGCAATGAGAAGGTCATGGGTTCGAATCCTTTAACGCCCATAAATGTGCCGCCCTCTTCTTCCGTTCGAAGAATTTAGACTCAAAACCTAATAAGGTTGGTTAGACTCCAACAGAGGGCATTGCGCGTGTAGCTCCAATTGTAGAGCAGTGGGCTTTTAACCCAATGGCTCCGGGTTCGAATCCCGGTGCGCGCATTGCGGGGCGTGGAGTAAGTGGTAACTCAACGGATTCATTACCCGGAGTTCCCGTAGTCGAGTGCGGGCGCCCCGACAAAAAGTCTATAAATAAAAAAGTGTTAAATTCAGCTAAAAAGTTTATAGTTAGATTAAAAGATGTGTTTTTGAGCATAGATTGGTTATATTACATACGCCTATCGTGGCGCTTTAGTTCTAATGTTTTTGGAAACGCCAGGTCGGCGAACCCCGGCCTCGTCAGTGGGCCTGAACAGAAAAGTGGCCCCTTTGATAAAAGTGCAGGGTCTAGTTGGGTAAACGAAGGCGGCGCCCCGCCTCAACCTGTAACGCGCTGGGGCCCAGCAGTTGAGGTGCCGGGTGAGGTGCGTCGTGTTGTGATTAATGATCGGAAAATGGTCTTACTTATAGTCGACGACGAGTACTTTACTCCGGGCGATCTTCTCGAATACGACCCAACTTCGGATAAAATTTTTAGGTGTAAGCGCTTATCTTACGCCGTGGATAATAAGTCAAGCACTAAGTAAGAACTCCCAAATCGCTAATATTTTAAATTCTTTACGAAAATGCTAAGTCTAGCTAAAAAACATATGTTTAAAATAAAGGACATACTTGAGAATCATCTGATTTACTACCCGACGCCAAAAAACCTCTACTATGTATGAGGATTTGGCTCGCTGTTGGGTATAATGTTGGTTATACAAGTAGCAACTGGTGTTTTACTCGCTATGCATTACGCACCCTATATAGAGGTTGCATTTGATAGCGTTGAGCGCATTATGAGGGAAGTGCCAACGGGCTGATTTATGCGATATCTCCACTCTAATGGCTCTTCTATGCTTTTTATTTTGCTGTACTGCCACGTTGCACGTGGCCTTTACTTTCATTCGTTTAAAAAGCCTAAACAGTGGGTTTGGTGTTCGGGTGTTATCTTGTTTATACTTATGGCTGGAATTGCTTTTCTTGGCTACACTCTTCCGTGGGGCCAAATGAGCTTTTGAGGCGCAACCGTCATTACAAATCTACTTTCTGCCATACCCGTAGTTGGAAACAAAATAGTAGTGTGGGTTTGGGGAGGATTTGCTATTAACGCAAACACCTTAAACAGGTTCTTTAGTCTTCATTACTTTCTTTCTATAATTGCCCTAGCCCTTTCTGGCTTACACTTAATTCTGCTTCACAAGGTTGGCTCAACTACTCCTGATAAGGGCGGCGCGGCTGACTTTGAATACACACGTTTCTTCCCTTACTTTGCTGTTAAGGATCTAGTTACTTTGTTAATATTTTTTGTATTCTATCTTCTAGTAGTATTTTATGCGCCAAATCTATTCGGTCATCCCGATAACTACATTCGCGCATCAGCACTAGTAACTCCGGCCCACATAGTTCCTGAGTGGTACTTTCTACCATTCTACGCAATGCTAAAATCAGTTCCAAGCAAACTAGGTGGTGCCTTTTTTATGGTGGCCTCTATGCTTATACTGCTAATCATGCCATGAACTGATAAATTCGGTTGAATTATGGAGCCGAAATTCAAACCCGGCTTTCTGTTCTTATTTTTAATTTTTATAGCCAACATGCTACTTCTTGGCTGATTGGGCGGTAAGGCAGTTGATGAAAATATTCTACCCGTTGCTCAGCTTTCAACCTTTCTTTACTTTTTGTTTTTTATTGTAATTGTTCCGTCTTATAATTTCTTCGAGTGAAGGGTCTTAGAGCTAGTTGCTAGCTACAGGAATAAAAGCAGAATGCTAAAACAACAAATCAGCAATAACTTGGTATTCAGTTTTGCCCCTTTTGCTATACCACAATCTGATTCAAATTTTCATCTATTGGGTGCTGTTATCTTTTTTATACTAGTTTTTGGGCCTATGCGTTTTCCAAAAGCGACCGGCTTTGAAACCGGGGCGGGTATTAATTACGGCGCCGCTGCCGGTAATGGGGGTGTTTCTGCAAATAGTCGCGTTGTACTACATGTTGTTTTTATGGACGGTCCTGAGAAGAAGGCCGGTTCACACGGGGGTAGATACGAACAGGGCAGTAATAATGAGTCCGCTATTAACCCGGCCCCCATCGCTTCCGATAGGTTTGGGGACAGTAACGGCGAATTGCCTAAATACATAAACGAAGACGGCACGCCGTTAAAGGCCGACGGCTTATTGGGGCCCGCCTATTGAGGTTAAGGGGAGAGGTACGTCGTATTAAAGTTAACGATGAGGATAAGGTTGTTCTGATAGTGTCAACAGGGGATTTTGCGCCTGGAGATCTTATTAATTACGACCCTGTGTCGAATAGATTTTTTAGGTGTAAGCGCTTGCCGCTGCCACAAGGCTCAAATCAGGGGGAGAAAGTATTAGCAAAACGGGACAGAATATTACTCCTGCTGTGTCCTGCGCGGTTCTAATTCTTTATTTTTTATTGCTGTGCACATTTCATTTTTCAGCAAACAGCCGCCCTATAATACTATCACTAAAATTCAACAGTAAGACAAAACTACACTTTCATGCCGCGGGATTAATAGGCAGTTTTATACCTTCCAGGACCTTTCCTACTTCGGCTGATGGAGAGGAGGATAAATTTCAAGGCGCTTCTTTCTAGCTTGGCTGAT
This sequence comes from Mucilaginibacter sp., assembly GCA_035547875.1. GTDB lineage: Bacteria > Bacteroidota > Bacteroidia > Sphingobacteriales > Sphingobacteriaceae > Mucilaginibacter. Next base: position 14,797 of record DASZTX010000011.1, on the reverse strand, counting down.
AATCTTGAGAAGGCGGAGGCCGAAAAACCCATCAGAAAATCAACTTATATAGCTGGATCAGACCGGCCCGGCCCTGGGGGTGATTATACAGCATCCAAACAGCAGCAGCGCATCATACGTTGATTATAAGTATCCTCGTGGTGTGGTTGTTGACGAGAATAATCCCATTCCGCCTGGATATCGTGTAGTTTAGGCTTCTCGGTTGGACAGGAAAACAGTTAACATTTTGCAAAATTGTCATTCTGTGGCGCCACAAACCACTTTATGAGATACCTATTACTGAACTTACGGTATAAGCAGTAACTAGCACGTCTCCGATTAAATTTTGATCGACCGAATCAAAATGAAATACGCGTTTTTTATAGAAAACTATACACAACTTTTCGCCAAGAGCGGTGCTCTCGGCTTTTACACAAAATATAGTATTTTTATATTATCATCATTACTAATAACTGCTTTAGTACTTGGGTTGATAAGCTCCTCGAGCGCTATTAAGAAACTTCTGTTGCTTGGTTTATCAAGTGTCGTAATCGTACTTTATTGGGCTGTAATGATAGGTGAATTTTATTACGTTTACCTAGGTTATCTTGTTGCTTTTACGGGCGCTGTTTTAATGCTATTCCTTAGCGTTGTTCTCATGTTGCCCGCAGTAGCAGATAAGTTTGAGAAATCTACAACCATTATGAAAATGGTTATTATTTTTGCAATACTGTTTTTTGGTGCTGGCTTTGGCCAAGATCGCGTCGGTAGACAAAACGTCCGTAAAGACAGTCGCATTTTATCGCCTTTGGGTTCATCGCCCTTTTACACATTTCGTATAACATTGCGACTGCTTATCACCACATCAACAGAATTGTTTAAATTACTCAAACTGTTTGTTCCGGTTCGCCTGCTATTAGACTGGGGGGAGGAGCTGGGGCATGTGGTTGCAGTAAAAAAATATATTCAGGGCGTTCGTTCACTCATTCACATCTATAGGGATGGGGGTGATCAAATGGGGCAATTAGTACAGCTGTTGGTGGGCGCTGATAAAATGAGGGATCATTTTACGCGGCTTCCGTACGCTCTTAGCGGCGGCAGGTTTTTCAAGAGTGATTTTTTGTATCTGGTCTTTGCTGTGTCAAAAACTGCCTTTGATAGGGCCTTTCAACAAGTTTTAATGGATATAGACGCTCACCAACTGAAAATTAATAGAGTTTGGATTAAATTTAAACCGCGCGGCCAGGATAGTCCCGTAAATGATAAAAAAAATTCTCGCCTAAACAGTTTTTTCTGTACTCTACCTCTTTTAATAGCTACGGGGGTTATTTATTTAAATTTTTTCATAAGCGCCATTCCTGGGAAAATTGCTTTTGGGACGACAACAGGCTCGTACTTACAAAAAACCACCAATGAACACGGGCTGTTAGAGATTTTTATGTATATTTACCAATATGAACCCACACTTTTAGTTTTGACAGCCCTTGTGCTTTTAGTAGCAATTATCGGTGCTGCGATCTTTTTCAAAAAGAGGTAAAAATCAGTGCTAGAAAACCTTATAACTATAGTATCAGTTTTGCTTGGCGTGGCCTTTTTTACGTTTGCAGAACGTAAAGTTTTAGCAACAATACAACGCCGCCGCGGGCCAAATGTAGTCGGGTTCTGGGGTATTCTGCAAGCCTTCGCCGACGGGTTAAAATTATTGTTGAAAGAGGTGATTATACCTGTGCGTGCTAATTGAATAATTTTTATTTTATCGCCGTGCATAGCCTTCGTAATAGCCTTAACCATTTGGGCGTTTATTCCTTACAATAGCTTAAATTTTCTAACAAATTTTGATTTTAGCCTATTATTTATATATGCTATTTCTTCAGTTGGTGTTTATGGTATAATTTTGTCAGGTTGGTCAAGTAACTCAAGATATGCTTTTTTGGGCGCCCTTAGGTCGGCCGCACAGCTTATATCATATGAAGTTTCAATTGGACTAATTATTTTACCGGTTGCGCTGTGCGCCGGCTCATTTAATATAGTTGAGATTGTCAATAAACAAATAAATACAGCCTGATTTGCGGCTCCACTTCTTCCGGCCGCGGTTGTGTTTTTTATTTCGATTTTAGCTGAAACAAACCGCGCCCCTTTTGACCTACCGGAGGCCGAGGCCGAAATTGTTGCTGGGTATAATGTTGAATACTCTTCAATGACGTTCGCATTATTTTTCTTGGCAGAGTACTCAAATATGCTGTGACTAAGCTTCATATTTGCACTTTGTTTTTTGGGCGGCTGGGGCTCTCCCGCACTGTTGTTTGGCGACTCGACCGCTTGGCTAATATTAAAGGCAATGATAATCTGCTTTTTAATTATTAAAGTGAGAGCAAACTATCCACGTTATCGCTACGATCAGCTTATGAACCTGGGCTGAAAATGCTTTTTGCCGTTCGCTATAGGGTATTTTATGTTTATAAGCGCAGTCTGCTTTTTATAAAAATAAATGACGTACACTCATGAGCTAATAATATTGGCCCAAGGTATATTTTTGTTGGGTTTAGTTGGTTTTATTGAAAGTCGAGATTTCTTGAATCTTTTGATCTACACTGAACTTATGATTCTTGCTATTAACTTTGTGTTACTAACGAGCGGTTTATTAACGGGGGCAGCCGGGGTCCAAGCTTTTGTTATTTGCATACTGGCCGTTACTGCCGCGGAAACGGCAATTGGGCTTGGTTTACTAATTCTTCTATACAGGGCCACCGGAAACGTTGCGTTTTCAGACCAGTCGACCCTTAAGGGCTAGCTATACATAAAAGGTCTGGTTTTTGTCCAGTAATGCATTATAAAAATAATGATTAAGGTTAATACCATAACGAAGGCATCAGATAATGCGGGCGGCTTGTTGTTTCGCACAATTAGAATAGCGGGTGGCCACGCTAGAAGGTATGCCCAACTTGGCGAAATTGTGTGGTCTGTTGTTAGGAGACGACGGTCATATGTTTTTAGTAAGAGAAAGGATATTAAAGAAAGGCTAAGAATAAAAGTAAAAAAAAAGAGGAAAATTAAGGCAAGAAAAAAAGCTGACCAAAGGCTGCCGCTTTATTGGACTCTTCTTGTAGCAACTAAAAAAGCTAAGCGAAGGGCCGATGGATCGTCTATTAAGTTTGATGAGAATAGGGTCGTAACATTCGAACAGCCCGAGAAATTTGGCCCCGCCGGTAAAACAGAGGGTATACCTAAAAGACGCTGAACTAGGCTATTTTGGCCCCTTTGCCGAGAGGCCTATGACACCCCCAAAAAGATTATTCAGTTTAAGCAAGTTTATGAGCGCTATGGAAATGCCCTAACATAAAAATGCTGCTGGCTTATCAAAAATATTTATATATTATGCGCCAGTTGGAGGTTTCGGATCGCTTTCCTGAGACTCCGGCTAAGCCAGGATTTGAGTTGCAGGCTGGGTTTTATAAGCTCAGTGAATTTTCTCCAGAGCACGTTATAGCGTTTACGTCATTTAGCGGGGGACATTTCCCATTAATAAAGAGCACCGAGCAGCGCGCAGGTCGTCGTGGAAAGGGTAAGAAATCAACCTATGTGGCCCTTATTGCGCGGCGCTGGGGAGAGGCGAGTTCTTTGGCTTTTTTTTCAAGACTTTTGATGGTAGTGTTTCCTTCGGTGCTTGAGCTAAAGACAATAAAAAACAAAGTTTGAACAAAAAAAGCTGCAACAGACCTTAGCTGGCGAATGAGAAAGCGGTTTAGCGGAGCTTTTCCGGAGTCTGACGTTTTTGCAACAGAAAAGCTTCTTGACAGCCACCGCGGCATTTTCTTACCTGTTACTGTTTCCCTTCGTTTTGACAAAACTAAATCTCACCATCAGTTAGAAACGTTTAGCCGGGCCTTAAGAATACCGGTTAGTCTTTTTAGGTGGTGGCCATTCCCAGCCCCAGATGATCCTGAGGCATAAATTATAAATATAAGTGCTACTTCCGTTGTTCATGATACCACTGACAGCTATTTTTTGTATTTGTTTTGGAAATGTAATGTTTAATCCAAATGTTTATAATAGCCGCCTCTTCAAAGTGCTTGCTATAACATCCTTTTATTTTAATCTTTTCTATTCGATTTGACTTTGATCAACTTACCCAAGAATTTCAAGTTCACTTACAGCGATTACCTTGCCGGCTGCTATTTACACCGAGACTGATCTTATGTTTCAAGCCCACCACAGCCTTGGGCTGCCACTAATTATTTTATCAACCCTAATACTTCTTATTGGGCTTTTGGGGGCATGGTATAGCTCAATAAATAGTAACATTTTCACTGCGCTTTTACTTTTGACTGAAATATGCCTTATCGGAGCGTTTAGTTGTTCAAATATTTTTATGTTTTTGCTACTGTTCGAGCTATCAGCAATGCCAATTTTCATATTGATCTCATATGCCGGAAGCCCCCGTCGTGAAAGGATTAAGGCAAGCTACTACTTTATTGGTTTTACTATTTACGGCTCTCTTGCTCTATTGCTTGTTTTTTTGAACGTCTATGCGTATTTCCAGGTATCAAATTTAAACTTAATGTCACTCGAGTCTTCTACTCTTTGATTTCTGCTATTCGTAGCGTTCTCGGTAAAGGTCCCGCTGTTCCCATTCCACACATGGCTTCCTTACGCGCACGTAGAGGCATCAACAACTGCATCAATAATTCTAGCTGCTCTTCTTCTAAAATTGGGGGGTTATGCAATAATTAAATTTTTGATACCTTTGTTTACTTTTGAAGTTAGCTTGTACTTTCAATCAGCGGTGTGATTGATTTGCCTATTTGGGCTGGTTTATGGTGCTTTTTGTGCCCTTCGCCAAATTGACATGAAGCGCCAAATTGCCTTTTCTTCAATCTCTCACATGTCGTTTGCTGTTTTAAGTATTTTTACGTTTACAGAAATCGGGCTAAAAGGGGGTTTTTATTTAATGATCAGTCATGGACTAACATCGGCTGCACTTTTTTATTTAATTGGTATGCTTTCCGATCGTTATCATACTAGAAGTGTATTTGCATACAGCGGGCTGCTTGCGTCAATGCCGGTTTTTACCTTTTTTCTTATAGTTAGTTCGCTGGCGAACGTGGGCTTTCCGGGTACAAGTGGATTTTTACCAGAGTTGCTTACACTTGTTGGCGTCTTATCAGCAACAGTCTACCTTATAGTTCCCACTCTTTTTGGAATGTTTTTATCCACAGCAGGCAGCTTGCTACTGGTTTTGCGCGTAGTGTTTGGACATATAAAAGTTTACAGTAATACCAAATTTGCCGATGCAACAAGAATTGAAGTATTTATCTTGTCAGTATTGACGCTGTTGATGCTTTGGTTGGGGCTGAAAGACCCTTGAATTGGTGGATTTGGGGCCCTATCAATTTTCTTTGTTAAACAAAAAAACAATAGTAGTGCCGGGCCAAACATAATTACTAGTGTTACTTTTGCCTATTCGACTCTTGAGCAAATGGCCGACTTCATATTTGCATTTGGAACTGAAATCATTTTATTGATCACACTTTTTGCAATGCTTTTTAGGCTTCGCGGCTTTAATCAGCAAGAAGAATCGTCTGAAGACACAACACGCGTTTACGCAAGCGTCGTTTGGCTGGGTATTTTTGGCCTAATTACCACACTTGGTTTGGAGATAGTTTATGGTAGCAGCCTGTTTTTTGGCGAACTCGGAAGCTACTCGGCTGGCGGGGGAACTACAATTTTGAAGGCGGCCGTTTTAGGTCTTTTTTTGCTGTTGATACGGGCTGTTAGGATAAAGGCGGGCGACGTGCTGCCTTACTGGCTTGTACTTATTTTTGCTGTTGCTCTTTTATCGGTCGACCATTTCGTTCTATTTTTTATAGCGCTTGAGGGTTTCAGCCTTACACTCTACATTCTTCCAGTCGTGGACAAAACAGGAGGCGGTGCGGCGGCGTCAGCCAAGTATTTTGCATTTGGAACGCTTGGTTCTATATTTGTGTTGTGGGGGATTTCTCTACTGTACGCTAGCCACCCAACTCTTTCTATTTCTGATTATATACCAAACCAACAGTCGACCGGCTACTTGGTTACTCAACCAATCCAGTTTATTTTTGCAGGTTTGTTGATTAAGCTTGGTGCAGTTCCCGGGCATTTTTGAGTGTCAGATGTTTACTCCGGATCACCTCTTCGAATAATGCTGCTGTTTTCAACTTTTGTGAAAGCCGTGCTACTTTTGGTATTTTGGCGAATCGCTATACAGACCGGGCTCGGCGGGGAAACAGAGCTGGCGGCTATAATTTCTATTATTGTTGGCTGCTATTATGCGCTGCGCCAAAAAGAAATAAAACGCTTTTTAGCTTATAGCTCAATTGTTCACACAGGCTTTTTGCTACTAGCCGATGTGGTATCATCAATACTGTACTTAATTATTTATATTATTTCAAGTGTACTTTTTTTCTCCGTTTTATCAGAATTCAAACTTAGCGGTGGTGCTAGCATTAGCAAAAACGAAAGTGATATTATTTACCTAACCGATTTGAGGTATATCAATTTTCGCGATCAGCCCGTTTACGCTGTTTTCGCGTTTATTGCTTTGGCGTCTATGGCAGGTATACCTCCATTTGGCGGATTTTATATAAAATTGTGGGTTTTTACTGACTTGGCTGAAAACGGGATATTATTTGGCGACATCTCTTCCTTTTTCTTGTTTATTGCAGCCTTTGCTACTAGCCTATTAACAATGCTTTATTATGTCAGAATAGCTAATTACATTTTGGTTGGTTCGGGTCAGCTTAGGCGTTGATGGGTTTTACCGGCGACTGTCTGAGGCGGTTATTCAACTAGGGTTGTTCAGGCGACTTCCGCTGCATTTTTGGCCCTGTCGATTATTTGGGTGCCGGCACTGGTTGCGCTTGTCACAGTTATTATCTAAAATCGTATATTAAATCATACAGAAATGGTAAAAACATATGCAAGTAATAAAATTAAAAAATTTGCCCTATTTTCAAAAACTGTGGTGTTCCCAGAAAATGCACAGACTAAAAGCTGGGGGTGCTTTGACCCGGAGAAAACACTTGTTGTTACAAGGCCTATTGATAACATTATACTGTGGGCGGCTTCGGCTGGTGAGAGCACAAGTGAAAAAATTTTGAAACGTACACTTAAGCGCCGCGGGTGGCAGCACGATATGAAATAATAAATGATTTACCTACTAAATTTTATAATAATAAGCTCAGTCCTTACCGCTGTGATTATCTCTGCAGCTTACTTAGTTAATAATAGTTGATTTAACGGTGATTATGAAAAACGCTCAGCGTATGAGTGTGGATTTGAGCCTTTTGGGGATGCCAGAAGCTTTTTTGATATTCACTTCTATATAGTCGGGCTTCTATTTATCATTTTTGATTTGGAAGTCGTATTTTTAGTTCCCCTTGTGTCGTCAAGTGCTGTAAGTTTAGTTGCTTATATTGGCTTCGTGCTTTTTATGGCTATACTTATAGCTGGCCTTTACTATGAATGAAGTTTGGGTTTGCTAAGCTGATCGACGAGTCATCGTGACAAAGGAACAGGCCTTGACGTTTAAAACCGAACCTTCTGCCTTTTCAGCTTTAACCGGGAATGCTTAAGCCGGCAATTAAATCACATTTATTATTTATATGTTCGTAGAGAGTCTTTTAATAAAAAGGGTAGGATGAAACAGCAGAAGAGCTTGGCCCAAAAAATAAGCAACACGCTCGATTCCTATACTTTAAATTTTGGGCCACAACACCCGTCAGCACATGGGGTTTTACGGCTGCTAATTACAGCAAACGGGGAACGAATTACACAAGCCGATCCCCATATCGGCTTACTTCATCGGGGTACAGAGAAGCTCCTGGAGATGAAAACCTTTGCCCAAGGTTTGCCGTACATGGACAGATTGGATTATGTTTCTATGCTAAATCAAGAGCATATTTACGCAGCGCTGATTGAAAGGGCGCGCGGTGATATTTTTATTTCAAAACGCGCTAGATTTCTAAGAGCAATCTTTGATGAAGTTACACGTCTGCTCAATCATCTAATGTCTGTCACAACTCACGCATTAGATGTTGGCGCATTAACTCCATTTCTTTGGGCTTTTGAGGAGCGCGAGAAGCTTATGGAAATCTACGAGCGCGCGTCTGGCGCTCGCATGCACGCTAATTATGTGAGGCCAGGTGGGCTAGCACAGGACATTCCTGTTGGAGTTTTGGATTCCATTTACAAAATAATTAAGGAGTTTGTCTCACGCGTGGATGAGATAGAGGATATGTTGACCAACAACCGTATTTGAAAGGCCCGGTTGCAGGGTATTGGTGTTGCCAGACCACAGGTTAGCTGAGATTGGGGCTTTAGCGGTGTTATGGCGCGAGCATCTGGTATGCTTTGAGATTTACGTAAAGTAACGCCCTATGCCTCCTATGATGAAACAGAGTTTAAAGTACCGGTTGGAGTCTGAGGTGACTGCTATGATCGATTCATGATTCGCATTCAAGAGTTTCGTGAGAGTTGTCGATTTTTACTGGGCGCAATAAACAATATTCCTACTGGAGAGGTTATGGCACCGGACTTTAGAGCAGTTAAGCCCTCACGAAGTCTTATGAAAAACTCTATTCAAAGCATGATTAGGCATTTCAAACTCGTTTCTTCTGGTCTGGAATTGCCGGAATCGCTTTTATTTGTTAGTGGTGAAGCTCCAAAAGGGGAATTTGGGCTTTTTATTTCCTGTAAAGACGGGGCGCAGTCACCCGAACGTATGAAAATTCGAGCGCCAGGATTTTACCATCTACAAGCAATTAAAATCTTGGTTATAGATCACATGCTTGCAGATGTGGTGACAGTGCTGGGGGCGCAAGACATTGTTTTTGGGGAGGTTGATCGATAAATAAGGTAAATGAATAAGGTTCATCCCATAGGTTTTCGTAAAGGTTTATCGTTTGGATGAAACTCGGCGGCACATACAAATAACCCAAATACAAAACGGATTATTACTGGTCTCTCTGGAGATCGTGGTGCTGTCCCTGAGGCCATTAAGCACTATTTGCGTAGACACGGCATTTATGCAATTATGGCGAGTACGGCCCGTGAGCAACACGCCGGAACTACCCAGGTTCGCCTTATTTATGTTCCAATCCGGCACGGACACGGCATGGCTAAAAAATACCAAACAATTGTTTCAGAGATTACTGTTCGTAAAAAAAAGGAGGTAACAAATCAAATCACCAATTGGTGGGACTTTGGTATTAGTATAAGGGATTTTGGTTTTAAAAAACGCTACAGAAGGCTTACTAAAATGTCAAGAATTGTGCCCTGATTTCGCCGTGCGCACAAGGACCGTATTAAATATAACCTTAATCGGTTTTTAACTAGAGTTTTTCTGCGCGGGTCCCGCTATTATAGTTGGCGAAGGGGCATGGCCGCAAATCAGTTAATTTCTCTTTTGCCGAGTGTATTATCGGATCCTCGTATTATTATGAAAGGTGGCCATATTTGGGGTGATTCGGTTCTGTCACGCCTGACTAAATTTGCTAAAAAACTAAAGATTTATGGTAGATACACTCCGTTTAGGTGATACTTGAAGATGGGCTGGTGAAATAAAGGGAAGCCTTGGTTTAAATTTTCCCCGCGTTTTTGAGTTAGACGTTGGGTTCACTCCCCGGTTCGTCTTGGCATAAATCGCTTTATGTTGACTCACCTATACTCGGGAGTTATCGGCAGGCCAGTGCAGGTCAAGCTTATAAACGCGATTGGTTACTTAGCTAAAAAAAACAAATCTAACTGACATGCGCATCAAAACTTTGTGTGGGGGGAGGGGTATAGGGGCTTTCGCTTTAAGTATCCTGAGTACTATGATATTGTTTGTGCGGCGTTCTTGCTTTGCGCCTACTCGCGCGAGACGTATAGTTTAGCGCAGCACTTTCTTTGATTGTTTTATAAAACACTAAGAAAAAGCTATAAAATCAAGCACTTTTTCAAATTTATTGACATACTTATTAGTAAATATGCGCTGCTAAAACGCCATTTTAGGGTTTTTCGTATTATTTTAGCTGGAAAAATTGGTGGTGGTACAAAACGGACCAAAATACTTAAATTTGGATACGGCCGGCTGGTTTTGCAAAGCATTAGTAAAGGTTTAACTCGAAATTTTATGCCATTTGACCATACTTGGGGTGCGTTTGGAATAAAACTGTTTATGGTTCGTCGGGAGCGAATTAGAAAGCATATGAAACAGTGAATGCTAATAGAAGATTAAATGGTATCCTTAACTTCTCTATTTTTACCGCTTTTGTCGGTAATACTTATTAGTCTCTTTGGTCGAAAAATAGGCACAATTGGGAGCATTATTGTCTCAGCCACAAACCTCTGTGTTGCTCTGCTCTTATCGGTTTTTTTTCTTTTAAATTCAATGAAAGTTACTGCGGAAGTCGAGCTTTGGGATTGGTTCGCCTTGCCAACTTTCATAACGCCAGTAGGTTTTCGGTTTGACCAAAATACAGCAATCATGTTTCTAGTAGTTACATTGGTGTCAAGCTGTGTGCATGTATACTCTTCGGTATACATGTACGGCGACCCGTCCTTAAGCCGATTTATGGCATATTTATCATTTTTTACTCTTTTTATGTTGGTGCTTGTTTCAGCAAGTAATTTTGTAGTTCTGTTTCTAGGATGAGAGGGTGTCGGCCTGTGTTCATATTTACTAATTGGGTTTTGGTACACAAGGGCCCAAGCTGCCAAGGCGGCTACAAAGGCATTCTTATTAAATAAGGTTGGTGACTTATTTTTGCTTTCTGCTATTGCTATTTGCGCTGCTGTTTTTTATTCAGTTGACTTTGCTACTTTGGGCGTTTTGGTAAGTTTTGCGCCCAGCAGCCTAGTAGAAGTAATTTGCGCCCTTCTTTTTATTGGTGCGGTTGGTAAATCGGCGCAAATTGGTCTCCACACGTGGCTTCCTGATGCCATGGAAGGTCCAACTCCTGTTTCAGCACTTATTCATGCTGCGACGATGGTAACTGCCGGAATATTTTTGATAATTAGGTGTTCGTTTATGTTTGAGCAAGCGGCGGTGGTTTCATTTTTTGTCGCGCTGGTTGGCGGATTAACCGCGCTTGTTTCAGGTACTATTGGAGTGGTACAAAATGATATAAAAAAAATCATTGCATACTCAACATGTAGCCAGCTTGGTTATATGGCCGCATCTGCTGGTCTTTCTTTGTACAGTGTAAGCCTTTTCCATTTGTTCAACCACGCGTTTTTCAAAGCGCTCTTATTTTTGTCGGCCGGCTCGATAATTCATTTGATGAGCAATGAACAGGATATCCGAAAAATGGGCGCTTCGGTTCGAACAAGCCCGTTTGTTTATGTTTGTATGGTAGTTGCGTCACTTGCGCTGGCCGGATTTCCGTTTTTGGCTGGATTTTATTCAAAGGATATTATTATTGAAGCAGGTTATACTAAATTCTGGGTATCTTCGGCAACGATATACTGGACAACGATCATGGCGGCCAGCCTAACGGTTTCTTATTCAATTAGGTTGTTGGAGCAGGTTTTTTGGGAGGACTTTAATGGGTTTAAATCTGCTATAGTTAGTTTGCATAGAACAACAAACGTAGAAATAATTGTCCTAGGTATTTTAGCGGCCTTTGCTGTGCTTTCGGGATTTTTATTTAAAGATTTGTTTGTTGGGGCCGGCACACTATTCTTTGGCTCCTCAATAGGTACACAGTTTGATAGTTATTTAATAGAGATCGAAAGCCTTTCGGGCTCTGTAAAATTAATACCCCTCATTTTAACCATTTTTGCTTTCGATTTGAGCTTATGGCTTTTTGAATGTAAATGATTTTATAACGAATTTGTTAATGGCGTTGCTGGACTTCCTGTGCTAGGCTATGGGCGACAAGCTTTCGAGCAAATAGAAAAAGGATCTCTTGAAAAGTTAGGTCCATTGTATGGTGCGGAATTAGTTCGTAAAGCCTTATATTTTAAAATTAAAAAATAAATGAAAGAGCAATTAATATATTATATTAGTGCTGAAAACTCTAACGCCGCGGCCGAGGAGTTGAAATTGAGCCTTTTGCACCAAGCTATTTTGCCTGTTGATCTTGCTATTGTAGATAGCGCAGCCGATGAGGAAGGTCTAAGATTTTCCTTACACTACGTTTTAAAAAGTCTCGTGTCGCAACAAACATATGTCCTATTAACGCAAACTAATGAAACCCAGCCCGTAGCTTCCTTGCAAAGCATATACCCAGCTTTCAATTGAGCTGAGCGCGAGGCGTGAGACTTTTTTGGCGTTAGTTTTATAAACCATCCCGATCTGCGACGCATTCTTACTGATTATGGCTTTTCGGGTTATCCTTTAAGGAAGGATTTTCCGCTGTCGGGGTACACTGAGGTACATTTTGACGATGCTGTGAAAAGTGTTGAACAGAGGCCCGTTGAGCTTACCCAGGCTTATAGGGTTTTTAGGAGAGCAAAAATTTGGGGTGAGATAGAAAAATAAATGAGCAAGCCCACATATTACGATCACTTAGAGCGTGATCCGAAATTATTAGCTGCAGAGACGAGCCAATGATCAATAAAACAAACTGTTTGGCGCAGCCTTGAGCTTAACAACGCAAGGCGCGTTGCTTTTAGAAAAAACAGGGATCAACAGCTTTTGTCGCTTGCGCGGGACCAGCGAAATAGTTTAGTAAAAGTTATTGGAAACCAGTTGGACCAAAAATTAAATTATCAAAGGTACCATAAGATCGGACGCTTAGGACAGCCAAAGCACATTTGTTTATTAAGCGGGCGTGCTAAAGGCACCATACAGGATGTTGGTTTAGCACGCTACACTTTTCGTAGGCTGCTAAGGACTGGCCAACTTCCCGGGTTTTTTAAAGGTAAATAAAGTACAAAAAAAATGATATCAGGGCTGATTGGTATAACTATTCGTAAACTAGGGCACGCATTAACCTTAGTATTTTGTTTGCTAGGTATTATTGTTTTTGCTGCTCCGTTCTCTGAAGAGCCGCCCGGCGATGATGAAAAAAATAGTAGTAGTGGCAGTGATGGTGACGATGATTATGAAGACCATTACGGCTCAGAGTCCGACAATCCGCCGGGTGATCCAGAAGCTTTCAAGGTATGAAAAAACATGAAAGCGGCCGAGGAGCTAGAGCACATCGATACCGATTGACAGGATGACGACCGAACTTTTGTGGTCAAGAAGTGAAAAAACTATAACAGGGCAAAAGTGTGGTGATTGGTTGAAGTTGAGGCGACGCCGGAGTTTTACGAAGAGTCGCTTATACCCACTGTAAAGGTCGGATCTCTTGTTTGGATTAAACGCATTGGCGAGGGCCTTGTGTGTAAGGACATGGACAAAGACGGTGTTTTTTGAGTTATAGCTAAATCAAATGACGCTAAGTGGCCGTTTCCTTACATTGAAAAAGGGGATCCGGTAATATATATGTCGTCTCATGCGGGGTGCACAAAAAAGTACGGTTATACCAATCTTCTTGAGGATACCAATTTAATAGGGCCTTCTTGGGCTAAGGCGACAATAGAGGCTGAATTGTATATAGGTAAGCTCAAGGAGAAAAAGGCGGACTTAAAAATAGATTATCGCTATGAAATAATAAGTCCGACAGAGGGGGCCGTTGTTGTTGGTAACGATAAAAAAACTATAAAGTTTAGGATAACAAAAAGAAATGCAGCTAAAAAGCTTACCAGGCAACAAACAATAGTGTATAGTGATGAGCACTATTATTAGAGAAAATGGGACAACTAGATCAAATCGAACTTAACGAATTATTTTTTATCGGTTACTTTGTTTCAATTATTCCCGTTTATGTCTCCGGTGGTTTAGAATCTACTTTGGAAAACGTAAAAATTTATATATTTAGTGCTGTCGCAGCGATTGCACCTGGAGTAGCCAATATCCCAAATAAAAACCCCCAAAATACTTATAAAATTGAATACGTTCGGGTTGAACCGAGAGAAAGCCGCTATTGGGAGGTAATAGTGGTGCCATCTTCTTCTTCTGGCAATGAGCTTAATTTCAGGCCAGGTGCAACTTTTACTACCAATAATGGTAAAAACCGTGGCGTAGTGTTTTTGGCCCACGAAACAGATCCTTGAAGAGCACACTGCGTGCTGTTCACCGGGAAGGGAGAGGTCATTGAGCCCGGCGACCCTGTTACTTTTACGGGTTTTCTTCCAATTTCGCTTAATGATCCAAATTTTATTGAACTTGAGCGCCGATTTTGAACCGGCCCAACCTGAGCTATAGCATCGCTTAAAATGGCCCGTGTAACAACATCGCGTTCCGGAAAAATTTCTTATACTTTGCCCGCAGAAGACGGAGAGGGTTGGGCAAGTTGTGAAAGCGGCGGCCGCCACAAAAAAACTGCGCACTTTAATGCAGTAACGGATTATAATCGAATATTTGAGCTGCTCGAGGCAGTCCAGGATGAGGCAAAATATCTAGAAGAACTTGAAAACAATAAAAACAAAAATTAAAATGCGGCGGGGGCTTTTATTAATTAAACAGGCCCGTAATTTAATTGTAAAATAATTGCTTGATAAGCAATCTTCGATGGTTCGATTCCATCCTGGCCTACTAGGGGCGGAGGTATGGCCATCACACTAGTCTTGAAAACTGGAGTAGGGGGTTCGACTCCCCCCCGCCCCTTTTTGGACAATGTAGCGAGCTGTGCGGTATCAACCACGCGTTTATGCCTATTAGCCTAAGCGCCACAACTCTTGACTGATTTGTAAATTATTTCTACAAAGGCTAATAAAAGCCAGGCCGACTAGTCCCTTTATAAATTTA
>DASZTX010000010.1:0-2461 GCA_035547875.1 Mucilaginibacter sp. | reverse complement strand
CCCCTGTTCGGGGTTCTTTTCACCTTTCCCTCACGGTACTGGTTCACTATCGGTCTCTCAGGAGTATTTAGCCTTACCGGATGGTGCCGGCAAATTCCCACAAGGCGTCTCCGACCTCGCGGTACTCAGGATACCACTATCTTACTATTACTTACCCGTACGCAGCTCTCATGCTCTATGGCCGGGTTTCCCACCCCGTTCCGGTTCATTTTAGTAGTCATATTGTGGTCCTATAACCCCCATCATGCCGTAACATGATGGGTTTGGGCTGCTTCCATTTCGCTCGCCACTACTCTGGAAATCACTGTTGTTTTCTCTTCCTCTGCTTACTTAGATGTTTCAGTTCGGCAGGTTCGCGCTTTTTGCAACTATTCTTCAAATAGTTAGGTTTCCCCATTCGGAAATCTCCGGATCAATTCATATTTGCTAATCCCCGGAGCTTATCGCAGCTTATCACGTCCTTCATCGCCTCTGAGAGCCTAGGCATCCCCCGTGTACCCTTTCTTACTTTCTTCTACTCATGCGCCTTTTGCGCCGCATGGTATGCCTTTATTTATTTAGTCCGTTGTTTGTGTCCTGTTATTCCGTGAACAGCTATTGCTAACCGATCACTTCCAAACTGTTCACCAACAACTTCCTATCTGTTGTCTTCTCTTACAATTTACTTCTTCCAATATGTCAAAGAACGTTTGCGGATGTGCTGATTCCGGATATGCGGATGTTTCCATTCGCACCTTCATCATTCGCACATTCACTGGTGGAGAATAACGGATTCGAACCGTTGACCCCCTGCGTGCAAGGCAGGTGCTCTAGCCAGCTGAGCTAATCCCCCTTTAGATGAGCTGAAAGCTTAAAGATCAATGCTTCAAGGTGCTTACCTCTCCGCCTTTCCCTCTACCCTTTCCGCCTTTCTCGTAGTCCCGAGCAGATTTGAACTGCTGACCCCTACATTATCAGTGTAGTGCTCTAACCAAGCTGAGCTACAGGACTGTTTAATTTCGGATTTCGGATTTTCGATTTCGGATTTATCAATCGTAATTCGTAAATCGTAAATCGTAATTTCTTACAATCTCGTCTCCCTTCCTGATCAAAGCCCCTTACTTCAGGCTTCATCTTTTGGGTTTTCTTCTTTTTTTTCTAATAAAGACAAGAATCATGCAGGTAACAGCCGATCGCTGTCCTGTCTATTCGGTCGTTTTTGGATACTGCTCCAGAAAGGAGGTATTCCAGCCACACCTTCCGGTACGGCTACCTTGTTACGACTTAGCCCCAGTTACCGATTTTACCCTAGGACGCTCCTTGCGGTTACGCACTTCAGGTACCCCCAGCTTCCATGGCTTGACGGGCGGTGTGTACAAGGCCCGGGAACGTATTCACCGCAGCATTGCTGATCTGCGATTACTAGCGAATCCAACTTCACGGGGTCGAGTTGCAGACCCCGATCCGAACTGTGAACAGCTTTTTGAGATTGGCTTCCTCTCGCAAGGTCGCTGCCCTCTGTACTGCCCATTGTAGCACGTGTGTAGCCCCGGACGTAAGGGCCATGATGACTTGACGTCGTCCCCTCCTTCCTCTCTATTTGCATAGGCAGTCTGTTTAGAGTCCCCACCTTTACATGCTGGCAACTAAACATAGGGGTTGCGCTCGTTGCGGGACTTAACCCAACACCTCACGGCACGAGCTGACGACAGCCATGCAGCACCTAGTTTCGTGTCCCGAAGGACTGGAGCGTCTCTGCTCCATTCACTAACTTTCAAGCCCGGGTAAGGTTCCTCGCGTATCATCGAATTAAACCACATGCTCCTCCGCTTGTGCGGGCCCCCGTCAATTCCTTTGAGTTTCACCCTTGCGGGCGTACTCCCCAGGTGGAATACTTAACGCTTTCGCTTTGACGCTGACTGTATATCGCCAACATCGAGTATTCATCGTTTAGGGCGTGGACTACCAGGGTATCTAATCCTGTTTGATCCCCACGCTTTCGTGCCTCAGCGTCAATCATACTTTAGTAAGCTGCCTTCGCAATTGGTGTTCTGTGACATATCTATGCATTTCACCGCTACTTGTCACATTCCGCCTACCTCAAGTACATTCAAGCCCATCAGTATCAAGGGCACTGCGATAGTTGAGCTACCGTCTTTCACCCCTGACTTAACAGGCCGCCTACGCACCCTTTAAACCCAATAAATCCGGATAACGCTCGGATCCTCCGTATTACCGCGGCTGCTGGCACGGAGTTAGCCGATCCTTATTCTTACAGTACATTCAGCTTAGTATACATACTAAGGTTTATTCCCGTATAAAAGCAGTTTACAACCCGTAGGGCCGTCTTCCTGCACGCGGCATGGCTGGTTCAGGCTTCCGCCCATTGACCAATATTCCTTACTGCTGCCTCCCGTAGGAGTCTGGTCCGTGTCTCAGTACCAGTGTGGGGGGTCATCCTCTCAGATCCCCTAAACATCGT
>DASZTX010000009.1:0-1525 GCA_035547875.1 Mucilaginibacter sp. | reverse complement strand
CAATGGTATCCAGCAATTGTATGCTGCTTACCTGGCCGAAACCCAAACCTGCGACGAGATCATCGTCGGTTATATCCGGCATGCTTTTGATAGTCCGTATAATATCGAGGAGGATTATGGCAACCGTTATGTTTTGCGCCTATCTGAAATTGTGCAAACAGTGCGGCGCGAAAGGCATAGGATGGAGGCCTTTGTGCGTTTTCAGAAACTGAAGGACGATATTTTTTACGCAGCTGTCGAACCTGATTATAACGTGCTGCCGCTGCTCATCAGGCATTTTAAAAACCGGTATGCCGACCAAAAGTGGATCATTTACGATCTGAAAAGAAAATATGGTATTTATTACGACCTGCACGACGTGGAATATGTCGAACTTGATTTTTCGACTGCGAACCATAAAGGCAAGCAGGCATCGGTTTTTTTTGAGGATGAGCACTTGTACCAGCACCTTTGGAAAAACTATTTTAACAGTTCGAACATCTCATCGCGCAAAAATACGAGGCTCCATTTGCGCCATATTCCGAAGCGATATTGGAAACATTTAACGGAAAAAATTTAGCGTTTTACCGGTTTTGGGATTTTTTTACTAAGCGACAGACAAGCAAAAAAATACTTTTTGTTGATAAGCCAAATGTTAACAAGGGCAGATATATTGTCTTTCTGTATGGGCAATAAGCTATGAATCAACCGTAAGTTATTGTTAAGAAGGGTGGATATTTATGTTAAGAAACTGTTTATAAAAATGATGAAAAAAACTTGACAGATGTATCATAGGGCACTACCTTAGATAACATCAAGAACGACGTACTTTGACAGCTTGGCAGGGAAACAGAGAGTGAATCGGGCAAATCTTCGGACGAGCTAAAGATCACAGGAAGTCACCTCGGTAACACAAAGACCACGATGGCGAGAGCCGCCGGAATCAGCGTGATACTACAAAAGCATAGCAGGAACGAAACAGCGCAAGCTGCTGATACCTAACAGAAACCGAAACGGCGCAAGCCGCTGACAACACACGGACACCGAAACAGCGCAAGCTGCGGACAACATGAGGACCGAGACGGCGCAAGCCGCTGATAACGATGCGAAGCCAGACACAAGCACTGCAACACGATCGCGGTATTTTACGGAGTAACGCGAAGACGGGCGCAGAGAACGAAGAAACCGGAACCCGCGAGGGCAACGAGAGTAAACAATCGGTCATGTACACAAAACTTGATGCTTTTGTTCAGCTACGGTTGGGCAGGAGTCAGAGAACGGAAGATATTCGCAAGAGTACGCTTCCGTTTTCGTTTTTTAGCCCCACCCAAACCCTCGCCGGGAGGGAGGGCTTAAAAAATATTTAAAAGTCTCCCCTGCCGGGGGGAGATTTAGTGGGGGCTTTTCCCTAATTTAGCCTTCTATGTCAGCTAACGGGAGAGAAAAAATTTTTGTATTGGATACTTCGGTCATTTTGTATGACCATAATGCCTTTGAAAACTTCCAGGAGCATGATGTAGCGCTGCCCATCCAGGTGCTGGAGGAA
>DASZTX010000008.1:0-63623 GCA_035547875.1 Mucilaginibacter sp. | reverse complement strand
GTAAACAGCCTCTAATGAAATTGCCTTTTAAATAACTATTTTTGTACACGCTTTTACAGCGTTTGCTGCAACTCAAAAGTCAGCTAACCCAGTGGTCAATTTGGCCCGGAACAGGGTGGTCAACATCTCCATAACTTACACATTGAGGTAACCGGCCCCAATATACCTATGTCTTTGGAAATAGCTCTATGGTTTCGCCCGGATAAATTCGCCAATACCGGACAAAAATTAAATAAAGGAATAGGGGAAAAGCATTTCGTAATTCATGTTCTTGATGAAAAAGGAACCGGAAAGAAAATTATACGGGCGATTGATCTTGACCAAGCATTCTTTAAACGACTGAACGAAAACGCGTTCTCAACGGTTTACCCTACAATCAGAGGTCGGAGGGAAATATATATTGAAATCCCACACAATGATTCAAGTGTTATTTCCATTGGGGAATTTATTGAATTATTGCAGAACCTAAAATAAGTTTTGTGTGCACAAAATATGCACCTGTTCAAGCCTTGGATTCATTATTCGAAGCCCTGCAAAAAAGTCTTGCTGCAGCCCAATTTATTGAGCAAATTAAGAGATATTATTGGAGAAATCCAGCATTAAATGATATATGGTGAGATCCCCTTTTGAACATGTATGTGTTGAGCAATAAGAATACCCAAAGCCGCATAACAGCTCTCTTTGGGTTAATGTCATGGTTGTATTTAATTGGGGGAAATTGTTAGACAGCAGATCATTTATCGATTTAATATTTTCTGTCAAATCCATAGGTTCAACAACAAAACCAATCATACCATTTACCTTGAAATAACTTGAATACTTCTCGGAGACAAATCTGTTAATCCCCTCTGAAATATACTGCGCATTCAGACCTGTGGTTCCGCCGGTATTAACAGCATTGATTCGCTTACATTCAATAATATAATATGCTTTATCATTGATAAACGGATTTACCGGCATTACCCTGATATCAATTCTTCCACTATCTTCAGGCAATTCAGGGTCAAACAAATAATCGGTAATGCCGATTTTCTCCTTAAACTTTTGACATTTCAAATAACGATAAAGTAGGACATCCCGAATTTTATTTTCATTATTCTCCAACTTAACACCGTCAACCAGCATTTGGTTATAACAGGTTACCACGTTTGCCAGAATCTTTTCAAATTCAGCATGATAAAAAACCTTATTGTATGTATAACCTGAAGCATTGAGAGTGGCAAACATCAATCGCTGGCCCTCCCTGCTGTCAAAATAGCTTCTGCGAAATCATTTATATCTACATAACCAATAGCCTTGTGCCAAAGCCGGCTTTCATTGGGTTTAAACAAATAAAAATTATCGCCTTCAAACCCACGGATATCCTTTTGAACGAATAAGCGATCAGTAACATGATGGCTGCTTATTTTAGCTAAAAGAGACATTATTTCTATTTCCTTATCGGTCTTATCTAACCATATTATATCATTTGAATATTCCGTAGCGGGCACAAGCTTAAAGAACATGCCAATTATTTGATTAGAGTGCCATATCTCAACAATGAATTTTTTTCCGCTTTGCTCAAGTCCCGTTTTAAACCTTTCAATATACAGACCTGCGTATTTATTAAGTTCAACGTCATTAGACTTAAGCGGCTTAAACAAATTGCTATGACCTTCATGTTTCATAGAAATA
The DNA here is from genome assembly GCA_035547875.1 of Mucilaginibacter sp. Lineage (GTDB taxonomy): Bacteria > Bacteroidota > Bacteroidia > Sphingobacteriales > Sphingobacteriaceae > Mucilaginibacter. The sequence goes on along the minus strand of DASZTX010000008.1, from coordinate 61,949 downwards.
GGTATCATGACATGTCTGGCATAATCAACCAGGGAACGTTCGACTGCACTCAGCTCAAAAAGAGAAAATATCTCGTCTTGTATTTGGTAGGTCTTCTCCTCTATGTTTTGCAATTTGTCACTGTCTGTCAGTATATCTTTTTCCGCGTCTTTTTTGATTTTTTCAATCTCGATCCCAAGGTTAATGATCTCGTCTGAATATTTATAAGGAAACAGGAAGCGCTCGATATCATTGATTTGCTGCTCGATCATAATTCCCGCAGTCGAGGAAGAATTGAGTATATAATACGCAAACAGCGAGGAATTCATTAATCCCGCCAAAAGATAATAGTCTTTAATATCAGTCTTTCCTCGAAACTTAATTGAGGTTACTTTATCGGTAAAAAGGATTTTCTTTGACGAAATTGCAGAAACGGATTCAAGGCTGGTATTGACGGTTTCCTTAACTAACAATACCGGTGGAGAGAAAACATCTGTACAGATCTGACCGTACTCCCGGTAAATATACCCGACATCCTTCAATGTCCACTTTGAATGATTGGAAGCAATATGATATTGCTGTATTTCCTTCTTATTTAAGTCTAAGAAATCCCAGCCGACCAATTGTTGAACATCTATTTTTTTATTCCCATCCTTGCGCTTGATACCTTGTTTAACTAAAACGGAGTGTTCCTGAAAATAGTGATTGATACTCTTAAAGCTCTCTTTTAAACGTTTTAAGAACAGGAAATCAAGATAACTGCCATAAACCAATGTTTTCCAAAGCCAGTCATAGGAGATCAGCATTTCCTGCTTTACCGCCTTGTAATCGGAACGATTGATCGTAAAAATTTTAAATAGTGTAAAAAATTTACTGGGTTTCAAAGAAATGTGCTCAACAATATTATCTCTGGTGCCCTGTCCATTTGCATATTTAAAGAAAAGGATACAGGCAGGTGCAATAGCCTGATCGTTAGATCGGTCAAAAACCTCTCTGCGGACAGGCGCTAATTCAAACACTTTACTTATGCGGTACTGATTTAGAAAATACTCACGAAAGGGCGCACTTTGTAAATTATAAAGTACTTTACTGGTAACTATTAACGCACATGCTGTATTTTCCGTAGAAAAATCACTGCTGCGCAGAACAAATGCCTGCGCAATTTCCTTGTTGCCTATATCAATAGCCGGGCCATTTTGAACATTTTCTTTCCTTCTGCGCTCTTCAATATAATTAATATAAATCGGCTTGGCTTTTTCGCCCTTGCCTCTCATCCAAGGGGGATTTCCCAAAATGAAATCAAAAGAAATTTTGGCAAAAATTTCATTGAATGACACTGTTTTGTCGAAGAAGTCAGCAACAAAGAAATTAGTATCCAGCAAAATAGGGAATTTGAAATTTTCAATGCTGGGAGGCTCCAGATAATCCAAAAGTGTTAAATAAATAGAAAATACGGCTACCTGAACTGCACTAAGGTCTTTATCAATGCCGAAAATATTTTCCTGGGCCAGTTTTTTTATTGCAGTCTTGAAAGATGATGATTTTGTATCAATATTAGTTTCTAGAATATACTTCTCAATAATTTTGCGTAGTGTTTCCACCAAAAAAATACCCGAACCACATGCCGGGTCCAATACCTTGCAATATGAATATTCATTCTTGGCAACAGTATTATTTAATGTATTTTCTTTGTGTTGAACATTCAAATATTTTTCAACTGTTTCCTTCAAGATATAATCAACCAGGAATAGAGGAGTATAATATGCTCCCTCTTTCTTTTGATTTTCCTGACCTATAAACAATTCATAAACATTGCTGATAAATTCAATAGGTATAATAGAGAAATCATATAATTCAAAAAGGGACTGTTGGTTAGTTTCAATATCTTCACCCAGCAAAAGCCGCTTCAATACCTGGTAGCTACTTTTATCTACGGATTTATACTCTTTCTGGTCAAGAGGAAATAAATTGCCATCAAAGCCGCGTTCCTTGTCTTCCAGGTAAGCAAAAAATGATTCTATCTTTTGTGGGGCGTCCAATAGCCCACAAAACTCAATATTGGTCCAGTTGCGTAATCTGCCATCAAATTTCATTTTGACCTTGCGATCAATAAGATACCGGACAAATATTACTTTCCCGATAATTGCGTTTGCAGTTTTTGCGTTTAAATTATGTTTCTCAACTAATGATTTTCTGGCTGATTTGATATTACTTAAAAGATGAAAGTCAACCCGGTTGCGGTAATTAAAGTTATCTTTAAATTCTTCCCACGTTCTACCGGTTACTAATTTAAAATAACTAAAGTCATTTAATGTGTTTGTATTGCCCAGCTTTTCAAGGGATGCTTTGTCTTTGATATAATTAAATCCGTTAAAAATTTCAATTAAGCCATGCTCTACAATAATTACAAGGGGGCACTCATTGAAATTCCATATAGCCCTGTGAAGCTCACCTTTATTTTGCGGGTTGTTGAAAAATAAGATAACAGGTTTATTGTCAAAACAGAAAAAGGCATCGGGGTTAATTTTGTGTTCAAGAAGTCTTTGAACCCGATTAGGAAACGCTGTCTGAGTTTTCCAATTATCATCCTTTGTAAAAAATAAGCCATTAGTCTCATTTATTTCAAGTTTGACAAAAATCTCTTCCAATTGTTCCATATTCTTCTGTAAATATAATCGCTTTATAAAAAATCAATAATTAGCTGATTTTAGTTTTTTTATGTAGTAACCGTGAAGCCAGATTAACGATCAGGGCTTTTATTTCATTTAGTTCAGTTTTAGGCTCTGGCAATATCCCTGTCTGATGTTTATAATATTCCCATACCTCAAGAATTTCTTGATTGTCTATAATATATGGGGCGTAATTGTGATTAAGTGATTTAAGCTCCACTTTCCCACTCGACAGAATTGTAACCAGTTTAAAAAGGAACTCCTGTTCACCGTTGAGTATTACTATGCAGGGCGTTTCTGGCTTAATGTTTTTCCAATTCTCAACAAACCGACAAATGACATCACTGTTTTCCGGTATGGGGAACATAGAATCCCCAGTGGTTGGAAACATCCGAAAGGTGCCAGTATTAGGAAGGCTTGGAAGGCTTAATCTGGGTAGTGTAGCAATAAATTCGGGATCATTATACCCGGACCGATACCCAGCTTTAGCTTTAACCGGTACATACTCCACATTTTCATTGTCATTTTTATCAACAGTAATTGCGAGTATCCTTAGATTTTTACCAGTAATAAAGTCATCGTTCCCTGCAAGCAGCTTTTCCAATTTGTGCGGATCAAGTTTTGTCAGGTCAGTTTTCAGGAGTGTGTCAATTGCTACTCCAAAGTAGTCTGAGAACTTTAAAATATCTTCAGTAGTGGGATTTTTTGTTTTGCCGGACTCCAGTGCTTGTAATTTATTACGAGACAAGCCAAGTTCTTCCCCAAGTCGTTCCTGGCTAAACTCTTTTTGTTCTCTTAAAAATCGTATGTTGATATTGAAGAAACTCAAAATAGTAACTTAAATGTTTCTAATAGAAACAATATTAAATGTTTCCGTTAGAAACAAATATACTTCAATTATTAATTATTGAGTACCTTTAAAAAAGAATTATTGCAGCGAATTGTAGCTTTTCCGTCAGCACAATAAAAAAGCTCCTTATCAGTCCTTTCCAATGTAAAAGAACATGCAACTAAACTCCAAAATATTAGTATAGCTGAGGTAATAATCACTATTGCCGCCTCTTCGTTTTACCTAAATATCATTCCGTTTCAATGTTCTGATTGTTCATTCTTTCTTTTATATTAATAGAATTCTATTTTGTCTGAACGTGAATTGTAATTGTTTGATGATTAGATGATCATATTTAATCTGTTGCTATTTGCCTAAATGATCGTCGTGGGCATTAACTGGCCAGTTTCCAGCTCAGGAATCAGGATGGAAGCGAAAGCGGCAATATTAGCGCCCTGATTTCGCGTCGCATAAGCTTCTAGGAATGATAATCGTTCGGCAATTGTCTGCGAGAATGGCAGTTTTTTTTGTGGTGAGATTGTACGGCTTATCAGGGTCAGCAGCAGCAAGTGCAAATCCATCAGCTTTTTCCTCCATTCCAACCGGCAGCGATCTATATAATTCTTTATGGAGGGCTCTTGGTAGATTTGGTCATCGTGGCCGAATTCTTCCATCTGTTGGAGTGTTGCTGTCTTAAAAGTTTCTACCCGCTGTACGGTACCCTCAGCTGGAATTTGTTTGAAGATAATATCAGCGAGAATCGCATCGAACACTTGGGCATACCCGTGATAGATATACTTCATTGAATTCCAAAAATGATCAGCTGCAGCAGAAGCATCGACCTCCGCAGCTAAATGTGATGTTGTTGATGTTTCAGCTATGGGTGCCTCTTCTGTTTCAGGCGGCTCATCTATAGGTAGCCATCCGTCAAACTCTCGCAATCGGGACACTTGTACAAGGTATTTATTTGTATCCTCGGAGAACCAGGTCGCAGCAGTCAGAAAACGCGCAATCTCTCGTTCCTGCCGGGTAATTCCCGAAAGTTCATCAGATTCACTTACCCGCTCGATGTCCCATGCTGCCTTGGACAACAACTGCTCAAATCTGAGCGCGAAATAAAAGCCTGCCTCCCGGTCGTGTAGGTTGCCATTTTTCGAGAGGATATATGTGTTGACAAATTGGGTGATGTAATAAGCACGATCCGTACCCTGCACCTCCAGTGGCAATCGTTCTTCATCTGGTCGCTCACCTGATTGTTCTGCCGGATCCCAGTCTGCACGGGCATCCTTGAAGGCGCGAAACCAGACGCGGCTAAGTTCCATCATCACAGAATAGCAAAAATAGGCAGATCTGACCTCATCGAGATGTAAGGCAGAATACCCGAAGTGACCAATACCGCTTACATAGGGGTAATCCCTTTCCAGCCTGATAATCGAATTTAGAGCAAATGCATCGCAGAAAATCTCTTCAGCTATCAGTCGATTGCCTTCTGAGATTAGGTTCTGAAGCAAAGGCACAATAGCGCCATCCAGTATTTTAGCGGCACGATCCAACATATTTTCACCCGGCAGCGATAACAGATAATGGCCGAGTTCGTGGCGCTGACAGATCAGAATAGCATTCCTGGCGGCTTCATTTGATTTCTCGAAAAACATAGAGGATTCCGATTCAGCAATAGCCGTAAGATGGGCCTGCAATTCATTGTAAAAGCCCCGTTCAAACAGGATGCTCTCTAGTAAGAGAGAACGTCCAAGTGGTGGGCTGCCGAGCGACACCAGACTCTCGGCAAAAAAACGTTTAAAGCAATACCTCAGTGAACGCATAAGCTTCCGTTCACCGAATTTCCGTCCGCCTTCGTGTAACAACCACATGCCCGCAATTTTCTGAACGTGAAAACTGATGAAGCGATTATCAATCAGAAAGGTCCAGTTACCGATCTTGCGTACCGCGTTCGTCAGCCGCGGCTCATAACAAGACACTGAAACAACCTGCAGATTGACTGGCAACCCGTACCTGTCCTTCTCTCCGTATCGCTCAAATTCGTAGAACTCGGCTTCCGGCATCGTACTGCGCAATTTCGCGCAAGCTTCATTGAATGAGAGCCCGGCTTTCATCATTTGTGCAGTTTCTCAAAGGCGGGAAGGCTTAATATCTTGTCAATGTCATCCGGTCCGTAGCCCTTCAGGTCGATCTTTTTGCCGTCATAAACAATACGCGCACCTTCATATTTTCCTTTTTTTTCGGCGAAAAAATTTAGAACGTTTTTGGTGGTTTCACGCAGGGTTCGTAACGAAGCAGTTAAAAACACAGCAACTGACACGCCGCCGATGAAATTGGAAGAGGGCGATACCTTTTCTGCGCCGAACTCCTCATTAATTGAATCCACCAGTTGATCGTCACTACAGTCTATGAGTAAAGTGAGTTCCAATGACTCTTCTAAGTTTTCAGGCATAATTTTTAGATATAAGATTGCAATTTTTTCTGAAAGATAGCAACCCCAATCCGCTTACAGAAAAATTTTCATATCCTTTGTAAGGAAATATAAAAAGGGATTCCACCTAAAATTTGAGCGCTGATACAAAATGCTAAGAATTCAAGAAATTAAAATTGATCAATACAAAGCCGAATATATATTCCTGTATCCGTTACCGTATGCATGACATCTCGAAGGATAAACTTATTGCGTGTTCCTTTTAACATTTTCATATGGTCCAAGAACATCAAAAAAGGAGAAGGTGTTCGATTTGAATCTCTCTTTTTCCGCTGATAAGATTATGTACAATTGAAATACTGTTTCAATCCAAAGGTGGACTAATATGGCAAATTCATAACATTTAAAAGTTTCACTTTGGGAAGTCGCACTGTGAAAGAGTTATATGCTTAGGTTCATGACCCGCTTTTGGCGTGCGCAGTTTATTTTGCAGACCTTCATAAAACGGGTTTGATAGTTTATTTTTTCACACCCGCTCTTTCCACGGACTAAAATAATGGCACAAAGACCATCATATTACAGGGACTTTAAATCGCATTGGCTCGATTTTGGTTTTATCACAGTTTTATCAGAATAAAAAAGGCCTTACGATGTTTCGTAAAGCCTTGGTAATCAAGTGGAGAATATCGGAGTCGAACCGATGACCTCTTGCATGCCATGCAAGCGCTCTAGCCAGCTGAGCTAATCCCCCTTGGGAGTTTTGTTTAATACGGTTTTGAACGAACTGCATAAACAGGGTGGCAAATATATTACATCCTTTAATAATATAAAACTGATTTGTCAATTTTATTCGGTTGCGGACTACTGCGGATGGCGCAGAGAAAATACTTTGCGGCAGTTTAATGTTTCCACGGATAAGTGTCTTAAATTTAAAGGATTAATCAGTCCGATCTGTTTCTAAAATGAAAAAGGAGCTTTTGTTTTTTCTGCTGTTAATTGCCGGATTTGATGTAAATGCGCAACGGCGTGCTTATCCGGATAATGGTTTCCCGACCGATACGCCCCGGATGTTCGCTGTCGGGATACTCACCGATGGCCTCAGCAACCGCGATTTTGCGATCTCGCCGGAAGGTGATGAAATTTATTTTACCGTTCAGTACAACCGGTTTGCCAGTTTTATCCTGCGTGTGGGTAGAGTGGACGGTGCGTGGAGTAAACCGGAAATGGCTCCGTTTTCGGGGATCTACCGCGATCTCGAACCGGCTTTTTCTGCGGACGGCAAAACCCTGTTCTTTTCATCAGACAGGCCTGTAACAGCTGGCGGCAAACCTAAGGATTTTGACATCTGGAAGGTTAGCAGAAACGCTGACGGGAAATGGGGAACGCCGATCAACCTTGGACCTGTGATAAACAGCAGTAAAAACGAGTATTATCCGAGCCTGACCAAAAACGGCGATCTTTACTTTACGGTGGAAGCTCCCTACGGAAAGGGTGGTGAGGATATTGTGGTTTGCAAAAAGTCAAACGCGGGATACTCAGCTCCGGAAAGTCTTCCGGATGCAATAAATACCCGTTACGGAGAGTTTAATGCCTTTATCGACCCGGACGGACAATTCATTATCTTTTCGAGCGAGGGAAGGCCGGACAGTAAAGGCAGCGGCGACCTGTATATCAGCAAAAAGGATAAAAATGGCACATGGCAGCCCGCGCATCCTTTGCCTGCTCCCGTTAATTCAGCGGCGTTGGACTATTGTCCCTACGTTACGGCGGATAAACAATACCTGATCTTTACGAGCAACCGTTTGAGAAAAGAATGGTACACCGACAAGGCACTGACCTACGAGGAAATAAAAAACCTGATAACCGGGCCAGGCAACGGACAGGACGATATTTATTGGGTCAAATTCAACCCGGACTGGTAAATTCTTTTATAAAGGCCAGGGCCTCAGTTAGCCTTCAGCACCTGTTCGCCAACGATGAACACCGGAAGCGAACCTAAGTTCAGTATGCGGTCGTGAAAGGCTTTTATGTTAAAGCTGCTTCCTTCGCGTTTTTGCAGCTCGCGTTTCCAGTTCATGATCTGCCCGGCTCCATATTTATAGGTAATACATTGCGCAGGCCAGCGCTTTACCCTTGCTATTTCGCGGAGAGCAATATCATCCTGATTCTTTATATTCTTTTTCCAGAATGCGAGCGCCTGTGCATCAGTCCATCCGTAATAATTTATTCCGATGTCCATCGGGACGCGCACGGAACGGACAATGTCCCACTCCCATTTGCCCAATTCGTCGTAGGGTGTTTTGTAAACGCCAAGGTCTTTACCCAATTCCTCTACGTAAGCTCCCCAACCCTCTTCCAAACCCATGAAGTAAAAAAGACGCTGCACTTTTGTTTGTGGTACCGCTGCGTTGATGCAGGCTTTATAATGATGCCCCGGCACAGCCTCATGTATGAAAAGCCAATCGATCTGGCGTTTATTATAGGGCTTATCGAACAGGTTGTAATAAAAAACGCCGTCGTCATAATAGCCGGGCGTCTGTGCCAATTGTTCGCTGGCGCCCCTCCTGATCTTTAAATCATCTATCCGGTGAAGGTAGAACACGTTATGCATGTTCTGATAAATAATATCCCGGGTATGTTCAAACTGTTGCTGCACTTTCCCTGGATCACTGATAAAAAAGGATGAATCATTAAGATGCCGGTAAAAAGCGTCTTCAGTCAGTCCGCTTTGTTTTTGTATTGTCTCGATGTGGCCTTTCACGCGTTCTACTTCGTTTAAACCAAATTGATAGATCTCATCCGGCGAGACATCTGCGCTGAGCCAGCTTTTTAAAAACCATGCATACCAGGCACGCCCATTCGGAATGGTATGCAAGCCTTCCGCAGAAATTTGGCGGGGCCTGTTTGCCGCCCATTGCTTTTCGAGGGCGAGACGCTCCAGGTTTAGTTTGGTCTCGTAGGCAATCAGCTCGTAATCAATTTTTTCAGTATTCGTCAGGTCTGCCGTGCTGATGGTTTTCTGTTCAGATCGCACCGACTGAAAAAAATCAATCTGTTTTTGGATCTCCGCGGACGATCTGATGGCTTTCAGCACATTTACATAGCTCAGTTCCATTTGCGGGAGATGCAGCGCTGTGTAGCCGCTGACAAACCTGTCGGCAAATTTCTCGAAGGGCGATGGATTTTTAAGACCCGTGAGAAGGACAATAAAAGAGAGGAGCAGGGCTGATCTGAATTTCATCATACTGACGTTTGGGCTGCAGTTATTGGAGCAAAAAACAGCGTTTTTGTTACGAAAAAAATATGCCCGCAATAATTTGCAGTCCGATCCATTAAAACGGATATTTAAACGAAATAGATAACCTGAATTTTGAACGATGAACTCACATGAATTGCAGCGGCGCATCCGCATCTGGGTATGGATATTTATTATCGGGCTGGTCTTAAGCGGCGTCACGGCATTTCCGATAGAAAGCGAGCTTGCTTTTATGGCCGGGCACACTTCCTTTTTGCCGGATGCCGTGGCAAACTGGATAAATACCATTTATCATAGCGTTAAAGATACCAACTCGCGGTATCCGTGGCTGGCCTACGGAACGGACTGGCTTGCGTTCGGGCATATCGTAATTGCGACCGCTTTTATCGGCCCATTGAAGGACCCGGTTAAAAATATCTGGGTGATACAGTTCGGCATGATCGCCTGCATTATGGTCGTTCCACTGGCGTTTATAGCAGGCCCGGTACGGCAAATCCCGTTTTTCTGGCGGCTGATCGATTGCTGCTTCGGGGTATTCGGAATAATTCCGTTATATATCTGTTACCGGAATATCAGGCAACTGGAGCAACTGGAATCCAAATGATGCCCACAACGATGTGGGTTAACCGAATAATTCGCTGCTGAGGTAGCGATCGCCGCGATCGCAGCAGATGAATACTACGGTACCCTCCGTTAGTTCCGCTGCTACCTTTATAGCTGCCGCCGCTGCCCCACCGCTGCTCATTCCGGCAAAAATACCTTCTTCTTTAGCCAGACGGCGCGCCATCTGTACAGATTCAGCTTCCGAGATATCCATCACCCTGTCCACCCGCTCTGGTTCAAATATTTTCGGAAGGTATTCTACCGGCCAGCGACGTATGCCGGGAATGGAGGAGCCTTCTGTGGGTTGGCAGCCCACGATCGCGATGCCGGGGTTCTTTTCCTTGAAATAACGGGAGCTACCCATTATAGTTCCGGTGGTGCCCATAGCACTTACAAAATGTGTAATGCTGCCATCCGTGTCGCGCCATATCTCCGGTCCGGTTGTTTTGTAGTGTGCGAGATAATTATCGGGATTGGCGAACTGGTTCAATAAAAAATACTCCCCGGCAGCGCCTTTTTCATCGGCATAGTCGCGGCAGCGCTCTATGCTTTCCAGCAATGTCACCTTTGCGCCGAAGGCCTCCATCGTAAGCGTCCGTTCCCGTGTCGAGCTTGACGGCATCACCAGTTCAATTTCCAGGCCATACAGGCAGGCGATCATTGCCAGCGCTATGCCGGTATTACCGCTGGTTGCTTCTACCAGCTTTGTGCCTTCTTTTATATCGCCGCGTTCAAGCGCGCTTCTTATCATATTCAGGGCTGCGCGGTCTTTTACACTACCGCCCGGGTTATTGCCCTCGAGCTTTGCAAACACCTTTACATTGGGGTTGGTGTTCAGCCGCTTTATTTCAGCCATAGGCGTGTTGCCTATCAGATCAATAATACCAGCCATAACGTTAATCCTTATTTTTATTCAGCACGACGAGCGCCGGTTTATGATACACCGTGGAATTAGGTTTTACGCTGTGCGTGAGCCACACGTTTCCACCTATAGTGCTGTGATGTCCTATCACGGTTTCGCCGCCTAAAATGGTGGCGCCGGAGTAGATCACCACGTGATCTTCCACCGTAGGGTGCCGTTTGGTGAACGCCATGCTTTTTGCCACGCTGAGCGCACCGAGCGTAACGCCCTGATACAACTTGACATGCCGCTCGATAACACAGCTTTCGCCGATCACGATGCCGGTACCATGGTCGATATGAAAATGCTCACCGATCTGAGCAGCCGGATGGATATCGATACCCGTTTTTGAATGGGCGTATTCAGTAAGTATCCTGGGAATGAGCGGGATGTTCTGCTGATGCAGGCAGTGGGCCAAACGATAAAACGAGATGGCAAAAAAACCGGGGTAGGTACGAATTACCTCAAACTCCGTGCGGGCCGCCGGATCGCCCTCAAAAATTGACTGTATGTCTGTATTCAGCATCCGGTACAGGTCCGGGAGCTGCTTAAAAACCGATTCGGCCAGCCGCTCATTGTTACAGCCCTCGCAGGCTTTGGTTGCCTGCATAATAAGACAGAGTTCGTCTTGCAGTTTTCTGAAAACACTTTTCAATTCTTCAACCCTGGCAAACTCCTGCTTTGATTGTTCGGGAAACATCAGGCGGATAACCTGTAATGCCCACCCTGCAATTTCATCGTTAGACGCCACCGCGTCAGCATGCCTGTGCTTTTCAAATATCTGGCTGTAAAACTGCTGCTCGTCGGTCATGTTGAATATCTTCGTTTTATAAAACAAATATCAAATAAAGGCATCTGCACGGTTATCCCCAAAAAATTCTTAAACTATAGATTTTGTCGTGATTCAGTGATGCAAGTTTATGTAAAAGAATGTTGTTGATTTGTAATAATTAAGGATAATACAATTGTTACAAAAGGAGAATCACGGCGAATGTTAATAAAAAGCCTGATTTATTGCAGATTAAACCTTTAATGATGCCGTACGTCGAATAATATGTATCATAAAATATATTTGTTTAGTGTGTGTAATACACTATATTTACCATCACCAATTTTTAAACCATGAGTACCAGAAGATCATTTCTTAAGACTTCGGCCGTGCTTTCTGCCGGTCTGTTAGTGGCTCCTAAATTGTTTGCGTACGATAAAAAATACATCGGCCTGCAATTATACACGGTAAGGGATGCCATGAGTGCCAATCCGGCTGCAGCGCTGGCAAAGGTTGCTGAAATAGGATATACCTCGGTTGAGGGTGCTACCTATACCGGCAGCGAACTGTTTTACGGAATGGATGGTGCAAAATTTGCCAAGCTTCTGAAAGCAAATGGTCTGATCATGCCGAGCAGTCATTACCGCTTGGGTGAGGATAGCAAAACCATGAAAGGCACCATATTGAACGACTGGCAAAAGGCCGTTGACGATGCCGCAGCCATCGGGGTAAAATATATGGTTTGCGCGTGGCTGTCTCCTGCTGAACGGGGTACGCTTGATCATTACAAACAAATTGGCGGTGACCTGAATGCAGCCGGTGAGATTTGCAAAAAGGCCGGAATACAGCTGTGCTATCACAACCACGATTTTGAATTTATACAGGAAGACGGCAAATATCCTTACGAAACCTTACTTGCCAATACTGATAAAGATCTTGTGAAAATGGAAATGGACCTTTACTGGGTTACCAAAGCCAACCAGGATCCGATTGCATTGATCAAGGAGCATCCGGGCAGATTCCCGCTGTGGCACGTGAAAGATATGGACAAAACACCGCAGCGCAACTTTACCGAAGTTGGAAACGGCATCATTGATTTCAAGAAGATATTTACCCATGCAAAACAAGCCGGGCTGAAATACTTTTTTGTGGAACAGGATATGTGTCCCGGCAGCCCTTACGACAGCATTACCAAAAGTATTACCTACATTAAACAAAACCTGGTTTAAAAGAATCTCGTTAATAATCAATCAATCAATTCTGCCGGGGCTTCTATGGAAGTGCCCGGTTTTTTTATGTCTTAGCAGAGGATATCTAACAAATCAATCATTTTTTTAAATGGGTAAAATCTCTGCCCGGTTGTTTTTTCGTATTTTGTAGTATGAAAAGAAAATTTGCCGGTGCTTTAATGTCCTTTATGTTTGTTTCAGCTGTTTTTTTTAACGCAAAAGCTCAGGAATTAAAGGTGGGCGACCGGATGCCCTCTTTTTCACTGACCGATCAGAACGGGAAAACCTTTAACAGTGCCGATCATGTTGGCAAAAGCTACCTGGTGATCTACTTTTATCCTAAAGACGAAAGTATGGTTTGTACCAAAGAAGCCTGTGAGTTCCGCGATATTTTTGACGATTTTAAAAAGGCAGGGGCTACGGTTATCGGCATTAACGGCGGTACGGTGGCCAGCCATAAGAGCTTTGCAGATCATTACAAACTGCCCTTTATATTATTAAGCGATCCGGATAACAAGGTTTATCATAAATTCGGCGTAAAGAACCATTTGTTTATGACCGGGCGGGAAACGTTTGTGATTGACAAGCATGGCAAAGTGGTTTTTGCATACAGCGCCATGATGCAGGGCAAGAAACATGCCGATGACGCACTGGCGTTTATCAAAGCCCATTAATGCCTGCATTTTGATTTAACTTTATTACAACGGGGATGATAACCTTTCTAAAAATATTCTTCAGCCTATTGTTCGCCTGGATGTGTTACCAGGTGATCAATACCAGTATTCACAGCAATTTATTCAAGGAATGGGATTTCCTGGGCGCTATCCCCTGGATGCGTGCTACCCTCTGGGATTTTTATGCCAACGTCGCCGTTATTTTCCTGTGGGTTTGTTATAAGGAGAAAAATATTGTGCTTAGCATCGTATGGCTGATTTTGCTGGTGGCTTTAGGAAGTATCGCCAGCTGCGCTTACGTTCTTATCCAGCTTTTTAAGCTAAAACAGGGCGAGGGATTAAAAGAGTTTTTTACCAAATAAAAGTAGATGGATTGTACTTCGGTTTATTGCCTGATGCTTTATTGCCTGGCAGCCTGCTGTATTATTATGGTTTTTGTATGGCTTTGGTCGTACAAGATAAAAAATGCAGGAGTAGTGGATATTTTCTGGTCATATAATTTCCCGGTGATCGCGTTCATATTGCTGATGCTGGCACCCGGTTTTGAAATAAGAAAACTACTTATCGGCAGTATGGTGGTTATTGCGGGCGTGCGGCTGGGGACGCATCTTGCGGTACGGGTATTAAGCCATCTGCACGAGGAAGAGCCCCGGTATGCTCATATCCGCAAGGAATGGGGCGACGGTGCCGAGATCAAAATGTTCGGCTTTTTTCAGTTGCAGGCGGTATCCAATGTTTTACTGGCTTTGCCCTTTTTTATTATTTGCATGAACACCGCACCGCAGTTGTCGGTGGTGGAATATGCCGGAGCAGCGCTTTGGCTGGTCAGTGTCCTCGGCGAAGCTATAGCCGATGCACAACTTGCAGCGTTCAAAAAATCTCCGGTAAATAAGGGAAAAGTTTGCGAATCGGGTTTATGGGCATCCTCCAGGCACCCGAATTATTTTTTTGAATGGCTGATGTGGGTATCCTATTTTGTGTTTGCATTAGGATCGCCGTATGGATACATCGCCATTATCAGCCCGCTGATAATTTTATACCTCCTGTTAAAGGTAACCGGAATTCCGACGACCGAACAGCAGTCGCTGCGGTCAAAGGGCGAGGCATTTAAGAAATACCAGCAGCGGGTAAGCGTATTTGTTCCCTGGTTCAGAAAATGATAAGTGATTCATTATAAGCGATAATCGACTATTTGTATAGCCTGTAGCTCTGAAAATTTCAATATCGGCAATCCGCAGCGGCTTAAAAAACGTAAAACAGTAAACAAAATTACCCCGTTAGAAAAACAGAAGACCCCAACCGATTACATGTGGTACGACAAGTTAATTGAACAGAATAAAGTTCCGGATGTGTTGCTGAGGAAAGGCATACGCAAATTGTTAAAACAACGTCTCCGTGATGAGGACAAAGGCGACACCGAAGCACAGCAGGCACATTTGATGGACCTGATCGCTAAGCTGAAGGCCTCGCCTATTGCGGTTAACACGGCCGATGCCAATCAGCAGCATTATGAAGTGCCTACCCGTTTTTATCAGTATTGTCTGGGTAAGAACCTGAAATATTCCGGATGTTATTTCAAACCCGGCGTGACGTCGCTGGATCAGGCAGAGGACGATATGCTGGCGCTCACCTGTCAGCGTGCTGAACTGGAAAACGGGCAGGATGTGCTGGAACTGGGCTGCGGATGGGGCTCGCTTTCATTATACATGGCAGCACGATATCCTCAAAGCAGTTTTACCGTAGTATCCAATTCGCGGACACAGAAAAAATATATCGATGACCAGGCCAGGGAGCGCGGTCTTACCAACCTGACAGTGATCACTGCGGATATGAACGTTTTCTCCATCGGGGAAAAATTTGACCGCGTGGTTTCTGTCGAAATGTTTGAACACATGCGCAATTATACCCTGTTGATGGAAAAGGTGGCCTCTTTTCTGAAACCGGATGGTAAATTGTTCATTCACATCTTTACCCACAAGGAATATGCTTATTTATTCGAGGTGATTGACGAAAGCGACTGGATGAGCAAATATTTTTTTACCGGTGGCATTATGCCAAGCGACGACCTGATGTTTTATTTTAACGATCATCTTGCAGTAGAGCAGCACTGGCATGTAAACGGTACGCATTACGGCAAAACAGCAGAAGCCTGGCTGAAAAACATGGACAATAACAAACATGAGATCATACCTCTTTTTGAAGATACCTACGGAAAGAGCGAGGCCGTGAAGTGGTGGGTGTACTGGCGGATATTTTATATGGCCTGCGCGGAGCTCTGGAACTATAACAACGGCAATGAATGGATGGTTAGTCATTACCTTTTTCATAAAACAGGCGTATAAATGATTTTAATGATAATATAATCTGTTCATGATTAGATTTTTCCTTATTGCCGTTTTATTCATGATCTCACTCTTGTGCATTCTTAAAGCACCGGAATATCATTTATGGCTGTTAGCTATCGGCGCTTCCGAATTTCCTTTTTTGTTTATAGGCATCACCGCCGCATTGATGACACTGGGTATCTGGCTGCCTAAATGGCAAATGGCCGGAACTATTCTGGGTATCGTAACCATCCTGATCTTTCTTTCGCCGGTGATACGGGCTTATTGGGTGGCAAAAGACATCAAAAAGAATATGGCGCAGGCGCTGGATGTTAAGCCGGACAGTGAAGCACCGTTAAACTTCTGGAAGTTTTTTAAAAGCGCCAAAAATCTTCCCTATAAAACCATCGGGTATGCGCACTATCCGGATACAACAATGACCATGGACTTTTACCCCGCGAAATTATCCGGGAAACGTCCCTGTGTTATCGTGGTGCATGGCGGCTCATGGGCGGGTGGAGACAGTCAGCAGCTTCCTGAACTGAATAGCTATCTTTCAGTAAAAGGGTATAACGTAACGTCGATAAATTACCGCATGGCGCCAAAATGGCAAACGCCAGCACCTGTGGAGGATATTGCGGCGACTATTGCCTATTGCCGCGCCCATGCTGATGAACTGAATATCGATACCAATAACTTTGTGTTGCTGGGGCGTTCGGCGGGCGCGCAGATTGCGCTGCTGGCGGCCTACACCCTGCATGAACCCGCGATAAAAGGCGTGATTGAATTTTACGGCCCCGCCGATATGGTGTGGGGCTATTCCATACCGTCGAACCCCTGGATAATGGACTCGAGAAAAGTGATGGATGACTATATCGGTGGTTCGTTCAGTAAGGTTCCGGAAAAATATTATGCCTGCTCGCCCCTGGAATTTGTGAACCGACAGTCGGCGCCGACACTGATCATTCATGGCGAAAAGGATGTGTTAGTCTCAAGGGAACATAGCCGGCGTCTTGATCTGAAGCTTGCCAAAAATGGCGTTAAACATTACTGGCTGAAACTGCCCTGGGCGACACATGGTTTTGACTATAACCTGAACGGACCCGGCGGACAGTTGTCCACCTATGCGGTTGATACCTTTCTGGATGCCGTATGCCCCGTTAACTGATTATTTGTAATTAAAAATGAATGAAACAAAAATAAGCGGGAAGATTGCGATCATCGGGACGGGTATTGCAGGAATGGGTTGCGCGCACTTTTTACATCCATACGCGGATCTTACACTATACGAGCAGAACGACTACGTGGGCGGCCACACCAATACGGTAACCGTGGATGAAGGAGGGAAACCCGTTTATGTTGATACTGGTTTTATGGTGTTTAATTATAAAACCTACCCCAACCTGTGCAGGCTGTTTGCGCAAATCAATGCCCCGGTTAAGAAAACAGATATGTCCTTCAGCGTACAGCATGTGCCCACCGGTCTGGAGTATTCAGGATCAAGTGTAAATCACCTGTTTGCACAGCGCAGAAACCTTTTCAACCTCAAATATATCAGGATGCTGAACCAGATCGGCCGCTTTAACCGTGAAAGCGTGAAAATACTGGATGATCCGCGTTACGCAGACTATACGATAGGGCAATATATCGAGGAAAACGAATTTGGTGAGGATATGCTCTGGAAATATCTTGTCCCGATGAGCTCGGCGGTATGGTCAACACCGATGGAACAGATGCTGGACTTTCCCGCGGTAACGCTGATCCGTTTTTTTTATAATCACGGCTTTTTAGGACTGAACACCCAACATCAATGGTACACGCTTGAGAATGGCAGCCAGTCGTACCGCGAACTATTGATAAAACCCTTTAAAAACAGGATAAGGACAGATTGCAAAGCCTTGAAAGTTGAGAGGAAGGACGGAAGGGTGTGGGTTGAGGCTTCGGATGGATCTCGGGAGGTCTATGATAAGGTGATCATCGCGGCGCACGGCGATCAGGCGCTGGCCATGCTGAAGAATCCGGCAGATGATGAGCAAAGGCTGCTTTCCAACTTTAGGTATCAGTATAATAAAGCCGTACTGCATACTGACAAAAACATGATGCCAAAAACCCGGCTGGCCTGGAGCAGCTGGAATTACAGGATACAGCAGCAGGACGGGCAGCTGACCCCCTCGACCATTTACTGGATGAACCGTTTGCAGGGCGTGTCGGATAAACAGAACTACTTTGTTTCGATAAATCCGCATGACACCCTTGATCCAAAAAAAATAATCAGGGAAATAGACTATGAACATCCGCTTTTTGACGTGCCCGCCATCAATGCGCAGGCTGAGCTGCATAAGCTGAACGAAAACGGCCCGGTTTATTTTTGCGGCAGTTACTTTAAATACGGATTTCACGAGGATGCCTTCGCCAGTGCCGTACAACTGTGTTCGCAATTGCTCGGCGAGGCTGTTTATGACGATAAAACCATCCTGCCTCCGGAATAATCCGTATATTCATGTATGGCAAGCGGCACAATTAATTCCTGTCTGTATAAAGCTCACGTAATGCACCACCGGCTTGCGCCAAAGGTTCACCGTTTCCATTACCGGGTTTTTATGTTCTATCTCGATCTGGATGAGATCGATCTGCTAAGCCAAAAATTAAAGCTGATGAGCCGCAACAGGTTCAATCTGTTCAATTTCAGGGACAAGGATCATTTACAACTGCCGCGCGAAAACCCGGATACAACTCAAGGTGTCCGTCATCACATTACGGAATACCTGAAAGCAAACGGTGTAAACATTGGCAACGGACGCATCATGCTGCTTACCAACCTTTGTACGCTTGGGTACCAGTTCAACCCTGTTTCGTTTTATTTTTGTTATGATGAGCAAGGGAGTCCGGTTTGCTCGGTTGTGGAGGTTTGCAATACCTTTTTGGAAATGAAGCCATACTTTTTAGGCGCGGACGCCCGGCAGGGCGACAGCTTCCGGCTAAACACCGGCAAGTATTTTTATGTGTCGCCGTTCATCGGTATGGACACCCATTTTGATTTTAACCTTCAGCTGCCGGGCGAAAAACTCCAGTTGAAAATAGACGATTACGAACAGAACGGTGAGCGATTTTTTATCAGCACGCTTAGCGGAAACAAAAAGCCGCTGAATGACCTTACACTGCTGCTGTATTTTTTAAGTTTTCCGCTGATCACCCTGAAAGTGATCGCACTGATACACTGGCAGGCCCTGAAACTATGGATGAAGAAAATTCCGTTTTATCGTAAAACAGATGATATGCATCTGCAAAAAGAGGTGTACAGGCCCTATAATTAGAAGAAATTTTTCTATATTGAAAAAACTTTAGACCGATCACTTTACGTATTTATTGGCAGGAAACGCACCACGCAAAGACCTGAAAAAACTATGCCCGATACAATTACACTCGTTAAAAAAAATACCTTTTACCAGGATATCGTTTTGAAGTTCCTGTCGAAAATGGAGAAGGGTAACCTGTACCTCACCTTGGCGACCGGCGAGCAGCTAACCATCGGTACCGGAGAGGGAAACATTGCCGCGAGTATAAGGGTAAACAGCGACGAGTTTTATAAGCGTGTTATTCTTTTCGGGGACATTGGTTTTGGAGAGGCTTATGTGGACGGGCTTTGGGACACCGATAACATTACCAATGTTATAAAGTGGGTGTTGCTGAACATTGACCATGCGCCGGGCGTATCGGGCAGCAAGGTGCAGGCATTATCGCTTAACCTGCTTAAATTATACAACAAGCTTTCGCATTTTAAAAGAGCCAATACAGTTGAAGGCTCACGCAAAAATATATCGGAGCATTACGATCTGAACAACGACTTTTTCGCCAGTTTTCTTGATCCGACCATGACCTACTCATCGGCCTATTTTTACCGCGACGGGCTGAGCCTGCAGGAAGCCCAGCTTGCCAAGTACGAAAGATTGTGCAGGCAGCTGCACCTGAAGCCCACCGACCACGTGCTGGAGATTGGCAGCGGCTGGGGCGGCAATGCCATTTATATGGCTAAAAACTATGGCTGTAAAGTAACCTCGCTGACCATCTCGGAAGAGCAGCACAAACTGGCGACCGAGCGCGTAGAAGCTGAAGGACTGAACGGCCGGGTGAATATCATACTGAAGGATTACCGCGAAATGGAGGGGACTTTTGATAAGATCGTATCGGTGGAAATGTTAGAGGCTGTCGGTCACAAATTCATGGATGTTTATTTCAGAAAATGCCATGAGCTGCTGAAAAGGAACGGTATCCTCGCATTGCAGGTGATCACTTCGCCCGATTCAAGGTATGAAAGCCTGAGAAAAGGCGTGGACTGGATACAAAAACACATCTTCCCCGGATCGCTGCTGCCGTCCGTCGCGGCAATCAACAGCTCGATAAACCGTACAGGCGACCTGACGATGGTAGATTTAAAGGATATCGGCCTTGATTATGCGAAGACCCTGCGGCTCTGGTACGACTCATTTACCGCCAACCTTGGCAGGGTAAGGGCGCTGGGTTTTGACGATACTTTTATCCGCAAGTGGAGTTACTACCTGTGCTACTGCGAGGCCGCCTTCGCCATGCGCAACATCAACGTGATGCACCTGGTTTATTCGAGGCCGAACAATATTTCCAGGTAAGCGTCAATCCGTATCGCTGATCTTTTTTACAACCGGCTTTTTTTCCTTGAACCGTGTGAAGGCGATAAAAGCCATTAAACACAGCGCAAATCCGCAGACGCCGTTCAGCCGTAACCCAAAATCGTGCCCGGGGTCTTTGCCATAAATAGTGAGAAAAGCGAACAGGCCGATACCGAGCGTTTGCCCAAGTTTGACAAACAGATATTTTACAGCGAAGAACATCCCTTCGTGGTTTTCGCCGGTTTCAGCCGCGTCTTTTTCAGCAATCTCCGCCAGGATAGCATTCGGCAGGATGCCAAGCGAGGCAAGCGGAAAGGAAGCGCAGATCACCAGTGCGTAAACCTGCACGCGGGGCGGCAGCGGTATCTTTCCAAGAAAGAATATCATAGCAAATATGAGCGACAACAGCGCGAACGAAAATAAGATGATGGGCTTTTTCCCCTTTCTACGGGATATGTAATTGATGAGCGGATAATGCCAGAGTGAGACCATCACCATAATGCCCATCAGCAAGCCTCCCATTGATTCCTTTAACGGCAACAGTACGGTTATGAAAAAAAGCAGCCCGCTGGATATGATGCTAAGCGCCATATAAAATGAAAAGTCGGATATCAGGTAATATTTGAAGTTAGGCTGGCTGAAGGTCTTTTTTATGGCCTTGAGAACCGGCAGGTGCGATGGTTTTTTAGCCACGACAAATTTGCGTTCGTTGATTGCAAATACCGGAATAAGCATGATCAGACCGGCAAAAATGCCAAGTGCGGCAATGGTGTATTGTACGGCCAGGTCGCGGTCGGCAACGTCAAAAAAACGCTGCACCAAATCAGCGAAATTGTTAACGAGCGCACTGATAATGATACCGATAACAAAACCAACCTGCTGCAGCGACGACAGGGAGACCTTTTCATCGGCTGTATCGGTCAGCTCAGGCAGCAATGCGTTATAGGGAATGATGTAAGCCGTTGTGGACATGTAAAAGCCAATGAGCGCGCCCATGAGCCAGTAGGCGTTATGGATACTTTCCGTGCGGCTAAGCGGAAGGAAAGTAAGGCAGAAAAATACGATGGATGGTAACGTGGCCCACTTCATAAAGGGGATGCGGCGGCCGCGCGGATTGCTGCTTTTATCGCTCAGCGACGCAATAAGCGGATCGAAAATTGCATCGGTAAGCCTGCCTGACGCTGCAACGAGCGACAGAATATTAAGCACGCCGAAGATAAGCAGCTGGGGTGCAAAAGGCTTTAGTCCGGAGTTTGATGGCGGCAGATAAAAGTAAGGCAGCATCACGATAATAACGTTTGTCATGATACTCCAGCCAATCATCCCACAGGCATAAGCAATTTGTTTGGGAAACGGTAGTCGGGCAGTGGGCATAATATCTTCCAAATATCAGCATAAATATTTACTGTTGCAGCAAAATAGGTTATGCTAATGCCGCACGACATAAAGCGACAGCCCACTTCTTTTAAGAAAGAAAACCAGTACCCCTGTCCGGGCTTAAAGACCTGAGTAGTAATCGTAACCTGCCTCAGCCCAATAATCGCGCGGACGCGTGTTGCTGAAGGTGATGGTACCTATGCGTTTCAGGTTCTTGATGCCGTATTTAACAGGAATGATCAGCCGTAGCGGCGCACCGTGAGGCAGCGTAATGGGCTTGTCATTCATCTCGTAGGCCAGTAATGTTTGAGGATGCAATGCGCTGGGCATATCCAGACCGACATAATAGGATTTGTCGGGTGTTTCCATGCCCACATATTCCATTTTGGCATAGTCGTCCAGCTGGTAGTGCTTTACAAAATCAATAAACCGGACGCCAGCCCAATGCTGTATCTGATCCCAGCCCTCCACGCATTTGAAATCGTAGATGATCTCGGTTTTTGGCAGCGCCATGATCTCCTCCATGCTGACCTTTAAAATCTCGCCACCCTTTTTTACCACGTTAAGCCGCCATTCCGCCGGATCGAATTTTTTTGAAGGCTCGATACCGATATAGCTGTTGGTTCTGACGTTTTTTGCCGCTCGCGATCTTGGGTAGGTTTTAACGAGATGGTTGTTGCTGAAAAGCCGCCTGAAAAACAATTCGGTTTTATTAAGCGCTCTCCGCAGGGGCTTATGCGCACCACCGGTAATGCCCCCGGCTTCTTCCTGCGGCGAATTGTATAGCCAGCGCCAACCGCCGTAGGCGCTGGCGGCCAGCACTGTAAATGTGCTGAACGAAATAAAGTTACGCCTGTTTATTTTTTGCTGAAGGGTTGGCTCCTTCTGTGTTTTTTTCTTATCCGGGGTGCTCATCTTTGTCAATTTTTTGAATAGCAGGTTTTGGGGTGTCGTTCACGATCTCGAAGCCTGAGATCACCGATCTGAAGTTATTCCAGCCTGCAAGAATTACCTGCATGATGTGGATCAGGAAAAAGAAAACATAACCGAGTGTCAGGGCGAAATGGATGATCCGGGCGAAATGATACCCGCCGCACAGCCAGGTGAGATAGTAAAACTGCACCGGCTTATAAATGGCGAGTCCGGTGATTACCGATCCGATCGCCATAACAATGATGGCGGTGTAGGCGATACGCTGCGCTGCGTTATACTTTTTTTGCGGCGGGGCCATTTTACGGATATGCAGATCATGTAGCAGTACCAGCCAGGCTTCCTTAAATGATTTTTTTTGCGGAACGAGTTCCCTCCATTCACCCGAGATCAGGGTGTACAGGATATAGAAAAAGCCGTTCAGGGTGAAGAACCACATGAAAAGAAAATGAAAGGCCATGCCTTCGGCTAGGCGGTGCGGTATCTTCAGCGCGTGGTAAAACCAGTCGGGGAAGAAACGGAAAAAGGTATGCCCGAAAATGGTGAACGAGTATTCGTCGTTGGCCCAATAGATCAGCATACCACTCCAGATCATGATGGTGAGGATAGGGAAGTTTACCCAGTGACACCATCGCATGGCTAAAGAATGTTTTTCTTTAATGGCTTTCATAAATGTCAGTTACGGAAAAATATTTAAAAACATCCGGCGGTGTATCTGCCACCGGATGTGAAAGTACAAAATTTAACGGTCACATACTGCCTGTTGCCGCAGCCATGGCATTACCGGGTAATGATGCCTTTGCGGCAGCTATAATTGCACCGTTTGTGCGGTTCTGCAAAAAGCCGATGATCTCCCAGTTATTGCCGTCATAACCGACTGGCAGGGCAATGTTTACGGTTCCGCTTTCTGACCTGAGTGCCACGGTTTGTAAATGACGAACGATCTGAACATGCGATAATGTTCTGCCGCCGTTTTCGCCGCGCTCCACTTTGGTGGTCGCTGCTTTTTGTAAAACGGCTACCTGCAGCACGGTATTTTTATCCGTCCCTTCGGCAGCATATTTGATTGTTGCCTGTTTTTTATCCGTATTGCCTATGTCAAGACGGAGCTGTGCGGCGGCGGGTTTCTGCAGGTTGGTGCGGATGGCATTACGTAATGTTCCTTCCTGCGAGCCGATAAACTCAGTCCTTCCGTTCACCACGATCTGCGGTGTATAGACCGAGTTTAAGTGAAGATAATTGGCATACTCGCTCTGACGTTTGGAAAAATCAGCACTGCTGTACGGGTCTTTCCAGCCCAGCCTGTTCCAGTAATCAACATGATAAGCAAGAATGTAAACGGGTTATCGCCGCTTTCCTTTTCGATGCGGGCAACAAGGGCGTCGGCCGGAGGGCAACTGGAACAGCCTTCGGAAGTAAACAGTTCCACTACGGCGAATCCGCTGTTAGTCGCGTTGGTTTTGTTCAGCAACTTTACATTTATAAATGCAGTAAGCGACACCGCAACGCCCAGAAAGGCAATAATGCCGAATATTCTTAGTGATTTCATGATGTATCTGATAATTGATATTTACGTTTTTTGACTCTTAGTCGGATGCATTTTTATTTCCTTACAATAAATGTAGATTTTTTTGCGCGGGAACTGTCAGCTGAATCAACTTGTATAAACTTGTACCACAATATGTTGCAAAAAAGGCAACGGAAAGCGAAATTTTTGTAAGGTCCTGAGGAATTTAACGTCTAACTACCAATACGAATTGCGCGCATTAACAAGGTTGTTGTTTAATTTAGCGAATAAAATGATCAGTGCAATTTGCAGGCAAAGAAAAATATGAATCATCAGTTGAACCCGCACGGGTGGGTAAAGGCGCATGCCGACTATTTGTATGGTTTTGCGATTTCGCGGATTAACGACGAGGAACTCGCAAGAGACCTGGTGCAGGATACGTTTCTGGCAGCGTTGCTTAAAGCAGAAGGCTTTGAAGGTAAAAGCGCAGAGCGAACGTGGCTAACGGCCATTTTAAAGAACAAGATCATTGATGTGTACCGGAAAAAGTCGTCGGGATTGAAAGCAGGCGGAGTGAAAGAGGCAGAACAGGAGCAGGATAGTTTTTTTGACCCGAACGACGGGCACTGGATGGAAGCCGGAGGGCCAAAGGAGTTTGGAATTGAAGATAAGGATGCGCTTGAGAGCAAGGAGTTTGAACGGATATTAAAAAAATGCCTGGAAAAACTCCCGGCACTTTGGATGTCGGTCTTTACGATGAAACACATTGACGAGGAACCAACCGAAACCATTTGCTCGGAGCTGAAGGTAAGCGCATCGAACTTTTGGGTAATTATACACCGGGCCAAGGTGAATTTGCGGGCATGCCTGCAAAAGAACTGGATTTAAAAAAGCAGCGTTATGAGCTATTTGAAAAGAATAATATATAACTGCAGGAAGGCAACGCTTTTGATTGAAAAAAAAGAGATGGACAGGCTGTCATTAAGGGAAGCGTTTGAACTGCGCGTTCACCTGGTGGGCTGCTCGTTTTGCAGGATATACAAAAAACAAAGCAGGGTGATCAACCAAATGGTACGCCAGCTTTTTAATGATAGTGCGCATCACCCGCGGAAACTGGATGAAAATTTTAAAAAGGAACTGCAGGACCGGATTGAGGACGAACTGAGCAGAAACTAACTGCCGTGAGGTATTTTCATGACGTTCTGTTAAGTAAAAAAGCTTTTCTTAAAAATACTTTGTAAGGTTAAACATGTATTGCCGACTAAGCGGGAAACATAAAAACTAAAAAACAAAGTATGAAATCAATTTTTTCAGCAGCAGTATTGGTAACTGCTATCGCGGCCTGCGCCGCAATCGGAACCCAGGCAAAAGCCATTAACTATTCATCCGCTACAGCACACACCATTTTGTTAAGCGATACCGGCAAAATGGACAAGATGGGCAAAATGGAGAAGAAGGGAAAGAAGATGGACAAGATGGATAAAATGGACAAGATGAGCAAGATGGATAAGATGGAAAAAAAGAAAGACAAAATGGGCAAGATGGAGAAAAAGAAAATGCAGAAGGATACGTCCGGCAAAATGTGAGTTGTATTGTTTGGCGGAGGGGGACTCGCTTCTCCCCTCCGTTTTTATATAAAAGAAATCAGAAATAATGAGGAAATATTTATTGGTAGCTACGGTCGTTTTGTTGACCGCGTTGCATGTTTCAGCGCAAACCGGCTTAAAAAGCGGCGTATCCGCACCCGAATTTGCCGCAACGGATAATTCAGGGAAGACGCTCGTGCTAAAAGACCTGCTGAAAAAACACAAGGCGGTTGTATTGTTTTTTTACCGGGGGCAGTGGTGCCCGTATTGCAACAAGCATATTCAGCAATTGCAGGACTCGTTACAGACGCTGACGGAAAAAGGAGCCTATGTAGTTGGTGTGACGCCGGAAACAGCGGACAACATCAACAAGACCATTGAGAAAACCCATGCTTCCTTTTCGATCATTGAAGATAAAGGGTACAAAATAATGCAGGCTTATAAAGTTAATTACAAGGTTGATGACGGGTTGTATGCCAAATTGAAAAGTTACGGCGTTGACCTGGAAAAGAATAATGGTAATCTTGATCACGTGTTGCCTGTTCCGGCAACCTATGTGATCGATAATACCGGGAAGATCGTGTTTGTTCATTTTGATAAGGACTATACCAAACGCGCCTCCGTAAGCGAGATCGCAAAACACATTTAACCCCGTTCAGACTTCACGGACAGGGTGAGGCTTGTCCGTGAAATCCTGTTATCGTTACCGGATACAGAACTCCTGATTGGTAAGCTCGGCCAGTTCTCCGGGGCTATGCGTAACAATAAGCACTGTAGCCTCCAGCTCCTCAAAGACCGGCTTCAACTCCCCGATCAATTGCATTTTACTCTCTGTATCCAGCGCCGAAAACGGCTCGTCCATCAGCAGCAGTTGGGGCTTAATAGCCAGCGCCCTTAAAATGGCCAAGCGCTGCTGTTGTCCTCCGGAAAGCCACGCAGGCTTATGGTCTGAAAAATCATCCAGCTTGCCGATAGCCAGCAGCCTTTTTATCCACCCTGTATCTTCCGTCGCATATTGCAGGTGTTGCAAAGCGGTCATGTTCGGGAAGAGGGCATAATCCTGAAACACAAAACCAGCCATTCGTTTTTGCGGAGGCAGGTTGATATTTGCCACGGTATCGAGCCATGTTTGTCCGTTGACGGTTATCCGGCCCTTTTCAGGATGAACAAAGCCAGCAATGCTTTTTAAAAAAGTGGTTTTGCCCGCCCCCGACGGGCCATATATGCGCGTGATGCTTCCCGGGATGAATTGCTTTTTTATATGCAGCGCCTCCTGGCCTTTATAAGCCTTTAACTTCTTTTCTATCTCGATGCTGATCATTCCACAGGGCTTTTAAAACGATACTTATTAAAAACAAATACGCCGGTGACCAGCACGAAGGTAATGCAAAACAAAATGAGCGAATAAACATTTGCGCTGTGGTAGTCCATCTGTTCGACGGAATCATACACGGCGATGGAGGCCACACGCGTAACGCCAGGGATATTACCGCCGATCATCAATACGACGCCAAACTCGCCGAGTGTATGCGCGAAGGTCAGTACCATGGCGGTAAGCAGCGACGGTTTTATATTGGGCAGCTGCACCCTGACAAAAGTTTGCCAGCGTGTTTTGCCGATACTGTACGAAGCGTGTAACAGCGACGGGGGCAATTGCTGCAACGCTGACTTAACCGGCCCGACCATGAACGGCAGGCTGTAGATAACCGAAGCAAGCACCAAGCCCTGAAATGAGAAAACAAACTGGATATTAAACACCTGCTGCAACCACCTGCCCGGCCCGTGCTGCGGACTGAATGCCAGCAAGAGGTAAAAACCAAGTACCGATGGCGGCAGCACCAGCGGAATGGTGATCAGCGCTTCGATGATGATCTTGAACACAGACCGGCCACGCGAAAGCCACCAGGAAACGGGGAGGCCAATAACGAGCAACACCAGCGTAGTGATTGCCGCTAATTTTAACGTGAGCCATATCGGTGTAAGATCCATTTAACGTGATTTGGCAATGCCCCTGCGATTACCGGTATCCAAATTTCTTAAATATAGCCTGTGCAGGGGCGCTCAGGATATAATGATAAAAGCGGCTGGCCGCCGGGTTTGCCGCGCCGTGTTTAGTAATGATCATTCCCTGTTCAATAGGCGAATATAATTTTTGATCGATAGCCCGCCAGTATAGGGTAGTTTTATTTGCGGGATCGTTGACCAATGCCTGTGTGGTAAATCCCACATCGACTACGCCCGTGATAATATAGGTATTAACCTGCGAAATGCTTTCGCCGGTTACGATATTGGGGGCTATATCATCATAGATGCCTTTATGTGTCAATGCCTCTACAGCAGCGCTGCCATAGGGTGCGGTTTTAGGATTGGCTATGGCGATTTTTTTTACGCGGTCGGTGAGGAGCAGTCTTTCCCAGTTCTCAAACCCAATGTTCTGGCTGCTGCATATGATCAGACTGCCCCGGGTATAGACTACCGGTTTTTTTGCGCTGAACCCCGATGTGAAAAGCGCGCCGGGGAAACTCATATCCGCAGATAAAAACACATCGTACGGGGCGCCGTTCTTTATCTGGCTGGTTAAATTCCCGGACGCACCGGAGATCGGTTCGATGGTGATCCCGGTCCTTTTCTTAAAGTCTTTCCGAAGCTCTTTTATAACCGGCTGCAGGTTTGCGGCAATGGCAACCTTCAGGTTCTGGGCGAAAACAGGAGCCGAAAAAATCAAAATTACAGGAAGTAAAAATTTTATTTTTTTCATTTCAATGGTATTGAACTGATTACTGCCGGGGAGTTTTTAATCGTTATAATAGCACAGCAGCAATATAGTTTGGTATTAAAGCGTATCAGATCTATGCTGCGAATAGCACCGCATAAAAATATTCCAAATGTATATAAAAGGAAAGGTTAATATTATATTAGCGATGTCATGGTTTTAATAAACCGGTTATAAACGCTTCATCAGTTATTGCTGATCAACCATCTGCTTTTTAATATGAAAAAAACTGCACGCGGAACTTTCGTAATCCTGTTTGCTGCGACGATGCTGGCGCTGTGCCCGGCATGCAGCAAAAAGCCGGTAAATGCAAACCCGCCGTCCGCCCCGGGTGGCGGAAACTCCGAGACTCCGCCGACAGAAGTTCAATCCGACGTGGCCATGTGGCTGACCCTACCTGATGAATCGGCTTTGCTGGCTAAACAGAATGAGGCGATCAACTTCGGCACAGCGGCAAATTCAAATACGGATATCGTGGTCGATACTACGACGACCTACCAATCCATCGACGGTTTTGGATTCTGCCTGACAGGCGGCAGCGCAACAGTGATCAACAGCCTTCCGGCTGATAAAAAGGATGCCCTGCTGAAAGAGCTTTTTTTAACGGATGATAGCCACATCGGCATCAGTTATCTGCGTATTTCTATCGGTGCTTCCGATTTAAGCGCCGGAGATTTTACTTACGACGACATCCCTTCCGGAACAGACGAGAACCTTGACCATTTCAGTATAGACCGGGAGAAAACCGATCTGATCCCGGTTTTGAAAAGCATACTGGCTCTGAATCCGCAGATAAAAATACTGGCATGCCCCTGGACGGCACCGGTATGGATGAAAATAAATACACAGGGAAACAACGGTTTTACCGGCGGCAGCCTGAACACCTCGTACTATGGCGCCTATGCGAAATATTTTGTAAAATACATACAGGCTATGCAGGCCGAGGGCATCACCATTGATGCGGTGACCCCGCAAAACGAGCCGCTAAACCCAGGCAATAACCCGGCGATGGTAATGCAGGCCAGTGAAGAGGCCGATTTTGTAAAAAATAACCTGGGGCCGCAGCTTGCAGCGGCAAATCTGCATGTAAAGATCATCGTTTGGGATCATAACGCCGACAGACCCGATTATCCGATCGCCATTCTGAACGACCCGGCCGCCAATAAATATGTGGACGGCTCGGCTTTTCATCTTTACAACGGCAGCATTAATGCGCTTACGACCGTACATGACGCCTTCCCTGATAAGAACCTCTATTTTACGGAGCAATACACCCCGTCGGACGGCGGCTTTGCAGGTGACCTTTCATGGCACCTGACCAACCTGATCATCGGTGCGCCGCGCAACTGGAGCCGTAATGTATTAGAATGGAACCTGGCTACGGATGCCTCTTTCGGCCCGCACACCGATGGGGGCTGCTCGGTTTGTAAAGGCGCGTTAACCATCAGTGGTTCCAATATCACCCGCAATGTGAGCTATTACATTATTGCCCATGCATCCAAGTTTGTACGACCAGGGGCGGTGCGGATCGCGTCGTCAGCACTGACAACTATTCCGAACGTTGCTTTTAAAAACACCGACGGCTCGAAAGTGCTGATCGTTTTTAATACCACATCCGGTAACATCACTTTCAATATAAAATTCAATAACAAAACAGCCTCCAGCACATTACCCGGCGGCGCAGCTGCCACTTATGTGTGGAATTAAGCGGCGGGATCGCTTTTAATTCCGGGAATTATGCAGAAATTTAAGATCATGAAAAAAAAAGCTTTATCCATCCTATTTTTAATGCTTTTCGGCATCTCTGCGCTCCACGCGCAGACACGAAGATTTATCACCGTTAAAGGCAAGGAAATTATCGGACCTGACAATAAACCCTTCCTGATGCGGGGTACTAACCTTGGCAACTGGCTGGTGCCTGAGGGTTATATGTTCAAATTCAAGGAGACCAACTCGCCCAAACTGATCAACGAGGCCCTGTCGGAGATCATGGGGCCGGAGGATGTAAAGGCGTTCTGGAAAAAGTTCCAGGATAATTATATCACCGCTGTCGATATTCATTTTTTAAAGGCCGCGGGAATGAACTCGATCCGTATTCCGTTTAATTACCGTCTGTTTACGGCAGAAAGCTATATGGGTCAGAATAACGCTAACCGGGGTTTTGAGCTGCTTGATCGTGTGATCGGCTGGTGTAAAAAGGAGGGCCTGTATGTTATACTGGATATGCACTGCGCACCCGGCGGGCAAACCGGCGACAATATTGACGACGGCTATGGCTATCCCTTCCTGTTCAAGAGCAAAGCCAGCCAGCAGTTAGCAATCAGCGTATGGCACAAAATAGCTGCACACTATGCCAATGAAACCACGGTGTTAGGCTATGACCTGCTGAACGAGCCTATTGCCACCTATTTTAAGGCTGAAGATTTCAATCCTTACCTCGAGCCATTGTATAAAGAAATGGCAAAATCCATCCGGACGGTTGACAAAAACCATATCCTGATATTGGGCGGTGCACAATGGGACAGCAACTTTAAACCCTTCGGCCCGCCGTTTGACTCCAAGCTGGTTTATCAGTTCCATAAATACTGGACCGACCCCACACAAAATGTGATACAGGATTATGTTGATTTCAGGGATAAGTATAACGTACCCATTTACTGTGGTGAGACCGGCGAGAACAAGGACGAATGGGTAAAGACCTTTAGAGAACTGCTTGAGAAAAATAATATCGGATGGCATTACTGGCCTTATAAAAAGCTGGATAATACGGCCGGGATCATCACCTTTGATATGCCCGCCGGATATGAGCAGGTGATTGATTATACCGAGAAACCAAGGGCTACTTTTGCTGATATCCGTAAGGCCGCCCCGGAAAACCGCGAAGAGCTGATCAAAGCCCTGAACGGATTTCTTGAAAACTGCAAATTCGAAAACTGCCACCCCAATAAAGGTTATATGCAGGCGCTGGGCTTTAAAGTGCCCTGACCGGTCTTAGTTTTTAGATGAATGGCGGATAGCGCGACGGGCTGAAGATCAGCCTAAACCGTTGTTCGCCTATTTTTATTTCTTCCCTTTTTATCCCGGTTAGTCTATTGATTAACTGTATAATTTACCTTTAATAGGATAGAACAAATAAAACCCTTATCATTGCTTTACCTAAACGCGAACCACAAAACCCGTTAGCCGGAAAATTCGTAGAATTTGACAGCCACGGAATTATAAACCGATTGTGCGTATGATTAAATTCTTACTGAGACCTTTTGTGCCTGCATTTTTGCTTGTGCCACTAACCCTCGTACACGCAAATGCCCAGACACCCGTGAAGATCTGCGATACTTCCAAACAGCAGATATTCCGGTATGATCAGATCGATTACCTGGAAGACCAGCATGACAGCCTAAGCTTTGAGCAGGTGAAAAGCGATGCGTTTGCGGCGAAATTCAGGGTGAACAAAGAGGCTACCCCGCAAACCAAAAATCCGGGGAGTGCCTACTGGTATCGTATAAAGATCCACCATGACCCTAACTCGCACAACAACTGGATACTTGAGTTTTTTGACCAGACGATAGACAGCATCAGCGTTTATGCGCCTGACCGCAACAATCATTACAAGGCCACCCTGCTCGGCAGCAACCGTCCTTTTTCGGCGCGGCTATACCAGCACAAGAATTTCAGCCTGAATATCAAGAACAACCTGAGCGGCACCCAGACCTACTACGTCCGGATAAAATCGCACCGGCCGGTCAATGTGATCATGGTGCTGCGGTCGGTGAACTGGTTTATCACCTATGCGCTTGACGAATATTTTTTCTTCGGGATATTTTATGGGATGATCCTCGTTTTCGGGTTGTATAACCTGATGATGTTCATTGCAATGCGGCAGCGCCAGTATCTGTATTACGTAGCCTACAACCTGAGTATCGGGCTTTACGAGATGTGCGCCGACGGCATAGCCTATCAGTATGTATGGCCGGGTTCACCGATGTGGAACCATAATGCCTACGGTATAGCGCTGTTCTCGGCCAGTATATTTTCGGTACTGTTCACCCAAAGCCTTCTGAACCTGAAGGTAAATGCGCCGCATCTGAACAAGGCCCTGTGGTGGATGATCGGTCTGCGGACGCTGTTCTTTGTGATTTGCCTGACTGTCGATCCCGACTGGTTCAGCTATAAGATCATTGAGATCGTTCCGCTTACGCTGGCTTATTTTGCCGGTTGTTATGTACTGGCAAAAGGTTACCGCGCTGCACGATTTTTTGTGATCGGCTATTCGTTTTTGCTGACAGGTTTTGTGATCAAGGCGCTTATCGCGCTTAATTTATGGACACTGCCGGTAACGGCTACAGCCTATTACAGCCTGAGCATCTGCTTTATCACGGAGATGATTTTTATCTCATTTGCCATTGGCGACAAGGTGCGGCTGTTGAAAAAGCAGGAGGAACAGGCGCAGATACGGGTGATCAAGCAACTGAAGCTAAACGAAGAGCTTAAAGACACGCTGAACCGGAACCTTGAAGCGCAAGTGGAAGCCCGCACCAAGGAATTACTGGAAAAGACCCTGGTGATCGGCAGGCAAAATGAGGAACTGAAGGTGGTGAACAATTTATTGCAGCAGCAATCGGAGGAAATTTCGAGAATGAACGTATTGCTGGAACAGGATAATACTACCCTGCATCATGATATTGAAAAGATCATTCATGATCGTGTCATGTCAGCCGAGGTGGACTTTGAAGAATTCAGCAAAATATATCCAGACCGGGAAACCTGCTTTAAATTTTTAAGTGATCTGAAATGGGAAAAGGGTTACAGCTGCCGCAAATGCGATAACACCCACTACGGGCACGGTCATTTGCCTTACAGCCGCCGATGCTCCAAATGCGGGTATGAGGAATCGGTGATTGCATACACCATTTTGCAGAATACCCGGATACCGATCAATAAGGCATTTTACATGATCTTCCTGATGTATTCAACCAACGGAAAAATATCGTCGCATAAACTATCGGAAATATTATCCATACGCCAAAGTACGTGCTGGGCTTATAGCTCACGGATAAAAAAGGTGATGGAAGCAAGAAAAAAGGAACTAAAAAACGCGGGGGATAAAGGATGGAGCAAATTAGTTGTGGAATAGATTCATACAGCGTCAGCGATGTTCCTATAGGTTGTATGAAGTTAAACTTTTTGTTAAAACAGTGTGAGGGTTTTTGCGTTTGAAGAGTTTATAACCCGCATTGCCAACCAGTTATACTGCGGAAACAGCCATGCCAGGCATAAATGCTATTATTTTTTTAAATTTAGCTCCTGCTGACTTCCATATTTAATTTTTGTTGACGGCGTCGGTTTTAAAATGGGGCTATTGCATGGCATATACTGAGGATGATAGAATAAAGGAGGTTCAGAAATACCTGCGGCTTGATTTGACAAGATCGACCGAGCTACAGGATATCGTCGATCTGGCGGCACAATTGTGTGACAAGCCGATAGCTTTTATCAATTTACTGGACGAGCAGGCCAATTTGCTAAAGGTGAGGTCGGGGATGGACCTGCAGTTTTTCGAAGAGAGCATGGAACCCTCGGCCACGGGTTTCAGTGCGCCGACGTTTTGTCATTACGGCATGCAGCAAAACGATGTGCTGGTCATTAATAATGCGCTGAACGATTCAAGGTTCGACGACGATCCGATGGTGCATTCAGGCCCTAAGGTGCGTTTTTATGCCGGGGCTCCGCTAATCATCAACAACGGGCTGAAGCTCGGTACGCTTTGCCTGTTTGATTCAAAACCCGGGGAACTCAGCGATGTTCAGAAAAAGGCTTTAAGAACACTTTCGCGGCAGATTGCCCACTTGCTGGAACTGGAACTTGCAAAGGAACTATTAAAAAGGCAGGTGCAGGAAACGAATGCCAAGAATGAGTCGCTGATGAAGATCGCCTATATTCAGTCGCATGAAATCAGACACCCTTTAACATCGATCATGGGTCTTATCAACCTGATCAGGGATGATGCCTACCTGGTTAATGGCAAATGGTTAAAAATGATGACCGATGCCGCAGAAAACCTGGATGCACGGATAACAGCCATCGTAAACGAATCGCTATCTGACAAAGATCTTAAGGCAATCCGTTTTGACAAGATGGTGGAAGAAATAGAAGATTACGCCATACTATTGCTCGATCAGCACGGTAATATTGAAAACTGGAATAAGGGAGCTATGCTGGTGAAGGGCTACCAGGCCGGAGAGATCATAGGCAAGAATTTCCGCATATTTTATACCGACGATGACCGTAAAGGGGGAAGACCTGAGCGGTTAATTGCTCACGCGATCGCTCATGGAACAGCCAAAGACCAGGGCTGGCGGGTGCGTAAGGACGGCACGAGGTTTTGGGGCAGCATTGTGATTACCGCCATTCATAACGACAAGAACGAGGTAATCGGTTTCACCAAGGTGACCAAAGACCTGACCGGGCAGATGGAGCATCCGGCGGTGGCAGGAAAATAGATACTTTCAGCCCGCATTTTCTCTAAATTTATTTCTGTACGATTTACTCTTGATGTATAGTCGATGTTTTGTTAGCTTTGACCATACGAACCTGTAACCTTATACACTACATATCATGAGTTTTAATCAGAACCTCGAGAAAGTCGGGAAGCACCCCGACATCATCCTTATTATTACCGATCAGCAACGTGCTACCCAACATTTTCCGGAAGGATGGGAAGAAGAAAACCTGCCTAACCTGACCTTTTATAAAAAGAACGGTTTCAGCTTTGACCGGGCCTTCTGCAATACCTGCATGTGTTCGCCAAGCCGCGCAACCCTGCTTACCGGCACTTATCCCGCACAACACGGCGTAACCCAAACCCTTACCGAACTGGGAAACTACTCGCCGGCAGAAGGGCAGCTGATCAATACGCTGCCTAACATGATGAACATGCTGCAAGGCGAGGGCTATGACGTACAATATCGCGGCAAATGGCACCTGAGCAAGGGCATGACCACCTATGCATCGCTTGTGGCCGCCGACATTGCCCTGTATGGGGGAATGGGGTGGGTTCCACCCGATTCAGGTGAAGATACCGACCCGCTGAACTTTGGCGGCGGTTATGCGAATCACGACGCGAGATATACCAGGGAAGCCATTGATTACCTGGAATCGGTGAAGGCGCGCCGGGCTAAAGGCGATATGATCCCCTATTGTCTGATCCTTTCGTTAGTGAACCCCCACGACGTGCTTGCCTATCCAAAAACGGCGGGAACGTATGGATATAATCCGCTTAACTGGGCCAAACGAGATATTAAAGTGCCCAAAAGCATTAATGAAAACCTGCTGAAAAGCAAGAAGCCGGTAGCGCAGTTTGATACCCTGTTAGTGCAGAATGCCGGACTCGGGCCGCTGAATACGGAAGAAGATCAGCTGAACTACCTGAATTTTTATGGTTACCTTCTGTCAAAGGCCGATAAAGAACTCAGCTACGTTACCGATGCGCTGTACGCTACGGATGCAAAGGGCTCAAAGCTTGCCGATACAGCGTTGGTGATACAAGTGTCGGACCACGGCGAAATGGGACTTACTCATGGCGGACTGCGGCAGAAGATGTTTAATGCCTATGAGGAGACTATACGGGTGCCGATGGTATTCTCCAACCCCATATTATTCAACGGGCATGGGCACAAAAACACGATGGAGCTGGCTTCGCTGGTGGACATCGTGCCGACGATAGCTGATATAGCCAACGTGAAGAACCCGCCGTCGGGATTGCGGGGGGTGAGCCTGGTGCCGCTGATCAAAGATGGAACAGCGGTTCAGGACAGCATACTCTTCACCTTTGATGATACCAAAGCCGGTCTGAACAACAAGCCGTCGATGGTGAACGCCGCCAACCGGGTGCGCAGTATCAGGACCACTGAATGGAAGTACAACTTCTATTTTGATGCGATGGGTGCGTATGCGAATCAGTATGAGCTTTATAACCTAATACTTGACCCGGATGAAATGATCAACCGCGCTTATGATCCCGACTTTCAAACCAAACGGGCGGAACTTGAGCAACAGTTGAAACAACTGGAACGCGAAAAGCTGTTTATCCGCTAAAGACGGTGCGGCAATAAGGCCAGCAAGCAGTAATAATGAACCAGCCGGAAAAGCAGGCCATACAACCTGCGGCTATAACAGGCCAACCGGCTCCGGACATTATTACTGCTTTTTTGTTTTTAAGGACAGACGCTTGCCGGTATTTCTTTAAAATTAACTTGTGAAGTAAGCGTATCACCGCCAAATATTATCTCCGCCAAAACCTGCCCTGTAACGTTTTAAACCCCTTTTTGTATAAAATACACTTTGTGTTTAAAGCGTATTAAAATACATATAACTGTCTAAATATCAGTTATTTATGTTAAAATAAATTTGGTTATTAGATATTATTTCCGCTAATTTTGTTACACCAATTAAAAACTATACATCTGCCCCTTTATTGAAAACAGATGAATTGTCCTGAGCCTTGCTGCTTGGCTGATCTTACTTTTTTAAGTGTAGGTTAACAAGTGGCTGATGATTTCGCATTCGGAATAGTTTTTAAAGCGGTCGTTTTTTCGGAACCAATCAACAAACTATAACCAAATAAATTATGAGATCAATTTACCAATTAAGAATGCTGGCGGCTTTACTTATGCTGCCTGCCCTGTTGTTTTATTCGTGCAAAAAGGACCTATCAAAACCCGTTTCGGGTGCCGGGGATGTTTCAGGAACGGTAGCACGCGCTGCCAACGAAACCGTGAACGTATGGCTAACCACTTCGGACCAGTCGCAAAAGCTGGCGCAGCAGGGGAACATCAACTTTGCCGCCGATGGCGGCTCCAATCCTACCACCATCACCGTTGATGAAAACACCTCCTACCAGACCATCGACGGCTTTGGCTTTACCCTTACCGGAGGCAGTGCGGGCCTGCTAAACGGTTTGGGGGGAAATCAGACCAGTGTACTGAATGAATTGTTCGGCACAGGCAGCGGACAGATCGGCATCAGCTACCTGCGCATCAGCATTGGCGCATCCGACCTGAGTTCGAGCGATTTTACGTATGATCAGACGGCAGGCGATGTGAACATGAATAATTTCAGCATCAGTCAGGAAAATCAGGACATGATCCCGATCCTTAAAAAAATCATTGCCATTAATCCTTCCATAAAAATCATTGCTACGCCGTGGACAGCGCCGACCTGGATGAAGGTAAATACGACAGGTAACAACGGTTTTACCGGCGGCAGCCTGAATACAGCTTATTACGATGCCTACGCGAGGTATTTTGTAAAATACCTGCAGGCTATGCAGGCACAGGGCATCACCATTGACGCCATTACACCACAGAACGAGCCGCTTAATCCTTACAACAACCCAAGTATGGTGATGCAACCGCAGGAGGAGGCTAACTTTATTAAGAATAATCTCGGACCGCAGATACGCGGAGCGGGCTTTCAAACCAAAATTATAGCCTACGACCATAATACCGACCGTATTGACTACCCGGAAACCGTACTGGCCGATGGCGGCGCAAACCCTTACGTGGACGGTTCGGCCTTTCACCTGTATGCGGGCAGTATCAGCGCACTTACCGACGTGCATAACGCGTATCCGGGCAAAAACGTTTATTTCACAGAGCAATGGGTGGGCGGCCCGAGCAACTTTGGCGGCGATCTTTCATGGCACGTTAATAACCTCATTATCGGCGCTACCCGTAACTGGAGCCGCAATGTGCTGGAATGGAACTTAGCCGCCGACCCCAACTATTATCCGCATACTTCGGGCGGTTGCAGTAACTGCCTCGGCGGTATTACCGTCAGCGGAACATCCATCACCCGCAATGTGGGCTATTATATTATCGGGCATGCCTCAAAATTCGTCAGACCGGGTGCAAAGCGCATTTCTTCAAATATTGCGGGTAATATCCAGAACGTTGCCTTTAAAAATTCGGACGGCACAAAGGTGGTGATCGCGCTCAATACCGGATCATCAAGTGCTTCATTCAAGCTCAAATGGGGCGGCGAGTCGTTCACCTATACCCTGGCTGCGGGTGCCGTAGTAACCTTCAAATGGTCGGGTACACAGTCGAGCGGATCAGGTGGCGGCGGAAGCGGTGCGCCTGTGGGTCAGACCATCACACTGAAAGGATTTAATAACCTGTACGTCAGCAGTGAGAACGGAACACAGCCGATGAACTGCAACCGCACCACTGCGCAGGGATGGGAGCAATTCCTGGTGGTTGACGAGGGCAATGGTAAAATCGCGTTACAAAGCCAGGGTAAATACGTATCGTCGGAAAACGGCACGCAGGCTATTACCTGTAACCGCACATCTGTCGGCGACTGGGAGAAATTTACGTGGGGTACTAACCCTGACGGCACGATAACCCTGCAGGGTAATAACGGTAAGTTCGTATCGTCGGAAAACGGCACACAGGCAATGAC
The DNA here is from genome assembly GCA_035547875.1 of Mucilaginibacter sp. GTDB lineage: Bacteria > Bacteroidota > Bacteroidia > Sphingobacteriales > Sphingobacteriaceae > Mucilaginibacter. The sequence continues at coordinate 23,008 of DASZTX010000008.1, read as the reverse complement.
CTGCAACCGTGCGACAGCTTCGGGCTGGGAATCGTTCAAGGTGAACCAGTAAGGATTAACATAATCAACCAATTTTTAACTTAATACAACCATTATGAAAAGACAACTCTTTAATTTGCTGGTCTGCGCGGGCATCGCGCTGACCGCCGTGATGGCCTCCTGTAAAAAGGACTCCAACAATGCCATGAGGCAAACGGCCACCACCGACGCATCCACCACGACCAAACCGAGAGCGGTTACATGGCAGCTGGTATGGTCGGATGAATTTAACGGCAGCAGCGTAGATGGATCGAAATGGAACATCGACAACGGAAACCCGAATGTGAACAACGAGCGGGAATACTATCAGGCAGCCAATGCAACCGTAACCGGAGGCAACCTGGTGATCACCGCAAAAAATCAAAGCGTTGGCGGACAGCCGTTTACTTCGGCAAAACTGAACACTTCGGGTAAGTTTTCCGTGACGTATGGCAGGATAGAAGCCAGGATAAAGTTACCCGCATTTCAGGGCAGCTGGCCTGCCTTCTGGATGCTGGGAACCAACATCGGCTCGGTGGGCTGGCCACAGTGCGGAGAAATAGATATTATGGAGCAGGTGAATACCAATAACACCATTTTGGGCACCATGCACTGGAACAGCGGCAACGGCCATGCGCAATATGGCAGCAGCACCGGCGCCACCGCTACCGACTATCATGTTTATGCCGTGGAATGGGATACGAACAGCATCCGCTGGTATGTGGACAATACGCTGTATGTGACAGGCAATATCCAGAACAATATCAATAATACCGGCGCTTTCCACCTGCCGTTCTACATTATCCTTAACCTTGCCGTAGGTGGTGACCTGCCCGGGCAGACCGTGAATACCAATGCCCTGCCCGCAAGCATGTATGTTGACTATGTGAGGGTTTATACCGCGTCGTCAGGTGGTGGCGGTGGTGCGCCTATAGGTCAGACCATTACCCTGAAAGGGTTTAATAACCGGTACGTGAGCAGCGAGAACGGTACACAGGCCATGACCTGCAACCGTACCACTGCGCAGGGATGGGAGCAATTTTTGGTAGTTGACGAAGGCGGCGGCAAGATAGCTTTGCAGAGCCAGGGTAAGTATGTGTCGTCTGAAAACGGTACGCAGGCCATCACCTGTAACCGCACATCTGTCGGCGACTGGGAGAAATTTACCTGGGGCACTAATGCAGACGGGACCATTACGCTGCAGGGCAATAACGGGAAATACGTTTCGTGCGAGAACGGCACGCAGCCGATGACCTGTAACCGGGCGACGGCCTCGGGATGGGAATCATTTAAGGTAAATCAGTAACGACCGGGATTGAGGATAGGACCGGGAAGCAAAAGGCTGGTAACCTTTCCCGGCTCCTGTTTAATTTTCTCCGGAGAGAATAGCTGATATACAGTTGATATTGATTATCTTAGTGAACCATTATAAACTATATGAATAAAAAGTTTGTCAGACTGACTGCAGGCGCCGGTATTTTGCTGGCGCTTGCATTTTTTACGTCCTCGTGCTCGAAGGACAATACAACCGGTAAGCAAATCACTGTGGTTCCGCCGGATCAGCCGAAACCCAAAGATCCTGTTACCTATACACTGCAATGGTCGGATGAATTTAACGGACCCGCGATAGATACCAAGGTATGGAACATGGAAACCGGCAACCTCGGCGTAAACAATGAGAAAGAATATTACCAGGCTGCAAATGCGGACATTGAGGATGGAAACCTGGTGATCACGGCTAAAAAGGAAAGTGTGGGCGGATTTCCGTACACCTCGGCGCGGCTGAATACGATGGATAAGTTTTCCGTGACTTATGGCCGGATCGAGGCGCGTATAAAAGTTCCGCTGGGCGTGGGTTTCTGGCCTGCATTCTGGATGCTGGGTTCGAATATTTCTACCGTCAACTGGCCGAACTGCGGCGAGATAGATATCATGGAGCATGTGAATGACAATAACCTGATCTACGGCACGATGCACTGGAACAGTGGCGGCGGCCATGCGCAATACGGCGACCAGTTTAATAATCCGACCCCGGGCGATTACCATATCTACGCGGTAGAATGGGATGAAAGCGAGATAAGGTGGTATGTGGATGACAAGCTTTTTGTTACCGGTAACATTGCGGCCAATATCAATAACACCGGCGCCTTTCATTTGCCGTTTTTTATTCTGCTGAACTTTGCCGTTGCAGGCGACTTTCCGGGGCAAACGGTTGATGAGACCAAATTACCTGCGAAGATGTATGTGGACTACGTCAGGGTATATAAGGCAAATTGATCCTTTTTAATATCAATATCCGCACCAATAATTGAACAGATTTTTAAAGATATGCGCCTTGGTTTCGCTGGCCGTTTTCCTGTCTCTGCATGTGGAGGGTCAGGGTATGTACCGGAAGCTGAGCGTGGAATTTTCCGCCGGGCGACAGGTGGAGGATTTCAACTGGTCGATCGCCGGGAATATTAACGGTCAAAGTCCTGATGTTTTGTCGGAATTGAAATGGACGTCGGTTTCGGGTGTGGATTATTCCGGATCGCTGCAATGGAATTTCTGGAAAAATTTGGTTGTGATCGCCGCCTATAACCGGGTTTCGGTTGGTTCAGGCAAGGTAAGTGACAGGGATTTTGCTGGAGACAACCGCACACAAGCTACCTACAACGAAAACTTCAGCGACAATAAGGGACACGTATCGGCGCTGTATGCAGGCGCCGGATATATTTTCTTCGATAACACAAACATCACCCTCTCGGGGTTCGCGGGATATAGCACGAACAGGCAGTCTCTTTATATAACGGACGAAAGCGGCCGCTTTCCTGACCTGAACAGTACTTATAGCACGCATTGGGACGGAGCGTTTCTAAAGGCGGAATCATCGGTTAAGATACTCAGGGCCCTGTCCTTCGTGGCCGACCTGACGTATAACCAGGTAAATTATAAGGGACAAGGCAACTGGAACCTGATCAATGAATTTCAGCACCCGGTAAGCTATCGCCATTCAGCAAAGGGGTACGGCCTGGAAGCAGGAGGAAACCTTGTTTTTGACTTGGATAAATGCATTTCCCTGCGGGCGGGCTACCGTTGGTTTAAGTGGGAAACAGGCAACGGCATCGATGAACTTTATCTTTCAAGCGGTGAAGTGGACAAGACACAATTGAACGGCGTTTACAGAAACGGGCACTTGCTTTCCTGCGGAATAATTATTTCGCTTTAAACCCCGGCAAAAAAGGCCTTTCCGTTTGCTTCATTTAACGTAACTTTGCGGTATAACTATCCACACATCCAAAATGAGTGTTTCTTTATTGGCCCAGAATCTGCACGGGTCCGAAATTATTAAAATAGCAGGTGAAATAAACGAGCTTAAACGCCAGGGACAAAACATCGCCAACCTGACCATCGGCGATTTTAATTCAGATATCTATCCTATCCCCGCAGAGTTGAAGGACGGCATTGTTGCCGCTTACGGAGCAAACCAGACCAATTATCCTCCAGCCGACGGCATACTTGATCTTCGTCAGAGCGTTTCGGGTTTTTTAAAAAACAGATTCGGTCTTGAATATGAAGCCAATCAGATATTGATCTCCGGCGGTTCACGTCCGCTGATCTATTCAACCTTTTTGGCACTTGTTGATCCGGGCGACAAGGTAGTATTTCCTGCACCGTCATGGAACAATAACCATTACAGCGACCTGACGCGGGCAGAGGCAGTGATTATCCCTACCCGCCCCGAAAATAATTTTATGCCGACCGCAGCCGAGATCGCCCCTCATTTAAAGGGCGCTACCCTGCTGGCCTTATGTTCGCCGTTGAATCCAACGGGAACCATGTTTACTAAAAAGGATCTGTCAGAAATATGCGATTTGGTGATCGCCGAAAACAAGTCGCGTTTGGCTGGTGAAAAACCGCTTTATATCCTTTATGATCAGATCTATTCTCAGTTAACATTCGGACACCATGAACACTTTAATCCGGTAAGCCTGCGGCCTGAACTGAAGGACGTCACCGTGTTCATCGACGGAGCCTCCAAATGTTTTGCCGCAACAGGCGTTCGCGTGGGCTGGGGATTTGGTCCGGCACATGTCATCAACCACATGAAGGCCATTGTAGGCCACATGGGTGCATGGTCGCCGAAGGCGGAGCAGGTAGCTATGGCGCAGTTTTTGAAAAATGACGGATTTGTTAACGGCTATCTTGCCGACCTGAAAGGTAAAATTCAGAATAGTCTGAACACGCTTTACAAAGGGTTTCAGGAACTGAAAGCAGAAGGTTTTAACGTAGATGCCATCGAGCCGATGGGAGCGATCTATCTGACTATAAAAGTCGATTATGCAGGAAAGACAACTCCTGACGGCAAAGTGCTTAAGGATTCCGCAGATATTAATTTTTACCTGATAAAAGAGGCTAAGGCCGCCTTTGTGCCTTTTTCGGCATTCGGTACCGGCGATGAGGTGCCATGGTTCCGGGCTTCAGTCGGGGCCTGCACACTGCAGGACATTGAGCAGTTGCTGCCGCGCATAAAGGAAGCGCTTTCGAAATTGAAATAATTCTAACAGGAGAGCCGGACAAACGTCCGGCTCTCCTGTTTTTAAAGGCTCCATCCAAAATAAATCTTTCCGTTAAAACTTATTTCAGGTTTGTTCTATTTATATAGATAAAAACCTACCATGAAAAGATTTTATATTCCCACCCTTGCTTTGGCCTTGTTATGCCTGAGCAGTTGTTCAGCTATTGCCGGTATCTTTAAGGCCGGTGCCGCCGTTGGTGTTATCGCCGTTATTATTGTTATTGCCCTGATCATCTGGATCGCTTCACTATTCAGAGGCAAGTAACCGGTAAAAAATGTTTCACGTGGAACATTTTTCAGCTTTTGGCTGGCGCAGGTTCCTGAATGCGGTGAAGAGTGAAGTACGAAACCAGGGTGAGCAGTAAAAATATCACCGGCATTGCCCGGTTAGTCACAGGATCGCCGGATGCGGTATGGGCGATAAATGCAGAGATGAACACAATAACAAAGCCAGAATAAACCCATTCCTTGATCCGCAGGTTGACCGGCGCCAGCAGCAACCCTGCCCCGATAAATTTTGCTGCGGCCAGTTCGATTCTGAAATAAGATGGAAATCCGAGATGCACAAAACCCTGGGCTATGGCAGGCTGGGTTATGTATGCATACGCTGAGTAGAACATCATCAACCCGACGATGGAAGTCGTGGTCCAGTAGATAATTTTAGTTGCTTTCATTTTATTTTTATTTGGCCAAAATTACCTACCTTTACTATCAAAAACATAGTAGTATCCTAAAGGATAGTACTATCATGCAGGATAGTTTAAGCTAAATTTATGGCAGAACATTTTGGAAATGAGCAGCATATACAACACAGCGACGAAGTTTGCACAGCCAGCATTGCCGCCGTGCGGGATGCCTTATATGTATTGAACGGCAAATGGAAGCTGCCGCTCATCGTTGCCTTGTCGAATGGCCCAAAGCGATTTAATGAAATTCAGCGTTCGCTTGACGGAATTACCCCCAAAATACTTTCAAAGGAATTGCGTGAGCTGGAGATTAATGAGTTTGTGGTACGTAAGGTCGCGCCGACAATCCCCGTGAGCGTACTATACGAGCTTACCCCTTACAGCAAAACGCTTGAAAAGGTAACAGAAGAATTAAGGGCGTGGGGCATGCAGCATCGCAGGAAGATAGCTGAAAGTATGCGCAGGGTTCCTGAAGATCAGCAAGCTTAGAGATTATCGCTCAACGCCTTGAGAAACTTTTCGGGCACCTCGATATGCGGAATATGGCCGCAATCATCAAATTCGATCAGTTTGCAATCCGGTATCTTCCCGGCCGTTTCGGGGCCGAGTATTTTATACTGACCGTGCTGCAATTGTTCTTCCTTGCTTAATGACGCTTTGCCAACGATGGTTTTATCCTCCTTACCTACAAAAAGCACAACGGGCACTTTGATCCTGTTGAATTCATAGCAAACGGGCTGCTCATAGATCATTTCATAGGTCAGCGCAGCTACTTTCGCATAGCGGGGAAAGTCGGCGCTCTTGGTTACTCCTGCTGCGATCTCAACGAGATAGTTATAGTCCGGTTTCCATTGGGTAAAATACGACGACTCGTAATATTTCTTAACACTTTGATAAGTGGTCTTTAGTTCTTTTTCATAATCTTCCTCCGCGCTCTTATAGGGGACAAACGTCCGGTAGTCTTCAAGCCCGATGGGGTCTTCGAGGAAAAGCTTTTCGACCATTTCCGGATACATCAGTGTAAATCGCGTAGCGAGCATACCGCCCATCGAATGGCCGAGCACAGAAACCTTCTGAATACCTAAACTATCGAGCAATAGTTTGTTCAGTCTTGCAAAGCGGTGGAAACTGTAATGAATAAAGGGCTTTGACGACTTGCCAAAGCCAATCTGGTCGGGGACGATAACACGGTAACCCTTGCCTGTTAACGCCTTGATCACATTCGTCCAGTAATAACCTCCGAAATTTTTGCCATGAAACAGGATAAAGGCCTTGCCGTTACTTTGCCCTGGCTTGATATCCATATAGGCCATGCGCAGGTCCTGCCCTTCGATATTCAGCGGTAGAAATTTTACCGGATACGGATACTTTACGTTTTCGAGGGTAATGGAAAGGGTGTCCTGTGCCGATGCACATGTCGCGGCAAAAAGCAGAAGAGAAAAGATAATTTTACGGTACATATAATTTGATACAGATGTATTAGTGGAAAGTTTTGTCAAAACAAAAGTCCCGCTTTACAGGGCGGGACTTTCAGGCTGTTTTAGATTAAATTTAAGATTTTGGATGCGGCGAAAGATCAAACGGTACCACCACCTTAAAGGTGATGTTTCGCCCCATGTTGAATATACCAGGCTGAACGCCTGCAGGTACATCGGCATTGTCAAAATACTTTAACCGGCTCATGTTGCTCTGATAATTTACATTGGCCAGGTTGGTGCCTTCAATAAACAGTTTAAATACCGGGTTCCCGGCAGCGTTAACAATCTCGGTACCTACTCCCGCGCTCAACAGATTATAACCGGCAGTATAGGTCTCCGTGCCGTAAGCGGCAAAGAAACGATCCTGCGCGCTGTAGTGGTCAAGTCCTACGAATCCGTAAACATTTCTGAAATTACTGAACCCTTTGCTGAAGTTGCCGCGTAGTTCGGAATGGGTGTGCAGCGGCGGTATAAATGGTAGATATTTCAGGCTGTCAGCAACCGGGCCGCCGGTGCCGAGGTTTTGTCCATAGGTCAAAGCCATCGAGTTCTCAAAATGCAGCCAGCTTACCGGGTGAATGTCCAGGCTTATTTCGCCCCCGTTTATCCTTGCTTTGCTTTGCACATAAGTAAAGGTGTTATATCCCTGGGTGATAACGGGCGAGCCGTCAGCATTCAGCTCCTGTTGCTGAAAAATGTAGTTTTTAAGGTCGTTGTTAAACAGTTCAACACTGAAGGATACATTAGGCAAAGTAACAAAAGCGCCAATATCCTCCTGTGTGCTGAATTCCGGCTTAAAGTTATTGTTTCCCACATGGTAGATCTGCGAGCCCGGGTCAGGGCCGTTTGCAGAGAGTTCGGCAATGCTTGGCGCGCGGAAACCGCGGGCAATATTAGCCTTTAGCAGGAAGTGCGAAGAGAAATTATAGGCTGCGCCAAAGCTGCCGTTAAAGCCTGTAAAGGTTTTATTAAGCGCAGAGAACTGCGGTGTAACATTAGTCGCACTTTCCGGATTTGGCCCGGTGTATAGCTGCGGGTAAGTTCCGGCGGTATCAATGTAGGCTGCCTGTCCGTGAAAGGAACGGCTGTCGAAACGGGCGCCGCCAGAGAGATCGAGTTTACCGATACTTTTCTTCATGATCACAAAAGGTCCGATGTCGAACTGGTGATACGCAGGTATCGGAAAGTCGGTCGCATCGCCGATGCTGTTGTTCTGATACTGGCCGTTGATGCCGGTCGTGGTTTCAAAGCCGTCGCCAATAGTAAAATTATACTTAAAATCGTAAGTATAGGTACTCAGGTGCAGGTTCAGTCCTGCGATATCTGCATCCTGAGGATGGGTATATTCGCGGCGGTGGCTGAACTGGTAACCCAGGTTGACGATCAGGTTGCCGTTGCCGAGGTTGAAATTACTGTTATTGTAGATGCGGTAAAGCTGCACATGCTGGTGCAGTACCGGGATGCTGTACGAGTTTAGCTCTGATGCAGGAACGATCGGTCGGAACTCATCATCCTCAGTTATCTGTTTGGTAAACTGGCGGGTGGCGGAGTCGCGGCTGCCGTCAGGAATAGCTTGTTCATCGTCGAACAGCGAAAAGTTAAGGTACGATGTTCCCCACGATTTGTTGAGACCTAACATCAGGCGCGCATCTTTTTCCTTAAAGTTGGTGGCATATACCCTGCCGTCCCGCTCGTTCTGATAATCCTTTGCGGCCTTGACCGAAAGGATGGTCCCCCATACAAAGCCTTTCTGATTTCCGTAGAGCCTGAATGATCCGTTCCATAAACCCTCGTTGGTGCCATAAGTGCCCTGAACTGATCCGAGTATCTTGCCTTCGGCAACGGGCGATGGGGTGATCAGGTTCACTACGCCGCCGATGGCATCCGACCCGTATGATAAGCTGGCCGGGCCTTTGATGATCTCGACGCGGTCAACCGAATTCTGGTCGATCTCCACGCCATGCTCATCCCCCCACTGCTGGCCTTCCTGGCGTATCCCGTCCTGCAGGGTAACCACACGGTTGTAGCCAAGGCCGTGGATAAACGGTTTGGAAACGTTTGGCCCGGTGGTAACTGCGCTTACACCCGGAATATTAGCGATCATATCGATCGCGTTTCCTGCTGCAGAGTGCTGATCGAGATAGGTTTTACCTACGGCGACCATCGGCACCGGGTTGCGTTTTATTTCGGTAGCCTTGCTTACTCCCGTGATCACCACCTCGCCTGTCTCAATGGACGATGCCTGTAATTGTATGTCAAAGGTGGTTGTCTTGCTGAAGTCAACCCGTTGGGTATAAGTAGCGTAACCTACATAGCTTACCTGTACCAGGTAAACGCCGCGTGGCAGGTTGTCGAGGGTGTAATGTCCGTTTACGTCGGTAATTGATCCCCTTCTCAGGTCAGGGACGCTCACCGTAGCGCCGATGATCGGCGTGCCGTCTGCCTTGTCAGTCACAGTTCCTGTAACAGTACCTGCGTCATCATCATGCGTGGTTGTTGCACCGGCCATCGCCGCGCCCGTTAAAAAGAAATATATAAAGCTTAATAATAATATTGTCCTGATTTTCATTATTAGTTGTTTGATGTTTTTGAAAATAAGACCTGAATGATCGTGCCGCCCGGGCTTGAATATTCTGACCCGTCATAGCTCTCCAATCATGCGGTCATTGTAGTATCGTTCGAAAAGCCATTTGGCTTTATAATTAGGCAGTATATCCGTAAAACGGAGGAGCGCGTCCACCGGCGAGGATCAGCGATAAGGTTGTGAAATTATAAACCGGTGTCTGGTAAATATGTGTGGCAACTATAACCGGGTTGGCATGAGGTGCACTGCTTATCGTCATGCTGTTATGATGCATCGCATCGCAAAGCTGACATTTTTCAGTAATCGTACTTTTAACGGGGTGTCCGTTCTGCCCATAAGCATGATGAGAGATCTGGACGTACTTATGCTGGTGGGCATAAACAACAATCTGACCCGCTACAAAGCAGAGCAACAATATCCATGCGTGGATAAAGCGAAATTTGTTCTTCTTCAAGGTCAGTTTTACGTGTTAACTTCGCAAAAATAGCGATTAATAATTTTTCCGAAGGTAACATTTTTGTTTAAATGCAACAGAATTGCTTTTTGCACAGCGGTAACTTTTTACCGGAATCGTGAGCGGTAAAGCATCAACTGCCCTATATTTGCTGCCGTGAAACCAGCGGAAATAAATTTAAAATGGAGCGAGCTGCAACACCGGATAGCGGAGGATTTTGATAACGAGGAACCCGATATTAAGGTTATGCTGTTTCTGATCGGTGTGCAGGAACTCGGACAAGGGCCCCGGAAGTTCAGTAAACGGCAGAAAGAAGAGCTGATGCATATCGCAACCTGCAGATTGTTCAGCAAGATGGGATTTTATGAGCTGGAGGGCGTCGATCAGGATGGGTGGCCTCACTGGAAAAGAGTTGGCACCATCCCCAATTATACCCTGCTTGAACAGGAAATGGTTATAAAATCCCTGATAATTGATTATTTTCAGGAGCTGGGAATAATCAGCTGACTTACCGGTAATACGGTACCGGCAGATCACTTAAATTGACAACTTAAATTATATGAAAAAGCTTTTTACTGCGGTATTGATCATGCTCACCGCCACCGCTTTTGCCCGGGGGCCTAAAAATCAGTACGTGCGTATCACTACCAGCTATGGTAGCTGCATTATCCGTCTTTATAACGAAACACCCAAACACCGGGACAATTTTATCAAACTGGTTAAGCAGGGCTTTTACAACGGAACCCTGTTTCACCGTGTTATCCAGAATTTTATGATCCAGGGCGGCGATCCGGATTCGAAGGATTCCACCAAGGCGAAACCCGGTGCTGAGCTTGGTAACGGCGACGTTGGTTATACCGTGCCTGCCGAATTTCGCGACAGTTTGTTCCATAAACGCGGCGTACTGGCTGCCGCACGCGATGATAATCCGGCCAAGGCATCCAGCGGTTGTCAGTTTTATATTGTAGAAGGGCGTCGTTTTACCGACGGTAAGCTGGATACGCTGGAAAACACCCGCCTGAAGGGTCGTAAAATACCGGCATGGCAACGGGAATATTATGAATCAGTAGGCGGTGCGCCGCACCTCGATCAGAACTATACGGTGTATGGCGAAGTAGTTAGCGGTATTGATATGATCGACCGTATTGCAGCGGTAAAAACGGACAAGAACGACAGGCCGCTGGCGGATGTACCAATGACAATAACACTGCTAAGTAAAAAGGAGTGCAAACAACTGGATGCGATCCTTTATCCGGAATCATACTAAGCAGCTTTTGATAACAGAATGAAGATCATCACGTATAACGTCAACGGTATCCGCTCGGCCATGAACAAAAACTGGCTGGCGTGGCTGCAGGCCGCAGATGCCGATGTGGTTTGTCTGCAGGAAATAAAGGCTACGCCCGATGTACTGACCGACCTCAAACTTGTAGAAGACATGGGTTATGAGCATTACTGGTATCCCGCGGAAAAGAAGGGATACAGTGGTACGGCGATATTTACCAGGCATACCCCAAAACACGTGGAATACGGCTGCGGCATCAGTGATTATGACCGCGAAGGACGTAATATCCGCGTTGATTTTGATGATGTTTCGGTGATGAGCGTTTATTTTCCGTCAGGTTCGAGCGGCGACGACAGGCAGGCTTTTAAATATCGTTTTCTCGACGAATTTGGCCATTATCTGGAGCTATTGCAATCGCAATGCCCAAAGCTGGTCGTTTCCGGCGATTATAATATCTGTCATAAACCCATCGATATTCATAACCCGAAATCAAATGCCAACTCGTCCGGATTTTTGCCCGAGGAGCGCGAGTGGATGGAAAACTTTATCCAGTCGGGTTATATCGATACCTTCAGGCATCTGAACAAAGAGCCGCATAATTACACCTGGTGGAGCTTCCGTGCCAATGCCCGCGCCAAGAACCTGGGCTGGCGCATTGATTACAACATGGCGACCTCCCCGCTTGAGCCGCATATCAAACGCGCCGCGATATTACCCGAGGCCCGTCATTCCGACCATTGCCCGGTATTGCTTGAACTGGACTTTTAAATAATAAAAACGGATGGATATCACGCTTCATATCACCGTGCAGCAGCCTCCCGCGGGTTTTTATTACGGCTTGCAAAAAGGCAGCGGCTCACAGTTTGAAAATGAGCAGGTCCGGTTGTCTGCCGGCGTGGATCTTGATTTCAGCCTGACCGTCGGCGTCAAAACCGATGCGCAGACCGGGCTGCCGCGTTTTGGCGGGCCCTTCGTACAGGGCCCCGCCGGCGGAAAATTTATTTACATTGGTATCGGGGCCTATGCGGGGCACGAGTCTGCCTGGAGCGGGCGGCTTAAAATACCGTTATCCGGCATCACTGCCGAAATGGTTGCTGCTGCGGATAACGGCCTGCAAACCTACGTTGCAGGTACGGGGAAGAATGGAATGCCTGCCTGTGCCACCGTAAAACCTTTTTCCGGCTGGAAAATACGCGACCAGGCTTAAACAGAAAAGCCCCCGGAGATCCGGAGGCTTTGTAATCCTGTTTCTTCAGATTTTAGCTTTTTACTCTTTCAATATATGATCCGGAGGTGGTGTCCACCTTTACCCTGTCACCGATATTGATGAACAAAGGCACCCTGATCTCTGCGCCGGTCTCAACGGTTGCATTTTTAAGCGCGTTGGTCGAAGTATCGCCTTTAACGGCCGGTTCGGTATAAGTGATTTCCAGCTCGACCGATGACGGCACTGATCCCATGATCGGCTCTTCGCTTTCAAATGCAACGATCACGTTCATCCCTTCTTTAAGGAATTTAACGGCGCTGCCAAACAGGGTTTTCGGAACATTATACTGCTCGTAGGTGGTATTGTCCATAATTACCAGCAGTTCGCCATCTTCATAAAGGTACTGGTAATCGTTGGTTTCAACTCGGGCTATGGTGACATCCTCATCAGTACGGAAACGATATTCAACCAGTTTGCCTGTTTTTACATTGCGCATACGTGCCTGATAAAAAGCACGCAGGTTGCCTGGTGTGCGGTGCAGGAATTCTTCAACCTGTAATAACTCACCGTTGAAACGGATGATGTTACCGGATTTAATTTCGGACGCTTTTGACATAACATTATAATTGAGGCGCAAACTTAGGGAGTTAAAGCCAAAGAAACAAGAGTAGTATTGCTGTAAGCTGCTGTAAAACCGGAAGAATAAAATCCGGATGGCTGCGACGGATTACCGTGTCTGGTTAGCGGATTTCGTTTATTTCCTGCTGAACTTTTTTCGGAAGGCCTTTAAAAACCTCGTCGTACGAGTGGTCTATCATTTCCTGCAGCTGGCGGCGCGTCAGCGAGCCGTCCATATAAACGGTGTTCCACATTTTCTTGTTCATGTGATAACCAGGCTGCACTTCCGGGTATTTTTCGCGCAGTTCAACGGCAAGTTCGGGTTCGCATTTAACGTTAAAGCTGTTGCCCTGGCTGATGCTGGTTAGGAGGAACATTTTACCGCCGATTTTAAAAACCAGTGTATCCTCCCCGAATGGCAGGCCTTCGGTCACTGCGGGTTTTTGCAGGCAATAGTCGCGAAGCTCTTCAATGTTCATCGTTAAAATCTGTAATCTTTAACCAGTTTGTTGTATGATACTGTGTTGCCGAAGAAATATTTAAAAGTAATGGTAAACTGCCGGTACTGGCTTACCGCATTGTTTTTGAATTTTGATGTCGGGTCGTCATAGCCGTCAAGCCCTTCGCCGAATACGATATTATGCACATAGCCAAGATCTATCGCCCACCCCGGCTCATCGTACGAGTCAAATATCTTGAACTCATATCCAACTCTTAACGGCACCGAGAAATTCGTGCTTTTATCCCTCCCCGGAAATACGTAATCGAGGCTGCCGTTGGCGGCTATCACATTAGTGCGCTGCACGGTATTGTTGTTACGCACCAATCCTATACCTGAGCCGAAATAAAAATTCTTTACCCCATTTAAAAACCAGTCGTTGCCGTAATCAATGAACGATCCGAGCTGCACATCCGCATGAAGATAAAGCGCCAGGAAGTTATTGGTAAACTGCCGCCCGTAACGGTCTTTGTCAACAGTTAATCCTCCGCCCGAAAGATGCCCCTTTTGCACTTCAAGTTCAACAGGCAGATAGGGGTTATAATTATAAATCAGGCTGCCCTGAAAGCCAATGTTCTGATCCTGCCGGGGTACGTTCGTATAGCCGCGCTCGTAACTTGCGCCGAGGCTTACGCCGTATTCGTAATAATTGTAACCTGCCTGTGCCTTTGCGCTTATCCCCGCAATGATCATAGACAAAAGCAAAATATATTTTTTCAAATGCAGGATGTTAAGTAATATTTACAAATTTTGAGTTTGGTTAAACTGTTTCTTCAAAATTAAAAAATTCAGCGATAAATTGCTTTATATGGATGTTAATTCGATGCTAAACTTTACCGTTGCCGACCGCTTTCTGCATTACGTAACGATCGATACCCAGTCCGATGCGGCTTCTGATACCTGCCCTTCGACCGAAAAACAAAAGGACCTCGCCAGGCTCCTTGTTTACGAGTTACAGGCGATGGGGGTTACAGACGCGCGTATGGACGATTACGGTTACGTTTACGCAACCATCCCCTCAAATACGGAAAAAGACGTGCCCGTGATCTGTTTTTGCGCTCACATGGATACCGCGCCTGATTGCAGCGGCACAGGCGTTAAACCCCTCGTTCATAGAAATTACCAGGGCAAGGATATTGCTTTGCCGAACGACCCCTCGCAGGTGATCAGGATGATGGATCATCCCGCCCTTGCACATCAGTTGGGGAATGACCTGATCACGGCAAGCGGCACCACGCTGCTTGGTGCGGACAACAAGGCCGGGGTGGCCGAGATTATGGACGCCTGTCGGCAACTGACCGATCATCCGGAGATCAAACATGGAAAGATAAGGATACTTTTTACACCCGATGAGGAGATTGGCCGGGGCGTGGACAAGGTGGACATTGAAAAACTTGGTGCCTATGCGGGCTATACCATGGACGGAGAGCGCGCCGGAAACATGGAAAACGAAACTTTTAGTGCAGATGGCGCAAGGCTGACCGTTAACGGGGTAAGCACCCATCCGGGCTTCGCAAAGGGGAAAATGGAGAGCGCGATAAAGATTGCAGGCCGGATAGTGGCTTCCCTGCCATTTGAATATTCGCCGGAAGCGACGGAAGGCAAGCAGGGCTTTATACATCCGGTAGCGATTGAAGGGCATGTAGAGACCGCTGCGATAGATTTTATTATCCGCGATTTTGAGGATGATAAACTGCCAGTCCTTGCTGACGTTATCCGCAAAGTAGCGGATCAGGTATTGACGGCGTTCCCCGGTTCTTCGTACTCGCTTGATGTAAAACCACAATACCGTAACATGAAAAGCGTACTCGATCAGCATCCCCGGATCGTAGAGTACGCGATGGAGGCCATTGGCCGCGCCGGGCTTGAACCTAAACTTTGCAGCATACGCGGCGGAACCGACGGTTCGCGCCTGTCCTTCATGGGGCTGCCTTGTCCCAATATTTTTGCGGGGGAGCATGCCTTCCACAGCAGGCAGGAATGGGTATCCGTGCAGGATATGCAAAAAGCTGTGCTCACTATTTTGCACCTCTGTATGATCTGGGAAGAGCGAAGCTGAACCGCATAGTTAGTGAGTTGAACGGAATATGCGCTTGTAACAACTTTGTTAAAGCGCTTTTTGAGTTTTGCAGTTTTTAATAAATAAGTTTGTTATCAACTGATCAGAATTATTAACAAACGGGGCTGTCGGGGCAAGTCCGCCAGCTTCAAACTAACTAACACTGTATGAAAATAAAATTACTTTACACCTGCCTGCTCGTGGCAGCTACAGCGGGCGCAACGCTTGCCCAAAACACGCCGGACCCGGCAATGACCCAGAAAATAAGGGAGGAAGGACTTGATCATTCGCAGGTAATGGACATCGCCTTTCAGCTAACTGATGTTGCAGGACCGCGCCTGGCAGGTTCACCCGGACTAAAACGCGCACAGGACTGGGCCGTGAGCATCATGAAAACCTGGGGTATGTCAAACGTGGCACGCGAACCATGGGGTAAGTTTGGCAAGGGATGGGAAGTTCAGAAGAACTACGTAGCCATGACCGTTCCTTATTATCACGCACTGATCGCTATCCCTAAAGCCTGGACGCCAGGCACAGGTGGCCCGATCCGGAATACCGTTGTATTGATCAAAGCCGATACCATCACCGATCTCGACAAATATAAGGGTACGCTGAAAGGCAAGATCGTGATATTTGATACCAAACCCAACGTAGAAAGAACCTTTAAGCCGGATGCCGTACGCTATACCGACGAGGAACTTGATAAAATGGCGGAGGAAACTTCCCGCCCTGCAGGGAACCGTCGCGGCCGTTTCGACCGTAACTCACCGCGGTTTGTAGCCATGATGAAGGCACGGGCACTCCGCGTGCAGATCAATAAATTTTTAGAGGATGAAGGCGTTGCCCTTATCCTGACACAAGCCAGAGGCAATGACGGAACCGTGTTCACAACCAACGGTGCCTCTTACGCCGATACTGCAAAAACCGTTTTGCCTGAGCTGGAAACCAGCGCCGAAGATTTTCAGCGTGTCCTGAGGCTGGTAAAAGCCGGAATCGCGGTAAACATCGAAGCTGATATCAAAACACAGTTCTATACAGATGACCTTCAGGGTTATGATGTTGTTGGCGAAATTCCCGGAACGGATAAAAAACTGAAAGACCAATTGGTAATGATCGGCGGTCATCTTGATTCATGGCATGCAGCAACCGGTGCTACCGATAATGCTGCCGGAAGCGCGGTGATGCTTGAGGTAATGCGTATCCTGAAGGCTGTTCACTTCCAGCCGCGCCGCACCATCCGCATTGCATTGTGGAGTTCGGAAGAGCAGGGATTATTCGGTTCGCGCAACTATGTGCTTAACCATTTTGGCGATCCAAAAACAATGGAGCTGAAACCGGAGCAGGCAAAAGTTTCTGCTTACTACAACCTGGATAACGGCAGCGGAAAGATACGCGGTGTTTATTTGCAGGGCGATTCGCTGGCAGGCCCGATATTTAAGGAATGGCTGGCTCCGTTTAAGGATCTTGGCGCATCTACCATCACCATCGGTAACACCGGCGGTACTGACCACTTGTCGTTTGATGCGGTAGGCATCCCGGGCTTCCAGTTTATTCAGGATGCGCTCGACTATGGTTCACGTACCCATCACAGCAACCAGGATACTTACGATAAGCTGAGCGAAGATGATCTGAAACAGGCGGCCACGATCGTTGCATCGTTTGTTTACAACACCGCGCAGCGCGAC
The DNA here is from genome assembly GCA_035547875.1 of Mucilaginibacter sp. GTDB lineage: Bacteria > Bacteroidota > Bacteroidia > Sphingobacteriales > Sphingobacteriaceae > Mucilaginibacter. Next base: position 5,877 of record DASZTX010000008.1, on the reverse strand, counting down.
GAAATGATCCCGCGCAAAGAATTGCCAAAACCACAGGCGGAAAGAAACTAAATAACGAAGATTATTCACGCCCGGATATCGATGGATAAAATTGTCCAAAGGTATCCGGGCTTTTTGTTACCGGAAACCGGGGTCAGAGATCAATCCTTTGATGCTGGTAGGGTATTTCGACAGACTTAAATCCTTTTTCAAGGATCTTTTCCCTGAAATGCTGCTGCACCGGGTACTCACCGTGAACCAGGAATATCTGTTTCACTTTGGCAGTATCCTGTCCGGCGATAAAATGCAGCAGGTCTTCATAATCCCCATGTGCACTCATTGATTTTATCGATTGCACCTCGGCCTTCACCTGATAGCGGTCACCGAAGATAGACACCTCGCTGTCGCCCCGGAGCAGATGCCCGCCAAGCGATGAGGGTTCGCAATACCCGACGATCAGGATGGTGTTGCGGCTGTCGCCGATATTGTTTTTGATATGGTGTTTTACACGGCCTGCTTCCGCCATGCCGCTGGACGAGATGATCACGCATGGCGTATGATCGTCGTTCAGGGCCTTTGATTCCTCAACCGACTGGATAAACCGCATTCCCTTAAAGCCGAAAGGATTATCATCTACCTTCAGCACATCGGCAACTTGTTTATTATACACTTCCGGATGATCCATCAGCACCCTGGTTGCCTTTTCCGAAAGCGGACTATCTACATAATAATTAAGCTCGGGCAGCATGCCTTTCAATTCCAGTGCGTTAAGGGCATATAACAGCTCCTGGGTACGCCCGACGCTGAATGCCGGAATGATTAGTTTCCCTTTTTTTTGCTCGCAGGTATAGTTAACAGCCTTAAGCATGGCATCTTCAATGGCCCCGACGTCCTTATGAAGCGAGTCGCCGTAAGTGGATTCCAGCAGAATATAGTCCGATTGAGGAAAAGGTTGCGGGTTTTTCAAGAGCATATCGCCGTAGCGGCCCACATCACCGCTGAAGGTTATGGCTGTCTCCTTCCCGTCCTCGGTGATCCAGACATGCACTGAAGCGCTGCCTACCAGGTGCCCTGCATCGGTAAAGCTGAATTTTATTCCCGGAGCGATCTCATACACCTCGTTGTAGTCAACGGTTTTGAATAGTTTAAAGGAGGCTGTGGCTTGCTCCTCGTTATACAATGGCTTCAGCAGCGGCTGCCCGTTCCTGCGGCGGTGCTTGTTGCTGTATTCGGTATCCTGCTCCTGGATGTGAGCAGAGTCGAGCAGGAGGATCTGCGTGAGATCAAAGGTGGCTGGCGTGCAGAATATCGTCCCGCGAAAGCCTTCGGCGGCCAGTCTTGGAATCAGCCCACAATGGTCAATGTGCGCATGCGAGAGGATAAGGTAATCCACCTTTTGCGGATTGAAGCCAAAATGCTCGTTCATGTCGTCGGTTTGTTCGCCCATACCCTGGAACATGCCGCAGTCGAGAAGGATTTCGGTGCCATTATTAAGGCATATCAGGTGCTTGCTGCCGGTAACATGGCGCGCCGCCCCGTGGAAAGTGATGTTCATGAATAAATCAGTCTTAGGTTTTTATGAAGAAAAAAAGCGATAAAAATTTGAAAAACTAATATTATAGTTCTAACTTTAGTTATCAGACCTCCGGTGAAGGTAAAAAAATAATATTATAATATTTTTTGATCCATTAGCTTAAATTTAATTGCTGATACTACTGACCTTGACGCGGCATAGCCTGCATCTGAATGGACGAAATACTAAAACTATGGAAATTAAAGAATTAACACGCGCTGAAGAACAGATCATGCAGGTGCTGTGGCAATTAAAAAAGGCTTTTGTGAAGGACGTGATCGACGTGCTGCCAGAGCCGAAACCGGCCTACAATACGGTATCCACCATAATCAGGATACTCGAAACAAAAGGCTTTGTCGGGCATACCCCTTTCGGCAAAAGCCACGAATATCACCCTGTTGTGAGCAAGGAACAGTATCAGAACTTTGCCACCGACAAGCTGATGAACGGTTATTTTGATAACTCGGTGAAGCGCATGTTTTCCTATTTTGTAAAAAAGGAGAAGATCGACCTGAAAGAGGCCGATGAAATAATGAAGCTGATTGAAAAACTCAAAGAAAAATAATTATGACGTGGTGGAATTATCTTTTACTGGTAAACGTTTACCTGCTGCTATTTTATGGTTTTTATGCACTGTTATTGCGTAAGGAAACTTTTTTTCAGCTTAACCGTGCTTACCTGATAATTGCATCTACTTTATCTTTTTTTATACCTGTAATACAGTCTGACTGGGTGAAGGACCTGTTTATCACCAGGGAAGTTCAGCTTACCATTTACAATGCTCCGCTGGTGATCTACCAGTTTAAGCCGATACAGCATACGCAAATGACGATAGGCGATATCCTTGCAGCTGTTTATCTGGTCGGCATGATTTTCCTCACCGGCCGGTTTGCGTGGCAGATGATCATGCTGAACCGGGTAATGAAGCAGGGGCAGACGCAGGTTACCTTCTCATTCTTTAAAAAGATCAGGCTGGCTCCGGGTCAGGAAGATAACCATGTGATCGAGGCGCATGAGCAGGTACACGCCAGTCAATGGCATTCCATTGACGTGCTGCTGATCGAAGGCGTTATGATCATCAACTGGTTTAATCCTATCGTCTATCTCTACCGTTATGCGATAAAGCATATCCATGAATATATCGCCGACAGGCAGGCCGTAAAATCGGGTACCAACAAAACCGACTACGCGCTCCTGCTGCTTAGCCAGACATTTGACGCACCTGCTCATAATCTGGTGAATCCTTTTTATAACCGCAGCCTGCTGAGGCAGCGGATCACGATGCTTCAGAAAAACAAGTCGCATCGCATGGCATTGATAAAATACGGATTGTCCGCACCATTGTTTATGCTGATGCTCATATTGTCTTCGGCAACCGTTTATAACAGCAAAACAGTCGGGTTAGTGAATAAGAAGGTCGATCAGGTGTTGCTGGTCCCGGCAACCGCACCCGAACTGATGCTGGACAGCGTAACAATAACTAAACCATCGGAATCGGCCATCAACGATGAAAAATTAACGATAGCCGAACCAACCGTTACTAAAAAACCCGAAAGCAAGACACAGGTTAATCCGGTTTTCACCTGGGTAGAGATGGCTCCTGCATTTAAGGGTGGTATGGACGCTTTCAGCCGTTATCTTGCAAAAAATGTCCATTATCCGGCAGCTATGCGCGAAGCGGGAATACAGGGCAGGGTCATCATTTCATTTATCGTGGAAAAAGACGGCTCGATCACCAATGCACATATCGCCCGTGGCGTGGCTGAAGAGATCGACCAGGAAGCACTACGAGTGATCAGGAATTCGCCAAGATGGACGCCCGGTGTTCAGAACGGACGGCCGGTAAGGGTTGCGTATTCCGTTCCTATCTCTTTTTCGCTGATAGAAGATCCGGTCGAAATACAAGGCGATGCCCCTGTCATCATCAACAGACCTTCGCCTGCCGACGCAGATGCAGGCAATACCCAAACAGACTCAGTTAGGAAAGGTGCAGGTATTAAGGTCAGAGGGTCACAGGCGCCTTTATATATGGTTGATGGCAAGCAGGTAAGCAATCTGTCGTCTGTAGATCCAAAAAGTATTGAATCGGTTGTCGTGGTCAAAGGTAAACAGGGTACAGCGCTGTTTGGCGATAAAGGCGCAAACGGGGCATTGGTGGTAACCACCAAAGGCAATCAGGTTAAAGAACCGGGGTTTATGTCATCAGCGAAGATGTCTGAAATGAGGAATTAAAAATAAATACCAACTCTAAACCTTTATGGCGGCTTTCTGACGGGAGCCGCCATTTTTATTTCACGGATTTTGTTTAACGCGATTATGTTTATATTTATGCGACAAACTTTTCGCATGAACTGGAAACTGATCTTTCAACTATCCATCTTCGGATTAATAATGGCCTTCGGCACCGTGTCGCTTATCCCCCAGGATGTCGAGGTGGCGTTCTGGCTTTTCATATTTGCCTTCTGTGCGGCAGTGATCGCGCGGGCCTGTAACAGCAAATATTTTTTGCATGGATTTTTTACCGGTTTGGTCAACTGCGTGTGGATCACGATTGTACACTGCTTTTTTTTCCAGAAGTATATTGCAGATCATAAAAAGATCGATACCATGACCACTTACCTGCCTGCCTCATTTGATATTCACCCCCGGTTGGGTATGGCATTGGTAGGGCTTGGTCCGGGGATCATTTCGGCGCTGGTATTTGGTCTGTTCGCTTTTGCCGCGTCAAAAATGATAAGTAAAAAGCCTGTATAGGATTTTTTACATAAAAATCAGGCCGGGCTGCAATAAATATAAAGAAAGAGGTTTTAGATAATTTCAAAATTTATACCTTTGAGCACAAAATACCGCGACCCTGGTATTTGTTGGAACAAAAAGTTAAAAAGCATAGATTAAAAATATGAAACCCTTTATTTCTACAGCTGTATATGGCGTTTTAAACTATATTGTAGCGCTTACTATGATAGCTTCCCCCTGGTTATTCGGCGTGGTACACGTTTCAAATGCTGCGATCTTTCTGCCCATGTATTTCGGTTGGCTGCAGCTGATCATGGCGATTTTTGCCAACAATGAAGCCGGTTTCCTGAAGCAGTTCCCGATGACCATCCACAGCGTAATAGATGTGGTAATGGGTTTTGTGATCATGGTATCACCCTGGTTATACGTTTATTCACCAAAACTATGGCCGCAGGTTATATTAGGCGCCGTGTTATTCCTGATGGGGATTTTCAATAAAAAATCGCCGTTCACCACACGCACCCGTCATAACCATTCCGTTGGTTTCCTGACTTCTACTGATTCAAACTAATTTTCGTCCGGTTTACTACCGGATATCATAAATGTAAAGCCGTCTCATAATTTGATTGTGAGGCGGCTTTTTGTTTAGTAGTGGATAAGCCGTTGACCGGGTGGGTAGTCGAAAATGATCTTAGTTTGGAGACGATTCTTACTTTTAGCTCAGCGTTTTTATTTTTAAATGCTGATATATCGGGGTGGAACAGTTAATTATTCATTCCCTTTTCGGGCATCCATACCTGGCTTTTTATAAGCCATTTGTCATCAGTTTTTCTCAATACAAACGCAAAGGCGCCCCTGGCTGTAAAACGCGCATGACCGGGCAGGTCGCCTGTATAACTTACCGGAACAATCACATATACATTCTCTTCTGTTTCCTGATAAACATTGACGGGTTCGATCTTTCCCTTAAACTTACTGATATGAAAATCCTTCACCGCCTTTTCCACGGCATTAACCCATTGTATGCCCGCTGTGGGGCCGTTCCAGGAGTAGGGCGGCTCATCATCTGCAACGACTGCATTGGGCGTGTAGAGGTTCGCTACCGACTGTTCGTCAAACGTATTGGTCGCGTTGATCGCAATGGTAACCACGGCGATCACCTCAGCCTTGGGCACCGTATCTGCAATTCTGTACAGGCTGTGTGTTGCATTGTTATTACCGGAAAATCCGGTATATCCGCTAACCGTAAGCACGCTTAGGGTTAGTAAGCCTGAAAATAAGACAAGCGGAACCTTTTTGATCATGTTTTTTCCGGATAAATTTAAAGGAGATGGAGCGATATTATTTTCCGAATATAAAAAAAAGGATTTTTATCTCTGAAAAATATCAGCGGGATATTACAAAATAAAACCGCCGGAAATCCGGGAGGCAAGCGCAAGTTTATACCTTTGCGGTATGGAGACCATTACCTGGCACGATTTTGAGAAAACAGAACTTCGCGCCGGAACGATTCTGGAAGCAACTGACTTTCCGGAGGCGCGCAAACCGGCTTATAAGATAAGGGTTGATTTCGGTCCGTTTGGCGTTAA
>DASZTX010000007.1:0-230220 GCA_035547875.1 Mucilaginibacter sp. | reverse complement strand
AGTTCAGCCATTTCGATAGCCATCGTGCCGTAACCTTCGTCAGCGTCCGTACGAACAGATGTAAAAATTACAGCATAATAAGGTGCGGAGGGAGTTTGTGCGATCATATGGCTATTATGCAGATTTTGATGTGCAAATGGGAGGATAAACAATACCTCCCATTTGCACAATAGTTATTCAAACAATACAGATTTAATTATGCATCGCATATTTAATCTGCACATCCCCTCATCAATCTCACGTTCCGTATTCCGGTGTTGTTACTTCGCTTTCCTCAAACTCGTAATCAGTTAACGGCGGGCATGAGCAGATTAACGTCCGGTCACCGTAGGTGTCGTTAACACGGCCAACCGATGGCCAGAATTTATAGTTGGCAACATAAGGAAGCGGATAAGCCGCTTTTTGGCGGCTGTAGGGGTGCTCCCATTCATTAGCTGTAATTACGGCTGCGGTATGCGGTGCGTTTTTAAGCGGATTGTCGGTTTTGTCCGACAGGCCTTTTGCTACATCATCTATTTCGTGACGGATAGAGATCATTGCATCGCAAAAACGGTCAAGTTCATGCTTTGGTTCCGACTCTGTTGGCTCCACCATCACCGTACCTGCAACCGGGAATGATACTGTTGGCGCGTGAAAACCATAATCCATTAAACGTTTGGCAATATCGGTTACCTCGATACCGAAGTTTTTAAATGCGCGGCAGTCTAATATCATCTCGTGTGCGCAACGGCCGTTTGAGCCGGTATAGAGTACAGGATAATGATGCTCTAAGCGTGTTTTGATATAATTGGCATTCAGGATAGCGTAACGCGTAGCATTGGTTAAACCATCTGCCCCCATCATCGCGATATAAGCGTGTGATATGATCAGAATAGATGCCGAACCCCAAGGCGCAGAAGATACCGCGTGGATAGATTTACCCCTGTCGATATCGACCACGGCATGCCCCGGCAGATAAGGTACCAGGTGTTTAGCTACGCCAATTGGCCCCATACCCGGGCCGCCGCCACCATGTGGGATACAAAATGTTTTGTGCAGGTTAAGATGACACACATCAGCACCAATATTAGCCGGACTGGTTAAACCAACCTGTGCATTCATGTTAGCGCCGTCCATATAAACCTGGCCGCCATTTTCGTGAATGATCTGACAGATTTCGATAATAGACTCTTCAAACACGCCATGGGTTGACGGATAAGTAACCATCAGGCACGAAAGCTCATTTTTATATTGCTCAGCCTTCGAACGCAGATCGGCAACGTCGATATTTCCGTTTTCGTCACATTTTACCACCACTATTTTCATACCGGCCATAGCAGCTGAGGCAGGATTGGTGCCATGTGCGGATGAAGGTATCAGGGCGATGTTACGATGTCCGTCGCCCCGGTCTTTATGATAGGCACGGATCACCATCAGGCCGGCGTACTCACCCTGTGCGCCTGCATTCGGCTGAAGGCTCATGGCCGCAAAACCCGTGATCTCGCTCAGCCAGTTATTCAGTTCGTCGAATAGCTGCATATATCCACCCACCTGATCAGTTGGTGCAAAAGGATGCATTTTACTGAATTCCGGCCAGGTAACAGGAACCATCTCGGTAGTTGCATTCAGTTTCATGGTGCATGAACCCAACGCGATCATGGAGTGGCATAAAGAAAGATCCTTTGCCTCGAGTGATTTGATGTAACGCAGCATCTCGTGCTCGGAATGATGCGTGTTGAACAGCTGATGGGTCAGATAGGCTGATGTCCGCTGTAATCCAGCCGGAATGACGGTTGAAAGATTTTCCTGCAAGCCGTCAAAATCCACATCATTTAACGTTTTACCTTTTACCCGGGCAAAAAACCTTACGATGGTTTTTATATCTTCCGGCGAAGTGGTTTCATCTATGGATATGGTCACCGCTGAGCCGTCATAATTGAAATTCATGGCGTTATTCAGCGCCTCTGCATGAACAGGACCTGCAAGGTTACCCAGGTCGAACTTAACCGTGTCAAAATAAACTTCATTCTGTTGTTCGTAGCCCAATTGTTTTAATGATGCTGCCAGTAAAACAGACAGGCCGTGTATCCTTTCCGCGATCAGCCTGATTCCTTCAGGGCCATGATAAACGGCGTACATACCTGCCATGATGGCAAGCAGGGCCTGCGCGGTACAGATATTCGATGTAGCCTTATCCCTGCGGATATGCTGCTCACGGGTCTGCAGGGCCATGCGTAACGCATAGTTACCGGCGCTGTCAATAGTTACGCCGATGATGCGACCCGGAATAGACCTTTTGTATTCTTCCTTAGTAGCGAAATAGGCCGCGTGAGGGCCGCCAAAGCCCATCGGTACGCCGAAACGCTGGGTAGAGCCCACGACAACGTCAGCGCCCCATTCTCCCGGAGGAGTTAGAAGCACGAGGCTCATAATATCGGCAATGACAGTCAGCTTGATGCCTTTTTCATGTGCGCTGGCCGCAAAGCCGGAGTAATCATAAACCGCACCCTGACCAGCCGGATACTGAACAATCGCTCCGAACATATTGTCGGCAAGTTCAACCGAACGGTGGTCACCGATAACCAGTTCTATACCGTAAGGCTGAGCGCGGGTCTTTAAAATATCTATGGTTTGCGGAAAAACTTCGTCTGATACAAAAAACACTTTGGCCTGCTGATTTTTACGCAGGCTGTATTGCATAAACATGGCTTCGGCGGCCGCGGTTCCTTCATCAAGTAAAGATGCGTTGGCTATTTCCATCCCGGTGAGGTCGATCACCATTGTCTGGAAATTGAGAAGCGCCTGTAGCCTGCCCTGCGCGATTTCGGCCTGATAGGGGGTATATTGCGTGTACCACCCCGGATTTTCCAGGATGTTACGCTGGATGACACCCGGAACGATCACATCATAATATCCCTGCCCGATGAACGACTTGAATACCTTGTTTTTTGACGCTGTCTGCTTAAGCGTTTCAAGATAATCGTGCTCACTTTTGGCTGGTGGGAGGTTCAGCGGAGCTTTTAATCTTATTTTTTCGGGGATGGTTTGCTCTATAAGTTCATCAAGCGAATTTGCGCCGATGATTTTTAACATTTGCGCGGTATCTGCTGCATTTGGAGCGATGTGACGCGACTGGAATTTCTCCTGATAGCCGATATTCAACTTCTTCAACTGGGTGTATCTTAATTTGCTGCAAAGGTACGATTTTAACAATTCAGTAACAATGAGCCAATCTGCGTCCTGATGATTTTACAGTAAAATGTAATACGTTCTGGAAAATCTCCAATATTGAAAATTACCCTGATGCGCGGGTAGCTGGTTTATCCGGCTAATTGTTTCAGATATAGCTGTATAGTATTTTCCAGCCCATAATACAGTGCGTCGCTGATGAGTGCATGTCCGATACTTACCTCATCCAATCCCGGTATATTTTCAGCAAAATATTTTAGGTTTTCCAGATCGAGGTCATGCCCGGCATTGATACCAAGTCCGAGTTTCTGCGCTGTTTCAGCAGCTTTTACATAAGGATAAATAGCCGCTTCTTTGTTTTGGCTATACTGATGGGCGTAGGCTTCCGTATAAAGCTCAATGCGGTCGGTGCCGGTTTGGGCAGCGCCCTCTACCATTTCTTCTATCGGATCAACAAAAATTGACACCCGGATGCCCGCGCTTTTAAATACTTTGATCATCCCGGTCAGGTATTGCTGATGGGTAATGGTATCCCAGCCGTGATTGGAAGTGATCTGCCCCAATGCATCAGGCACAAGCGTAACCTGGGCGGGTTTGTTGGCTAACACAAGATCGATAAACTTTTGCTCCTGACAATTACCTTCAATGTTAAACTCTGTTTTGACCACTTTTTTTAGTTCAAAAACATCGCTGTATCTGATATGGCGTTCATCGGGCCGTGGATGAACGGTAATGCCCTGCGCACCGAAACGTTCACAATCTATTGCCGTTTTAACCAGGTCGGGGTTATTACCGCCGCGGGAATTGCGGAGCGTTGCTATTTTATTGATGTTGACGGAGAGACGGGTCATATAGACTTTAATTTGGTTTTATGCGATGGCAGAAATAAATCTCCTGCAAACTTAAAACTAAATTCTCAATCAACCTCAACTAACTGTTTGGTTCACCTCTTTCTCCTTGTACGAACGCTCAAGCACCTCGACTAAACTTTGTATGCTAATTGGCTTTGAAATGAAGTGGTTCATACCCGCTTCCAAACAGGCGGTTTTATCTTCAGCCATTGCGCTGGCAGTCATGGCAATAATGTATGGTTGTTTAAATTTGCTTTTGCGGATAATTCGAGTCGTTTCCAGCCCGTCAAGTTCCGGCATCTGTACATCCATTAAAATAATGTCAAAATAATCATTTGCCAGCGCTTCGAGAACCTGGTTCCCATTGTTAACTACCAGCGGCATGAATCCCAGTTTATTTACCACCTTGGTGATCAGTTTCTGGTTAATGAGATTATCTTCCGCAATTAATATGGTCATCGGGAATTTTTCAGCAAACTCTTCGGAAAGTAAGGCCGATGAAGTATTTTCAGCACCTGTCGTTTTGCTTTCTATCAACACGGTTTGTATAGCTTTGCAAAGCTGGTGTTGTTTAACTGGTTTCAGAAGTATTTTAGCGTCGGCCTGAGATATCTTTATTTTTTCAAGAACCGAGCACATAAAAATCAGCGGTATATTTGCTGCCGACTTTTTTACTTCCGTTATAAAGTTATTTACATCACTTCCTCCTGTGGCGGCGCTGCATAATATCAGACCAGGTTTTTCCTCTTTATTCAGTTTCCTTAATGCTTCAGCCAAAGTTGTTGCAGAGACAGGGACTTGCTTCCATAGTTTTAACTGTGCTTCTAAAATGGCAGCACTTTTTTTGCTGCCGTCTATGATCAATATCCGGTTACCTTTTGACGGGTTTACGGCACAGCTTTCTTCAACGCCGGATGAAATTTCAAACTTGGTTTTAATATTGAAAATTACAGTTGTGCCCCGTCCGATCTGGCTTTCTACCGCAATGCTGCCGCCCATCAGTTCGACCAGCCGTTCGCATATTGCCAGGCCGAGCCCGGTTCCGCCGTGTTCGCGGGTTATCGAAGTATCAACCTGCGAAAACGCCTTAAACAACCGTTCAATCTTTTCCTCAGCTATACCTATCCCCGTATCCGAAACCCTGAAACTGATGTTCACTTCGTTTTCCGGCGTACCGATCAGGGCAACCTCGATCAATATTTCACCCTTGCTGGTAAACTTTATCGAATTATTAACCAGGTTTAACAGGATCTGTCTTACACGAAGCTGATCACCCACCAACTTCTCGGGCACCTGGGGCGCGATCTGATACAGAAGATTAAGCTGTTTTTTTGCAGCAGCTTCCGAAAACAGGTCCAATACGTCTTCAATGCAATATCTCAGATCGAAAGCATGATGATCGAGTTCCATTTGCCCGGACTCGATCTTTGAAAAATCAAGAATATCGTTGATGACATTTAGCAGGTTTTCACCGCTGATACGGATAATGTCTGCATATTCGCGCTGCTCTTCAGTCAGCGACGTTTCAAAAAGCAGCGACGTCATTCCCAACACGCCGTTCATCGGTGTTCTTATCTCATGGCTCATGGTAGCCAGGAAAACGCTCTTAGCCTTATTGGCCTTTTCCGCTTCCTTCCGGGCCTGCCGCTCATGGTCTTTTTGTTCAAGCAGTTCATCGTTCAGCTCTTTCAAAAAATCTGATTGAGACAACAGCTCCTCCGATTGTGCCTGAAGCTCCTCGTTAAGCGATTGCAGTTCTTCCGATTGATTTTGTAATTCTTCTGATTGCTTTACCACTTCAGCAGTGCGCTCCTCCACTAACTTTTCCAATATCTTTTGCTGCTTGTTGATGGCATATAAACGGTAACGGTACAGGCCGTAGATCGACAGTATAATAAAAACCAGCGCCGTTATCCTGAACCATAAGGTCATGTAAAAAGGAGGGACAATAATAATCTTAAGCGTGGTAGGTTCATTATTCCATACACCATCATTATTGGCGCTCTTTACCTTGAAAGTATATTCGCCCGGATTCAGGTTGGTATAAGTGGCTTTGCGCTGCGCACCGACATAATTCCAGGTTTTCTCAAATCCATCCAGCATGTATGCATAGGCATTCATTTCCGGCAGCGTATAGTTTAACGAGCTGAATTCGATGGTAAAAACAGACTGTTTATAAGCCAGTGAGATCTCTTTTGTTAAGCTGATAGGCTTTTTTAGTACCGTATTACTGCCTACAGAAACCTTTTTATTAAAAAGCAGAAAATCAGTAAGCACTACCGGATGATTCTGTTTGTTGTTGGCCAGATTGTAAGGGTTTATTATGTTAAAGCCATTGTGTCCACCGAACAGCAAATTACCATTGCTCGCATTTAGAACCGCTCCCATAAAAAATTCATAACCCTGCAGATTATTGGCCATCGTATATTTTCGCAGCTCCCTGGTGTCCGGCTTAAAACGTATCAACCCTGCATTAGTGCCTACCCATAAATAGCCGTTTTTATCTTCGGTGATACTGTTAACGATGGAATAATTTGATCCGCGCGGAAAATCATATGGAGTGAACACTTTTTTATCCCTGTCAAACCGGCAAAGGCCTCCTCCCAGGGTGCCGATCCACAAATCACCCTTATGATCTTCAAATATCGACAGAATTACATTGCTTGAAAGTCCGTTATTGTACAGTTTAAAATGCGAAAAATCGTCAGTAGCAGGATTGTACCGGTTTAGACCGGCATAGGTGCCGATCCACATTGTATTGGCGCGGTCACGATATATCGACCTGATGTCATTATTGGATAATGAGTGTGCTGTATCCGACGAGGTATAGCGGTACCGTTTAACCACTTTCGAATTGTCTATAACATTCAAACCTTCTTCATCCATGCCTACCCAAATACGGCCACGACCATCCAGCTCGACGTCAAACACGTTCAATCCGCTGATTTGATTGGATTTGGTTCCTTCAGAGAAATGAATAGTTTTTTTTAACTCGGTGTTGATCATATCGAGCCCGTCACCGTAATAACCTATCCAGAGATGGTCATTCCGGTCTTTCAGCATGGCAAGAATATGCTGACCGCTGGTACGAATGCCGTCGGCAGGATAACTTTTGAATTTTTGAGTGGACTGATTCAGGAAATTCAGTCCTCCTCCATCCGTTCCGATCCAATATCCTTTAGGCGTTTCGACAAATGAGGTAACGATGTTGTTGCTCAAACCACTTTTGTCAAACGGGCTTTTGAGATAGTGGTCAAACATGGTTAAATTGGTATCATAATATTGCACACCCGATTCGTAGGTGCCGATCCACAAAATACCGTCGCTGTTATAAACGCAATTAATGGAGTGGTTTTCGCTGGTGGCCTTGTTTTTATTGATATACTTTGTAAATGTTTGGGTGTTCTCGTCAAAAAGATCGAGGCCGTCTTCAGTCCCTATCCATAACTTACCTTTTCCAGCCGGTGTCAGGGCAAATACATTATTATTAACTACACTGTTAATCGCTCCCTGTTTATGGCTGAAATGCTTAAAGGTTTTGGTTTTTAAATTGAAGACATCCAGCCCGTGGCTCCCAGTGCCGATATATAAATTCCCGGCCGCATTTTTTAAAACAGTGTTGATATGATTGTCACTAAGGCTGTTGTCGCCTTCGTGGACATAGGTTTTTTCATAGCCGGTCTGATAATTAAACTGTGTCAGCCCGCCATCGGTACCCAGCCACAAATTACCTTCATCATCTTCAGTTATGGTGTTGATATGATGAGTTAATATATCGTCGCGATTTGGCGTAAAAAGAAATCTTTTAACTTTTTTGGTGTCCGGATAGATCAGGTTAAGGCCGTTGTAGGTGCCTGCCCAGATCGTACCTTTTTGGTCCTGGAATATGTAATTGATATCCGGACTTGAAAGGGAGTTTTCTTCATTTTTTTTTGACGAAAATGTGGTAAAGGAATTTTTTTCGCGGTTATATAAGCTGAGGCCACCATTGCTGCCCACCCATAATCTGCCTTGTTTGTCCTCAAAAATATGGGTAATATTATTTGACGGCAGTGAGTTAAGGTCGTCAGAGTCATGACGATAAACCGTAAACTTGTAACCATCGAACTTGTTCAGGCCGTCATCGGTTGAAAACCACATAAAGCCAAGATGATCTTTTATGATCGACTTTACATCGCTTTGTGATAATCCGTCTTCGATGGTGAGCGAGGAAAATTTAACCACCTTAGTTTGAGCCATCGCGGCATCGCCAGCAAGCACTAAAATGCTTAAAAGTGCTACAAAACGCAGTAATTTAAAGTTCGCTTTTAACATTAGCAGTATTTATTGTGCCAAAGAGTTGATTGCAAAGCAAAAGGCCCTGGCGACAACATGGTAACAAATGGTGTGCTGCTTTTACGGGAAGTTTAAATAAAGGTTGTGTAATCTTAAGAAAATCAGAAGAATACAACTGTAAGTTTTTAACTTGAAATTGATGGCTATTCCACAGAATGGACTGAAGCCGGGGTTTGAATCTCATTTAGAGACAATGGGATCAGTTTCTTTGTTTTCAGAAAGGTGATCGTCACAATAGCTAAGGTCATGGTTCCGCCAAAGATAACTGATGGAACAGTTCCCATTAATTTGGCGGTTGTGCCGGATTCAAATTCCCCGATCTCGTTTGAAGAACCGATGAACATGGAGTTTACCGCCGATACACGTCCGCGCATGTGGTCCGGGGTCAAAAGCTGCATGATCGTTCCACGGATGACGACACTTACACTGTCAAAAGCCCCCTCGGTAAATAGGAATACAAGGGAAAGATAAAAACTACGCGACAGGCCGAAGCAAATAATAGATAAGCCGAATCCGGTTACAGCGATCAATAAGTTGCGCCAGGGTTTACCCATAGGTGAGAAGCGCGCCATGGCGAGCATCGTCAGAACCGCACCTAAAGAAGTGGTGGCGCGCATAATGCCCAATCCTTCAGAACCAACCTTCAGTATATCCTTTGCAAAAACAGGGAGTAAAGCAACTGCTCCCCCAAAAAATACCGAAAAAAGGTCGAGGCTCATCGCCCACACTAACATTTTGCTTTTAAATACAAAATCAATTCCTTCTTTCAGGCTTTTCCAGATATTTTCATGCGGTTTAAATACCGGAGGATAGGGGCGCAAAAGATAGATCAGGACAATAGAAAGTATCAGAAATGCCAGTATAACGCTGAAGGCTGCGGTAACACCGTAAAAGCCATAGATAAGCCCTCCCGCAGCCGGTCCGAGAATGGAAGCGACCTGCCAGCTTGAACTGCTCCAAGTACTTCCGTTAGGATATAATTTCCTCGGGATGCTGTCGGCATAAATGGTAAAGGTTGCCGGGCCATAAAAAGCGCGGGCTATTCCATTAAGAAAGATCATCACGTAAATTATCGGCGCGATCCAACCTTTGTGCAGATATGGCAGCATACTTTTCATCGTTACGACGAACATTACAACTGAAGCAAAAAGCACTAAACCGGAAATGGTCAGCAGCATTTTCCGCTTTTCAGACTTATCCGCAACGTATCCGCCGTACAGGGCAATACCGATAGCGGGAATGGCCTCGCAAAGCCCCACAAAGCCGAGAGCGAACGGACTATTGGTCAGTTGATAAATATAAAAACCGATCACGACAGCCTGCATCTGATAAGCGAACGTAAAGAAAAACCTCATCCCCAGGTAAGAACGGAAGTCTTTATAGCGCAAAGCGGCAAATGAATCGTTTATGGGGGTACTACTGCCTTCGTCTGACACCTGATTATTTTTAATAGCGCAGCAAAATTACAACTTGCTGCATAATAAATTTTAAGCCCGTCAAATTTTTAAGTGATCGTAAAACCGAAAATTACTTTCCGGAAACAAAAAACTGTCCGTGTTGAATTCTGGTTAATTAAATCCGTGCTGGTCTATCAAATAGATCAATGAAGCCATTGCCGCGGATCCAAGCTCCAGTTCCCTTTTATTTACATTTTCAAACACATCGTTAGGGGTATGGTGTACATCGAAGTAACGCTGTGAGTCGGGAAGATAGCCGATCAATACAACTCCCTTTGTTTTTTCAGCAAGCGGTCCAATATCGCTACCTCCGCCACCTGCAGAAAATTCTCCCGCCCCGTACGGTGTGAGCATCCTGCCCCATGTATCGCCCAGTTTTTGAATAATTGGTTGAGACATGCCTTCAAAGGTAAAACCCCTCGGTGTAAAACCGCCGAGGTCAGATTCTATGGCTGCAATATGTTCTTCCCTGTTATCTGAGGCCAGTTCAGCATATTTTAATCCACCACGATCGCCATTTTCCTCGTTCATAAAAAATACGGCTCTTACCGAATTTTTAGGGCGGTATCCTAACACTTTTAACAAGCGGAGCGCTTCTACCGACTGCATAACACCCGTTCCGTCATCATGCGCACCCTCTGCGAGATCCCACGAATCAAGGTGACCACCAACGGTAATAAACTTGCCAGGATTTTCTGTTCCTGTCATTTCACCCACAACATTAAACGACGGTGCATCGGGCAGTAACTGACAACTCTGTTTAAAATAGAACCTGACGGCAGGCAGCGACTTCATCCTGAGCATTGCGCTCAATTTGTTGGCGTCAATCGTCGAAATTGCTGCTGCCGGTATATTAACGCTGTCCTTTACGTAAGCAGTTGTTCCCGTATGAGGATAGTTGTCGAGGCTTCCGGTCAGGGAGCGGACAATCACACCCACCGCACCATATTTTGCAGCTGCTGCCGGTCCGGCGAAACGCTGGTCGCCGGCTGTGCCATACGCTCTTAATGTTTGTATAAACCGTTCATCAAACGGCCGGTTAAAGAACACAATCTTTCCTTTGATGACGTCTCTTCCAAGCGTTTCCAGTTCTTTTAAGCTATGTAGTTCAATAATCGGAGCGGTCAGACCATTTTTTGGAGTTGCAACAGACATGCCGAGTGCAGTAATATGTACCGGAATCCTTTTATTGCCTTTTATAATCGCACCTTCTTCTTTTGCACCTCTCACCCAGTGCGGTACCATTACCGGCTGCAAAAAAACACGGTCAAACCCGTAGCTTTCCATTAGTTTCTTACCCCATTCAACGGCTTTTTGCGCGTTGGGTGAGCCACTGAGACGCGGGCCGATATTTTTACAGAGATAACGCAGATTTTCATAACATTTCCCGTTAACTAATTCTTCATCATATATTTTTCGGATCATCAGCGAATCCTGTGCTTTCAGCAAATTTCCGAGAAGGATCAGTGGAATGATCAGGGCAGGTTTTATTTTCATGTTAGGGTCTTTATGCGGTAAATATAAAAAATGGAAATTAAGATATTTTGTTCCAGGTCAATCCTTCGCCTTTTGATCTGAACGCTTCATGCAGTATCTGATGTTCCGGCAACGCCAGCTGCGGGTCTTTTTCAAATATGCCTTCTACGAAGCTTCGTACCTGCGACAATAATTCCTGATCGGTCACCAGATTGGCAACTTTCAGATCCAGTACGCCGCTTTGCTGTGTGCCTTCAAGGTCACCTGGTCCGCGCAGCTGCAAATCGGTTTCGGCAATTTCAAATCCGTTGTTTGTTTTGACCATAGTATTCAGTCTGACCCTTCCGTCACGGCTTAGTTTATGGCTGCTCATTAGCAAGCAGAATGACTGTTCGGCTCCCCGGCCAACGCGCCCTCGCAACTGATGCAGCTGGGATAGGCCGAAACGTTCTGCATTTTCGATGATCATCACGGATGCATTCGGAATGTTTACTCCAACTTCAATAACGGTGGTGGCTACCATGATCTGTGTTTCACCCTTTATAAAGCGGTCCATTTCAAATTGCTTGTCGGCAGGTTTCATCTTACCATGAACGATACTGATCCGGTATTCAGGCAATGGAAATTCATGAGACATTACAGCGACACCGTCTTCAAGATTTTTGAGGTCGAGCTTTTCACTTTCCTGTATTAAGGGGTAAACTACATATACCTGCCTGCCCTTGGCAATTTCCCTTTTCATAAAACCGAACATCGCCAGCCGTTGATTTTCGTAATAATGTACGGTCTCTATGGGTTTCCGGCCCGCAGGCAATTCGTCTATTACCGAAATATCGAGGTCGCCGTATAACGTCATTGCCAGCGTACGGGGAATAGGGGTGGCCGTCATCACCAGGATATGTGGGGGAATGGTGTTTTTACGCCATAATTTTGCACGCTGTTCTACGCCGAAACGATGCTGCTCATCAATTACTACGAGACCAAGATTTTTATATTTGACTTTGTCCTCGATCAGGGCATGTGTGCCGATCAATATTTTAAGATCACCGCTTTCAAGCCTTTCATGTAATAATTTTCTTGTTTTTTGTTTGACAGAGCCAGTCAGCAAACCCACTTCGATAAAGCCATCTCCTACCAGTTCTTTAATGGTCTCGTAATGCTGATTTGCGAGAATCTCCGTAGGAGCCATTATACAAGCCTGAAAACCATTGTCAATAGCGATCAGCATACTCATCAGCGCAACAACAGTTTTCCCGCTGCCGACATCACCCTGCAAAAGACGATTCATTTGAACCCCACGCTGTGTGTCCAGCCTGATTTCCTTTAACACACGTTTTTGCGCATTGGTAAGCGGGAATGGCAGCTTGTGGTGATAGAATTCATTAAAAGTATCTCCAATCGTTTCGAAGATATTTCCTTTATATTTTTGACTGTGTAGTAATTTGTTTTTCAACAGCCTGAGCTGCAAAAAAAATAGCTCTTCGAATTTCAGCCGGTATTGTGCTTCATGAAGTTTGCCGGAATCTTCGGGGAAATGGATGTTTTTGTAGGCGTTGGCCCGGTTAAGGAGCCGGAATCTGTTAATGATATACAATGGCAAGCTTTCCTGAATATCCCTGGTATGTTGTTCTATTAATGAGGCAACCAGTTTCAAAATTCCTTTGCTATCGAGTGCAAATTGTTTTAATTTCTCAGTGGAGCTGTATGCGGGCTGCAAGGTAAGGTTTCCCCGGCGCTGCTGAACTTCGGTGCTGTAAAGCTCCATTTCCGGATGCGCCATCTGGGCTTTACCGTTAAAAAAACCGGGCTTGCCAAACAATACATACACCCTTCCGGTTACAAGGGTTTTCTCCATCCACCTGACTCCCTGAAACCAAACTAATTCAATAACTCCCGTATCATCCTGAGCTTGCGCAACGAGGCGGGTAGTTCTTTTTTCACCAATGATATCTTTGTGGGTTAAGCGGGCGAGTACCTGCACATAAGGCATGTCGGATTGTATATCCTTTATTTTATAGAATTTTGTTCTGTCAATATATTTATAGGGGAAATAATTTAAAAGGTCACCAAAGTTTGCTATCTGCAGTTCCTTTTTTAAAATAGTTGCACGGTTAAGCCCCGTGCCTTTCAAATATTCAATTGGAGTTTCAAATACTTTGGGATTCAATTAATAATAGCTTTAATTGACAATGGATATGCCCGTCGCCGTGGCTGTTATATCACCTTTATAGCCGTAACCGTGATTTCTACATTAACCCCCTTTGGCAGACCAGCTACAGCAACAGTTTCCCGCGCCGGGAAATTATCCGTAAAATATGCTCCATATACTTCATTTACGGCTGAAAAATTCTTCATATCCGTCAGGAAAATGGATGTTTTAACAATATTGGTAAAATCGATACCGGCTTCAGTAAGAATAGCTTTGATATTTTCCATTACCTGCTTTGTTTCGCTGGCAATATTTTCCGTGACCAGTTCTCCTGTGGCGGGGTTAAGCGCGATTTGCCCGGAGAGAAATAAAAAATTGCCCGCAGACACCGCCTGGCTGTATGGCCCAATCGGTGCAGGCGCGGTATTGGTATTAATTATAGATTTCATGATTGTTCGTTAAGCGGTGATTTAATCAGGGTACCGAATCGACAGTGGTTATTTTTTTAGTAAAAACATCTTGATCAGTTCCCAGATGATACCAAGCAAAAAAACGATAATAGCAATAGCATTGATGGTATGCATTACTTTAAGGTTAAAGCTGGTAGGTCTGTTTGGATCTTTTTTCCTGAAAAAATACATAAAACAAATATAGGAAACGTTGCCCCGAAAACAAAAAGGCTCCCCGAAACCGGGAAGCCTTTTTGTTTATAATAATTCGTTTAAAATTATTTGTGGAATTCAACGCGACGGTTAGCGATACGGCCTTCCTCAGTTGAGTTATCAGCTATAGGATGAGTTTCACCGTAAGCTTTAACTTTTAAGCGTTTTGCGTCAACACCTGAGTTAACTAAGTAAGTTTTTACAGAGTTAGCGCGGTCTTTTGACAGACGCATGTTGTGAGCAGCGGTACCTTCAGATGAAGCGTAGCCAGCTAAAGTTACAACGCTTGAATTGCTTCTCATATCAGCAGAAGTTGCATCTAACACTGGGTAAGAAGAAGTTTTCAATACCGAGCTGTCAAATTCAAACTGGATGTTTGAGTAAGCTTCAGCAGGAGCAGCAGTTGCAGCAGGTGGCTCTGGTTTTGGAAGTGGGCAACCAGCACCGTCAACAACAGTACCTGCAGGAGTGTTAGGGCATTTATCGAACTGATCAGCAACACCGTCACCATCAGAATCTTTCTTCAGGTCGTTGATTGCGTTTTCAACATTGGTAACACGTCCTTTTAAAGCTTCAACTTCCTGACGTAATGCAGCGTCATACAATTCGTCATACATCATAGCTACAGGATTTGCCCATTCTAAGCTTGGTTTTGATGATGAACCTAAAGTGTATTCTAAGCCAACATATCCGTATGACCATTTGTCGTTAGCCGGATATTTAGCGTGAACACCAGTCATGTTGAAATCATCAAGGAAGTTTTCGGTATAACCCATGTTGAAGTCTAAGTGATCAGAAGCGCGGAATTTAACGCCTACACCAACAGGGATAAATACGTTTTTAGTCCAGTGACCGCTAACATCTTTCCAGGTTGGAGTGTAGTTGGTTAAATCAGTTGATGGAGCTGGATTGTACATGATGTATCCAAAACCTGCTGATCCGAAGAAATTAACTGAGTTTGCACGGTGTAAAAAGCTGATGTTACCGAAGTTAACAACACCGCTTAAGCTTCCTGACCAGAATTTAGTTTTAAAGCCTTCGTATGCAACACCAGTGTAAACGTCTGTTACAGTAGTTACGGCATGAGGATCTCTTGTCAAATCAGGATTTTGATCCTGTTTGCCTTTAAGCGTACCGCCATGTAAATCTAATTGTAATCCGAATGCGTGGCTAAGCTGATCTTTGATTGAGAGGCCGAAACCTAAGTTTGGCTGGCTTCTGTTAAACCTGTTTACGCCACCTGTAAGAACAGATGGAGCAGTTACACCAACATTTAAACCGATGCTCCAGGTGTTGTACTGTCCGGCGCCACCAAATAATTTGGCGGTACCAGCACCGCTTGACATCGTCGATGTGGAGTCGGTCTGCGCTGATGCGAAACCAACCGCCATCAAGGAAACAAATGACAAGACGACTGTTTTCTTTAATGTAGAATAGTTCATAGTTTTAAGATTAAACGATTTAATTTTAATTGTGATTTTTTTCAAAAATAGTAATTATGTTTGAGTTTGTAACCAAACACCGTTCCAAATTTTATAATTATTATACAAATAAATGAAAAAAAATGTTTTTAAAAAATTAATGGAATTTAAAACATGAAATATCTTCCCATTAATAATGAGGTATTTACCAAAAATAGAAAAAATTTCGTTTCGCGATTAAAACCTTCTTCTATAGCTATTTTCAACTCAAACGACGAGTTTCCCCGCAGCGGCGATCAGGCCTTCTCTTTTAAGCAAAATCCCGATTTTTTTTACCTGTCCGGCATTGATCAGGAACAAAGTATTTTGATTTTATTTCCGGACTGTCCTAATCCCTTATACAAAGAAGTACTGTTTTTAAGACAGACAAGCGAACATATCGCAGTCTGGGAAGGTCATAAATATACTGTGGAAGAAGCAAAGGCTGCCTCAGGTATTCAAGCCATCTACTGGCTTTCAGATTTTGATGCAATACTGCAAAGCGTAGTTAACTACGCAGAAAATATTTATATAAACACGAACGAAAATGATCGTTACGCGCACACAGTCCCTTATCGCGATATCAGAATGCTGCAAGAGCTACGGACTAAATATCCGCTTCATAAATACGAACGGTCTGCGCTGATTTTAAGGGATCTTCGTGTCGTGAAGTCTGACATAGAGATAGAGCTGACCAGGAAGGCCTGTGGAATAACCCGTGACGCCTTTATAAGGGTGTTGAAATTTTTAAAACCCGGCGTTGGTGAATATGAGATTGAAGCAGAAATAATCCACGAATTTTTACGTCAGCGTGCAACAGGCCATGCTTATAATCCTATTATAGCTTCCGGCAAAAATGCAATAGTTCTTCATTATATTGATAACAACCAGGTTTGCAGGGACGGTGATGTGATCTTATTTGATTTCGGAGCGGAATATGCCAACTATAACGCCGACATGAGCCGCTCGGTGCCGGTGAACGGCCGGTTTACTAAAAGACAGCAGGATGTGTATGAGGCTGTTTTACGTGTGATGAAGGCAGCAAAAAAGATGATAGTAGCAGGCACTGTCTGGAACGAATATCATGATGAGGTAGGAAGGTTGATGACAGATGAGCTGATTGGCATTGGATTGCTGAAAAAGCACGACGTGGAAAAGCAGGACACTAAGATGCCCTTATACAAGAAGTATTTTATGCATGGAACCTCCCATCATCTCGGTTTAGACGTGCATGATTTTGCCAGCCGTTATAAGCCTTTTGAGGTGGGTAATATACTGACCTGTGAACCCGGAATCTATATTCCCGAAGAGGGCCTCGGTATCAGGATTGAGAACAATATTTTGATAACGGAAACCGGCAATATCGATCTGATGGCAGATATTCCCATCGAGCCTGACGAAATTGAAGAAATAATGAACAGCTAAAGGTAAAGCAAGAGGCTACATCAGGAATTTTTGTTTTTCAGTAGCGGCCTGCAAATTCATACAAATTGAAATTTGGCTGATTTAAAGCTTTGGCAATATCCTGCTGAAGCTTTTTTTTGTCAATGTCCGACATCCGGCGCTCCCTAATGATCTGGTAGGCTTTTTCAGCAAGCAACAATTCTTTGCGGTGATTTTTTTTATCCGAAGGCGAATGAATAAAGTCTATTATTTCAGTAAGTCCGATGTTCTTTGATGCCACTGTTTTGAAAACAGGTAATGAACGTTCCTTATCCTGGATTTTTTTTAAGGTATTAACAAACAGGTCTGCATCCGCCCGGTCGGCTTTGTTAACCACAAAGGCATCTGCAATTTCCATCAATCCGGATTTGATATGCTGGATTTCGTCGCCGCTTTCAGGCACCAGCACCAATAAGGTAATATCGGCTAATCCAGCAATTTCAATTTCTGACTGACCGACACCTACCGTTTCGACAAGAATATAGTCAAACCCGGCCGCGCGCAATACATCGGTCATTTCTATGGCTCTTGCGGATAGTCCTCCAAGGGAGCCCCGCGTCGCCAGCGATCTGATAAATACGCCGGGATGGTTGAAGTGGGCCAACATGCGGATACGGTCGCCGAGGAGCGAACCGAAGTTAAAGGGCGAAGTGGGATCAATAGCCAGTACTGCGATTTTCTTGCCTTCCTGCAGCAAGCCGCTAATTAAGGCATTTACCAGGGTGCTTTTTCCTGCTCCCGGCGGGCCGGTGACACCGATGACCGGGCAGGTTTGGGTGAATGATAGGCCTGTCAGAAGTTCGTCGCTGCCGTCAAGATCATTTTCAACAACAGTTAATGCACGGGCAACCGAGCGAAAATCGGTAACGGTCGGCCTGAGTTTAACTATTGTGTTCGCCATTTAAATAGTGCTGTTACGACAAATATAGATTTAGTTAGGCAAGTTTATACCTACGGCATGGATTGTTTGCCGGCCTCCGGCTTAAACAATGACTAATAGTCTATATTTGCCCAAATGATTTTTAAAGCGGTCAAAAAGAGTAAAAGACAACCATTGTGCTGATGAGTCAGAAAAAAAGCGTCTCGATCGTTATTCCCAATTACAATGGCAGACACTTGCTGGAAGAATACCTGCCTTTTACCCTGGCTGCTATTCAACAGGCCGAAACTCCTTTTGAGATCATCATCGTTGATGACTGCTCGAAGGATGACTCGGTACAATTTATAAACACTGTTTATCCAACGGTAAAACTGTTGGTAAATCCTGAAAACAGGGGCTTTTCCCATTCCTGCAACCGGGGAATCGATGCATCTAAATATGAGTTGATATTTCTGCTCAATTCCGATGTAAAGCTTACTGCGGATTATTTTGAGCATCAGTGGAAATATTTTTCGGCCCCGGATACCTTCGGCGTGATGGGACGCATTATTGATATGGAGGGCGACCACATACAGGATGCTGCCAGAGTCCCGAAATTCAAAGGGCTTAAGCTTAAGACCGATTTTTTTTATTATGCTGAAGATCAAAAAGACTGGTCGCCGTCGTTTTACCTGTCAGGCGCGAACGCATTGATCGATGCTGTTAAACTGAGACAGCTCGGTTGTTTCTATGAGATATTTTCGCCTTTCTACTGCGAGGATAACGAATTGGGTATCCGGGCATGGAAGGTGAACTGGAAATGTTATTATGAGCATCGTGCTGTATGCCGCCATCTTTTATCGGCAAGTACAAAAAAATATAAAACACCGGCCTGGGTTAAAAGGGTGTACTTCCGTAACCGGTTCTATATGCATGCGCTTCATTTTGACGGTCTCGCCCGCGTCGTGTGGTATCTGCAAATAACTTTAGTCGATCTTTTACCGAAGTTATTGTCCGGGCAATGGTGGATATGGAAAAGTTATGCTGACCTTTTTACAAACCGCAAACGGATCGGTAGTTATCGTGCTAAGATCAAAGCTCTGCTGGATAAGCATAAAAGTGAGAAGACAATATTCGATGTTGTTGGATACATCAGGACAACGGTGAAGGGCAAAAAGGTCAATAAGTTTAAATCCTGATATAGCGTCATTATTTGATACCTTTGAGCCGCGCAATGGAAAACACCCTGAACATAGCACATGCTGTAACTGACGCACCGTATGCGTTTGAGTTTTCGATATGCACACTCGTAACCCGCAAAGAGGAATATCAGGAGATGCTCGAATCTTTTTTAAATAAGGGATTTGACAAGGAAACCTGCGAATATCTTTTTATTGATAATACGACCGGATGTACATTCGATGCCTATAAAGGGCTGAACCATTTTCTGCAACAGGCACGCGGACGGTTTATTATTCTTTGTCACCAGGATATTTTGGTTTACGACCATGACAGAGAACACCTTTTGAAGGTAATTAAAGAAATAGAAGAAGGCGATAAGGGCTGGGCGGTGCTGGGCAATGCAGGGGGGATCAACTTTAAATGGATAGCAACCAATATCACGCAGGGATCGGGAAAGGTAATCAGGGAAAAGCGCCTGCCTTTGCTTACCAAAACGGTTGATGAAAATTTTATAGTCGTAAAAAATGGCGCTAACCTTGCGCTTTCAAATAATCTTTCAGGCTTCCACATGTATGGGGCAGACCTTTGTCTGATGGCCGATATACTTGGCTTCAATAGTTATATCATTGATTTTAATATCCTGCATAAAAGCAACGGCAACGCTGATGAAAGTTTCTATAGAAGCCGGAGCGCTTTCATGAAAAAATATGATCGTGCGCTGAGAGGGCGTTTTATGGCAACGACCATTACCCGTATTTATATTTCGGGGAACTGGTTCACTGCCTGGTTATATAATTTTCAGCCGATCAAATTCCTAGTAAGACAATTCTATAAATTCTTTTTTCATAAAAAGAGATATGTCCTTAAAAAGAAAGGTTAATTAAGTGGGGGAGAGAAGTATGGATTTTAAGGTGACGGTCGTTACCGTTGTAAGGAACGGTGAGAAAGTGATCGGACGGTTATTCGACAGCATACGAAAGTTTAAGACCGCTGAGGTTGAATTTATTGTTTTGGACGGTTTAAGCACCGACGATACCCTGAAACTCATCGGACAAAACAGCGATATTATTGACAATTGGCTTAGTGAGCAGGATGAAGGTATCTACGACGCGATGAATAAGGCCGTGGACATGGCGAGGGGACGATGGCTGATCTTTATGGGCGCTGATGATGAATTACTCGAGGGATTTAGTATGATGTTGCCGGAATTGCAAGAGAATAATACTATCTATTACGGTAAGGTTTTTTTTCATGACACGCTGATCACCGGTCCTGTAAAAAGCGATTACAAGCTGACTAAAAGCAATATATGCCATCAGGCAATTTTTTATCCGGCGGCCGTTTTTAATAAATACCGTTATCAGCTTCGATATATTAAATGTGCCGACTATGCGCTCAACCTCGACCTTTGGGGTGATGACGAATTCAAATTTGAATACCGGGACTATCTGATAGCCAATTTTCCTGAAGGCGGTTTTTCATCCGGTACGGTCGATACCTTATTTGAAAACGATAAAGAGGCATTAATAAAAAGAAATCTCAACCGTGCGGCCTACTATCATTATATAAAAAAGAACTATGGCGTGGTGGCAATGCTGAAAAGAATGCTCTTCAATAAATAGCACATGGCAGACAAGGAGAATAGAAATCTGTTCAGGTTGACCCGGTTCATTTTGTTGAAAGTTCCGGCACTGTTCAAATTTTTCGCCAGGTTTCGTGCCGCAGATAAACGTCTGCTGATCATAAAAACAGATGCGATTGGAGATTATATCCTTTTCCGGAATTTTATCGAAATCCTCAGAACTTCTGAAAAATATAAAGATTACCGGATCGATCTGCTCGCCAATGTCCTTTGCCGCGATATCGCCCTGACTTATGACTCGGCATTTATTGACAATTTTATTTTTGAAAAGCCGCTGACCTTGTATTATAAACCCTGGCAAACGTTACAATTGGGATGGCGGTTATTCAGAAATAACTATGCTATAGTATTACATCCTACCTATACCCGGAATTTTATTACCGATGGATTGGCTAGACTAACCGCCGCGAACGAAATAATAGGTTTTGAAGGCGATACCGAAGGCATACTGCCACGCTACAAAATAAAAACGGATAAGTTTTACACGGGGAAGATCGTTCTTCCGGAAACCATCCGCTTTGAATTTGAACGTACCCGATTTTTCTTTGAAAATATCCTTAATACTTCGTTGCTATTAGAGGAAACGACCCTGCCCTTAGGAGAAAATCCCCGGAAGGGTATTATGATCTTTCCCGGTGCGGGAGTGACAAAGCGGGAGTGGGAGCGCGAGAAATTCCTGGCATTAATTAAACTGATAAAGAACCAGACAGCCCAACCCGTATATCTCGCCGGTGGCCCGTCAGAAATTGAATTGGGTAATTATCTTGAGTCAAATTTATTGGCAGGAGAAGTTACGAATCTGATCGGGAAGACAACCTTGCCGCAACTTATAGAAATGGTGTCTGGCGCTTCACTTGTCATTGCCAATGATTCCGGCGCGATACATATTGCTGCTGCGGTTAAGACCAGATCGGTGTGTTTACTGGGCGGTGGGCACTTTGAACGCTTTGTTCCCTATCCGGCTTATTTTAAATATGCGCCGGTTTGTGTATATGAACGGATGGATTGCTATTACTGTAACTGGAATTGTATTTATCATCCCGCCGGAAACGAAATTTATCCGTGCATTGGTAAAATAAGCGTGTATCGTGCATGGCAGGCGGTTTTGCCGTTATTAAGCTAATGGCTGTCAGCTATATTGTTACATCGTTTTTTTCGTTAATCAGGAGTGGGCTTCAGGTAGTAACCTAATTTAATTAATTACTGTTAGCTTTGTATTTTTATTTGGTGTTTTAATGAAGACTTATTTCCGGCTGCTATCTTTTGCAAAACCAATTGAGAAGTTCGCCATCCCCTATATCGTATTTACTTTACTTTATGTTTTTTTCAGCTCGCTGATCTACCCTTTGCTGATACCCTTATTAAACACGTTGTTTATACCCGACACCTGTAATCCGAACGCAATTGTCGAAGTTCGTCCTGAGAGCTTTTTTGATATTGTAGGCTGGTTTAAGTTTTACACCGCTGAATTCATTAAGATTCAGGGTGCCTGGGGGGCATTGAAATTTATTTGCAGCGTTATCATCATCACGATGGTGCTGGGTAATCTGTTCCGGTATCTGGGTGCCCGCACTATGGAAAACTTACGCCTGCATACCCTGCTTAATTTACGCCGTTCGGTTTTTAATAACGTGGTAGATATGCATTTGGGGTATTTTAATAACCAGCGTAAGGGTGAGATCATTTCGAAGATCGCCTCAGACGTTCAGGTTGTACAATTCTCCGTTACAGCCACCCTGCAGGTAATTTTTAAAGAACCGTTTCAGATCATCGTTTTCCTGTTTTTTCTTTTTAAGATATCCGTAACCCTCACCCTCGGGTCGCTTCTGGTTGTGCCTGTATCGGGGTTCATTATCTCAAGGATCGTAAAGAAACTGAAGTCGCAGGCTCAGTCCGCGCAGCAAACATACGGCAACATGATCAGCTACCTCGACGAATCGCTGCAGGGCATACGCATTATAAAAGCCTTTAATGCCACCGATTTTATTAAGAAGCGGTTTAATGATGAGAATGCCAAGTATTCAAAAATATTGCGCTCCATGGCTAAGCGGCAACAATCCGCCTCGCCGGTTTCAGAAACCTTGTCTATTATCATGATATCATGTATCGTGCTGTACGGCGGTTACCTGATCTTAAATAAAAAGTCGGCGTTAAGCGGCAGTGAGTTTATAGCCTACATTGCCATTTTTTCACAATTGATGCGACCCGTAAAAGCTATCTCCGATTCATTTAGCAATATCCACTCGGGTATTGCCGCAGGCGAGCGGGTG
Organism: Mucilaginibacter sp.; assembly: GCA_035547875.1. Lineage (GTDB taxonomy): Bacteria > Bacteroidota > Bacteroidia > Sphingobacteriales > Sphingobacteriaceae > Mucilaginibacter. The sequence goes on along the minus strand of DASZTX010000007.1, from coordinate 207,266 downwards.
CTTGCCCTGATAGATGAAAAACCTGCTATAAAAGACAAGCCGGACGCGAAAGAGATTAAAGAATTTAAGGAAGGTATCGAGTTCAAGAACGTTTCGTTTTCCTATGGCGAGAGACAAGTCTTGAACGATATTAATTTCACGATCCCTAAGGGTAAGACCGTGGCGCTGGTAGGGCCTTCGGGTGGAGGGAAGTCAACCCTGATGGATCTGGTACCTCATTTTATGGAGCCGCAATCCGGCGAAATATTGATTGACGGGAGAAATATAAATGACTTCACTGCTCAGTCGTTAAGATCACTGCTGGGGGTGGTTAACCAGGAGTCGATATTATTCAATGATTCTATTTTTAACAACATTGCCTTTGGTAAGACAAACGTGACGAAAGAAGAAGTAGAAGCCGCCGCAAAAATTGCCAATGCCCACAATTTTATTATCGAGACCGCTAACGGTTATGAGACCAATATCGGCGATCGCGGTACCAAATTATCGGGTGGCCAACGTCAGCGTATCTGTATAGCGCGGGCCGTGCTTAACAACCCGCCGGTAATGCTTCTTGACGAAGCGACATCCGCCCTTGATACGGAGTCGGAAAAGTTGGTGCAGGACGCTTTAAATAACCTCATGAAAAACCGGACATCGCTCATTATCGCTCATCGGCTCAGTACCATCCAGAATGCCGATATTATAGTAGTCCTCGAAAGCGGTAGGATAGTTGAGCAAGGGAATCATCTTGAGCTCATTGAGCACAATGGACTATACCGCAAGCTGATAGACATGCAAACCTTTAACGGCGACTAAGCTGTTTTTTTACCCGGCAAGACGCTTGCCTGATTTTATATTGAGCCAGGGAATCCATACCCCCTATCTGCTTTCGTGATCCGAATCCTTATTTTCCATTTCTGCATCCGGATTGTTACGATCAGGATGAAATAATCTCCGGATGTTTGAGTTTTGTTTTACAAATCTGATCTATGAATCTTCCTGAAAAAATGCCTTATCAAACAAGGTCATCTATATTGTTTGTGATTTTTAACCGTCCCGACACTACCAACCGTGTTTTCGCTGCGATCAGGGACGCAAAACCTCCGCGTTTGTACGTCTCGGCAGACGCACCGAGAGCGGGTGATGCCGAAGATGAGATCTTATGCAGACAGGCACGGGCTATTATTAACGAAGTTGATTGGGATTGTGAGGTAAAGACATTGTTTAATACCCGGAACTTAGGTTGCCGGGACGCCGTTTCTGCTGCCATTACCTGGTTTTTTGCTAACGAAGAAGAGGGCATTATACTGGAGGATGATTGCCTTCCGGCCAATAGTTTTTTTAAGTTTTGTGACGAAATGTTGGCTTATTACCGGCATGATGCCAGGGTGATGCACATAACGGGATGTAATCTGCAGCAGGGCAAAAAATGGGGAGAAGACAGCTATTATTTTTCAAACAGAGTGCATGTGTGGGGTTGGGCGAGCTGGCGCCGTGTGTGGGAGAAATATGACAAGGATCTTGAAAAGTATGATGCGGGAGAGGTCGCTGAAAAATTCATCAATATTTACAACGATGAACTGATCGTTGAAAGCTGGGTGCAGATTTTTAAGGGCGTGAAAGCCGGACAAATAAACTCCTGGGCCTATTCTCTCGATTTCCTTGTTTTTTTTAATAATGGCCTTGTCGTAATTCCTAATCAAAATCTTATTTCGAATATCGGTTTCGGCGCAGGCGCAACCCATACGCAACAGGAGGAAAGTGTTTATGCCAATGTTCAGTTGGCTGAAATGAACAACATCACTCATCCCGAGTTTATTTTGCCTGAAAAACGGGCCGACCTGTTTATCATGAATCAGGATTTTAACGTGGAAAAGCGGAGAAGAAAGTCAAAATCGCTTAAAGGAAGATTAAAGCGGTGGTTCAGGTCTTGACGTTAAGCGAATAACTTTATTTTTTGTTGTTTAAATATTATAGATAGCGAAATCTATATTAATATTATCAAAAATACTTTCGTAATATGCAGTTTTTAACTTTCATTTGTAACATGAAAGTTACTAATTGATTTGCGAATTGAAAACTGCCCTACTATTTGTAATTTTTAATCGGCCTGAAACCACTACCCTGGTTTTTAATCAGATACGTAAGGCTAAGCCACCTCGTCTGTATGTCGCCGCCGATGGCCCTCGTGCCGAAAAGGCCGGCGAGTCCGATCTTTGTTTCATAACGCGCGAAATAATAAATAATATTGATTGGGAATGTGAGGTGAAAACGCTTTTCAGGGATGAGAACCTAGGATGTAAGCAGGCAGTATCCTCTGCTGTGACCTGGTTTTTTGAGAACGAGGAAGAGGGTATAATTCTGGAAGATGATTGCCTCCCTGCCGACAGTTTCTTTAGCTTTTGCGAAACCTTGCTCGAAAAATACAGGTACGATACGCGCATCCGTCATATTACCGGTTGCAATTTACAGATGGGAAAAAAATGGGGTACAGGCAGCTATTATTTTTCGAATATGACCCATGTTTGGGGTTGGGCTGGCTGGCGAAGGGTATGGCAGGACTATGATAAGGATCTCAATCGCTATAATGCCACCGAAATTCCCGAAAGGATGAAAAATATTTTTGGTGATGAATGGATCGCCAAAACTCTTGCTGAAGTTTTCAATGAGGTAAAAAATGGTAAAATTGACACCTGGGATTATCAGCTTGACTTTGCAAACTATTTTAATAACGGACTTACCATTATCCCGAATGAGAATCTGATCTCCAACATTGGTTTTGGTGCTGCCGCTACCCATACCATCGATGGAACGAGCATTTATGCCAATATGCCTTTGGGAGAGTTATCCGAAATTGTGCATCCGCTTTATGTCATGCCCGAAAAACAGGCTGATCTGAGTGTGTTAATGCGTGATTTCAGGATCGAGAAAAGGAAGCGGAAACATAATAAACTATCCCGCAGGTTTAAGCGATGGTTTAAATCGAAATTAATGTCGGTTGGTAATATCATAAAAAAGGACCGCCCCGGTGACGTCCGGTGGACAGTCCCTCTTTCCTGAACTATTCGATCCCTTATTGAAATTTCAATCCTATACCTAACTGGAAGACCTCATTGCGGTATCCCGGTAAAAAGTAGGCATTGTCATCGGTCTGCTGAAAATCAATGGTGTATCTTGCCCGTAACTCAACGTTCGGATTAATATCAAATCCGACACCGATCAAACCGTCGAGTACGGTTCTGTCCTGGGTTGTGCTGTAATGTTCCTGGTTGGTTACATTGAAGCCGTTATCGTAAGTGTTGGTAGTCGATATCGGGAAGGATATCTGTGGACCAACAACCAGGTTGAAATATGGCGCCAGCCGGAATTTCGCCAGCAGGGGCACGTCGATGAAATTACTTCTCTGGGTAAAATTTCCATCTGTAGTTTCAGCGGAATAACCCTTTTGTGAGAAAAGTACTTCCGGCTCAAATGAAAGCGGATAGGCGATAGGTACGTCCAGTGTCAGTCCGACATGATAAGCGGTGATGCTGCCCGTAGTGTAGTTTGAGTTATAAGAGTCAACGGCATCTGCAAAGTTAAATCCACCGGCAATACCCACCTTTACACGATAAAAATCATTTGAGGAACTGCGCGGAGGAGGGCGTCTTACCACCCGGCGATGCCCGTAATAGCCCTGCGCACTTACTGAACCTGCAGCAAGCAGGCATATTGCAAAAAAGAAAATTTTTTTCATGACGTTCTTGTTTAATTTATCTCATAGAGTAAAAAACATTACAAAGGTTTATTCCTTATTGTTTTTTTATTAACGTGGTTTAATAAAAAATCATATTTCAGCTACATTTGATGATGATCTCAATTTTTTCGCACCGTATAAGGCGGGTAATCCTTCTTATGGCCTGTATGTTTCCCGCGATTGTGCTGGCGCAAAAGCAGACTTTTATAGAGTCACTGAGCCAACAGAACCACTGGGTTGATTCGGTTTTTAAAAAAATGAACCGCAAGCATAAGATAGCTCAACTGTTTTTTGTCCGGGCTCACACCAATCTTGGACAAGCCTACGAAGATTCGATAGCGAAGGTGATCAAAGATGAGCAGGTAGGCGGTCTGGTTTTTTTTCAGGGTGGGCCGGTACGTCAGGCGCAACTGATAAATAACTACCAGAAACTGGTAAAAGTACCCTTGCTGATTGCAATGGACGGTGAATGGGGACTTGGAATGCGGTTGGATTCGACCCTGTCTTATCCCTATCAGATGACGCTTGGTGCTGTTCAGGATAACTCCCTGATCTATAAAATGGGGCAATATATCGCCTACGATTTCCGAAGAATGGGAATGCAGATGAATCTTGGTCCGGATATGGATATTAACAACAATCCCGATAATCCGGTGATCAATTACCGTTCATTTGGCGATAACAAATACAACGTCGCAAAAAAAGGTATCGCCTATTTTACAGGAATGCAGGATGCCGGATTGCTCACTACGGCTAAGCATTTTCCGGGGCACGGTGATACGAACGTTGATTCGCATCTCGATCTGCCTTTATTGCCCTTCTCTAAGGAACGATTGGACTCGCTGGAGGAATATCCCTTCAAAGAGGCGATAAATGCTGGTATAAGCGGTATAATGATCGCACACATGGATATCCCTGCGCTTGATACGACTAAAAATCTGCCATCAACTTTATCGCGACCTATCGTAACAGGATTACTGAAGGATTCACTGAGGTTTAAGGGCCTCGTCGTATCTGATGCGATGGAGATGAGGGCCGTTGTGAAATATTTTCCAAAAGGTGAGGCTGATGTGAGGGCCTTCCTGGCTGGAAACGACATCATCGAGTTGTCGCAAAACTCAGCGCTTGCTATTAAAGCGATACGCAAGGCTATTCGCAAGGATAAAATATCAAAAGCCGAGTTCAATGAGCGCGTAAAAAAGATACTCGCGGCAAAATACTGGGCAGGATTGAATTATTACAAGCCAACTGACCTGAGTCATTTGACCGAAGATTTGAATCGCTCTGAAGCCACTGCACTGATTCAGCAGCTGAGCGATGCCGCCGTAACACTGGTAAAAGGAAATGCTACCGCGCTGCAAATGGTTCCGCTATACAAAACGGCCATTGTCAGTATTGGCACCATGCAGTCCACCATTTTTCAGCAGCAGCTTTCAAAGTATTATGGGTATAACAAATGGTTCAATGTAGATAAGACCGCCTCTCCTTCGCAACTGAAAGCCCTGCTTGCGACGCTTAATGACTACGAGCAGGTGTACGTGAGCATAAACGACACACGTTTGCGTCCGGCAAGCAAGCTGGACTATAGCACGGATGTAAAGAAATTTATAGGCAGTCTTGCCGGACATCGGAATACGGTGATGTGCGTATTTGCAAACGCCTACACCATTGCTGACCTTCCGGGTATTGAACAATGTACAGCGTTGCTCGCCTGTTATCAAATGACAGACGCCTTACAACGGTCAGCCGTTAAGGTAATCACCAGACAGCTTACGCCTACCGGGCGACTTCCGGTTACGATCAACAGCGATTTTACAACCGGCATGCGCGGAAGTTTTTAAAAGGAATTTTTACAGAAAAGGTCGAAGATAAAATAAGGGCGAAAGGAAGTTACGCCCTAACCAGTCCTCTTGGAATAATCGGTTACCCGGCCACCTGTTCTTCCAGCTCTTTATACCAGTCTTCTCCGTATTTGCGGATGAGTGGCGCCTTTAAAAATTCATGCACATGCACTTTCAGCTCGTTTCCAAAGCTGCATGCAGGGCTGCATATACTCCAGCGGTCATAATTCAATACATCAAACTCAGGATATTTGGTTATACGGATTGGATACAGATGGCAGGATATTGGCTTTTTCCAGTTGATGGCGCCTTGTTCGTAAGCCTTTTCGATAGCGCATTTGGTGATCCCGTTTTCAAAGATTACATAAGCGCATTCCTTATTCGTATCAACACACGGCGTTGTATAGTCACCCTCAAAATCCTTAACATAGGCGCCGGTCTTTTCTACCGTTGCCACGCCTTTTGCGGTCATAAAAGGTTTTACTTTCGGATAAATTTCCTCAAGAATATCCAGTTCATTAGCATCAAGCGGTGCGCCGGAATCTCCTTCAAGACAACAGGCGCCCTTGCATTTGCTTAGGTTACATACGAAGTTTTCTTTTACCACGTCTTCATGCAGCAAAACATTGCCAACTTCAATCATCGTTATTTTTTTATCGGGTTTAAAGGATACTTTAAATTTTTGGCACCGGTCAGGTCCATTGTTACGCTGCCTACAACTAACTCCACATGCGCCTTTACCGGGATTCGGTTATTGTCATCAGTGATCCAAAGGTATAGCTTACTGCTCTTTCTGAATACACGGCCAGGAATTATGGTTGGATTAAATTTAAGGCAATTGAAAGTACCCAACGAACAATCCATTTTTTCTTTGCCGGCATAGGTGATTTCCATGCTGTGTACACCGTCTTCAAGAAAATATTGAAGGCTGAATTTATCACCTACGTGCAGATTCGAAATATCTACGCTGCGCGCAAAGTAATATGCCGACAAAAAATCAAACACTTTGCCGGTCATCGGATATACGCCCTTTGCAGCAGTTATTTTTTCCGTATTATGGTCAAAGGTCACGTTGTCAGTATGCCTGTAACTACCTTCTTTACGATTTTCCGTATAAAAATAAGGTTCCAGCGTTTTTTCGTCAACGTAAGTTTCGTAGCGGTTACGAACCTTATAAAAGAAATCGAAGGTACCTGCGGTTTTACTGTCGGCAACGATATGAAATGCAGGCTTGCCGTCAAATAAACGGTCGCTTTTGCCCACCCTTATTTTCGCTTCAGCAGCGGTAAAGAATCCGTATTTTAATTTGTAATCGAGCTCCTCACCAACTTTAAATGAAGGTTCGCCCAGATAGGACATCTCCTGACAGAACGCACTGCCCGAAAATGTTAAAAGAAATATAACGCTTAAAAGGAATTTATTCATCTGTTATTGTTATCAGTCCTTAGTTTTAAATGCAATCAGCTGTTTGTTTGCGCTGTTGCTGTTAAGACTTTGACTATAAACTGTCGCAGGAGTAAATTAGTATAACAAAATCGTGACATTACTCAAACAATCTCCTTTCGTTTTGAAGAAGAGCCCGATTTGATCGGCACGGTTATTTAACTTTTCTTTTTATAGATCGGAACTGTCGAGCAGGGTTCACCAAACATAAGGCTTTTTACCACAGGGCTTAATTTTTTGGTCAGTTCAACATAAGCAGAAACCGGCACAGGAATATCGCCGCAACCCTTGATCACAATTCGCTGATCCCTGTATTGCTCAACGTCCAGATTAGTAATGTTTTTTAGAAAGACAACGGTTTCGAGTACATCGGCATCACCGAAAACAACGTCCTTTGCGTAAGGGGCAAGTTGATTCGCGAGTAGCATATATGCCCAGGCCGGAACGATCGCATCAGCTGTGCAGGTTACTGCCACATATTTCCCTTCATATTGCGACCAATCATGTCCTTTCACAAATTCCCGGAAATCTTTTTCCTTCAGAATAAGTTCCATATAAAGGTTTTCCTTTATGTCATATACTACCCGCTCTCCGTCAGGATAGAACACGGCAGGGTCTAACGTCACCAAACCACTTTGTGCTACCTTGTTCATAATGTTTTCCTGTATCTCCATGGTAATAAAACAAAAAATCCGGGAAAGCTGAAATAAGCCTCCCGGATACAAAATTACTTTAAAAGTTCTTATAAAAACTTAGCCCTGTAATCTTTTACATTAGCCTTATCTTTCAAGGCCATAAATATCTGCGATTGTGAGCGCTGCAGCAACGCCTGTGCCATCCGCTCTTTTTCTGTTACTGCGTTGGTCAGCGGCGCAGGATTTATAAAGTTGTCCACGCTGGTTACAAACACGCCCTGTAAGCCTTCAATAGGTTTTGACAGTTTGTTTGGCTGCGACCCAAAAACAGTTCCGACAACTTTGTATTCAGGGGACGAACCCGGGATGATCGGGTTAGCAAATACCATATTCTGTACAGGTACAACTTTCGCTCCTGCTTTTTGAGCCACCTGGTCTATACTGGTCGAGCCATTTAAAGCCGCCTGTAACTTATCAGTTAGCATTTTGCCCTTCACCTGATTTTTAACCATAGGTTGTATCTGTTTCTTAACCGCGTCAAGTGATAATTGACCCTTTGGTTTAATTTCAGTTAAGTGCGCTACAATATATTGGTTGCCGGTAATATATACCTTGTCAGAGAAATCACCCTTTTCAGCTCCGAAGGCCCATTTTACTATATCGCGTGCGCTTTCAACGCCCGGAATGGTGCTTGCCACACCGTTTACGTCATTGGCTGTTTTTACCTGCAAACCTTCTTTTTTTGCCTCTGCGTCAAAGTTATCTTTGTTAAGGTTTGCTAAAAATCCCTGGGCTTTGCTATATACGGCAGTTTGTGTGGCGCTGCTTGGTTTCAATGGTACGTCAACAACAGCTACTTTAACCACTTTGGATGAGCCTTTTTCATCTTCAATCTGCACGAGGTGTACACCAAACTGGGTAGTTACAATTTTCAGATCGCCCTTTTTCATGTTAAAAATCGCGTCATCAAATTCAGGAACCATTTGACCTCTGGCGAAAGTACCTAAATCGCCGCCGTTTACAGCTGAATTTTTGTCAATCGAATACAGATTTGCCATATCAGCAAATGATTTTCCGCCTTCAATTAATTTCTTGATCGAATCGGCCTTAGCCATTGCCTTGTCAATACCCACTGAACGGGCATCTATCAGGATGTGGCGCGCCTTTACTGAATCCGGCTCAACACGTGTGCCTACAAGTTTTGCAATTTTGTAGCTATTTCCCGAAAGGTAGGGCCCGTACAAATAGCCAACCGGCGCATTGAACATCACGGAGTCAAGTTTCGGTTCAAGGCGACCTTTATGCACAAATACAAGAGGTGTTTTTGTTTCAGCATTGATCTGCACAAAAAGTGAATCATTTGTAGAAGCCTTGAATTCAGTTGCAATTTTGTCAGCCTGTTGTTTTGTTGACGCAGTATCTTCTTTCGACGGTGCGCCGTTAAAGCTTACATATTCAAAAGTTCTTAATTCCTGCGGAGTTTTAAATTCGTTTTTGTGCTCATCATAATAACTCTGATAGTCGGCATCTGTTATCGGAGCCTTATCATCAGCAATTGATGAATAGTCAAGTGTAACGTATTTAAAATTAGCCAGCTTGTTTTTGGCCTGGTAATCTTCCTTTGCGTCCAGCGAGTTGATATAGAGGCCATTTGAGATCAACGCCGTATATTTTTGGCTTAATTTGTTTTCAATCAGGCCGGTAGTAAAGTCTATCCATTGCTGTCTCAGGGGATCGTTTGCTTTTGAAGCATTAAGGTTGGTTAAAAAGGTATTAAGTTTGGTCTTATCTACCTTGCCGGTCTGCGGATCGCCGAAAGCCTGCACAATTTGCGGATCAGGGTTACTGCCGCTGATCATAGACTGGGTTTCATCATCGCCAACTACTAAGCCAAGTTTTTCAACCTGCTTTTGCAGTATCATTTCTTTTATCATATTGTCCCAGGTAGTTTCCTGGATATACGATATGAACTGGGGTGACAGGTTAGCCTGACCAGACTGCTGTTTAAACTGGTTGCTGTTCTGTTCAAACAACTGGTTAAATTTGTCATAAGCAATTTTTTCGCCGCCTACTTCTCCAAGCAGGTTGCGGTCGTCTCTGAAAAATGAACCACCTGATTTAACAACCTCGCCGGCAATAAATGCAAGCAGTGCAAATCCGATAAAAAATGCGAGAATCTTCCCCATCCGTTCCCGCAAGAAACCCATAATACCCATATACGTATATATTACTTTATTTTATATTTTAAAAAGAGGGCGCAAGATACAATTTTTAGTAAAAATCTATAACACAAAATTTTGTATTAATTTCTATACGAAAACTGCGGCGTTTTAAGTCGCTTTAAACCGACGGCTTTCGTTAAAAACTACCACTTTAATTGTAGTATTTGTGCTGTTGCAGTCAATGCTCGTATTATTTCACCTGCTTTTCGTCCACATGCCATAAACCTGTGGTTTGTTCAATACGCCAGGGATGAAAACTTTCATTGCTTTCTGCACCTATACCCTCCATCACATCGCCGTTGGGCGTGGTGATTTCCACATGCTTATTTGATTTAAAAGTTCTGGCGGTCATATCATAAATCAGCTCATCCGACTTGAAAACTTCGCCCTGCGCATTTTTCGCTACCACATTTTTCCGGAATTCAGTGACATTTTCCTTTTCGCGCATGATAGCATAGTCCGAAACGATAGTTCCGGTTTCATGCAGGCTGTCGTCGTAAAAAACTATCTTAACACCCTTTGGGCATTCTTTATAAGGATGTGGGGTGTTGTCCTCGTAGTCAATCATCAACGGGGCGGTAAGGTGGGCTTTGACTTTTGCAGAGTCGCTGTAAATTACATCCACACCGGTAGAGCGGGATATCGGTTTATCCTCTTCTTTTGAGGAGATTTTTTTAATATCGTTAAGCGAATTTTCGCAGGCTGTTAATGTTCCTGTTAAAACAAACAATATCCCCAGGAAGATGCGCCAGGTTTTTAATGTTTGTTTTTTCATATACAAGGGTATCGGTATGATACTTTTGAGTGTCTCCGCATTTTTTAAAACTTATGCGTCGCCTCCGATATTATAACGGTTTACTGGAACTTATATTTCTGGAACCACTTATCGTTCAATGTAAAGCCTAAATGAATATTGACGTAGTTTTCTTTGACCAAACCATTATCGAGCGTACCCCTTTTACCAACCTCGGCTGAAACATTTATTTTATAGAACGTTCTCAGTGTTTGTTGTGGCGCAAGGGGCAGGCCAAGTCCTAAAGTCACAGCATAACGATTGATATCGGTGTTATTCAGATTAAGATAGGTCTTATCGTAAATAAAGCCGAGCCGGTAATCAACCCTTGCAAAATAGTTTCGGAGAGCGTTCATATTAGGCGTGTATTGCCCTCCAACGTTGAAAGTTTTGCTGTTTTGAAAACCCTGATTGTGACCACCGATGGTCAGGTTGCTCCAATTACCCATGGAAAAGTCGGCGCCAACCAGAAAGTGGTTATCATATTGATATGATACGCCGAAATGATTGATGTTGGGCAGCCTTACTTTGTTCTTGGCATTCTGGATGTTCACTACCGAATCGGCGGGGGAATTCTGGTTGCCGGATGAGTCGTAAGTGTACTGACTCACTACATACGAAGATGAGTTATTAACATCCCCCGAGGCTGTTGTTGAAAAACCAAAAATAATGTGCTTGGTATCCTGGGCCCAATCTATTGAATACTGAAGACCGAGGTCATAGCTTAATCCGCCAATACTGTTGCTTTGCTCGATCCTTGAGTTCAGCGTTCCGTACAAATCAGGCACTTCGGTAGAACTGGTCTGCACCAGGTTGCCGAAGATATAAGACATATTTGCACCGATCAATAAATGTCTGCCTATCCCAAATCCATAACCTAAATATGCGCGCGACAGGCCGCCGTCTCCCTTGTAAAAATAATTTACTGCATTGGTATCCGCAGGTGAGCCTGAACCAAAATTAGGCTTTACCTGTTTGTAGTTGTACCCCACTTCGCTATATGGCATTAATCCGAAGCTAAGCGCGGAATGATGGCTAACCGGAATGGCAAAATTTACATGGCTTAACCTGAAGTTCCCGTTGCGGGTGCTGGTCTGGCCGGTTTGGTTTAGTCCGATGGAATTGAAATATATGCCGATATCGAGGGTGGTATAGTTTATGGCTCCGTAAGAAGCAGGATTTAATACGTTAATGGTGTTAAAGTTGTTGATCTTGTTTATTGCAGTCGCTATGTTACCCATGCCACGCTGCTGTGGCATGATAGCCTGATCAATATCGCCGAGTCCGTATCTCGAATATGGAGAACTGGTAGTAGCAGTTGATTGCGCATTTACACCATAAGCTGTAAAAGCAAGTACGATTAGTATTAAACTCCTTGTATATTTAATCATTATAAGTTTGTATGGCTGCATTTAATCCCTTTAGAACCAAGTATGGCTCGATTTTAATATAGGGGGCAAAGATGCTATTTTTTAGCAGCGTATCAAAAAAAATGCTGTCGCCGCCGCTAAGTACAATATTCAGTTCTTCACCGTCCTTTTTATAGCTTTTGATAAAGCCCTCCAATTCGTATTTTATCCCGTTCTGCACCCCCGATCTGATTGCTGATGCGGTATCGTTGCCCGAGGGCATGTTAAAGGTCTCTTCCGGTTGTAACAGGGGTAAACCAGCTGTATAATTATTTAAAGCTCTATAACGCATATTTAGCCCCGGCGATATACTGCCCCCAAAATAATTTCCACCCGCATCCACCCAGTCATAGGTAATGCAGGTGCCGCCGTCTATCACGACATTGCTTTTGCCGGGATACAAATGCCAGGCGCCAATTACGCCGGCAAGACGGTCGGGCCCAAGCGTATCCGGAGTCAGATAATGGTTTTTTATGCCACTTGTCATTCGGGAATCAAAATAGATCAGCGTTGTTTTTTTTGCCAGCTCTTCTTCCCATTCAACCGTATTTTTTTTGACCGTTGTTATGATCGTCTTTTTTACCGGATAGTCAGTAACTACTTGATCAAGAATGCCCGAATCAAGCTGGGCATAATGGGCGGTATGAAGCAAATCTTCGCCGTTAAAAACCGCAATTTTTGTAAGCGTATTGCCTATATCTATTACCAGTGCTGTTTCCATTTCCTTAATCCGGAACCCCGGCCCGGGCATGTGTTCAATAAGGCACCGCTTCGGGCTGATGAGGGACTTACACCCTGGTCAACGATAATATGGATTCAAAAATCGCCAGGCCATCCTCATTAGCTACCAGGCTGTCCGCAGCCCGTTCAGGGTGCGGCATAAAACCGAATACATTGCGTTCTTTATTACAAATGCCAGCGATATTGTCGAGCGAACCGTTTGGATTTGCATCCGGGGTGATCATTCCCGAAGCATCGCAATATTTAAACAATATCAAATCGTCGTCGTAAAGCGACTTCAATACATCGGCATCAGCAAAATAATTACCCTCCCCATGCGCGATAGGAATTTTTAAAGCCCTTTCCGGATCGATTTGTGCGGTAACCAATGAATTTGAGGTCTGTGCCTTCAAATAGATATTGCGGCAAATGAATTTCCTGTTTTCATTGTGCAGCAGCGCTCCCTGCAAAAGGCCTGCTTCTGTAAGTACCTGGAAGCCGTTGCAGATCCCCATAACGTACCCGCCTTTGGCGGCAAACTGGATAACTTCACGCATGATCGGCGAAAAACGGGCGATGGCGCCCGAGCGCAGATAATCGCCGAATGAAAAACCGCCCGGAAGAACGATAAATTCCGCACCTTGCAGATCGTGGTCTTTGTGCCATAAACGAACCACCTCCTGGCCCATTATCTTTTCTAAGACATAGATAATGTCTTCGTCACAATTAGACCCTGGAAATATTACAACTCCAAATTTCATGAATTTGATTTTTTGTTTATCAACGTTACAAAACTACTATAACAGCTGTGATTTGAACGAATGTAAAAGTTAAAAAGTGTTAAACTGAAAATAGATCACGCTGATTAGCAGTAGTAAATACAGCGATTCGTAAAACCATCTGGTTTTTGCATAGAGAAAATAGTAAGATAAAAATATAGCGCACGGCACCGCACATAGCAGGAAATGATTGATGTTAAACGGTTTCTTTACATAAAAACAAAGCCCTGCGATCAGAAAAATAACGAATAAAAGCTGGAACGATTTACGTACCTGTACATAGCTTTTAAAGAAGTTTTGCTGTAATTTAAAAAAGCAAAGCACGAGGATAACAACTACCGGGATTAGCACAATATAGTTGGAATAATAAATATTGATGGTATTTGGAAACCGGGCGGTAAGCGGCAGCCAGATAGCCGGAAATTCTTTCAGGCTATTGTTCCAGTAATAATAAACCGCCAGAAAGAAAAATACGGTAGCATACCCGATAACCCCGGCTACGACCTCACGCCAGTTAAAAGGTCTGAATATAAAAAGGCCAATCCATATCGCCAGGAAAAGATAAATAAACGGAAGATAGACCAGTGACCCGACGGCGACCATCATCCCGAGATCAAAGGTTGCTGATTTGGCGTCACCTTTTTTGTAAAAGCTGAATAACTTAAACAGCATCCAGATGATAAGAAAATTACAGATCAGCGGTGCGCTAAGTATCAGAAAAGACTTAAATAAAGCCGATGTGGTGATATATAACAACGCTGGCAAAAAGGAGGGTTTGCCCAGCAGGTTAAAGTGATTTACAAGATGATTGATCAGCAGTGCCTGCGCAAGTACGATCGCTGCAGCGAACAACATGTTGTAAGCAGTTGGCTCCGGATTAAGATAAGTTCCCGGAGCGATCAGCAGTCTCGATGCCACTTCCGAAAACGCAAATTCGGTATTCGCAGGCGCATTAAACAGATAACCTGCCCGCGACAGGAATAAAATTACAATGAGCCATAAAATATTAAGCGGGTTAAGCGCTTTAAAATAACTGATCATTAAAGCCTTTTATTTGCCTCGCGAAATTAGTACAAATGTGATGAAAAGGCTTAACGAGACCGTATTTTATTGGGGAAAATTGCTGTCTTGTGGATTATTTACGTTTACCGGCGTATTTATTTACAAGTTCCTCCACGATTTTCGCGGTTTCATCCGGAAAATCTACCTTGATCACTTTGTCATTTTTTATCCAGTTATTGATATGATAAATGAACTGATCATCAATTTCGTGGATTACCGGCACACCGAGCCTTGCCGCAGCGATTGCATTGCATTGTTGCTCGTATTGCCCTTTCATTGGGATCATCATTACTTTTTTTTGGAGGAACAGCGCTTCTGCCGGCCCTTCAAAACCGCCTCCGGTTAATAAACCCTCGCAGCCTGCAAGGCTTTTATTAAACTCCTGGTTATTCACCGGGAATATTTCAATATTGTCCTTGGTATAATGCTTTTTCTCTCTCTTCGAAAAAATCTGCCATTTCCTGTTCGTTTTGCAAAGATGTTTTGCCAGTAATTTATCGTCGTACGCAGGCAGATAAACAGTATAATGACCCTGATTTGATGTGGCAAGATTTCTGATCTCGCTGCGTATTACCGGTGTATGTATAAAATCGGCATAACGTTCAAAATGAAAACCCACATGATAGGTTGTAGGCGAGTAATATTTAAAAAGCCATTCAGCATAACTCCATTTTTCAGGACGTGGTGTATCAGGCGATATAAAGGAACATTGGTGACTTAAAGAAACCGATGGGATCTTTTGCAGTTTGCATGCCCAGGCGCTGACAGGTTCAAAGTCGTTTACAATCAGGTCGTACTGTTTTAGTGGCAGGCTGCGGATATCGCGGATAAGACGGGGGAGGTTCATCAGCTTGAATGTTGCCCAGTTATCTACCCCGCCATTGGTACCGAAAACAAAGCTAAACCCGTGAAACTTATATTTAAGTGGCTGCGAAAGCGTTACTTCTGCTTCGGTACCGCTTACCAGTAGATCAACTTCCCCATACTGCTGTAACAGGGGCACCACCTCGCGTGCGCGGCTGATGTGTCCGTTGCCTGTACCCTGTATGGCGAAAAGTATTTTCATGTTTAATGACCGGCAGACTTGTGTTTTTTAGATTAAGCAAACTTGTTAAATAATATTGATTTTTTAGCCGGGATACTTTAATTGTTGAAAGTTAAAGGAGTTTTTTATAGAGACTGTTTGCCAGCGATGTATGTTAATCGTGCTCCTGCTTAAAGCGTTCCAGTAAAAGATTCACATCAAGCCGGGCATCAAGATCTTCAAAGTCAGTTTTGTCGTCTTCATCATTGTCCGTATTGAAGTCTTCGGGTTGATATTTGAATATCGTCCAGGTCCCGTTATTATATTCCAGGGCGCTAAGGCTCTCCACCCAGTCGCCCGAGTTCAGGTAGGTTACCGATCCTGTTTTTTCAGTTGATTCAATTTCCCTGATCTCGGCATGATGAATGTGCCCGCATATAACGTACTGGTAGTTTTTATTAACAGCCAGGTCGGCAGCGGTTTGCTCAAACTGATTGATAAACTTGACTGCCTCTTTAAATCGCGCTTTAATTTTTTGAGAAAAACTCATTTTTTGCCGGCCGATGGCCACGAGAAACCAATTCACAAGGCTATTGAGCAATATCAGCGTATCATATCCCACAGCGCCAAGTTTTGCCAGCCATTTGGAGTACTGCATGGTTACGTCGAACACATCGCCATGAAATATCCATGCTTTTTTGCCATCGATATTTAATACAACTTTATTTAGTAATTGAAACGAACCAAGATTGAAATCGGAGAATTTCCGCAGCATTTCGTCGTGGTTGCCGGTCAAATAATAGACGGGTACGCCCTCGGTGACAAACTTGAGTATCCTGCGCACCACCTTCATGTGAGCCTCAGGCCAATACGATTTGCTAAACTGCCATATATCGATGATATCGCCGTTTAAGATCAAAATTTTAGGTTTTATGCTCTTCAGATATTTGAGCAGTTCTTTGGCGTGGCATCCGTATGTGCCCAAATGCACGTCGGATATAATAACAATATCAACTTCGCGTTTTGCCATTAAAATCTAGGGGATATTTGTCCGTCCGGTAAGTAGTGCCGGTAAAATATAAAAGATCTGTACAAGCAACGATCAGTCTTCTTCTTCGTCGTCGTCATTAACTTTTAGTTCAAATGGGCTGATATAGTAAAGGCAAACTAAGAATAGCAAGCTGCCTACGACCATATATCCTAACTCAAAATGCATCTTCTAAAATTTTAACAAATATCAGGTAATTAGGTTATTTAATTGTTAAGACTTTGTTAAATGTAAAAGGTTTCATTTTTGTTGAAATTTTTTTTCGATCCGGTTCAGCTGCTTTAAATGATGATAAAAGTGAATGCGAATAAATTTGAACCATTGGCCGGCGGTAAGCATGCCAAGCCTGGGGTGTTCATTTCGTGAGTTTACCGGAGCGTTTTTTATAAGTGGGAAGACGTACTCAACCCGTTTCCGGCATTTGACCAACGCATTTTTTGCGTCCTCTTTGCTTATTTTTTCAGCAGGCATTTTTGCTTCCAGGCTCTCGCTCATCTTTATTCGTACAGGCGGGAATTTGCCCGTCAGCATCATGTATCTGCCCGGCAGGGTTAACTTTTTTTTCGCCTGGGGGCGGTTTCCGTTGATGCATCGCTCCAAAGCAATGGACGACCCAAGAGAGGCTTTGATGATGTGTGAATACACCTCGGCATATGACCATCCGCCGCCGGGCGGCGTCGCCGTGAAAAGCTCATCAGGGATAATTTCGAGCCTTGCGCGGTAATCGTCAATGGCGGCATTAATTGCTTTATACTCACGATTAAGGTTCATGTGATAAAGATAACTAAATTATTCCGGCCGGGAACAAACCTTCGAATAGCTCTTACAATGGAACGCTGAATTATCGGGGGAATTACAGAAGGTGCTTTAACTCGAGCAAACTGCCAATTTGCAATGCTACATCTTCGGGAACGGGAGCATTAAGCGGATTAAAATAGATGGCATCCATCCCGAAATTGAGTGCGCCGTAAACGTCTGCTTCCAGACTGTCCCCGATCATGATACTTTCCTGTTTTTGAGCTTCGGCTAAATCGAGGGCATGCTGAAAAATGGCTGGATCGGGTTTGTTTACTCCAACTATTTCAGAGATGATAACATTTTGAAAATAAGCGCCGATGTTGGTGTTCCCGATCTTTAACGTCGAGGCTTCTTTAAAGCCGTTGGATATAAGATGAAGCGTATATTTTCCAGCAAGATATTCCAGTGTTTCGTGCGCGTATGGGAATAAATTGGTTTTGGTAGGGCAAAGCTTTACGTAGTCATCTTCGAATGCGACAGGTAAAACGTCAGGATGTACACCCAGTTCAATAAAAGTTCGCTTAAAGCGCGTTTCGCGAAGTTCGGTTTTAGTGATCTTTCCCGTATGATATTCGGCCCATAGCTGATGATTGTTACGGGTATAGGTTTCAATAAAAACGGCCGCCGAAGTCAGGCCGATATCATTCAGCCGGTAAATATCAAAAAGCTCATACAGCGTTTCCTCGGCATTTTTATCAAAATCCCAGATGGTGTGGTCAAGATCAAAGAAAATATGCTTTTTAGCTTTTAAATTCGGGAGGACTTCGGAATTATTCATGACATACAAAGGTAGGAAAGTTTCGCAGGTACGGTTATACCGGGTGTCCCGATAGCAGACCGTCAATGGATTTTCTCGCCATATGCGAGGTCGCCTGCATCACCCAGGCCGGGTACGATATAAGCCTTGCTGGTCATTTCCTCATCCACGGCGCAAACCCATAATTTTGCTTTTGGTAAATTCGCCCGGACATGAACAATCCCCTCACTGCTGGCAATCACTGCAACAATATGTATTTCTTTGATATGGTATTGAGCGATCAGTTCTTTACAAACCTGCACCATGCTTTGCCCGGTAGCAAGCATCGTATCACAGATGATCATAATCCTGCCATCCAGATCCGGCGTTGAAATATGATCGATGTTGATGATAAAGGCGCCGGTTTTTTTTACCTTCCGGTATGCAGTCACAAACGCCGAAGGTGCATCAGCAAAATAATTCATAAAGCCCTGGTGAAAAGGCAGGCCTGCGCGCAGGATGGTGCAAAGTACGGGTGTTTCAGACGGAACCTGTATGTTGGCTATTCCCAGCGGGGTTTGAACATCCTGTGCGGAAAATGGTAACGTTTTGCTGATCTCATAAGCCATAATCTCCCCAAGTTTCTGAAGGTTACACCTGAAACGCGCTTTATCCTGCTGCAGGTTTACGTCGCGCAGTTCGGCCAGAAACCGGTTGCCAATTGTATTGCTTTTGTTGAGTATGAAGACCATGCCTGTTGATTGATTAAAGAACGAAGACAGTTTACAGTTGTTTCAGATTAAATTTACAAATTTTAAAGCAATCAGAAAAACCATGCTGACATACCGTTGTCATTCCCGTATAGTTATTTTGAAACAATTTTGATGTCGGCTCGTGACATTGTCGTGTTCCGCGAACCCAAAACTAATCGTTAACTTTGTATAATACTATGAATTTCAGCATAACATCCCAGTATCAACCTACAGGCGATCAGCCGGAAGCGATAAGACAACTGGTGGAAGGTGTGAATAACGGCGATCCTTTTCAGACATTGCTTGGGGTAACGGGGTCCGGTAAAACGTTTACGGTTGCCAACGTAATTGAGCGAACCCAAAAGCCTACGCTCATTTTAAGTCACAATAAAACACTTGCCGCACAGCTTTACGGCGAGTTTAAACAGTTTTTTCCGGAGAATGCGGTAAATTATTTTGTTTCCTACTACGATTATTACCAGCCGGAGGCGTTTATACCTACAACCAATACCTACATTGAAAAAGACCTTCAGATAAATGAGGAGATCGAAAAGCTTCGTTTGCGCACAACGTCGGCACTGATGTCGGGCAGGCGGGATGTCATCGTGGTATCGTCAATCTCCTGTATTTACGGTATGGGAAATCCGGAGGACTTTAAAGAGTCGGTGTTCAGGTTTGCCGTTGGTACCCGCATTAGCCGGAACGCATTTTTGCACCGCCTGGTCGAGATATTATACGCCCGTA
The DNA here is from genome assembly GCA_035547875.1 of Mucilaginibacter sp. Taxonomy (GTDB): domain Bacteria; phylum Bacteroidota; class Bacteroidia; order Sphingobacteriales; family Sphingobacteriaceae; genus Mucilaginibacter. Next base: position 187,542 of record DASZTX010000007.1, on the reverse strand, counting down.
CAACAGCAGACTTTAAGCGCGGTACGTTTAGGGTTAAAGGTGATACTGTCGATATTTTTCCCGCTTACATGGATCATGCCTATCGCATTTCTTTTTTTGGTGATGATATTGAAGAACTGAGCAGTTTTGATGTATCGACCGGAAAAACACTTGAGAAGATGACCCACATGGTGCTTTATCCCGCCAATCTGTATGTCGCGCCTCGCGAACGCTTTTTGCAATCCATCTGGGCGATACAGGAAGAATTGGAAACAAGAAAGAAACAGTTCATCAGCGACGGTCGTTTTCTGGAAGCCAAGCGGTTAGAGGAAAGGGTGAACTATGATCTTGAAATGATACGGGAGCTGGGGTATTGCTCAGGTATCGAGAACTATTCGCGGTTTTTTGACGGTCGCCTGCCCGGTGCGCGCCCGTTCTGTCTGCTTGACTATTTCCCGGATGACTACCTGATGGTGATCGATGAAAGTCACGTTACGGTACCGCAGATCAGGGCAATGTATGGGGGCGACCGGTCGAGAAAAATTTCACTGGTTGAATATGGTTTCCGTTTGCCCGCTGCGCTGGATAACCGGCCGCTTAATTTTCAGGAGTTTGAAAAACTTGCGCCGCAAACTATTTACGTAAGCGCAACCCCCGGTGACTTTGAACTGGAGAAATCAGACGGTGTGGTAGTGGAACAGGTGATAAGACCGACTGGCCTGCTTGATCCGGTTATTGATGTACGACCGGTAATAAATCAGGTAGATGACTTACTGGAGGAGGTGGATAAGACCATAAAAATGGGCGATCGTGTTCTCGTTACTACCCTGACCAAACGCATGGCCGAAGAACTTGCAAAATATATGGACAGGCTTGGTATAAAATGCCGGTATATTCACTCAGAGGTAAAAACGCTTCAGCGCGTAGAAATTTTACGTGGCCTGCGATTGGGCGAATTTGACGTTTTGATCGGGATTAACCTGTTGCGCGAAGGCCTGGATCTGCCCGAGGTTTCGCTTGTGGCTATACTGGATGCCGATAAGGAGGGCTTTTTAAGGTCGGAGCGGTCTTTGATACAAACCATCGGCCGGGCGGCAAGAAACGACCGGGGACGGGTAATCATGTATGCTGATACGATAACAGAAAGCATGCAGATCACCATTGACGAAACCAATAGACGGAGGGAAAAGCAAATTCAATACAATACAACACATGGCATCGTGCCTAAAACGGTAGGTAAATCGAAAACCGAAATTATCGAGCAAACCTCGGTGGTTGACTTTAAAGGCGGTGTACAGAAAGCCTATGTGGAGGAAACGGTAACATCCTTAGCTGCTGACCCTATTGTTCAGTACATGACCAAACAGGACATGAAAAAATCAATAGAAAACACGAAAAAAGAAATGCTGGCAGCTGCAAAGGATATGGACTTCCTGCTTGCAGCAAAACTACGCGACGAAATGTTTGCGCTGGCAAAGATGATGGAAGAAAAATTCTGATTAAAAAACATCTGAATGTCAATAACGCATTGCCTGTTGACGGGGGTGTAACAAATGCGATCAGCGCAACGTCAAAATCAGGACAATCATCATAAAGCAAACAAATTTTCCGTTATACTATTATATTTGTACGTTGTACGTTAATTCCAAATTCAGATGGGCAGGTTATTAGATTTTCTTTTTATTGCTATTTTTATTCTCTATATCATCCGTGCGATAGTGCGTTTTTTATTACCAATGCTGTTTCAAAGTGTAGTAAACAAAGCTCAGGAACAGCAACAGCAGCAACGTAATTATAGCAGTCGAAGCAAGCCCGATGCTAAGGTAAAAGTTGATTATATACCTGAGAACCAGAAGCCAAAAGTTCCTGACACAGAAGGAGAATTTATCGATTACGAGGAGATTAAATAATGCTGATACCAAAGGAAGTTTTTGAACCGAGGAGGCAGCACCGGCAAACTCCCGAGGCGATCAAACTGATCATCGTTAACTTCGTGGTTGTATCGGTAGGCGAGACTCTCTTTTTTTCGCCGGGCCATATAAACTGGTTTTTCTGGGTAGCCATTGCACTTTTAGGGCTTTATAATTTCTTTTCGCTTCGCCGGAACCTCGAAGTCTATAGCAAAACTGATAAAATTACTTTTGTTGTGAGTATGGCTGTGCTCGTAGTTTTGACCGGCCTGGTATATTATTACCAATAATCCCTTCTGCAATAATTCCGTCCGTATTAATTTAGTTTCTCATTCTAATTTCTATTTTTGAGGAATTAAAATTATCCCCTTTTATAAAAAACTTAGATGAATAACTGGTTTAAGCGGAATAGCATTCACTTGCTGATAGGTGCAATTTTCTTTGTGATATGCTTTATTTATTTTGCCCCGGCGTTTCAGGGTAAAACATTGGGACAGATGGATGTTGTCGGAGCCCAGTCAACCCAGAAGGAAATAAATGACTATAGGGATAAGGGTATAACCATCTTATGGACTAACCAGATATTCGGCGGAATGCCGACATTTCAAATATGGGCGCCATATCCGGATAATATAACCACGCACATTGTATCGGCGTTAAAAGCAATATTCCCCAACCCGATTGATACCGTGCTCATCCTGCTGTTCGGTACTTATTTTTTATTTACCGTCTTGAAGCTGAATCCCTGGCTGGCAGCTGCCGGGGCTGTTGCATTTACTTTTTCGTCGTATAATATTATTTTGCTGGTGGCTGGTCATTCCAACCAGGCATTTGCTATTGCTTTTTTTGCGCCGCTGATAGCCAGTATTCTTTTGATCCTGCAGGGGAAATATCTAACGGGTAGCGCCTTAACTGCTTTGTTCCTGGCAATGGAGATCAGGGCTAACCACGTGCAAATGACTTACTATCTGATGCTTGCACTGCTGATACTGTTCGGCATCGAATTGTATCACGCCATCAAGGCAAAGACCACACCTTTGTTCTTTAAATCGCTCGCCTACCTTGCGGGAGCTGTGGTGCTTGCCGTTGCTATCAACGCGTCATTGCTTTGGAGTACTGCGGAATATGCGAAATACAGCTATCGCGGAAAATCAAATCTTACAAAAAATACCAAAGAACCAAGCAGCGGTCTTGATAAAGACTATGCTTATGAATGGAGCCAGGGTGTAACGGAATGTTTTACTTTTTTGGTACCGAATGCCTACAGCTTTGGCTCTGGCCCGTCAACTTTAGATCAAAACTCCAACACGGCAAAGTTGTTTTTAGCTAAAGGTGCTACCGAAGAGCAGGCCGTTGGAACCGCACAGCAAATTGTATCTACCTTCCCCGGTTTACAGCTTTATTGGGGTAGGAAACCGGGAACGGCCGGGCCTTTCTATTTCGGGGCTGTCGTATGTTTTTTGTTTTTGTTTGGCTTGCTGATAGTTAAAAACCGCTTAAAATGGTGGCTTTTGGGTACGGTGATTCTGACAATGCTGTTGTCCTTTGGAGGTAACTTCCCTTATGTGTCCGATCTGTTCTTTAAATACTTCCCGCTTTATAACAAGTTTCGGGCGGTAGAATCGATCCTGGCCGTGACAAGCATCTGCTTCCCGATCCTGGCTTTTATGGCAGTTCAGGAGATCATTAATTCTACAGATAAGGAAGCCATATTTAAGAAACTAAAACTTGCCTTTTACATAACCGGTGGTCTGTTGGTGATTCTGATTGCGGTTCCGGGAATATTCCTGAGTTTTAAGCCGGACGATTTTCAGCAGGGCATTACCTATCTGTCGCAAGCGGTGAAGGGCGATACAGCATTGGCAACGAGCGTTGCAAACGCTATCGTCAGCGACCGCGAATCGCTGGAGCGCACGGACGCAATCCGCTCCTTAATCTTTGTATTGCTGGCGTTCGGAATTACCTGGGCGTTTATCAAAAAGAAAATTACCGTACTGGTATTTTCCGTAGGCCTTTTAGTGCTTACGCTGGTTGACATCTGGCCGGTGGATAAACGTTATCTGAAAGACGCCAATTTTGCCGACAAGCTCGATAATCAGGTTAAGCCACGTGAGGTGGATAGTTTCATCGCCAGGGATAAAGATCCGGACTTCCGTGTATTTGACTTAACGGCAAATATTAAATTTGATCAGTTTAACGGGTTTTTCCATAAGTCGATCAGCGGCTATTCTGCGGCACGCTTAAAGAGATTTGATGAATTGATTGATGGTCAGCTTGCGCAAAATCCACCCAATCATGATGTGCTGGACATGCTCAATACCAAATACTTTATCACCACAAGTAAATCGCAGGACGATATTACGATGACCGCAAATCCAACAGCCTGCGGACATGCGTGGTTTGTGAAAAGTATAAAGTACGCTAAAAATTCTGATGAGGAAATGCAGGCGATCAGCAGCTTTTCACCAAAGGATGAAGCTATTGTTGATAAACGATATAAAGGACAGATCAACGAAAAATTACCTTTAGGGGGCGACACGACTGCTACGATCACACTCACAAAATATTCTCCCGATACCCTGATTTATCAAAGCGGTTCTACAACCAATCAGGTTGCTGTATTCTCGGAGATCTATTATGAAAAGGGCTGGACGATGTATGTCGATGGTGTTGAGAAGCCATATTTCCGTGCTGACTATGTTTTGCGCGCTGCCCAGATTCCGGTAGGTAACCATGAGATCAAGTTTATTTTCCATCCGGTATCGTATTATGCAGGTGAGAAGATATCGCTGGTCGGTTCCATATTGCTGATACTGGCGCTTGCGGGAGCTACTTACACCGGTATAAAGAAAAGACAGACTGAGCCGGAGAAAAAAACGACACCGGTAACAGAGCCTCCGAAAAAGACGGCGCCGAAAAAAAGTAATCCAAAAAAGTAAATAGAAAAAGCGACTAAATAAGGTCGCTTTTTTGCTTTTAGTCGTTTGTTCTTTTGTGGCGAAGCCAATACCAGCCGAGGTTGAAGGCGATAACCAAATGGTTCAGCAACGTCGGAAAGAGGCCATAGTATCGTTTCATAATGTCAAAGCGTTCCCGTAAACTTTGCCGGTGCCGCGCTTTTGACATGCCGCCTATCAGATATTTCGCCACATAACCCTCTACCCGCACAATTTTTTTAGCCTTTTTTGCAGCGCGGATAATCCAGTCGATGTCCGAACTTAACTGATATTTTCTGTCATAGGGTCCTGCCAGTGAACGGCGGATATAAATAGCCTGGTGGCTTATGCTCATTCCATATTTGAAACTTCGCCAGGTAAAAGCTTCGGGAGCCTTGTGGCGGCGCTGCCCCAGGCTCTCACCATCGTTATTGATCATTTCTGTTTCGCCATAATAAATATCCGCGTCGGCTGCGGTGGCAAACACTTTGGCGACTGTATCCGATGCGTAAAACTCGTCGCCCGAATTCATGAAAATTACGTAATCGCCTTTAACCGCTGCAAGTCCTTTGTTCATGGCATCGTAAATGCCCTCGTCTTTTTCGCTGATAAGGGTTGCGATATGATTTTGATATTGCTGAATGATTTGCAGCGTGCCGTCAGTTGACTGGCCGTCGATGACGATGTATTCGATATGCGGATAAGACTGCCGTGTTACCGATAGGATCGTGCGCTCTATATCCTTTACATTATTGTAAACGATGGTTATAACGGACAGGATCGGGTTAGCACTCATCATTTTGTTAACAACGATTCATAAACGGTTATATATTTTTCCGCTACGATTTCGCTGGTGAAGTTTTCTAAAACCTTTTTACGGGCATTTGTCGAGAGTTTGCCACCTGCGGCATTTAAAACAAATCGTATTCCTGTAGCAAAGTCAGCTGAAGATTGGTATTCAGCAAGATATCCATTGCTAAAATGATCGATCATATCCGGGATACCGCCGGTATTGAAAGCAACAACCGGCGTTGCGCACGCCATAGCCTCCATCACGGTATTGGGTAGATTATCTTCAATGGCCGGTGTGACGAAAACATCGGCAATATTGTAAAGTGCAGCCATCTCTTCCTGTGATCTCACAATACCCGCTTCGTGTACCCTGAAAGGCAGGCTTTGCGTGTCAAACGCCTTGTTTTTTCCAAATATGACGATCTCTACCTCATGAGAACGGGCATAATTGTCTTTAAGGATATGAAGCGCTTCGACTAAATAATTCAATCCCTTACGCCTGTCGAGGATATTGGCAGCGCCAAAGAGTATAACTTTTGAATTTGCCCCGATGTTCAATTTGCTGCGCAGGTTTGGGTCTTCAATAGGCGAAAATATTTCTGTGTCGATCGGATTAGGAATAGTTTCAATACGAAAGTCTTTTAACAGAGAACTTGATGCAGCGACTTTTGCCAGCCAGTGACTGGGCGTAACAAAAACTATCTTTTTGGCGGCCTTAAGCATATATTTTTTTCGCATCAGCCCGCGAAATGACAGGTCTTCGCTGCCGGGATTACGAAGCATCCAGCAATTCCCGCACTCGTTTTTAAAATGATCACATTCTCCTGAATAATGACAACCGCCGGTAAAAGCCCACATATCATGCAGGGTCCATACCATTGGCTTATTCATCTGAAAAAGCTGTTTTAAGTTTTTGATCGACAAAAAACCGCCGTTGGTCCAATGCAAATGCAGCAGATCGGCTGTTGCAACTGCCGGTTGATCTGTGATGTCCGATCCGATATCTGCGGGTGAAAATGCAAACCTCACCGATCTGTTCTTAGCTCTGAACCAGATGAACGGCATCCTTTCGAACAGGAAGTTAAATCTCACCTCCATACGGCTCCAAAAATCGGTAGCAACGCTTTCTACCAGCTGCTCGTTCGTTTTTTTCTCCTGAACCTGCATTTGCGCATCAATCTCTTTTGATTCAAGCGCTTTCAGCAGACGCATGCAGGCTGCCGATGCCCCTCCGCCGGCGTCGTCCGTATTTATTAAGGTTACATTCATTATGTGGGGCTAATTATCGTGGCAATTATAACAATTCTAAAATGAAAACTTTACTTTTGGAACGTGCGCAACAATCTCATATCGGTCATCGGTCAGGTTTGCGATTGCCGGACGAAAATAGTTGCAGCATGTCATCCAGAAATACCGCATATTGAAGCATGAATCCGTTTGCCTATTTATTCCAGGATTGGAGTGCCAACCGGCAGAATTTTAAAGCGCAACTGGTTTTATTTATGTTCAGGCTTCTACAGGCCTTTAACGCTTATACCATCACCAAGGTTGTTTTTTTTCCTTATTTTATGTTCTACAGATTCGTAGTGGAATGGCATTTAGGGATAGAACTTCCGAGGAAGCTAAAAATTGGTCGGGGTTTGTCATTGTATCACGGGCAGGCGCTGGTGGTGAACAAGGATACCATTATCGGAGACAACTGTACCTTGCGTAACGGTACAACCATCGGACATAAAAATCGGTCTGACGGCTCCTTGAGCAAATGCCCGGTAATTGGAAATAACGTGGATATCGGCGCCAATGTATGCATCATCGGCGGCATTACGATCGGTGATAATGTAATTATCGGCGCAGGTTCCGTAGTGGTTAAGGACGTTCCGCCGCATAGCGTGGTGGCGGGTAACCCGGCGCGGATATTAGAAAAGAAATAGTTTATTAATGGAACAAAACCTCACCGATCGCTCTTTTTGGAAATCTTTTTGGGAATCAAGAAAGGGGTTGATCTTTTACATAAAACCGAATTACGTATTTGGAGATATACTGGCAAAGCTAATTGCAGAAAAAGGAATAAGAAATGCGATTGAACTGGGCGGTTTTCCCGGTTATTATGCTACCTACCTGAAAAAGTACCAGCATCTGGAAACCACTTTGTTTGATTATTATATTCATCATGAGTTAATCGGCCAGCTGCTGCAAACAAACGGTCTTGAACCAAATGATATCCAGATTATTGAAGCTGACCTTTTTAATTACCAGCCGGAAAAATTATACGATATGGTATTATCGTTTGGGTTAATCGAGCACTTTAACGATACCAAAGCTATTATTGAAACTCATTTGCAGTTTTTAAAACCAGGCGGAGTATTGTTCGTTACCCTGCCCAATTTCAGGAGTGTTAATGGCTGGGTGCAGCGGAAGTTCGACAGGGAAAATTATGACAAGCATAATATTAACAGCATGGATTTGGACCTCCTCAAAGATTGTTGTCAGCAATTAGGACTGAAAGAAATTGAAGCGTATTATCACGGCCGGTTTACAGTTTGGCTGGAAAATAAAACCACCGCTGGTTTTTTTGCGAGAACCATTGTAAAAACGATCTGGTGGGCCGGAAAAATAGCCACCAAAATAGTGCCGGTGGAAAGCAAAACGCTGTCACCATACATTGTGGTCAAGGCGGTTAAATAACCCCCACATTTCCCTTACAAATATTTTTCTTCGGGTGTTGACGTTTCTGTATGTTCAAATACGGAGGCGTATATCTATTGTTTTAAATCCTCTAAAATAGTACTTTAACCAAAAAAATATCAAGTGGATTTGAAATGCTTTGACGAGCATTTTGATATGCAAATACGAATACTTACTGTATGAAAAAACTTTACATGCTGCTATTGATAGCTATACTTTGCGTGACCACAGTTCGCGCGCAAAGCACCGATGTTTATTTTACCTCATTCCCGACGCTAACGCCTGATGGAAAGACCGTCATCTTCAGTTATGAGGGCGATCTTTGGAAGGCTGAAGTTGGTAATCCTGTGGCCTCGAGGCTTACCGCAATGCAGGGGGAAGAAGTAATGCCCCGCGTATCGCCTGACGGAAAATGGCTGGCCTTTTCCTCCAATCAGTTCGGTAACTATGATGTGTACGTCATGCCGCTGGCTGGCGGCGATATCAGGCAATTGACCTTTCACAGCGCCAGCGACGAGGTGGATTCCTGGAGCTGGGACTCAAAGTCTATTTATTTTACCTCGAACCGTTATAATATGTTTAGCGAGTACAAGATCGGGGTAGATGGCGGCACACCTTCCCGGGTCTTTGGAAATTACTTCAACACAATAAACGATGTATTTGAACACCCGTCAACAGGTGAGCTTTTTTTTAGCAGCACATGGGAAAGTTACATTTTTCAGCAACGCAAGCATTATAAAGGCGCTTATAATCCGGATATCCAATCTTATAACCCCGGCACAAAGACCTATAAACAATATACGACCTGGGAGGGAAAAGATTTCTGGGCGACACTCGACAAGAAAGGCAATATCTATTTTGCCTCTGATGAAGGCAACGGCGAATACAATCTTTACACTTTTATCGATGGAAAAAAAACGGCTCTTACCCAGTTCCCGACATCGATCAAGAGACCTTATGTGAGCGCCAACGGGGAAAAAGTGGTTTTTGAAAAAGATTATCAGCTTTATGTTTATGATGTCGCTTCAAAACAAGCCGTAAAACTATACCTGACCCTGTCGCGGAATAATATTCTCAACAAGGAGCAGCAATTTGACGTGAAAGGGAAAATAGAAGCCGTTGATGTATCTGCCGATGGAAAAAAACTTGCCTTTGTATCACGCGGAGAGGTTTTTATCAGCGATGTAGAAGGCAAATTTGTTTCCATGATCGAACGGGGGAACTCAGAGCGGGTTACAGAAGTGAAATGGCTGCCGGACAATAAGTCGCTAATATTCAGTCAGACACTTGGAGGTTATACCAATTGGTACACAATTGCAGCAGATAAACCAGGCGCAGAAAAACCGGTCACTAACGACAAGCAAAGTGACCGGCTCTTAACGGTAAATAAGGAACATACAAAGGGAGTGTACCTGAGCGGAAGAAACGAGGTGCGGCTGATCGATTTAAAAACACTTGAAAGCAAAACAATAGCGAATGATGAAATATGGGGTTTTCAAAATGCATCTCCTTTTATTTCATCGAATGGTGAATATGTAGTTTATACGGCGTTTCGGAATTTTGAGCAGGATATTTTCGTCTATAATATTAAAACGGCTAAGACTATCAACCTGACTAAGAGCGGAGTTACCGAAACTGATCCGTTCTGGTCGCCGGATGGTAAATATATCTATTTCACTTCTGCCCGTACTACACCGCTATATCCCTCAGGTGGCGGAGATATTCATGTTTACAGAATGCCGCTGCAAAAATTCAATGACGATTTCCGTATGGATAAATTGCAGGAATTATTTAAAGAGGATAAGAAGGACGAGCCGGGAGATAAAAAGGACAAGGATAAAAACAAAAAAGCTGCCAAAAAGAAGCCGCTGTCGGAACAGCTTGTTCCGAAGCCACCTGCAGACATTTTGATCGATACTGCTGATATCATGAAACGGATTGTTCAGGTAAGTCCCGACTTTGGCGTACAGCGGTCGCCGTATGTGATTCAGAAAGGCGATAAGACCCTTGTTTATTATGCATCCAATCATTCGGAAGGAAAGTGGCTGATCTATCGCACGACGATCCAGCCGTTTGAAGATGATAAGACTGAAAAAGTTAGCGGCGCTGAAGGTGGGGGCTTTGATATTCTGCAAGCCGGTGATAAATATTATGCCCTGGTAAACGGTAATGTTTTTACCGTAAATATCGACGCCAATAAAATGGATAAAATAGATATAGACTATAAGTTCGATCGTAATCTGGAAGGTGAGTTCAGGCAGATGTATGATGAAGCCTGGGCGGGACTGGATGAGAATTATTACGATGGCAATTTTCATGGCACGGACTGGAAGAAAATGCATGACAGGTACAGCGCATACCTGCCGTATGTAAATAACAGGAATGACTTACGTGTGCTGTTAAACGATATGCTTGGCGAATTAAACTCTTCGCATCAGGGTTTTTATTCCAACGGCACGGAGGAACATAAGCAACTGAATTACGCCACGATGGAAACCGGAATTATATTTACCGACGATGACCCGTATAAAGTAGCTTATGTTTTAAAGAACAGCAGTGCCGATAAGGCGGGAATTGACATTAAGCCAGGAGACAGATTGAAGGCTGTTGACGGATCGGCATGTGATGAAAAGAGGAACCGGAACGTATATTTCACCAAACCATCAATGGATAGCGAATTGGAACTGACATTTAGCAGGGACGGTAAGGATATAATTGCAAAGATACATCCGGAAAGCAGGGCGGCATTAACGGAAGACCTTTATGATAAATGGATAGAACGAAACCGGATGGAAGTAAACGAAAAAAGCCACAACAGGATAGCTTATGTTTACATGAAAGACATGGGAACAGGCTCTTTAAATTCATTTCTGGAAGATATGGTGGACGATGCATATAAAAAGGACGCACTTATACTCGATCTGCGGTATAATACCGGCGGCAATGTACACGATGCCGTACTCCGGTTTTTATCACAACGGCCTTATCTGCAATGGCAATACCGGGATGGCAGGAAAAGTCCCCAGCCAAATTTCGCTCCCGCTGCCAGGCCAATCGTGCTGCTTGTAAATGAACAGACTCTCAGTGATGGCGAAATGACGGCACAGGGTTTTAAACAGTTAAAGCTCGGTAAAATAATAGGAACCGAAACTTACCGCTGGATAATCTTTACCAGCGGTAAAGGTCTTGTTGATGGTTCGTTCTATCGTATTCCGGCCTGGGGATGTTTTACACTTGACGGAAAGGATATAGAAAAGACAGGCGTAAGCCCCGATATTTATGTAAAGACCGGATTTACCGACCGCCTTGAAAACAAGGACCCGCAGCTGGACAGAGCCATCGATGAAATTATGAACGAGTTAAAATAGCTTCTGACAACTGGTTAATAAAACAGGTTTTTCTTAAAAGGAGAAACCTGTTTTGTTTTTTTGTCGGCCTTCAATATCAAAGCAAAATCTGTTTTCCGGACAAAATGTCCTATTTTCAGTTTTTGAAACTGAAAAATACCCCAAAATGAGTATCTCCATAAAACGTATCCGATATAATCCACGCAGAAAGGTTGGTAATATTGGTGAACGACCTGGTGTTGTTGTTATTCCTGATGATGCCGTAGCACCGATAATTTCTGTTTTTTCGTATAATGCAAATGAACTGGTTTCCAGCGAGGGTAAAGATATTAAAGTAGTCTTTGACCAATTTAAAAGATGTACCGATCATACACACTGGATACAGGTGCGCGGTCTCGGCGATGCGGCACTGATTGAGGAAGTGGGCTCAATTTTAAATATAAATCCCCTGGTGCTTGAAGATATAGCGAACATTCATCAGCGACCCAAATTTGATGAGTACGAAGATTATGTTTTTGCCGTAAGCCGTATGATCAGTTTTTCCAAGGACCTTGAACTTACCAACTACCAGTTCTCCGCTTTGGTGAAAAATAATATTATCATCACGTTTGAAGAAACACACCACGATGATTTTGAGGCGGTTAAAAACCGGTTGAAAGCAGGGAAGGGGGCCATCCGGACTGCGGGGGCCGCCTATATGTGTTATGCGCTCACCGATTTTATCCTTGATTGTTATTTTGCGCTGCTGGCCCAGCTCGGCGACCAACTCGATCTGGTAGAGGATCGTCTGTATGGGAATGCGGATAAGACCATTATGTACGAGACACAGCAGCTCAAGCGCACGCTGATTGTCCTGCGACGTGCATGCTGGCCGGAACGTGACAAGATCAATGATATGTTGCGCACCGAAGTGCCGATTATTACCCCTGAGGTAAAGACCTTTTTAAAGGATGCTTATGATCATTGTGTTCAGATCATGGACCTGATAGAAAGTTATAAAGAGATCACCTCCAGCATAATGGACATATATCTGTCGCTGGTAAGTAACCGGATGAACGAGATCATGAAGGTGCTAACTATCATATCTGTTATTTTTATCCCGCTAACCTTTATTGCCGGTATTTACGGGATGAATTTTGCAAAGGTTGATCCGGTCACCAACAAGATTATGCCGGATAACCTGCCGGAATTATACAGTCCGCACGGCTATTACTATGCTTTGGGCGGTATGTTCCTGATCGGAATTGTTCAGGTAGTTGTCTTCTGGAAAAAAGGCTGGTTCAGCAAGCTTTGAGCTTTATTGTTTTTGACCCAGCGAAAACCAGTTGCCGGAATCATCTTTGAATAATGCTTCAAAACCATAAAATTCCTGCGTCGGTGCTTTAGTGAATTCAACGCCTTTGGCTTTAAGCTCTTCGTACGTCACGAGCAAATTATCACATTCAAAAACGCCGAAACCGAAGGTGCCCTTGCTCACCAGGTCGCGCATGGCCTGAGCCGATTCTTTGCTGAACATCATCCCCACATCGATAGACATCAACGATATCTCCAGGTCCGGTTGTTCGGACGGGCAGACTGTAAGCCAGCGCATGCCTGGTCCCATGGGCGCATCAGTATGTACCTTAAAGCCAAGTTTGTTCACATAAAAATCAAAAGCGCTGTCCTGGTTCAGAACAAAGACGCTGACATGGTTCATTTTGGTTATCATTTTTTCTGTTTTGATGGGGCAAATATGGCGTTTGAACTTTACCGCGACTTCTCGAAAATTGCGATGTTAACTAAAACCGGAAAGCCAGGCTTATTTGGCGGATTGTAAACACTAAACTGAAGTTGATGCTTTCCATCCCTTCTTTTCAGCAAAACAATTCGGAATGAACTTTAAGGGAGCGCTGGCTATTTCAGACTGTCGCCGATGCTGCGCAGCCTGGTAAACTGCGGGAGTTACGCCCGTAACACGTTTGAACAGTCCGGTAAACGAACTGACGCTTTCAAAACCGACTGCATAGCAAACATTAGCGGCGCTCATTTCAGAGGCTAATAACTGTCTGGCTTTTTCAATCCGGACAGCAGAGAGATACTGATGTGGCGTTTTGTGATAAACAGAACGAAATAATCTGATAAAATGGAATTTGGAGAAAAGGGCTTCGTCTGCAATGTTATCAAGATCAATTTTCTCCGCAAAATGGGTATCGATGAATAGTTTGGCCTGTACAATACGACGGTAATGATAAATTTTGGGATAATTGTTGATTTCTTGGCTGACAGACATATTAAAAATTTTATCAGGCTGTTAAGCGGATAGAAATATACAAAGGATATTTTATATCTGTATTTGATAAATCAAATTGCCGTATAGCTCTCCGGAGACTCAATGATCTAAAGGAAATATTTGACATTCGGTCAGATTGGGGTTATACGGCTTCAGTGTATATTAAATATTATCATTTTGCTAAAAAGCCTCACGATCTTTTATATCCCATAAATTAGGCGTACCTTTGCGCGAAATTTAAGAGGCGCATTTTCATGCAAAAAATAAGAAACATAGCGATCATCGCACACGTTGACCACGGCAAAACTACGCTGGTTGACAAAATATTGCACAGTTGTGCTATTTTTCGCGACAACCAGGAAACAGGTGAACTGATACTGGATAACAACGATCTGGAACGTGAGCGTGGTATCACCATCGTTTCAAAAAACGTTTCGGTACGTTACAAAGATGTTAAGATCAATATTATAGATACTCCCGGTCACGCCGACTTTGGCGGTGAGGTGGAACGCGTTTTGAAAATGGCTGATGGTGTATTGCTATTATGCGATGCCTTTGAGGGCGCTATGCCTCAAACCCGTTTCGTAACGCAAAAAGCGCTTTCGCTCGGTTTAAAGCCCATTGTGGTGATCAATAAGGTAGATAAGGAAAACTGCCGTCCTGACGAAGTACACGAGCAGATATTTGAATTATTTTTTAACCTTGAGGCTACCGAAGAGCAACTGGATTTTCCGGTGATCTACGGTTCGTCAAAACAGGGGTGGATGAGTACCGACTGGAAGGTTCCTACGGATAACATCTTCCCGTTAATGGATGCCATCCTTGAAAATATCCCTGCCGCACCGGAAGTTGAAGGTACGCTGCAGATGCAAATCACATCGCTGGATTATTCTTCCTTTGTGGGTCGTATCGCCATCGGTCGTGTGGCACGCGGGATGATAAGAGAGAATATGCCGGTTTCGCTGGTGAAGCGTGATGGCAAGATCGTAAAATCGAGAATTAAAGAACTTTATACGTTTGAGGGATTAGGGAAGGTTAAAGCTTCGGAGGTTAAATCAGGCGATATTTGTGCGGTTGTGGGTATCGAAGGATTTGATATCGGCGATACGATCGCAGATTTTGAAAATCCTGAACAACTGGAGGTTATCAAGATTGATGAACCGACCATGAACATGCTGTTCACCATCAATAATTCGCCGTTCTTCGGTAAGGAAGGTAAGTTTGTAACCTCGCGTCACGTACGTGACCGTCTTTACAAAGAGATGGAAAAAAATCTTGCACTGAAGGTTGTTGAGACCGAATCGCCTGATTCATACCTGGTTTATGGGCGTGGTATTCTTCACCTGTCTGTTTTGATCGAAACCATGCGCCGTGAAGGCTATGAGTTACAGGTTGGCCAGCCGCAGGTTATTATCAAAGAGATTGACGGCGTTAAATGCGAGCCGATTGAAACACTTATCGTTGATGTGCCTGCTGATGTTGCGGGTAAGGTGATCGAATTGGTTACTCAGCGTAAAGGTGACCTGCTGGTAATGGAACCGAAAGGTGATTTACAGCATCTTGAATTTGAAATTCCTTCACGCGGCATTATCGGTCTTCGTAACAACGTGCTGACCGCTACCGCAGGCGAAGCTATTATGGCGCATCGTTTCAAGGCGTATGAGCCATGGAAAGGCAATATCCCCGGCCGTTCTAACGGCGTGCTTGTATCGATGGAAAAAGGTCAGACGACGGCTTATTCAATCGACAAGCTTCAGGATCGTGGTCGTTTCTTTGTTGATCCGGGTGTTGACGTTTACGAGGGACAGATCCTCGGTGAGCACATCCGCGATAATGACCTGGTGATAAATGTGGTAAAAGGTAAACAGCTTACCAATATGCGGGCGTCCGGTAGCGACGATAACGTAAGGATAGCCCCTGCGATCAAATTTTCATTAGAGGAATCGATGGAATATATCCAGGCTGATGAATATATTGAGGTTACCCCTCAAAATACCCGCCTGCGTAAAATATATCTGACGGAAAACGAACGCAAGGTAAATGCCAAGCGGTTTGTAAATCAATAAAAGACAGTCGAAACTACTGTCCTGTTATAAATTTCGAAAGAGCGCCGAAACCGGTGCTCTTTTTTTGTAAGGTGGAAGAGATCAGGGGGTGTGTACGACAGTATTTTATGCCCTTAGCATATTCAACCGAAAATAATACATTTGCCTACAGTTATGCGCTTACCCAGTATCCCAGGTTTCGACCAGCAGGCACTTGAAAAGTATTTTAAAAATACGGGTTGGCTATTAATGGCGCGTGTGGGCAGCATGATAGTTAAATTTATAGTTAACAGTGTGCTGCTATCACGATATCTTACTACGTCCCAATTCGGGATATTAAATTACCCTATGGCCATCGTAACCTTTACCATGGCCATCGCCGCGTTAGGGCTGGATGGATTTATTACCCGTGAATTGCTTAATCATCCGGAAAAGAAAGACACATTATTAGGTACTGCGTTTTGGCTTAGGGTGGCAGCAGGCGTTTTGACCCTTCCGTTGGTTTATGTAGTGTATCTGATCCTGGCCTCGGTAAAACCGCTTGAAACGCCTTTCAGTTATGTGCTGATCGTGGCGTTGATATCTGTCGTGCAGTCGGTAAATATTATCGATAGTTTCTTCCAGTCGAAAGTGCAGGGAAAAAATATTATGTATGTGCAGGTTCTTGGTAATCTGGTATCAGCCCTGATCAAATTGGTCTTTATTCTCTTAAAGCTGCCTTTGATCTGGTTTGTTTATTCCTTGTTGTTTGATTACGTGTTGCTGGCAGCGGGCTATATTATTCTTTACAAAAGGAACGGTAACGACATTCGTGACTGGAAATATAATAACAAAATAACGGGCTATCTGCTAAAAAATTCATGGCCGCTGGCTTTCTCGGCAATATTGGTTACCATCTATATGAAGATAGATCAGGTGATGATCCCGATGTATGTGAAAACCAGTCAGCTGGGTATTTATATGAATGCCGCCAGTTTAAGCGAGAACTGGTACTTCATACCGGTTGCCATCGTGACATCGGTTTTCCCGGCTATTATGCACGCACGCAAAACCGATACCGAGCGTTATTATAAGCGTTTGCAAAATATGTATGACCTGATGGTGGTATTGAGTGTAAGTATTGCTTTGATGATGAGCCTCGGTTCTAATCTTATCTTTCATTTATTGTACAAACCCGCCTATTGGCCGGGCGCTCCGGTATTGTCGGTACACGTTTGGGCCGGGGTTTTTGTTTTTTTAGGCAGCGCCAGCGGGCAGTATTTGATAGCCGAGGGATATTTCAAGCTATCGATGCTACGGACAGGTGTGGGCGCCGTCATCAATATCGTATTGAATGTGTTTTTTATCCCGGCATACGGAATTATCGGTGCTGCATATGCTACACTGGTTGCTTACGCAGTAGCCACCTTCTTTATTATCTTCATCCCTAAAACAAGCAATCAGGGCGTAATGATGTTTAAATCATTATTCCTAATTTCACTCGCTCAAAAAATAATTAAACGATGAATAAAATTTCATCCCTGCTGCAGGTGTTCACCAGTCCGCAGAAGCTGAAGTCCCTGCTATCATTTAACCATAAAGGCTATCTGCACGACATTGGCTGGTTCAAAAGCTTTGAGAGTCAGTCGCCGGTGGATGGTGAAGGCAATGCAATCCCCTGGGTCACCTATTCTTTTATCGATTTTATAAAGGAACGTATCCGTAAGCACCACTCTGTGTTTGAGTTCGGCTCCGGTAACTCGACTTTTTTCTATGCCAAATACGCCGGCCTGGTGGTGTCCGTAGAGCATGATAAGGCGTGGTTTGATAAGATTGTAAGCTCCAAGCCCGAAAACTCGGAAATGATATTCTGCGAACTAATTCGCGATGGCGATTATTGCCGCATGCCGCTCAAACTGGAAGAAAAGTTCGATATTATAATTGTTGATGGCCGCGACCGTGTGAATTGCTGTAAACAGGCGGTGAACGCAGTAACGGAAAGTGGTGTGATCGTTTTAGATGATTCAGAGCGCGAGTTTTATCAGGAGGGGGTTAAGTTTTTAAAGAACAGCGGATTTCGTGAATTGTCTTTCAGCGGTATTTCCCCGGGATTATTCTACAGAAAATCAACTTCAGTTTTTTACAAGTCTGACAATTGTCTCGATATTTAATAATTGTTAAGCAAATATTAAAATACGCCATAAAAGAATAACTAATAGGCAATTTTGCACTTTTTTATTAAAACATCATATCTTTATTTATTAAAATCTTCTGAAGTATCAGACCAACAAACAAGAATTTTTACTGTCCCGGTTGTGATAGCTTTAAAAATTTTTAATGAGTAAACATTTTTGATCACGACAGCGAAAATATACCGGGAGGGATTTTATAGAAGTATGATAAAAAGAGGCACCCGTTACTTAGCAATGCTGGTACCTTTGCTGTTGGTATATTTGTCTGTCTGCGCGCGCGACACAGGGCCTCGTGATGACAGTACCGAAACAAAAGAGAAACCGCATTTTGTTTTTGCTCCCGGTCATATCATATCTTTTAAAATCCCGCAGCAAATAGCGATCGAGGAAATTAACGAAACCAATCATTCCATTTCGATTGTGGTACACGAGGGTGTTGATGTGACCGCGCTGACACCAACCATCCTGCTCGATCAGCCTGGTTCTACGGTATCACCCGGTTCCGGTGTGACCCAGGATTTTACTTCTGCAGTTGCTTACCACGTTGACGGTCCGTCAGGGACTTTTTATTCAGTAAACGTATTGCCCACGCGTACGCCTGCACCGATTTGCTCCGGTACAAGTGCAAACATCATCGGCGACCCTCCACCTCCGCCGGGAACGCTTACCTGGCAAATGCTGAACACAACAACCGGACTATGGGTTAATGCCGCGGGAGCGAATAATAGTGCCAATTATCAGACACAAATCCTAACCAATTCGTCAACGACCCCTAAAGTTTTTACCTTCAGACGGCAGATCTTTTTTAGCGGCTTTTATACTTACGACTCCTATAACGACATAACAGTTTATTCTAAGACGACGATAAGCAATAATACAATTACACAACCAGCACCCAATGCATTTTGCGTTGCGGGTGACATGAGCGTGATTACGGGCAGCAGCCCATCAGGAGGGATAGGAACTTACACGTATCAATGGCAATCTTCTCCGGATAACGTAACTTTTACGGATATATCAGGCGCTACTTCCATCGATTATGATCCCCCTGCATTAAATCAGACTACCTATTTCAGGCGTATTGTAACTTCCGGCACTTGTACATCTCCCACTAAAAGTAACGTAGTAAAGGAAACGGTATTAAAGGCAATAACAAATAATCTGATTTATGCCCCCCCGACTACCTCTTATTGCGGTATCGCTACAGTCGCCATCATCAATGGGAATATACCTTCCGGAGGAACGGGCACGTTTCAGTATCAATGGCAACAATCGCCAGACGGGGTTACATTTACCGACATTCCCGGCGCAAACAACAATGACTACAACCAACCGGCTTTAACACAGACGACCTACTACAGGCGTATGGCAACGTCAGGCGTATGCTCGTCGCCTATAACCAGTAATCAGGTTGTCATCACGGTAGAACCAGGGTTAAGCAATAACAGTATAACCGCACCCGCAGTCAGTTCATTTTGTGGTCCGGGTAATCCGACCGTTATAACAGCAACTGCTGCTAAGGGCGGCAATAATATTTACCAATATCAGTGGCAAAGCTCTCCCGACGGGGGAACTTTTGCAGATATTCCCGGCGCGACCAATCTTGGCTATGATCCGCCGTTGATCTCGCAAACTACCTACTACCGGCGTACGGTAACGTCAGGTTCCTGTACAACGCCACTTATAAGTAATCAGATAAAAATAACCATTGAGCCGGTTTTGGCGGCTAACGACATCACTGCACCTGCGACGACGACGTTTTGTGCCACAGGAAAACCATCCGCCATCGTAGGCAGTAGCCCCACCGGAGGCGATGGCACCTATGCTTACATCTGGCAAAGTTCAATTAACGGCGGAGCGACTTTTGTCGATATATCAGGCGCAAACGCTAAAGATTACACGCCGCCTACACTTACTACAACAACCTCTTTTCGGCGTACCGTAACTTCAGGGGCTTGTACCACGCCATTGATCAGCGGGACAGTTACGATCACCATTTTGCCTGCATTGGGAGCAAATAGTATCACTGCCCCGGCAACGGTTACGTTTTGTATTAGCGGAGATCCGGCTACCATCTCCGGAACAACTCCCACGGGTGGGACGGGTACGTATCAATACCAATGGCAGAGCAGTACGGATGATATAAGCTTCGTTAATATCACTGGCGCAACCTCAAAAGATTATGATTCACCATCGTTAAATGCCACGACCTATTTTCGCCGAACCGTAACTTCCGGAGCATGCAGCACGCCTCTGATCAGTAATGAGGTCAAAATAACCGTTTACAAGGCAGTCTCCAATAACGCTATTACGGCTCCTGCGCCTTCGGGTTTTTGCGGGCCGGGTAATGCCGGAACAATTAAAGGCACTACCCCCATAAATGGCGATGGTACTTACACGTATCAATGGCAAAGCTCTGCTGACAATATTACTTTTGTCGATATTGCCGGTGCTAACGGAAAAGACTTTGATCCGCCAGCCGCGGGTACCAGCATTTTCTACAGGCGTTCCGTAACTTCCGGGATATGCTCGACACCTGTTTTAAGTAACGTAGTGGAAATACACGTTACCCCTCCGTTGACCGGAAATACGATTGGATCACCCCTGATCACGACATTCTGCCTGAGTGTCGATCCGGCGGTAATACCGGGTGGATTTCCGACCGGCGGAGATGGCGCAGGTTCCTACAACTACCAGTGGCAAAGGTCGCTCGACGATGGAAATACCTGGACAGATATTCCGGGCGCAAACTCAATCGATTATGATCCGCCGCCGCTATCCGCAACTACTTCCATCCGCCGGACGGTTACGTCGGGAGCCTGTCTGGTACCGCTGCCCAGTAACGTCGTAAAATTTACCATATTAAATACACCTGCCAATGTTACCGTGAACCCGGTTGCGGCCATCTGCGCAGGCAGCGGCGTAACGCTTTCGGTGAACTCGCCCGATCCGAATTTAACTTACGTTTGGTACGACTCCCCTTCCCGGAACAACGCCTTATTTCAGGGGCCGGTTTACACTCCCCCGGTTTTAAACGCTACACAGACTTTTTATGTAGAGGCAACCAATGGTTCATGTTCCAGCCCTGTGCTAACCACCGTGACAGTTACTGTCAACAGCCAGCCCACACCGCCTGTTCTCACCACAAATCCGGTGAATGTCTGCGAAGGTTCACAGGCGATTCTCCGGATAACCAATCCACAACCAGGTTATCAGTATAACTGGTACACGCAACCGACGGGAGGCAGCCCGGTTGCCACTACGGTTAATTTTACTACGCAGCCATTAACCAGCGGCACCACCTTTTATGCAGAGGCCGTGAACAGCACTGGCTGTGTTTCAGCAAGTCGAACGGTCGTAAATATATCTGTGACCCCGCTTCCTGTGATCACAGTTCAGAACGCCAGTATCTGCCCCGGTGATCCGGCCACTTTAATATCCAGCAATAACGATCCGGATATAACGGTAAATTGGTATAGTGCGCCGACCGGCGGCAATATATTATTTACAGGCGATAGTTTTACTACGCCGCCGCTTTCGGCCAATACCGATTATTATGCGGAAGCCGTAAATGGAATGTGCGCAGCCGCAGCACGGGCAAAAGCCTCCGTGCAGATGATCCAGCCTTTATCCCCGCCAATCGTACATGTGCAGACCGCCATTGCCCCAACCATAATATTTGAATGGGCTCCGGTAATGGAAGCTACAGGTTATCTCGTCAGCACTGACGATGGAGTTACTTTTACCGAACCAAGCTCCGGCAGCAATGGAACCACGCACACCGTTACCGGGCTTCAGATCGGGCAAAGCGTTACCATTATCGTTCGTTCACTTGGTAATTCCGCCTGCGAGACCAGCAGCAATTCAACACCCTTGACGGCAAGGGCACTCAATCCCGACATCAATCAGATATTTGTAGCAAATGCTTTTACGCCAAACGGAGACGGGAAGAATGACATCGTATATGTACGTAATGAAAATATTAAGACGCTTAAATTTTATGTGTATGATCAGTGGGGCGAATTGCTTTTTACCTCAATGAGCCAGCAGCAGGGTTGGGACGGAACTTTTAAAGGTAAGACGGAACCTGCGGGAGTATATGTATATTACCTCGAAGCCATGATGAATAACGGGGAACGAGTAACTAAAAAGGGCACCATTACATTATTGCGGTGAAGAAAATAGTAATTTTAATATCGGTTATACAATTTTGGTTGGTAAGTGTGTCCAGTGCGCAGATCGATCCTCACTTTTCGCAATATTATGCCAATCCATTATGGCTTAACCCGGCGTTGACGGGTGTGATCAATGGTGATATGCGAATAAACGGAAACGCAAAAAATCAGTGGACGAGCGTTCCGAATGGCTACAAGACAGGCGGGGCTTCTATCGATTTTAAAGCAGGCGAAAAATCAGCGCTCGGCTTTAATATCATCAACCAGGCCGCCGGAACAGCGGGGTATAATTACTTTGCTGCGTATGCATCCTACGGTTACGGGATAGCTGTATCGCCGGACGGTACCCAAAAACTGCATTTTGGGTTACAGGCTGGTATTATTAACCGTAGTTTCGATCCTTCAAAATTACAGTTTGACAATCAGTATGCTCCGGGTATAGGGTTCGATCCGACGCTCACCTCATTCGAAACCTTTGCCACTACCAGTGCCACTGTTTTCGATGCAAGCGCGGGTATATTTTACTATGATGGTGATCCGATGCACACTGCGAATTTTTTTGCGGGGGTGAGTGCGGCACACCTTACCACGCCACACGATCCTTTTAC
The DNA here is from genome assembly GCA_035547875.1 of Mucilaginibacter sp. Classification (GTDB taxonomy): domain Bacteria; phylum Bacteroidota; class Bacteroidia; order Sphingobacteriales; family Sphingobacteriaceae; genus Mucilaginibacter. The sequence goes on along the minus strand of DASZTX010000007.1, from coordinate 164,625 downwards.
ACCGGGAAATATCAACAGCAAACTACCCATGCGGCTTACTGCCCATGCAGGCATAAAGATAAAGGCATCGGACAATATAGATGTCACGCCGCATATAATGTACATCGGTCAGTCAGTAAATTCAGTAAAGGCAGCAGGCGTTTATTCGGAATTAAAGTTCGATGATGATTACGGGTTGATACTCGGCGCTATGTACCGCTTGGGCGACGCTGCTGTGGCAGATGTGGGTTATCATTTAAAAAGCCTGGTGATCGGCCTTAGTTATGACTTTAACACATCGGCATTTAAAAGCGCGACCAACGGACAAGGTGGTTTTGAATTATCTTTGACCTACGTGTTTCACAGAAAACCGGCAAACCCCGCCGAGGTTTGTCCTAAATTTTGACGAGCTTTATCCGAAACGGATAATATTTTCCTTTTTTAATGGTTGAATAATCTAAATTTGGGATTCAATAAAAAGGAATATGCAGCCATCCGCCATCAGCGATAATCTAAAAAATGCCTACGAAGAATTTTATCAAAAACATGATGAAGAATGGCGAATGCTTGGGGCGAAGTTTAAAGCACAACATATCGTTGAGGTGTGCAGCGGGCGCGAATTCAGGAAAGTGCTGGAAGTCGGCGCAGGCGACGGCAGTATTTTAAAACTGCTTGCCGACAAAGATTTCGCACCGGAATATTATGCCGTTGAAATATCGGAAAGCGGCGTGGAGCGTATTAAAGCCAGGGATATAGAAAACTTAGTATCCGCCGAACTGTTCGACGGCTATAAATTGCCTTTTGACAATAACAGCTTTGATCTGATTATTTTATCTCACGTACTGGAGCATGTTGAGCATGAGCGCTTGTTATTGCGTGAAATAAAAAGGGTAGCACGTCATTTTGTGATAGAGGTTCCGCTTGATTACCGGACAGGTGTTGATAAAAGGATAAAACATTTTCTGGCGTATGGACATATCAATATCTATACACCGACATCGTTGCGTTACCTGCTAAACTCAGAGGGGTTTGAGGTTGAAGAGGATTTAACCTCCATGATCGAGCCGGAAGTTACCCGGTTTAATACTTACATTAATCAAAAAAGAACAAAAAATTTGATAACACAGCTCAAGATTTCCGCCGAGTATATGATCAAGAGTGGGTTAGGCAAGGTTTTAGGGAAAAAAATGGATGAAAAACTGGCCAATGCCTACACCGTTCTTTGTAAGAAGGCTGATAAACATCTCGAAATTTTTTGATCAACTATGCATAGCATTGCCCCGATAGCTCTTTTTGTTTATAACCGCCCTGAACATACACGCCGAACCCTAAGCTATTTGCAGAAAAATCTGCTGGCCGATGAGTCGCGATTGTTTATATTCTCCGACGCGCCGAAAAACTCCGATGACAGACCGAAGGTAGATCAGGTGAGGGCCTTGATCAACGAGGTTACTGGTTTTAAATCAGTTAAAGTGATTACGCGGACGGAAAATCTCGGATTGGCCAATTCGGTCATCAGTGGGGTAACACAATTGGTTAACGAATATGGAAAAGTGATTGTATTTGAAGATGACCTTCTTTCCTCGCCCTACACGCTGGAATATTTTAACAAGGCTTTAAACCGTTATGCTACGGAAGAAAAGGTAATGCATATAGGCGCATACATGTATGATCTTACCGATAAAAATTTGCCTGAGACCTTTTTTTTCAGAGCGGCGACCAGCTGGGGCTGGGCTACCTGGGCCAGGGCGTGGGTGAATTTTGAAGACGATGTTGATGTTTTACTGAATCAGTTCGACAAACAAAAGATCGACAGGTTTTCAATAAATGGTACCATGAACTTCTGGAAACAGTTGGTGGGTTTTAAAGCCGGGAAAAATGACTCCTGGGCGATACGCTGGTATGCTTCTATATTTTTAAAAGGTGGTTTAACACTGAACCCATCGCGCTCACTCATAAAGAATATCGGTAATGACGGGAGTGGGACGCACTCAAACCTCGAAAACATGTATCAGGTTAAGATCGCAAAAACAGCCATCACGAAATTTCCTGACGAGATCAATGAAGACATGCAGGCTTACGCGGCTATTAAAAATTTCCTGCGGCACCGCAAGGGGACATTGATTCAGCGCGGCGTGCGGTTTGTCAGACAACTGCAGGCAAAATATATAACGCGGAATTAACTGCATCTGATCTCAAAGCTGTTATCGCGATCCGGCTTATTAAGCCTTTAATTCTTCCATTTCTTTCAATGACTTTGGAAAATATTTGCCAAGCACCCTGCTACCTTCGTCAGTTATCAGGAAATTGTCTTCTATGCGTATGCCTCCAAAATCGCGATAAGTATTCAGAACGTCGTAATTGATAAAATCATTATATTTACTTTCTGCCTGCCATCTGTCTATCAGTTCAGGAATAATATAAATTCCCGGTTCAACGGTCAATACAAACCCCTGTTCCAGTTCCCGCCCCAGGCGTAATGACTTTAAGCCAAAGATGGAGTTTTCTTTTTTCAATTCATCCGTATAGCCAACGTAAGACTCGCCAAGATCTTCCATGTCATGGGTATCCATGCCGAGCATGTGTCCTAAACCGCATTGAAAAAACATCGTATGAGCGCCTGCCGCAACAGCTTCATCAGGATCGCCTTTCATTAATCCGGCAGCAATAAGTCCCTCTGTGAGCCTGGTGCATGCTGCGAGATGAACATCTTTATAACGAACTCCGGGTTTCAGCATACCGATGGCGTGATTCATGGAATTTAAAACCACTTCATAGAGTTCAGCCTGGCGTGCAGTGAATTTTTTTCCGACCGGAAAGGTGCGTGTAAGATCACCGCCATAATGCATTGGATTCTCCGCACCGATGTCGCTTAAAATCATACGACCTTCCTGTAAGGTATTACCATAATAATGTGTATGCAACGTCTGCCCATGCGTTGTGATAATAGCAGGATAGCCAAGCCGTGAATTACGGGCAATTGCAACTTCGTGCGCTTTGGCAACCAATTCATATTCTTTAATTCCCGGATGCGTATGTTTTATTACCGCGAGTTGCATATCGATGCTGGTATCAACTGCTTTCTCAATTTCAATTACTTCAGCAGTTGTTTTTATGATCCGCTGCCGGATGACCGATTTTATCAGCTTTAAAGAGATGTATTTAGCAATATCTTCGAGGCTTGTATTAAGCCACGATGCCAGTTTTATTTTGTTTTCGGGCCGGTATGGAGGCAGGATGTGTACAGGTCTTCCGGAAGTTACCGCCTTATGGATATAATGCCGTATTTCCTCGTACGGTTTGGTAACCGTTACGCCGACCATCAAAGCCATTTCACTTACGGTAGGCAGCGTTCCCGTCCAGACAATGTCGTCGATCGTAAGTTCATTACCGAAGATTACTTCTTCGCCTGTATCCGTATCGATGATCGCTGCAAGTCCGTGCGTGTCAAGACCGAAATAATAAAGAAAGCTGCTGTCCTGCCGGAAAAGATAGGTATTATCTTTATAGTTCATGCTGCTATCGTCATTGCCCATGAGAACAATGAGGCCGTCATTGCCCATATTTTGCTTTAAAACCTGTCTGCGGTTTGCGTAAACCTGTTGTTCAAAAAGATGTAAATGCATGATGCAAATATCATATCATTTACCGGATTTAAAAGAGGGCCGCTGTTTTTTGACCCGAAGAGGATCGAAATGCTGCTTTTTTAATGAAAGGGTTTGTTTTAAAAAATAAAGCCGCCATTAACGATCACGAAAATGGCGGCTTTACTAAACATTGGGTCGTTGCCGAATCGAACCAGCTGATCTCAGAGACTAAAAGCTGATTTAACTTTATCAACGTAATCGAGTTTCTCCCATGTAAACAGTTCTACCTCGCGTTTAATCTCTTTCCCGTCGTGGCCTGTGAACGTTTTGGTCACTATCTCGTTCGGGCGGCCAAAATGACCGTATGCCGCTGTTTCGCTGTAGATCGGATTCCGCAACTTAAAACGGGTTTCTATTGCGTAAGGTGTCATGTTAAAAATATCTTCAACCTTTTTGGCAATTTCACCGTCATGCAGGCCAACTTTACCCGTTCCGTAGGTATTTATATAAATACCCATAGGTTGCGCAACACCGATTGCATACGAAACCTGCACCAGTACCTCGTCTGCTACTCCGGCTGCTACCAGATTCTTGGCGATGTGGCGTGTAGCATAAGCTGCAGACCGGTCAACTTTTGAAGGATCTTTGCCAGAAAACGCACCGCCGCCATGTGCACCTTTACCGCCGTAGGTATCAACGATAATTTTACGTCCGGTTAAGCCGGTATCGCCATGCGGTCCGCCGATCACGAACTTGCCGGTAGGATTGATATGGTATTTAATATTGTCGTTAAAGAAGTGGGCGTATTTTTCGTATTTAGCTTTTACGCGAGGGATCAGGATGCTTTTAATGTCCTCGCTGATCTTGACAAGCATTTCAGCTTCGTCGCCGAAATCATCATGCTGGGTGGATATGACAATGGTGTCGATGCGGACAGGTTTGTTATCATCATCGTACTCCAGGGTTACCTGCGACTTGGCGTCCGGGCGAAGATATTTGATATCTGAGTTTTCGCGGCGGATGGCAGCAAGCTCAATTAGCAGGGCATGTGCAATATCCAACGCCAGCGGCATATAGTTATCTGTTTCTTTGGTCGCATAGCCGAACATCATTCCCTGGTCGCCTGCGCCCTGTTCTTCTTTTGAGGTGCGGTCAACGCCCTGGTTTATATCAGGAGATTGTTCATGAATTGCTGACAAAACCCCGCAGGAACTACCATCGAACATGTAATCGCCTTTGGTGTATCCAATTTTGTTTATTACCTCGCGGGCTATTTTCTGAACATCCAGATAAGCTTTTGATTTAACCTCGCCTGCTAAAATAACCTGCCCGGTAGTGACCAACGTTTCACAAGCCACTTTGGAGTCAGGGTCAAAAGCTAAAAAATGATCGATCAGTGCATCTGAGATCTGATCCGCAACTTTATCGGGGTGCCCTTCTGATACTGATTCAGAAGTAAATAAATATGACATATTTGTAAATTAAAATCAATAGTAAATCCGGCGTTATGCGCCATTTACGAAATAGCAGGACTTAGGGATTGAACTAAAAAGAAGCAATGGTTTTAGCACTTTTTTTAGTGGTTGCAATCCGGCAAGCCCGATCTATAACCAACCAGGTAAATGATGAAGCTGGCATACAGACGGACTATTAAATCAGTCCACTTTCGGGCGGCTAAATTAAAACAATTTTTACAAAGCGGAAAATAGATTTACTTTTGCCGCAGAAATCATATTTAGTTGGAACGGAAAGCGTTATTTATTATAAATCCAATATCTGGAGGGAAGAAAAAGGACGGCGTTCCGGAACTCATCGAAAAATACTTGGACACGAATCAGCTGAAACCAGTGATCGTTTTTAGCGATGGCGTGGCTCATGCAAGGCAAATAGCAAAGGAGGCCGTGGGTAAATTCAGTATTGTGGTAGCTGTTGGCGGTGATGGAACGGTAAATGAAATTGCATCTGCGATTGTCGGCACAGAAACCATTTTGGGGATAGTGCCTTTTGGATCGGGTAATGGTCTGTCGCGTTTTCTTCATATCCCGATGGATACTCAAAAAGCTATTGAAAACCTCGTTGAGGGGAAAACCGTTACCATCGATTCCGGCAGGTTAAACGGTCAACCGTTTTTTAATATGGCGGGCATGGGTTTCGATGCACACATCAGTGAAGTTTTCTCACATGATAAAAAACGAGGCTTCATCTCGTATATAAAGACCTCACTCCGCGAGGTTGCAAACTATAAATCACAAAGATATTGCCTTAATATTGATGGCAAACAATACGAACGTGAAGCGTTTATGTTAAGTTTCGCCAACTCGTCGCAATATGGTAATGATGCCCACATATCGCCGCATGCTTCCGTTCGGGATGGCTTGCTTGATGTTTGTGTAATAAAACCGTTCCCCCTTTGGCGGTTCTTGGAGTTGAGCATGCGAATGATGACGAAAACCGCAGATAAATCAAAATATCTGGAGATTATAAAGGGAAGACATATTAAGGTAAGGCGGGATAACCCCGGGCCGCTTCATCTTGACGGCGAACCGCAGATGGCCGGCCTGGAGGCTGATATAGAATTGCTGCCTGATTCGTTGAAGGTGGTTGCAGGAAAGTCCTTTGTTTAAATAGGCTGGACCGATTGCTGCGACTGCCCGATTTCTGAGGCAAACTGATCGGATCATAAATCCCGAACACAATACGAGAGCTGATTTATAAATATATCATTATGGCAAAGCAAAAATTCACAGGTGTTATATACTCAACAGATCCGGACTTCCAATATCAGCACGAATCAAATGATGAAATTCAATCACTGCCTCCCCAGCAGCAAAACCTGAAAATTTATCTCGACCGCAAAGGCGGCGGTAAATTGGTGACCCGCGTTACAGGATTTATAGGAACTGACAGCGATCTCGAAGCCATCGGAAAGAAACTTAAATCCAAATGCGGTGTAGGCGGTTCGGTAAAGGAAGGTGAAATATTGATCCAGGGCGACTTCAGGGATAAAGTACTTGCTATACTTGCTGCCGATAATTATAAGGCAAAAAAGGCGGGCGGGTAATTAATATATCTTCGGGCTTGTCCAATATATAACTTCTTCTTTAAACTACGTGTTTCATTTCCAGCGTAATAGGCTATTCTTTGCGTGAACCCAATTCTCATTATCGCCAATTGTTTACCAAAACCAGATCATATAAAGTGAATACATAGTCGGTCAGAGAATTCAACTTACAGAAACTTTGGCATAGTCAGCATAGAGGAGTTGGCGCCACCCCGGACCTCTTCACATTATCTGCGTCGGTAACATAAATTTTATAAAGTATTGTTTGCTATTATTAAAAAAAATGGGTTTTATTGCAGAATATTATTTGTACAAAACACAATTTTTAATTTTTTCATCGTTATGTATCAACCAATTATTCATAACAGAAGTGAACTTTAAATTAAATTTTGTTAAAGAATAGCGTAAAATATTTTTTTATTTCATTTAAATTCTATTTTTGTTATTCACTTTAAATTGCATTTAACAAACTTATATTCATAAACTAAAAACTAAAAACTAAAAACTAAAAGTAATGGCAAACGCACCAACAAAACCAACTAGCCCTGTTAAGAAAGAAAGCTCAAGTTCATCAGGCCTGTTTGCAACTTTAACAATTCCTATCTGCCTTGGGGTTGCAATTCTTATTTACATTTTCATTTTAGGTGACCCAAGCCACTTTACAGACGGCGATGTGGAGAAAGGAACTACTGTAGATTTATTCGGCCAGTTTCACAGAGGCGGCCACCTGGTACCCGTAATCATGTCTTACCTGCTGATGGTGATCGTTTTCTCTATCGAACGGTTTGTTGTTATCGGTAAAGCTTCTGGTACCGGAAGTGTTGACGCATTCGTAACAAAAATTCAGAAAGCCCTTAACGCAGGTAACATTGACGCTGCTAACGCAGAGTGCGACAAACAAAAAGGCTCTGTAGCAAACGTTATTAAATCAGGTTTGAAAAAATACCGTGAAATGGAAACAGACGATAACCTGACAATCGATCAGAAAACATTGGCTATCCAGAAAGATATTGAAGAAGCTACTGCATTGGAAATGCCAATGCTTGAGCAAAACCTTACCGTAATTGCTACATTGGTATCTATCGGTACACTGACTGGTCTGTTAGGTACTGTATTCGGTATGATCAAGGCGTTCGGTGAACTTGCTGCCGCGGGTGCAACCAACCAGACCGCACTTTCTGCATCAATCTCCGAAGCACTGGTTAACACTGCATTAGGTATCAGTACCTCTGCACTGTCGATCATTATGTACAATGTGTTTACTTCGAAAATTGACAAATTAACTTACGCAATTGACGAAACCGGTTTCAGCATTGTACAAACTTTTGCTGCATCACACAAAGATAAATAACCAATTCGCTGTTGCTTAGTTTTTGCCCCGGTTATGCTTCTTCTGTAAGTATAACCAGGGATAGTATAATCGACTTATACACTTTACATTAAAAATAAAAAATTATGCCCAGAGTAAAAGTTGCCAGGAAAAGTACGGCGATAGATATGACAGCCATGTGTGATGTGGCTTTCCTGTTGCTAACCTTTTTCATTTTGACGGCAAAACCAAAGGTTGATGACCCTTCTAAAGCCGAAGTTCCGGCATCATCAAAAGAAGTGACCGTGCCTGAGGATAACTTAATGACAATTTCGATCGGAAAAGAGGACAAAATATTTTTATCGTTCAGCGGTAATGATGTTCGCACCGAAACTTTGAAAACCATGGGGGAATTATATCATGTTGATTTCACTCCCGCAGAAATAAACAGGTTTTCAAATACTGAAGTATTTGGTGTTCCGATGAAAGAGTTGAAACAATTTCTGAATACACCTGTATCTGATCAGAAATCTTTTCAGCAGACGGGAATTCCGGCTGATACCACTATTAACAACGAACTTTCCAACTGGATATTAAATGCTCGTAAAGCTGATAACGCATTGCATGGTAAAGATTACAGCATCGCTATCAAAGGTGACAGGCTTGAAGAATATCCTGCTGTTAATACTGTTATCTCTGTTCTTGGTCATCAGAAACTGTTTAAGTTTGATTTAATCACGACGCTCAGAGCGGCACCTAAAAAATAAAGATATGGCAGAATTAGATACCTCCGGCGGGGGTAAACACAAAGGCGGGAAGGTAAGGAGTAAAAAAGCATCAACGCGCGTCGATTTGACAGCGATGGTTGACCTTGCTTTCTTATTGATCACGTTCTTTATGTTTACCACTACGCTTAATAAGCCCAAGGCGATGAACCTGGCGATGCCAGATAATTCGGTTAAGCAAAGCAATTTGCCTGTAGCGGAAACACGTACGATGACCATTTTATTAGGCAGTCACAATAAACTGGAATGGTATATGGGTTTACCTGGAAAATCGGCTCCTACAGTTGATGGCTACGGCCCGAACGGTTTACGCAAAGCTTTGATAGATAATCAGAAACAAGTTGCAGCTTCGCATGCTGCTCCAGACAATACACTGATTGTCTTGATTAAACCCAGTGATAAATCGACCTATGAAAATTTGGTTAATGTGCTTGATGAGATGAGCATTACCAATGTGCAGTCATACGCGATAGTGAAAATTTTACCGATAGAGCTCGAGGCCCTTAAGTCACAGAACTTATATTAGTAATATTTCAATTGTAGAAACGTTAATAAATCTAAAACCCAAAAAAATGTTTGGATCAAAATTAGACATAAAAAACCAGCACTGGATTGATGTCGTTTTTACAGGTCGAAACAAAGCATACGGTGCTTACCAGTTAAGAAGCAGCAACGAGAAGAATATTCGTAAAGCTTTGCTGATTGGTGTAGTAGTGTTTGTTTTGGCAATATCTGCAAATACGATCATTGACATGATCTCTGGTTTTATCCCGAAGGGGAAAGAGAAAATTAAAATCACCAACGTGGTGCTTTCGCCACCGCCGCAGGACATAAAAAAACCACCTCCGCCACCTCCGCCTGAGCCACCTAAACCAAAGGTAGATCAGGTAAAATTCCCGCCACCTGTTGTTAAGCCGGACGTTGAGGTGAAAGAGAAACCACCAACCGTAGAGGAGCTTAAAGTAGCTGACCCAGGACAGAAAAACCTCAAAGGCGACAAGAATGCTGATGTGGTTATCGATGAACCAGTTGGAAATGCTGATACCAAGGTTACAGAGGAAGATCCTAACAAGATTTTCACCTCGGTGGAGAAAGTTCCGGCTTTCCCGGGCGGTATGGATGCTTTTTACAAGTATCTTTCAAAGAACATCAGATATCCCGCGATTGCAAGGGAGAACGGTACTCAGGGAAAGGTTATTGTAACTTTCGTTTGCGAACGCGACGGTTCATTGACTGATATACGGGTTTCCCGCGGTATTGGTGATGGGTGTGACGAAGAAGCTAAGCGTGTAATCTCAGCTTCGCCGAAATGGCAACCAGGTATTCAGAACGGACGTCCGGTTCGTGTGCAATACAGTGTGCCGATCACTTTCTCGCTCGCTGAATAAAACAAATTAGATGTTATTTAACAATAAAGAGCAAAAATCGCCCGCAAGGCGGTTTTTGCTCATTTTAGGCATACTTGGATTCATTTGTGTGATCACCCTTGCCATGATGGTGATTTTTTGGGATGCCATGTTACCCAATATTTCCAAAACCCAGCGCATCGTATTTGGGCTGATTTTGGTTGCCTACGGAATTCTACGTTTTTCACGTCTTTTAAAAAAGAAGCCGGATGAAATTTAACTTTAAGCTCATTGTTTTTGGTTTTGCGCTGATCATTGCTTTTGGCGGATGCAGGCAAAAAAAGGAAAAGGAGATTGATGGTATCGACCGTGCCTCGATATTTATTGTCGATGAATCCTTTAAGCCGATTGTCGACCAGGAGCTTTATATTTTTAATGCACTTTATAAAGGCGGGCACCCAGTGATCAGGTATGCACCGGAAAGTGAGGCGGTAAATCTGTTATTTGCCGACAGTGCGCGGGTGCTGATCCTTGCACGGGAGATGAACGCGCAGGAAAATAAAGTACTCGCTGAAAAGAATTTGAAACCTATTGTGAACTGTTTTGCCATTGATGCGGTGACATTAATTGTAAACCAGGCATCTGTGGATACCAATATAACGGTTAGCGAAATAAAGAAAATGCTCAATGGTGATACTAAAACCGACAAAGACATCGTTTTTGATAATCCGAATTCAGGTTTGGTAAGGTATCTGAAGGAACTTTCCGGCAATAAGGATTTTAAGCAAAAGAATATCTATTCACTGAAATCCAATAAAGAGGTGGTCGAATATGTTAGTCAGCACCCTAACGCAATCGGTATCACTGGATTCAGTTGGCTTAATGATCCGGAAGAAGATTATGCTGATGCTGTTAACAAAGTAAAAATAGTTTCGGTGATGGATGATGTTAACAAAAATTCTTCAAGGCAATATTTTTCGCCCTCACAACAGACACTTGCATTGAAACAATATCCGCTTATCAGGAAATTATATATTTTAAATTTTACCGGACAGATGGGCTTGGGTATGAAATTTGCTGCATTTATCGCAGGAGACAGGGGGCAGCGGATTATCCTGAAATCAGGTTTATTGCCTTTTTATATACCTGGCCGCGAGGTTAAGATTTCGGGGAAAATGGTTCAGTAATTTACGACCTGATTCCCGGAACGTAAATATAAAGTGTATATTTAACACTGAAACAAAATTTTTACGATCAGATTTTATAAAAAAGGGTCAATTCAATGTCATCTGACCTGTTTGAACAAAGTTGTTTAAACTTGTACCTATATTTTTAGTCAAAAAATTATATTATTGTAAATAGCTTTACATATTATCAGCTAAGTAACTAACTGTACGGCATTTAACAAATGCTGAAAAACTATATAACTAAAATAAATTATTAATCCGATGGAGATACTGTCGAGCGGTTATTTTAAATTAGCTGTTGGATTTTAAACTTCATTGTCTTTAAAAAACAAAGTAACTCAAAATGAAAATGATTAGTAAAATAGCCGGCGCAGGGCTGGGTTTGATGTTTTTAGGCTCGGCGGTTTTCGCGCAAAGCCTGGATGACGCCAAGAAGGCTATTGATGCCGAGCAGTACCAGAAAGCGAAGTCGATGCTTAGAAATCTGACTACCACTCATGCGGATAAAGATGAAAACTATTTTTATCTGGGTTGGGTGTATTTAAAACAGGATTATCCGGATTCTGCGAAAACTATTTTTAACAAGGGGCTGTCGGTTGATCCGAAATCATCGTTGAATCATGTCGGCCTCGGAGCGGTTGCTCATATCGAGAACGACAATGCTACCGCTACCGCAGAGTTTAATAAAGCAATCGACGCTGCTCCAAGGCGGGATGCAACTCCTTATCTGTATGTAGGTTTGAGCTACCTGTTACCTGTAAACGGAAGTAGTATTGGCGTTAACGGTTCAAAGATTGCACCTGCCGACGCTGATGCGGCAATAGCGATACTTACCAAAGGTGTGGAAGTGGATAAGAAGAACGCCGAGTTATTAGTTGCTATGGGCGATGCTTATCGCTCACAATTAAAGAGTACCGATGCTTATACACAGTATAGCAATGCCCTTGCTATGGATCCGAAACTCGCAGCTGCTGATGTTGCAATTGGCGTTTTATGGCGTTACGCTGAGAACTTCGACGGTTCTGAAGATGAGTTCAAAAAGGCTCTGGCCATTGATCCGAATTTCGGACCTGCTTACCGGGAATGGGCTGAAACAAATTTACGTGAAGCATCAACCGATGCTGCTAAATATGACGAAAAAGTAAAACAGGCAGCAGATAACTATAAGAAATTTATCAGCCTTACTGATTACTCGATCGAGTCGCAGATGCGTTATGCTGACTTCCTCATCAGGACAAAAGATTATGCTGCTTTGCAAAAAGTTGCCGCTGACCTCACAGCTTCTGTAAAAAGTAATTTGAGAGCCTACCGTTATTTAGGTATGGCCGCTTATGAGAATAAAGATTACCCTGCAGCAGAAACAGCTTTAAACAAATGGATTAGTGAGGCTGGTCCGAAAAGATTATTGCCAAGCGACTTTTTGTACCTGGGTCGTACTGAAATAGCTGAGAAGAAAGATTCTTTAGGTATCAAAGATCTGCGTAAAGCGTTAACGCTTGATACAAGTCAGGTTGATATTTATGGCGAAATTGCCAAGACCTTGTGGCAGTTGAACAAGTTTGAAGAAGCTGGTAATGCTTATGCTGTTTATGCCGAAAAGTCTCCGCATGCCCAGCTTCTTGATCATTACCGTGCCGGTTTGAGCTACTACCTGGCTTTCGGTAATCAACAGGACAAAATGGCTAAAGATCCCAGCTTTAAACTGGATAGCTCGTTGTTAATTAAGTCAGATTCTGCCTTTACTTACGTTCAGCGTAAGGCAGCCAAACCGGTTGCACAGGCTGCTCTTTATCTGGCATTTATCAATGACCAGATGGAAACCGACCGTAATAATATCAAAGGTCTGGCAAAACCATTTTACGAGCAATATATTGATCTGATAACTTCAAAAGGCGGAACGCTTGATGATAATACAAAAAGCAAACTTGCTGTAGCCTATGCTTATCTGGGTACTTACTATCAATATAAAGAAAAGGACGATGCCAAAGCGCTGGATTATTTCACCAAGTCGCGCGATATGGATCCTGAAAACCCACGTGCAAAATATTATTTCCAGACTAAGGGGGCCGGAAAGAGTAAATAAGACACTTTTTAATACAAGTGAGCCTTCTGAATTTTCAGAAGGCTTTTTTATTTTCATCCGGTTTGTATATTTGCACCATGGAAGCACATAGTTTACCCGTTAATTATATTCCTATCATTTTTCAAATGATAGTGGCTTTAGGTTTTGTTGTCGGCACAATGCTCGTTACACATAAAATAGGGCCAAAACGCAAAACGGGGGACAAACTAACGCCATTTGAATCCGGTATAGAAGTTATCGGGAATGCACGTAACCCTATTTCCATCAAATACTTTCTGGTAGCCATACTTTTTGTGCTTTTTGATGTGGAAGTGATTTTTATGTATCCATGGGCGGTTAACTTTAAAGATCTTGGCCGAACAGGTATGATCGAAATGTTTATCTTCATGGGGACGTTGTTGTTAGGCTTTATTTACGTTATCAAAAAAGGCGCCCTCGACTGGGATTAAGTCCTTGCAAAAGAGCTGCTTTTAGTCTTTTCCGGCAGCAATCGAAATTGTAAAATTCTGACAAACGATACGTTGAAGCAGGTTTATTGTTAGCAATATTTCGGTTCACAAAGAAACTGGTTTTGTAGCTGTTTAGACTGATTCTAAATATATTCACCTTATTGTATAGTTTATCTCATACAATATAATTTGTTGTAAATTTGTCGTTGTGTAAGCGTTTGGATGGGTTTTTGATTGATATTTAGCATGAGTGACATTCAAGTAGTTGACGCCCCTGCTGGCGTAGAAGGTTCAGGTTTTTTTGCAACCTCAATTGATAAAGCGATAGGGATCGCACGTTCAAATTCTTTATGGCCATTGCCATTTGCTACATCATGCTGCGGTATCGAATTTATGGCAACCATGTCTCCGCATTATGACCTCGCACGATTCGGTGCAGAGCGTTTAAGCTTTTCTCCGCGTCAGGCTGACCTGTTGATGGTTATGGGGACGATATCTAAAAAAATGGGGCCCGTTTTAAGACAGGTCTATCTGCAAATGGCTGAGCCAAGATGGGTTATGGCTGTCGGAGCCTGCGCATCAAGCGGTGGTATTTTTGATACCTATTCCGTATTACAGGGAATTGATGAGGTAATACCTGTTGATGTCTATGTTCCGGGTTGTCCTCCTCGTCCAGAAGCCATTATTGACGGCTTTATGCAAATTCAGGAATTGGTAAAAACAGAAACATTACGCCGCAGAAACGAACCGCAATATCAAAAATTGTTAGCTTCATACGGAATTCAATAATGGGCAATATATCTAACGAAGAACTTCTAAATAAGTTAAATGCACAGTTTCCGGGCTTGCTGACCTCTATTGGTGACCCCTTTGGCCTGGCTACTTTTGAAACCAGCAGAGAACACATTACTGATATATTAACCTGGTTAAAAAATGATGCAGTATTGCAGTTCATATTTTTAACTGATATAACTGCAATTCACTATCCTGAACAAGAAAATCCGATAGGTGTTATTTACCATTTGCATAGTCTGGTAAATAATTTACGTATAAGATTAAAGGTTTTTTTACCGGATGGCGATGTACATATTCCAACAGCCACAGACCTGTGGAAAGGTGCAAACTGGATGGAGCGTGAAACCTATGATTTGTTTGGGGTGATCTTTGACGGCCATCCTGATCTCCGCAGGATATTGAACGTTGATGATATGACAGCGTTTCCGATGCGGAAAGAATACCCGCTTGAAGATCCTAACCGGGTAGATAAAAAAGATTACTTTTTTGGAAGATAAGAATTAATGATGCAAAACCATCCGGTATATACAGATAACGATCCGCAAAGCGAACTTTCGACCTTAAATCTCGGACCGACGCATCCGGCAACACATGGCGTGTTTCAGAACGTGTTGCAGTTGGATGGCGAAAGGATAGTAAGTGGTGTTTCGACTATCGGCTATATCCATCGCGCTTTTGAGAAAATAGCAGAACACCGCCCATTTTATCAAATTACCCCACTTACCGATAGGTTAAATTACTGTTCATCGCCGATCAATAATATGGGTTGGCACATGACCGTCGAGAAACTGCTCGATATTACGTTGCCTAAGCGTGTTGATTACATGCGTATTATTATCATGGAGTTGGCGCGCATTTCTGATCACCTGATCTGTAACAGCGTTTTGGGTGTGGATACCGGAGCAACTGCCGGGTTTTTCTATGTAATGGAATACCGCGAGGCCATTTACGAGATATACGAGGAAATATGCGGATCGCGCTTAACAACCAATATCGGACGTATCGGTGGATTTGAAAGGAATTTCAATGATATTGCTTTCCGGAAGATCAAAAATTTCCTGAAGGAATATCCTGTGGTATTAAAAGATTTTGAATCGCTTCTTACCCGGAACAGAATATTTATGGATCGTACCCAGGGTGTGGCTGCAGTCACCGCTGAAGACGCATTGAATTACAGCTGGAGCGGCCCGTTATTGCGTGCGGCAGGCGTTGATTACGATGTAAGGGCAATGACTCCTTATTCCTCGTACGAGGATTTTGAATTTGAAGTTCCTGTAGGAAGCAATGGCGATGTTTATAATCGCTTTCTGGTGCGTAACGCAGAGATGTGGCAAAGTTTGAGGCTGATTGAGCAGGCGATGGGAAAAATTGAGAAGGAGCCTTCTGATGTTTTCCATGCGGACGTTCCTGATTTCTATCTTCCTCCAAAGGAAGAAGTTTATAACAACATGGAGGCGCTGATCTACCATTTCAAGATCGTAATGGGTGAGGTTCCAACACCTAAGACAGAGGTATATCACTCCGTCGAGGGGGGCAATGGGGAATTGGGCTTTTATTTAGTCAACGATGGCGGCCGTTCTCCATACCGTTTACATTTCAGGCGTCCAAGTTTTATTAATTACCAGATGTATGCGCCGATGAGTCAGGGTATGTTATTATCAGACGCAATTATTAACATGAGTAGTTTAAACGTTATAGCCGGAGAGTTAGATGCTTAGAGTTGAAGAAACACAAATGCCGGTAACATTTTCACCGGAATTGATAACCAGGTTTGACGAAATAGTAAGCCGTTATCCTCAGGGAAAGCAAAAATCAGCTTTGTTGCCGATACTGCATCTTGTGCAAGCCGAATATGGTTGGTTAAGCGTTCCGGCAATGGATAAAGTTGCGGAATACCTCAAGATACAGGATATCGAAGTTTATGAGGTGGCTACTTTTTATACCATGTATTTTATGCGCCCGCAGGGTAAGTATGTGCTGGAGGTTTGCCGTACCGGGCCATGCTGTGTGGTAGGAGCGGAGAAGATAATGGAGCATATTGAGCAGAAATTGGGTGTGAAAGAAGGAGAGGTTACTCCGGATGGGCTTTTTAGCTGGCGAGGTGTGGAATGTCTGGCGGCTTGTGGCTATGGCCCTGTTTTACAGATCGGCCCTGAATATACATTCTATGAGAATCTAACCAATGAGTCGGTGGACAAGTTGATAGCTGAGTTAAAAGCGAAAGGCAATAACTAATGGGACGCAAATTACTTTTAGAGCATATTAACGTAGCCAACATCAATACCTTTGACGTTTATCGTGAAAAGGGCGGTTATCGTTCAGTTGAAAAGGCTTTAAAAACTATGACCCCCGAGGGGATAGTAGAAGAAGTTAAGAAGTCCGGTTTGCGCGGTCGTGGAGGCGCTGGTTTCCCAACCGGGATGAAGTGGAGTTTTTTGGCCAAACCGGAGGGTGTTGCCCGTTATTTAGTGTGCAATGCTGATGAGTCTGAACCCGGAACATTTAAAGACAGGTTTTTGATGACTCATATCCCTCACGCCTTGATAGAGGGTATGATCGTATCCAGTTTTGCGCTGGGTGCAAATGTTTCCTATATCTATGTTCGCGGAGAAATGATGCCTCAGATTAGGATCCTTGAAAAGGCGATCGCGGAAGCAAAAGCAAAAGGCTTTTTAGGAAAAAATATATTAGGATCAGGTTACGATCTGGAATTGTATGTTCAGCCGGGAGGCGGCGCCTACATATGCGGTGAAGAAACAGCATTGCTGGAATCGTTGGAAGGAAAACGCGGTAACCCACGGATAAAACCACCATTTCCGGCTATTGCTGGTCTGTATGGCTGTCCAACGGTAGTGAATAACGTTGAGTCGATTGCGGCTGTAGTACCTATCATTAACGATGGTGGAGAGGAGTATGCAAAGATCGGAATTGGCCGCAGTACAGGTACCAAACTGATATCTGCAGGGGGCAATCTTAAAAATCCCGGCGTGTATGAAATAGACCTTGGATTGCCGGTTGAGGAATTTTTGTACAGTGATGAATATTGTGGCGGTATAGCAAATGGTAAACGTTTGAAAGCTGTGGTAGCCGGTGGCTCGTCAGTTCCGATATTGCCCGCAAATCTGTTTATGAAAACGGTCAACAACGAACCCCGTTTGATGAGTTATGAATCACTGGCAGACGGCGGTTTTGTTAGTGGTACAATGATGGGTTCCGGAGGTTTTATTGCCTATGACGAGGATCAGTGTATTGTAAGAAATACCTGGAATTTTACACGTTTCTATCATCATGAAAGTTGCGGACAATGTTCTCCATGCCGCGAAGGAACCGGCTGGATGGAAAAAGTGTTGCACCGCCTGGAACACGGGCACGGCAAAATGAGTGATATCGACCTGTTGGTTGATGTTTCAAAGAAAATAGAAGGTAATACCATTTGTCCGTTAGGGGATGCTGCAGCATGGCCTGTAGCGAGTGCTATACGACATTTCAGAGATGAATTTGAATGGCATGTCACGCACGGAGCAGAGGCACAAACCCGCAATTACGGTTTGGCGCATTATGCCGATCCATTGCCAAAAAAGGAAGAGACCGTAGCATAAGAATCATCGATCATGCTTCGGAAAATGATCGAACTTTCAAAAGTAAAATTGACTTTTGACTTTTAATTCTGAATTAAAAATGAAAGTAACTATAGATGGCATTGCCATTGACGTAGAACCGGGAACTACCATCCTGAATGCCGCAAGGCAAATAGGAGGGGATGTTGTTCCTCCAGCTATGTGCTATTATTCGAAGCTGGAAGGCAGCGGAGGTAAATGCCGTACCTGCCTGGTAAAAGTGAGCAAAGGATCTGAGAAGGATCCCCGTCCTATGCCAAAGCTGGTTGCATCGTGCCGTACAACTGTTATGGACGGTATGGAAGTTCAAAATATCACTTCGCCCGAAGTAATTGAAGCGAGAAAAGGAGTTGTTGAGATATTATTGCTGAACCACCCACTTGATTGTCCTATTTGCGACCAGGCGGGTGAATGCGATCTTCAGAACCTTGGCTTTGAACATGGTGCAGCAAAGACACGCTACGAATTTGACCGTCGTACATTTGAGAAAATCGATATCGGCGACAAGATACAATTACACATGACACGTTGTATCCTGTGCTATCGTTGTGTGTTTACTGCCGATCAGATAACTGACCACCGCATACACGGTATCCTGAACAGGGGTGATCATTCCGAAATTTCTACTTACATCCATGCTGCTGTTGACAACGATTTCTCCGGAAACGTTATTGACGTTTGTCCTGTAGGGGCGCTTACCGATAAGACCTTTCGGTTTAAGAACAGGGTATGGTTTACCAAACCGGTAGATGCTCATCGGGACTGCGATCATCCCGGATGTAATGGTAAAGTAACTTTGTGGTATAAAGGCGAAGATGTGCTGCGTGTTACAGCACGGAAAGATAAATATGGCGAAGTAGAAGAGTTTATTTGCAATACCTGCCGGTTTGAAAAGAAAAAGACCTCCGATTGGGTAATTGACGGGCCGCGTCACATTTCAAATAAATCGGTTATCAATGCCAATCACTATGACTTTGTACCGCTGCCTGTTGTGAAGACAAACCCGGTGCTGATCGAAGCCAATAAAGAACAATTTGAACGAGACACACGCTTATAATGGAAGTAGCAGATATTATAATTAAAATAGTTCTGGTAGTAATCATCTTCGCGATCAGCCTGGTGATAGCTATGTATTCTACCTATGCAGAACGGAAAGTTGCGGCGTTCTTCCAGGATAGGATAGGACCTAACAGAGCAGGACCCTGGGGGATTTTGCAGCCTCTTGCGGACGGGGGCAAGATGTTTTTAAAAGAAGAGATTATCCCTGCTAATTCCAATACCTTTTTATTCATTGCCGGGCCTTCACTTGCGTTATTGACCTCGTGCATAGGCTCTGCAGTAATACCCTGGGGACAAACACTTACCATCGGTTCGCATGTCATTCCATTACAGGTAGCCGATATTAACGTTGGCGTACTCTATATCTTCGGGGTAGTTTCGCTTGGCGTTTACGGTATTATGATCGGCGGCTGGGCATCAAATAATAAGTATTCCCTTTTAGGAGCTATTCGTGCTGCATCTCAAAACATTAGCTATGAAATTTCGATGGGTTTATCCATCATCGCTTTGCTTATGGTGACCCAGACTTTAAGTCTGAAAGATATCGCCGCGCAGCAGCATGGTTTTTGGGCACATGGCTGGTTTACCTGGAATGCCTTTAAACAGCCATTGGGTTTCTTGCTGTTTATTGTTTGCGCCTTTGCGGAAACGAACCGGGCCCCGTTCGATTTACCGGAATGCGAAACGGAGCTTATAGGCGGCTATCATACAGAATATTCTTCGATGAAACTTGGATTTTATCTGTTTGCGGAATACATTAATATGTTCGTTTCATCAGCAGTGATGGCTACATTATATTTCGGTGGGTATAATTTCCCGTTCATGGATCAGCTCGGCTTATCTGCAAACCTGATAACCATACTGGGTGTAGTTGCCCTGTTCATTAAAATATTTTTATTCATCTTCTTCTTTATCTGGGTACGCTGGACGTTACCGCGTTTCCGCTATGACCAGCTGATGGATTTAGGGTGGAAAGCTTTAATACCCCTGGCAATAGTGAATATCATTATTACCGGTTTGTGGATGACTTTTTATAAATAAGGATTAAGGATGGAACCATTAAGTAACAGACGAAAAGTAATTGAGCAGAAGCCGCTATCATTATCGGAGCGTATTTATCTGCCTGCCATATTTAAAGGGCTGTCCATTACTTTAAAACATTTTTTCCGGAAGCCCGTAACGGTGAGTTATCCTGAACAGAAACGGGAATATTCAGAGAATTTTCGTGGTATGCATTCACTTAAGCGTGATGAGCATGGCCGGGAACGTTGTACTGCCTGTGGTCTTTGCGCATTGTCGTGCCCGGCGGAAGCCATAACGATGATCGCTGCTGAACGTCAGAAAGGTGAGGAAAACCTGTACCGGGAAGAGAAATACGCGGCCGTATATGAGATCAACATGCTGCGCTGTATCTTTTGCGGACTTTGTGAGGAAGCCTGCCCTAAAGAGGCAATTTACCTTGATGGGCCTCATGTACCGCCGGACTATTTAAGGAAGGATTTTATTTACGGTAAAGACAAATTAGTAGAAGCTCCCTTAAATCAATAAAGAAGTTTTATACCTTTGCCCAACTCTTTCCAAGTAGGGTAAAAGTATTTTGAAAGATAAACCATGAGTACATTTTACTTTATCGCTTTTCTGTCCATATTTTTTTCAATACTGGTTATTACTGCAAAAAGTCCTGTGCATAGTATCCTGTATCTCATACTGACATTTTTCACTTTTACCATACATTATATTCTGATGAATGCCCAGTTTCTGGCAATCGTCAATTTTATAGTGTATATGGGTGCTATCCTGGTACTGTTCCTGTACACGCTGATGCTGATGAACCTGAATAAGGATACAGAACCTCACAAGCCAATGATCGTAAAAATTGCGGGTTTTATAGGTGGCGGATGTTTCCTGATCACAATAGTTGCTGCGCTTAAGGCATTCAAAATGTCTGATCCGGTTGTATTGCACGACCCCAACCTGGGCTTGGTGAAGAACCTTGGAAAAATATTGTTTAACGAATTTTTGTTGCCGTTTGAAATTTCGTCTGTATTGCTGTTGTCGGCAATGGTAGGCGCGGTTTTATTGGCTACTAAAGAAAAAGATCCTAAAGCTGCATAATGGAAACAATAGCAAATACCATACACGGCGTGCCGCTTAATCACTATATTATTTTGTGCGCTATTATTTTTTCGATTGGTGTCATCGGTGTATTAACGCGCCGTAATGCTATCATCATTTTCATGTCTGTCGAACTGATGCTCAACTCGGTAAACTTGCTGCTTACAGCATTTTCAGTTTACCGCGGCGATGCAACGGGGCAGGTGTTTGTGTTTTTTATTATGGCACTGGCCGCTGCGGAGGTAGCCGTTGGCCTGGCAATAATTGTGATGATCTATAGAAATACCAATTCGATAGATATCAATGTGCTGAACAGACTGAAATGGTAGGTCGGAAGATCTGCAAAACGAAATAGCGCGTTAATCGCGGAGATAAAGATCATCCCTTCTTAAGAGGTGTTTTTTTAAGAGTTTTATATACACATGGACAAATATATCTGGCTTATTCCTGTTTTGCCGTTAGCTGGTTTTATTATCAACGGTATCGGCCGCAATACTTTATCAAAAGCTGTCGTAGGTTTTATTGGTAGTTTGGTCGTATTAATTTCTTTCGGAATAAGCGTAGGCCTTTTTTTTGAAGTAAAGGCCGCAGGCCACGGATTTAATGTCACCATTTTTGATTGGTTTTCTGCCGGAGCAATAAAAATATCCTTTTCTTTTTTGGTTGATCAGCTCAGTTCGATCATGCTGCTGATCATTACTGGCGTGGGCTTTCTCATCCATGTTTATTCAGCTGGTTACATGAAAGAGGATGCCGGGTTTGCCAAGTTTTTCGCCTACCTGAATCTCTTCATTTTCTTTATGCTTTTGCTGGTAATGGGATCTAATTACCTGATCATGTTTATCGGTTGGGAAGGTGTAGGACTTTGTTCGTATCTGTTAATTGGCTTCTGGTACACTAATCCGGATTATGCCGATGCTGCAAAGAAGGCATTTATCATGAATCGTATTGGTGATCTTGGTTTTATTATCGCTATTTTCCTGATCCTTGTATTTTTTGGAAGCACATCGTTTGCAGATATATTTCCGAAAGCAGGTGCTAAGGAGTTTGCCTCAACACCGTTCACACTAATTACGATTTTATTATTTGTGGGTGCGGTAGGTAAATCGGCTCAGTTGCCTTTGTTTACCTGGCTCCCGGATGCAATGGCCGGTCCGACTCCTGTGTCGGCGTTAATACACGCCGCAACAATGGTAACCGCAGGTGTTTATATGATTGCGAGGTCGAATATCTTGTTTACGCTCGCACCAATAACTATGCACATTGTTGCTGTGGTAGGCCTGACAACTGCGACGATCGCTGCTTTGATCGCCTTATCACAAACAGACATTAAGAAAGTACTGGCCTACTCTACAGTTTCGCAATTGGGGTATATGTTTTTAGGATTGGGTGTTGGCGCATATACCGGTGCGTTTTTCCACGTGCTAACCCATGCCTTTTTTAAGGCGTTGTTGTTCCTCGGTGCAGGTTCTGTAATACATGCGGTGAGCGGCGAGCAGGATATGCGGAATATGGGTGGCTTGCGCGGGAAGTTGAAAATCACTTTCATAACTATGCTGATCGGAACGCTGGCGATATCGGGTATTCCGCCGTTTGCAGGCTTCTTCTCAAAGGATGAGATCCTCGCTCATACTTTTATGCATAGCACGCCTATGTATATTATAGGTGTTATTACGGCAATGTTCACCGCATTTTACATGTTTAGAATGCTTTACCTGACGTTTTATGGAAAATTCAGGGGCACTCATGAGCAGGAACACCATTTGCACGAATCTCCGGCGTCAATGACTATCCCGTTGATTATTCTTGCCATATTATCCATTGTTGGCGGGTTTATCGGTGTGCCGGAAGTGTTAGGAGGGCATCATGCATTGGAACATTTCTTAGCGCCTGTTTTTGAAAATTCAAATCATTTGCTGGTCAATCGCGAGTTAACCCATACAACGGAATGGATTCTGATGGGTACTTCTGTTGGTGCCGCATTGCTCGCCATAATATATGCCTATGTTAAATACATCAGAAACGGACATGTTCCGGTTCGTGATGGCGAGGAGCGTCCGGCTTTGATCGATATCTCATATCACAAATTTTATATTGACGAACTATACGATGCCATCATCCGCAAACCTCTGGACGCACTGTCGGTATTCTTCTATAGGGTCGTTGAGAGGATGGGCATAGACGGGATCGTGAATGGTTTAGGAAAGGGGACGCTGGAAACCAGTAAGGGACTACGCTTACTGCAAACAGGGAATGTCGGGTTTTATATTTTCATGATGGTAGTGGGAATCGTTTCCATATTGATGTACATTTTAATTAAAGCATAAAGAACGATTAGCGTTTACAACATAAAATGACGGTTAGTATTTTAATTTTTTTACCTGTTATTGCTGCCTTAGCTGTTTTATTTTTCAAAAATGGTCTTGCTAAACATGCAGCATTGGCTTTTTCCGTTGCCGAGTTGGCGATTGCCCTTTTCTTTTTATCAAAATTTGTACCTAACTCCGACATTCAGTTCGCTGTTGACGTGCCCTGGGTTGCTAAGCTGGGCATTTATTTTGATGCAGGTATCGACGGTATAAACATGATCATGGTGTTATTGACCACGCTGCTTATACCCCTTATTATCCTTACTACTTATAAGCACCAGTATAAAAAGGCCGGCGTTTTCTATGCGCTTATATTGTTTATGCAGGCTGGTTTACTAACTGTTTTTACCGCCTTTGACGGGTTTTTATTTTATGTAGGATGGGAAGCCGCACTTATACCGATCTATTTCATCTGTTCATTATGGGGCGGTGAAAACAGAATCAAGGTAACACTTAAGTTTTTTATCTATACGTTTTCAGGCTCTTTGTTTATGTTACTGGCGATCATTTACCTGTATCTTCAGTCGCCTACAAAGACATATGATTTATTCGAGTTTTATAAAATAGGGCTTGATGCTCATCACCAGACGTTTGTTTTCTGGGCATTCTTTCTGGCTTTTGCGATCAAGATGCCTTTGTTTCCTTTACATACCTGGCAGCCGGACACATATACCGAAGCACCATCTGCAGGCAGCATGTTGTTGTCGGGAATCATGCTTAAGATGGGTATCTATGGTTTGATCCGGTGGCTGATACCAAACGCTCCGCTTGGTTTTTTTGACTGGCAAAGCATGACCATCATGTTATCAGTGATCGGTATTGGCTACGCCTCTATTATCGCGTTCAAGCAAAATGACGGTAAGCGATTGGTTGCTTATTCTTCCATTGCGCACGTCGGTTTGATAGCAGCAGGGATATTCGTATTTACGGTTGAAGGCCTGCAGGGAGCGATGATCCAAATGCTGAACCATGGCATCAATGTGGTAGGTATGTTCTTTATATGGGATATTATCAGCAGGCGCTTAAATACGCGGTCGATAAGTGACTTAGGTGGTATAGCCAAAGTTGCGCCCAAGTTTGCAATTGCATTTCTCATCATTGTGTTAGGTACTGTTGCACTTCCACTGACT
This sequence comes from Mucilaginibacter sp., assembly GCA_035547875.1. Lineage (GTDB taxonomy): Bacteria > Bacteroidota > Bacteroidia > Sphingobacteriales > Sphingobacteriaceae > Mucilaginibacter. Next base: position 139,754 of record DASZTX010000007.1, on the reverse strand, counting down.
AACGGCTTTGTGGGAGAGTTTTTATTATTAAGCAGCGTTTTTCAATGGAATATATGGATGGTTACTGCCGCCGGGTTGACGATGATATTTGGTGCGGTTTACATGTTGCGGATGTACAAAAAAGTAATGCATGGACCTACCAATGATCTCACCATCACGTTTACGGATATCAGTGGATCCGAAACTGTAGTGCTTTCCGTTATTTGCATCCTGATAATCGTTATCGGAATTTATCCGCAACCTATCCTTCATATTTCCGAAGCGTCGGTTCATCACCTTTTTAATGTTGTATATCCTAAATTTCCGCAAGTAAAATAAATGAATACTATAATTATCATATCCATTCTGCCTATATTGCTTTTGTATTTAGGTTTATACAAGGCTCAAAAGGCTTTGTTGCCGGTTACAATTATCGGGCTGCTGGCAGGATTAGGTTGTACTCTTACTCAGTGGAATAACAATGCGGTGCCGACATTTCACGGTATGGTGTTTTTTGATAACTATTCGGTGGCCTTCAGCAGCGTAGCAATCGTTTCTACCATATTGATATTACTTTTATCGAGAGGATATTTTGAGAAAATCAGTAACCACATCGCTGAATATTACGCAATTATTCTTTTCTCGCTGACTGGTATTTTAGTAATGGTTTCGTTTTATAACCTTACGATGCTTTTCATAGGTATCGAGATAATGTCGGTAAGCCTTTACATTCTCGCCGGAATAAGGAAAAATGATTTTTCTTCGAATGAGGCGGCATTGAAATACTTTTTGATGGGAGCCTTTTCAACCGGATTTTTATTGTTTGGTATCGCTTTGATCTATGGCTCGACAGGTTCATTCAGTTTAGAAGCTATTCGCAACTGGGTACTTGATCATCCGCACGTTAAAGATATAACGCCAATGTTCTACTCGGGTGTTCTTTTGATTATCGTAGGGCTATGTTTTAAAGTGGGCGCAGCACCATTTCATTTTTGGACGCCGGATGTTTATGAGGGATCTCCTACGTTGATCACTGCATTTATGTCAACTGTGGTTAAAACCGCTGGGTTTGCGGCATTTCTAAGGTTATTTACTAACAGCTTTATTTCCATATCAGATTTCTGGATACCTGTACTGCTGGTTATTACCATTATTACCTTGTTTATCGGAAACATCACTGCATTGTTTCAGCAGAGCTTTAAAAGGATGCTGGCGTTTTCGAGTATTTCACATGCCGGGTATTTGTTATTTGCCATTGTAGCTATCGGAGCGAAGTCCGGAAGCTCAATCCTGGTGTACGCCTCAGCTTATTCCATAGCTTCAATAATCGCGTTTGGTGCGCTCATCCTGGTGCAACAGCAGGCTGGCAGTGATAGTTTTGATAGCTTTAACGGTCTTTCAAAAAGAAATCCCTTCCTTGCCTTTGTACTTACCATTGCGATGCTTTCATTGGCGGGTATTCCGCTAACTGCAGGATTTATCGGAAAATTTGTTATGTTCTCGGCCGCTTTATCACATTACCAGTTTTGGCTGGTAATCCTCGCGGTTGTAAATGCGGTTATCAGTATTTTTTACTATTTCCGCGTAATTGTAGCGATGTACTTCCGCGATGCTGAACGCACAGAATTGACCGTGCCGGTTTATTATAAGTTGGTGCTTGGTCTTTCCGCTTTGCTGACCATTCTGATCGGGGTTTATCCCGAGGTCATTTCCCGGTTTTTTTGATCGCAGATCGCCATCTATAAAAGATTTTATTACCCTTGTAACGCTCCGTACCTTTTATAAAGTCCGGCGTTTTTGTTATCAACGCTTCAAGTTGGGGGTATCAGGCAAATGATCTGAATGCATTTTCCTGTGTAACATTATAATTACCATTGTCGCTTAAAATTTGTAGTTTTACAATAGAGAATGGACAATTTTTGGGAACACCTTCAAAATTTAACGGATGCAAAATCCATCATAGGCTTAGGGTTTTACTTTTTGCTTGTTGTTGTATTTGCTGAAACTGGTCTGTTTTTTGGGTTCTTTTTACCGGGCGACTACTTATTGTTCATGTCTGGCCTGCTTTGCTCAAGCGGAAACCTGGACGTTTCTATCTATACGCTTATCCTTTCCCTTATTGCCGCGGGTGTTTTAGGTAACTATACAGGCTATTGGTTTGGCTACCGGGCCGGTCCTAAATTGTTCAGTAAAGGCAATTCTATTTTCTTTAAACAGCGCCACATGAAACTCGCGGAAGAGTTTTACATGAAATATGGCGGCATGGCGCTTGTTTTAGGTAGATTTTTCCCGATAATTAGAACTTTTGCACCTATCTTTGCAGGAGTTGTTAAAGTCAATCTTAGAAAATTTACGTTTTTTAACCTTATCGGTTCTTTTGCCTGGGTTTGTACGTTTACATTGGCCGGGTATTTTTTAGGCAGAAGATACCCGGAGGTAAAGGACTATTTGGAGTATATCGTAATGGGGTTGATAATTATTACAACAATTCCGCTGGTTATTGCTTTTATAAAGCAGGCAATGGCCAAACGAAGTGTTAATGAGTTAAAATAGAAAAAATTAAATGAGTACACAGCACCCATGGCACCAGGTGTCGCCTGGAGATAATATTCCTGAGATCGTCAACGCCATTATTGAAATACCAAAAGGCTCTAAAGCAAAATACGAAATAGACAAAGAATCGGGGCTACTTAAACTTGACCGGGTATTGTTTTCGTCGGTAATGTATCCTGCAAATTATGGATTTATTCCACAGACCTATTGCGATGATCAGGATCCGCTGGATATACTTGTCCTTTGCTCTATTGACGTGTTTCCTATGTCAATTATCGAAGCCAAGGTAGTGGGGGTAATGCACATGGTTGACAACGGTGAACAAGATGACAAAATTATCGCTGTAGCAAAAAACGACATGTCGGTTAATTATATAAATGATCTGGCAGAATTACCGCCCCATGCAATGACAGAGATCGTGCGTTTTTTCAAAGACTATAAGAAGCTTGAAGGGAAGAACGTCACGATCGAGCATTTACTGGGTGTGCGTTATGCGCATAAGGTAATCAGCGAAAGTTTGGAATTGTACAAATCTACTTTTCCAGTGTACCAATAAATTAATATATGGGCCCCGAGCTTGAAATAAACGGTTTATATATTTTCCTAACCTTCTTCCTGGTTCTGCTTAACGGCTTTTTTGTAGCTGCCGAATTTGCTATGGTTCGCGTTCGCGGCTCACAGATCGAACTAAAAGTAAAAGCTGGTAGCAGGATGGCAAAGCTTACCCGCAGTATTATGGGTAACCTTGACGGTTATCTTGCTGCGACGCAACTGGGTATTACGATCGCCTCGCTTGCTCTTGGTGTTATAGGCGAAGGTGTATTCACCAACATTGTGCTTAATATATTTAAGGCCTGTGGTGTAGCCATTACCTCACAAATTGTGGTCAACCTTGGCCATGTGATCGCCTTTATTTTTATCACTTTCATTAGTATTATTTTTGGCGAACTGGCGCCGAAAAACATTGCCATACAACGTTCAATGCGAACGGCACTCGCAGTTTCCGCCCCTTTGCGGGTGTTCTTTGTTGTGTTCCGGCCACTGATCACTGTATTGAATTATTTTGCCAGCCTGATTTTAAGGGTTATGGGCATTAAACAGACAGAGGGCGAGACGCACCATAGCTCAGAGGAACTGCAATATTTGCTTGAACAGGGGATGGAAACCGGTGCCATTGATTCAAGCGAACATGAGCTTATACAAAACGTGTTTGATTTTAACGAACGGGTGGTAAAGAATATAATGGTGCCCCGGACTAAGATATCCGGCGTCGATATTGGTACTGATAAAGATGAGCTATTAAAAGTTGTTATCACAGAGGGATATTCCCGTATCCCGGTTTATGACGATGTGATCGATAAAATAATCGGAATTATTCACGCAAAAGATATCCTGCCGTTGCTCGCACACAATGAGGAGATCATTCTCAAAAATATCATTCGTAAACCTTATTTTGTTCCTGAAACAAAGAAGATCAGTAAGTTGATGGCTGAACTTCAACAGAAGCGCATACAAATTGCGATTGTGCTGGATGAATTCGGCGGAACGGCTGGTATGGTCACGCTCGAGGATATTGTTGAGGAATTGGTGGGCGAGATACAGGACGAGTATGATGAGGAAAAACCGATTGTCGAGAAAGTTAACGAAAATGAATTTATCGTTAATGCGCTCGCTTCGATATACGATGTAAACGAACAACTCCCCCATGACCTGCCGGAAGACGGCGACTTTGACACGGTTTCAGGGTGGCTTGGCGATATTTTTGGAAAGATACCCGATGTGGGAGAACAAAAGGAAGCCAACGGATATAACATTACCGTATTGAAAAAATCCGACCAGAATATAGAATCAGTGAAGCTTGAGCTGCTGATCAGCCAGGAAGATACGGTAGATCTGAACTGACATCATCTTATATTTTAATTTTATTGTGAATATTGGTGCATAGCTTTTAGCTTTATACTCGTCTATGCATTTTTTTTATACACCCGACATCCAGCCCTCTCATGCCCAATTTTTTCTAAGCGAAGAAGAAAGCAAACACGCCATCAGGGTAATGCGTCTTCAAAAAGATGACGAAGTTCAACTGATAGATGGCAGGGGAGGTTTATACACTGCCGCAATTTTGGACGATCATCCCAAGAGAACCGTGCTGCAAATCAATAAGGTAGAAACAGAATTTAACAAGCGTAACCATTACCTGCATATCGCCGTTGCTCCCACCAAAAACCTTGATCGCACCGAATGGTTTTTGGAAAAAGCTACGGAAATCGGGATTGATGAAATATCACTGATCATCAGCCAGCGCTCTGAGCGCAAAGAAGCTAAGGTGGAACGGCTTAATAAAATCATAACTTCAGCCATAAAACAATCGATAAAGGCATACCATCCTGTTTTAAACGAACCAATAGGTTTCAGCCAGTTTATAAACATGCCGTTCGACGGACAGAAATTTATCGCACATTGTGAACCTGGCAATAAAGCAAGTCTTTCAAAAGAACTGAGTCTAAGGGACCGTTATTTAATTTTAATAGGGCCGGAGGGGGATTTTACTCCCGATGAAGTAAATGACGCTTTAAATAATCAGTTTAAGGCCATAACTTTAGGCGAAAGTCGTTTAAGAACAGAGACCGCTGCCTTGGAGGCATGTTTTGAGGTGAATTTTTTAAACCGGATCTAATCAGATGAATATTTTTAAACCCGTTGCTTTAGTTGTCTTAAGTCTGATCATATTTTTGACTTCGGCGAGTTTTAACGCTGCGTCCTATAAAATGGCGAAGCTTAAATATAACGGCGGGGGTGATTGGTATGGTGACCGTACTGCCTTGCCTAACCTCATTAAATTCTGTAACGATAACCTTAAAACCAATTTTCAGTCGGAAGATGAAGTAGTAGAAGTTGGTAGCGCGGAGATATTTAATTATCCATTTATTTTCATGACAGGTCACGGAAACGTGATTTTTTCTGATCAGGAAGCACGCAACCTCAGAAAATATCTTATCGGCGGTGGATTCCTGCATATTGATGACAATTACGGTCTTGACCAGTTTATCCGGCCGCAAATGAAAAAGGTTTTTCCGGAATTAGATTTTGTCGAACTTCCGCTTAATCACCCCGTTTACCATCAAAAATATTCCTTTCCCAATGGTTTGCCTAAGATTCACGAACATGACGGTAAACGTGCACAAGGATTCGGATTGATTTATAAGGGGCGGCTGGTATGTTTTTATACCTACGAGTGCGATCTGGGGAACGGTTGGGAGGACTATGGGACCTATCCTAATGATACACAGGAAAATCGAATCAGAGCCCTTAAGATGGGGGCAAATCTGATACAATATGTGCTGACTCAATAAAACATGAGCAGTTAAAATTTATCTATAACAACGATGTACAAGCTAAACGTAAATGAACAATTTGATTTCGAGATCGGGCGAAAAGAAGATATCCTCCTTGTCAACGATCAGGAGGTTACACCCGACATCAGGCAGCTGAACAGCTCAGCTTTTCATGTTATCGATAATTTGCGCTCTTATAATGTCGAAGTGGTAAATTATGATCCTGCTGCGAAAACAGCGGAAATACAGGTAAATAGCAATATTTACAAGGTTACCGGGAAAAACGAGTTCGACATTCTGTTAGATCAGTTAGGATTGAGCAATTTAAATTCTGCAAAGGTGAGCGAGATAAAAGCACCGATGCCTGGTTTGGTGCTCAAAGTTTTTGTCGAACAAGGCACAGAGGTTAAAAAAGGAGACAATTTATTTGTGCTGGAGGCGATGAAAATGGAGAATATTATCAAAGCGCCCGCCGACGTCGTTGTTAAGACAATTAAAATAAAGCCCGGAGATAAGGTTGAAAAAGGGCAGGTCTTAATGATGTTTTGAGTTTATAATTAACCTAAAACAGAAAATGCGCTTCATTGTAAGCGCATTTTCTGTTTTTATTCAGGGTGATTAAATTTATCTGGCTTTATAAGGCTTGGCCTTTTTAACACTAAAATGCGGCTTTCCTTCAGGATGGATTTCAGGAGCGCCGACCAATGTCATGGCGCAACGGAACCCGACCTCGGCACTTGCATCGTCCTGATCCATAAACCGACGGGTAGCAGGGTTTAACCAATATGCAAGGTCGTTCCATGAGCCGCCTTTATAAACCTTCGAACGGTCATTTATCAGTGTGGTTTTGCCATACAACGAGGTGTTTACCGTGTCATTGTATCCTCTGTAGTCAGCATCGTATGGCTTACCGGCTAAATCTGCTCTCACATTCGGAGATGCTGCAGCCGCCGCTGCCGAATCGTTTCCGCTGGCCTGAGCCTGCTGTAAGGCGATCATCTCGCTATACTTCATTTTCCTGTTCGAGCGTGCCGGATCTTTAATAGGACGTCCGTATTTGTCTTTAGCATACAAACCCTTTGTCGGATCAGCTAACCTTTTATTGGTGAATTCGTTGCCCCGGAAGGGATTGAAATCATCAAACTCTTCAAATGATGTCTGACGATAAGTGTCCTGAACCCATTCGTTTACATTGCCTGCCATGTTATACAAGCCGAAATCGTTAGGTGGGTTCGACCTTACCGGAGCGGTAATGTCTGCCTTATCATTCAGATAACCTCCAACACCCGCATTGTCGCCGAGCCCTCTTTTAAAGTTGGCCATTATTAAGCCACGCGTAGCTTTTTTGGACGAACGAACGCCGAGGCCATTCCATGGATAAACCTTGCCGTCGTCAATATTTTCAAACTCTGTGTTACCAATTAAGGCCAAAGCAGCATACTCCCATTCCGCTTCTGACGGCAGGCGATAACCCTGCTTTAAAATACCATCCTCCATGCGGACAGGCCTTACTGGTTTTCCGCTTTTGCCCTTGGCGCCAACTGATGCCTGCGCGTTTGGACTTAAGTCGGCTATCATGTGCTTTCCATCTATGCCGGCGCCCCGCATTTGTCCGTTTAAATAAATATCAGTATTAAAAGGTTCCTTATTAGCCGGAGCAGCCGCAGCGTTTTTACCTTTTCCGTTACCTGCCATATCTTTCCAGGCAACCAGATTCCCACGTTCACGAAGAATATTTTCATTAGTACGGTCGGTACGCCATTGGCAATAATCCTGAACCTGTGTCCAGCTTACGCCAACCACAGGGTAGTCCTGAAAGGCCGGATGCCGCAGGTAGTTATCCACATACGGTTCATTATATGACAGCGGACTACGCCAAACCAAAGTATCTGGCACCGCATTGTAGTACAGTTCGCGATCCTGTGGGAAAGTAATATTTATCCAGTGCAGATAATCAAGCCAGTCCTGATTGGAAACTTCGGTTTCGTCCATGTAAAATGACGGAATGGTCACTCTCCTGCGGACGTTGTTATATTCATAGGTTACATCCTGATCTGCGCTGCCACCCATCACGAAAGTACCGCCCTCAATTGGGATTAGCCCCGGGCCGGGTGAAGGGTGTGTTTGCCTGAATTTCTCATAACCACCGTTGTTTTTGTCGTTATAAGCCATTCCGGTTTTTTCAGATACCTGACGTTTACTGCAGCTGCTCAACACCATTCCCGTTCCCATCAAAATCAAGGCAGTCTTAGTAAAAATTACTTTCATGTTTTTACAGTTAATTTAAAGGGTAAATTTAAAACATTTTGCCTAAAATGCTAATTTTTTAACCTGTATCTCTAAAATAAATTAAACTTTTATCGGCTTTTCAACGGTAAAATTATCTTTTTTGTTGCGTTTTAAGCAAATATTTTGGTGGAAAACTTATTAGGATACTTGTACGTATTAGGCATCAATTAGCATATATTTATTACTTTAAAAGTAAGGGTTATATTTCACAGATGAGATTTTTATATCGTAAGACTTTCGTCGTTGGTATTTCGGTTCTATTGCCGGCATTGGCAATGTCTCAAACCAGTTCAAACGGATCAAATTATTCTACAGCAATACCCACTGCGGTTCCTTTTCTGAATATCACGCCCGACTCCCGTTCAGGGGCAATGGGTGACGCGGGAGTTGCCATAACGCCTGATGTAAATGCTAATTACTGGAATCCTTCAAAACTTCCATTTTTGAGTGGTGACGACAATGTTTCGCTTTCCTACAGCCCCTGGCTCCGGCAACTTGTTCCCGATATCAGCTTGTCATTTTTGAGTTATGCACATAAGATAGATGACCGGAACGCGATAGGCGCATCACTGCGTTATTTTAATTACGGAAGTATTCAGCTTACAGATAACAGCCAGAATAACCAGGGTACTTATACCCCAAATGAGTTTTCAATAAATGGTTCCTTCGCCCGGAAGTTCGGGGAAGATTTTTCGCTTGGGTTGACGGTTGGTTTTATTCACTCCAGCCTTTCCAATGCCTATTTCGCTACAGGATCTGGTCAGCAAGCTAAAGCCGGTAACGCTTTATCGGCTGGTGTTTCTTTGTATTATAACAAGCCTATGCAGGAGTTTGGAGACGATGCGATTTTCGCCTTTGGCACCAATATCTCTAACATCGGCAACAAAATAAGCTATAGTGATGCCGGACCTAAATATTTTTTGCCCGCCAATTTGAAAATTGGTGTGGCCAATACGATCAATCTTGACGACTATAATCAGGTTACGCTTACCTTGGATCTGAATAAGCTACTGGTGCCGACACCACCCATAAGAGATGCTAACGGCAATATAGTTAAGGGAAAAGATGACAATGTTTCTGTTCCTGCGGGTATTTTTGGCTCATTTTCCGATGCACCGGGAGGGTTCAGCGAAGAACTTCAGGAAGTATCCGTTTCTCCAGGACTTGAATATTGGTATAATCAATTATTTGCGTTAAGAGCAGGTTACTTTTATCAGAACGCCAACAAGGGCGGGGCGCATTACTTAACCGCCGGTGTGGGTTTCAAATACGACGGTTTTTCATTCGACTTTTCTTACCTTGCCGCCAGTCAGCAAAACAGTCCGCTGGCTAACACGCTTCGTTTTACACTTTCTGCCAGTTTTGGCGGTGATAAAAATTCCTACAAAAGATAATGAGTAAAATCAGAGTCGGCTTCGGTTTTGACGTTCATCAGCTTAAAGATAAGCATCCATTTGTATTAGGCGGTGTTACACTTGAGCATCACGCAGGTGCTTTTGGTCATTCAGATGCCGATGTGTTGCTGCATGCAATATGTGATGCCTTGCTGGGTGCTGCAAACCTTCGGGATATCGGCCATCATTTTTCAAATAAAGATGAACGGTGGAAGGGTATCAGCAGTTTGATATTATTGCAACATGTTATGGAACTGCTCCGTGGAAAGGGATGGGAAATTAATAACATTGATGCAATGGTTTGCCTCGAGGCACCAAAAATTAATCCACATATACCGGCTATGCAAACCAATATTGCAAGCGCCGCCGGGATTGACGCAGATGATATCTCTATCAAAGCCACCACCAACGAACAGCTTGGCTTTATTGGCCGCGAAGAAGGTGTTGTCGCTTATGCTGTATGCCTGATTGCAAAATCTGAGATGCGTTAAGCCGTCTTATTTTTGACCAACTGCAGCCGTCTCTTTCTTGACTACGACATTTCCGGTTCGTTTTAAAGCACCCCAGCCGCTAAGTTCACCTTTTAATGCTTTCCGGATAGACTTAAATAATACGTAATACATGAGCTGCCGCCATATAAACCGCTGGGGAATAATGTAAACCAGCTTTTTATAATCCTCTTTTTGCATCCAGAACGCGATGATTGCCACAATAAAATCAACAATAACAAAGGCAGCATAGAAAGCCAGTATCTTGCCGGGCTTATCGCTGAATAAGCCAAATATCATGATCAGATCCGCGAGAGGTGAAAACAGCGGAAGAATGATTTGAAAAACAAGAATATTTGGCATTCCCACCATTCCGAAGAATTTATACTTTTTATTGAAAAGCACATCCCTGTTCTTCCAGAAACTCTGAATAACGCCGAAACTCCACCGGAAACGCTGCTTCAGCAAAGCATTAAGGGTTTCGGGAGCTTCTGTGTAGGCAATGGCTTCAGCACAGTTACGCACTACAAAACCTTGTTTCAGGATGCGCATGGTAAGGTCGCAATCTTCGGCGAGGGTATCATACGTAAAACCGCCTGCTTTATAAATCGCTGACTTTCTGAACGCACCTATAGCGCCCGGAACAACAGTAATACTGTTGATAAGGTCAAAAGCGCGGCGATCCATATTCTGTGCGGTAATGTACTCTATAGACTGCCAGAAAGTGATAAAGTTATTCTCATTGCCAACCTTTACGGTACCGGCCACTGCGCCTATTTCATCGTCTGTAAAGTAGGTCATTAAATGATAGATGGCGTCATTTTTTAACTGCGTATCAGCATCTATACAAACCACAAAGTTGTACTGCGCGTGACTGATGCCGAAGTTTAAGGCTGATGCTTTTCCACCGTTCGGTTTGGTTAGCACTTTTACAAGGGGATGGTGTCCGTATGCATTGTTAACCAGTTCGTAGGTTTTATCTTTCGATCCATCATCCACAAAAATGATCTCAAAAGTCTGATAATCGGTTTGAAGAAGACTTTGTATAGTTTTAATAGCCGTTACTTCTTCATTGTACCCCGGAACAATTATGCTTACCGGCGGCAGCGTTGAAAAATCGGCCACCTGTCGGTTTACTTTCCGGTTTTCCCGATACTGTTTTACTGCGAGAATGCCAATTAGTATTACCCGGCCTACGGCAAGAAAAATAGCTGAAAGAAAGAGATAAAGCAGGAACCAGTTTCCATAAAAATAAAACTGTATCAGCAGGTTATATAGTGATCCTAACACGCCCGAATTGGCGTCATCCTTTATAGGCGGCATCAGGTCATCTTTGGTTTTTCCCAAAACATCGGCGATAGTCGTGAACTTATAACCATGACTTTTAAAGAAATGTATTATCCTCGGCAATGCTTTAACAGTTTCCTCGCGGGTGTCGCCTCCGGCATCGTGTAACAGCAACATAGAGCCGTTATCTTTTTGACGGATAGTACGCGCCACAATACTGTCTGCGGTCACGCCGGGCTGCCAGTCCCAGGGATCGATCGACTCACCGATATTGATGTAACTCTGCTTACGACTTTCAGCAACCGGAATAACTTCTGCGAGCGTTTGCGGCTCAGCATCTGCGTTAAAAGGTGGTCTGAATAAAATCGTACTTCTGCCGGTTACCGACTCAATTAATTTACGAGTGGCGTTCAGCTCAAGGTTTACTCGCTGAATGCTTACTGTTGAAATATCAGGATGAAAAAATGTATGATTGCCGATCTCATAGCCTTCCTCAAATTCACGCCGCAGGATAGATATATTCTTTTCGGCCATTGAACCGACCACGAAGAATGCTGCAGGGACGTGTTCTTTTTTTAGTATATCGAGGATGCGTGGCGTATAATCCGGGTCGGGGCCATCGTCAAAAGTCAGCACGATCTTGCCGGGAGCATAGCCATATTTCCTGATCACATATTTTGTCGGCAGTTTGATGTAAGTCTGGTTAGTAATAAAATAATTTGATGTATCCAGCTTTACATCAATTTGTCCGGTTGTCGGGGTGGTGATCAGGTCCAGTACCTCACCATCACCATCGTAATTGATCTTATTATTTAAGCCAACAGAGGTAAGCCGTTTAACGTCGATGCCTGTTTTTCTCAGGGAGTCAATGGAAAGGTTTTTTTGGAAGAATGTCCACAACCTGGGATCTTCAGCGCCGAGGCGCCAGAGCGCAATGCCTCCGGTTCCCCAGTCATCGGCCATCCGGATAACATTAAAATTGGTGGCAGCATCGGTAAAATAAACAGTATGCAGCAAGCTATCATCATCGTAATAAGAATAATGCAGATTTGCCGACATCGGATCGAACGTTATCTTGCTTTTCTTTTCCTGTGCAATACTGATCGCCTGTGCGTAACCTATCGATTTACCTACACTGTTTTGGGGCCAGTCGTAAGCACCGCCTGCTATGGTCAATATTACCTTTTCACTGGGTATCCGGCTGCACACGTCATCGAGGATGCGCTCCACCCAATGCTGGTTGGACAAATCGCCTGCGTTACTGCTTTCATTGTGCTGGTCAATGGCCATCACAAACAGATAGTCATTAATATGCTGTAGTCGCTGCAGATCAAATTCGTCATCTTCAGGAATTACATTTTGCGTCACCAAAAGCCCTTCCTGATGCAATATGTTATACAGCTCTGTTTCAAATGCTATATAATCTTTGCTGTTACGGTCTTTTATCTCATCAAAGTCAACATTTACGCCGCGGAAATTAAAACGCTTGAGCTGTTTGGCGATGTTGTCAATAAAGGAGGTGCGCAGTTTTTTGTTGGCTACAATGCGCTCGATGTCCTTGTAATCAAAGCCACCGCTAACGTTTGAGTAATTTACATAGTTTGACAGCGAAATTAAAACAGCAGGTTTGGTGTATTTTTTATGCAGATTGATCAGGCCGGTATCTACATTGGCCACCATGGTGTCGCGCTTGGGCGTAATAAACAGCCCCTCACTTACCACCATATCCAGTTTTTTGTAGTTATCAGCCAACGAAGTATAAGCCTGAGCTTCCCAGGGCCGGTAGAAAGCAACACTTATACCCTCTTTATTGTTGGGATGTTTTAACTGGTGCAGATGCCGTGCCCGCGCCATTTCCTTTATTTCGCCTTCCTCTATTTTGAAATCCTTGAATTTCTTCGACCTTTTCAGATTATCCAGTTCTGCAGTAGATAACTTTTTGGGAGCCGGATTCAAATTTGGTAAAGCAGGGTATTGCTTGGAAGTTACAGTAATTGCTGCAGCTACCACGCTTGCCGCCAGGACAATGATTATAGCACGGCTAAGCCATTTAAAACGGATCCATCTGCCAGGGGTATCAGTTTGAAAAACCTGTTTATTGGCCATTAAATTATATTATTAAAATATTTGTTCCCTTAGCGTGATATAATTGGATATATATTATTTAGGCGATCTTTCGGAATCAATGGCCGAAAAATCAACACCACACTTACAGTTGCTGCCACAGCTTTTTTTGGTAAACAGGTTTTTATAAACCAGCCTGCCCACATAAAATATCGCTGCCACAAATAATAGAGCTATTATAATCACCTGTATGTCCATGTCACAAATTTACTACAATTGTTTATATATATACGTAAGAGACGAATGAATTAGTATAAGGTTTAATTAACTCGCGGGAAGTATTTTACAAAGACGTGAAACAAGTTTGTCCATATTAAAATTTCCTTTGACGCCATGGTAATATACAGCATCCGTTATTTTGCAGCAGAGGCTATTTTACCGGCATGAAGGCTACAGTCCCTCCAACCCAATCGAAATCCTTGTTATATCGCACACCGATCATTTTGCCACGGCTTAAACGGGCGAGGTTGATAGCCAATGTAGGTTTTTGATCACCATCCGGCCAAAGATATAACAACCGGATTTCCGCTTTAACCCTTCCGTCAGGCGCCTGTACAACGGGTTCATAACTTACCTTTTGCTGCAGGATCCAGTTTTCCGGATCCTTTATCTTCCTGATGTCGTCAACTGAAACATCAATAATCACACCCTGTCCGGCGAACGAAAAAAGCGGCTTCAGAACATAATTTTCAAGGTCGGCAGGTATATTATCGATCTGATGAAGAAATCGGGTCTTTGGAATATAATCGCCATCCAATAGTGGCATAGTGAACTTACTGATCCGGTAAAACCAGTTGGGGTGCGTTATCCATTCTACGTCGAGGGGTTGCCTTATATCGACTATTTTTTTGAACAGATCAGGATCGCCGCCGATCTCATCAAAAATTAATCTGTTATAGATGCGTTTTATCCTTTTTCGCTGGCCGTTATTCCTGTAAAAAAGCTGATTTCCTTCCTGCGCCAGATCGCTTAGGGATATAACGGGTGTTCCGATATATTTCTTCGTAATAAAAAAATCGACAGCCGTTTTTTGTTCAGGGGCATTCACATCCATCAAGACGACTTCTTCCGGCGGAAGGTCACCGACGATCGTTCTCTTTAATAACCGCAGATATGAATCCTTATCAAGTCCCGAAAAATAAATGGTTTGGTCATCATCGATGCCGAACCCAGATTTAAATGCATCGCCGAGGGCTGCCTGAAAACCGTACAAAGACGGAAAGCCCTGTAACTCGATCAGCTTTGGTACTATATTATCATTTTCATCTTTGCAAACCCCAAAATCCAAGGCAATAAAATGCGGATGATCATTTTCATTTGCTACCCTCCATTTTTCAGGAATAGCTCTTTCAGTCAGTTCTTTAAAGTCCGGCCGTTGTATGGTGCTGACAATGTCTTCACCTGCGGTAATTAGCTTGTCCCGGAACGCTTCCGTCAGAAAAATGGGTGTTTCCGCTACCCGAAAGGGAATAGGTTCGGTTTGATCCCGGTTCAGGTCGTCCAAAAAAGTCCGGTATTTTTCAGTCGTAAAACCGGCATTGTATTTATGACGAATAGAAGGATGCATTCAGTGATAATATTTCATTAGACAACCGATTTATCAGGAGATTTTCCTTACACTTCCTGCAAGCTTAATACGGCCTGATCGAGAAAGTTCGGTATCATCGTGTTCTGTGTATGTGTTATTTTATCGGGATCGGCCAGGCGTTCCAGCATTTCATTGTATTTGTCAAGCCCGTGTTCAGTAATCACTTCTTTCTTTTTTTCATCTTTCAAAAGCAGGTTTTTCATGCCTGTTGCATCTGCTTCCGGATGAAATTGTGTCGAAAAAAAATAATCGCTGTGGCGGATGGCCATCATGGCACGTGGCAGATCAACATACGGCCGTTCTTTCTCAATTGCCATAAGTTGCATCCCAAGGTCGATAAATCTTTTCTCATCGGGATGGATGACCTGCCAAACCCGCGAGTCCACAGCAAAAAAAGGGTCGGCAAGGTTTTCAAACACCGCGTCGTTGATTGCCGCGTTCGTCTGGTGGACAGGCAGCACACCAAAAGAGGGCGATCTGCGCGTATTGATCAGTCCCAGGCTATACTTCCGGCATAACAGCTGAAAGGAGTGGCAAACAAAAAAACCATATTTTTTTTGCGCGGCATTTGAAAGATTGATGTCTTCCAGTTTATCAATCAAACTGAAATATTTATTCTCCCATTCGCTGCCTTCACTTTCCAGGGGATCACCGGGGCCGCCGCTTGAGATATAGATATCAAATTTTGTGTCGGGCACCTGAGTCTTTTTACGAACATCAAACACTTCGTAACTCAGATTAAGGCCGTTTTCTATTTTATATCTTTCCAATATCTCCCGAAATCCGCGCATACCCTCGTTGGGTATCCCATTATACAGGTCGAGGATAGCGACCCTGATCTCAGGTTTTTGCGTTTGTGTCATTAGTTTTTTAAATTCCTTTTAACGTTTGTGAAGTGATGTAATCAACAACGTCGGCAAAGTTATTATTTTGCTGGTAAACAGCTAACTGCCTGTCAGCGCCGGTGCCGTGTTCGAGTATCTTGTGAACATATTCCAGTTCGTTCCGGCAGCCAAGATCATCAACCACGTCATCGACAAAATCAAGCAATTCCAAAACCAGAGAGCGTGTATTAACTTCCATTTCCTTGCCGAAATCGATCATTTTTCCATCGATGCCGTAACGTGCGGCGCGCCATTTATTTTCATTGATCAGCGCCCGGTTATAGCTGATGAATGACATGTTTTGCTGCCGCAGTTTATAAAGCTTGGCACATAAGGCTTGAAACAGCGCCACAAAGGTCATGGTCTCGTCTATCAGCGTAGGGCAGTCGCAAATCCTGAATTCGATGGTTTCAAAAAAAGGATGCACCCGGATATCCCACCAGATTTTTTTTGCATTGTCAATGCAATTGGTCTTAACGAGCAGTTTAATATAATTATCGTACTCTTCAATACTACTGAAAAAGTCGGGAATGCCCGTCCGGGGAAATTTATCAAAGACTTTGGTACGAAACGATTTAAAGCCGGTATTGCGCCCTTCCCAGAATGGTGAGTTAGTTGATAATGCAAAAACGTGAGGAAGAAAATAACGTACCTGGTTGGCGATATGAATGGCCATATCGCGTGATTGTATGCCAACATGAACGTGCAGGCCGAATATCAGATTTGAACGGGCAGCCTCCTGCATTTCGTCCACGATCTCGAAATAGCGGGGATGGTCCGTAATAAGCTGATGCTGCCAGTGCGAAAAAGGGTGTGTTCCTGCCGCACCGATTCTTAGGCCGATATCGCCTGCCAGCTGAGCGACGGTGGCTCTCAGCTTTGTTACCTCTGTGCGTGCTTCATCGGTGTTATGGCAGATGTGCGTACCTACTTCAACTACCGCCTGATGCATTTCTGCCTTAACCTGGTCTTCATGGATTTTTTGGGCCGCATCCACAATCTTCTGCTCATGCGAAGTCAGTTCCCTGCTTACAGGGTCTAATACCATAAATTCTTCTTCAACACCTAAGGTAAACTCGTTCATATTGATGTGATTTATAGCTTGCCTGAAATAATTTTACCAGGACCCGTAACGAAATTAAACTATTTTTTTGCGGCGGGTTTTCTCGGTTTGGGGGTGGTTTTTATAATTTTCCCTTCATCTGTAATTTCGTGATCGATCACACCTGCGCTCACCGCCTTTTTTTCGGCCTTTTTTTCAACTTTTTTTTCTGACGACAGCAGATTTTCTTTGGCTGCGCTTGTCTTTACATATTCGCCCCAGGTCAGGTTATCCGCGTCGTCTTTATGTTTTTTCGCACGTTCGATAGCGTAATCCGCCGCAGTCTCCACTACCCAGTCAAAATTATCCTGTCCGACGCTTGAAACTTCAGCGTCAGGAGCAGGGTTACAGAAATCTATGGCATAAGGGATGCCATTGCGTACCGCGAACTCAACTGTGTTGAAATCGTATCCCAGATATTTATTAAGCTTTATAACATAGTTTTTAACAGTTTCCAGCAATTTTTTTGCAGCCGGCGCTTTGCCATGCTGATATCGCAGATGAAACGGGTTGCGCGGCTCATACTGCATAATCCTGACGTGCTTCCCGCCAATACAATAGCATCGGAAATAGTCATCAAAAACAATTTCCTCCTGCAGCATCATTACATATTGCCCGGTTCGGTTATATTTATCCCACATGTCGTCGAGGTTGTTGATCTGATAAACCTCCTTCCATCCACCGCCGTCAAATGGTTTCATATAAGCGGGGAATCCAACATAATTGAATATCCCCTCCCAATCAAGCGGGTAAGCAAGATTGCGGAACGACTGATCCGTTGTGTCGTCAGGATGGGCTTTGGATGGAAGAATAACGGTTTTGGGAACAGGGACACCAATTTTTATGGCGAGAGCATTATTGAAGAATTTTTCGTCAGCGCTCCACCAGAACGGGTTATTAATAACTGCTGTGCCGCAGATTGCCGCGTTTTTCATCGTGGCCCGATAAAAGGGAACGCTTTGCGAAATACGGTCGATGATCACCGCGTAGTCCAGAGGTTCTGCCTGCATTACTTTGTCGATCCGGACAAATTCCGCAGTTATATTTTTTTCTGCTTTTTGATTGATGCGGTCAACAAACGCATGAGGGAATGTCTGTTCCTGACCAAATAAGATACCGATTTTTTTCATAGTGTGTTGTAGATTGCGTTATGATGTTTGATTCATGAAGCTATTAATTGATCCGGCTACCTGACGGTGGACAGGTAGTGCGGAAACATTTCTTTCCAAATGGGCCAGTCGTGCACAGCGAATGGACGCACATCCAACCAATGATTAATGTGTTTTTGATTTAAAATGTTTGATAAACGAACATTTTCTTCCCGGCAAATATCGTGTTCGCTGGTGCCGAGTATTATATTCATGTGCCATAAATCCGGGGTTATCGCGCCGGGTAAATAATCTACCGGGTTATTATAAAACACATCGTCGTTATAGCAACCATCAACAAATTGCTTAATATCAAATGCGCCGCTCATACTGAATAAATTGCCGACTTTTTCAGGATGTTTAAACGCAAAGTTAGCTGCGTG
Organism: Mucilaginibacter sp.; assembly: GCA_035547875.1. Classification (GTDB taxonomy): domain Bacteria; phylum Bacteroidota; class Bacteroidia; order Sphingobacteriales; family Sphingobacteriaceae; genus Mucilaginibacter. Next base: position 121,200 of record DASZTX010000007.1, on the reverse strand, counting down.
ATATCCGCCAAAGCTGCATCCGGCTGTTGCAACTTTTCCGACGCCGGTTTCATGCATCGCCCAGGGAGCGAGCTCTTCCAGAAGCATTTTGTCATACCAATTGTACCTGCTTGCCCGTTCAAGCGGAGGTATGCCTTTGTTGTAAAGGGTCAGCCAGTCGAAGGTGTCGGGGCAATAAATTTTCACAAGCCCTTCATCAATAAACCAGCGCACGCTTTCAATCAGTCCTTCATCTTTATTTTGATAGTATCGCCCCTGGGAAGTAGGGAAGAGGATAACCGGATAACCCCGGTCGCCGAAAACCAGCATTTCTATATCAGTGCCCAGATTCTGGGAATACCAGCGATGATATTTCTCCGTCACGCCATCAATAATTATGATGATGAAAGATAGCTAATATATTTGACTTTGAAACGAAACAACGTTTTATTATCCACAGGTTTATCATCTGCAGATCAACAAATCATCCGTCGGTGAATTACCATGCTTAATTTTGTAAATTTGCCTTGTTTTAACAATCAAATAGAGAGATGTACGCGAGCTGGCAAGAGATGGAGATAGCTACCACTGAAAAAAATATTACAATTAAATCGGATGCACTGAAACGCGAGGTTGAGTGCACATTATTAGTTCCGGATAATACTGACATTCCGGAGTCCTCACATTTGCTTTTACTTAACGACGGACAGGAACTGGATGCCCTTAAACTAAAGGAAACACTTGAGGAATTAATGAGCTCAGGCAGAATTGGCCCGGTGTTGGTTGCGGCGATCCATGCAGGAGAGGAACGTATTCAGGAATATGGCGTTGCAGGTAAACCCGACTTTAAAAAGCGCGGCAGTAAGGCAGAAAATTATAATAACTTTATCATCAATGAACTGCTTCCGGGTCTTGTCAGATTAAATGGAGCGGAAGAATTTAAGTCAACGGTTTTCGCAGGGTTTTCCCTGGGGGGATTGTCGGCGCTCGATGTGGTCTGGAATAATGCGGATTTGTTTGAAAAGGCCGGTGTTTTTTCAGGTTCATTCTGGTGGAGAAGCAAGGATCTGACCAAGGGTTATACGGAAAAGGACAGGATTATGCACACCATCATACGGAATACCGCTGTTAAGCCGGATATAAAAATATGGCTGCAAACCGGTACAAAAGATGAAACGAGCGACCGCAATAAAAACGGAATTATCGATTCAATCGATGATACGATCGATCTGATAAGAGAACTGGAAAATAAAGGCTTTAAACGCCCGAAAGATGTTCAATATATGGAAATGGTGGGCGGGATGCATAATACAGAAACGTGGGCAAAGGCTATGCCTAAGTTTTTGATCTGGGCCTTTGGACGATAAATTTACTACCTTTCCAATATGCTTCAACCGGAAAATAATCCCTGGACTATAAAATCTGAAAAAGTCGTTTATGAAAATCCGTGGATCAGTCTTACCGAATATCAGGTGATCAATCCTTCTGGAGGGCCGGGTATTTATGGGAAAGTCCATTTTAAAAATCTGGCGATTGGGATATTGCCACTGGACGAAGAACTGAATACGTATCTTGTCGGACAATACCGTTTTCCTTTGGCGCAGTACAGCTGGGAAATGCCTGAAGGCGGTGGGCCGATCGGTATAGACCCTTTAGAGTCTGCACGACGGGAGTTGCTGGAAGAAACAGGCTTAAAAGCGGATAGCTGGACAGAGATACAACGATTGCATTTATCCAATTCGGTAAGTGATGAACTAAGTATTCTTTATCTTGCGCGCGGCCTGGGGCAGTTTGACGCAGAACCTGAAGATACCGAGCAACTTCAGATAAAAAAGATCCCCTTTGAAGATATGTATCAGATGGTTTGCGATGGCCGGATTACCGATGCAATGACCGTGGCCGCCGTTTTGAAAGTTAAATTAATGATCGCCGACGGCAAGATAGGTTGACAGACCAGATAATCAGTTAAAACCGTATTCGACTTAAATTTATACCTTTGACCAATTTATGAGAAAAATTTTCGGCGTCATATTATCTCCCGTCCATTATATTTTTTTTGGTCTCATACTGGTTGTTTTTCAGCCAATACAGTGGATATGTTTTAACGTATTTGGGTATGGCGCGCACAAAAGATCTGTTGATGTATTGAACTTTTTTTTGGTAAGTACTTATTACCTGCTGGGTAATACAGTCACTTTTATTGACGAACAGCGGATTCCAAAAGGACGGCCGATCATATTTGTGGCTAATCATCAAAGCTTGTATGACATCCCTGTCATGATCTACTTTCTCCGCAGGTACCACGCGAAGTTTATATCAAAAATAGAATTGGCAAAGGGTATTCCGTCGATTTCCTATAACCTCCGGCATGGCGGGGCTGCAAATATTGATCGCAACGATCCGCGGCAATCCATCACCGAAATTGCCAGATTAGGAACCGATATGAAACAAAAGGGATGGTCGGCTATGATATTCCCCGAAGGCACCCGCTCTAAAGACGGCGTTGTCAGGACTTTTCAGGCTGCAGGAGTAGCAACACTTGTGAAAAGATGTCCGGAAGCGCTCATTGTTCCGGTCGCTATCAGTAACTCATGGAAAATGGTTCGCTATGGAAAATTTCCACTAAACACATTTATAAGCATGAAATGGCAGATGTTGCCACCTGTTGAACCGGAAAAAGGCAAAGTTGATGAAGCCGTGCTAATAGCGGAGAACGGGATAAAAAAAGCGCTCGGACAAGCGTAGTTTAAATATTTTTCCCGTCAATTATCTTAAAAAATTCTTCGCGGTAGGTGTCTCCAACCGGAATAACCTTGTCGCCGATAAAAATCCGGCTGCGCTCGATACTGTCAATTTTATTGATAGATACAATATACGATTTATGGACACGGATGAAATGCTTTTCGGGCAGCGCATCTTCCATTTTTTTCATATTCTGCAGGGTGATGATTCGCTCTGCAGGTGTAAAAATGGAAATATAATCCTTGAGTCCTTCAATAAACAAAATATCATTCAGGTAAACCTTTTGTATTTTGTGTTCGGTTTTTACAAAAATGAAATCACTTAAAAAATCATTCTGGGGCTGTGCAGGAGGGGCTGCTTCAGGAGCTGGTGATATTGCCGCAGGCTGAAGCACACCCTGTGCTTTTTGAACCGATTTAAAAAACCGGTCGAATGCTATTGGTTTAAGCAAATAATCAATTACATCAAGTTCGTATCCCTCAAGGGCATATTGCGGATAGGCCGTTGTCAAAATTACTTTTGCCTTGCCGTTAGCGATCCGCAAAAACTGAATTCCGGTAAGCTCCGGCATTTGTACATCCAGGAAAACCAGGTCAACCTGTCTGTCCTGCACAAGCGTGAGCGCCTCAATGGGGTTGGTTGTAGCTTTAACCAGTTGCAGGAAAGGTATTTTTAAAATATAGTCTTCCAGTATATGCAAGGCTAAGGGCTCATCATCAACAATTAGACATCTGATCATGGTTATAAAACTAATGATAATTCAACAGTATAAGTTTCCGCCTCATCGCGTATATCCAGGTTATACTTATTGGGATAAAGCAAATTTAGCCGCCGTTTGACATTATTCAAACCAATTCCGCCGGAAGCATCGCGGTTATTGGTGTGTTTTTTATTCTGCATGTAAAAATGCAGGTGTTCTTCATCTACCTCAATAAGCAAACGAATGGGGATATGCGGATCATTTGCCACGCCATGTTTAAAGGAGTTTTCAATAAAGGCGATCAGCAATAAAGGTACAATTTGCTGCCCTTCAACTCTCCCCTCAACCTTAAAATCGATATATGCTTTATCGCTGAATCGTATTTTTTGCAGATCGATATAGTTTTGCAGGTACTGTAACTCCTTTTCCAGCGAAACTTTATTGTCATTACATTCATACAGCATGTACCGCATAATTTCTGACAATTTCAATATGGCTTCCGGAGTGGTTGCAGACCGCTGATAGGCTAAGGAATAAATACTGTTTAATGAGTTGAACAGAAAGTGCGGGTTGATCTGCGATTTTAAAAAGGCAAGTTCCGCGCTTAACCGCTGGTTTTCAAGATCACGCTGAATACGTTCATTGATAAACCAGTCTGATGTAAATTTTAACGCGGTGCTTAAAAACAGGAATATCAGACTGGTAAAAACCGTATTGAGAAAATACGAGAAAAAGCTGATCTGGTGCCCGTTGTTATGAATTAAGATGACATGCTTGAAGCAAAGCGCCATGCCATATTTCAGGAAGCCGAAAACAATGATGGTAACGATGACGGCCACTGCGAACACGCTGTATCTCTTTTTATTCAGGAACTGAGGTAATAAAATCAGGTAGTTGATATAGAACAGCCCGATATTAATGAGCGGAAATAAAATAAATATGACAAAAAGCTCTTCTGATTTCAGTTTTGAGTTGCTCTGCGCAAGAAATATCAAAAAGGAGGTGATAACGATCCAAAAAAGGACATGCCAAAATATTTGCCAGCGTATCTTCATTATATCTAAAGTACGGTTTGCTCAACGTTAAAGCTTTAAAATTATATATAGCCCCTTGATTTGTCGATAAACCGGCTCAAAAATCCGACAAACGGGTTAATTTTCCTAATCAGTTGTTTATCTATAAATCGGGCGTGTTGGTCTAAATCTTTTTAGCAGGCGGTTTTTTTGATATTCCTTTGTATCAATAAAAATAATCACAATGAAAACGCTTATCAAAAACTCAAACCCTTTTATCCTGTTGCTGGTTCCCGTATGCTTCGCTATCATCATGGGCGTAAGCTATCAGTTTCAGCAGAAAAAGGAGATTATTGTGGGCACCGGAGTTCATGCTACTTCACTTTTTTACAAAGGGGTTAGTTTGGTTAAAACTGTTTGCGCTGTAGCAAAAGAAAAAGTATGGTAATCAATACCCAAAACCTAACCTTTAATTTTGGCAGCCAGACAGTTGTCAAATCCCTGACATTACAAGTTCCGGAAGGAAGTATTTATGGCTTTCTCGGTCCAAACGGAGCCGGAAAAACCACGACCATAAAATTGCTGCTCAACCTGCTGAAAACGCAGGAGGGCAGCATTCATATTTTTGACCGCGAACTGCAAAGTAATCGCATTGCGATACTATCTCAAATAGGTTCGCTGATAGAACAACCTGCAATTTATCTTCATCTTTCAGGAAAAGAAAACCTGATGAACCGCGCGCTTCTGCTTCAGATATCTGAAAAGCGAGTTGATGAAATGCTCGACCTGGTCCATCTCTCCAACGCTTCGCATAAAAAAGCTGGACAATATTCCCTTGGGATGAAACAACGCCTCGGTATTGCACTGGCGCTTCTTTCAGATCCCAAGCTATTGATACTTGACGAGCCGACAAACGGTCTCGATCCGAATGGTATCATTGAGATCCGCGAATTACTGATCCGGCTGGTTAGTCAGCACGGCAAGACCGTTTTTATATCAAGTCACCTGCTTGCTGAAATTCAGCGTATGGCGACTCATGTCGGCATCATCAATCATGGTGAATTGCTTTTTCAGGGTAGTATCAATGAACTGGAAGAATTAAGCCAGCCATTGGTGCAAATTGAAACCGATCGTACTGTTGACGCAGCAAACTTCCTGAAGAAAAATAATTTTACCGTTGCCGAGGTAAACGAGCATCAGTTGTTTATTCCTTTCGCAGGTAAGGAAAAGATGGCCGAGATAAATGCGCTGCTTATCAAAAACGACTTTATGATTTACAGCATCAGTAAGCAGCAAAAAGACCTGGAAACGTTGTTTTTAGACATTACCCAAAAAGCCTGAGCCATTATGAAAGGATTTATTTTATCGTTCCGGTCAGAGTTTTATAAAACCCGCAAAACCATGGGTTTCTGGAGCGCCGTATTGCTGCCCTTACTTCTTTGTCTATTGCTGTTTGTCGGCTTTTTTGTAAAAAGCGATCGTTTTGTGCATGCACCGGGCTTAATGTTATGGCTGCAGTTCGCAGGTATGATATTAGCTATTATGGGGTCGTTTTTGGTACCCATGCTGATCGTCTTTATAGCTTACTCCGTAAATAATATCGAATTTAAGGCAGATACATGGAAAACCTTGTTCAGTTTGCCTGTGTCGAAATTGTCGGTATATGCAGCGAAATATTTTTACGCGCTATTCCTCGTATTTTTGTGCCTTGCGTTGTTCGTTCTGTTCACGCTTGGTTTTGGTAATTTGTTAGGTGTGGTGAAACCAGAACTTAAGTTTGGTGATTACAGCATTGCGTCATTACTCGCTCAGCTTTATTTTAAATTTTTTCTGGCCGCTCTCGGTATTTTATCTATTCAGTTTTTGTTGAGTCTGTTATTCAGCGATTTTTTAAAACCGATGGGCATCGGCTTCGTTTGCACTATCGCCGGTAACATTCTGGCAGCCAACAACTGGCAATATGCCTATTTGTTTCCCTATTCGCACCCAATGATGGCTTTAAAGGCCATCCAGCAAACACATGGCAAGGGCAATACAGCACCCGGCCCTATGCCGAATATTACGATAGATATGCTGACTCACGAAACATGGGTGAGCCTCACCGTTGCCGTCGCGGTATTTGTTTTAGGTTATTTTATCGTGCTGAAAAAGAGTGTGAAATAACCTGACTGGCCTACCGGGTTGATTTCGGATATACCGGCAGGCTTTCATGCCCTTTATCATCAACCGACTGCACTGCAAAAAAGTAGTTATCCTTTGAATAATCCAGGGTCATTGAAGTATTTTCAACATAGAATTTTTTCTCCCAATAAGGACTGATGGTTTCACGCATTAAGACGTAATAACCTGCCGGTTTTGCGCCGGTGGCAGGTGCCTGCCATTTCAGGGTCGTTTTGTTGGTTAAACCGCTGGTGACAATGCCTACCTTTTCCGGCTGACCTGGTGCGGTGGCGAGATTGGCAAGTACCGAAAGATTCATTCGTGCCACCTTTTGAGCATAGTTAAAATCAACAAAGTCGGGAAGATCACCATAGCTGATCCCATTCTCTGTGCGTACGTCCTGATGCTGGCGGTTAAAATCTTCGTTCATTTCCGTAATACGCACCGCTGTAAACCCGTTTTGCAGAAAAGGAACGTGATCACCGCCCCGCAAAAAGCGGTCACGCCGGTAAATCAGCTTTACATCGAGTTGATCTACATATCGTTCACCAACTTCTTTGATATATCTTGCCAGTTCACGCGAAGGGCTGTCATTTTCACCGCCCAACGCAATCAGGCTTCTGATTTCTCTTTCGTTTCCGGCGGCGGTCGATGGTACCCCTTCGCTGAAGACGCGTACACTCCGGTTGTCTTTAAGATCGGTTTCCGCGCCGTAAGTATTACCAACAATGTCATTATTCAGCATTGCGTCGATATTCCACTTTTCATCTTTCGCTTTATTGGCTACGTGGGTTGAGCCGTAAAGTCCCTGTTCTTCACCTACAACACACATAAATACAATAGTGGAAGGGAACTTATATTTCGACATTACCCGCGCAAGTTCCATCGATACTGCTGTACCCGAAGCATCGTCATTAGCGCCGGGTTCAAAAGCGTTGGCGTTCATTACATCGTTCACACGGGAATCGTAGTGCCCGGAAACAACATATATCCGGGTATCGTTAGGGTCAGTCCCCTTCAAAATAGCCAGTACGTTTTTAAGAGGTACTGGCTTATCAACCCTTGCGCTTTTAGGCTGCGTGAAGGTATCGAACTGGACGGTCATCCTTCCGTCTGAACCTTTTGCATATTTTTCCAGTTCGCTTTTTATCCAGTTCCTGGCGGCGCCGCTGCCCTCGGTACTGCTGCTTGTATCGCTTAGCGTGTGACGGCTTTTAAAACTAACCAGTTTACGTATGATGGTCTCGATATTTTTCGAGGAAACCTCATTAACCATCTGGCTTATAGATTTATCCTGTTTGATTATAGTCTGTGCGGATGCCTGCCACGCAATAAATACAGGGATTGCAACAAGAATTTTTTTGACAAGATTAATTTGATATAACATGAGTTTCTTCTTCGTGATTTGATTATTCCAAATGGTCTTCTTCCTGCATCACATCACCCACCTGTTTAAAATTGCTCTTAACAAAATGGCACCAGTCGCATTCTTTTTTTCCGCAGCCCGTACCAAAATCGTGAGCCATTATTTTTCCGTAAACGTCTTTTATCTGATTCGTCACTTCAACGACGTCATCCTGGGTAATTAATATTTTTTCTTTAGGATATTCACCTTCGTCAACAGGTTCTACAAATTCAAATATCGTACTTATGACATCCCAATCAAGTGTGTGGTCGTTTTCTACCAATATTTTATAAAATACAGCCTGCCTCCAATAGTCTCCGCCTAAAGGTGCACCTTCGGTTGGGCCTTTCAGTTTATCCTTGGCGTATTTAAACTTACCTGTCTTATAATCTACAATAGTTGCCTGTTTGCCGTTAAATTCTACCTTGTCCAGGTTCCCTTTGACCGGCACACCCGCAACCTCTACATTTTTGATTGGCCGTTCCGTGACAGCGTTTTTATTCCAGGTCAAAATATTCTGATTATAATAGACCGGTAGTATCTGCTCACCGTAATCCAGCCGCAGCTTAAAATCGTCTTTGGTAAACGAATCCCTGTTCCGGTACATGTACCAGCGAAATTCTTTCATAAAATCATCGGTAAGCGGAAACTCATTTCCATCATTCTTGAGATTCCGGAATGCTTTATTTAGCGCCCAATGCACAGCTTGCCCGAATGTTGCTGATGCGCTTTTGCCCGAGGGGACTCTTATCAGGCATTGGAAATAAAAACGGAGCGGACAATCCAGATAATTATTAAGATGAGTTACCGATAGCGTATAATCCTGCAACAAAAAGTCAATATAGTTTTTATCCAGTAATTCAACTTTTGGCTTTTCCGCCTCGCTGAACTGGAGTGCTGCAAAGCCGATCATGGCTTCAGCGCTAACCTGTGGATAAAGAACAGGCAGGTTAGTATCAGCTACTATTTCACCAACAAATTGTGACGCTTCCTGATCTTTACCATTTTTATCTTTATTGGCGTATGAAATGTAAAGATGCTGCTTGGCACGGGTGAGCGCGACATAAAATAACCTGCGTGATTCTTCTTTTTGTGAAACCTCATCGTCGGCAGCCTGTGTTAGCGTATCAGGATAACTGTATCCCCTGTTTTGCCCCCTGCTATCCCATATCTTTTTTGTACAGCCAATTAAAAATACATGCTCAAACTCCAGGCCTTTCGAACCATGAGCTGTTAAAAAATTGACGCCGTTGTCTGAAAATATTACCTGATTCAGGTTAAGCCTGATATTGTTGTCCTTCATCAGTTTGATGGTTGCAATTATATCAGCAAGTTTAATTTCCGGGTTTTTACGGCTTTCATCTTTGATAAAATCAAAAAGGTTGGTCAGTACCTGCATATACCAGCCCTTATCGGGCTGTTGCATGATGTACCTGAGAATCCCCATTTTGGAAATCATTTGCTGGAAGAACTGCTGCAATGTATTACTTACAGAATAACCTAACAGATAATCGATATCGCTGATCAGGAACTTCATCGCATAATTGGGCTCCTTGTCGAATAAGCCAGCCTGAACGGGTACTTTCATTTCGCTGATAAACCGCCGCAACGACGTTTCGGGCCTGTTGTTCCGTTGATTGGTGAAATTTTCCTGGGCGACAGCTACACTTGCTTTCGCGATCTCGATCGGGGCGATATCAAAAAAGTCGTAGTGCATGATCTCGAACAGCAGTTCATCGCCGCTGTAGGGAGAATCCATCTCCATGGCGAGGTATTGCATGATGTTGATGATCTTCTCGCCAAACGGCAATGCGAGAATGTCTATTTTTCTCCGTGTATTGACTGCAATGTTTTGAGTATCGAGATATTGGATCAGTTCTTCCGCCTGACTGTGATTGCGGTAAATAACAGCTATTTCGCCGGCAGGGGTGCCGGCGGCAAGAAGACCTTTTATTTTTTCGGCTACATCAACCAATTCCTTCCCCGGGTTTTCATATTCATTAATTGCGGGCACAACTATCAGTTCATTAAAACGCGGATGCGCAGCATTAAGGTTTTTGTCTAATTTAAGCTGGGCAGTGAGCCGTTCCCGGTTATTATTGATCAATGCTTTCGAAATATCCAGAATATGCTGGTTAGACCGGTAATTTTGCTTCAGCACAATTGTTTTCAGGGTACTTACATAATCGTTGGCAAAATCCATGATGTTTTTCATGTTTGCACCCTGAAATTTGTAGATCGACTGATCGTCGTCACCCACTACAAATACATTTGGCGTTTCCCAATAATTAAGCATGAATTTTAAAAGTTCGTTCTGGGAGCCGCTCGTGTCCTGAAATTCATCAACAAGAATATACTGGTAGCGTTCCTGATACTTTCTCAACAATTCTTCATTTTCACGAAAAGCCTTCAACACCCAAAGGATCATGTCGTCATAATCGTACCGGCTTTTAAGCCTCATCTTTTTCTCAAAGTTCTGAAACTCGCCTACTGCCGCAAGTAATTTTTTCATCAGATCATGCGCCTTGTCGATGTCCTTTTGTTTCAGATCGCCTACCTTAATACCAGCCTTCGTATTTGCCCTTTTGTAGATAAACTCCTCGCGGTTAGGCAGGTCTTCAAGATAATCGCTGACTGCCTTTTCAATTATAGATTTGTTCCAGCCTTCGCTCTTCATGGCGGAAAAAAGGGCCTTCAAGCGTGATGCTTCGTAATATATATCACCGGTAAACCGCTTCAGTGCATGATCGACTGAAAATTCGTCAATCAGTTCCCGGAAAAGCATAGCTGATTCAAGGTCTGATATTGCATCCATATTAAGCTTGCCGAAGTAATCCAGGTTTTCCTGAATGATCTCATTACAAAAAGCGTGGAAAGTATAAATATTCACACGGTAAGCTTCGGGGCCTATAAAGTCGAACAGCCTTTTTCGCATGGCTACGGCGCCAGCGTCGGTATAGGTAAGACAAAGTATTTCCTGTGCATTGGCATCTGTTTCGGTCAGTATTTTGCCTATGCGTGCCGCGAGGATTTGTGTTTTACCGGTGCCGGGGCCTGCTACCACCAGAACAGGGCCATCCATATTGTTGACGGCCTCAAGTTGCTCCTGGTTGAGCTGCTCCAGCGCTTTTCTGAATTTTTCGTTGTATTTATTGGGCGAGGAAGATATCATTATTAAAAGTAAAGGTAACAAAGAAGAAACCATTACAGAAAAGTAGTTAGGTGATCGCAGCATCCGAAATGCAAAAAAATTGTCGCCGCAGATCATAAATGCGGGCATTTACAATTAAATTGGATATTATTGTAGCTATATAAGTATTATAGGTATTCATAAATGAAAGTTGCGTTAATAACGGGTATTACAGGGCAGGACGGTGCTTATTTAGCTGAATTTTTACTGAAAAAAGGTTATGAGGTACATGGTGTTAAAAGACGCTCATCGCTATTCAATACTGATCGAATAGATCATCTTTACCATGATCCGCATGAACCCAATGTGAAATTTAAATTGCATTATGGCGACTTAACCGACTCAACTAACCTGATAAGACTCGTACAGGAAATACGTCCCGACGAAATATACAATCTTGCTGCGCAAAGCCACGTAAAGGTAAGTTTTGATACGCCTGAATATACGGCTAATGCCGATGGCGTGGGCACCTTGCGCATACTGGAGGCGGTAAGGCTTTTGGGATTGGAAAAGAAAACACGTATCTATCAGGCATCAACATCGGAGCTTTATGGATTAGTTCAGGCCGTACCACAAAGCGAAACCACACCATTTTACCCGCGTTCGCCCTATGCTGTTGCAAAATTGTATGGTTACTGGATCATTGTAAATTACCGGGAAGCGTACGGTATGTTCGCCTGCAACGGCATTTTGTTTAATCATGAAAGCCCAGTAAGAGGGGAGACGTTTGTAACGCGCAAGATCACACGCGCCGCAGCGAAAATTGGCATGGGTCTGCAGGACTGCCTTTATATGGGCAATTTGTCTGCGCAGCGTGACTGGGGGCATGCAAAAGATTATGTAGAAGCTATGTGGCTGATGCTGCAACAGGACAAGCCGGAAGATTATGTAGTGGCGACCGGAGTAACGACAACCGTAAGGGATTTTATTAAAATGTCTTTCGCTGAATTGGGTATCGAAATTGAATTCAGCGGAAAGGATGAGAATGAACGGGGTGTCATTATTGATATTGATTCGGATAAAATAACTCAGCTCGGGCTGAATGCCGATGCGCTGAAGTTTGGGCAGACCGTAGTAAAAGTTGATTCAAAATATTTCAGACCAACGGAAGTTGATCTGCTTATAGGGGATGCCAGCAAGGCTAAAAAACAACTCGGGTGGGTACCAAAATATGATCTGCCTGCCCTTGTGGCTGATATGGTTCAATCTGATCTGCACATGGTAAAAAAAGACGACTACTTAAAAAAGGGCGGATTTAAAACACTCAATTATTTTGAATAATAATTACCAATCTTAGATATGAAAAAAATTTACGGGGTATTACTGTTGTTTTTTGCCGCAGTTGGCGCTGTCCGCTCGCAATCCGTATATCAGCCGTACTCATATCAATTTTATCAAAAGCTTGATCAGGAAGTATATTCAACAAAAACAAGGCAGCATAGCTCCCTGAAGCCCTTTTTTGCTGATGATTCACTTTTGAAACAGCGTTATGACTCGCTCATGAACTATGGGAGTTCCAACGGGAACCGAAGCGGCTTATATAAAAAGCTGTTCAACGAACATCTGATTGATTTTAAAGGGGGAAATTCAACTTTTTACGCCGACCTTTTACCTGATTTTGCGGTTGGAAGAGAATTTTCAGATAAACTGACAACCAATACGGTATCGCTGGGGCTGCAGCTTGGCGGGACGGTCGGGAATCAGTTTAGTTATTATATCGCAGGATATGAGAGCAGTGCAGTGGTCCCCAATTACCAGGCAACATATATTAACCAAACAGGCAATATTCCCGGTCAGGCTCATGCCAGAATTTATAAGACAAACGGTTACGATTGGGATTATATAACAGCTGTGGCATCCTACACACCGGTTAAATATTTAAATATTTCTGCTGGTCGTGATAAAACGTTCATAGGCGATGGTTACAGATCGGTGCTGTTGTCGGATGTGAGTACTCCATATCCTTTTTTCAGGTTGACGGCAACGTTAGGTAACGTGCGCTACATGGCTATGTGGACAAGCTTTAATGATCCCGTTGATTTGGATGCAAATGGCAAAGACCGCAAAAAAGGGGGCGTCTTTCATTATTTAGACTGGAACGTCAGTAACCGTTTTTCTATCGGTTTTTTTGACGCGATTATCTGGTATGCGAAAGATGACTTAGGGCATCGGAGAAACTTTGAGTTGTCTTATTTAAATCCCGTAATTTTCCTCAGGCCGGTGGAGGCTTCCAACGGTTCGCCTGACAACGCTTTCATCGGCTTAACAAGTAAGTTTAAGATCAGCGATGGTATTACGGCGTACGGCCAGTTCGCTTTGGATGAATTTGAATCGGCAAGTTTCTTTTCCGGAAAGGGCAGCTTCAGAAATAAATCTGGATGGCAGCTTGGTTTGCGTGGTGCAAATTTGTTCGGCGTTCAGGGGTTAAATTATCTTGCTGAGACGAATTCGGTCAAACCATACACATATTCGGAAAGGGGAGGGGTAATTAGCTATACCCAAAATGGTGAAATGCTGGCACATCCCTGGGGGGCTAATTTCAGAGAATTCGTGGGGCTGCTTAATTACTCCTATAAACGTTTCGACTTTTCAGGAGAAGCGGACTATGGGCACTATGGACTGGATATTAACGGATTAAATTATGGTAAAGATCCTTTTCAGGATTATACCAATCCGGCAAAGATTGATGGTAATTATATAGGGCAAGGCTTAACGACCAATATGATATTTTTTGAAGGAAAAGTAGCCTATCTTTTAAATCCTAAATATAACCTGCGAATTGAACTTGGAGGACTGATCAGAAACGAAAAAAACAGCCAGTTTACCGATAAAACTACAATGATCACGTTCGGGCTCCGTTCGTCGTTCAGGAATATCTATAACGACCTCGCGAGATACAAAGCCAACTAAATTTCTTTTAACCGTTTAGTAATTATTGCGTACTGAGATCAGGAGTTGAAAATTTCAAATGATTCAGGAAGCGATGGTATGATTATTTTGCTTGATGCCTAATTTCTTTACAGCTTTCATTACAGCAGCGGCATCATAGCCGCAGTCGGCCCAGAGTTCGGGTTGTTCGCCATGTTCCACCACCAGATCGGGGATGCCGAGCCTTACCACCTGAGCTTTGTAATTATTATCGGCCATAAATTCCAGAACAGCGCTTCCCATACCGCCTTCAAGACAGCCGTCCTCAACGGTTATTACTTTGTCAAACTTACTGAAAACTTCGTGCAGGAGAACTTCATCCAATGGTTTTACAAATCGCAGATCGTAGTGAGCCGGGTAGAAGCCTTCAGTACTTAATTCGGCAGTAGCTTTAACTACCTCATTGCCGATTGCGCCGATAGACAAGATGGCTATTTCCTCTCCGTCGGATACTTTACGTCCTTTTCCTACAGGAATAGCTTTAAATGGTCGTTGCCAATCAACCATTACACCGCTGCCACGCGGATACCTGATCACGAAGGGACCCATATTTTCCTGTTGCGCCGTAAACATCAGGTTTCGCAGCTCTTCTTCATTCATCGGTGCTGAAACCGTCATATTCGGTATGCATCTCATATAAGCCAGGTCATAAGCGCCATGATGAGTAGGTCCGTCAGCGCCCGCGACGCCCGCCCTGTCAAGGCAAAACACGACATTAAGTTTTTGTATCGCCACGTCGTGAATGACCTGATCGTACGCGCGCTGCATAAAGCTCGAATAAATATTGCAAAAAGGAATCAATCCCTGCGATGCCAGCCCGGCCGAAAAAGTTACCGCATGTTGTTCTGCAATACCCACATCGAAAGCTCTGTTAGGCATAGCCTTCATCATCAGATTCAAAGAACATCCCGAAGGCATTGCCGGGGTAATACCCATGATTTTCGGATTTTGCCCGGCTAATTCGATGATGGTATGTCCGAAAACATCTTGATATTTTGGTGGTTGCGGTTTGTCCGATTTGCTCTTTTTTATTTCACCGGTTATCTTATCAAACAGCCCGGGAGCGTGCCATTTGGTCTGGTCTTTTTCAGCAAGTGCATAACCTTTCCCTTTTACTGTTATGCAATGCAATAGCTTTGGTCCTGGTATATCGCGGAGATCGCGCAATACCTTTACGAGATGTTCCACATCGTGCCCGTCAATTGGTCCGAAATATCTGAATTTAAGCGCTTCGAAAAAGTTACTCTTTTTAAGCAGCGTACCCTTAATACTCTTTTCAAGCTTTTGAGCGATCTTAAAAGCATCCGGCCCGATGGATGATATCTTGGCAAGGACGCTTACAATATCATCGCGGAAGCGGTTATAGGGTTTTGAAGTGGTAATATCAGTTAAATATTCTTTCAGCGCTCCGACATTAGGGTCGATGGACATATTGTTGTCGTTAAGGATAACGAGAAGGTTTGAATTCTCGATCCCCGCATGATTCAGCGCTTCGAAAGCCATACCAGCCGTCATTGAGCCATCACCGATCACCGCAACATGTTGACGGTCTGTTTCGCCTTTGTATTGCGATGCAACCGCCATGCCTAATGCGGCTGAAATGGAAGTAGATGAATGACCAACACCGAAGGTATCATAGACGCTTTCCGAACGCTTTGGAAAGCCACTCAACCCACCATGAACGCGGTTGGTATGAAACTGATCCCTGCGACCTGTAAGAATCTTGTGCCCATAGGCCTGATGACCCACATCCCACACCAACTGGTCGTAAGGGGTGTTTAATACATATTGTAATGCAACCGTAAGTTCAACCACGCCCAAACTGGCGGCAAAATGGCCACCATTTACCGAAACTACGTCAATGATATATTGCCGCAGTTCCTGACACACCTGCTTTAATTCGTCCTCTTTAAGCTGCTTTAAATCAGAAGGGGTATTTATAGTTTGAAGTAAATGGCCTGCCGGTACCTGCATTTAGTCCTGGGATATTTAATATGCAAATTACGGCAATTTATTGTAATATAACAGCCAAACTTTTTTAATATTTAATAACACAGGTGCAAGTTTGTGAATGAACGTTCGGGAGATTGCATTTTATTTTGTGACTTGATAAGCTATAAGACCTTCGCATAGCGGGTTCTTTTAGGATGATTTATTGACAGGTGGAATCGGGTATTTCACCTCTTTTACAATAACTTCCCCTTTATAACTGATGAAAATTAATCTATTTTTGACCCGATGATCGTCGAGGAAAATTTCGAAATAAGGTTACCCCAATTTGAAGGCCCGTTTGACTTGCTGCTTTTTTTTATCGAGCGCGACGAATTGGAGATACACGATATTCCGATCGCCAGGATCACCGATGATTTTCTGAATTATATCCATCAGATGACCAGTCTGAATATGGAGCTGGCCAGTGAGTTCATAATCGTGGCTGCTACATTGATGCGTATTAAGGCAAAAATGCTGCTGCCGAGATATGATGCAAGTGATGAACAAAACGAGGCAGATACAAAGGAAGATCTGATCAGGAAACTGATTGAATACAAAAAATTCAAGGAAATTTGTGAGGAACTGCATCCGCTGGAAGATGAACGCTTTTTACGTGAAAAGCGCGGCAACATTCAATTTGATATCAGCCGGACAGAGGCTATTGCACAGCCTGGTGAAGAACTATCGGAACTGAGCCTTTATAAATTGATGATGGTATATGGCAGGTTGATAAAGCGTTATCAAAACCGCAGTCAGGAAGTTAAGCACACCGTTGTTCAATATCCTTATACCATTGAGCAGCAAAAAAAGGCCATTGGTGATTTATTGAAAATCAACAAGATGATGGATTTTAAAGCCATAGCAGGCCGTTCCGAAAACAAAGTCCACTTTGTTTATAATTTTCTGGCAGTGCTTGAAATGCTTCAGCAAGAACTGATAGATATCCAGATCGGTCTTGGATATAACAATTTCTGGATATCGGCTAAGTCAGGACAGGCTTAAGTTTTTATACAAATTGATTCAATAGTAAAACCCCCGTCAAGCCAATCAATGAGACCATCGTTTCCATCATGGTCCACGACCTCAGCGTATCCTTTATTGAAAGATTAAAATATTCCTTAAACAACCAGAATCCTCCGTCATTCAGATGCGAACAGGCAAGGCTTCCTGCTCCTACGGCAAGTACCATCAGATTTGGATTAATAGAGGGGTCATTTAAAACCAGAGGAGCAATAATGCCAGCGGCTGTAAGCCCGGCAACCGTGGCCGAACCCAGGCTGATACGAATGATTGCAGCAATAAGCCACCCCAGGATGAGCGGCTGCATGTGAAAGCTTTTTAAAACGTTTGCTATCTCGTTATTCGCGCCGCTGTCGGTCAGCACAGCTTTAAATGCTCCTGAACCACCGACGATCAGCAAAATGATCGAAACGTCCTTTACGGCATGACCATAGATGATGCCGAGTTCTTTCATGTTTTTTCCCTGATTGATGCCCAGTGTAAAAGTGGCAACAAACAGCGAAATCAGCATGACGATCGGTGTTTCCCCGATGAACGAAACAAAATTGTGAACTGCGCCGGTTCCCTTATTTACATTGAGATAAAGGGTGGTTGACATAATCAGGACAACAGGAAGAAGCGCGGTGAAGAAACTAATAAACGCCCCGGGCAATTTATCGGCCGGGATTTCATCGGCCATAAAAGTTTTTAACGGGTTGGAGCGGATTTTTTTTAATGTCCGCGAAAATACGGGACCGGCAAGAATGATCGCGGGAATGGCGAGAACAAGTCCGTACATTAATGTTTTGCCCATGTCGGCGTTGAATTTTATTACAAGAGCCGAAGGTGAGGGGTGGGGAGGAAGGAACCCATGGGTTACTGATAACGCCGCGAGCATAGGAAGTCCGATATAAACGGCATGGAGCTTATATTTATAAACCACTGAAAAAATGAGCGGAACCATCAGGACAAAGCCGGTTTCGTAAAATAACGGGATGCCGATTATAAAACCAGCCAATACAAGTGCCCATTGAATATATTTTACTCCGAATGCATTAACCAGCACTTCAGCGATTTTTTGCGCGGCGCCGCTACCGGCGACCAATTTGCCGATCATTGCTCCGATGCAGATGATAATTGAAATGGCACCGAGGGTATCACCGAGACCTCGTTGTACCGATTGCGTAACCTTTTCGAAGGGAATACCCAATATAAGTCCTGCAGTTATCGAAACGATTAAAAATGAAACGAACGGATTTACTTTTGCCCAGCTTACCAGTAACACCAGCAGGATGATGCAAAAAAGGATGGTTAGTAATATCATGGAATAAATGTTGGTTTAAATTGGCGCTTGCGACTGTTCAGATGGCCTTTAACGACTAAAGTAACAACATTATCTGAAATTGGGACGGATGATTTAAAAACTTTGTATTTTAGTAAAAAACCAATTATAAAAATGAATGTAATGCCATACCTTAACTTCCAGGGCAATACTGAGGAAGTTTTGAATACTTACCAAAAGATTTTTAACGGTAATGTAGAGCAATTAATACGTTTTGGCGATCAGTTTCAGGGCGATGATGCTTACAAAAACAACATCCTGCACGCCCGGCTATCCTTTGGCAACACTACGCTTCTGTTTTCAGATTGTATGCCAAAAGATCAGATCATTCACGGTAATGGTATTCACCTTTGTATCGAATTGAAGGGCGAAAACGAAGCGAATCGGGTTTTTGCTGAATTAAGTGAGGGCGGACAGGTCAATATGCCCTTATCGAAGCAGTTCTGGGGAGCTTTGTACGGACAACTGACAGATCGTTTCGGCATTAACTGGATGATCAACTGCGGATAAAGTCAAAGTACTTTTAGATGGTAAGGACGGAAGCCACCCTTATCATCTGATTTAATTTCCAAGCACTTCGTCAATAATACCGAATTCCTTTGCTTCAGACGCGATCATCCAAAAATCCCGGTCGGAAACATCATGGATGGTTTGATATTGCTGCCCGGTATGTTTTACATAAATCTCGTATAATTCCTTTTTTATTTTCTGAACCTGGCGCGCTGTTATTTCGATGTCAGACGCAGGGCCCTGTACACCGCCAAGCGGCTGGTGCATCATGACCCTTGAGTGATTCAGTGCAGCCCTTTTTCCCGGCGCGCCGGCACAAAGCAATACAGAGGCCATTGAAGCTGCCATGCCGGTGCAGATGGTAGCGACATCAGGACCGATCAGCTGCATGGTGTCGTAGATACCAAAACCCGCGTAAACGGATCCTCCGGGCGAATTGATATACATCTGAATGTCTTTTTTAGCGTCCGCCGATTGAAGAAATAGTAACTGAGCCTGGATAATGTTAGCGATGTTATCATCGATCGCGCTGCCGAGAAAGATGATGCGATCCATCATCAGCCTCGAAAATACATCCATTTGCGAGACCCGGAGCTCCCTTTCCTCCATAATGTAAGGCGTTTGGAAGAATAGCTTTCCATTGTTTTCGATTCCTGAAATATAGTTATCAAGCGGTTGGGGTGGGACATAGTAATGCCCTGCCGCAAATTTGCGGAATTCATTTTTGTAGGTGTTCATAAATTTATCGGTTTTTTATCTGGAGAAAATCTGCATTATCTTTTGGCGAAAACTCCGGTGTTCTGCGCTGGTAAACAACATTTGATGGATCGCGTCAATCTCTTTTCTGAGTTGTTTGCGGCCATACTGTTTGACAATTTCATGGGTCTTTTTTTGCATTTGCAGCTTTTCCTGCAAGCTTTCGTCAAGCAGCAACTTTGCATCAAAGAGGAGCATCTCGTTGGGGGGCGCCAATTGTAGCAGATACTGCTCTATTTGCCTGGTTTCAGCTAACGAAGTCCTCATAGGTCAATGATTTTTGTTTTACGGTTTCTCTTACCTTTTCCAGGCATTTGTATTTTTGAACAGTAGCCGACCTTGTTCCTGAAAAGCCGAATAATATTGCAGCATCTGCGAGCGGCAGGTTGTCATAATAAAAGGCGCGCAAAAATTCCATGCATTTTTTTCCGGCTTTTTCTAAATAATTCATCAGGCGTGATTCCTCACAGGTAGGGCTTTCAGTTTTTTCGGGAATATCGATTCCTTCAAGAGAATCCACCTGTTGTACCTCCCGGTACCGGCGATGCCATAAATGTTTACAGACGCCAATTAGATAAGCCTTTTCGCTTGCTTTAATTAAATCACGAGCGGCAATCTTTTTTTCATAGCAGATAAGCAGCGCATCCTGAAAGATATCTTTTGCGTCATCGGCTGAGCCACCCATCCGTGCTATATAGCGGGCTACCGACGGGAAAGCGCTTTTATACAGGGCAATAAAGAATGTCTCTCTGTCGGCGGCTGTAAGAAGCGGGTGTGCAATATCGTTCATGGCTATTGTCTTTTAATGATAAGTGTAAATTTCTTCCTGATTATCACCATTTATTTTTTTATTTATTCCCTGATGGCTGTCACACGGGATTTTTCGTCGCCTTTTGTCTCGAAAACAATGGTCTTATCGGTTAGTTTTGTTACCCAGAAGGGAAACTCCCTTGTCGAGCTATCCGGCATAGTCTCAGTTATATTAATGCTCATGCCTTCGGTACTGAATTTTCCATGTGACAGCACTTTGCCGCTCCACATAATAACGTATTGATCATTGCGGAAAAATTCGACAGACGGCGACGCATATTTCAATTCTGAATCGCTCACACTATCGGGTGGGTGCGCAGTCGGGTGGCCCACCTTGATATATTTCCATTTTCCATAAAGTTTCGCCTGATCTATCGAGTTCTTGCAGCCGGCCAGGATTGAAAAAATTATTAAAGGAAGAATATATTGCCATGTTTTCATATCAATGTCTAATTTAAGGGATAAATCGATTTAACGGAAGAAACCTGAAACGTAATAAAACATCAATTATACACGTTCCCCAAAAAATAAACGTTCTTTAGTTGCAATAATGTGACGCTTTGCGTATTTGCTTTTGTTGCCGGTATCAATTATTTGTTAAAAAATGTTAAGCTGCTGTTTTTGAAATATAAAAGAATAAATTTGCCGATTGAAAACAGGTATGCGGACTGATTGGGTTAAAACATGCACAAGCTGAATAACAACATAGGCAGGTTACTGTTGTTTTTATTGCTGATTTGCGCATGCTTTTCAGGCTGTAAAAAGAGCAGGGACGTAAAGGCTGAAATAAAGGCGCAGTTAGAAATCGATAAAGGGATAATAACCGACTATCTGGCAAAAAATAATATCGATGCGAAGGTTGTTGATTCCGCAGGGGTTTCTACAGGCGTATATTATATTGTAGATAATCCGGGAACAGGCAATGATGTTTTGACCAGTTCAACCAAGATTACGGTTGGGTTTACGGGAACCCTGCTGACGACAGGAGCGGACTTTATCTCGACGGATGATCTTCATCCGTCATTTATATTGGGCCAGACCATTCGCGGGTGGCAGCTGGGCATTGCAGCTTCCGGTGTGAATACAGGCGGAAGTTTACGCTTATTCGTGCCTTCGCATTATGCTTACGGACCTTATGCGCAGCCTTCGCTTGGTTTGCCAGCAAATGCCGTGCTTATTTTTAATATAAAATTTTATAATATAACCAACTAACAAAAAGCCCGTTGCAAAAAATGCAAGTGAGGGCGGCGCAGATGCGCAAAAACATACAACAAATGAGACAAAAAATCTTTACATTTTTTTTAATTGCAGCAGCGGGTTTGGTATCATGTCGTAAGAATAAGATAGATATTGACATTAAACAATACGACGAAAACCAGATTCAGAACTACATGAAAGTGTTTAGCCTGACGGATATGAAAAGAGACACCAGTAACGGCGATACTACCGGCATTTACTATCAGTTACTGCTCCCGGGTAAGGTAGTTCCCCCCGCAACCGACCTCGTTCCGCTGGAATATCCGGATAAAGTGTCTTTCGTATTTACCGTACGCACCATGGACGGAAAATACGTTACTACTGATACTATTCAAAATCACATTGAGGAGTATCTCGGTCATGTTTCTCAGGATGGTTTACCCGCAGGATTGCAGCTGGCTATGAAAAATATACTGAAGTATAAGGGAGCAAGCGCGCGTCTGCTGATACCTTCGCATCTGGCTTACGGCGTAAACGGGTACCGCACAGCAGGGAGCTCTACCTTAGCTAATGCAAACATTGCTGGAAATCAATGCCTTGATTATTATGTGCACATTATTGACGATTATAAGACGTACGATGAGCAGGTAATACAAAACAGAGTTTCAGATTTATCTTCTTATACGAAAGTAGAAAGTGTAGAGAAGCCTGGCTATTACTATTATTATAAAATTTTGACACCCGGCACAGGAAATAGTCCGATAACCGACAACAGCTCAATTACGGTAACCTATACAGGGCAGTTGCTTAACGGCAGTATTTTCGACGGCAACTACAATGGCGACAATAGTATAGTTCAAACACCTTCCAGCTTCGCGGTATCAGGCCTTAGAGAAGCATTGGAAAAATTTGCAGTTGCAGGCACAAAGATTTCTGTGATCATACCTTCGACGATAGCGTATGGAGATGCTACCGCTGGCTCGATACCTACAAATAGCGTTTTAAGATTTACTTATCAAATTATATCTGTTGCACCGTAGCAAGTTAATTGAGGCTTTATTTTCAAAAATCACCAGCGACTGAATTAATCGACGTCAATTTTTGATATCACCTTGTTGTTGAATGAGCAAAGCTTAATCAAAGTACTTTCAGTTATTTAGCGCTTCCTTAAAAGCTTTTAAACAACGTTCACGGGCAAATGCGTGGTCAATGATGGGTTTTGGATATTTGCTGAAGTCAGCATATTCCGGAACCCATTTTTTTATGTATTTCAGTTCAGGGTCGAATTTTTTTAATTGCGAATCCGGGTTGAAAATACGGAAGTACGGCGCGGCATCAGTGCCAGATCCAGCCGACCACTGCCAGCCGCCTACGTTGCTTGCTAATTCATAATCGAGTAGTTTGCGTGCAAAATAGCGTTCGCCCCAGCGCCAGTCGATCAATAAATCCTTGCTTAAAAAACTGGCTACCACCATACGCACCCGATTATGCATATAGCCGGTCTGATTCAATTCCCTCATACCCGCATCTACCAATGGAAAGCCGGTTTGCCCGTTACACCAGGCTTCAAACTGCTTTTCGTCGTTTTTCCATTTTATGCGGTCATACTCCGGTCTGAAAGCCTGATTTGCTGTATGCGGAAAATGATAAAGTATCATCATGTAAAACTCACGCCAGATCAATTCATTCAGCCAGGTCTTTTCCTTAAAGTCGTTGGCAGTGCGGGCCAGCTCGCGAATGCTTACGGTACCGAACCTTAGATGCAGCCCGACGTGCGTGGTGCCTTTTAGTGCAGGAAAATCTCTTTTCTCAGGATAGTCAGGTATTAATTCCTTATAACTGATCTCCGGAAACGCGAGGTTACTTTCTTTAAAACCTATTTCGTGGAGCGACGGAATTTTAAAAGGAGTTGTCCGTATAAAGTTTTTAAAATATTTTTTGTTGGGATAGCCTTTTAAATAAAATGGTGTAAGTTTTTGATACCATTTGCGCATATATGGGGTATATACAGTATAAGGCTGTCCGTCATCCTTTACAACCTCGTCGCGTTCAAAGATCACCTGATCTTTATAGGTATTAAAAGATACGTGGCGCTTTTTCAGCATTGCAGCTACCGCGTCATCCCTTTCTTTGGCGTACGGTTCGTAGTCGTGGTTGGCATAAACAGCTTCAATCTGGTAATCTTGCACCAGTGTATCCCAGGCATCTTTCGCATTGTCATTCAAAACCAGCAGGCTGCAGCCGTGTTGCCGAAGTTTTTCGTCAAGTGCGAGAATGGTTTGATGAATAAAAGTCAGGCGGGCATCGTCCCGGTCTTCGAGTTTGCCCAGTATCTCTTTATCAAATATAAAGACAGGTAAAACCGGCCGACCGCCCTTTAGCGCATGATATAACCCGGCGTTGTCATCCAGCCGCAGATCGCGCCTGAACCAAAATATTGAAACAGATTCCTTTTTATCCATAAATTTCTGCGAGCGCCGATGTTATATCCGGAAACTTAAACGGGTAGCCCGCATCTTCTATCTTTTTAGCTGACGCCTTCGTGCTGCCTAAGACTATTGTACTCATCTCACCCATCAATAACTTTAATGCAAATGCAGGCACCTTAGGCGCCCATAGCGGTTTATATAATTGTTTCGCAATAGCTTTTGTAAGATGTTGATTGGTAACCGGATTCGGTGCCACCATATTGTAAACACCCGAAAGCTTTTCGTCTTTGACGGCAAATATGTACATATCAACTACGTCCAGCCAATGTATCCAGGGCACCCATTGTCTGCCGCTACCCAAAGGCGAGCCGATATAGAGTTTTACAGGCTGAGCCATCAGTTTTAAAGGGCCTTCTTTAGCCAGCACCACTCCGGTCCGGAATTTTACTATTCTCAAGCCAAGCTGCTCTCCTTCATTTACCGCTGCCTCCCATTCGACGCAGCATCGTGCCATAAAATCGGTATTGGGTGTACTGCTCTCGGTCATTAGTTCGTCGCCTCTGTCGCTATAGTAGCCAATAGCAGAAGCGGAGACCACCGAATTTACCTGATGCTGTTTTTTTTGAAGCAGTTCATAGATCAGACTGATCGACCTGGTGCGGCTTTCTATGATCTCTTTTTTCCGTTCGTCAGTCCACCGACTGTCGGCGATACCTGCGCCCGCAAGATGAACAATGACATCAACGCCATCAATGCATTGCTCATCAATTATGCCTTTACGCACATTCCACAAAAAAGTAGGCACATCAAACTCTTTACCGGGCTTACGGCTCAGATGGCGTACCTGGTATCCTTTCGCCAGCAATTGCGCTGTGAGTTTTTTTCCGACGAGTCCTGTGCCGCCTGTAATAAGAATTGTTTTTTCGGACATTATAGATAAATACGGCCAATCAGTATTAAGCGGTTTTGTTTATGTGTGTTTCTTTTCCGCAGCCGACATCATCTGTACATGCAGGCTGCTAAATATTCACACTATCGGCAACAACAACTTTACTGCAAAGCGGTTTGGCATAATTTTCAGCAAATATCACATGAGTCGGGTCAACCTGATAAGCCTCCTGCGCTTCGGGGGAATCAAAAAGCAACAATAACGAGACATCGTAAGAACGGTCAACCACATCCCGGAAGGTTTCTGCCGGAACACCAATATGAATATCCCTGATATGCGTTATTGGCATCAGGGTATTAAGCCCGTCTATGAGTTGTTGCTTGTCGGCTTTATCTTTCAGCCAGAAATGTACGTGGTGTACAAAGGTGTTTTTAAGGAACATGATGTTAATTTTATTTCCCCTAAAATGGGAATAAAATTAAAGACTGGCCTGAAATTTTAGTAACTTTTGTAAAGCTTTAACAGACTCAGGCAAATTGTTCTGTAACATGCGGCTTAAAAGTATCAGTTTTTACACGGGATTTTAACTCATGCAGAATATTATAGAGGCCGAAATTTGTTCGGTTGATGTAAATAAAATGTTTTACGCCACGTGCCTGCTTAAACTCCGGCATTTTTGAAACTTTTTCACCAAATCCGTATAATTCTTCAAAAAATGCTGTTTCACCGAAATCAAATTCATCCGTGATATAAGGCTTCGCAAAAAGGCCGATCATCTGCCGGTACATGTTATAGTAAAATTCAATTTGGGAAGGAGAATCATCGGTGTGGATCATTTCCAGTTGTCTGAAGGCTTTTATCGTTTCATGCTTATTTTCCATCAGATTAGTTGACGTGAGCGAAAAGAACGGAGCGTAAAAGTCTTCCGGCATTTCTTTAATGCAGCCGAAATCTATTATTCCAAGTTTTTCATCGGGAGTTATCATGAAATTACCCGGGTGCGGGTCGGCGTGCACTGCCCGAAGCTCGTGTTGCTGGAAATTGTAAAAATCCCACAACGCCTGCCCGATCTTATTCCTCACCATTTGAGAAGGATTCGTTTGCAGGAACTCGCGAAGATGCAGACCGTCTATCCAGTCCATCGTAATAATTCGTTTGCTCGACAGCTCCGGATAATACCCCGGAAAGATTACATTATCAAGTCCGGCACAGGCGTTTGAAAATTCTATAGAACGGCGGACTTCCAGTTCGTAATCAGTCTCTTCCAGCAATCGCTCTTCCACTTCCTTCATATATACATCAAGTTCTCTTTCACTCATACCCAGCATCCGGAAGGCAAATGGTTTTACAAGTTTGAGGTCGGATGAAATAGAATCACCTACGCCCGGATACTGGATCTTGACGGCGAGCTTCTTGCCCCCTAATTCAGCTTGGTGAACCTGGCCTATTGATGCCGCATTTGACGACCGCACATTAAATTTATCGTAGATTTTATCAGGTGTTTTGCCAAAATATTTTCTGAATGTCTGGATGATCAGTGGCCCTGAAAGTGGAGGTGCGTTGTACTGTGATTGCGAAAATTTATCAGTATAAGCCTGAGGGAGCAGGTTTTTATCCATGCTGAGCATTTGTGCCACCTTTAGCGCACTTCCTTTCAGTTCGCTTAATGAATCATAAATATCACTGGCATTATCCTCGTTTAGTTCAGCCCGGTCAAGTTCAGGGTTGAACAGTTTTTTTGAATAATGCTTAATGTAGTTACCGCCTATTTTGAAACCTGTTTTTACAAATTTTGCCGAGCGCTGCACCTTGCTGGTAGGGATGCTGTTCTGCTCTTTCGGCGTATTTTCACTCATTGTAATTTAATTAAATAGCCCGGCAAGTTTATGCACCGTTAATCCGGAATAATCCGGAATCACAAGATCGACCGGGTGTAGTTCTTCGGCTTTATGACCAGTCGTGATGCCAACAACTTTCATGCCTGCGTCGTTCGCTGCCTTGATCCCCGCCAAGGAATCCTCAAAAACGATACAATTTGACGGTTCGGTGTTTAATTTTTCTGCTGCTTTTAAAAATATCTGCGGATTTGGCTTTGGTTTACTTACCATTGCCGAATTGACAATTGTGTCAAAGTAAGATGCTATTGCGATGTTGTTGAAAATAAATTTTATATCATCCTGGGTGGCCGAGGTAGCCATCGCGATTTTTACCCCTGCCGCTTTTAATTCCGCCAGAAAGTTTTCAAGACCATTTACAGCAGCGACGAATGGCGCATAGCTTGCCCGATAGAATTCCTCTTTTTCATTCAATAATTTTTTTAGCTGATCTTCATCGTTTTGCTCGCCAAATACCTTTCTGATCGTGTCCATGACCGGCACACCACTGATGTCGTTGTAATAAGCTTCTTTTGTTAGTTGTCCCTTGCCGTGCTTTTTGAATAATTCCTGCCAGGCTTTAAAATGGTAGGGTGTATTGTCGATCAGCGTGCCATCCATGTCAAATATGACTGCAAATGACATCCGGTTTGCACGGGCATGTTTAATTGCTTCCAAATCCCATAGTTTCTTTAAGTCTTCCGTGCTTGGCCAGAAATTTCCCATATTCAAAAAGATTGTCGATAGGGGAGCGCTGAAAGAGATCGAAAGTTACGTTGATGCCTTTTTCTATTGCTTCGTCGGTTTTTTCAAACCCTGCGGAGTTATCATTGATCCAGAAATTCAAAACAAAAACCAATTGTACCCAAAGTGCGTCTTTGTATCGGTTGCTAAAAAATTTACGCTCAGACAACTCATTGGATTCCAGTCCCTCCACGATCAGATCGTTGCAGAAGGTTTCAAAAACATCTTTTATGCCGGTAAATATCTGCGGCGTGGTAAAGGTCTTCGGTTGTTTTTTTACGCTGTAAACTACAAAACTTCTGCTGCTTTTTAACAGCTCAAAAAAACTGTAAAAAAAGGACAGCGCTTTTTCGCGGGCTGAATATTGATTCCATACCTCCTGTGTTTTGATCTCGGCGATTGT
Organism: Mucilaginibacter sp.; assembly: GCA_035547875.1. Taxonomy (GTDB): domain Bacteria; phylum Bacteroidota; class Bacteroidia; order Sphingobacteriales; family Sphingobacteriaceae; genus Mucilaginibacter. The sequence goes on along the minus strand of DASZTX010000007.1, from coordinate 93,138 downwards.
TCTTACCGCAAAGCCAGTCCACAGGTTTTGTTCAATCGCGTCAAACGAAGCAAAAAAGCGATAGAAGTCTTCTTCGCTCATTTTATTCTTTTTCGCAAAAATATATACGGATTTGGGCTGATGACCTTCTGTTAATACATAATCTATATATGCTTTCTGTATGCTTTCGATGGTAGCCATGGCAGACAATTATTTGAGTTAAAGATATAAAGTTAAAAACATTCCTTATAACGATGTGTCACAGGTTTCTATAATTAACGGCAGGATCTGCAGGATAGTACAATAAGCAGGTTAAGGGGTCTTAAATTTGGTTTGTTCGCAGTTATTAATGTACCGGAAATCGATTCCAAAATGTTGGCGAGGTGTCAAATATTAGCTACAAGTATTGGTAAGCGACAAATAAATTGCAAATTTGTACACTGCAACAAAGTTAACCCCCTGTTTAACTATGAGTGAGAAAACGATATTGGTATGGTTCAGAAACGATTTGCGCATTCATGATAATGAGATACTGTTAGAGGCAGTGCGCAAGGCGGATAGGGTGATACCAGTTTATTGTTTTGATCCTTTTTATTTTAAGCCCAATGCTTCCGGGAATGCAAAAACAGGTAACATTCGTGCCCGTTTCCTGATAGAATCAGTTGCCGGATTGCGCAAAAATCTACGGGCTTTAGGCAGTGAGCTGATTGTACGTACCGGTGATCCTGCCGAGATTTTACCTGAACTGGCGGAGGAATATGCCGTTAATGAAGTTTATCATCACCGGGAGGTGGCTCATGAAGAGACGGAAATTTCCGAACAGGTAGAAACTGCGCTTTGGAAGATCAGGCTTAATCTTAAACATTTTATCGGGCACACGCTTTATCACAAAGAAGATTTGCCGTTTCCGATAAAAGATATTCCGGACAGCTTTGCCGTTTTTAAAAAAAAGGTGGAGCGCGACAGTAGCGTAAGGCCCTGCCTGGCAAGTCCGGATCGGATCGATACGCCTCAAATAGATAACCCGGGTGAAATACCTTCACTGGCAGATATTGGGCTCACTGACCCGGTTGACGACCCCAGGGCGGCGCATCTTTTTGTGGGCGGCGAAGATGAGGCAGCAAAACAACTCGAATACTTTTTTGCAAATAATAATCATCTGGTTATCGGAAAAAAGGGAGCGCACGTAAATCTGTCGAAGCTTTCGCCCTGGATCGCGCTGGGGTGTATTTCGTTAAGGCGGGTTTATTGGGAGGTTGTTAAAAATCAGCAGAAAAATAATGTGCAATATGGTGCAATGCTGCTCGATCTTCTCTGGCGTGATTATTTCAGATTCATGTTTAAAAAGCACGGGCAACAGTTCATCGCCACCAAAGAAGATAGAATTTCACCGGCTGACGGAAACGTGATGGGCGAGGAACTTCTTTTCGAAAACTGGACTGGTGGTCAAACGGGTGTGCCGCTTGTTGACGCGATCATGCACGAACTGAATGCAACAGGTTATATTAGTAACCAGAGCAGGCAGATAGCCGCAGGGTTTTTAATTAACGACCTGAAGGTTGACTGGAAAAAGGGTGCCGCTTATTTTGAGGAAAAACTGATTGATTATTCACCCGCAAGCAACTGGGGAAACTGGGCGTTTATAGCGGGTGTAAACGATGCCCGCGAAAGCCGTTATTCAATTGCTACACTGCCGGTTAACGAACTGTCCGCCAAAAGTGATTATGTCGATATATGGCTTCCGGCTTCTCCTGCGTTACTGTAAAATAAAACGTTTGGATTGTAATAAACACTGCTAAAAAGCGTCATATAGAATAATGAATCCGTTCGAACAATTTACTATCATCGTCGGCACTCTTGCCATCATATTTGAAGGGATTTCCTATGTCCGGGATTTTTTCCGGAAGCTGCTGCACAAATAATTTACATGGATCACGGATATTTTCTGGTAAGTCTAATGTTGATAAATGGTTAAGTTTTATAAATAATTTATAAAGTTTATAATCCTATATACGTACTTTTGTACCGTTTTAAAGATTGGTTTCTCATGGATCGTCTCAACTATATAAACAGCGGAAACGCTGCATACATCAATTCCCTATACGAAGCATATAAACAAGACCCCGAATCGGTTGACTTTGGATGGCAGAAATTCTTTGAAGGGTTCGATTTCGGAAAAGATAACCCGGCGCCCGTTGCTGCCTCCGGTACTGAAAACGAGGCGCATTTTCTAAAAGAGATCAATGTGCTGAATATGATAGACGGATACCGTTCGCGCGGTCATTTGTTTACCAAGACCAATCCCGTTCGTGAACGCCGCAAATATTTTCCGGGTAAAGAGCTGGAGACTTTCGGTCTGAGTGATGCTGATCTGGATACAGTTTTTAATGCAGGTGTAGAGGTTGGCCTCGGAGCTGCAACACTGCGTGATATCAGGCAATTGCTGGAAGATACCTACTGCCAGTCGATAGGCGCGGAATATCGTTATATTCGTAATCCGATAAAGATTAAATGGTTTGAAGACCGGATGGAAACCCGGAGAAATACACCTTCCTTCAGCATCGATGAGAAAAAGCTGATGCTGGATAAGTTGAACGACGCAGTAGTTTTTGAGAACTTTTTAGGAACAAAGTTCTTAGGTCAGAAGCGCTTTTCGCTGGAGGGTGCGGAAGCACTTATACCAGCACTCGACTCTGTTATACATAACGGATCTGAACTCGGCATACAGGAATTTATTATTGGTATGGCGCATCGCGGGAGACTGAATGTGCTGACCAATATTATGGAGAAACCCTACAAAGAGGTTTTTTCTGAGTTCGAAGGCAAGAATTTTGATCAGGATACCGCTTTCGGCGGCGACGTAAAATACCACCTCGGCTATTCTACGGACATCATGACCAAGGGCGGCAAAAAAGTCCACTTAAGCCTGTGTCCGAATCCGTCACATCTCGAAGCGGTTGATCCGGTGGTAGAAGGGTTAACTCGATCCAAAATCGATTTTAAATACAATGGTGATGACAGCAGGATCGCGCCTATACTAATTCATGGAGATGCCTCCATTGCCGGTCAGGGTATTGTTTACGAAGTTTTGCAGATGGAAAAACTGGACGGTTACCGTACCGGTGGAACCATTCATATCGTCATCAATAATCAGATCGGATTTACAACCAATTTTAAGGATGCACGGTCAAGTACCTATTGTACTGACGTGGCCAAAACTGTTCTTTCTCCGGTATTCCACGTCAATGGTGATGATGTTGAGGCGCTTGCCTATGTGGTGAACCTTGCTATGGAATACCGCCAGGTATTTCACGAAGATGTGTTCATTGATATTTTATGCTACCGCAGATATGGACACAATGAGGCTGATGAACCTAAGTTTACGCAGCCTCTTCTGTATAAAGCAATTGAAGCTCATCCAAACCCATTACAGATATACAAGCAGAAATTAGAAGGCGAAGGAAGCATAGATGCGAATCTTGGCGGCGAAATGGAAAAGAAATTCCGCGCCGAACTTCAGACAAGGCTTGATGAATCGAAGGCTGAAGAAAAATTCACTGAAACCGTCCACATGTTTGAAGGTGCATGGCAGGGAATGCATCTCGCAAAAACCAAAGAATTTTTTACTCCGGTTAACACCGCTGTTTCGGAAGATGAGTTTTTGGAAATCGGAAAGAAAATAACTGCTTTACCGGAAGGAAAAAGTTTCTTCAAAAAAATCGAAAAGCTTTTTGAAGAGCGCAACAAGATGGTCACTGAGACTCACGTGTTCGATTGGGCGATGGGTGAACTGCTTGCCTACGGAACGTTGTTAAAAAACGGACATCCGGTACGATTAAGCGGCGAGGATGTAAAACGCGGGACTTTTTCTCACCGCCATGCGGTGCTGACTTTAGTTGATTCGGAGGAAGAATACATTCCGCTTGATACCATAGAAACAGAAGCAAAGTTCAGCATATTTAATTCTCTTTTGTCCGAATATGGGGTTTTAGGCTTTGAATACGGTTATGCCTTGGCAAATCCCAATGCGTTAACTATTTGGGAAGCGCAGTTCGGTGACTTTTTCAATGGCGCCCAAATCATAGTTGACCAATATATTGCCAGTGCCGAGACCAAATGGCAGCGAGGTAATGGGTTGGTAATGTTACTGCCTCATGGGTATGAAGGCCAGGGCCCCGAACATTCATCGGCACGTGTAGAGCGCTTTTTAGAACTATGTGCCGATAGCAATATCCAGGTTGCAAATTGTACTACGCCTGCCAATTTCTTCCACATACTCAGAAGGCAGATGTTAAGGGATTTCAGAAAGCCGCTGGTGATCTTTACGCCTAAAAGCCTATTGCGCAGCCCTAAATGTGTATCGCCGCTGGAAGAATTTACGAATGGCAGGTTCCACGAGTTGATTGACGATACTTATGCCGATGCAAAGAAGGTAAAACGTGTGCTATTGTGTACCGGCAAAATATATTATGACCTGATTGAAAAACAGCAGGCTGATAAACGTAAGGATGTTGCAATCGTGAGAATTGAGCAGTTATATCCGACACCAACGGTGCAGATATTAAAGATAAAGGCAAAATACGCGAAAGCGACCGAATTTATTTGGGTACAGGAAGAACCTGAAAATATGGGCGCGTGGCCTTATATTTGCCGTAAGTTTCATAACGATAAAGTAATAAACCTGGATGTTATTTCGCGTAATGAGGGCAGCAGTACAGCCACAGGCTTTGCCAAGCAGCATGCGGCTCAGCAGTTACGCATAGTTTCAAAAGCTTTTGAAGCCCCTGTTGGAAAACAGGTAAAGGCTTCGGTAAAGGAAACTTCCGAAAAAATGGCGAATGTAGGTGCCGATTAATTGACGCATACCAAGTCATTTATCTCTTATAGCCTTATTGGCATGAAATAAAAAAATGTGAGACACCTGTCAGGTCTCTTGTGATACAAAAATTCTACTATGAGTTTAACAATTAAAGTCCCGCCGGTTGGCGAATCGATTACTGAAGTTACCCTGTCAAGCTGGAAAAAAAAGGATGGCGACGCAGTTGAAATGGATGAAGTAATTGCCGAATTGGAGTCAGACAAAGCTACTTTTGAACTGACTGCAGAAAAGGCAGGTATTTTAAGAACAGTAGCCGCCGAAGGCGACACTTTACCAATAGGCGGAACGGTAGGGACGATTGAAGAGGGCGGTACAGCGACCAGTCCGGCGGAAAAAGCTCCCGCTGCACAGCCACAACCCGACGTGGTTGCAAACGCGCCTGCACCAGCTCCAGCCACGTCGACAACAGGAGAATCTTTACAGATGAAAGTTCCTGCTGTTGGGGAGTCAATTACTGAAGTAACTTTGTCGCGGTGGATAAAAAAGGACGGCGAAACAGTGAGCATGGATGAACCCATTGCTGAACTGGAATCGGATAAAGCAACTTTTGAATTAACTGCTGAAAAGGCCGGGGTTTTAAAAACTATTGCTAAAGAAGGCGATGTATTGCCTATCGGTTCGGTAGTAGGAACAATTGAAGGAACAGGTGCGCCAGCGTCGGCTCCCGCTGAATCATCTCCAGCGACTGCGGGAACTGCCGAAAGCAGCGGAGCGGTATCGTCTTATGCATCAGGTACGCCGTCTCCGGCAGCTGCAAAGATACTTGCTGAAAAAGGCATCGAATCCAAAGCGGTAAGTGGCACCGGGGTAGGCGGACGCATAACCAAGGAAGATGCGCTAATGGCTCAGAAGGTATCTGAAAATCCACAGGCGCCAAAAGAAATGCAGGGCACTGCTCCTGCTGCCGCAAAAGCAACTCCTGCTGCGCCGAAATCTGTAACTACGGTTACTGGTCAGCGCGATGAACGTCGTGAAAAAATGACGTCATTACGAAAGACCGTTGCCAGGCGATTGGTTTCAGTAAAAAATGAGACGGCCATGTTGACCACATTTAATGAGGTTGACATGTCGCCAATTATGGAACTTCGCGGCAAATACAAAGATAAGTTTAAAGAGAAGCACGGCGTGGGTCTGGGCTTTATGTCCTTTTTTACCAAAGCGGTTTGCGAAGCATTGAAAGACTGGCCAGCCGTCGGCGCAAGAATTGAAGGAGAAGAAGTGGTTTACAGTAACTTTGCCGATATTTCTATTGCTGTATCTGCCCCTAAGGGCCTGGTAGTGCCGGTTATCAGGAATGCTGATAGCATGAGCCTTGCAGAAATTGAAAAGGCGGTAGCCGGTCTTGCCGTGAAAGCTCGCGAGAATAAATTAACGATAGAGGAAATGACAGGTGGTACCTTTACCATCACCAATGGTGGTGTGTTTGGTTCCATGATGTCAACGCCTATTATCAACTCGCCGCAGTCTGCTATTCTGGGTATGCATAATATCATAGAACGACCAGTGGCAGTTAACGGTCAGGTTGTTGTTCGTCCAATGATGTATGTGGCCCTGTCTTACGATCACCGGATTATCGATGGTCGGGAATCAGTTAGTTTCCTGGTACGTGTTAAGCAATTGCTGGAAGATCCGGCAAGATTATTACTTGGCGTATAAAAGATTTCTGAATACGAAACCCGGATAATCCGGGTTTTTTTATACCCTTTAGATGGATCTTTTAAGCGCGAGAACATACCCCATGTGAAATCCTTCATGAAATTGCAGGAAGTCAATAGCATTATCGATATTGGTAAGCTCCACTCCATATCTCGTGGTAACCGCTATGTATTCCTTAAAAACACCCTGCTGATAATCTGCTGTTAAATTTTCAATGGTAGGTAATAACAGGGATTTAATTTTATTAATTTCTTCTTCGCTGATACTCCCAACCGGTAAGGTGCCAGGTTTATAACGCCCTACAAGGTTTATATCAACGGTTGGGGAAAGGTTTGAGCGTGTATAACAAATGCCCTGTTGTGCAGCTATCACATGGCCCATGTTCCAGATAATGTTGTTGTTAAAGCCTTGCGGTATTTTGTTCAGTTGCTCAACGGAAAGGTCTTCGGTAAGTTGCAAAAGCGTTTTCCGAAGATTTATCAGGTTGTCGAATATCTTATCCATGATGTTATTTTATAAGTGCACTAAAGTGATAAAATAATTGAATCCTTTGCAGTACTTTTTTTCATTATTCGGTTTTATTCTACCTTTACGCACGCAGTGCAATTGAAGATAATGTCGGCCATCTCTAAATCAAACACGTCAAATTCCAATAAAATTATACTTGTTTTTTTATTAGCATGGACCGTATTGAATATCATTCAGGCTTCCACGCTTGAGCTGCAGGGGGATGAGGCCTACTACTGGATGTACTCACGCTATCTGGACTGGGGCTATTTCGATCACCCGCCTATGGTCGCGATTTTTATACGAATTGGCGACAGCATTATGCACAACGAACTTGGTCTGCGGCTGCTTACCGTCTTTTCAAGTTCAATGTCGATCTGGCTGCTGTGGCTTACATTAAGGCAATATGCGGTGGATGCACTTGCATTTATGCTGATTGTATCGGGCATATTTATTTTTCATATATACGGTTTTACCACTACGCCTGATGCGCCGCTTTTTCTGTGTACGACACTGTTTTATTTTTTATATCAAAAATACCTTCAAAAAGACACATGGCGGCTCGCAGTTTTGCTGGGTGTAACAGTTGCATGCCTGTTATACAGCAAGTACAACGGTATTCTGGTTGTTGGCTTTACTTTGCTGGCCAATCTGAAACTCGTGAAACGCGGTTCTTTCTGGGGAATAGTGATTATTGCGGTGTTGTTATATGTGCCGCATATCATCTGGCAAGCTAATCATGACTTTCCGTCGATCAATTATCATTTGTTTGAACGTTCCGCTGATAAATACAGCGTGATCAACACCTTTTCTTATATACCCGGCCAGCTATTGATGGCTGGGCCGCTGATCGGCTGGTTTTTGTTTTATAAGGCATATACAGTGAAAATAAGCGATGCTTTTATACGATGTCTGGTTGTTAACTGTCTTGCAACATTTCTGTTCTTTTTGGTCAGCAGCGTTAAGGGAGAAGTACAGCCGCAATGGACTTATATTCTGTTTGCGCCCTTGGTGATGCTTGCGCTGATCCATTTCAGTCAACAAGGCGGGTGGCCAAAATGGTTGCTGCCGTTAGCTATCGTTAATACCGCGACTATCATTATTGTTCGGTTTATTATTATCGGCGGGTTTGGTTTTGCGAAAACTTATGGTCACTTAAAAAGCTATTATGGCTTTAAAGAATGGGCTCATATTGTTAAGGAAAAAGCAGGCGACCACTATGTGGTTATGGCGGAAGGGTTTCAAAATCCATCCAAGTATAATTATTACACCAATAGCCTGAAATGTTTTGCCTATGACACCCGTTATTATCGTGCAACGCAATATGATATCTGGCCGATGGAAGACAGTATGCAGCGTAAGCGGGTTTATTATCTTACGGATGCGCCAATAAAAGGATTGACAACAGATTCGATAAAAATTGAAGCCGGTACATGGTACGGCAACTGGGTAAACGATTTCCGGACTTATCAAAAAGTGGAGATTGGTACCTCATTGCTTAAACTAACAACTGCGCCCAGCGCGGTTACAAAATTCGACCTGACGATAAAGAACCCTTATGGTCACCCGATCAGCTTTGGTGATCAGGGTTACACACATGCGGTGAAGTTCGAGTATTGTATTTTGGATGGCGGTGATCTGAAAACGGTGCACGCGGCTGATAGCAGTTTTAACAAAATAACTTTACAACCCGGTGAATCTATTCATTATACTTTTCCCGTAATTTCGCCTGTTGAAAAAGGGGAATTTAATTTAATTTTTTCATTACGGACTGATCCTTTCCCGGGTAGCAAAAACAGCCGGGTGATAAAATTAACGGTTAAATAAATCGGATTTAATGATAAAAAGATTATACGTTGTTGTTTTATTGTTATCAATAACAAGTACGTCATCATTCGCGCAAAGCCTGGACATTCATTTTAACGGATTAGGCTTTCTCGATAACCGCGAGTATAAGGATTTTGTAGCGCGGTCGCGTACCTACTCAGGAACACGTGTTGCGCTTGATCTCGGGCTTAATCTCGACAGTGTAAATCATTTTATTGTCGGTGTTAACGGGATACATGAGTTTGGCGCGAAGCCGTATTTTTTTAAGGTAAACCCTGTTGCTTATTACAAATTCGAAAACCGGAACTGGCTTTTTAATGCCGGGGAATTTCCGCGGGACGGGTTGATCGATAATTATCCGAGAGCTTTGCTGAACGATACGCTGCGGTATTACCGTCCTAACATAGAAGGGTTGCTTGCCCGTTACCATTCCGGAACATTTACGGAAACCGGGTGGATCGATTGGGTGAGCCGTCAAACGCAAACCGACCGTGAACAATTTTTATTTGGGTTTGAGGGCAGGTGGCGGCCATCGGCCAACGGCCTGTTTTATATTTCGCACTATGTGCTAATGATGCATGATGCAGGTGCGGAAGTGCTTCTGCCGGACGATCACATCGGCGACGACGGGGCCGCGCAAGTACGTCTTGGCCTGGATTTTAGCCGTAAACAAACAACGTTTGATTCGCTTTCTGTGGAGGCTGGTGCAATGGCATCCTTCCAGCGGCGACGTGGATTAGGCAGTGCAAAGACACCCGCAGGATTTATAGCCAGCGCTTATTTGAGCTATCGTCGGTTTGCGGCATTCGATGAATTCTATGCGGGGAAAGGTTCCGAAATAACTTATGGGGATGCGTTTTATGAAAAGAAGTTCTACAATCGGCTTGATCTGATTTATACACCATTTTTATTTAACCGGATCAAAGGGCAATTTATTTTCAGTGTTCACCGCACCCCCGGATTCACCAGTAACCAGGAAGCTTTTCGGATAACCTACGACTTGGGCAGGAAAACACTACTCAGATGGAAAGATAACGATTGAGAGCGATTTTAAAAGTCGTCATCGGGTAAATGATCATCATCTTCCTCATCATCGATGTCATTTTCAAGTATGATTTCGTGCAGATCTTCCCGGTCCCCGGCTATATCGTCAAAGTCTTCATCATCTTCGTCGTTCCAGTCGCCTTCAAAGTCATCGTCACCGCTTGGGGAATGATTAGTGTAAGTGTCTTCAGCATCGATTGTTTCTACAAGTCCGTCTTGTTGTTTTGATTGGAAAGCCATGGTCCGATATTTAAATGAGTTATAAAGCAGCTAATGGTTTAACAAACTCCATACCTAAATTAAAATGATTTTGGAATAAATGGATGAGATATCATCAAAATGAAAATCATTTGAAAAATTATTAAATAATATGTAGTTTTGCAGCCCCGTTATAACGGGTAAAATATTAAATATCAAAGTATAACAATGCAACAGTACGAAATTGTGATCGTTCTAACCCCGTTGTTATCAGTAGATGCAGCTGCAGAGGCTATTGCCAAATACAGCAAAATTTTAACTGATAACGGAGCCGAAATTGTCCAGGAGGATAATTGGGGTTTGAGAAAATTAGCGTACCCTATTCAAAAAAAGACTACAGGGTATTATCACTTAACTGAATTTAAGGCTCCGGGTGAATTAATTAACAAACTGGAAGTGGAATTACGCCGTGATGAGCGCGTATTGCGTTTCCTTACCATTGCCTTAGATAAGCATGCTATAGCTTATAATGAGAAAAAACGCAGCGGTGCTTTCAATAAAAAACCTAAAACAGAGGAGGCAGCACACTAATGGCAAACGAACAGATTAAATACGTAACTGCTCCTAAGGTAGAGGACACACGTAAGAAGTACTGCCGTTTTAAAAAGAACGGGATCAAGTACATTGATTACAAGGACGCTAACTTTTTATTAAAGTTTGTTAATGACCAGGGTAAAGTATTACCTCGTCGTTTAACAGGAACTTCACTGAAGTTTCAGCGCAAAGTTGCACAGGCTGTTAAGCGTGCACGCCATATCGGTTTATTACCTTATGTTACAGATTCATTAAAATAATAGGGGGTAAAAGAAATGGAAGTTATTTTAAAGCAAGACGTAAAACACCTCGGTGATAAAGACGATATCGTAAAGGTAAAGCCAGGTTATGGTCGTAATTACCTTATTCCTAAAGGTTACGCTGTACAGGCTACCGAGAGCGCCCGTAAAGTATTAGCTGAGAACCTTAAACAGGCTCAGTTTAAACAGGACAAAATCCGCAAAGATGCAGACGATACTGCTGCACGTTTGGAAGGTGTTAAACTTACAATAGGCGCTAAAGCCGGAGAAACCGGTAAGATCTTCGGTGCTATCAATACCATTCAGGTTGCTGATGCATTGAAAAAAGAAGGTTTTGAAGTTGATCGCCGTCGTATTACTTTTGAAACAGAACCAAAATTCCTGGGCGATTATGTAGCTAACATTAATCTGCACAAGGAAGTTAAAGTTCAGGTTCCTTTTGAGGTAGTAGCGGAATAATTCATCTGCCTGGAATCAGGTTTAAGATTAGCAGAACATTATATAAGGGTGTTGAGTGTGTAAACTCATCACCCTTTTTTAGTGCGCAATATGGGTTTGCAGCAATAATGAGAAATTTTTAAATTAAAAATATGAAAGCCAGGCGAGGCGGAAAAACAGTTTCAGCCAAGAAGAAAAAAGGACGTAATACCAAAGGGATTTTCAGGAATGCGTGGCTGAAACTCACGCTGCGCATCGTGAAGATTTTATTTATGGTATTTGTGGGTGGGAGCTTGTTTTTTGTCATACTTTTCAGATTTGTCAATCCCCCCGTTACCTGGCTAATGTTACAACGGGGATTTGAGCGAAAGTCGGCAGGGAAAGAATGGAAGATAGACAAACAGTGGGAAAGTTTTGATGATATTTCGCCTTCCATGATACGGGCGGCAGTTGCGGCTGAAGATCAGACTTTTCTGGAAAACCATGGGTTTGATTTTAAAGCGATAGAAAATGCCTATAAGAAAAATGCCAAAAGCAAAAAGCTGATCGGCGGTAGCACCATTACGCAGCAAACGGCTAAAAATGTTTTTTTATGGCCCGGGCGATCGTTTATCCGCAAGGGATTCGAAGCCTGGTTTACCATGCTAATGGAAGTATTTTGGAGCAAGAAACGCATTATGGAGGTGTATCTGAATGTGATTGAAATGGGAGATGGCATTTATGGTGCCGAAGCTGCCGCCCAGGCATATTTTCATAAACCAGCATCACAATTGACTAACCATGAAGCTGCAGCGATTGCGGTAATTTTCCCTAATCCCCGTAAATGGTCGGCAACTCATCCGACAAGATATTTAAGACACCGACAATACCTGATCATGAAAAACATGCGGAGGCTGGGTCCGCTTGAATTTTAGGAAATGAATTAAACAGGATCAGATTATTTCTGGTACTTCCAGTGTCTGGATTTTCCTTCGCCGATCCATTCCAGCGCTTGCTCCATACGTTTCTGCCGGGTGGTCTCGCTTTTGGCCTCAGCAAACCACTCCAGATATTCGCGTTTTTTTGAAGGCGAAAAATCTTCAAAATATCCAAGTGCAGTCACATCGCCGCTGAGCATATCTTTAAAATCATCGGGCATCGGCAGTTCTGCCTTTGGTACTACTGGCTTTTTTGGTTCCTTGATCCCTGATTCATTTATAGCTATCATCTGAAGAACAAAATCCGTTAATGCTTCATCAGGAGGCAGGTCGTCCATTTTTTCAATACGGCCGAAGCTCCCGGCAGCTGCCTCATCATCACTTCCTTTCAGGTAGCCATTTGGATCGTTCAATCTTGATGATTTCCAGAAGCCAAAGCCGCAATGCTGCTTAAAAGCCGACATCATGCAAACCGGACCTTTGTAATCAAAAAAAGGCATTCCCCATTTGATGGTTTCCTTCAGGAGCGGCGATGCTTCGTGGACGATCTGCCTGACATGCTCTAAGATCGGTTTTGCAAAAGGCGCAGCCTTAGCAATATATGCATCTACGCGAGGGTCGTATTGTTCCATACCTTAAAGATAGCCAGAAAAGTTATTCAAGCAAATCTTTTACAGCCGGATGGTATTTGGTGGGGATAAACTCGGTAACCGTGTAAGTTGCCAGCTTGCAGATATAGAACGAATCCTCTTTTATGATATTCTCAATAACAGCTTTGTCGGCAGCCAGCGCCAGGATAATTCCTCCCGTTCGTGGTTCCTTTCTGCCTGATGCAATAAATATATTTTGAGCATAATATTTGTCGAGATAACTGCGGTGAGCAGTTAGCTGACTATCGAGTTCATCAAGAGGAACAGTGTATGTAATGTCGATTATGAACATGAAAGCGAATTAAGCCGTTACCAGGTCTGCGAATATACGGCTATGCCAGCTGTCCTTAAACGGAATCTCCCAGTTTGTATTCAGTTCGGCAAGATTTTGAACCAGGTTATTGAATACGATAGTATCCGTGTGGATGGTTTTGCTTTTCAGCAATTCCTCAAACAAAGAACGGGGTGCTGAAAGTACTTTATCTTCTATGCGGTAGGCCAGGTTAAAGCGGTCAAAAAGGGTCACGCCAAACCTTTCTTCGAGTTGCTGCATAAAATGTACAGATTTATCAATTGAACAGCCACTGGCCCCCGCCTGGCTTTCATCAACGATCAAAATAAAAAAGCGGTTGTATCTGATCTCGCTTTTTGCCTTTAGCTGATGGTTATGCGCAGTCCAGCCGGTGGTGAAATGATCAAGTAAAACCTGTGCCTGTATAACTTCGTCATTGCTGAGTTCCCGGTCTGCCTGGTACACCCACACTCTTGAATTTTCTGAAAATTGCATATACAAAACTATGCATTTATTAACATGTGTTTTAAATTTGTTGTCATGTCAAGTTCAAATCTGTCCGTAATGAGAAGAATGCTGTTTTTTGGAGCGGTTATTTCGGCAGTTTCAGCCAGTTATTCTTTCAGATATAAGTGCTCAGAAACAGATTGGTTATCATGGGCCAACCATTGCCTCGAACAATCTTACAATACCTCAGCCGATCCAAAAGTGAAAAAAGTTGATCTTTCCGTTACGGAAGATGCTTTTATCCGACTCAGGAAAACATACACCAAACGGAAGGAAGAATATTTTTCGTTCAATCTTCACCGGCTGGAAGACATGGAATATTATGGCAATACCGCATCGGGTACGCTCGAACTGAAAACTGTTGCAGATGATATTATCGTTCAGACCCGGCACGATCGGCATGGGGATGTAGATTCGATGACGACTGTACTTGAGATTCCCGTGAAAAATATGGAGCCGGAAAGGTTAGACAGTCTGCGCGAGGCTTTTAACTATTTTAAACAGAAGAATATGTAAAAGAAAGACCTGCCGGATAGAGGGCAGGTCTTTTTAAATTAATGACTATATGGCTTTAAAAACGCCGCATATTTGGGTTTCTCGGGTCAGGCGTGGCCTTGAGCAAAAACTCGTGCGGCGGCTCTACACCCAATAGATTTCTTACAAAATAATCCCAGCGGCGGCGCATCATATATGGCGAATACTGGCCATAACCATGAGGACTGTTAGGGAATACCACCAAGTCATAGTCTTTATTAGCTTTCTCCAGGGCTTCAACAACCAGCAGGGTGTTGTAAGGCGGCACATTATTATCAAACAGGCCATGTGCCAGCATGAGTTTGCCTTTCAGGTTTTTAGCAATATTCTCGTTGCCCTGGGCTGGGTAGTTGGAATTGGCTACCAGGCCGTTATAGCGTTCGCCCCAGTCATCTTCGTAATTAAGGTTTTCGTGATTTCCTGATTCAGATATACCTACCTTAAAGAAATCCGGATAACGGAACATGGCGCATGCAGTAGCAAAGCCACCGCCTGAATGCCCCCAGATACCTACCCGCGTTGTATCGATGTAAGCATAGCGGGAAGCCAGCTGCCTGATGCCGGTGATCTGGTCGGGCAGGGTATTCTCAGCCATGTTTCCATAGCTCATGTCATGAAAGCTTTTTGAGCGAAGGGGATTACTTGTGCCTTCAATTTCGACTACGATAAAGCCCAGTTCTGCGAGGGCCTGGTTATCGCCGCGTGAGGCCGCAAACGACCAACTGCCAACGCTACCACCCTGTGGTCCGGGATAGATATAATCTATGATTGGATATTTCTTGCTCGGATCAAGCGTGGTAGGTGTGAACATTAAGCCATAGATATCGGTAGTACCGTCATGGGCTTTTACTGAAAAGGGAGTAACGGGTTTCCAGCCGGCTGCCTGTAATCTCGAAATGTCAGTACGTTCAAGTGGTTTGATCATTTTGCCGTCAAGGTTCCGCAAAACTGAAACAGGCGGAACATTGGGTTTTGAATAGGTATCGACAAAATAGTCGCCGTCTGGAGAAAGGCTTACCTGGTGGTTTCCAGCCTCGGGAGTTAAAGTAGCGAAATGTCTTCCGTCGAAGCCAACCTTGCAAAACTGAGCAAAGTAAGGGTTTTCAGCCTCGCGCCCAACAGCCATAAAATAGAGCATCCTATGCTTCTCGTCAACTTTCAGAAGACGCGTTACGACGAAATCGCCTTTGGTGATCTGGTTTTTTAGCTTACCGGTGGTCGCATCGTACAGATACAGGTGCCCCCAGTTGTCCCTTTCTGAGTACCAGATGATCTCATTTGATTTATCCAGATAACGCCAGTTGATGGCACCCTGTCCCGATTCGAATTGAGTCGGCACCTTTTCTTCAAACACTTCGCGTACGTCACCGGTGGTCGCGTCGGCAATGCGAACCTTTTCGTCCTTATGATCGCGTGAAGTAGAAACGAAAGCAATTTTCGAATCGTCCGAACTGAAATAAACGTCATCCAGTGTGCCGCTGCTTGATATATCATCACTCAATGTCGCACGGTGCGGATCGGGTGGGACTTTGGTAACCACAACGTTTGGATGTTCAACGTCAATGATCACGCGCTGGATCATCGGAATCACTTTATCGCCCGGGAAAGGATATTTCCATTCTTTAAGCTTTGGCGCACCTACGTTGGTTGTAACCAGGTACATATCACTAACATTCCGCTGGTCATCTTTAAAAGTAGCGATCTTTTTTGAGTCGTGCGACCAGATCAGAATGGCGTTATCGCTGCTTTTCCAGCCCGCGTTATCCGTTGCGTAACCATAATTTTTAACGCCATCGGTGGTTAACTGGGTCTCTTTTTTGGTTTCCAGATCGCGTACCCAAAGATTCCAGTCACGTATAAAGGCGGCTTTTTTACCGTCAGGAGAAATGTTGTCGCCTCCAAAACGGCCCCGTCCGCCCCTGCGGCCGCCCCGTCCAAGGCTTTCTGCGCCTGCTGCGGAGTCATCCTCTGTAACAGCATATGTTTTAAGATCAGCTTTCCATTCTTTGCCATCTGCGTAGAATACTATTGATTTATTATCGGGCGTAAAGGATATGCTGGTAAAAGGCAGCATCAGCGCTGTGTAGGTATTGCCTGTAGCTGCAGAAAGTGCGGCTGCAAGCTTTTGGTGATCAAATGCACGCGCTCGGGTTCTTTTAACCGGATCAACCAAAATAAATTCGCTGCCTTGTGCAATAAGATTCCGGTACCAAAAACGTCCATCGGGCAGCCATTCCGGCCTGACAGAATTATTGTCAATAAACGGCTCGGTTCCATAGCTTAAAAACTTTTCGGCGTGCTCATAGTCTTTATCGGTCAGGGGTGGGCCCTGTTGAGCATGAACGGACAATACCAATGCACAGGGTATTACCGTGAGTAGTAATTTATTCATAGCTTAAATAAAATAAGTCAGTTATTAGCAAACCAAGCTACAGCAAAATAACAGCTTTCACAAATTTGGCACTCTGTGTAATACTATTGTGGCAGAAAGTGGAAATCTGGCTCCTGATACGCCTAAAATATATCGTCTGAGTCGAAGAATTTTAAAGTGATCTGATGGTGTAAACATAAGTTCCAGCGGATATCTGCAACGCGGTGCCTGATAACAATTTACCTTTTGCATAGACGCTGCTGCGGGCCGGGAATGTTAATTTTGCTGTTGAGTTTGGTGGAACGGTTACCGTGTATTTGATGCTACCGTCAATCTCTCTTTTCCACGACGAGATGATTTTACCATACGGGCCGGTATGTGTGCATTCAAAATGGTTAAGACCTGTCACAAAATGAGGGGTTAGCAGGATATTTTTGAATCCCGGATGTTGCGGATCTGCTTTTATGCCGCCGATACCCTTATAATACCAGGCTCCTATTTCGCCAAACATTATGTGGTTTAAAGACAGCGCATCGTTTGCCTTTATGTCCCAGTTTTCATAAAGCGTGGTAGCTCCGTTGACGATCCACCACCCCCATGACGGAAACGTTTCCTGCGAGGCGATCGCGTAAGCTACGTCGGCGTAGCCATTATCACTCAATGCCGAAAGGATGGCTTTTGCTCCTAAGATGCCAACATCCAGGTGATTGTTGTCTTTTTTTACCCGTTCTGCGAGTTGGGCGGCCACTTTACCTTTCAGAGCATCCGGAACAAGCCCCCAATAAAGCGGTACGCTTAATTCGGTTTGGTAGCCCTTGTCGTAAATGCCGGTCGCATCGTTAAGATATTTGGCGTTGAATGCTGTCTTTATTTTTGCTGCCAGCGCTTCATATTTTTGCTGATCAGCTTTTCTGCCAAACAGCGCGGCCGCTTTTGCCAATATTTTTACATCGGTATAATAATAGGCTGACGATGTAAATTCAACCGGTGTCACTGATTTTACCGGAACCCAGTCGCCGAGGCCCCAGCTCGTCAGGCCGGTTGGATAGAGGTCGTTAATATGATCGACATATCGTTTAATGTTTTCATAATTGTCTGATAGCGCTTTACTATCGCCATAGAACATGTAAAGATTCCAGGGAATGATAGCTATGGTGCTTGTCCAGTCCGGTCCGTTACCCCATTCATATCCCCATCCGTTTGAGGGAATGATCGACGGAAGCACCCCGTTAGGCTGCTGTTCGTCTCGGTGATCGCCCATCCATTTTTCATAAATAGTTATGCCATCGAAATTGTAGAGGCCGGTTTCACTTGCTATATGTGCATCGCCGGTCCAGCCATTTTTTTCGCGTTGCGGGCAGTCCGTCGGATAACCGAAGAAGTTAGACAAGTACGAATTATTTGTAGCCTGCCATATTTTGTTAAGGATATCACTGGACGAGTGGACGGTGCCAACGGACGCAACGTCACTGTGCATAAAATACCCGGACAAGCTTTCCAGGGTGAGCGTTATTGGTTTATCGCTGCTTACTTCGACATATTGAAAACCCTTATAATTGAATCTCGGCGTGAAGGTTTCCTGCCCTTTTCCGGCCAAAATAAAAATGTCAGTCTGAAATGGGTCTTTGTCGTCGGTTGGGCGGTAATGGATATCGATATTTGACTGATCTGCGTGTCCGGTGCTGTCCAGTTTTTCCGCATGTTTCAGGCGGATTACCGTGCCTGCTTCACCACTTACGGTAAGACTGCTGACGCCGGAGATGTTACGCCCGAGGTCGAAAAGATAGGTTTTATCGTCAAGCTTTTTCATGCTTTGAGCCGGTATCTTTTCCACGGCCCGGATAGGCTGCATGGCCTGGGATACAATGTTTAAAGAGGGCGCAGACCGGTTAATGACTGGCTTCCACGAAGTATCCCTGAAATTGATTGTATTCCATCCGGGTTGCTCCAAACGGGCATCGTAATGTTCGGCTGTATAAATACTGTTAAATATTATCGGGCTCAACGAGGTCTTCCATTTTTTATCAGATGAGATCACTTCGGTTGTCCCATCATCGTACGTTATCCGGAGGTCAAGGCAGAAGGCCGGGCGGTTCCGCCAGGGCGATTTGTCAAAATACCAAACCGCAGTGCTCTGCAGATTATACCATCCATTCCCCAGCAACACACCCATGGCATTTTCTCCGTTTTGCAATTCGGGTGTAACATCATAGGTTACATATAGGGTACGGCGGTCGAAACGGGTGTACATAGGGTCAAGGCGGTGATTGCCTATCTTTTTTCCATTGATGTAGAGCTCATATAAACCTACAACCGCGATATATGCCCTGGCCGATCTTATTTTTTTTGGGGCGTTAAACGTCGTGCGGAAATAGGGCGCCGGCTTTACATTGATGCCGTTATTGTCGCTTATCCAGGTACCCTTCCAATTCGCTTTTTGCATCATTCCAGTTTCAAAGCTATTTATAGGCGAAGTGCTTTTTCTTCCTCCGTTATCCCAAACTTCTACCAGCCAGAAATACTTTGTAAATGGCTCTAAAGGTTTACCATCGTAACCGATGAGGGTTTTGTCTGATGTAATTTTCGCGGTTGTCCAAATGTTTGCCTTTCCGTTATTTAACGCTAAGGAATCGGTACTCACCATTAAGCGGTAGGCAACCTGTGCCGCCCCTTGCTTCGGATTTATCATCATCCATGACAGCCTGGGGTGAGGAGAATCAATACCCAGAGGATTGTTCAGGTATTCACATTTTAGTCCCGTTATGCTTGTCGATTGTGCAAATACGGGTGTTAGTAAAATTGACAGAAGGAAAATGAGAGAAGCGCGTAAGGCAAGCTGTTTGGTCAGTATTGAAGAAATCATTAGAGATAGTAATAGTATAACCGGAGTGACAAACCTAATGATTAAAAAAATAATTGCTATCCTGCACCATCTGCTAATTACCCACACATCTTTTATAGTAATTATATTGTTACTACCTTAGTGGCTGTGGATAATTTTATCGTTTCGGCGCGCAAATATCGTCCGGTTACTTTTGAAAGTGTTGTAGGTCAGCAGCATGTTACCAATACACTAAAAAATGCCATAAAAAATAATCAGCTGGCGCAGGCTTTTTTGTTCTGCGGCCCGCGTGGCGTGGGTAAAACCACGTGCGCACGCATTCTTGCTAAAACGATCAACTGCGAAAATCTTCAGCCTAACGGAGAAGCCTGCGGTGTGTGCAGTTCCTGCCAGTCGTTTCAAAACGGCAATTCATTCAATGTTCATGAGCTTGATGCGGCTTCCAATAATTCAGTTGACGATATACGCAGCCTGATAGAACAAGTCCGCATACCACCACAGGCAGTAAGGTATAAAATATATATCATCGATGAGGTGCACATGCTGTCGCAGGCTGCCTTTAATGCCTTTCTTAAAACACTTGAGGAGCCACCTCATTATGCGATTTTTATCCTGGCGACTACCGAAAAGCATAAGATTTTACCTACCATTCTTTCCCGGTGTCAGATATTTGATTTTAACCGCATCCGTGTGGAAGATATGGCTGAACACCTTTCATCCATAGCCAGAAAAGAAAACATCAGCTATGAGCAGGATGGTTTACATATCATCGCGCAAAAGGCCGATGGCGGGTTGCGTGATGCCCTGTCCATGTTCGATCAGATCGTCAGTTTTTCCGGAGGAAATGTTACTTACAATGCGGTAATTGAAAACCTTAATATACTTGACTACGACTATTATTTCAGTATAACCGAGAACCTGTTAAATGGCGAAAATGCCAGGGTGCTGCTTCTGTTTGATGAAATATTATCGCGGGGATTTGATGGCGCCCATTTTGTGTCGGGTTTATGTGAACATTTCCGAAACCTGCTTGTAGGGAAAGACCAGGCTACGTTAAAATTGCTTGAAGTTAGCGAGGGTATCCGCAATAAATATTTACAGCAGTCTAAAACAGCGAGTGTTTCCTTCCTCCTGTCGGCCTTGAATATTGCCAATCAATGTGATCTGAACTATAAGCTGAGTAAAAATCAGCGCCTGCAGGTAGAGTTGGCCTTGCTCAAAATGTGTAATCTGCAATCGGTCTTCAATTTGGCTGTCACACCGGTGACTGCAATGCCCGCGACAGACGGGCAATTAAAAAAAAAACCTGAATCCGCAGCAGCGGTAACGCCAGCAGATACAAGCGGCAAGTCTGAAAGAATCAAAACTGAAAACGCTACAGTAGGTAAAGATCAGCGTGTGAAGTCTGAGGCGGCGGAAGCGCCCAAAAAAGAGTCTGATAAACCTAAGATAGCCATTCCGGATCTGACAGGGCTCTCTGCATCGGTTAAAATACCTTCCCTAAAAGATGTAGGCAGTATTGCAGAGATTGAGGCTGAAGAAGATGATCCTTATATTAAGGGTGATGCAAAGGATGAATATACACAGGATCAATTCATGAAATGCTGGAGCGATTTTGCCGCTTTAATGAAAGCTGACGGTAAAAAGAACCTGCTTACCATCTTTATTTCATCGCCGCCGCTCCTGATTGCGCCCAATACCTACGAAGTGGCCGTTGAAAATAAAGTGCAGGAAAACCTTTTCAGGGATGAGCGGGCAAACCTGCTAAACTTTTTGCGCACTTCTTTGAGAAATTTTGATATTGAAGTAAACGCACGGGTTGATGAGCAGGCAGTAGTAAAGCGTCCTTATACGGCTTCAGAAAAATTTCAGCATATGGCGGCAAAAAACCCGGCGCTTGTTGAACTCAAAGCGAAATTTAATCTGGACTTTGATTAGAAGTCGGTGTTTGTTACATCTTTTAATTAACAGACGATTAAATATTTGTTACCGCAAAAATCCGCCGTCTCAAATGTAAATATTACCTTTACCGCGACTAAGACACCACATGAAAAGAGACAAAATAATATTCAAGCTATTGGATGAGGAGCAGGAGCGACAGGAAGAAGGTATAGAGCTCATTGCATCCGAAAATTTTGTTAGCCGGCAGGTTATGGAAGCGGCTGGATCGGTAGCCACCAATAAATATGCAGAGGGCTTGCCCGGTAAACGCTATTATGGCGGATGCGAGGTGGTTGATGAAATAGAAACCATCGCTATTGACCGTGCCAAACAACTGTTTAATGCGGAGTGGGTAAACGTGCAACCGCACTCAGGCGCTCAGGCCAACGCAGCTGTAATGCTGGCTGTGTTAAACCCCGGTGATAAAATTCTGGGTTTTGACCTTTCGCATGGCGGACACCTGACCCACGGATCGCCGGTGAACTTTTCCGGCAAGCTTTATGAACCGCATTTTTATGGGGTGAAAAAAGAAACAGGACGGGTTGATTACGAGCATCTAAAAAAAGTTGCTTTAGAACAAAGGCCTAAGCTGATTATTTGTGGTGCCTCCGCCTATTCGCGCGACTGGGATTACGAATTTATCCGCAGTGTTGCGGATGAGGTTGGTGCATTGGTGCTGGCCGATATTTCCCATCCGGCAGGGCTGATTGCAAGAGGTTTATTAAATGATCCGCTTCCGCATTGCCATATCGTAACTACTACCACCCATAAAACATTACGCGGACCAAGAGGCGGGATGATCATGCTTGGAAAGGATTTTGAAAATCCGTGGGGAATCAAGACGCCTAAAGGTGAGATCAGAATGATGTCTTCTTTGCTGGATATGGCAGTGTTCCCTGGTACGCAAGGGGGACCTCTTGAACATATCATTGCAGCAAAAGCCGTTGCCTTTGGTGAAGCTTTGAGCGAAGATTATATGAAGTACATTGTTCAGGTAAAAAAGAACGGTGTGGCTATGGCAAAAGCATTTACCGACAGGGGATACCAAATTATTTCGGGTGGTACGGATAACCATTTGCTGTTAATTGACCTGCGCAATAAAGGCATTACAGGAAAAGCTGCTGAAAATGCACTCGTGCAGGCAGATATCACGGTAAATAAAAACATGGTACCTTTTGATGATAAATCTCCGTTCGTTACTTCCGGTATCAGAGTGGGAACCGCCGCCATCTCAACAAGAGGAATGAAGGAAAAGCAGATGGAAGATATCGTAGAGCTGATCGATCAGGTGATCAGTGATCCGGATAACGAAGATAACTTAAAGAAGGTGCGCAAAAAGGTGCATAAGCTGATGCATGACTACCCGCTTTATAAAGCAAAGCACACGGAGATAGACTAAATTTGGTTAGCAGAATTGATATAGGACAGGCTGGTTAGCATTTTAATCAGCCTGGTGTAAAGAAAGACGACCGGATGTTTGTTATAACCTTTTTGAAGGTTGCTCGTAAAAGGGAAATATTTCACTGCTATTAAATATCATAAAATTGGAAACTGAATTAAATATAAATGTGCTGGTTGTTGATGACAACAACATAAACAGGCTTTTAATTAACAAGGTACTTACCAAATGGGGCGCTCAGGCCGATTTTGCCGAAAATGGCGTGCAGGCAGTTGAAAAGGTCTCCGCCAATGAAAACTACGATGTCGTTCTGATGGATGTTTACATGCCGGAAATGGGCGGGATTGAGGCGACCCGGATAATCCGTTCAAAACCCGAAGAATATTTTCAGCATTTACCTATTATAGCGCTTACAGCCTCGATGCTCACTGCTGAAAAGGATCAGATTATAGCTGCCGGAATGAATGATTATATATTGAAGCCTTTCGATCCCCAAAACCTCTTTGAGAAACTAAGCGCCTACCAAAAGGTGTGACCTAATATGCCGACCGGATATTATTCCGCGTAGGCAATTGTAGCGATACTTAATTTTACTCCATCTATTTTAAGCAATTCCGTGCCGCAGGCTTCGAGGGTTGATCCTGTTGTGATAACATCATCTACCAGCAGGATATGTTTGCCTTTTAATTTTTCGGGATCTTTTACCCAAAATACCTCCTGCATATTTTGAAACCGGGCAAAGCGTGATTTGTGCGTTTGGGTTTCGGTTGCCCTTGAACGTACAAGGTTATTCTCTTCAACTTCCGCGCTTAATTTTGAAGCAAGTCCTGAGGCAAAACAGCTGCTTTGGTTATAACCGCGTTTTCGTAAGCGCTTAGCGTGAAGCGGTACAGGTATGATGTAATCAACCGAACTAAAAATTGCATTTTTGATCAATTGGTCTGAGGCTATCTCACCCAGTAGATTTCCGATCTTTTTTTGCCCGTTATATTTAAACTGATGCATCATGTGTTGCACATCGCCGCCCTTTGTAAAATAAAACAACGAAAAAGCGGCTTCCAGATTTATTTTACCCCAAAACTGCCGGGCGACAATATTATCCGGCTGAAGATGGAAATTGGTATATGGCAGATTAAAACGGCAGTCTGTACATAAAACATTTTCGTTAACCACCAGACTGTTTTGGCAGGCCGCACATAATTCGGGAAATAAAAGAGAAATAAAGTCAGCCAGGTACGTGTTTTGCAACTTCATGGCTTCAATTTACAGAAAAAATAAAAGGCGCTTAAATTTTTTGTTTCTCTTTTATTGCCAACTGACCGCAGGCGGCGTCAATATCTTTACCGCGGCTGCGGCGGACATGCGTATTAACGCCATTCCGGCGCAGGTGTTCCGCAAATGCCTCTACCTTATCTTCGCCGGCGTTAATGAAAGCAGCAAATGAGATAGGATTATATTCAATAATATTCACCTTGCAGGGCAGATGTTTGCAAAACCGTACCAGCTCCGCTGCGTCTTCAATGTTATCATTAAAGCCATCAAAGATGATATATTCGTAGGTTATCGGGTTTTTAGTCTTGGCGTAATAATATTTCAAAGCTTCAGCGAGTGCCTTTAACGAATTTTGCTCATTTATCGGCATGATGGTGTTCCGCTTTTCATCATTAGCCGCATGAAGTGATAAAGCCAGATTGAATTTTACCTGATCGTCACCAAGTTTTTTAATCATCTTGGCAATACCGGCGGTGGATACGGTGATCCGTTTTGCGGCCATATTCAAACCTTCTTCGGAGGTTATCTTTTCTATCGATACGAGTACATTTTTATAATTAAGCAACGGCTCGCCCATGCCCATATAGACGATGTTCGACAGGGGTAAACCATAATTTTCCCGGGCCTGCCTGTCAATCAGCACTACCTGATCGTAAATTTCGTCCGGGTTAAGATTGCGTTTGCGCTCCATATAACCGGTCGCGCAAAATTTACAGGTGAGACTACAACCTACCTGCGAGGACACACAGGCAGTCATCCTTTCGGGGGTTGGTATTAAAACCCCCTCAATTAAATGAGTATCATGTAAAATAAAAGAATTTTTTATAGTTTTATCCGCGCTATATTGTGAGTTATGAATTTTAACGTTATTGATAGTAAAACATTCATTTAGCTTGATACGCAGTTCTTTAGAAATATTACTCATCTCGTCGAAAGAAAAGCAGGATTTTTTCCAAAGCCACTCATAGACCTGTTTTGCCCTGAAACTTTTTTCGCCCAGCCGGACGAAATGTTCCTGAAGTGCAGGCAGGGAGAGGCTGCGGATATCTATTTTTTTCTTTGTACCGGTCACGATGCAAAGGTACTAAATAAAAAAAACTATCTTTTTTTAAAAGACATTCTTTTATATTTAAAAACAATAACTAAAAGTTAACGTATTTTATAATTAGTTGGATTGTCGCGGGAAGTGTTATAAATACTCGAATGAAAAGTTTTAAAGCCGATTACGTTTACCCTGTTTTTGCCGATCCGATAAAAAATGGAATAGTCTCAGTGGACGATTCCGGGAAGATAACAGCAGTTATTGACCCTTCATCATCTTCTGCGCTTCCCGATACGCCTGTTGAACAGGTGGAAGGCATTATTTGCCCGGGTTTTATCAATACCCACTGTCATCTGGAGCTTTCGCACCTGCGGGAAAAAATGCGACAACGATCCGGACTTGTAAATTTTATCATAGATATTCAAAAATTCCGTGGAGCGGAAAGTGCTCTGATTGCAGATGCTTCCGCTAAAGCCGACGAAGAAATGTACCATAACGGTATTGTCGCTGTCGGCGACATATCAAATACCAGCAGTACTGTCAGCATAAAAAAAAACAGCAAGCTTTATTATCACAGCTTTATTGAGACCTTCGGATTTTTGCCTTCAAAAGCGAATGAGGTTTTCAACAACGCACTTGCATTACTCAACGAATTTAAACCGTTGTCGTGTTCTATAACTCCACACGCTCCGTATTCCGTATCAAAGGAATTGTTCAAACTGATACAGCGATATAGCGATACCGGGCATAATCTGATCAGCATTCATAACCAGGAATGCGAGGACGAGAACAAATTTTACCGGTATAAATTGGGAACATTTAATGATCTGTATGCCCATTTCGGGATGGATATCAGCCATTTTAAACCGCAGGCCCGCAATTCACTGCAATCCATACTTCCGCTGCTGACGAATAAGCAGGAGGTTTTACTGGTGCATAATACCTGCACAAATTTGAAGGATATTTACTTTATCAAAAGGTTTGACCGTAAGATAAACTTTTGTTTTTGCCCGAACGCCAATCTTTATATTGAAGGTATCTTACCGAAAATAGAGTTATTCATCGGTCAGGGATATAATATTACCCTTGGCACGGATAGCCTTGCATCAAACGACAAACTTTGCATATTAAGCGAAATGCGTACTATCCAGGAAAAATTCCCTTTGATAAGCACACAGCAACTAATAGAATGGGGTACGCTTAATGGTGCGAAATATTTAGGCATCGACGATGAGAAAGGTTCAATAGAGGTCGGTAAAACACCAGGTTTGAATCTTATCGCAGGTCTCGATGGTTTAAAGATCACACCTGAGACAACGGTAAAAAAATTGATCTGAAAAGTTTGTCTTGTCGCTAACCTGAAGTCCTCACTAACTAATTTCTCCATTTTCATTTATTGTCAGATAAAATGCCGCTTCTGCTACAGCTGTTATATTTTTGTGAAATTTAATCACTGGTAATATGGCAATTCATCTCGATATAACAGTAAAAGGTAAAGTACAAGGCGTATTTTTTCGCGCATCAACCAAGGCGGTAGCCGATCAGTTAGGTGTCAAGGGTTTTGTTAAAAATGACCCGAACGGCGACGTCGTTATTGAAGCCGAAGGCGATAAGGTGGCTATTGGGATGTTTTTGGATTGGTGCAACGAAGGCCCCGAACACGCGGAAGTTACATCCGTAGAAACGAATGAAGGTGAATTGAAAAACTATCGTAATTTTGATGTCGTAAAAAGATAGTTCTCCGGGCATAAGTTTTTTAATTTAAATTCGTTTAAATCAACATTGTCAACTGCTAAAAAATTTGCCGGCCAAACGGCCATATACGGCGTCAGCACCGTTGCCAGCCGTGTGCTTAGTTTTTTTCTTACACCTATTTATACCCGGGCGTACGCCAGTGGCTCCTACGGTGTTTTAACAACTATGTTCAGCTGGGCTTCCATCCTCAATGCTATTATGGCATTCGGAATGGAAACGACATTCTTCAGATACCTGAGTAAGTACAGCGAAAATAAAAAGCGGGTTTATAATAACGCATTTGCTTCAGTAGTTGCAATTACAATCCTTTTCCTGCTGTTTACACTGCCGTTTACCGGGCACATAGCCTCTTTTATTCAAATTGGCGAACATACCCGGCATTCGGACTTTACCACTTATGTAAATTATTTTATAGCGATTTTGGTTATCGATGCGTGGTGCGTGATACCGTTTGCCAAAATCCGCGCCGATGGGCGACCGGGCCGTTATGGTGTCATTAAGTTTATTAACGTGCTGGTATTCATAGCGCTTAATCTTACATTCATCTGGGGGTTGCCTTTTTGGCTAAAGCATCATCTGCCCGGTTCGGAGTGGATTGGACATTGGTACACCAAAGGCTGGATAGGTTATGTCTTCTTATCAAATTTGTTTTCAAGCAGTATCACGCTGGTGTTGCTTCTGCCGGAACTGCTTAAAGTTCGGTTTGACTTTGACCTGAAAATGCTTGGCGAAATGTTTGGCTACAGCTGGCCGGTGCTGATTGCAAACCTGTCGTTCATTGTAAACGAGAATCTGGATAAACTGCTGCTTGGAAAATTATTGCCGGTAAATATTAGCGACCACGATGTGGGCGTTTACGGAGCCTGTGCCAAAATATCGCTGTTCCTGAGTATATTTATTCAGGCTTTTAGGCTCGGTGCGGAACCTTTCTTTTTCAGCCACGCCAAAAACAAAAATTCAGGACAAACCTATGCCCGCATCATGGATTACTTTGTAATAACCGTGTGCCTGATCTTCGTCGCGCTGGTCGCTAACATCGAAATATTGAAATATTTTATCAAAGGCCGCGATGCACATCAAACTGCAATATACTGGACGGGGCTGGGGGTTATTCCACCGCTTATTTTCGGTTACGTAAGCCTGGGCATATATATGAACTTATCGGTATGGTATAAACTGTCGGACCAGACAAAGTATGGTTTGTATATATCAGGAGTCGGCGCTATACTGACCATCGTTCTGAATGTTATTTTTATTCCAAAATACAGCTATATGGCTTCGGCGTGGATATCGCTCATCGCTTACACCAGCATGATGGTGTTGTCCTATATCTGGGGGCAGAAAAACTATCCTATTCCATACAATATAAAAAAGAACCTGATTTATATTATCGCATCTGTTGTAATGGTTTATTTGTCATTCTATTTATTTAAACGTAATATATTTGCAGGAAACGCCTTGTTGTTGTTATTTGCGGCAACTGCCTTTTTTAACGAAAAGAAGGAATTGAAAGCTATTTTTAACAGGCGATGAAGATCAGAATAATAAATAAATCAAAAAATAGCCTGCCTGCGTATGAGACTGAACATGCTGCAGGTATGGATTTAAGGGCCGATATCCCGGAAGCCGTGATGTTAAATCCGATGGAGCGTAAATTGCTTCCGACCGGCTTGTTTATTGAATTGCCGGAAGGTTTTGAAGCGCAGATACGCCCGCGCAGTGGATTAGCGTTTAAACATGGTATTGGAATTGTTAACTCACCGGGAACCATAGATGCAGATTATCGCGGTGAAATAAAGGTTCTTTTAATAAATTATTCAGATCAGCCTTTCGAAATTAAAAGCGGTGACAGGATAGCACAAATGGTAGTGGCAAAACATGAAAAGGTTGTTTGGGAACAAGCCGATATGTTAAATGAAACAACACGCGGTGCAGGGGGATACGGACACACCGGGGTTGGATAGACGTTTGGAAAATAAAAGAGGAATTTGAAAAAGAGGGATAAAATTGTTTTGATGATTCGGCTTATGGCCGGAGTGCTGCTGGTGTGTGGCTTATTGCCTTGTGCGACCCTCGCTCAAAACACGAGTGCGGCAAGGAAAAAAACGCTGACCTACGCTGACAGTGCCACATTGAAACAGCTTTTCTTTTCCGGTCTGCGCGAAAAGGCGATTGAGAATACCAAGCTGGCCTATGAATATTTTGACCGGGTCGTGCAGCTGGATCCGGATAATGATGCTTCGCTGTATGAACTTGCCGCGCTGAAGAAATCAAAAAACGAGTTTAACGATGCGCAGGCATTTTTGGAAAGGGCAGTCAGTGTAAATCCTGACAATGAGTGGTATTGGACATCGCTCGCGGATTGTTATGAAAAGAATAACAGCTTTGACAAACTGGAAACCGTATTTAACGAACTGATAAGAATACATCCCGACAGGACTGAC
This sequence comes from Mucilaginibacter sp., assembly GCA_035547875.1. Classification (GTDB taxonomy): domain Bacteria; phylum Bacteroidota; class Bacteroidia; order Sphingobacteriales; family Sphingobacteriaceae; genus Mucilaginibacter. Next base: position 63,790 of record DASZTX010000007.1, on the reverse strand, counting down.
TATTATTTTGACAAGGCCAACGCGCTTTATTATCAGAATAAATATGACAAGGCACTTGAGATATATGATAAGATTGAAACGATAACCGGACCAACAGACGATTTGCTTGCTGATCGTCAGAAAATATATCTAAAGGAAGGCAAACTGGATATTGCTGCGGAAAAAACCAGGCAAATGATGGCAGCCAATCCATCCGAGATCAAATACTACTTATATCTTTCGCAGCTGTATAGCTCTAATAATCTTCCGGACAAGGCATTAAAAGTTTTACTTGATGCAGAAAAGTTAAAGCCGGAAAATGGTTTGATACATCTGGCACTTGCAGACATCTACAGGGATAAAAAGAACATTGAAGCCAGCTACAACGAACTTACGCTTGCCTTTGCCGCGCCGGATCTGAAAATTGAGCAAAAAATAAAGATCATAGGCGGATATCTGCCGCAATTCCCTGATACCAATGCCAAAGCCAGCGCACTGGAATTAAGCAGAATACTTACCGTAGCACACCCCGACGATTCAAGGGCATTTGCCATTTATGGCGACATGCTTTTGCAGAACGAAAAGCCAAAGGAGGCCAAGCTGATGTATCAGCGATCAATTGCGCTCAATGGTGACGTATATGATGTACAGGAACAATTGGTTCGCATTGATCTTGGAAACAATGATATTGATGACGCTATAAAGGACGGGGAAAACTCATTATCAATGTTTCCCAACCAGGCCTGGATGAATTATCTGGTAGGCGTCGCCTGGATGCAAAAAAAAGATTATAAAAAGGCGATGGATTATTTAAAGAATGCAACCTCGCTGGAGCTCCAGAACAAGGAGCTGCTTTCGCAAAGTTTTTCTGCATTGGGCGACTGCTATCATGACATTAAGGATTACAAAAACTCCGATGAAGCCTACGATAAGGCTTTAACTTATAATGCAGACAATGTTTACACGCTGAACAATTATGCATACTATTTATCGTTAAGGGGAGAGCAGCTGAGCAAGGCCGCGAGGATGTCAAAACAGTCAAATGAGTTACAACCCAACAATGCGTCATTCGAAGATACCTACGCCTGGATATTATTCAAGCAGAAGGATTATGCCGGTGCAAAAACCTGGATTGAACGCTCGTTAGCCGACGACAAATCCGAAAGTTCTGTAAAACTTGAACATTACGGCGATATTTTGTATTATCTTGGCAATATTGAAGGGGCAGTTGAAAACTGGAAGAAAGCTAAAGATAATGGCGGCAAGTCGCCGGTTTTGGATAGAAAGATAAATGAAAGAAAATACGTTGAATAATAATATATATATCAAGACATCCGGGCTTCGCATTTATATAAAGTTGATTGCTGTATGCAGCCTGATGCTTGTTTTTAGCTGCAAAAGCCGGAAGCAACTGCTGGTGAAACGCGTATCGGCGGATAGTGCCGCTGCCGACAAACCTGCAAATACTAAGGCCGCAAAACTTGCAGCTATAAAGTCGAAACAGACTTATTTTAATACATTTTCAGGAAAAGCCAAAACAAAACTTGATATCAATGGCAGCAGTAACGATGTTACATTAAATATCAGGATTCAGCGGGACAAGAAGATATGGGTTTCGATCACCGCAATCGCGGGCATAGAAGTTGCCCGGGCAATGATCACTCCCGACAGCATAATGCTGATCAACCGTCTGCAAAGTATTTACCTGCGTAAACCATTCAGTTACGTTAGCAAATATGCGGGCAAGCAGGTTAATTATAAAACGCTCGAATCATTACTGATCGGCAATGCCGTTCCTGAACTTCTCACAGAGGACGCGGACCTGGTAACGGCTGACGGTAACACGGTATTGACAGGTAGTCTGGATAACCTGACTTATAAACTGATATTGGGTCCCGATTTAAGGGTTACACAAACCAATCTGGACAATAAAGCTGCAGTGCAAAGTTTAGAGGTTTCCAATGCCGCATTTATACAGGCGACCAACCGTATTATGCCATCGCAAATAGATATTGCGTCGGCTGCGGGAAATAAAAAAATACAAGTTAATTTGCATTACACGAAGGCAGACTTTGATATACCGCTGGAATACCCTTTTACTATTCCTTCCAGATATCAGCCTGCCGAATAAGAAAGATAAGGAATGAGATTTTTTAAGGCAGTTTTTATTTTGTTTTTAGTTTTTGCGGCATTTAGCGTTCATGCCCAGAGCAGCGCTGAACTAAAGCGGCAGCGGGAGACATTAACAAAACAACTGGATCAGCTTAATGACGAATATCAGCAGACAGCGACCAGTAAAAAGACCACCTTAAAACAGCTGAGATTGTTAAGGCAGCAGATTAATATACGGGAACAAAAAATTGCAAACATCAATTCCGAGGTTCGTAATCTGGATAATCAGATATCTGAAAGCAATAACTCGGTGCATAATTTGCAAAATCAGCTCGATCAGCTTAAGAAGGAATATGCTGCTATGGTGCTATTTACCTATCGTAACCAAAGTGCCTATAACAAGCTGATGTTTATTTTTGCCTCGAAAGACTTTAATCAGGCCTACAAACGTTTAAAGTATTTACAGCAGATAGGGGCGTATCGCGAACGGCAAGCACATTATATCCAGGAAACGCAAAGGGAACTGCACGGTAAGATCAATGAGCTGGATAAGAACAAAAAAGAAAAAGGTAATTTGCTTGCCGACCAGGAAAAAGAGAAGAAGACGCTCGGGACCGAAAAGAATGCTCAGGTAAAAGTTATTGCTAATCTTTCGCAGCATGAAAATGAGCTGAGAAAGGCGCAACGGGAGGTGCAGTCGAGAATTACCCGAACCAACCGGGAGATTGCTGCAGCTATTCGCAGGGAAATTGAAGAAGCCCGGCGAAAAGCTGAAGAAGAAGCACGACGTGCCGCTGCGGCAGCTAAAGCAAAAGGAGAGGATAAGGATGCTGATGCATCCAAAACCAAAGTGATCACCAAGAGATCATCCGTAAACGAGGTTCTGAATGCCACCCCGGAAGCGGCAAAGCTTTCAGGTGAGTTTCTTAATAACAGGGGGGCGCTGCCATGGCCCGTTGCAAACGGAACCTTGAAACAGGGTTTTGGTATTTATTACGATGAGACAGGGATAAAGAATGAGAGTTCAGGATGGGGAATAAAAACAAATCCCGGTTCAGCGGTTAGAGCGGTGTTTCAGGGCGAGGTGTCAAGTATCGCCAATGTTAGTGGTACCTGGCTTGTCGTTATCAAACACGGTGAATATTTTACTGCATATTCCAATCTTAAATCGTATTCGGTGAAGGAAGGACAGAAAGTTAGCACCAGGCAAACCATCGGAACGGTAGCCACCGATTCAGCGACAGGTGAGGCGGTAGTTGAGTTTGATTTGTACAAGGGGGTTACTCCGGTAAACCCTAAGATTTGGCTCGCGCCTAATTAGTTTTGAAAATTATAAATTTAAATTTGCCTATATTTGCAGGCTACAATAAATAATCGGTAATGCATAGTTTAGTACTGGGATTTTTGAATATCGGATCATCCGAGATGATTCTTATTGTATTTGTCGCTCTATTACTTTTTGGCGGTGAAAAGCTTCCGGAAATTGCACGAGGTCTTGGTAAGGGCATACGCGACTTTAAGGATGCATCTGAAGGGGTTAAACGCGAGATCAATAACCAGATAAACAGTTTTGAGGAGAAAAGAGAAGAAGATAAACGGGTAGAGGAAGCAATTAAGGCAAGGCAGGAATCCGAAAAGGAACTTCCGGCTCATGGTTTTACACCCGTTGAAAACACGATGCCGGTAAATGACAATTATAGCGTTCCGGTAGATGAACATGAAACTGCCACCGATGTTGTTGAAGAGCATAACAAAGATGTTACAGCTGAGCATCCGGCGGAAAATCATGAAACGGTAACATCCGGACAGAACAAGAATACGTAATAAGAATATTAATCATAATTAAACATAAATATCATGGGTGGATTAGGCGCACCAGAAATCATTCTGATCATCATTGCAATTTTAATACTGTTTGGCGGTAAGAAAATTCCCGAACTTATGAAGGGTCTCGGCAAGGGCATGAAAGAATTTAAGGATGCTCAAAACGGCGAAAGCAGTTCTACAACTTCGAACACTAATAGTGCCGAAGAGAAGAAAGCCTGAGTTGTGTTGATTTATAACCAGGGTTACCGGTTATCAGTCATTAACATTACATAGTCATCCGTCAGTGTTTGCTACGGTTGTTTGTGTATTGCTGAGAATTTATATACGGCCACAGGCCGCAACTATTTTTAACTTATCTGTTGATTATTTATACATCAAACGGATAAGTTTTTTATTTTCGGCCCATGACGAAGTCTTATACCTCGCTAAGCGGGATAAAGGAAGATATATCAGCCGGAAAAACAACAGTTGAAAAGCTTGTCCGGGGATATTTGAACAATATAACCGCGAATGCCCGCCTCAACGCATTTAATGAGGTTTTCGAGAATGAGGCAATAAGCAAAGCAAAAGAAATAGATTCCCGTATCAGGCAAGGTAAAGCCGGTAAACTCGCCGGTATGGTAATTGCCATTAAAGATAATATTTGCTACAAGGGCCACCAGGTAAGCGCTTCTTCAAAAATCCTTCAGAATTTTACGTCCGTTTACTCGTCCACAATAGTTGAGCGCCTTTTGGCCGAAGATGCAGTTATCATAGGCCGCTGCAATTGCGATGAATTTGCGATGGGCGCAGCCAACGAAACCTCGTTTTTCGGACCGGTAAAGAACTACGCTGATGAAACCCGCGTATCCGGTGGGTCATCCGGTGGCTCAGCGGTGGCAGTACAAGCCAATATGTGCCATGCCGCCATTGGAACGGATACAGGTGGTTCGGTTCGTCAGCCGGCTGCTTTTTGCGGTTTGGTAGGGCTAAAACCTACCTATGGCAGGATATCAAGACACGGGATTATCGCTTATGCATCGTCTTTTGACCAGGTAGGACCTATCACACGTTCGGTCGAGGATGCTGCGCTTTTGCTTGAAGTGATGGCGGGAACAGATGAATACGACAGTACATTAGCGGAAAATCCGGTGCCTCTATTCAGCGCGGAGATCAAAACGCCCGGAACAAAAAAGATCGCTTATTTGCAGGAGGCTTTATCAAGTCCCGGTGTTGATGGTGATGTAAAGAATGCAATGGTGGATTATATTGAAAAGCTGAGGGCTGAAGGCCATACTGTAAAGCCCATTGCTTTTGACTATCTCGACTACCTTGTGCCCGCATATTATATTCTTGCAATGGCTGAAGCCTCGTCAAACCTGTCGCGGTATGATGGCGTACATTATGGTTACAGAAGCCCGGCAGCAACGGATTTAGAGTCCACATACAAACGTTCCCGTTCGGAAGGATTTGGCAAAGAGGTAAAGCGCCGTATCATGCTTGGAACATTTGTGCTGAGTGCAGGTTACTACGATGCTTATTTTGCAAAAGCACAGAAAGTTCGGCGATTGATCAGAGAAAAAACAGACGCCATCCTAAAAGAATTTGATTTTTTGCTAATCCCTTCTGCGCCGGAACCTGCTTTTCCATTGGGAAAAAAAGAGAAAGATCCGGTGATCACCTATCTTTATGACATCTTTACCGTCCAAGCTTCGTTAACTGGCGTGCCTGCGATCTCGTTACCGGTCGGCAAAAACAGTAAAGGACTTCCATTAGGACTACAGTTGCTAACAAGGCATTTTGAGGAACAAGAGCTGTTAAATTTTTCTAAATATTTCCTTGAACTATAGAAAATTTATATATTAGTAGAATTATACTAATGCGTTAGCTAAGTTATACCCTAATAATGAAGAAAACTATTACGTTAGTCCTCTTTGTAGTGGCCTTTCATTTCGTTAAGGCAACATCCCTCCCCTCAAAATTTCCGACCCTGACACTGTTGCAAAGCGGTAGGTTTTTGTACCATCTGGAACCCGGCATACACGACACAACGATGCGCGCGCAGTCGTCGCCATCCGCAGGAACGCAGTATTCAGGAGGGTTATATAAAGATCGGTTAGATTCTATACAAAAAGACATACAGCTTGATTATAACGAATACGTACAGAATTATATCGACATCTACCTGCATAACCGGGACGAGATGGCGAAGGTTATCGGTCTGGCAAAGTATTATTTCCCGATTTATGAAAAAGCTTTTCATGATGCGGGCATACCTGATGAGATAAAATATCTGTCGATAGTTGAATCAAAACTTGACCCTTATGCGGTATCCCGTGTAGGCGCTACCGGCCCGTGGCAGTTTATGTACACCACCGCCAAGCTTTATGGCCTCACAATAGATGATTATGTGGATGAGCGCCGCGACCCTATACAGGCGAGCTATGCAGCCGCAGCCTATTTAAAAGATGCTTACCAGGAATTTGGCGACTGGCTGGTAGCTATTGCATCTTACAATTGCGGCAAAAGTAACGTGGACAGGGCGATTGAGAGAGCGGGTGGAGCAACTGATTTTTGGTCTATACGTCCGTATCTTCCATCAGAAACCAGAAATTATGTGCCGGCATTTATAGCTATCGCCTATGTTATGAATTATTATGATAAACATAACATCGAGCCGTTGGCCTGCAATATCCCGCTAAAGACCGACACGCTTCAGGTGAATAAATATCTGTCGTTAAGCACGCTTTCACAGTCGCTTAATATCGATCTTTCACAGTTGACCATTCTGAATCCGGCCTATAAGCGGCAGATCATAAACGGAACGGTAGATAAACCCCGAAGGATGATCATTCCGCAGATTGATAAAACAAAATACAGTGCATTGTATGATGTACTGAATACGCCAAACGGTGTAACGAATAATGGTAAACCCGTGTATGCTGCTTACCGCGAAACTAAGAATGAAGACATTCCTGCTTACCATAAGGTAAAACGCGGTGAAACCTTGAGCGGGATTGCCGACCGATATGGTATTGCTGTCCAGGACATCAAAGTCTGGAATCATCTGCATAGTAACAAAGCAGTCATTGGCCAAAAGCTTAAAGTAAAGGACCCAAGTGATCAGCCACACGAAAAAACAACCCGCCGCCGTCAGAATTATGTGACCTATAAGGTTAAATCAGGCGACACACTCAGCGGCATTGCACAAAAATTTGATGCATCGGTGCAAAAGATAAAAGATATTAATGGTCTTAAGAAGGATTTGTTGCAGCCGGGAATGCTGATCAAAATAGATAAAAGCTGAAGTTGTAACGACAGAATGAGTCAAAAATATACGATTGCGGATTTTGCGGTTTAATGCAAAATCCGCTTTTTAGTTAAAGCGGATTTCAAGTCTGTTAAAATCATTCTAATAACGCTGTATGCCGGAAATCGAATATCCTGATTCGGTCATCTAAATGAAATGCGTACTTTTGAACTCCAGTAACTGAGAAGATGAATAAACCTACCCGTAACCAGGACGCCCTTACCTATCATTCAAAGGGTCGTCCGGGTAAAATACAGGTTGTGCCTACCAAACCAACCAATTCGCAGCGAGATCTGAGCATGGCATATTCGCCGGGCGTGGCTGAGCCATGCCTCCGGATAGCCGATAATGTTGATGATGTTTATAAATATACCGCAAAAGGAAATCTTGTCGGGGTCATCAGCAATGGTACCGCCGTGCTTGGCCTGGGTAATATAGGGCCGGAAGCAAGTAAACCTGTAATGGAAGGAAAAGGTTTGCTGTTTAAAATCTATGCTGATATCGACGTATTCGATCTGGAGGTAAATGCTAAAACGATCGACGAATTTGTCAATATCGTGAAGGCGCTTGAGCCTACTTTCGGAGGGATTAATCTTGAAGATATTTCGGCGCCTACGTGTTTTGAAATAGAGCGCAGGTTAAAGGCGGAGATGAAGATTCCCGTTATGCACGACGATCAGCACGGTACCGCTATTATTTCAGGTGCTGCCCTGCTGAATGCTTGTGAGATACAGGGGAAAAAGCTTGAAAAAATTAAGATGGTGGTGAACGGCGCTGGTGCCGCCGCCGTATCATGTTCTAAAATGTATCTGGCTCTGGGTGTTAAAAAGGAAAACCTGGTCATGTTTGACATCAACGGACTGATTGCGCCGGATCGGAAGGATCTTGATGATATACGCCTTGAGTTCGCGAGCACGCGTAAGGATGTTAAAGTACTCGCCGATGCGATGAAAGGCGCGGACGTGTTCGTGGGGTTATCCGCAGGTAATATCGTGACTCCGGCGATGCTGAAAACGATGTCAAAAAATCCGATAGTATTCGCGATGGCCAACCCGGTGCCAGAAATCGGCTATGACCTTGCGATCAGTTCGCGAAAGGACATTCTTATGGCTACCGGGCGCTCGGATTTTCCTAATCAGGTGAATAACGTTTTAGGTTTTCCATACATTTTCAGGGGTGCGCTCGATGTCCGCGCAACTACCATCAACGAGGAAATGAAAGTTGCCGCGGTAAGAGCGATCGCAGAGATTGCCAAAAAACCGATACCCGAGGCGGTAAATCTGGCTTATAATACGACAACACTGAAATTCGGAAAGGATTATATTATTCCGAAACCAATGGACCCGCGACTGATCACCGAGGTGTCGTCGGCAGTGGCCAAGGCGGCTATGGAGTCGGGCGTTGCGAGAAAAGCGATAACAGACTGGGATATATATCTGGAGGAATTGCGTGTGCGTGTCGGGTCAAATGACAAGTTGTTACGCAACCTGACAAATAAAGCAAAGTCGAATCCAAAACGGATAGTGTTTGCCGAGGCGGATACCTATAAGATATTACGCGCCGCCCAGATAGTAAAAGAAGAGGGTATAGCCACGCCGATCTTATTAGGCAGCGTGAGCAAGATCAGGCAGATCATGAAGGATAATGATATTGAGCTTGGAGATGTTCATATCATTGATCCTCGTGAAAATTGTGAACGCCTTGACGAATACGCTGAATATCTTTATAAAAAACGGCAGCGAAAAGGCGTATCGGTGTATGAATCAAAGAAGCTTATTCATGACCGTAATTATTATGGTGCCTGTATGGTGCAGTTCGGTGAAGCCGATGCATTGATATCCGGTCTGACGAAGGATTATGTAACAACTATCAAGCCAGCATTGCAGATTATCGGTACAAGCGAGGGGGTTAGCCGTGTAGCGGGCATGTATATGATGATCACCAAAAAAGGACCGGTGTTTTTTGCAGACACGACCGTTAATGTGAATCCAACAGCCCAGGAGATGGTTGACATTACGGTACTTGTTGAACGTACGGTCAGAAAATTCAACATTGACCCAAGAGTCGCATTATTGTCTTATTCCAATTTTGGATCGAATCAGGGTGTGATACCGGAGAAAATGATAGAGGCGGTGCGCATCCTGCATCAAAAATATCCGGACATCATTGTTGATGGAGACATGCAGGCAAATTTTGCATTGAACGCAGGTTTGCTTGACGATAATTTCCCATTTTCGACATTAAAAGGAAAGCCTGCTAATACGCTTATATTCCCGAATCTCGAATCCGGAAATATAGCCTATAAATTGTTACAGGAAATAGGCGGCGCCGAAGCAGTTGGTCCTATCCTGCTTGGTCTGAAAAAGCCGGTGCATGTGCTTCAGTTGGGCAGCTCGGTACGCGAAATCGTAAATATGATCACTATTGCGGTGGTCGATGCACAGGAAAAGGCGGGATAAAAGCTCCGGAGACCAGCACAACGTTTTAATGATTTTGGCTATTCTTGCTTGCCTGGTTTTCGGCATTGTTAAGTTGTTTAAAGAATTAAACCTATAATTTTCTAAATTCGTTTTACCTTTCGCCTTTAACCTTTCACGGAGATAACAGCAATATGTACGCGTATATTGAAGGTAAATTAGTTTTTAAAAGTGCTGCCTTTGTGGTGATTGACGCCGGAGGAGTGGGGTATCATATCAATATTTCGTTAAATACTTATTCAAAGCTGGGCGATGGCGAGCGTTGTAAGCTTTTTACCTGGCTGCATGTTAAAGAAGATGCCCATACATTGTACGGATTTATTGACGAGGGTGAGCGGCGCTTGTTTTTACACCTGATCTCTATATCGGGCATAGGGCCCAATACCGGGCGCATGATGCTCTCATCAATTACGCCGGAAGAGATCCAGAACGCAATAATTTCGGGTAATGTGGCGTTGATACAGCGAATTAAAGGTATAGGACCCAAGTCTGCTCAACGGGTGATCCTGGAGCTACAGGATAAGCTAAAGAAGGAAGGGCCTGAGACGCTAAGTACCGTACCTTTGAATAAAACCGTAAGAGAAGAAGCCTTATCCGCCCTGGTCATGCTGGGTTTTGCACGCAATGCCGCTGAAAAAGTACTGGATGTGGAAATGGGCAAAAATAATAATAGTTTAACAGTTGAACAGCTCATAAAAGCTGCGTTAAAAAGTTTATAATTACGTATTATTTTAGCTGAATTTTGATCAGAATTTGTACGCGAAATGTTGTTGGGATTTTGGTAATTCTATCCGTGTTTTTCGGAGCAGAACGAGCTGACGCACAGCAACAAAATCAGGCTGCATCTCCAGATTCGGTTAAAGTTACCATCCCCGCAAAGATAATCGACTCCAAAAATTACAGAATGCGGGAAGGGGTGTTTAACACCGATCCAATAAATCTTGTACGTACCATCGAGTATGATCCCGCTACCAACCGGTATATAATGTACGAACGGGTAGGCAATCTGCTTTACCGGCCACCTGTTTATCTGACATTTGATGAATATCTGCACATAAAGGAGCGTGAAAACATGAAGGGGTACTTCCGGCAGCTGTCGGATAATTATGCCTATCAATCTCAGCAGCCGGGCTTTATTCCGCAGATCAAAGTGCGCAGCCAGACCTTCGACCAGATTTTCGGCGGCTCAACGATCGATATAAGGCCGCAGGGATCGGCTGAAGCCATTTTGTCGGGACAGATCAATAAGAATGAAAATCCGTTGTTCAATACCAAACAGCGTAAGCAGTTCAATTTCAATTTTGATCAGAAGATACAGCTGAACGTTACCGGTAATATTGGTGATAAACTGAAGATAACAACCAATTACAATACCGACGCACAGTTTCAGTTTGAGAACCAGATCAAGCTTGACTACACCGGTAAGCCGGATGAAATTATCCAAAAGATTGAAGCCGGTACCGTGAGTATGCCTTTGAATACCACACTGATCACCGGTAGCCAGGCGCTGTTTGGTGTAAAGACAAAGTTGAAATTTGGCAGACTGGATGTCACTACCATCATGTCGCAGCAGCGGTCGCAATCCAAGACCATTACTATAACCAATGGTTCGCAGCAGGGACAGTTTAAGTTTACACCGGCCGACTATGAGGCCAACCGGCATTATTTTTTGTCGCAGTTTTTCAGAAATCAGTATAACAAGGCGCTTGCTAATATTCCGATCATATCTTCGAATATTAATATCACGAAAATCGAGGTGTGGACGACCAACCGAACAAATAACACCACCGATTCAAGGGATGTGCTGGCATTGATGGACCTTGGCGAAAACAGCCCGTATAATACAACACTCATACGCGGAGGCGCTGGTTATTCGGGGCTGCCTGCGGGATTCAAGGGGCCCGGATTTCCGCAGCAATCGAACTCTTTGCTCGATAATCTTCCTGCCGGAAGCCGCCTGACGAATGATCCGCAGAATACGATCGGCACTTATTTTAAAAATACCGGAGGTTCAGACAATTACGCCAAGTTAACCTATGCCCGTAAATTAACACCCAAGGAATATACCTTACACCCGCAACTGGGTTATATCTCGCTGAATTATCCGCTTAACAACGACGAAGTGCTGGCGGTGGCATATCAATATACTTATAACGGTGTACAATACCAGGTAGGTGAGTTTTCGAGTGATGTGCCGGTGAATCCTGTTAATCCCAAAGTGTTGTATGTAAAACTGTTGAAAAATCAGCTGTTAAAGACCAGTCTGCCGACCTGGAAGCTGATGATGAAAAACATCTATTCGTTAAATTCTTTTCAGGTAAGTCCGAAGGATTTCAGGTTAAGTATTACGCGGTTAGACGAGTCGGGTATTGAAAAGCCGATAATGGACGAGGGGCAAAACACGAAAAGCAAGTTATGGTTGCAGATAACCGGTCTGGATAATCTTGACCAACAACAAAATAAGCAACCGGATGGCAATTTTGATTTCCTGGAGGGAGTAACAATAGATTCACAGAATGGGCGGATAATCTTCCCGGAGCTTGAACCCTTTGGTTCCGATCTTGCCAAACAATTCACGCCAGCTGAATCCGATCTGTCTAAGCGTTACGTTTATCAGCAGCTATACGATTCCACAAAAACAATTGCACAACAGCTATTCCCGCAGCTTAACAGGTATCTTATTAAGGGAACCTACACGGCTACGGGTGGCTCTGAATATCAGCTTAATGCAGTTAACATTCCACAAGGCTCGGTTGTCGTAAATGCGGGAACGTTAAAACTTGCAGAAGGTACCGATTATACTGTTGATTACGGATCGGGGCGCATCAGGATACTGAATACCGCATTGCTTTCTTCCGGACAGCCCATCACCGTGAAGGTAGAAAATAACGAGCTGTTTGGTGTTCAGCAAAAGTCATTGTTCGGATCCCGTTTTGATTATAAGGTGAATGATAATCTGGCGTTGGGAGCAACGATTATGCACCTTACTGAACAACCTATCACGCAAAATGAAATTATAGGAGAGGAGTCTATTTCCAACACGATATATGGCTTCGACGTAAATTATAGTTCCGATTCACGTTTTCTTACCCGTTTAGTGGACAGGTTGCCGTTTATCCATACAAAGGCTCCTTCTTCCATCAGTTTTAATGGCGAGTTCGCCCGGCTGCTTCCGGGAAGCCCTTCGGTATTGAATTTTGCGGGTGCCAAACATGGTACTTCTTATCTTGACGATTTTGAAAACAGCCAGTCGGTAATTGATGTAAAAAGTGCAAGCAGCTGGCAGATTTCCGGTACACCACAGCTTTTTCCGGAATCGGCCAACTTTAACGATCTGAGCTACGGGTATAACCGTGCGCGTCTTGCCTTTTATAATATAGATCCTATATTTTACAGCAGTTCAGGAAAGATCAACGTATCAAGGAATGAATTGTCTAATCATTATGTAAGACAGATTCTTCAAAACGAGGTTTATCCTTATAAGCAATCGCCTACCGGACAGCCTTTAAACATTTCTACGCTGGATCTTGCATTTTATCCTACGGTAAGGGGACCATATAACTTTACGACGACCGGCGTTAATACAGACGGATCTCTTCAGAATCCGAGAGCACGCTGGGGCGGGATCATGAGGGGAATCAATGCGAATGACTTTGAGTCTCTCAATGTCCAGTATATCGAGTTTTGGGTGATGGACCCTTATATGTACAAGCCTAATTCCGCCGGAGGTGATCTTTATTTCAATTTGGGTAATATTTCGGAAGATATATTGAAAGACGGGAGAAAAGGGCTCGAAAACAGTCTGCCTGTTGACGGAAACTATAGTAACACGGACGAAACCAACTGGGGGCGCGTAACCAAACTGCAGCCTGTTGTTAATGCATTTGACAATAATCCTGGGTCACGCAAGTTGCAGGATGTAGGTTTGGATGGATTGAACGATACCGACGAGCAAAAGAAATTTTCGGTGGTGATCCAGCAGATCAAAGGGCAGGTAAACAGTCAGGCGGCAAACGCTTTTACCGCCGACCCATCTTCCGATGATTATCAGTACTACCAGGGGCCGGATCTTGATAATACCGGTGCAGGCATCCTAAAACGTTATAGCCGGTATAACGGTACGGATGGTAACTCGCCGACTGCGGAACAATCCCAGGCCACCTTGGGCCTGCAAACTTCTGCCTCGACATCGCTACCTGACGGCGAGGATATAAACCATGACAATAACATGGACCAGGATGATGAGTATTTTCAATATCATGTGTCTATGCGGCCTGGCGATCTTGTAATTGGTAAAAACTTTGTAAGCGACAAGGTAACCTCCAATGTAAAGCTGGCAAACGGAACTACACAACAGGTTACCTGGTATCAGTTCAGGATACCGATCAATGCATATGAGGAAGCCGTAGGCGGTATCCAGGATTTTAAATCCATCCGGTATATGCGCATGTTTATGACAAATTTCGCTGATACCGCCGTATTGCGGTTTGCTTCGCTGCAATTGGTAAGAGGGGAGTGGCGCGCATTCAACAACGAAAACAATCCGAATAATGTCATCGCCGATCCTTCCATAATTAATCCGCCGCTTGATAATTCCGTTCTTGACGTTGAGACGGTCAATATTGAGGAAAACGGAAACCGGCAGCCGATACCTTATGTTGTTCCACCCGGAATAACCCGGCAGATAGATTATAATAATATTCAGGCAAACACCCGCCTTAATGAACAATCTCTTTCGCTTAAAGTGACTGATCTGCGGGATGGCTATTCACGCGCGGCTTTCCGGCTGTTTAACAACGACCTGCGTAAGTATAAGACGATACAAATGTTTATTCACGCGGAGGGAAGCCAGCTGCGTGATAATGACATGAGTGCGTTTATTCGTTTGGGGGTGGACTTTGTAGATAATTATTACGAGTATGAAATTCCACTGAAAGTAACTCAGCCCGGAACGAACTCACCTGCATCGATATGGCCGGATGCCAATGAGCTCAATTTGCAGCTTTCACTCCTTACGGATGCAAAGGTAGCACGTAACAATGCAAAATATCAGGGTAAACCCTGGCCGCTTACCTTACCTTTTACCCTGAATGAAGGGGGAAACAAAATTACGATTGTCGGTCAGCCCGACCTCAGCAGGCTGACTACCGTAATGCTCGGGGTACGTAACCCACTTAAATCGCCGTCAAACACCAGTAATGATGATGGCATGGATAAAGACGGAACTGTGTGGTTTGATGAATTGCGGCTGACCAATTTTGATCAGAGCGGCGGCTGGGCAGCCACGGCAAGGGTGAATGCAAAGCTCGCCGATTTTGCCGATGTGACGGTTTCGGGAAGTAAAACCTCCATCGGCTTTGGATCGCTTGATTCACGGCTGGCCGACCGAAGCCTTTATGATAACCAGGTGTATGACGTTGCGGCAAATGTTGAACTTGGAAAATTCTTTCCTGATAAAAGTGGCGTACACATACCAGCCTACATCAATGTTTCATCGCAAGTGAGCACACCACAATATGACCCTGCTTCACCTGATGTGACCCTGAAGCAAACACTTGCTGCCACCACCGATCAGCAAAAGCGCGATTCGATAAAAACGGCTGCCGAGGATTATACGCTGCGAAAAAGCATCAGTTTTACCAATGTCCATATTGCTAAAACAGATGCTAAGGCAAAAAACCATGTATATGATATATCCAATTTCAATGCTACGTATGCATTTTCCGAATACCAGCATCATGATTTTACTACAGAAAGCGATCTGGAAAAAACCTATAAAGCGGAACTGGATTATAACTACACGACGCAGCCGAAATACTACAGTCCGTTTAGCAAGATCATAAAGAATAATATGCTGGTATTGTTCAGGGATATTAATTTCAGCATTTTGCCTACGCGTCTGAATTTCAGTATCACTTTTGACCGGTACTATTCGGAGAATACGCTCAGAAACAACGATCCTAACAATTATATTCCGATTCCTACTACCTTCAACAAGACATTCAATATCACGCGCGTTTATGGCATAGGCTGGAATTTATCAAAGTCGCTTACGCTTGATATTGATGCGACGAACCTTTCTACGGTAGATGAGCCGGCAGGTCGCATTAATGGTCTGAAAATGGATACCCTATGGGAGAATTTGAAGCGACTGGGGCGTACAACAAACTATAACCACACGATCAACCTGAACTATACGGTGCCTCTGGCTAAAATACCAGGCCTTAACTGGACCTCTCTGGTTGCGCATTACAGCACCAATTTCAGATGGCAGACCGCACCGCTTTTTGCGTTAAACAGCCCTCAGTATGACGTGGGTAACAGCATCCAGAATGCCCGGACTATTCAGCTTAACCCAACATTAAACTTTGATCAATTCTATAGTAAATTCAAATTTATCAAGAATGCGACGGCGGCAAACAGTACAAATGGCTTGCGTAAGCTGTTAGTCGGGCTGCTTACAGGAATAAAAAATATAGGTGGAACGTACACGAGAACTGAAGGAACATTTATTCCGGGGTATCTGCCGCAGTCGAATTTTTTGGGACAGGATCTGAGTTACGGCGCTCCTGGTATCGGGTTTTTACTGGGCAGCCAGGCCGATATTCGCCAAACCGCAGTGGCAAACGGCTGGATCAGCACGGATACGCTTCAAAATCAGCTGTACGTAAAGACGCTTAATGAAGATCTGCATTTGAAGAGCACTCTTGAGCCGCTGCCTTATCTGCGTATTGAATTACAGGCATTCAAAACACAGGATCATACCTACCAGACAAATTTCAAATCGCTTGATGGCTCTAATGATATCCGGAGTCTGAATCCGGTTACCTCGGGGGATTACAGTATATCTTACTTAACTATTGGTACTGCATTTTCCAAGTCAAAGGGCGTTAATAATACCTCGCCGACCTTTCAGAAGTTTCTGGACAACAGAACGGTTATTTCGCAGCGACTCGGAAGCCAAAATCCTAATTCATCAGGGCAGACGGACGGTTTCGCAGATGGCTATAGTGCCAATTCGCAAAATGTCCTTGTGCCCGCGTTTCTGGCGGCTTACCGCGGTAAGGATGCAGGTAAGGTGGGACTTGGGCAATTTCCCAATATTCCGATCCCCAACTGGCAGATCACCTATAACGGGTTAAGTCACGTGCCTTTTTTTAAAGAATGGTTCGACTCATTTGATGTAACGCATGGCTACCGTTCAACCTATAGCGTATCAGGATATACTACTTTGCTGCAATACCAGGCGGCAAACGGTGCGGTTAGTTCGCGCGATGCTAACGGCGACTTTTTGCCTTATTACCAGTTCTCGCAGGTAACAATATTTGAACAATTTGTGCCGCTTATCGGTCTTTCGGCCAGATTTAAAAACAGCATGACAGCTAATTTTGAATATAGAAAAAGCAGATCATTAAGCCTTAGTTTGCTGAACAGTCAGCTTGCACAATTGAACGAAAATATACTGGTATTTGGCTGGGGCTATCACGCCAAGAACTTCCGCTTTCCGTTTGGGTTGATGAGCGGGAAGCAGGACAATGATGTTACTTTTAAGGTGGACTTTTCCCTACAGGATAATAAGACCCTTATTTACCGGGCAGATGTGGAAGCTGCCGAGGTTTCTTCAGGGGCACAAAACATAACGGTAAGGCCTTCCATTGATTATGTGATCAATCAACGTTTTAACCTTAATGTCTTTTATGATTCCAATATCACCCGACCATACACTTCGCAAACTTTTAATACGGCGTTTACCAACTTCGGCATTAATCTCAAACTGTTGCTGCAATAGGCCTGCTGACGCAAAAAAGACCGCTGGTGTGGCGGTCTTGAAAAATATGATATAAGTTAAAAAGTGCTTTAATTTACCCGACTGACTCTTCCTGATCCGACTGTTCGGGTGTCGGAGATTGTTGCTGATCCTGAATAATAAACATTACCTGAACCAACAATACTTGCCGAAATACTTTTTTCGGCGCCGAGGTTTGCATTTCCTGATCCGGCTATGGAAACTGAGGCGGCATTTGTTGTAAATCTTTTGCCGTTCATATCGCCAGAACCCGCGATCGATACTTTGGTTTCATCTGCGCTTCCGGTCAAATCCACAGAGCCGGAGCCGCTGATCGCTACGTGAAAATCCCCGGCTTTAACCGAAGTAGATACGTTGCCCGACCCGCTTAGTGAGATGCTGACCTTACTTCCGGTTACTGTACCGTCAACTTTGATGGAGCCTGATCCGGCATTTGCCAATGATGAAAGCCGCTTCGCGGTAACATAAATGTCGATCCTTCCAAAGTTGCGGCTGTTCCAATTTCTGTGATCCTTAAATTTAATACGCAGTGTTCCGTCTTTTACCACTGTTTCTATTTCATTTATAGCTTCGGTGCTTGCTTTTATTTTCAAGCTCTCAGTCCCGTCTATTTTTACATGAACTTCAAAAGGTCCGCCGGATGCCAGACCATCAAATCCTGAAACCTGCCGGGATTCTTCCGACTGAGCAGATGCTGTCAGCGCTGCCGTAATCATTACAGTCGCGGCAAAAAGTATGTAAGCTATTTTTTTCATAACCTTTATAGTTGTTGTTTGCTATATGATGCTGACTTTTTGCCAAACGTTGCACCGAGCGGCAATTTTGTTTTTAGTAATAACGCTTCTTACAGACTGACGATCTCATTTCACCCGATAATGATACACCTGTCTGCCGATATTGCCATCAGCATCAATACCTTCCACCACTACCCGGTAGGTTCCCTTGCCGTCTGCATTAAAGTAACTGAAAGAAGCTTTACCGTCTTTATCCGTGATGACATTTGGGTTCCAATAGATCGTACTTCGCAGGTCGGCCATCCTGGTGTTGGTATGCGGGTCGTCGTACTGCGGCGAATAAAACTCCCGCGCTTTGTAGAAGCCTTTGGGTTTGTAGGTCACCACCCCGGGAGCATAACGTTCATACGTGTAGTCTGACGCCCTTTTTGTAGTTATTTCTATGACACCACTTGCTCCCCTTGGTGCGTACATCGTAGCGAAGTTGGAACTAACCATAATTTCCATACTTTGAATGCTTTCAGGGTCGATGTTGTTAAATATATCATAATCAACGGGGTTTCCGTTGACTACCACCAACATAGGCCCTTCCACCAGGGGGCGTATTTTGCTATAAGGTATGCCATTTCTGAACCCGACAAACATTGCTACCTTATTAATTAAAGCAGAAGAAAGCGTAACACCAAACACATCCTTTAAATCATCTGCCGTAAGTATCAGATCCCCGCTTCCGGGACCATTCAGATTTTTTGAACGCTTTAAAAAATAACTTTTGTCTCTCACAATAACTTCCTTTAACAGAACCGTATGCTGGTTAATACCATACTTTTTTTGTTCATTAAAAAATTGGCGCTGATTGATAAAATACCCCGGAGCGTCGGCTTGTTTAACAGATTTTTTTGCGTCAATATTTACGGCTGGTGGCAAAATGGTATCCATCTGTAATGTTAGCGCATATTGACCCCTGGGTACTTTTGATTGCACAATAAACCTTGTGCTATCCGAAAAAATCAGATTTTTAAAAACAAACCTTCCGTTTATATCTGACGTTGTATCAATTATAAAAGCTCCGGCGGTATTGCTAAATAGTGTTACTTTCGCTCCCGCGACCGGTTTTTTATGTTTCAGAACGGTTCCCGATATTTCTAAAGTCTTTTCGGGTTGATATGCCAATGCGGGTGTTACATCACTTAATATCTCTTTCCACCTGAAATGCCGGTATCCCTGTGTAAGCATCAAAAGATCAAGATCTGACCATGATTTATCAGTGTTATTTTCAAAATAGTAATCCGGTTGTTCTACGGTACCTTTTAACTCCGTGGTCAGCAAAAGATCTGATAAAATGTTGTTTTCCTTTAATGAATCAACCGGAACGACAGTTTCATTAGTTACGGCAACTGAGAAACTGCCGGTGGCGGGTCTGGAGAATTTGTTTAGAGCGGCAAGATCAACATACATTTTTTGCCGGGTTTTGAATTTTTTTTCAGGTAGTTTCAAATTAAGGGTTAGTTCATCTTTGTGCTCAATGAACGCCAGCCGCTCATTTAAGGGCTCCCCTTTGCCCGAAAACAAAGTAAACTGAACGATACCTGTTGGAAAAATTTTCTTAGGAATTACAACCGAGAAAAGCATATTGTTAGGATATTTTTCGGCTGCGTAATAAACTTTTCCACCTACCCGGGCAATCAGGATTAATTTTTCCCGCTTTGTATTATACCCCGCAGTTATCCTTAACCTGATGGAATCCGCGTCGCCATTATTCAAATTAATGGCATATCCATTGTTATCAGCCTTGGGCAGTGGAATAACTAAAGTAGATCCATCGGCATACGTAACGTTTGCCTGATAGCTTCGCTCCGCCCGGGGAACAAAAGTAAATGCCCCCATTCCCAAATGAACGGATGCAAAGGTACAGACCTCGTTTTGCTGGTCGTCGGTGACTGTTCCGGTGACCTCTGCGCCAAGTCCGTCTGTCCCGATTGCCTTAAAAGCTATTTTGGAATAGGCTCCTGCAATCAAATTGCCACCTTCCGGCAGGAATTGTATATCAACTTTATTTTTCTGTGGAAATGCAGTGAATATTTTGCCGCCTTCAGGTATTCTCGGCGCTTCCGTACTTCCAACGGTCAGCGTGCGCCTGAAAAAGGAGCCGTCGCCTTCGTTTCTCATCCACTGTGTGTACGCACGAACGGTATAGTTACCCGCTTTGAGGCTGTCGGCCAATGTAAAATCTCCGATAGCGGCACCTGATATTACCGGCAGTTTCAAAGACGTGACCAATTTGTTGCCAGGCCCAATTAAATCTGCATATAAGATCCCGCTTAGAGCAGATAATTTATGTTCCGGCCCGATCGTCAGGTAAGCTTTAAAATAAATGGTATCTCCGAGCGCATAGTAAGGCTTGTCAAAATGTAAATAAGCTTTTTCGACCGCATGTTCGGTGGAGAAGGCGCTTAGCTTTGAAGAGATCTCGGCAATTACCTTTTCGGTGCTGTCATTGTTTTTCTCCTGGGAAAAGACAAAAAATGGCAATACGACCAAGAGTAGGGATAAGGTTTTTTTCATAAAAAATAAGGTTAACGGATTCGTATTGCAAAGCCAGGCTGAAGCCATATTAACTGGCTTAGCAGTTGGTATTGCAATTTAAGCTTTTAACTAAGATTTTAGTAAAAGGTTTAATGAAAAAAAACGGATAACCACCTGTTGACCGGAAAATCAGAAAATGTTCTTCCACATCATGCTTTCGACCGGTTTAGTGGACGGCATGTTGTATTTGGCATTGTTCTTTGAATTGTAGTAGGTTTCAATGTCACCCTCAACCACGAAATAGATCAATTGGCCGATCGGCATACCAGGATAGATTTTTACGGGTTGGGTACAGGATATTTCCAATGTCCAGGTATTGCAAAAGCCGACGTCGCCTTTACCTGCAGTGGCATGTATGTCGATGCCGAGTCGCCCCGTACTTGATTTACCTTCCAAAAAAGGGACGTGGCGATGGGTTTCGGTATATTCAACCGTTACGCCCAGATAAAGCGTATGTGGCTGTAAAACAAATCCATCTTTAGGGATTTCAAAATAGCTGATCTCATTATGGGCTTTGGCGTCAAGCACCCTGTCGCGGTAAGTGGCTAAATATTTTCCGAGGTGAACATCATATGAATTGGTTCCGAGGCACTCGCGCCGGAAGGGTTCAATGATAATATTTCCTTGTTCTATTTCTTCTAAAATTCTGCTGTCAGATAATATCATAACCCTTTAAACGAGGGGCTAAAATATAAAAATTGACAGGCGCAGGCAACGTAAGTTTACCAACAAAAGTTTTTAGATCAATGTGGAAAGAAGAATGACAGGAGCAATTTTTGCCGTATCGGACTGTCACAACATAATCAGTATAATGATACATCCTATACGGCTGCGTACAGCTTTATTGTTTAATATCCCTTACTACTACCTCGCCGCTGACCTTATGTTTTAATATCAGCTTATATTCACCGGAAGGCAGTATTTCCTTTTTGATCAGGAAATAATCTTCATCATAGGACGTAGTTGCCGGACCGCTATCGGCTTCGGTGTTGCCACGCCAGCCCTCAATTTGCACCGGCTCCCATCTGCCGCTTTTTGCTGACGCATAACAGGCGTCGATAATAGCATTGACAATATAACCGTCATAAAACGTTTCCATCGGTTCGGTTTTACTTTCAATCGAGTTGAACATATCGGTGAACATGTTGGTGTAACCAAGTTCATGCACCTCGTCGCCAACCGGGAACAGCCAGCCGCTGCTGCTTTCGGCTTTCTCAGCTACGTAGCCGCCTTTTCCGGTACTGAACATATCGAAACCGGTACGTAAGAAATTGTTAAGCCATATGGTGCCCTCAGTTCCCATCACCTCGTCACGCAAGTCCATTCCTCCCCGGAAACACCAGCTCACTTCAAACTGACCGATGGCGCCATTGGCATATTTGATCAGTCCGATGGCGCTGTCTTCGGCTTTAATGGGATGCACCTGGGTTGCCGCCCAGCACATAACTTCTACAGGGCGTATTTCTTTGCCGATAAAGCCGCGCGCAATTTCGATACAATGGCAGCCCAGATCGACCATAGCGCCGCCCCCCGATTGCTCATGATCCCAAAACCAGTCGCTGTGAGGGCCTGGATGTGCCTCGCGTGACTTAGCCCAAAGTACTTTCCCGATGCTGCCGTCCTTTACCGATTTTAATGATTTTAGGAATTTAGGAGTATAACATAAATCCTCAAGATATCCGCCCATTATACCGGCAGCTTCGACCATGTCGAGCATCCGCTTTGCTTCTGCAGCGTTACGGCCCAGCGGCTTGGTACACAAAACATGTTTTTTTGCTTTTGCACAGGCGGCCACCGCTGCTTCATGAAGATTGTTAGGCAGCGAAATAACCACGACGTCCACGTCCTCGCGGCTGCAAACCTCATCCATGTCATCGCTGTAAAAGCTTAACTGATAATCATCTGCAAACTTTTTTGCTTTGTCTATATTGCGTGAATAAACGCTGATCAGTTTATCCTTGGCGCGCTGCGCCTGTAAAGAATCTGCATAAAAGCGGGCAATAAAGCCCGAACCAAGCATGGCAATATTCATAATTGTAGGTTGTTGTAATAATTAGTTATAAGCGTGAATCTATCAAAAATAGAATTTTGATCGAAAATATCGGCGTTGTGGACTGAATTTGGGAAGGGTCAGGCTTTTACCTCCTTCT
This sequence comes from Mucilaginibacter sp., assembly GCA_035547875.1. Classification (GTDB taxonomy): domain Bacteria; phylum Bacteroidota; class Bacteroidia; order Sphingobacteriales; family Sphingobacteriaceae; genus Mucilaginibacter. The sequence goes on along the minus strand of DASZTX010000007.1, from coordinate 40,829 downwards.
CCCAGCCGGTTTCTTTCAGGGCAGGGTCATTTTCTTTTTTCAAAAAATCTGCATTTGATAAAGATTCAGACTCCCATTCCAGAATAGCTTCATCAGGAACAATATCAACAGGCACCTTGTAAGATGAGGAGGTTTCGTTATAGGCCAGGTTTGACTGCAGATTATAACATGAGATCACCGACCATCTTGGTAAATCTGAAAGATTTGCTTCAGAACGGTGAAACAGGTTGCTGTGAAAAATAAGTGCATCACCCGGCTCAAGCTCCGCGTAAACCAGGTCCATTGTCTTCAGCGCATTGGCTACCATTACGTGGTCGGCACCCACCTGCTCACCGGCAAAGCCATGATTTACGCGCCCCATTTTATGCGATCCTTTGATCACCTGGAGACATCCGTTTTGTTTATCCGCTTTTGTCAGTGCGATCATAACGCTGATCAGTTCGTCAGGAAACATGAACTGATTTTTATACCAGTAACCATAATCCTGGTGCCACTCCCATGCGCCACCTACCTTTGGCTCCTTTTGCATTAGCTTCGAATGATAATGGCAGACCGGCGCTTTGTCGCCAAGCAGCTGACCCACTGCGTTAACCATTCGCTGGCTGCGGGACAAGTAGCCAAACACGTCATTCCCGGGTGTAAACCACAATGAAAGACGGCTTTTTTTTCCGCTTTTATCGTTAACATCCACGGCGTGATTACGCATGGCATTGTCGTCGATCGCGGTGGAGTACAACTTATCTATTTCCGCAGTGCTGCAAAAATTTTTGATGATCAGATAGCCGTCAAGATGATACTGCTCAATCTGTTGCGGTGAGAGTGTTTGAGTTTCCATGAATAAAAATCAGGACTGGTTTATAATTACTAAAATACAACACAATTTAGTGTTATTTGATTTAAGTTTGCGATGCTTTTTGCAATTTTACACTTATGGCTATAGCATACCGGCAGCAGATTGATGATGATACGGAGTTTGCGATCTGGAAAATCGAGGAACAAGCCGATGAGTTGTACAGCCAGTTGCGTTTGGATGAGGAAGAAAAAGCCCATTATGAGAAACTTAAAATTGGTAAGCGCAACCTGCATTGGCTCGGCACGAGGGTGTTGCTGCGTAAAATGCTGCGTACAGACGAATATATCGATTGCAAGGTGGATGCAAATGGAAAGCCTTATCTGGTCAATCTTCCTTACCATATTTCATTAAGTCATTCGTTTGATTACGCTGCGGTGATGATCGGCAAACGCCCGGTGGGAATAGACATTGAACAGGTGAAGCAAAAGGTAGAACGCATTGCCCACAAATTTTTAAGACCGGATGAACTAACATTTATTAACGGGGCTGATAAGATCCAGCAGCTATATGTTTGCTGGTGCGCGAAGGAAGCCATTTATAAATGTTATGGTCGTAAGGAAGTTTCGTTTGCTGATAATATATTGCTCGAGCCTTTCAGATTTGAGGGGCATGGATGGGTGGATGCCCGCTTGTTAAAAGGTGAAACTGATATAAAATACGATGTCGGCTACCTGCAATATGAGGATTATATGGTGGGTTACGTAAAAGCATAGCAGATGAATAAGCAAGTGAATTTTCAGGACTGGGGACTGATCGACTATAAAGAGGCCTGGGACAAGCAGGAGGCGATTTTTGCTGAAACGGTTAACCTTAAAATCAGTATCCGGAACAACGAGGTTGCTGCCGGGGTTGATAATGACGAGAATATTCCCACGCCGAATTATCTTATTTTTTGCGAACACCCTCATGTTTATACCCTTGGCAAAAGCGGTAAAGCCGATCACCTGCTTTTGGATGAGGAGGGTCTGGAAAAAAAGAATGCCGTTTATTATCCTATAAACCGCGGCGGCGATATTACCTATCACGGTCCAGGGCAAATTGTTTGCTACCCGATACTGGATCTGGATAATTTTTTCACAGATATTCATCGTTACCTGCGCACGTTGGAGGAAGCGGTTATCTTAACCCTTGCCGATTTTGGGCTTTCCGCCGGCCGTTATCCGGGTTATACCGGTGTATGGTTTGACGCAGATAATGAAAATGCACGAAAGATATGTGCGATGGGTGTACGCTGCAGCCGCTGGGTAACCATGCATGGTCTGGCATTTAATATCAATACCGATCTTGATTATTTTAAAAATATCGTTCCCTGCGGAATAGATGATAAAGATGTGACCAGTATGAAGCGGGAATTGGGCAGGGACGTTGATATCAATGAAGTAAAAAAAATCCTTAGACATCATATTTCCGTATTATTTAATATGGAAATAGATGATTGATGAAGGTATTACAGTTTATTTTACTATCGGCAATAACTTTTAGCGGAGGATGCACCAAAAAGGCAGTTGAACCACAACCGCAACATGCTGACACGACTATAACAATGAAACACACAGGCGCACCGATATCCTATCTTGCTCTTGGCGATTCCTACACCATCGGAGAGGCAGTACCTCAGGATCAGTCTTTCCCGTATCAGCTTGCTGCAAAATTGCGTTCCCTGCAGTTTGATGTTCAGTCGCCGGATATTATCGCCGTGACCGGCTGGACTACCGACAATCTGATCGATGCTATTAGCCGTAGTGACCTGAAAGATAAAAAATATGACTTTGTGACGTTGCTGATTGGTGTAAATGATCAATATCAGCACCTGAGCAAGGACAATTATCGTATCAAGTTCGCCAGCGTACTTCAAACCGCTATTGATTTTGCGCATGGCGATACCAGCAGCGTGTTTGTCGTATCGATACCTGACTGGGGCGTAACCCCGTTTGCAGGCGGTCGGGATAATGAAATAGGGCCGGATATCGATCAGTTTAATGCCATCAATAAAGAAGAAACCGCCAAAGCACACGTCCCCAATTATATTGACATTACGGAAGCGTCGCGACTGGCAGCAAACGATCGCTCCCTGATTGCAGGCGACGGTCTGCATCCTTCAGCATTGATGTACGCACAATGGGTACAAGCCCTGGCACCGCGTGTTTCAGCGAGACTGCAGCAAAAATGAAACGTTTTTTTATGTCTTTACCTTTGCTGCAATTTCCCCGATTGCTTTTACCAATTTATCAAGATCACGTAAGGAGGTATAAACATGTGGTGTAACGCGCACGCAACTGATATTTTCCCATACGATCCCGACGGTATGAATCTTGTAATTGTTAAATAAGGCGGTATCCAACTCGCCCGGCATCATACCGTCAATACTTACACCACAAATGGCACAGGAATATTTCGGATTTAAAGATGTATGAAGCTTTACCTTTGGTATCTGCTGAACTTTTGATGCCCAATAGTTTTTCAGGTATCTGATCCGTTCCTCTTTTCGTTTGCTGCCGATGCCCTCATGAAAGTTGATAGCCTCACCAATACCCTGTTCGATCGGAAAACTGCGCGTACCTAATTCCTCGAATTTCCGGATATCCGGGCTATGAGAGTTGCCGCTGCTGAGTAATGGCCATATCCGTTCTATTTTATCTTTTTTTACCCACATCATGCCGCTGCCAATAGGTGCCGATAAAAATTTATGCAGGCTGGTGCCAAAATAATCGCAGTGAAGATCAGGGATCTTAAAGTCGAGTAGCCCGAAAGAATGGGCGCCATCAACAATAACTTCTATTCCCTTTGCGTGAGCCATATCGCAGATCTTTTGCACCGGCATGATCTGACCCACCCAGTTGATCATATGCGTAACATGCAGCAGCTTCGTTTTGCCGGTAATGGCATTTTCATAGACTTTCACAATTTCATCATCGTTTTCTATCGGCAGATCGAAGCTGATCTGTTTGTAAACTATCCCCTCGCGCATCGCCCTTTGTTTATATGCCTGGATCATGTGCGGATAGTCCTGTTTGGTGCCGATCACCTCATCGCCGGGTTTCAGATCAAGTCCGAGGATAATGGTGTTTAATGACTCGGTGGCATTTCGGTTGATAGCAATTTCCTCCGGATCGGCTCCGGCCAGTCCGGCCAGCCGTTCACGTAAAGGCTCCCGCCCCTGGTCGAGTATGCGCCACATAAAATAGGAGGGGCCTTCGTTCGCCAAATCGTTGTAACGGGCAACCGCCTGCTGAACAACGACAGGCGACGGGGATACCCCGCCGTTATTCAGGTTAAGGATGTTTGGATTTACCGAGTATGACCGTTGTATGATACTCCAGTAATCCTCATCTTCCGCAACCTGTACAGGGCTCAGGTGACTGATCTTTTGGGTAGCGCTTTGCCATTCGGCAGCATGAGCCTGGTTAAAAAGACTGTTAACAGAAAATGCTCCTGCAAGGGTTGCAGCATGTTTTAAAAAAGTCCGGCGATGGTTGTTGATCATGATAAACGAATATAATTGTTTACCAATTGATAATCAAGTCAGAACGGGACAGTTATTGGCTGTTTAAAATCTAACATTCGGGCAGGCTGAGCGGAATGTTTATTGCCAGCCCACCGTCCGAGGTTTCCTTATATTTTGAGTTCATGTCAAGAGCGGTTTGCCACATAGTTTTTACGACAGCATCCAGACTTACCTTGGCATTATCCGGATTGGTTTGCAGGGCCAGTTGCGATGCGGTAATTGCTTTTATTGCGCCCATGGTATTGCGTTCGATGCAGGGCACCTGAACTAATCCGCCGATAGGATCGCAGGTTAAGCCTAAATGATGTTCCATTGCAATTTCCGCAGCCATCAGCACTTGCCGCTGCGTTCCTCCGAGACATTCTGTAAGCCCCGCTGCCGCCATTGCCGACGAAACACCGATCTCTGCCTGACAACCGCCCATAGCCGCCGACAGGGTAGCCCCTTTTTTAAATATGCTGCCGATTTCTGAGGCTGTCAGTAAAAACTGAACGATTTTATTTTCACTGTATCCATCGCAAAAAACAATAAAATATTGCAACACAGCTGGCACTACCCCCGCAGCGCCGTTAGTCGGTGCCGTTACCACGCGGCCAAATGAGGCATTTTCCTCATTTACGGCAAGAGCGAAACAGCTTACCCAGTCGAGAATATTTTTAAAGCCATTACCCGTGGCACGAATGGCATTGATCCATTCGTTGAAATTGGCGTAACTGTTATTCCCAATCAGTTTTTTGTTGAGGGTGGCTGCCCGTCGCGCTACATTTAGTCCGCCGGGAAGTGTTCCCCTGGTGTGGCATCCGCGATAGATGCATTCCTTGATGGTGTTAAATATGTCGAGTACGCCTGTAAAGGTCTCCTTTTCGCTTCGCCAGGCCTGTTCATTTTCCATTACAACTTCCGAAATCTTGAGGCCGGTTTTCATACACCAGTGCAATAAATTGCCAGCGGTATCAATGGGGAAGGGTAGATCTACCTCTGGTTTCTGCTGCCCCTCGTCACCCTCTTTAACCACAAAGCCGCCACCGATTGAATAATAGGTTTCAGAGAAAGCAGTCCCATCAGTAAGAAATGCCTGAAAGGTTACCGCATTGGGATGAAAAGGCAGGCTTTCAGCTAATAGAAAAAGCAGGTCATCATCATAAAAGGGTATAATTTTATTTCCACCAAGATTTAGGGTGTGCGAACTCCTGATACGATCGGTTTTGGGACCAACTTCCCCGACATCAAAAGTAACCGGATCATCGCCGCTCAGACCAAGCAGAATAGCGATATCAGTACCGTGCCCAACCCCGGTTTTAGCCAAAGATCCGTACAGCAGAATTTTCACCTGCCCGACTTGCGCGAACAGCTCTTTTTGCTCAAGCGACTGCACAAATTGCTGCGCCGCGCGCCAGGGCCCAAGGGTATGCGAACTGGACGGGCCAATGCCTATTTTAAAAATATCGAATACGGAAATCTGTTCTTTTTGCACGTGCCAAAATTACAATAATTAGGTCGTTTTAGACTTTTGAGAAAAAATTTACCTCATATTAATTGCAATTATTTTTTCATATTTTGCATACTGATTATTAACTTATTAAAACCTAAAACTATGCAAAATTACGATTACGATTCAAGCTCGGCCGGAACCATGGAGGCACTCCTGGCTATTCTTAGTGCAATTCTGATTCCTATCATTATCGTCGCGGTGATAACGATAGTAGGGAAGTGGAAAGTTTATGAAAAGGCGGGGAAGCCTGGCTGGGCTGCCATCATTCCGATCTATACCTGGATTGTTATGCTCGAAATTGTAGGAAAGCCAATTTGGTGGGTGATTTTGTTTTTTATACCGTGCGTTAACATCATTTTTTTAATATGGACCTTAAATCTCATCAGTAAGAGTTACGGGCAAAGTGAGGGCTTTACCATAGGCCTTATTTTACTTGGTTTTATCTTTTGGCCGATACTCGGATTTGGCAGCTACCGGTATTTGGGCCCATCAGCGGCTGAAGCCAGAAATTTAAGCCCCCGGGATCCTTTTGCACCAAATAACAACTACCAAGATCCATTTAGTGGCCATAACCCGCCACCACAAGCGTAGTGCTTATACCTTTTTATTATTTAATATTGATTTGCAGCCGGTTAAATTTCATTAGCTGGCTGCAAAATCATCTGCTGCCTTGCCCGTTTAAGTATATTACAGGGATAGATTGTCCCGGCTGCGGTTTCCAGCGTGCTTTTATTGCGCTCATCGAAGGTAATTTCCGGAAGAGCTTTTTGTTATATCCTCCAACCGTACCGCTGCTTTTGCTGGCCGCGTATATTCTGGCTGACGGTTTTTACAATCTTGATAATTCCAAGTCACACCTGAAAAAGACGCTTTTCATGATTGTAGGGAGTTTTATACTGATCAGCTATCTGATTAAAATGTGGAATTTATACCGGCATTATAACGGGTTGACCTGAGTATTTACAACCTGATGGCTATAATCTTTCACTATGGTCTGTAAAAATCGCAGGTCGTCCATTCCCGGAGGTTTGGTGATCGCTAATATTTCAGCTGTCCGCCGTGCCGCATTATAAACAACGTGACCATTTCCTGTTTTGTAATAATTGTTTATTACTTCGTGTATCAAAGCGATATCCTTGTCAGAAAGCTGTGAGACTTCCATGAAAACGGGTGTGTAATTTTCAATAACGGGAGCAAATGAAACCTGATCAAACTGTGTGCGCGGGTGTGTTTTAATCAGGGTGGTTCCGGCTACAATATCTCCGATACGCTGGGTCTTTTCCGAGACTGCAGCACAGATCAAAGCGCCGCCCTGAAATGTCAGCGTAAAATCCACAATTCTGAATAGCCAGCGTAACAGGTATTGCCCAAAGGAAGGGCGGGCGCCATTAAGACTGATCACCTTTATTTTCATAATGCGCTTCCCAAGGCTTTGGCCATTCATCATCAGCTCACATATAATATCGTAAAAAACAAATAGCGCAGCAAAAACTATCAGAAGGATCGTTAATGTTATTCCTGAACCGGATGAAGCTGTTGAAGCAGTTATTATAATACCTGCAAGGAAAACAATAACAAATAAGGCCATATCGATCAGGCGGGCAACAATACGTTCACCCAAACCTGCTACCTCATAATCGATATCTATATTTTGCGGAGTGGTGATCCTTATGGTTTGCATCGAAAATAAATATACGTCCTAAAATTAGGTTTATAGTTGAAAGATAAAAATTTGTAATTATTTTAACGGAATAATTGAGAATAGAAATTTAATGCGGGAACCTTTATTTGTTAAGCAGAATTCGGCTAAGTGGCATAGTTACGAGACGTTGTCCACCAATGATCCGGATGAACTTGCTGACCGGTTTATTAAGATAACCGATGATCTTGCTTACGCTAAAACGTTTTATCCCAATTCAAAGACGACCGTATATTTAAATGGTTTGGCCGCGAAACTTCACCAGTCTATTTATAAGAATAAGGTCGAAAAAAGCAGGCGGTTTGTTGTTTTCTGGAAATATGAATTGCCGCTGCTGTTCAAAACCTATCAGAAGCAGCTTTTATATTCGTTTATATTCTTCTCTGTGTTTACTACCATTGGCGCGCTTTCTGCGAAGTATGACGAAAATTTTGTGCGGCTCATACTGGGGTCGCCCTACGTGGATATGACCAACGCCAATATTGCCAAAGGCGATCCTTTCGGAGTCTATAAGCAGTTTGACGCTTTCCCGATGTTTCTGATGATCGCTGCCAACAACATTTATGTTGCCTTTATAAATTTTGTCAGCGGCGTTATATTTTCCGTGGGGGCTGTATATTTTTCATTTAGAAATGGCGTTATGCTTGGTTCATTCGAATATTACTTTTTTAGTAAAGGGCTTGGTATGCAATCCATTTTGGTGATCTGGATTCACGGCACTCTCGAGATATTATCGTTTATTATTGCCGGGGCTGCGGGTCTTGTTTTAGGAAATAGCTTTTTGTTTCCCAAAACTTACAACCGGTTTTATTCCCTTAAGCAAGGAGCGAAAGACGGGATGAAGTTGACAGTTGGGCTGGTGCCCATATTTTTAACTGCCGCTTTTTTTGAAAGCTTCGTGACCCGGCACACAGAAATGCCGCTGTGGCTTAGTATTACAATTTTAGCTTCGTCCCTTATTTTTATGGTTTGGTACGTTATCATATATCCTAACATTTTATCCAAAAAACAATTATCACATGACACCCAGGATTGAACTTTTAAAAACCCGCGACTTTGGCGAGATCATTTCGGATACATTCCTTTTTATACGGCAGAATTTAAAGCCATTGGTTTCGTGTTTTTTTATTTTTTGCGGTTTTTTCCTGATCGCGGCAACCGTTACTTCCATCCTGCAGCAAATTAAGGTGTTGTCCTTGTTTAACGGTGGTTTTGACACAGCCGGGCCAACGCGCCCCTTGATCGGTTCTTCGCGCTTCTTTGCAAATTTTGGTATCGAGTATTTTCTAAGCATACTCTTTTTATGGCTTAATTATATCACAATTACGGCGACCGTTTATTCCTATATCAGTTTATACCGCGAAAAAGGTAACGTGGCACCGACAGTTGCAGAAGTGTGGGGATATATCAAATATTTTTTTTTACGATTGTTCGGAAGCAGTTTTGTGCTTGGCCTGCTGCTCATTGCCGCTACCATATTGTGTATTATTCCCGGTGTATATCTTTATCCCATCATTGCATTGATGTTTCCGGTAATGGTTTTCGAAAATGCCAGTCTGGGTTATGCTTTCAATAAAAGTTTTAAACTGATCAAAGACAATTGGTGGGTAACTTTCGGCTGTCTGTTCGTTATGGGACTGATCGTTTATTTCGCCGTATCGATATTTGTAGTACCGCTGACCCTGTTGAACGTTGGATCGATGTTTATTCACCGCAGTAATGGTATGCATCTTTCAGTCACATTAACCGTCCTCACGGTTGTTGTACAGCATCTTTGTCAGATATTTTACATAATGCCGCTGGTAACAGTTAGTTTGTGTTATTTTAATCTGAGTGAAAGGACAGACGGAACCGGGTTGCTGAACCGCATCAGTCAGTTGGGTAATAATGTAGAAGGTGACAATGCCGCCCCGACAGAAGAATATTAGATATGTTGCGCCGCTTACTCCTTATCTTAATTTTATTTACTGCTCATTCTGTTTATGCTGCGGAGAGTAAGCCGCTGCCAAAACCTAAACAACCTGCGGTAATCAAGAAAGACAGTTCCCTTGTTAATGTCAGACGTCTTGATGAGAAAGTGTTGAGTTCATATAAGCGGCTCAAGGAGTTTCAATACCACGATGAAGAGCAACAGGTTTCATTGTGGACGCGGTTTTGGCGATGGTTTTGGAATTGGTTTCTTGGTTTATTTTCATTTCTTGATGTTAGTGCAAGCCACAAAGGGTTTTTCTATATTTTTTTAAAGCTCCTGCAATTTCTTGTAGTCCTGCTGGCCGTCGGCGCTATCGTATTTTTCGTTTTTAAAGTGTCAGGGATCGACTTGCTGGGTATCTTCAAACGAAAACCCACTGCTGCCAGCATTCCTTTTACGGAGGCGATGGAAAATATCCACGAAATAGATTTTGATGCAGAGATTCAAAAAGCAGTCGATCATCAGAATTACAGGCTCGCGGTGAGACTGCTTTATTTAAAAAGCCTTAAACAGCTAAGCGAAAGCCGCCTCATCAACTGGCAGCCGGATAAAACCAACAGCACTTACGTTGCTGAGATTGAAGACCCCGATAAACGGCGGGCTTTCCAGTTGCTGACCCGACAGTTTGAATATGTATGGTATGGCGACTTTGCCATTGGCGCACCTGCTTTTCAGAGCATCCAATTGATGTTTCAGGATTTTAAAAACGCCAAAGCATGAAGGACTTTAAAATATATATTTTTGTCGCATCTGCTTTGTTATTGGTTTATCTGGTGGCACAGTATAATAAGCCTGCCGCCGTGAATTGGAAACCGACGCTTTATTACCAGGACAAAATCCCCTATGGAACTTTTATATTATTCAATCAGTTGCATCAGCTATATCCTGGCAGCGAAGTTTTTAAGACCAATGCTTCTGTTTATCATGAAATAAAAGACTCTGTTATTACTGGGGGCAGTTATTTGATCATTGCCGGGACGATAAATTTGACAAAGGTCGATTTCAATCAGCTGGCGGGTTACATTAAGGCGGGCAATTCTGTTTTTATGAGCAGTTTTGCTTTCAGGGGATTTCTGGCGGATACCCTGAAGATCAATACAAGTTATGAGACATCCAAAGGCGCCGCCTCACTGAATTTTACCAACAAAAATTTAAAAAGGACAACAAACTATTCTTTTAAAAGAGACGTCAGCAATCAGTATTTTGATAGTTTCGATACGACCAAAGCTGTGGTTGTGGGGCAAAATAATCATGGACATGCTACATTCATCAGTTATAAGTTTGGTAAGGGATACCTTTATCTTTGTGCCAATCCGTTACTTTTCAGTAATTTCAGCCTGCTGAGCGATGATGGCGCAGACTTTGCAGCAAAAGCGCTCTCTTATGTTCCGGCGACGGACGCGATCTATTGGGATGAATTTCAAAATGGTGACATACCCGAAGATATATCGCCCATGCGTGTATTTTTCAGCAAGCCGTCGCTGCAATGGGCATACTATTTAAGTCTGTCAGCGTTGGTTATTTTTGTACTTTTCCAGGTTAAACGAAGGCAAAGAGTGATCCCGGTGGCAGAGCCGCTAAAAAACGCGACGCTTGATTTTGTAAACGTAGTAGGGCAGGTCTATTATGAGCAACGCGATAATACCAACATCGCTCACAAAAAGATTCTTTACTTGCTGACCTACCTGCGGGATAAATACAACCTGAAGGTAAACAAGATGGATGCAGAATTCATCGACAGCGTTGCTACAAAGCTTAGCATAGATTCCGGCCAGGTAAAGGAACTGGTAGATTATATCAATTTTATTGGCAATCAGCAACGGGTTACCGACAAAGAGCTTGTGGAATTGAACCAGATTATTGAAAAATTTTATGACCAAATCAGGTAAAAATGGAAGAAGAAATATTTGAACAACGAACAGATCTGAGCAAACTGGCCTTGGCAGTAGAGCAAATAAAGGCGACACTTTCTAAGATGATCGTGGGGCAGCAGGCAAGTATCCAATTGCTGATAGCCGGGATACTGGCCGATGGGCATATTTTGATTGAAGGCGTGCCGGGCGTGGCGAAAACGCTTACCGCAAAACTGCTTGCTAAATCCATCGATACCAAATATTCGAGGATACAGTTTACACCCGATCTGATGCCTTCCGACATATTGGGCACCTCTGTTTTTAATCCGAAAACAACAGAATTCGAATTTAAGCCCGGACCGATATTCGGCAATATCATTCTGATCGATGAAATTAACAGGGCCCCCGCAAAAACACAGTCGGCGCTGTTCGAGGCGATGGAGGAGAGGCAGATAACCATAGACGGGCAGCGCTACCATATGGAAGAGCCTTTTATCGTTCTTGCGACTCAGAATCCTGTGGAACATGAAGGGACCTATCGCCTGCCGGAAGCTCAGCTTGACAGGTTCTTGTTTAAAATTGAAGTTAAGTACCCTTCGCTTGATGAGGAAATCGCGATCCTTAGCCAGCAGCATCAATACAAGGCTGCGGAACAGGTAGCGCAGGTTAACGCGGTACTCTCGGCCGCGGATATCAAGGAACTGCGAAGCGTAGTACGAACACTGCATGTTGAGGAGAAGATCCTGGTTTATGTAGCCCGTATTATTCATGAAAGCCGTAACAATAAGTCGCTGTACCTGGGTGGTTCGCCACGGGCTTCCCTGGCTATCGTCAATGCGGCTAAAGCCATTGCTGCGATCAACGGGCGTGATTTTGTAACTCCTGATGATGTAGCCCTGGTAACTCCACCCGTTTTGCGGCACCGGATCATGCTCACGCCTGACAGGGAAATGGAGGGGATAACTCCGGATGATATCATTACACAGATCATTCAAAAAATTGAAGTGCCAAGATAGTAACGACGCTTTACCAGGCTAAACGCTCATCCAAGTGAAGAAAACTTTCAGGTTGTTTTATACCGATCTTTTTTTAACCAACCGCCTTTTTACAGCGGTAGGGTGTTGCGTGGTGCTATTTATGGCCGTGTTCTTTTTTCCGTGGTTCGGTATAATACCCCAACTCGCTTTTTTTTCGCTGATGGCCGTACTTGCGGCGGATATCATGATGCTTTACCGGACGAATCGCGGTGTATTCGCGAAGCGTCACGCTCCGGAAAGGCTGAGTAATGGCGACGATAATGAACTTGGAATCTATCTGGAAAACTGGTATCCTTTCGATATCAATATCGGTATAATCGATGAGATACCGGTTCAGTTTCAAAAGAGGGATCTATGGTTCAACACACGATTGAAGCCTAAGCAACGCAAACTCATCAACTATACGCTGAGACCAACCAAACGTGGTGAATATGAATTCGGATTAGTGCGGATATTCGTACAGTCGCCGCTGGGACTCATCAGCCGACGTTATAACTTTGGACGCCCCGAGGTGTTGCCCGTTTACCCGTCATTTCTGCAAATGCGTAAATACGAGCTTCTGGCGATATCGAATAACCTCACGGAGATCGGTGTTAAGAAGATACGGCGGCTGGGGCACAGCATGGAGTTTGAGCAGGTACGCAGCTACGTGCAGGGCGATGATTACCGTACGATCAACTGGAAGGCTACAGCACGACGCGGCAGTTTGATGAGCAATGCATTCATAGACGAAAGATCGCAGCAGGTTTACTGCGTGATCGATAAGTCGAGGACAATGAAAATGCCGTTCGATGGATTGAGCCTGCTTGATTACGCTATTAATGCAAGTCTCGTGTTGTCGAATGTTGCATTGTTAAAGGAGGACAGGGCTGGATTAATTACGGTCGCTGAGAAAGTGGGGGCTGTTGTTCCCGCTGACCGCCGCCCGACGCAGATCAACAAAATATTGGAAGTTTTATACAAAGAAAAAACACGTTACTTAGAAGCTAACATGGAGTCGCTTTATATATCTGTCCGCAGAATAGTAAAGCAACGCAGTCTGATCGTGTTTTTCACCAATTTTGAAAGCGTTAATGCCATGGAAAGGCAATTGCCCTTCTTAAAACGCATTTCCCGTTTTCATTTGTTGCTGGTTGTTTTTTTTGAAAATACCGAGTTAAAGAAAATAAGTGAGGAGCCTGCGGCGGACATTGAAGGAATATATATAAAAACAATAGCGGAAAAATTTGCCTACGATAAAAAGCTGATCGTAAAGGAACTTGCTAAACATAATATCCAGTCGATATTAACTACCCCACAAAATTTGACGATTAATACGGTTAACCGTTACCTGGAACTGAAGGCGAAACAAAAAATCTGAAATAAAGCGATTATTAAAATAAGGGTTATCCCGGTTTTGGGAAATTAATGCCTGCGGCTGCAAGGTCTTTAAGAATCTTTTCCATCAGATCGATCTTGACTGCTAAAAAATCTCCGGGCTGCACCCAAACGTTTACAGTGATGCGGATGCTATCGCTTTCCAAACCGATAAGACCAACTCTTACATCAGGCTGCGTCAGTACTTTTTCAGTTGTTTTTATTGCATTGAGCATAATCTGCTTGGCGCGTTCTATATCGGCAGCGTAAGCTAATTTTACATCAAAATCGAGCCTTCTTTTTCCCTCCCGGGTAACATTCACGATCACTTCGTTAAAAAGCTTTCCATTGGGGATAATTACGGTCCGGTTATCTGCCGTGATCAATACCGTGTAGAACATCTGAATAGACGTGACCCGTCCGTCCTGACCCTGAGCAACAATACTGTCGTCAACCTCGAACGGCTTTAACAATAAGATCAAGATACCTCCTGCAAAGTTCTGGAAAGTTCCGGATAATGCTAAACCGGCAGCAACGCTGAAGGCGCCGATAATGGTTGTGAAAATGGTCATTTCAAAACCAATAATATTCATTACCCAGATGATAAGCAGGATATACAGGCTGGTAATGGTGAGGCTAAGAAAGAAAGGCTGAAGAGAAGAATGAACCTTTCGCTGGATCATCCGGTGGCGAATCCTGGTCTTTAAAAATCTTATAAGCCAAAGACCAACAATAAAAACGAGTAAACCGAAAATATAAACCCGCCCGCGAACGACGAGCCACTGATGAAACGCCTGGTAAAGATCTTCTACTTTCATGAAATGAGAAAGCGAAGGTAGTAATAATTATTATTTACCGTATATCGTAATAAACAGTTCCGGCCCTTTAAATAATACCCAATCCAAAATCTGGCTTTGTAGATGTCTGGCTGTTTGTGTTAAATTTTTCATAGCGATTAACCGTATTCAAATGCTGTGCCTAATTTTTCAGCTCTTGAATTTCAATGCAAAAATAAATCAAAAAATGAGGGTTAAATCCATTAATCAATCATTTGATTAATGGATGACATCGCGTTTACGCAGCTATGACGAAAGGAAGGTGTTTTGAAAACAAAACCCCTGTCTGATAAAACAGACAGGGGTTTTAGAACATATAAGCCGCAATTATACAGCTACGGTTGATATTACATCATGCCACCCATGCCGCCGCCGCCCATTGGAGGAGCGCCTGCAGGGCTGTCATCTGGTTCATCAGCTAATACACATTCTGTGGTCAGCAACATGGCTGCTATCGAGGCAGCATTTTCAAGCGCTACACGGCCTACCTTGGTAGGGTCGATAACGCCTGCGCCGATCAGGTTCTCATAGCTGTCGGTACGGGCATTGTAGCCAAAATCAGCTTTGCCTTCTTTTACCTTCTGAACTACGATAGAACCTTCAATACCCGCATTTTCGCAAATCTGGCGTAGAGGTTCTTCAATCGCACGGCGAATGATCTGGATACCAGTATTTTCGTCCTCATTTACACCTTTCAGGTTAACAAGGGCTTCAACTGCGCGGATGAAAGCTACACCACCACCAGCAACGATGCCTTCTTCAACAGCAGCGCGGGTTGCGTGTAAAGCATCGTCAACACGGTCTTTCTTCTCTTTCATTTCCACTTCAGTAGCAGCACCAACATATAATACAGCTACACCGCCAGATAATTTGGCTAAACGCTCCTGTAATTTTTCTTTGTCGTAATCAGAAGTAGTGGATTCGATCTGAGATTTGATCTGGCTGATACGTGATTTGATCTCGTCGGTTGAACCTGATCCGTTGATAACTGTAGTATTATCTTTATCAACGATAACCTTTTCCGCCGTACCTAAGTAGCTCAGTTCAGCGTTTTCAAGCTTATAGCCTCTTTCTTCTGAAATTACAGTACCACCAGTAAGAATGGCGATATCTTCCAGCATTGCTTTACGACGATCACCAAAGCCAGGTGCTTTAACTGCAGCTACCTTCAATGAACCGCGAATCTTGTTAACTACCAGCGTAGCTAATGCTTCGCCGTCAAGATCTTCAGCAATAATTAAAAGTGGTTTGCCAGTCTGAACCTGTTTTTCAAGGATCGGAAGTAATTCCTTCATCGATGAGATCTTTTTATCATAGATCAGGATGTAAGGATTTTCCAGTTCAGCTTCCATTTTGTCGGAATTGGTAACAAAGTAAGGGGAAAGGTAACCACGGTCGAACTGCATACCTTCTACAGTCTTAACTTCAGTTTCGGTACCTTTTGCTTCCTCAACGGTGATTACACCATCTTTACCAACCTTACCCATTGCTTCAGCAATCAGCGCACCGATGATCTCATCGTTGTTCGCTGAGATTGAAGCAACCTGTTTGATCTTATTGTTGTCTTCGCCTACGGTTTGTGACTGAGAGCGTAAGTTTTCAACTACTGCCACTACAGCCTTGTCGATACCGCGTTTCAAATCCATTGGGTTAGCGCCGGCAGCAACGTTTTTAATACCTGCAGTAACGATAGCCTGTGCTAAAACAGTTGCAGTTGTCGTACCGTCACCTGCAATATCAGCAGTTTTTGATGCTACTTCCTTAACCATTTGTGCGCCCATATTTTCCAGGGCATCTTTTAATTCGATCTCTTTCGCAACGGTCACACCGTCTTTGGTGATCGAAGGAGAACCAAATTTCTTATCGATAATTACATTTCTGCCTTTTGGGCCTAAAGTAACTTTAACTGCATTAGCTAAAATATCAACACCTCTTTTCAGGGCGTCGCGTGCTTCTACGTTATATTTGACTTGTTTTGCCATGTTGTTTTAAATTTTGATTTAATGATTTGAAGAATTATTGATTTAATCAAAAGAAAGAATCAATAATTCGATCTTTCAATAATTCGGTGATTGATTTACAGAACAGCGTAAATGTCTGATTCGCGCATAATTAAGTATTCCTTGCCTTCGTAGGTAATTTCAGTACCGGCATATTTACCGTACAAAACCTGGTCACCAACTTTAACAGTTAAAGGCTCATCTACTTTTCCATCGCCAACAGCGACAATCGTCCCGCGCTGAGGTTTTTCTTTTGCAGTATCCGGGATAATAATTCCGGAAGCAGTTTTCTCTTCGGCCGGTGCAGCTTCCACTACAACCCTGTCTCCGATAGGTTTAATGTTTAATGACATAGTTATACTTTAATTTAATTATATATAATTTAAGTTTTCGGTCCTAAATGAACATCAATTATGCCAAGCGTAACAAAAGATCAAAATTGGCATATTATCTGTTCAATTGTCACCCTGGAGGTGCTGAATTTTTGATTGATAAAAAAACATTCTCATTCTTGTGTCAACGTGTCAGTCCGGTGTAAGATTTAAAGTCCGGGTACAGCCCATCATGATCCATACGATCTTCGCCTTTAATAAAAAAGGCACTGCCCTGCATGTGCGGACAATGCCCTTTAATTTTAAACGATCGCCGACCTTTATTTTTTCGGAGTAGCAGGAGCAGGTGTCTGCGGTGTGGTCAACGGCACGTTGGTAGGTGCCGCAACAGGTTTTGAAGCCTTGTTTATCTGCTCATTCAACTGCGAATTGCCGGTTGATTCGGTTCCACCTTTTACAGCAACATTAATAGCCATTGATAATACCATCAGGAAGATGGCCAGAAACCATGTGCCTTTTTCAAGGAAATCGCCTGTTTTCTGAACGCCCAGCATTTGCGATGAGCTTGAGAAATTTGATGCCAGACCGCCTCCTTTTGGATTTTGAATCAATACGATAAGTACCAGCAGTACACACACAATGATCGATATGATCAACATTATTTGATACATTTCTTTTATATTTTATAATTAATTGGTTTTCTTTTCTAACTGTTCAATCTTGGCCGCAAAGTAACGGCTTTTTTCCGGAAATCTCAACATCAATTTTTTGTACGATGAAATAGCTTTATGATAGAGCATCTGATCTGAATAAATGGCAGCGAGTGTCTCTGATACCAGTTCGTCACGATCTTCGGAACTCTTTTTTGCTTTATTCTCGTTGTCAATCTTATCGCCGCTTTGAGGCTTTATCTGCGGTTCTTCACGAATAAAACGATCGATGATCATCTGTTCCTTTTTCTTATCGACGGGAGCGGCTGCTTTGGCGTACGGAGGCTGTGGCAGGCTTCTGTCCAGATCGTCAACCGAGGTAATATGGAATATGTTCTCGTAGTATTGCTGCTGCAATTCATCCGTTCCAAGCTTAGCTTTGGTTAAATTATCAATGATGTGATCCCTTCCGGCAACTTTATATGGCTGATATATGCGTGAATATTCTTTCCGGGTTTTATCAAGCCACCATAAAAAGCTGTAAGGCAGTTTTTCATCATGGTATTTTGAAACATCCTGGCGGTCGGAATCTTTTTCATCTTTTTCCTCTTCGTTGACGGCTTCATTATTTTCAGCCTGAGGGGCTTTGTGTTCGCCAAATGTCTGGTCGAATGAAAAGTAGTCATTAGCCGCGATATTGCTGATAACATCCTTTTCGATCGCAATATTTTCGATCCCGGTGATCTCATCGAATGTTTCTTCCTCAATATTGCCGGATTCTGTTTCAGACTGATTCCAGTGTTCTTCTGTATCTGATTTTTCTACCGGCCGGAAAATTTCAGCGGCTGGCGATGCTGTCTGTTCGGAAGAGTTTATCCGTTCACTGTCAGTCTCTTTAGAGTCTTCAGATGTAAGGTTGACTTTTGTGTCCGGCTCATGGGCGCTTGTTGATGTTTCAAAGACATCTGTCTGTGGAACTGATGTCTCCGATGTTTCGTCCCAGGGCCGGTATTGCTGTATGGGTTCTTCTGCGGGAGTCGTGTCAGTCTCTGTTACAACGACGGCTTGCGGGCCTTCCGGTTGGGTATTATCAGCATGAGATTGTTCGATGCTTTCTGAAGCATCCGGAATGGTTGCAGTTGAAGCGTGTTCTGCCGGGACTGGCGGCGGTACGGTAGCATCAGCAGGGTGCGCTGCCACTGTCTCTTCTGAAGGTACCGGCGGCGGCATATGCCCGTACAGATCGTGGGTGTCTTCAGGTTGCTCAATTACAGGGGGCAGGTCCGGCAGAGGGGAAATTTCGCTGACCGGCTGCTGAGCTGCTTCCTCATTGGGAACCACAGGGGGTTCGCTTTCGGGCGGCAGCTTTTGCCCTAAATTAAAGGCGTAATTTATTATCGTTTCACGATCAGACTTTTCATCGGCGGGTTCTTCCCTTTTGGCTTCTGTTTCGGCCGGTATTTCCGGAAGTACATTATCTATATCGTTATACGAAGGAACGGTATGCTCCTCTGCGGGCAGATCTTCAATTTGCTGATCCGTCCAATCAGTAACTGGCGTTTCGGGAACGGGTGGCTCAGGTTCGTTTGTTACCTCAGGTGCAAAAACAGATGAAGGCGTATCGTTATCGGGTACATTGTCGCTGAAATAGTTTTCAGGGGCAGCCGGAGCTTCAGGATGGTGATAGCCATTAAAATCTGCATACAGGTTTCGCCCGTTGATAATGATCTTATCATTGGAGACGCCAATCAGCGTAGTGGGAGCATTGATCAGTTTATAAAGCGACCGTGCATTAAAATATACCGATGCCTGCTTTAGATTTTTCTGTTCGCTGGAATGGGCAAGTAAAGCCTGCAAAATACCGCTTTGCGGAAAATCATTAACCAGCCGTTGTAAATTATAATTATACCGGTAAGCATCGTCAGCCGGGTTGGCCAGCAATGTCCATAAAAAATCGTTTTGGTTGTTATTATAATTTTGATCCACTCGTCTAAAACTACTAATTAATCCCAGTTTGCAAAAGCCTTGTTAAAAATATCTTCGGTAAGCTGTTTGTTAATATCCGCTATAAGTGATTGTTCTACAGAGGCAATATCTCCTTTAAAATCCTTAAACTTGGAAAATTGTTGTTCAAAATTATACTTTTTATCGGCATCATACACATATTTTACGTTAACGGTAATGGTTAACCGGGTCTGATCCGCTAAAGGTGCGGTGGTACTATTGGTGGCCTGAACCGATACCGGCGCTATATTATAATCGACGATCGTTCCTGACATGACTGCGTCAGCTTCGCCGTTTACAACGCTCAAACGGGTAGTATTACGGATACGGTCTTTCAGCGCCTCTGTAAATTGCTGACTCAGGTTATTAACCACAAGCGGTGCAGTATTTTCAAAAAATTCCACCCGTATGGTTTTTAAGTTTGCAGGAATAGACGCTCCATTCAGACTGAGTTTGTACGTACACGACTGCAGTATCCATATAACACTTATCAGCGCTAACGCAAATCCCTTTACTTTACCCATTTTAATTATAAATTTAATTCTTTTATTTTTCTGTACAAAGTCCTTTCCGATATCCCAAGCTCATTAGCAGCCAGTTTACGTTTCCCTTTATGCTTTTTTAGCGCCTTCCGGATCAGATCAGATTCTTTTTCAACGAGCGAAAGTGATTCCTCCACTTCTTCAGCATCCTGTGTGATATTATATGGACTGACACCGTTGCTGCTATTAACGGGTTGTTGCAGGGTAAATTGTGGCGCTTCCGGTGTATTGGGCAGATCAATGTCCCTGTAGAGTTGATTTATCGCCTGTGAGTGTGCATGGTTTACCGATACGCCGCCATGTTCGATGATATCTATCACCAGTTTTTTAAGCTCTACCATGTCGCGTTTCATATCGAACAGCACTTTGTATAAAATGTCACGTTCGGAAAAATCTTCCTTCGGTTGATTTTCGAGCCGCATAGGAAGGTTACGGTTTCCCGCTTCAAAAGGGATGTAGGTTAGCAGGGTCTGCGCGGTAATTACCCGGTCGCGTTCAAGCACGGCAAGTTGTTCAGCCATATTCTTCAGCTGCCGCACATTGCCCGGCCATGAGTAGTTAACCAGTACCTGCTGTGCTTCGTCATCCAATTGAATGGGCGGGGTCCGGTACTTATCGGTAAAGTCTGAAGTAAATTTTCTGAACAGCAGGTAGATATCCTCTTTTCTGTCGCGCAGCGGCGGGATGCGAAGAGGAACGGTATTCAACCGGTAATAAAGGTCCTCCCTGAACTTGCCATTTTTTACTGCCTCATATACGTCAACATTGGTAGCGGCGATCACCCTGACATTTGTTTTTTCGACCTTTGACGAACCTACCTTAATATATTGACCGGATTCGAGTACCCTGAGCAGCCGGGCCTGCGTTCCCAGAGGCATTTCGGCAATTTCATCTAAAAAAATGGTGCCGCCATTAACCGTTTCAAAATACCCTTTCCGTTCACCGATGGCGCCAGTGTATGCGCCCTTTTCATGGCCAAATAATTCTGAATCGATCGTCCCTTCCGGAATCGCGCCACAGTTAACCGCTATGAACGGGCCATGCTTTCGCGGGCTCATCTGATGAATGATATGCGAAAACACCTCCTTACCGCTACCACTCTCACCAGTTATCAGCACCGAAATATCTGTCGGCGCAACTTGGTTTGCTATATCTATCGCCCGGTTTAATAACGGCGAATTGCCGATTATGCCAAAGCGTTGTTTTATTTCCTGTATTTCCATTTTGTTGAAACTCAAAAAAGCGGCAGGCAGAAGCCGAAAAAAATATTTTTTATTTAGACAGATCGCCGGATCTGTTTATTACAAGCATCTAAATTTATCCGGCAAAATTATCTGCGACTTTAAATAACACGCCCTATCAGTGTGGCCGTTGTACACCGGTCAACCAATACATTGACATACTGACCAGGTTTATAATCATCGCTTACGGGGAAAACAACCATGGCGTTCTGATCGCTGCGCCCGCAGTAATCGTTTTCTGATTTTTTTGAAAAGCCCTCGATCAGCACTTTTTGTGTGGTGCCAACAAGCTCTTTCAATCGCTCATGAGAGTGCTGCTGCTGTTTAGCTACCACTTCCTGCAAGCGGCGTTTTTTTATACTTTCCGGGATGTCGTCTGCATATCTTTTGGCTGCGAGTGTTCCCGGCCTTTCGGAATACATAAACATATAGGCAAAATGATACCGTGCATAATCTATCATGCTCAGTGTATCCTGATGTTCTTCTTCCGTTTCGCTACAAAAACCTGTAATAATGTCCGTTGAAATAGCGCATCCCGGGATAATCCTGTTAATCGCGTCGATCCGCTCCTTGTACCATTCGCGGTTATAAGTGCGGTTCATCAGCTTGAGTATCCGGCTATTACCCGATTGTATCGGCAGATGGATATATTTACAGATGTTGTCGTATTTCGCTATGGTGTAAAGCACATCGTCGGTGATATCCTTGGGGTGGGAGGTAGAAAACCGGACACGCAAATCGGGGTTGATCAGCGCAACCATTTCCAGAAGACCGGCAAAGGTAACGTCGCCTTCCTCTGCCGTATGATTATACATCACTGTCAGGTCTTCGCCAGACGCAATTACCTTATCCAGCAGATCCATACCCAAAACCTGTTTTTCAGGTTCCTGTACAGACGTATTCTTTCCGTTCGGTTTCCATTTATATGAGTCCACGTTTTGACCAAGCAGTGTCACTTCGCGGTAGCCTTTGTTAACGAGATCGGTGCATTCGGCAACGATTGACTGCGGATCGCGGCTGCGTTCACGCCCCCGGGTAAAGGGTACCACGCAGAATGAGCACATATTGTCGCAGCCCCGCATGATAGATACAAAGGCATTTATGCCATTGCTGTTTAAACGAACAGGATTGATATCGGCATAGGTTTCTTCGCGCGAGAGCAGAACATTTACCGCTTTCTGCCCGCCGCCAACCTGTTCAATCAGGTTAGGAAGGTCGCGATAGGCATCAGGCCCAACCACAACGTCAACCAGCTTTTCTTCTTCAAGGAATTTGGATTTAAGGCGTTCGGCCATGCAACCAAGAACGCCAACCACCAATCCGGGATTTTTTACCTTGGCGATGGTAAATTCCCTTAAGCGGTTACGAACCCGCTGTTCGGCATTCTCGCGTATTGAACAGGTATTGATAAAAATTACGTCGGCAGCGTTATAATCAGATGTTGTTTCAAACCCTTTTTCCGATAAGATCGATGCCACGATTTCGCTGTCGCTGAAATTCATCGCGCAGCCGTAGCTTTCGATATATAGTTTGCGGCCATCGCTGTAAGTATTTGGTTCCAGCACCAGCGCCTCACCCTGTCTGCTTTCGTCGTGCCTCTTATCCGGAATAATCAGATCCATCTTTCTTTTTACAAATTAGTCCGCAAAAATACATAAATTTTGATTAGAGCGTGACAGATTGGCAGTTATTTTGACGATTACCTGATTTATAGACTTTAAAGGAATCGGGCTTAGCGGGTTAGCAGTGCATGAAATGAGCAAAGATTCTGAAACAGTTCAGCAAATTCTGCAACAGTAAATTTATTGACCGGAACATTGTTATTGCATTTATATTGAATCTAACAAAAAGGCTATTGTGTTGTTCTTGTTTACAATTAAGCTGATTGCCGGTGGAGCAACAATACATTGAACCCAGAAAGATAAAAAAGTGGCCGTTTTACCTGTTAGGTATCGTGGTTTTGCTTGCTGCTACCGGTTACTATTTCTATAATAAATATCTCGCCTCCAATCGCTGGAAGCCTATTTTGCAAGCCCAGCTTAAGGAATTGGTTTTAAAATCGACTGACAGTTTATATCATATCGAATATTCGGACTTTGATCTTAATATCGGGTCGGGAAACGCGTCCGTTTATGATTTCCGGCTGATACCTGATACTGAAATTTACAACAGGCTGGTTAGTCAACAAAAAGCTCCTGACAATCTGTTTATATTAAGCGTAAAAAAGCTATCGATCAGGAATGTTGGCGCACGACAGGCTTATGAGGACAGGATATTGAACATTGACAACATTTTTATCGATAAGCCAGAACTGACAATCATCAACAAAAGATTAAAATTTAATGATACCGTTAAGGTTGGGAAATCTAAAACGCCTTATGAGATTATAAAGAAGACCTTTAAGCGTTTGCATATCGATTCCATTTCCTTAAATGATATCAGTCTTAAATACGTCAACAAGAACGGGAGCGTAATTAAGACCTCCGCTTTGAAAGACCTGGATATCCATATTTCGGATATCCTGATCGATTCGCTGTCGGGCAGTGCGCCTGACCGTTTTTATTATACCAAAGGTGTTGACGTATCAGTTCATAACTATGAGATTTTAACGCCGGATAAACTGTATAAAGCTGCCGCAAAAAAGATCTTTTTCAGCACGGCACAGCGGAAACTTGTGCTCGACAAAGTATCTCTTATACCGCGATATGGTCATGACGAATTTTATGAACACCGGGGACACGCCGGGGACATCTTTACGCTAAAATTCAGGCAGATCGAGATCAATGACATTGACCTGCAAACCTTCCTGCGCGACCAACTTTTATGGGCAGGCATGATGAATATTCATCACCCTGATATTAATATATATAGCAACAATGCGTATAAAGGCAAAAAAACAAGCAAAATAGGAAAAGATCCGCATCAGGCTCTTCAAGATGTATCGCTGGATATGAAGTTGAAGCGAATTAACATACACGATGGAAATATCGTTTATGCTGAAAAAGATGCAACCACCGAACAAACCGGCGAAATCATATTTAAGCACACCAACGGATATTTTTTAAATGTTACCAACGATGACGATCAAAAAAAAGCTGATCCTTTTATGCGTGCTTTTATCGATACCCGTTTTATGAACGAGGCCCCCCTGCATGTTAATTTTAAATTTAATCTGTTAGCTAAAAATGGCGCCTTTAACTATAATGGCGAACTTGGTAAATTCGATGGGCGCAAACTTGACAAGCTGGTAAAGCCGCTGGCGATGGTGCATGTTGAATCGGCTGACATTGAAAAACTGAAATTCGATATTAACGCCAACAACTACGGCGGAAAGGGGAGGGTAGATTTTTATTACAGCAATCTTAAGATACAGCTGCTGAAAAAAGTTGACGGACAACCGGGGTTACAAAAACAAGGACTGATCTCAATGCTGGCAAATAATCTGGTATTAAAGGATGCTAACCCTGATCATAAAGGCGTATTCCGGCCTGGCCCGGTCGATCTGAGGCGCGAATCCACCACCTCTTTTTTCGGCTTCCTTTATAAAGGAATTCTGGACGGACTAAAGCCAAGTGTGGGTCTTGACGAGAAAACGGAAAGCAATGTAAAAAAGGCAGTGACAAAAGTTAATACTGTCGTTTCAAAAGTTAATGGTTTGTTAGATAAGTTTAATAAATTTAGAGAAAACAGAAAAGCAAGGCGCGAAGCGCGAAAAGCAGCAAGACAGGCAAAAAAGGATTCGTTGGAAAAGATAAAACAAAACTCAGATCATTAATGGCTTTTAAATTTATAAAGCATAAATGGCAAAAAATAACCCTTGCCATCGCATCGGTTTTTTTGCTGCTAATTTTGTTGCTGGCCTTATTTGTAAACAGTTACTGGTCGCCGATACTGGAGAGCAAGGTTAAGGATATAGTTTCCAACAGCAGCGATGGACTTTATCAGGTGGACTTCTCATCTGCTAAGCTGCATGTTTTGAGGGGGACGATCGTGATCTTCAACATCAGTTTGAAACCCGATACTGCGGTTTACAATGCAAAAAGGAAAAAAGGCCTCGCGCCGAATAATCTCGTCGAACTTCACATCAAAAAGTTGGTGCTTTCGCATATTCATCCGCTTAGTCTGTATTTTAAACATACGTTAAAAATAGGGCAGGTCTTACTTTACGCTCCTGAACTCAATGTGAGTTACCAGCTTAATCACACCCGCGATACAGTAGTAAAAGACCGGCGTACGGCCTGGCAAAAAATATCCAAAACATTGCACTACATTCATATCGGTGACATATTAATGGGTGACGTGAAGTTCCGGTACAAGGACTACTCGGGAAACAAATTGGCGGCGTCCCAATTTGAACAGATGAATATCAGCGCGCACGATCTGCTGATCGATTCGGCAACACAAACAGACCGGTCACGGTTACTTTACTGTAAGGATATTACTGCCGAATTAAACAACTATAAAGGAAAGACGACCAACGGACTTTACAGCTATACCATAAACTCCCTGAAGCTATCTACCTCAACGTCGCAGCTGAATATAGCGGGCCTGGCACTCAAACCAGTAAATACAGACGAATTTTTTAACCGGAGCCATAAAGACAGGTTTACGCTTAGCCTGGATTCGGTACAGCTTAATCATTTTGATTTTCTGAGCTACCACAAATACCGTACGCTCACAGCATCGGATATGACAATAAAAAATGGTCACCTGCAGGTTTTTGCCAATCCGAATCATTTAAAGAAGAACGAAGACAAGGTTAAAAGCTTTCCTAACGAGGCCATGCGTAATTTACCCCTTGATCTCAGGATAGATACCGTAAATCTGAGCGGTATAGACGTTACCTATAATGAATATAATCTAAAGACAAAGAAAACCGGAACCCTGGCCTTTAATAATACTGACGGAAGGGTGCTGAACCTAACCAACAATAAAACAGCGCTTAGTAAAAATAATATTATCAGTATCAAACTTGGGTCGTCTTTTATGAACCGTGGAAAACTGGAGGCCAGTGTTAAATTTAATATGACCGATAAAAATGATTCATTCAGTTTCGCGGGCAGTCTGGGTACAATGGACCTTGAGGATATCAATGAAGCCGCCATGCCTTTAGGTATGTTTAAGGTTACGTCGGGAACCTTGAAAAAATTTGAATTTGATATCCAGGCGGATCGTTACGGCTCGAAGGGCAGGATCGGGTTGCTGTACAATGATTTAAAGGTTACCTTATTGAAACCGGACACTGATATGGACCGGCTGAAAAGAAAAACCATTGCATCGTTATTTACCAATATATTTATACTTAAACACAATAATCCTGATAAGGACGGCGGTACTCCCCGGATCGCTTATATCAGGTTCACACGCAAACCCGAAAATGCGTTCTTTAAAACAATCTGGCAATCGTTGCTGAGCGGTATCAAACCTTCAGTCGGTCTTGATAAAAAAACGGAGCAGTCGGTAGCAGAATTGCAAACCCGGCAGGCTATAAACAAACAAAATCGTAAAGAGCGTAAAGAACGAAGAAAGAAAAAACGCGAACAGGAACAGGCGCAAAAAAAGCAATGATCTTTTTTCCCTGCGAAATGGCTAACGGTCTTTCTCGTCAGGAACGTAATCTACAGGCAGCAGATCCGCCATGAGCCTTTGTCCCCAATTTCCGTTAAAGGAAACACTCGCCGGATTAATAATAATTCCGTTGCTGTCGAAAAAGCTATAGGGTTCGTTGAAAATGAGCGTTGTTATCGCTGCTTCGCTCCAGTCAGCCGACGCTTTATGCGCATTTTTTTTATTATACTCTACGTAAAGGCAATCGCTAAAACTCAGCGCAAATTCGCCTTGAACATCTGTCAGACGTGTAAAGTCGGCGATATCCAGTGGCTTTTCTATGAGGGTGTTGAAAAAGTGACCGTTCAGCGTTTTATGTGCTGTATCAGTTTTTCTGATGAGCCTTAACGCCCTGAATCCCTCTTCCGCCAGGCTATTTGAAACCACTGCGCGCAAAAAATGCATGCTGGAACCCTCATAGGCCTTCTCCCTGTTTTTTTTCCATCGGTGTGTTTGTGATTTACTTCCGGTCATTTCGCTGAAAGCTGCGGTTCCCTCCACATAAAACAGCCTGGTTTTGTAATCATAGGTCAATGAATTGAGATAATACCGGATGTAATAACCCAGCGCCTTGTTCTCGATCTCCATAAAATCGTCGGATCTCGCCGTGAACACGTCCGTTGTTTTGTCAAAGTCGAGATCGAGCATATCCGGCAGGCCTTTGGTAGTTATTTTGCATTGACGTGCAAATTCGGTTGTTCCAAAAAACAGCCTTTTAAAAGTTTCGTAATTTTTTGCCCAATCCTGTTTAGGCTTAATGCGGACTTCATCGAGCATCAACGTTTTCGGCGCCAGGATAAGGTCCGGTAATTTGATGCTGCTGTTTACGATAACAGCCTGGTGCAGCGTTTCATACCCTACACAGGAAACAACCAGATCATATTGTCCCGGTCGTACTTCACTTAACGTAAATGTGCCGTTGTCGGCTGTGGTCGTGCCCACCACTGAATTATTCAGAAAAACGCTGGCGTGGGCTACGGGGGACTTGTCGTTGCCGTTTAGCACCTGTCCTGAAATGGTATATTGTGCAATGCCCTTAACAGGAAGAATGAATAATAATAAGATCAGAAAATACTGCCGTGACATAAATAACTAAATATGTAGTTATTGTAAATATAAGCTAATTATAGCACCTGTCAAGAGAGAAGAAATTTTAAATGAATGCATTTGTACGGCAGGAGGGAAGATCAAATGGAATTTAAATTATTCCGTAAAGATGATTGATAACAGGATAAATTAAAAAAACTTTAATTTATATTAAACCTTTTGTCGTAGCGTTGTTCTAATAATATATAAACAACACTTTTATGAAAAAAATCTTATCTATCGTTGGCTGTGTAATTCTACTCGCGGCATCTTCCTGTACTAAGAAATATATTACGCCAAATCCGAACCAGACTATATTGTTCGATGTGAAGTCGTCTGACTGGACTACGGATGATGGCGGAAAAACATATTCAGCAGTAATTGATGCGCCGGAAATCGACAGCTATTTTAACGATCACGGTGGTGTGCTGGTTTATTTTTCGTTTACCAACGGCGTTTACGAACAAATTCCGGAAACTTATCAGGGTATTTCCTTTAGTTATACCCACAACCAGGGAAGCCTTGCTCTGTATGCCCAGGCATCTGATGGCATCAGCACTATTAACCGGCCGGATGATTCGGTAGTAAAACTTTTGCTGATCGACTCGAATTAGTCTTAAAATGATCACATAAAAAATCCTGCATGGAACTCCATGCAGGATTTTTTATTTCAGAACATTCCGCTTATAATTATTTCTCCATCTGTTCAATAATCTCCTGTGTTACGCCGGTAAAAGAGAAACCGCCGTCATGAAACAGATTCTGCATGGTAACCATTTTTGTCAGATCAGAGAACATGGTTACGCAATAATCCGCGCATTGATCCGCATCCGCATTGCCAAGCGGACTCATTTTTTCCGCATAATTAATAAAGCCGTCAAAGCCCTTAACGCCTGAACCTGCTGTTGTGCGTGTCGGCGACTGTGATATGGTATTAATGCGAACGTGCTTTTTTTTGCCGTAATAATAACCGAAGCTGCGGGCAATACTTTCGAGGTAAGCCTTATTATCGGCCATGTCATTATAGTCAGGGAATACCCGCTGGGCAGCTATATAAGTCAGCGCCAAAACAGAACCCCATTCGTTAATGGCATCCATTTTCATAGCTGTAGATAGGACACGGTGCAAACTAAGTGCAGAAATATCAAAACCTTTGTGGGTGAAATCGTAATTATTTTCGGGATAAGGAATCGCCTTACGTACATTGACGCTCATACCTATTGAGTGCAGGATAAAATCGATTCCGCCGCCAAAATGCTCCTGCGTTTTAGTGAATAAATTCACGAGATCGTCGTTATTGGTTACGTCAGCGCCGATTATGGGGGCATTGCATTCCTCACCAAGTTTGTTTAACTCACCCATGCGCAGCGCAATCGGGGCATTACTTAAAACAATTTCAGCGCCTTCCTGTACAGAGCGCTGGGCTACTTTCCAGGCTATCGACTGCTCATTCAGCGCGCCAAATATTATTCCTTTTTTACCTTTTAATAAGTTATAAGCCATCTTTTAAATTTAGTTATGATGCAGGCAAAGGTATATATTTATTGGTTACAATAAAATGAATCAAATGTGCGCGTACGTTATTTTCAAATGTGGCGGATGCTGTCAGGAATCTGCACCAACAGGTTTTAATTCATTGATAGTTACCCGGCTAAAAGTTCCCTTGCATTCTGTAAAGCGCTTTCGCCCGGATTATCGCCGCTCAGCATTTTAGCGATCTCCACTACCCGTTCTTCCTTATCCAGTTGCTTTATGCGTGTATATGTTGCCGCGCCCTCGTCGTCTTTATATACAAAATAATGGCTTTGGCCTTTCCCTGCAATTTGCGGAAGATGGGTGATCGTAATCACCTGCAGATGGTCAGCCAGCTGTTCCATCACCTGTCCCACCTTATTGGCTACCTCACCCGATACACCGGTGTCGATTTCATCGAAAATTATCGTCGGTAAAGCCGTGTTTTGCGCGATCAGCGATTTGATGCTCAGCATAAGCCGCGAAAGTTCGCCGCCGGATGCCACCTTGCTCATTTCAGCCAGCGCATGTCCTTTATTGGCGGAGAAAAGAAAGCGAACGACGTCTGATCCGTTTTCATTGAGTTTCCCAAAAGCGGCATTTCCCTCCGGCGTTGGCAGTAATTCAATTTTTAAGCTGGAATTATTCATGCCCATGCCGGAAAGAGTATCCAGCACCTGCATTTCGATCTGCGGAATAACCGACTTGCGGTTCTCCGATAGTTTAGCAGCTATTTTATCAAGCACTTTTTTATCGGCCGACAATTCATTGGTTAGTTTGTCAATAGCCTCTTCGCCAAAAACGGCTTGTTGTATTTTTGCCGACAGTTCTTCCTGCAGCTGCAGCAATTCAGCGTTTGTACTCACCCGATGTTTTTTTTGTAACAGGTACATCAGGCTTAGCCTTGCGTTTACCACACCGGCTCTTGCCTCATCTGTCTGGGTGTGTTGCTCGATAACTGAAATTTCCGCAGCTATATCTTTCAGTTCAATTACGGCGCTGTTTAGCCGTTGATATAATTCTGCAACCTGCGGGTTGAATTTTTCGAGCGTAGAAAGTTGATGACCAGCTTCCCTTAATTGGATGATCGCCGAAGTTTCTCCTTCTTCCATCAGGTAAAAAGCGCCCAGCAAACTTCGTTTTATTTCACCGGCGTTGTTCAGCGAATAAAGTTCCTGTTCCAGCGATTCCTGCTCATCAGCCGAAAGACCCGCCTTTTCAAGCTCATCGAACTGAAACTGGTAATAATCCAGATCAGCTTTCGCTTTGGCACTTTCTTCTTTGAGCTGGGTTAGTTTTGCGGTGGATTTTTTGTAAGCCCTGAATTTGTTGCGGTAGTCATCAAGCAGATCGCTGTGCCCAGCTACAGCGTCGATCACCAGAAGTTGAAATTCCGGGTCATTGATCTCAAGTGTAGCGTGCTGCGAGTGTATGTCGATCAGCTTTTCACCCAATGCCTTGAGGGCGCTCAGGTTAACCGGTGTATCGTTTACAAATGCTCTTGATTTACCGTCCGCAGATATTTCTCGGCGTAAAACTGTTTCTGTCTCATAGTCAAGATCGTTATCTTCAAAAAATTGCTTCAGGTGAAACGCCCCGATAACAAACGTTCCTTCTATGATGCATTTCTTCTGTTGGTTGAAGAAATAGCGGCTTTCGGCCCTTTGCCCTAAAATGAGCGATAATGCTCCCAATATGATCGATTTACCGGCCCCGGTCTCGCCGGTCAGTATATTCAACCCTGCGTTAAAGCTGATCTCGATATTATCAATTAATGCGTAATTGCTGATGCTGAGCTTCTGAAGCATAAAAGTACCTTCCGTTTTTTGGAGATACTAAATTACAGGTTTTAGTTGACTAAGCCAGCCTGAATTTAAAGTAGGGCGAGATAACAGCCGTCCGGCAATACCCGATAATCTTTAAAAAATACACCCCGGCTTTGCTGGCCGGGGTGAGTCGGGTTTATCAGAATTATAATCAGGGTAAAGATCTTATTGCTGATCGGTACTGTCCTGTTCAGCTTTTTCCTGTTTGTCTGCTTTATCGTTTTTATCACTGTCGTCGTACCAGTGGAATTTTTCAGGATGCGTCATTTTATAATCCCGCAGGCGTTTTTTAAAGTCAGGGGTGTTCATGTATGCCCTTAAGCGTGCGCTTGCATCATGCAGAGCCTTCTTTTCTTTTTCAATTTCAGGGTTGTGACTGTATTCCCGCATTT
Source organism: Mucilaginibacter sp. (assembly GCA_035547875.1). Classification (GTDB taxonomy): domain Bacteria; phylum Bacteroidota; class Bacteroidia; order Sphingobacteriales; family Sphingobacteriaceae; genus Mucilaginibacter. Next base: position 9,034 of record DASZTX010000007.1, on the reverse strand, counting down.
TTGAGCTTAATTCGCGCATTTCTTCTTTTTGCTTTTCAGCTTCCGGGTTATGATAAGCATGTCTCAGACTGTCACTCATAGCGTGCATAAGCTCTTTTTGCTTTTCATATTCAGGCGAATGAAAATGTTCCCTCATTTTATTGCCCGTTTCTTTTAACTCATCAGTTGCACGGGTAACTTCAGCAGGAATATTTTTCCTTAATTCAGCCTGATAGTTACGGTAATTTGCGTTATCCCTATCATCATAGTATTGATGATCGTGTGGAATACCGTATTTTTTCTCCAATGATTCATTCAGCGTCTTAAATTCCTTGCTGTTGTAATAATTTTCGATCTGTTTGCCGAGCTTTTCCATTTTAGCACTCATTTCCTTCACTTCACCGGTCTCGCCCCAGTTCTTCTCAAAATCAGCACCAATCTTTTCCATTTTCTCCTGAAGTTCTTTTAACTCTGGCTTGTTGTAAAAGGCTTCCATTTCCCGGCCCTTTTGCTCCAATTGGTCCGACAGCTTTTTAAAATCGCCGCTTTCATAGTAGCTGCTAATGGCGTTACCGTGCTCCTCAACTTCCTTACTTAATTTTTCAAGCTGCGGATCGTGGAAATCCCATCTGTTATCTGAATCATAGGCAAAGGCTAATTCTGCATCTTTTTCTGCCTTTTGTTTGGTTTTGACGATTTCCTTACCCGGCTTTTTCTTTGCTTTTACTGCCTTTTTCTTGCCGGTATCTGCCAGCATCTGATGAATGACCGGGCTGATTGCTTTAACGGAGATTTTTCCTTTGGCAACCTCAGGTTTTAGCAAGCCTATAACGCCGATAGTAACTGTTAATATAAGCATTGCCAGCAATGTGGGACGAATGCTTGGTATTGATTTTTTGGTTTTCATGATTCGTTCAATTCTGTTTAATAAATGTTTTTTTTTGCCGGTGGCAGCCAGCGCCAGCTGCCAGTTGTTTTGGCGGTTTTGCTCCAGCTTTAACAAAGCCTTTGCGTAGATGATCGGGCTTGCGGTGGCCTTTACAACCAGGTCGTCGCAGCTGTTCTCACGTTCTTCGTTTATGATCCTGTTAATCAGCTGTACACAGGGGTTAAAAAACAGCAATACGGTTATTATCTGTTGTAGAATGTTCAAGAAGTAATCGTTCCGCTTAATGTGCGCGAGCTCATGTAAGATTATTACTTCAATCTCCTCTGCCGACATACAGGCAGCAAAGCTAAACGGAAGGAGGATGACTGGTTTAAAATACCCTACCATGCAAGGCACATCAATCATTTTACTGAGTCCCGATGTTACCTTCCTGCCTATTTTCAACGCGCCGGCAAACCTATCGACCGATTTTTGCAGTGGAGCGTCAAATGTGATCCGTTGTTTTATATCATTTAGTTTTTTCCGGTCTATGAACAGTTTAACCGTATTAAAAACCAAACCGAGAACATAAAGCAGCGCGATATAGGGAAGATACCGTTCTATGCTGTAGTAATACCGTATGGATTCATCGTTGAATTTCCCGATCACCACAGGCAGTTCGGCCAGCAACGGCCTGACAGCGTTTTTTGCCGGTGTTACAGCCAGCCAGTTATAAATGTTTATTTCATTTATCAGCGTGTACCCAAACCAACTTGTTATGCCAAGCAGCCCCGCCATCGCCAGCAGATATTTTTTCGATGCCGTTAAATTTGCGCCCGCCGTAAGTATAATCTTCAGCAGGAAGTAAACTGTCAGCCCTTGCCATAGTGAATGGATAATGGTTATTCCAACAACCTGACTGATGTTATAAAATAAATTTTGCATGGCGGACAGGTTATGATTGTTACAGGTGGTATTAGTTCTTTTCCTTTACAGTATCAGTCGCGGGAGCATAGATATGGTTTACTGAGTCTTTCAGAATCCAGTTTTTCTTTCCGAGTTCCTTAAGTTCCTTCATCTGGGCTTTCCATTCCGGGCTGTCAAATTGTTTTTGCATTTTTTCGCCTGCTTTTTTCATCTGTTCCATCTGCTCTTTCCATTCCGGGCTGTCAAACTGTTTTTGCATTTTTTCGCCCATCTTTTTCATCTGTTCCATCTGAGCCTTCCATTCCGGGCTGTCAAACTGTTTCTTCATCTTTTCACCCATCTTTTTCATCTGTTCCATCTGAGCCTTCCATTCCGGACTGTCGAACTGTTTCTTCATCTTCTCACCCATGTTCTTCATGTCTTCCATCTGAGCCTTCCATTCCGGGCTCTCAAATTGTTTCTTCATTTGTTCGCCCTGTTTCTTCATGGCCAGCATCTGCTCTTTCCATTCCGGGCTGTCAAACTGTTTTTTCATTTGTTCGCCCATCTTTTTCATCTGGTCCATCTGGGTTTTCCATTCCGCACTGTTGAAGAATTTTTTTGCTGTGTCTGACAGAAACTGATCACCGTAATAATCTTCGGTCAGTGTTTCTTTTTTTGCGGAAGCTTTTGATCGGCCTGAATTTGATGTATGTTTTGAATTTTTTGCGACCGCCTTATTTTTATGCTTGTTTTTTCCAGTGTCAACCGCCGCCGCATTGTTTGTCGAATCGTTTTGCGTGATAAACTTTGCATCTATCTTTTTTGAAGCCGCTGAAGCGTTTTTGGGATTAAACCATGCTACACAGCTTAAGGTGCCTGTTATTAAAAACAGAGCGATGATCAGGTGGCGTACATTGCCAATATTTTTCTGGGTTTTCATAATTCTTTCAATTCTGTTTAGAAGATGGAACTTTGATCCGGTTGCCGCAAGGGCGAGTTGAAGTTCGGTTCGCCTGGATTCTTCAAGCTTAATTAAGGCTTGCGCATATATAAGTGGCTCACCTGTTTTTTCAACGACCATGTCGTCACAGCCGTTTTCCCGTTCCTGGTTGATAATCCTGTTAATTAATAGGGTAAAAGGGTTAAAGAACAACAACACGGTAATAAGCTGCTGCAGCAAGTTTATCAGGTAGTCGTTACGCTTTATGTGAGAAAGTTCGTGCAGCAGGATGGCTTCTACCTCGTCCGCCGAAAGGCGGGTGCATATCGTTACCGGCAACAGCACGATAGGCTTGAAGTAACCAATGACGCACGGCACATCGATCAGTTCGGTAAATTTTAGCTCAACGGTTTTAGTGATACTGAGCTTTTTTGAGATGTTATTAAAAAATTCCTGCATTCTTCCGGCCGGTAGAACAGAGCGTTTTATCTGGCGGACTTTAGCCCATTCCATCGCGAGTTTCGCGAAGTTGATGGTCAGGCCGGTAAAATAAATCACACATACATAAGGCAGATAGGCAGATATTTTACTGTACCAGGCTACCCGATATGAGGATGCCGCAGATAAACTCAGATAAGAAAGTAAAGGAACAGTGTTGTGGCCCGATGAGACGGTTACCCAACTGTAATTATTTACTTCGACGAATAGCGTATAGAAAAAGCACGCCGCAACCGCAAGCATAGCCGACACGGCCAGGTTGTATTTTTTTACCGCAGTGAGCGATGGTATTCCTGCAAAAATAATGCGTAAAACAAGATAGACCAGTAAACCCTGCCACAGTGAATGAATGATGGTTGTTCCCAGCACCTGGCTTATATTATATAAAAGGTTTTCCATGTTTTATACTTATTAATCCGGAATACTTCCGGCAGTGATCGTTTTGGTTGTTTAAACTTATCCCTCCTTATTTTCCCTCAAACTGTTTCAGGTAATCCTTGATCGCCTCAATTTCGTCTTTTGATGCGCGGTGATGGCCCAATGCCTGAATCACAAGATCAGAGGTGGAGCCTTTGAATACCGTCGATAATATTTTATCGAGCGCAGTTTGCTGCGCCTGCTCACGGGTTACCAGCGCTTTATATAAATGCGTTTTCGAAGTGGTGTCACGTTCTACCATTCCCTTGTCATGCATAATCTGCATTAGTTTCAGGGTAGTGGTGTAACCGGCATCCTTATTTTTTGCCAATTCTTCATGCACCTCTCTTACGCTGCACTGGCCTTTTTTCCAGATCACCTGCAAAATCTCAAGCTCGCTTTCTGTTGGTTTGATATCCATTTTGATAGTTATACGAATTTATTCGTACAAAGATGTACGATAGATTTCGTATTTGCAAGTTATTTATAAATTATTTTAAAAAAAGACGCTTACGACCGGAGATATGTTACAAGAGGAAGCAAAATGGCAAGCAAAAATGTTGCCGGAGATGTCAGTCAGAATTTAATTGATTAAAGAGCGGTAAAGTCTTAATCTACTTATTTTGCAGGGTTTGATATTTCAGTCCGTTTGCTGGATCAGCCTGATTAAGGATATTCATTGCTTTGATGCGATCAGGAGCATCAGTGCCAGCGAACACGGATACAAACTCATCACTTTTGGCAGTGAAAAACACCAGCGGAAACATACTGCCTAACCGCTGACGGTCAACATCAGGGAGCATCGGCAGCAGATCTAAAATAGCTTTCCGGCCTTTGGCGGCATTGTCATACATCACATCGAGGCCGTTACGGTGATAGTTATAGATAAATTCCCGGAGCGGGAGATAAATTTTGTTATTCAGGTTTTCAGCAAGCCAATAACGGTTATTGTTGCCATCAAACGCCTTCCATCCCTTTCCGGACGAAGCTTGCGCATTAGTGACCACATTTTGTGCAGCAGCAAAATAGCCGGAACCACCGAACTTCGAAAAACTGTCGTAATCCATGCCTACAATTATGTAAGCATAAAAGGCCATGATCGAACTCAGGTTACTCTGATAGTTCTGATCGGTATAATCAATCGTCTGGCCCTCTGTATAGTTAAAGTCTATGTCTTTGTCGTTAATGTTCAGCAGGGTAGTGGAATAGGTTGATCCGTAAACCGGACGGGATGACTGCACCTGTAATTCGCCGCTGAAACTGCTGCTGCCATCCCAGGCAGTAATATTCAGCACAAAATTGCAGTCGATCCGTTCCTGCGGCAAAATGACATCGGCGGCCCATTTCCGGCCGTTCAAAAAATCCTTCATCGCTGTTTCGAGCGTCTGAAATATTCTTTTGTTGGTCGATTGTATTTTAGGCGAAACCACCTGCACGCGCGCATTCAGGTCCTGAGCGAAGGCACTCAGATTTAAACAGATTAAAAGGACGCAAATGCTAAACAGCTTCATTTTTTAATTAGTTCGACGATCTTCGTACAAATATCGCCGGCAACGGCTTCCTTGCTTTTAACGCCATAATGGTGTTTTTCAAGGGACTTATCGATGATGGTTATTTTATTGGTGTCTTTTTTAAAACCAGCGCCCTCGTCGTTCAGCGAATTTAATACAATAAAGTCGAGATTTTTTCTTTGCAGTTTATCAATCGCATTTTTTTCCTCGTCATTGGTTTCCAGCGCAAACCCCACAAGAACTTGCCCTGCCCTTTTTTGACTGCCCAGCGTCCCTAAAATATCAGTTGTTTTTTTCAGGTCGATACTAAGTCCAGCCTCTTGTTTTTTAATTTTCTGTTGAGCAATATTCACCGGTGTATAATCAGCCACCGCGGCACTCATTACACACATATCAGCAGATTCAAAATATTGCAGACAAGCGTCAAGCATTTCGGCGGCCGACGTAACATCGATCCGCTTAACGGTATCCTGTTGGTTTTTTTGAGCGGAGGGTCCTGCTATTAATGTAACGTCAGCGCCCAACGCTGCCAGTTCGTCGGCGATGGCGAAGCCCATTTTGCCAGAGGAATGATTGCCTATAAACCGGACCGGATCAATGGCTTCATAGGTGGGCCCTGCTGTTACCAGCGCTTTTTTATTTACCAGCGGCAGTTTTTTTTTGATATCGTTTTCAATAAACCCAACTATTTCTTCGGGCTCCGCCATTCTGCCTTCGCCGTATAGTCCGCTTGCAAGTTCGCCGGAGCCCGGCGGGATCATTATATTTCCAACTGATCGTAATTTGCTGATATTCCCCTGTGTCGAGGCATGTTTCCACATGTCAAGATCCATGGCCGGTGCAAAATAGACGGGGCATTTGGCTGAAAGATAGACGGCGGTCAGTAAATTGTCGCAGATGCCGCCAGCCATTTTAGCGAGTGTATTGGCGCTTGCCGGGGCGATCAGTATGATTTCTGCCCATAATCCCAGTTCCACGTGATTATTCCACTCGCCGTTTTCCGGATCAAAATATTCCACCAATACGGGATTTTTTGACAAGGTAGATAAGGTGAGCGGTGTAATGAAGTCGGTGGCGCTGGCAGTCATTACGACCTTTACATTCGCCCCGGCTTTTATCAGCAGCCTGATCAGCGCAGCTGATTTATAGGCAGCAATGCTTCCGCAAACTCCCAGAACTATATTTTTCATCATCAGCACGTGGAAAATCTAAAATTAAACAAAAAAACTCCCGGTGGGGGAGTTTTCTCTTTGATATCGTTCCGAAACATCCGTATTGCCGGATGTACGGTCGCCGTTTATTGCTCTTTGGCGGGATTACGGTAATAAACTTTATCTTCCAAGAATTCCTGAACAGCTACCAGCGTAGGTTTGGGCAATTTCTCGTAGTGTTTTGAGATCTCGATCTGCTCACGGTTTTCAAAGACTTCTTCAAGGTTATCGTTGGAAGATGCAAATTCAGAAAGTTTCTGATGTAATTCTTCCTTGATATTGTTCGAGATCTGGTTTGCCCTCTTTGACATAATTACCAGCGACTCGTAAATGTTATGTGTCTTTACATCAAGCTCGCGGAGGTCGCGGGTGATGGTACTGTTTGCAACAGCAGGCTTATTCGTATTGCTATTCATGTTCATTTCTTTTTATTGTGGAATCTTTTTATCGTCGTTTCCTTTTTCGGAAGCAGGTTGTGTTGTTGTCGTATCTTTCTTAGCTATTTTATTGGCCAGTCTTTGGTTCAACCGCGCCGCAGCTATGATGTTTTCGGTTTTTTCAATGCCATCCTCGCTGTCTTTCTTAAGCCCCGCCACATCTTTCAGATATTCACTTGAAGGGTATTTCTCGGTAAACTGGTCGGCATCGGTGATCGCCTGGTTATAACGTTCTTCCTGCGAAAACTCAGCACTGTTTTTGGCGTATTCGTACTGCGATTTGATAATCAGATACTCAATTTCTTCCGCATATTTGGTATCCGGGTAATCGCGGAGTGTGTTATTAAACGCGATAACGGCCGCCTGGTAATCACCGATCGTCAGATAAAGCTTTGCGTTCTCGTATGATTTTCTTTCCAGCTTGTCGCGTAACGTTTGAATCAGTTTACCGGCTTCTTCAACACGGTCGCTTTTTGGATACAGGTTAATGAAAAGCTGCAGGCCTTCTATCGCCTTGGTGGTATTGCTCTGATCAAGCGAATATATAGGTGAATCAAGATAAAGACAGTAGGCATACATAAACCGGCATTCTTCCGCTCTCGGGCTTGAAGGATAGGTCTCTGCGAAGTTCTTAAAATGGTAACCAGCGGCAGTATAATCTTTTAATTTATAATTGGCGTAAGCATTATAATAAAAAAGGTCTTCCGCGCCTTCGTGACCGCGATATCTTACAACCAGATCATCAAAAAGTCCTAACGCTTTAGTATAATCCCTTTTATTATAATATTTAATAGCCTCCGCGTATTTTTTAGCATTGTCGTTACTGGCCTTCAGCTTTTCATATCTGCTTTTACAACCGCCCAACACAATCACCAATACAGCAAGTACTCCGGCTAATAACGTAAGTTGTTTTTTAAACATTTTGCAAAGATAGTTGAATATTACAAATCAGTCAATTATTTATTTAGAGGCTAAATATATGTTGCCGCCATAATATGCCTCGTATGCTGTTAAACGATTTAACATCTTTTAACAGGATCTCCGGCGCGGAAGACCTTATTAACACGATTTTTTGACTCGAGGTATAAGAATAGTGAAAAGTGTTTATTTATACTATGGTGTTTGTACTATCATCTTTACCGGCATTAAACTTAATTGCATTAAAGTTTTTTGATTCTCCTTTGGGGATCGTCAGTGATTTGAAGTTGCCGCCTTGTTGCATTTTGGCGATATAAATGATCTGACCGATGTGATAGGGAAGGTGGCTAAGCTGCCGGTTGATGGCTTCCATAACGGTGTGGGGTTCGTTCCGTATATAAACGGTCCGGAGCAGATCGTCATCGGTCAGTGAGTTAATGGCATCGAACAGACATTTCCAACCCTTCTCCCACAATATGATAAGATCGATCTTTGAAATGACACCATCTTCAAATTCGCTATCCCGGTCGCGCCAGGCTTTTTCACCGTCGCTTTTTAAGAAATCAGTCCAGCGCGATATAGAATTGCCTGCAATATGTTTTATAATGGTTGCTATGCTGTTTGAGCTTCCATTAAAACGCCAGTTTAATTGGGCATCCCCGAGTGGGGCAAAGGATCTGTCGCCAATCAATAGATTTATAATAAATAAATAGTTTTCTTATACCTGAAAGATAGTTGCCGGCGGTGGTTTCCATAATTATATCTTTTTATTGATACAAAAATAGCCGATCATCCGGGTTTTGTGGTGAAATAATATTAACCATTGATTTAATTACGCTGGTTTTTTGCAGGGCATGCATAACAACATAGAAACCGGTTGGATGTATTGTGAAAATTTTTGGCCTGATATGCAAAGTGTTATATATACACCTCATCGAATTTAGCTAAACTATTTGCAGAATAAAAAATACTGCATACCTTTGCAGCCCGCAAATGAGGAAGCGGGTTGTTCTCTGAAAAAGCAAATAAAAAATTAAAAAAATAGTTTGCAGAAATAAAAAAGGTTCTTACCTTTGCAGTCCCAAAACAAAGGGGCGCTAAATAAGCGAAAGACTGAAAGCGATTTTCAGTCAGAAAAATTGAAAAGTGCTTACCTGAAAAGGTAAAAACATAATAAGCCGGAGCCGTGATGGTGAAGGCGACAAGTTCTTAAAGATAAGAGATAATCATGTAGCGTAACGGTTGAGAGACTGTTAAATTTAACAAGGGGAAAGAAAGTTTCCCGTCAAGGTTAAGTTGAGTTTAGGAGGTTAGGAAACTGTAGAAAGATAATTAGAAACAGATCT
>DASZTX010000006.1:0-1681 GCA_035547875.1 Mucilaginibacter sp. | reverse complement strand
CTCAAAAGATGGTCTCTTTTACAGCATTTGCTACGTGTTTGCGGTGGTCAATTTGACCCGGAATCAGGTGGTCAGTTTCGCCCGGAATGGGTGGTCAGCTTGCGCCGGATTGGAGTGGTCACGTTCATCAGAATCTCCACACTCTGCAAAGGTTTGTGCCTTTACCATAGCTGGAGCCCCTCCGCCAATCACAGTGAGCAGCGATATCATCCATAAGAACCGGGCTGTTCGACACGTCCTATAGAACTGGGTGCTGGGCTGTTTAATTGATTCCATAAAGTGTCTTGGTGGTTTGCGTATCCCCTAAATCCTTGCTGCGCTGCAAGCTCAGCATTTCGTTCTGTGTGTTAAACCTGCGGAGGTCACTGTAATTATCATCCAGGTGGTCCCCTGCATGGTTAATGAGTTCCAGCCGCTGCTCATCGGTCATCTGTGTTTCGTTGCTGTTAACCACCAGTAGTATCTGATCGAAGTTCTGTACACTGGCGGCCAGTATGCCATTGTAAACCTGCTGCATCTCTGACAGTTCCGACGGGCTGAAGTGTTTGTCCTGCCGGAGCATTCCCCAGGCCCGGTTATATTCCGTAACGAGGGCAACTTGTTTTACTGTAAGGTCTTTGATCCGCTGGTAATAAGTAATAACGGATTTGATCTTCCACAGCTCATCGTAGTAACCGCTGTATAACTGCTGCTGCTGGCTGGTCCAGCCCGATATCTCCGCGAGCCTTAATCTCGATAACTGGTTTTCCAGAACTTTCTGCGCGTTTTGCAGCCAGATAGTCTGGTTCTGCATACGCTGCACTTTCAGGTCGATGGCTTTGATCACTTTGGTCACGGTCAGTTTGATGACCTCACCCACCACGAACTGGGCATTTGCCCTTTCGGCATTAAAGGAAACCAGCACAATGGCCAGGCTCACTGGTAATGTTATTTTTAAAATTTTCATAAAAGACCCCCCTTTTCCCGCCAGCCCGGCGGAAATAACTGTTATAAATGGACTGGATTTGCTTACTTAATCTTTAGGTAGACCGTATTTTTTAGCTGTATGGCAGGCTTGTCCTTTAGTACGCTGATCTGCCTCCCGTATTCGGTTTCCGCCAATACCTGCTTGTCCGGGTTCCAGGTCGCCTGCCATTTTTCCTGCTTGTATTCTGCCGGTAATTTTTTGCCGTTCCTGATTTTCTGATAGCCTGTCCTATCTTCAATTTGGTAAGTTTTATCAGCAAGATTAACTGCTGTGATGATGAGCGTATCCGAAGCGATGCTGTATTCACTTTGTGCCTGGTTGATATAGACACCGGATAACTCCGGATTCTTACCGTTGTTACAGGCAATGATGATCATTGCACAGCTGATAAATGTTAGAAATTTTAACGTTTTCATATGTTTTGTTTTTAGTTATGCTGCTGTTTCATTTTGCTGCCGGACCATTTCCGCGATCCCCTTTTCAATGCTGCCATGAATGGCTGCGTATTCCTGAACTTTTACCCTTTCCTTTCCTTCGGTCGTATAGGCGAAATATTCTTCAGGACATAGCTCGTTTTTATAGACCTTGATGACCTGTCCGCCGATGTCGATCAGGATCTCTCGCTTTTCTTTGTCAACCGATAGTGTCTGGGTTTTGCCTTTGTCACTCATACCCAGCGTATCCTGGAGCTTGTCGAACTTGTGCAGGAATTTT
>DASZTX010000005.1:0-111363 GCA_035547875.1 Mucilaginibacter sp. | reverse complement strand
GTTCCCGGGGGATGATGCGCGCGAGTTCTGGGTAAGGGCCGAAGACCGCACCCGTGAAACGGCAAGGGCCTATGACAAGCTCGGCATGGCCGAATACGAGGCCATGGAAGCTTTCGTCAGATATCATTTCTGAGAGTAAATCTCATCAAAAGATGGTTTCGACGGATAATAAAGGCAATATCCAACCTTTAATTTCCGTTGTAATCATCTTTTCACATTCTGCGGAGCGTCAACGATATAATTTGTAACTAAGGTATTCGTTTCGCATCTTAGCGGATTATTCCCCTGATAGAAGAGATGAATTTGAACTGTAAGATTTCTGTCGCTGGCCTGGCGTTGCTGATCGCAACGGGCGGAGCATTTGCACAGGTAAAAAAGAAACCGGCTGCATCACCCAAGAGCAAGCCGACAGGTGTTGAACAAAAACATATTGCAGGCAGCAATTCGCTGCCCGTTGATCCGGATGTGATCATCGGCAAACTTCCAAATGGTCTTACTTACTACGTGCGCCGGAACACCGAACCCAAAAACCGCGCTATTTTATTCCTGGTAAATAAGGTTGGTTCCGTTCTGGAAAACGATGACCAGCAGGGTCTCGCACATTTTACAGAACACATGGCCTTTAACGGCACCCGCGATTTTCCTAAAAACGACATGGTGAACTATCTGCAAAAATCCGGGGTTAAATTCGGAGCAGACCTGAATGCCTACACCTCGTTTGATGAAACGGTTTACCAGCTACCTTTGCCAACCGACAGCGTTGCCGTTTTTGAGAAAGGCTTTGACATACTGGCTAACTGGGCGGCATACGTAACATTCGACCCGAAAGAAATAGATGCCGAACGCGGCGTTGTTCTGGGCGAGAAACTGGCAAATGGTAAAAATGCGCAGGAAAGACTTAGCAACCAGACCTATCCGGTACTACTAAACAATTCCCGTTATGCACAACGGCTGCCGATAGGAAAAGAAGATGTGCTGAAGACATTTAAACCTGAAGCTATTAAAAGCTTTTACCATGACTGGTACCGCCCCGACTTACAGGCAGTGATCGCGGTGGGGGATTTTGATCCCAACCGTGTGGTAGAACTGATCAAACGAAATTTTTCTTCGCTGCAAAACCCTCCGAATGAAAAACCGCGCCCTAACTATACAGTCCCCCCGACCCCGGGCACTGTTGTCAAGATCGCAACGGACAAGGAGTTTCCATACACGCTGGCAGAAATTATTGACAAGCATCCGCAAACCGTGGTAAAAAACACCGCGGATGTAATGCAAAGCATCCGCGTACAACTATTTAACCAGATGCTGAATGACCGCCTCAGCGAGCTAACTCAAAAGCCCCTCCCGCCGTTTGTGTTCGGCCAGAGCAGTTACGGCCCGTTCATCGGTCGGCAGGATGCCTTTACAACACTCGTTGTCTCCAAATCCGGAGGACTTGAAACTGCCATAAAAGCGGCTGTTGCTGAAACTGAACGTGTTCGCCAATTCGGATTTACCTTAACCGAACTGGAAAGGGCAAAGCAAAACGCCCTGACGGCCATAGATAACGCCTACCGTGAGCGCGACAAAACAAACTCCGCTACTTTTGTAGGCGAATATCAGCAGAACTTTATCACCGGGAACGCCATTCCGGGTATTGCATACGAATATAATTTTTACCTGAATAACATCAGCAAGATCACGCTGGATGAACTGAATGCGATGGCGAGCAAATTTGTAAGCGATCAGAACCGCGTGGTGATTGTAGAAGCTCCGGATAACGAAAAGGATAAACTACCGGATGAAAAAACCATCCTGGACTGGATAGGCTCGGCAGGTCAGAACCTGAAGCCGTACGTTGACAACACGACTGATAAACCGTTGCTCGACAGCCTGCCGCCTGCAGGCAAGATAACCGACATAAAGGCTGACAGCCTGATCGGTACGACCACCCTTACGCTGAGCAACGGCGTCAAGGTGATTTTAAAGCCCACTAAATTTAAGAACGATCAGGTACTAATCAACGGCTACAGTTTTGGTGGTACCTCACTGGCCAGTGACGACGATTATACTTCGGCAGAACTTGCCGGGGGGATTGTGGGCAGCAGCGGCATTTCGGACTTTACCCAGATACAGCTTAACAAAATGCTCAGCGGTAAAAATCTGAACGTATCGCCTTATATCAGCGATGTGGCGCAGGGAATTACTGCAAACGTTGCACCAAAGGACTTTGAAACGGCCATGCAGCTTATCTACCTGTATTTTACCAAGCCGCGTAAAGACGCCGATGTATGGGAAGGCAGCATCAGCCAGACCAACGCCCTGCTTGCTAACCGCAGTCTGAATCCTGGCAGTGTTTTTCAGGATACTATTTCGGCAACGCTGAACAATCATAATTTCAGGGAAATGGTGGTTACGCCGGAGCGTTTAAACAAAGCAACCCTGGATAAGGCGTTTGCCTTTTACAAAGACCGCTTCTCGGACGCGAGCGGGTTTGTCTTTACATTCGTAGGTAATTTTGACGTGGAAGTGCTCAAACCTTATATCGAGACCTACCTGGCGAGCCTGCCTTCCACCAACAAAAAGGAAACCTACAAAAACCTGCACATCGTTCCACAGCCGGGACAGATCACCAAAACGGTAAACCGGGGTATCGGAGACAAGGCGTCCGTACAGATTGTGTTCGACGGTGCCTACGAGTATAACGAAGCCAATAACATGCAACTGGACGCTCTGGAAGAAGTATTGCAGATCAGGTTACTGGACCGCCTGCGCGAAACCGATGGCGGCACCTATGCGCCGGGGGTAAGAGCGGGCTATAAAAAGATACCGAACAGCAGATACACCATGACCATATCGTTCACCTGCGCTCCCGCTGATGTGGATAAACTGACAGCGGATGCCATGGATGAGGTGAATAAACTGAAACAGAACGGCGCCGCGCAGGCAGACATTGACAAATTTGTGGCTGAAGACGCAAGGACCACGCAGGTACAGCTAAAAGAAAATATTTTCTGGGCTGGCTATCTTGGCGCAACCTCACAAAACCAGCAGGATCCGGATGCGATACTGAAACATGTGAGTAACCTGAGCAATGTTACGCCGCAAAGCACCAAGGAAGCCGCCAACAAATACCTTAGCGGCGACAACCTGATCAAATTTATCCTGCTTCCCGAAAAGAAGTAAATTACCAATTATGAACTTAAAGAAAATGCACCTTACCAGGTGCATTTTCTGTTTGGGGCCGCCGATAAACGCCCAACAGGTTGCCGATCAAATATTAATTATTAATTTAGTGTCGCATTAACAGTTATTTCCTAAAATCACCACTCTGATGAAATACAGAAGCTATATTTTAAAGGCAGCAGGAATGTTTGCCTTTCTTATCCTGTTCCTGCTTGCTGCCCCGAAGGGATACAGCCAGGGACGTACAACCGCCAACTTTGACAAAGGCTGGCGATTTCACCTCGGCGACGTCGATCATGGTGAAAATAAGAGTATGAACGATGCCGCGTGGCGGCAACTCGACCTGCCCCATGACTGGAGCATAGAAGGAAAGTTCAGCAAGGACAACCCGGCAAAGCCCGAAGGCGGTGCGCTGCCCGGCGGGATAGGCTGGTATCGCAAAACCTTCACCATCCCTGCCGATTCAAAAGGTAAACTTGTTTACATTGATTTTGACGGCGTTTATCAGAAAAGCGATGTCTGGATAAACGGGCATCATCTCGGATTCAGACCTAACGGTTATATCTCGTTCCGCTATGAGCTTACCCCCTATCTTAACTTTGGAGGAAACAACACAATTGCTGTAAAAGTTGATAATTCCGCGCAGCCAAACTCACGCTGGTATTCCGGTTCGGGCATTTACCGCAATGTATGGCTCGTTACCACCAGCAAAGCTGCGGTTGACCATTGGGGAACATTCATCACCACTCCCAAAATCGACAAAATGGCTGCAACCGTTGATTTAACCACCAAAGTTATGGCGGACAAATCCATCGGCGACAACTGGGTGGGTATTGAAACGACGATCTATAACGCCGCCGGACAAAAGGTAGCCAGCCTGTACACGCATCGCGGTGACGGCAAGGATGGCAATATCGATCTATCCTATAATAAACCTGCTACCATAAAACAAAGCATCGAGGTAAAGAACCCGCATTTATGGTCGGTTGACGACCCTTACCTGTACAAGGCGGTAACGAAGGTATTTTTACTCGGATACGATGCCGTTAAAGAACTCAGCGACACCTACACCACCACATTCGGGATACGGTATTTCAATTTTGATGCGGATAAAGGATTTTCACTGAATGGCAAACCGATGAAAATTTACGGTGTCTGCGATCATCACGATCTTGGTGCGCTTGGCGCCGCCGTCAACACACGCGCATTAGAACGCCAGTTGCAAATATTAAAGGAAATGGGATGTAACGGCATCCGCACATCACATAATCCCCCTGCACCAGAACTGCTTGACCTGTGCGATAAGATGGGTTTTATTGTGATGGATGAGGCCTTTGACTGCTGGGAATGGAAAAAGGTGGACTACGATTATCACCTGTATTTTAAGGAATGGCATAAACGCGATCTGGAAGACCAGATTTTACGCGACCGGAATCATCCGAGCGTGATGATCTGGAGCATAGGCAACGAGATACCGCAGCAAAGCGATACCAGCGCGCTGAGAATTGCGCCGGAGCTTGCCGCGATCGTACACAGCCTTGACACCACCCGCCCGATCACTTCGGCAAACGATAATCCCGGCAAGAACAATAAGATCATCCAGTCGGGCGCAATCGATCTGATCGGTTATAATTACCATGAATATGATTACGCCAAATTCCACGAGCGTTATCCGGGAAAGAAATTTATCGCTACTGAAACTACCTCGGGGCTTGAAACCAGGGGACATTACGATTTCCCGTCGGACAGCATCAGGATATGGCCTTACTGGGACAAGCCGTTTAAAGGCAACCCGGACAATACCGTTTCGGCATTCGATAACGTTCGCCCACCCTGGGGATCGACTCACGAAGCCACCTGGAAAGTAATGAAAAAGCACGACTTTCTTTCAGGCTTCTTTATCTGGACGGGTTTTGACTATCTCGGCGAACCAACGCCGTATTCCTGGCCTTCGCGCAGCTCCTTCTTCGGTATTATTGACCTTGCCGGATTCCCGAAAGACATTTATTACATGTATCAATCTGAATGGACTGATAAAACCGTATTGCATGTTTTCCCGCACTGGAACTGGCAGCCGGGTCAAACCGTGGATATCTGGGCATTTTATAATCATGCCGATGAGGTCGAACTATTCCTGAACGGCAAATCGCAGGGTGTGAGAAAAAAGACCGGCGACGATCTGCATGTGATGTGGCGCCTGAAATACGAGCCGGGAACGCTGAAGGCAGTATCGCGGAAAAACGGAAAAGTGGTACTGACCCGCGTTATTCACACTGCCAGGGCTCCTGCAAAGATCGAACTTAGCGCTGACCGCAAGAATATCAAAGCTGACGGCCGCGACCTGTCGTTCATCACGGTAAGGGTGCTTGATAAAGACGGCAACCTGGTACCGGATGCTGACAACCTGGTAAACTTTAAGATCAACGGACCTGGCTTTATTGCGGGCGTTGATAACGGCGACGAAAACAACCACGACCCGTTCAAAGCCAGTTGGAGAAAGGCGTTTAACGGGCTGGCACTTGCCATCGTCCAGACCCGCGAAAAAGGCGGCGACATTACGTTTACAGCAACATCAAAAGGCTTAAAGGGAGCTACTGTTGTTTTGCACAGCAAATAGTATATTTAATGCGGCGAAAAATATTAATCGCCGCAATTAAACCTTTTAATAAACGTTTGTCTAAGTGAATATAAGGGAGTTAATATCATGAAAAGATCAATCTATTTGGCGCTGACCGCTCTGATGATTTCGGGGCTATCAGCTTGTACCAGTTACAATTATTATACTGCCGCCATCAACAAAACCAACTTAAGCGCTTACCGCACCTTTGCATGGATGCCGCCACCGTCGGGCAAACAACAGCGGGCGATGCTGAACAACGAAGCCGATGCAAAAATTAAGGATGCGGCGACCAGCGCACTGGTGATGAAAGGACTTAAATTAGACCAGCGTGAACCGGACCTGATCGTCAGCTATACCACTACAGTGGGTCGTGGTGCGCGTACCAACTATTATACCCCGGGCTATGGTTATTATGGCGGCTGGGGATATCCCGGTTGGGGATTAGGTTATAGCTGGGGATGGGGCGGCTTTTACCGGCCGTACTACTATGCCTACGGAGGACCATTTCTATACGGAGGCCCTACCTATAAAGAGAAGGAACATTACAAAGAAGGTACTTTGATCATCGATCTGATCGACCCGCGGACCCGCAGGATCGTTTGGCGCGGATTTGGTGTCGGCGAAGTGCATAAAAATCATCAGAAAGACATAGATGATCTCCCAAAAGTTGTTGACGGCGTTCTCGACCAGCTGCAACTGATGCCATCAAGAAATTCATAAGACAGTTGAACTGTACAGATAAAAAAACCGGGCTTTTTCAGCCCGGTTTTTTTATATCTTCTGAAGACTGGATATACCTTTTCTTCGTTTATGCAAATGCCATGCAGCGAATATAATGGCGAAGAAAGCAAGCAACATCACCCAGGTATCGAGCGGACAATCTACATTATCAACGTCATTAAAATCGCAGGGGCCTCCGGGGTCGGTATCACTTTGCGCATAGATAGTTGCGACATTCAGCAATAAAATAAATAACGAAGTCAAAAATATCTTTACACGCATACAATTATCCTTTCCTGATTATCCAAAAATACAATTTCCGGTTGTTTCCGGGTGTCTGATAGTTATCAACTAACGGTTGATAACATTTATTTATTATGATCCCTACAGCTTGATGAACTTAGCCTGACCAACCGCTGTATTATTGGTATTGTTGATCACATCCACCACATACGTCCCAGGCAGCAAATTGCTGACGTTATCCTGCCAATCGGGTCGGGACACGGTAACTGACTTTAATATCTTACCGGAACTGTTGGTAACATTGATGCGGTATGACTGGTTACTTCCCTTATTCAGGTTGACATTATTCTGAGAGATGGCAACATTAATCGTATTTACAGCCGGGTTGGGATAGATATTTACGGCGTTATTGTTCACATCCGCAACATGTCCATACATCAGCGTAACCGGATCTGAATACGTCACTGTTCCATTCAGGTCTTCCAGCTTTAGTCTGTAAGTATTGGCGGCAACATCCGGGTTTTTATCCAGGAAGCTGTAGATGCCGTCATCCGTTGAGGCGAAACCGCCCAGAACCTTATAAGTCTCTCCGCCATCGGTACTCCTTTCAATGGTGAAGTTGGTATAATATTTTTCATTTTCCGTCTTCCAGTTGAGCTGTGCTCCTGAGCTTGTCTTTTTTGCAGTAAAGTCAAGCAGACGCAATGCCAATGCCGGGTTTTGCCGGATAATCAGACTGAACCTGTGCGAGCCGAAGGTGTTGGTATCGGCTTTATTAATATAGAATGTATAACCCGAATTGTTTTTCAGATCAAGCGAGTCTTTTTTGAAAGCATCGAGCAGCCAGATTTCATACAGGTCAGGGATGTTTCGCAATTCCGTACGGTGAATACTGTACTGGCCGCTGGCCGTGGCATTAACATTGAGCCCGACTACCGTCCCGATTATTTTAGGATACGGAATGCGGTTGATCGCCAGGCTGACGTTATCAGAAGAACTGCTCGAAAAGCTAACGCCACCACCGCCGGTAATATGTTCTGAATCTTCGCCGTCAACATACTTGTTGCTTGCGGTATTATCAAAACGCACGATGGTCTCCTCTACGTTGTCTGAATCTTTAAAAAGCTCCAGCCTCATGTATTCAAGCGACGTATTATCGCCGGACATCGGTTTTGTTGACAACAACAGCGTTGAGCCTGTCGCCGCCGTAGGCCCTGTCACCTGGCTGCTGGTCTTTGCGGCCTCGTTGAAAACGAGTTTGGCCGAAGCATTGGTTGCCTTTACATAAAAGCCCTGACCGCTCGGAATAATGTTCGATGCTCCGTTTATTCCGTTTGAGCCATCATAGGTCCCATAAACTTTGGTTGATTCGTTATAGATATAAATGGTATTACTTACACTCGGTGCGTAGATGCCTGCGTTTGTGTTGGTTGAACTCCTTGAATTCCAGTCGATGGAACTTGCATACGGGTTACCTACCAGATTATAGCCGGAATAGCCATCGTTGCCGGTAACCTGTGTCCACTGGAGTGTAGGTGCCTGGGTGTACCAGTTAACAACTGTAACCGACTGCTGGTTCAGCGTTCCGCGCGATACAAACACATTTGGTTCGGCGGTAGTTGTTGTAATATATTTTGTGGCGATGTTGTCGCGATTTCCCCGGTAAAAGAACCAGAAACCTGTCCCTACATGGAGATCAAATGCACCGTCATAATCAATTCCGAGGTGATATAGGGGGCTGTTATTAATAGTGTTCACCCCGCGGAAGTTACCACCGTTGAAGGAGCCGTTTGTAAAGGCTACATTATCCCGGTAAAGGTATATGGTAGGATTCCCGGTTTTATCCATACCACCGGTGGTACCCTGCGTTCCGGTGATCGGTGTATAAGTTTTAAGATAGCTGAGGTCGTAGTAATAATTAGTACCTGATTTGGCCGTATAAACCGGCGACGATAAAAAGCGGTATCCCCGGTATTTGAACGCGCCGCCGCTGATGTAACGCTCTACATTGACAAGACCGGTAATGCTGTATGACGAAGGAATAGCCGCCACGCTTGCCGTGATGGACGAACTGCTTTTGAGCGTCAGGTCGCCGTTGCCCGAATTATCGACAACAAGGTTACCTTTGGTAAGCGTAATGGTGTTATAAATATCCACCGGCCCGCCGGTCAGCGTGATCGTTCCGCCAGAAGAATTGTTGACGGTCATGTTGCCGATTTCGGCGGTATTTTTTACGTTCTTTCCGTAGTAGTACTGCGCAGAAATGGTTCCGTTCCAGGTCACTCCGGAGGATGTATTGCTGGCGTTCAATATTCCCTTGCCGCCTGTGGTAGCGTTATTGTAGATATTACAGCCAACACTCAGGGTATGCCCGTTAAGATTCAGCGTCGCGCCATCGGCGATCGTCAGCGAATAGATACCTGCATCCGCAGTCAGCACCGGGTAAACGCCGGAGGCCACTACCGGGATGTTCATTTTTGTGTTCCCGTTGAAAACGGGAACGTCACCTGCGTCCCAGTTATTTGCCTTCGATTGATCGGTCGGGCTGCTGCTGTCTAGTCCTGTCCAGGTATAGGTTAAGGCGCCTGTAAGCAAGGGTGCATTATCTTTAAATGATACTACCGAAGCGCTATAATTGGTAAAATCAAGCGGTTGGGTCTGGTTATAGTATTCCGCCCTGATCCAGTCGGCGCTTTTTACATCGCTTGAGATACGCACCTCATCCATATAACCGTTATACCAGTTTGTCGCACGGCTGGCATCGTTAGGGTCTGTAGTCTTTTTCAGGTAGTCTATACCCATTTGGGCAACGTCGCCTGCATCCGGCCGGATATCGGTTCTTTGCATACGATAAGTCATGCTGGAACTTGGCACCGCAACGCCATCAACATAATTAATGAACGTGCCGCTTGTTCCCCCAGTAAACACGCCCTGAATATAATGCCATGTTTTACTGCTCACCGCGCCGCCAGTACCGAGGTTACCGACTCCATCGCCGCCGATGTAGCGGGTCTCCGTTTCGAGCTTTCCGTATTTTACGCTGAGCTTATAGCCCTGTGTATAATTGATCTCGTTGGATATGATCTTATTATCGCTGGTCGCATCGCCGTTGTAATAGACCCAGGCCGAAAGGGTAAACTTATCCGTGATATCCGGGTTAGTACCGGCATTCTGTATGATACTGGTGCTGCTGCCATTAAAGCTGTAACCACCGCCGGGAATAGGCACACCTGCAGCGATGTGTATTTCATCATTAGTTACAGAAGTATTTGCCTGCACCGCATTCCTTCCGTTGCTTGTCGCATCCAGAACGGTCGCATTGGTCGAAGCTTCGTTGAAGTGATAAACCGCCTTATAATCACTTGCCCAGGTAGCTGCCGAGAAAGAGGAAGAATGCGCCGGATTTTTTGACCCGAAATAAAAGGTCAGCGGATAGTTCGCTGAAGTTAACGAAGGTATCTTTACCCAGCAAAAAAGTATGCCGTTAATGGAATCATAAGTGTCCACCTGGTAATTCAGTTCGGTGGTGCTTCCGGTCTTGGTAAATGCAAAATCGTAGTTGGTTCCCGCCGTAAGTCCCCCTCCGTTCCCCAACGGGAACTGCACCTTATCGCCACAGGCGTTGCCTGTCTTTAATGCGTCGTCCTGAATATAAACCAATGCAGGGAAGTTCGTCAGCGTGGACGAAATGCCGCCGTTTGTGATCTGTGAGGAATTCAGGATCAGCGCCTTGCTGAACCCATAATCTGAGAGGGCGACTGCATTGACCGTAACCGGCACAGTAGTCGTACTTGAGCTGCAACCTGCCGAATTGGTAACGATCAGCGTAACGTTATGGGTGCCCGGCACCGACCATGAAACGGTATAAGGACCTTTGCCAGATCCGCTTTGAATGGTACCGCCGTCAAAATTCCAGGTGTAAGTTGATGACGAACCGTCACTTCCGGTGTAGGTTATCGTAGCATTAGAACCCACATTCACCGAAGACGTCGCCGTAAATGTGGACGTTGGCGCTGCAGAATAGGTAGCAGTAACCGCTGTGCGGCTACTCTCATACGATCCGGATTTATAAGATACGTAATATGTTTTGGTGGCAGTAACTGTAGGTGTATAGGTCGCACCTGTTGCCAAAACCGTGCTGCTGGTTGAAGTACTGTACCACTGGTAAGTCCCGCCGGACGGAGACCCGCCGCTTGCGGTAAGCGTAACCGTGGTTCCACCGCAGGTTGCTCCTCCTGTAGCGGTAGGCGCAGCGGGAACAATATTGAAATCTATTGAGGTCGTAGCCGTCCTGTTATGGCTATCCTTAACCGTAGCGTTCAGCGTGTAGGTACCTATACTCAAAGCGCTTACACCGCTGTTAAATGTTGAATTAGGAGAGTAAGTTGGGCCTGTGGTGCTGGTATAACTTAATGTTGTGCCTGATATCGTAAATTTTATGCTGCTTACATAGTATGAGGAAGAAGAAGCCGTACCGGTAGCCGTTATCGATATTGAACTGCCATACGCAAAGGAGCTGCCGTTGGCGGGGCTTGTTATCGTAACGGTTTGCGCTAATGAGCTACTATACAGCAATATAGCACCAAGCAACACGCCAAAAAATTTAAGTGACGCTGTACTAAAGGTAAAGGCAAGCTTCATCAATGACGATGGTTGATTTTTGTGCAGTATGTTATTATTAAACCTTCCCGGCATTGCTTTCTGTTACGTTTTCAAGCCTTTATACGAACGGACAGAAAAAGATGTTCCAACTTTTTTTAAATAATAATCAGCACATTAGCTCATCAGAGCGGGAAAAATGGCGGGTATCGGCATCTGCCGGAAGGTGACAGCTATGCACAAAAAAGGCCGGCTTACGCCGGCCCATAAAAAAACAATTAATATTTGTGAGAGTGTTAATTGTTACAATTTAACAAATTTGCTTTTGCCCACCACCTTGTTTTCCTGTTTGTCAACAACCTGCACGATATACGATCCAGGCAACAGATTTTCAACCGACCCCTGCCATTCGGACTGAGAGGATGCGGCTTTTTTTACCACTGTACCGTTACTGCTGGTAATGATTATATTATAAGATCCGGCTACCGGATTTTGCAGCTGCACCGTGCTTGGCGTTATCGCAACATTGATCGTGTTTATTGCCGGGTTGGGATATATGCTAACGGCATTTCCTGCGATGCTGTTACTTAAATCCGAATACATCAGCGTCACCACCCTTGAATAGGTGACCGTTCCGTTGATGTCTTCCATTTTCAGCCGGTACTGATCCGTACCCAGTGACGGATTTTTATCAAGGAGGCTATAATTACCCTCGCTGCCGGAAGCAAAACCACCCACTACCCTGAACGAATTTCCGTTATCGGTACTTCGCTCAACGGTAAAATTGGTGTAATTTGATTCGTTTTCTGTCGTCCAGTCAATTCGGGCGCCGCTACTGGTTTTAGACCCTTTAAAATCAAGCAGATGAAGCGCAAGTGCAGGATTTTGCCGGATGATCAGACTAAAACGCGACGACCCATAGCTGGCTGTGTCATTGGCATACAGATTGAATGCATAGTCGGGATTATGCCTGATGTCGAGAGAGTCTTTTGTATAGGCATCCATCAGCCATACCTCATAAAGGTCAGGCAACCCTTCAAACTCTGTCATGGTCAGCTGGTAAAGCCCGCCAGAGGAAGCCCCAACCCGGAGCCGTATGGTGTCGGCTTGCTTCGGATAGGATAATCTGTTGATCGCAAGCGGCACATTATCAGCCGAAAAACTTGCCAGGTTAACCAGGCCCGAACCGACCCGGTACGGGGCATCCTCGTCTGACACATACCCGCGCTTTGCCGATCCGTTCAAGCCGATATAAACATCATCAGTATTCACAGAATCCTTCGCCATCTGTAACCGCAGGTGAGGATCAGGGATTGATCCGGTGACCGGCGCTTTGGCCAGAACACCCTTTCCGGACATAAACAGATCGAGCCCGGTATTTTGTGCGGAGGTTTTCGCCGATTCGTTAAAGATCAGTTGCGGATTTGAACCCGAGGCCTGTATGTAAAAGGCCCCGCCACTTGGTATGATGTTCGAGCCGTGGTTGGTGTGCGCCCCGCCCTTCTGATAGGTGTCGTAATTCTTAGTTACGGGATTGAACTCATAAATGGTCGTACTGATGTTAGCGCCGTATATGCCCGTCGTCTGGCTGCTGGTATTAAAGGTTTCCCAGTCGATCGAGCTTGCGTACGGATTGCCCACCAGGTTAAATCCGCGTACCTTATAATTGGTTCCGGTTCCGGTACCTGTGTAGCCGAGGTTCGCCGACGCAGGCGTGTACCAATCATGTACAATAACCTGGCCCTGGTTCAATGTGCCGGAGGATGTCAGTGTGGCAGCGACCGGAACATAGGTTGTGGTGGTTTCGTTAGCCAAGGTTGACGAGCTTTTGTTGCCCCGGAAGAACACCATAACACCATTCCCTACCGGAATATTGTAACCGGTAGAACCGCCGTTTAGGTAATAATTATAAGTTGGCGAGTTGTTGATCTTACTTATCCCCCAGAAATTGCCGCTGGTGAATGAGCTGTTATTCGGCGTCTGATCTTCGCGGAACAGATATAAAGTAGGATTTCCCGTTTTATCGAAGCCGCCGCCTGTCCCGGTAGATCCTGTCAGATACATGCTGCTGCCGAGATAGGAAATATCATACACCTTGTTCGAGCTAACCGTTGCTGCGTAAACCGGCGACGATAAAAGACGGTACCCGCGATAGCCCGTGCCACCCGTCAGATAACGCTCGACCTTTACGGTTCCGGTTATGGAACTTCCGGAAGGTAACGCAGACACATACGCGGTCTGCGTAGCGGAACTTTTCAGCGTTAACGAGGCGGGGGACGCTCCCACAACGAGGTTACCTTTCGTTATCGTAAGTGATTTATAAATATCGACCGGGCCGCCACTGATCGTAACCGTTCCTCCGGAAGAATTATTGATGGTCATGCTGCCTAATGATGCCGTGTTGCCGGTATTCGTTCCGGTATAAGTCTGATTGGCCATCGAACCGTTCCAATTGATAGCGGAGGTGTTGCTGGTTCCGTAAAGTATCTGCCCGCCGGCACTGTTATAGATATTACAGCCCACATTCAGCGTATTTCCATTGAGATTGATCGACGCGCCGCTGGCGATGGTCAGTCCGTACACGCTTCCACTGCCGTTCATCACGGGGTAATAACTTAACCCTGCGGGAATGACCACCGATGCGGTACCGTCAAAGGCTGGGAGCTGATTGGATATACCGGCGGTTGTATTATCCCAGTTATTTGCATTTGCCGGATCTGTGCTCAACCCTTTCCAGGTATAGGTAAGTGCGCCCGGTAATGAGGCCGCATTAGTGCTGATCACCGACGAAGAACCAGCGCTTGTAAACGCAGACGGGTTATTCTGATCCACATACTCCGCTTTCAGCCAGTCGGCACTTTTAGCGACATTTGAAATACGGGCTTCATCGATAATACCATTGAAGTAGTAGTTACCTCCACCCTCACCCGCCCCGATGTACAGCGGCGATGTTGCCGAAGGCGCAGTGGTTGTAGTCAAAACGGCATAAGCTGCGCCGTTGACATACGTGCTTAGCGTATTTCCGTTAAATACACCCTGGATATAATACCAGGTATTTGCGGATACCGCAGGAGGGGTTGGCGACGAACCACGGTCGCCCGCCGTTGCCGATTCGGTCTCAGCGGTGTTATTATAATAAATCCCCAACTTGTATCCGCCTGAGCTGCTGCCAACCGAAGTCTGATTGGTCATTATCTTTTGGTCGGTGTTAATGGTCGTTGGTTTTACCCATGCCGAAATGGTGAACGATCCGGTAATATTTACTGCATTCGATGTAATTTTCTTTCCGGACGCAAAGGTATAAGCATTGCCGATCTTCCCTGCAACGAGGTCGCTGGCGCTCATCCCGCTGGCGGTACCTGTGTGACCGCCGCCAGTCCCATCGGTAACCGAGCCGCTGTAAGAGGTTTCGTTAAAATGAAAAACAGCTTTATAATCGCTTGACCATGTATTCTGGAAAAAAGCCGTATTGTGTGTTACAGTAGGTGATTGCGAACCATAAAAGAAGGTAATGGCATTGTTTGTGGCATAAGTCAGCGTTGGTATTTTCACCCATACCAGCAGCGTGCCGGTCGCCTGATTATAACTTTCTACCTGGTAATATAATTCGCTGCCGGTAGCTGCATCCACAAAGGCAAAGTCGTAATTGGGGCCGTCGGGGTTAAATACCTTATCGGCGCAGGTTCCGGAGATGATCAGGTTATTGTCCTGGATACTCAGCAGTGCGGGAAAATCGGTTAGGTTCGAGGTAATTCCCAGCGATGTTGTATTCAGGGTTACCGATTTTTTGAATCCATAATTTCCATAAGTCGCGGCAGCAACGACAACATTTTGCGTGGAAATGGAGGAACATCCGGCAGAATTGGTGACCATAAGGGTCACCGTTTTTGTTCCTGAAGCCGACCAGTTAACGGTATATGGCCCAACCCCTGAACCCGAAACAACGGTGCCTCCGTTAAAATCCCAGGTATAAGTGGAGGTCGCGGCGTAGGTTCCCGTAAAGGTTATCGTGGAGTTCGCACCGATTTCCACAGAAGAAGTTGCGGTAAACGTTGATGTCGGGGCATCGTTAACAACCGCAGTAACATTGATGACTGTAGAACACCCGCCTGAACCGGTAACGGTTAACGTATAGGTGCCAGCGTTTGCTGTCGTCGCTGAGCTGCTTACCGTTGGGTTTTGTGCCGTGGAGGTGTAGCCACCCGGGCCGCTCCATGAATAGGTGGCGCCCGAGACCGTATTTGCCTGTAATTGCAGCGGACTACCTGCGCAGGTCGGCAAACTGCCTGCGCCATATAAGGTATAAACGTCAGAAGCGGTCAGCGCTGTGTTATAGATGGCAATATCGTCCAGCGATCCGGTAAAATAAGCGTTGGTTGGTGAATTTGTCCAGCCGTCAACCTTGTCATACCCCACACGCCAGTAACCCGAATAATTTTGCGAGGTTGTCATGGTTGGGTCTCCTGCGACAACCGCACCATCAATATAAAGATACGAACCATAAGTAGTTGAGGTGGTCGCCACCACATGGTGCCAGTTGCCATCGGCATAGGTTGCAGTGGAGTTAAGTGTTTTGACCGTATTCGGATATATTCCATAGTAGATCTGCCCGGAGTTGGTCATATAAATATGCCTGTCGTATGAACCGCTCAATCCTGTTTTTGAAGAACCAAACCCAACGAGTTTTCCTCCGGCCGAACTTGTCTTGAACCATACGCTTATCGAGAAATTCTGCGGGCCGGGAGCGGCTGCTTGTGTGGTCGTTGAAATGTATTGACTTGACCCGTTAAAGCTGTATGCTTTGTTAGATGCGCCGTATCGGTCGGTGGTCAACGAAGCCGAACCCTGCACCGTACCATTGTTTGAATTTCCTGAGACATCATTGGCATTGCCATCGAATGGGTAAGACAGATAAAGGCCGCTCGAAGGGGATGTCGGTGCTGACGACAGTACGGGTGTGGTTCCAAGGGTGACGTTAACCGCCGTCCGGCTGGTGGTTACTGTGCCGATGGTGTAGGATACATAATAAGTTGTTGTTCCGCTTACACTCGCGGTATAAGTGTTACTCGTAGAGCTTTGCAGAAGTGTCCCGCCCGAAGCAGCCGTGTACCATTTATATGTCCCGCCGGTAGGAGATTCGGTTGCGGTTACGGTAGCAGAGCCCCCGCACGAGGATACGTCAGGTGCGGTAGGAGGCGCTATGGCCGTTATCGTGAAACTGGCAGAAGCGTTGCTGCTGGATGCTGTTGCCTTCACTGTAATAGTATGCGCTCCTGCCGAAAGTGAAGAACTGTTATTAACGGTGACAATACCCGTAGAACTATCGATCGTGAAAAGACTGCCCGGGTTGCTGGTTAATGAATAAGAGATCACCGGCGTACCATAAACCTGAAATTCATATAGCGAATACCCGTATCCTGTGCCGCGGGTCTGTCCCTTCATTCGTACATATCTTCCCGTTCCGGAAAGTCCGGTCAGATCATCGGTTCCGCCGTTGCCATTAGTCACACTGTAGATGTTCGTCCAGTTGGAATTATCGTCAGAAACCTGTATTTTATATTTCTTTCCGTAGGCTGCCTCCCATAGCAGCTTAACCTCGCTGATGTCGCAGGTAACGCCAAGATCAACCGTTATCCATTCACTATCTGTAAATTCACTCGACCATCTTGTGGAAGTATTGCCGTCAACGGCGGCAGAACCCGGAAAGGCTGCCTGCTCGGTGGAAGACACATAAACCGTCTTGTTGAGTGCAATGTTCCCCATGGAACCACTGACAGTCGAGTAAGCGGTAACATTGACGGCGGTGCCATTACTGGCGTTTGCCAGAACATAGTTAACGTTGCCATCGTTATCGACAGGAGTGGAAACACTTTGCGAAAAAGCCTCGTTCCCGGCTATGAGGAATAGAATTAACGGAACGAAAAAAAATAAAAGTTTCGCTCCTTTTTGAACGCTATAAGGTTTACAATTGGGTGTTAATAACATTTGTTAACAAGCACAGATCTCACCCAAATCATAACACTCTCACAAAGAGACAATAAGGGCAGACTTATTCAATAATTAAATCAATCCTTACAAATAACCAACATTTGGCTTTTTTCAAAGGCGTGTAGTTATTAACATTTTAACATTCCACCTGCGCATGTGTAATTGAGTTCTGACCATCAGTACCCAATTGTATCCGTGGCCAACAGCCCTGACGCAGCTTAAAATGACGTCCGGGAAACATTGCTGCAAAATTTTAATTCGTTCAATTAAGTAACTTTGTATAGACGACATGCTGCCGGACAGTAGCAGCATAAACAATTGATAAAAAATGACAGAGATAAAAAATGACGGAAACATCCGGACCATTACGTTTGGCAATGGCTGTTTCTGGTGTACCGAAGCCATATTTGAAACGCTTAAAGGTGTTAAGAGTCTTGCATCGGGATATATGGGCGGACATACGGAAAACCCGACTTATAAGGATGTTTGCCGGGGAGATACAGGTCATGCAGAAGTTATTCGCATAACCTATGATGCTGACGTGATTTCATTCGACGAGCTGTTGCTGGTCTTTTTCAAAACGCATGACCCGACAACCTTAAACCGCCAGGGTGGCGATATCGGTACGCAATACCGCTCGGCTATATTTTACGAGACTGATGAACAAAAACAGCAGGCGCTTGCCATGATCAAGCGGTTGACGGATGAGCAGGTTTATGACCGGCCGATCGTGACTGAAGTTACCCCAGCGGGTAAATTCTATAAAGCCGAAGATTATCATCAGAACTATTTTGCCAATAATCCGGGGAACCCTTATTGTGCGGCCGTGATACAGCCCAAACTATATAAGTTTGCAAAGGAATTCACCCAAAAGATAAAGCCGGAACTGCTTTAAGCCGGTTTATATTACATCTTAACAAAGGTGGTACGTCCCACCATGCTTTTATCCGAATTATTCATTACCTGCACAATGTAGGTTCCGGGCATAAGAGTACTGATGTCGGTCTGCCACTCCGCCTGTGCGGACAATTCTGACCTGATAACGGTGCCGGACGTGTTAACGATGCGGATGGCGTATGCATTTGCCGGAGCAGACGGAACATTCAGGCCGTTCAGGTGCAGCTGGCTTTGCGACAGGTAGTTGTTTTGTGCCTGGTTGATTTTCAGATTAAGTACGTTTACAGCCGGGTTAGGATACACATTTACTTTTTCGGCAGCGATTGTTGTGGAAGCGCCGTAACTGACGGCGATTATTTTTGAATAACTGACCGTCCCGTTTAAATCCTCTGTTTTTAACCGGTAAAGGTTGGTTCCGCCAATCGGGTTTGTATCGCTGAATGTGTAAGTGCGCTGTGAGTTGGATGCAAAACCACCAAGCACGTTAAAGGAAAGGCCATTGTCAATACTTCTTTCAACGGTGAAATTGGTATAGTTTTCTTCGTTTTCCGCCAGCCAGTTGAGCGACACTTCGCTTGCTTTTTTAACGGCGGTAAAATCAAGCAGATGCACGCCGAGCGCCTGGTTCTGCCGGATAACCAACGTAAAACGGTTCTCGCCAAAGCTGGCTGTGTCACTTTTGTCGATATCAAAAGCATAAACGCTATTGTTGCGTATATCCAGCGAATCTTTTTTATACCTGTCCATCAGCCACATTTCATATATTCTTGGCAATGAATCGAGTTGCAGCTTATTCAGGCTGAGTCGTCCGCTGTTGGCCGCTGTTACGCGTAGGCGGATCACTTCAGCTTGCTGTTTTGGCAGGGGCAGGAAGTTTATCGATAAGGGCACCGGCACGGTATCGGCCGACAGGCTTGCCAAGCCTTCGGCAGCATTCATCCCCGCAAGGTATTTCGAGTCTTCCCAAAGATTGTATCCCGAAACAGCATTTGAGCTGAAGCCGATCACGATATCGTCATAACTGATAGAATCTATGGCCAACCGCAGGCGGAAAAGCTGGCGCGGTACTGTAGCCTGTTCGGGTGTGCCCATCATCAGATTGCCCGATGCTCCGTTGATCACCGTCGTGGGTGATTTGGCCGCCTCGGTAAATACCATTGAAGGGCTGCTGCCCGTGGCCTTTACAAAAAACCCCTGCCCGCTGGCTATTTTTCCCGAAAAGCTCACCGCATTTCCCGTGTGTGTGCTTGCCGAATAGGAATTATACTGATAGGTAAGCGGGTCCAAAACATATATGGTCGGATCGATATTGGTAGTGACTATTCCGGCGCTGTTCGTGGCTTCCCAGTCAATCGTGCTGGGATACGGATTCCCGATCAGATTAAAGCCCTTGATAGCGGAATTACCCGAAACACTGGTGTAAAGCAATCCGCTGCCTGTCTGCCAGTTATTGACAGTATAACTGCCCTGGTTCAGCAATCCCGATGCGGTAAACACAACACTTTCCGGCGCCACGTAGGGATAGGTGGTCTTTCCGGGACTCGTCCCCACCGAATGAACATTATCGCCTCTGAAAAAAAACATAAACCCGTTTCCCACGTACAGCGATTTGGTGCTGTTGCTGGTTACAGAAACAGTATAGGGA
This sequence comes from Mucilaginibacter sp., assembly GCA_035547875.1. Lineage (GTDB taxonomy): Bacteria > Bacteroidota > Bacteroidia > Sphingobacteriales > Sphingobacteriaceae > Mucilaginibacter. Next base: position 91,486 of record DASZTX010000005.1, on the reverse strand, counting down.
CTGGAAAGGTTGCTGATATCGGTCACTCCCTTAAAATTGCCGCCGGTGAAGCTTGCATTTGATGGTGCATAATCTTCGCTATACAGGTAAATGGTCGGATTACCGCTCAGTGTGCCGTACGAAGACTTTGCTCCACTGACAATGGCACTCGCCGCGAGATAGTTCAGCGTGCTTGGATATTTGCCGCTCACTGTGCCCGCATGTACTGGCGAGGCCATCAGCCTGTAACCACGGTACACATAACGCCCGGCGGCAACGGTATTGCCGCCAGTAACATAACGCTGCACGTTATATTGTCCGCTAAAACCTGACGACCCCGAACTGATGGCGCCAATGGCAGCGGTGCCGGATGCGTCGGATAACAAATTAAAGGTACCCGAATTGGAAACAGAGGCTGATGTTCCTGTCAGATAAATAATAGAGGCCGTACCAAGGTTGAACGTGCCCGAGTTAGTGATGGTGCTGCTACTTCCGCTGACATTAAAATTGGTTGAATTCGCTGTCACCGTGCCTGCGTTACTAATTGTCGAACTGCTATAGCTCGTTACTGTAGCCGAGCTGATAATAATGTTCGATCCGGTCTCAAAGGTAAGATTTGCCGATGCGTATGCTGTAACAGCCGAACTAAGGGTAACTGTTCCGGAGCCCGAAAAGGTGAGCGCGGTCGGAAACAGGATAGATATACCGCCCACGTTAAGACCGTTGGTCACATTCAGCGCATAACCATTCGTGTTGATTTTTACAGGCAGAATAACTGCAAGCGCGCTGTTGATAGAGATTGATTTTACGGTAACGGCCGCAGTAAGCTTAACCGTATAACCCAGGGCAATGTCGTCGAAAACAACATCATCTGAACTGGTGGGTACTGAGTTGGTTGACCAATTGCTTGCAGTTGACCAGTTTCCTGATCCAAGAAAGCCCCCTGCTCCTGTCCATGTAATGGTGGACGCGTTCGCTGAGTCGCACAGCATCCATGTAAAAACAATAAACGCTACTGATTTTATTAAAAAGTGACAGGTTATATTTCTTTCCTTCAATGCCTTCATCATAAATACTTATAGGATAAATATTTTATGATCGCCCTGCTTCTCAGAAACTTTTCTTAGTTAAAACAACTATTAACTAAAAGTGAACATCACAAATGTAAACGCGGCCTGTCCCGTCATCAACCCGTATAATAACCCGAAATTACAGGGACAAACACCCTGTAATTTTTGCGTAAAAACACGCGCCTTTTAGGGTTAAAACACCCAAGCGAAATTGATAAGGCATTGATTATCAGAAATAAGGATAAAAATTCATGATTTACTCTTGCTATTTAAGCTCTATGCAAACATTAATTTTATAATGTTTGAACATTTATTTTATCTGTCAAAAAATTGATAAAAATTCCTGTCCAGGCAAGGGATTGCAGGAAAAAAAGGCCTCACAGCCGATGGTCGGGGATGACAGCTGGCTGTGAGGCAAACTTTTGTGGGAAGCTTCGGATTAAATATGTATAGCCCGGTTTTCGGTAGCGGCCAGGCATGCTTCGCGCATAGCTTCGGTATAAGTTGGGTGAGCATGGCTCATCCTTGCTATATCTTCTGCTGATGCACGGTATTCCATCGCAACAACTGCTTCAGCGATCATATCGGCGGCCCGTGGTCCGATCATGTGTACGCCTAATATCTCATCGGTATCTGCATTCGCCAGTACCTTTACAAAACCATCTAAATCGCCGCTGGCCCGCGCACGACCACTGGCCTTGAACGGAAACGATCCTGTCTTATATTTTACACCGGCGGCCTTTAACTGTTCCTCGGTCTGGCCTACCGCAGCTACCTCCGGCCAGGTATAAACCACACCAGGTATAAGATTATAGTCGATATGCGGCTTCTGTCCGGCAATAATCTCGGCTACGAGTGTGCCTTCATCCTCGGCCTTGTGAGCAAGCATGGCGCCTTTAATCACGTCGCCGATGGCATAAACACCTTTAACGCTGGTTTCCAGGTGATCATTTACGGTTATTTTCCGTCCGCGTTCCTCAACCGTCAGGCCGATCTTATCAAGGCCAAGCCCGTCTGTATAAGCCACGCGTCCCACAGCCACCAGGCAGTAATCTCCTTTAAGCTCCTTCTTCTCACCCTTCGGATCATCAAACGATACCGTTACCTCCTTGCCCTTTACCGAAGCTCCTGTAACTTTATGCCCCAGATAAAACTCCATGCCAAGTTTTTTCAATACTTTCTGCAATTCACGACCGAGGCTTTTGTCCATTGTCGGAATGATCGAATCCATAAACTCAATTACCGAAACCTTTGCTCCAAGACGTGCATATACCGACCCCAATTCAAGACCGATAACACCACCACCGATCAGTACGAGGTGTTTAGGTATTTCTTTGAGGGTAAGCGCCTCGGTCGAGGTAATGATCCGCTTTTTGTCAATTTTGATAAAGGGTAGCGCCGATGGCTTCGAGCCGGTAGCAATGATCACATTTTTAGTACTCAGTTCTTCCTGCTTACCATCGGCTTTGGTCACAACAATAGTATTCTTATCCTTGAACGAGCCGACACCGGTGTGTACATCGATTTTATTCTTCTTCATCAAAAAGGCTACACCGCTGGTGTTCGCCGCCACCACTTCTTCTTTTCTCTTGATCATCTGACCGAAGTCAACCTTGAGATGATCCAGCTGAATTCCGTGCACAGCGAATGCATGCGCAGCGTTGTGATAATGCTCCGAAGAATCGAGCAGCGCCTTTGACGGGATACAACCCACATTCAAACAGGTGCCGCCTAAAGTATTATATTTTTCAATGATTGCTGTTTTTAGTCCCAGCTGGGCGCAACGTATAGCAGCTACGTAGCCTCCGGGGCCCGAGCCGATAACGATAACATCATATTGCATAGAAGTGTATTTTGTTGGAGCCGCAAAGTTAAACATTATCAGATGGGTAGGAAACAGTAATCCAATAAAGTTGACACAGCTATTATAGTAGCCAAAACTGGTATCCGGGCCCACCATTGCACATTCCAAGTCATTTACCGGCACTAACAAAGCCCTTGTTTTGTAATAATATGTTTACATTAAATCCATCGGGTATTAAATCAGATACTTATTACTATTTTCCCTATCAATCAAATAGAGCAATTATCTGTGCGACAGCCAGTCATCGCTCCGCCTAAAACACCCGATATGAAATTTATAAAAACATTACTGCTGCTCCTGCTAATTGGCAGCCTTGCAAATGCCCAGGACGATCCTAATTTCGGTATCATTCCGGCACCCGCATCCATAGTCAAGACAAAAGGCTGGTTCACATTCGACCGTCAGACCGTGATCCGGGCCGATAACACAAAAGACAAAGCGGTTGAGCTTTTCAAATTTTTTCTGCTGAATAACCGCAGCCTTAAAAACAGGGTGATTAAATACAATCCTAAGATTAAGACTCGCGGAAATGCTGTTGTCCTCACTTCACGCGGAGCGGATGCCTTGCCTTCCGAGGGCTATAAACTAACGATAACGCCGCATCGCATCACGGTCATCGGCAAGGGGCCGGGGCTGTTTTACGGGATACAAACTTTGATACAATTATTTGCCATTGACCACGCCGTAGCGGAGAATCTGCCCTGTCTCGTCATTAACGATGCACCCCGTTTTGGATACCGGGGCATGATGCTGGATGTTTCGAGACATTTTTTTAGTGTCGATCAGGTAAAGCGCGTATTGGACATGATGGCATTATATAAGCTTAACAGGTTTCACTGGCATTTAGTGGATGGTGCAGGCTGGCGTATTCAAATAAAAAAATACCCTAAACTTACGCAGGTCGGCGGCACACGTCAGCAAACTATGTTCGGCAGTAACCGCGACTGGCCCGACAGTCTGGACTATAGCGGTTATTACACTCAGGATCAGATACGCGACGTGGTAAAATATGCAGCGCAGCGCTATATCACCATCGTGCCTGAAATTGAAATGCCCGCTCACTCTGATGCCGCCCTGCGTGCCTATCCGGAGCTGATGTGTACGCCTGACACTTCCGTTAAAAAGCCCGCCCGCACAACAGGTATCTATTGCCCAACCGAAGAGACCTTTACCTTTCTGGAGAACGTACTTACGGAGGTAATGGACCTTTTCCCCGGCAAATACATTCACATCGGCGGGGATGAGGCTAATAAACAGCCCTGGAAAGAATCCGCCTTTTGCCAGGCCCTCATGAAACAGCTTAATTTAAAGGATGAAAAAGAACTGCAAAGCTATTTTATCAGCCGTATCGAAAAATTCCTGAACTCAAAAGGCCGGAGCATCATCGGCTGGGACGAAATACTGGAAGGCGGGCTTGCGCCGAATGCTACCGTAATGAGCTGGACCGGCGAGCAGGGGGGCATTGCCGCGGCGCAGCAAAAACATAATGTTATCATGACGCCGCAAACCACCGGGCTTTATTTCGATCATTACCAGAGCAAATCCCCTTTGGAACCGGTATCGTTCGGCCGGTACGCGGTGCTTTCGGAGACGTACAATTATGATCCCGTTCCAAAATCGCTTACCGACGACGAAAAGAAATACATTATCGGTGCACAGGGAAATTTATGGACGGAATATGTGCCAACCTTTGCGAAATTGCAGTATCAGATCTTTCCGCGTATGTTCGCCCTGTCAGAGGTCGCCTGGAGTAACCCGGAACGAAAAGATTACAAAAACTTTTCCGAGGTTCGTCTGGCCAAACATTTCGCGCGGCTCGATGCCATCCACTACAACTATCGTGTCCCGACCGCGTTTGAAACAATTGATACTATGCTGATCGGCTCCCATTTCGTAATGACTCCGAAATCGGTTGTACCCGGGGCACGGATAGTTTATACACTGAATGGACGGGATCCGCTGGATACCGATTGGGAATATGACACACCGATACCTTTCGATATCCCACCCGGAGAGAAACGGATGTTTAAAACCGTTGTAATAACCCCTTCCGGTCGCCGCAGCCTGCCAACCAGTACCTTAATGTACAACCAGGCACCGGTTGCTGCCACTAATTATACAGGCAATACACCCGGTCTAAAGTTCACGCTGTCGAAAAAAGTTTTCACCTCGCCAGATCAGGTGCAATATGCTCCTGCTGACAGTTCGGGTGTAATCAGCACGATTTCTACCGCAGAATTCAGGAAGAGCTACCCTGATGCCGGACTCCTATTCGACGGGTATGTATCCGTCCCGGAAGATGGCATCTATAACTTCTCCCTGTCTTCCTACAATGACACCCAGTTAGCGATCGACGGCGAAGAACTGGACGAAAATCACGGCGCCATCTCACTGATGAAAGGCTTCCATAAAATTAAGGTTACTAATTTTTATATAACGCCAACTTCGGGATACCGCCGTCGCCGGACACCCCCTATATTTATCTACATGACAGCGCCGGGAAGCATGGACAAAAAGCCTGTAACTCCTGATATGCTGTTTAATTAACGACACCTAACATTAACTTAGGTATAAGGCTATAAACAGAGAACCCCGCTTTTTGGCGGGGTTCTCTGTTTTAACTATTAATCGTGCAATTGCATCGTTGGCTGAACCTTTATTCTTCCACTAAATGATCGCCGGTAACAACTTCCTTTATACGGCCCTCCAGTTCTTCCATCAGCTCCGGATTATCCACGATCAGTTGTTTTACCGCGTCGCGGCCCTGTCCGAGACGCGTCTCACCGTAACTGAACCATGAACCGGCCTTTTTAATAATGTTATGTTCAACACCAAGATCGATGATCTCCCCGGCTTTTGAAATTCCTTCACCAAAGAGGATATCAAACTCTGCGATACGGAATGGCGGAGCAACTTTATTTTTTACAATTTTTACCTTCACGCGGTTGCCCGATACTTCGTCAGTATCCTTGATCTGCGATATACGTCTCACATCCAGTCGAACCGACGCATAAAACTTCAGCGCGTTACCACCGGTGGTAGTTTCAGGATTCCCGAACATCACACCGATCTTATCGCGCAGCTGATTTATAAATATACAGCAGCATCCGGTTTTGCTGATGGTTCCGGTTAATTTACGCAAAGCCTGAGACATCAGGCGTGCGTGTAAACCCATCTTGGAGTCGCCCATCTCGCCTTCAATTTCGGCCTTAGGCACCAGCGCGGCTACCGAGTCGATAACAAGGATATCAATAGCACCTGAACGGATCAGGTTGTCTGCAATTTCAAGCGCCTGCTCACCGTTATCCGGCTGAGAGATCAACAGGTTTTCTACATCGACACCCAGCTTGCGGGCATAAAAACGATCAAAGGCATGTTCTGCGTCGATAAACGCCGCAATACCGCCATTCCGCTGTGATTCTGCAATCGCATGGATAGCTAACGTAGTTTTACCTGATGATTCAGGTCCGTATATTTCTATTACGCGCCCCTTGGGGAAACCACCGACACCCAGCGCTATATCAAGGCCCAGCGACCCTGTTGAGATCACTTCCGTAGGCTCGATAACTGAATCGCCCAGTTTCATGATCGTACCTTTGCCGTACGACTTTTCCAGCTTGTCAAGGGTCAGCTGTAATGCTTTTAATTTATCAGAATTGCTCATCTTAAAAATTGTATGGAACAAATGTAAAAAACATTTTTTACAAATGCTAAAATTTTTAGTAACAAATATTTATTTAAAGTACCGATGGTATTAGGGGCACTGTCGTTCTCCCGGCATCCTCAAAAAACAGTTAAACTTAGTTAACCGCACCAATAAAATCAACCATTGTTATCAACACTTCTTTTCTTCAGTTCCCTGCTGATCTTATCCAGTTCCCGCTTCTTTTTCTGCCCTGCTGCTTTCTTCAGTTTTGCCGATTCTGCTTTTTTCCGGGCTGTTTCGGTATGGGTTTGCGCGTAATATTTGCAGAACCAGCTGATGGGGCATATTTCGCATTTAGGATTACGTGCAATGCAGATATACCGCCCATGCAGGATGAGCCAGTGGTGCGCAATGGCAAGAGTATCCTGTGGCAGAAATTTAACCAGTTGTTTTTCCACAGCTAACGGCGTACGGGCATTACTGGTAAGCCCGATACGCGCGGACACCCTGAATACGTGGGTATCCACGGCGATAGCCGGGGCATCATACACCACCGATGAAATTACATTGGCAGTTTTTCGGCCAACACCCGGCATCTTTTGCAGGTCCTCAACCGCCGAGGGCACCACCCCGCCAAATAATTCAATCAGCACTTTTGCCATACCCACCAGGTGTTTGGCCTTGTTATTCGGGTAGCTTACGCTGCGGATGTAACTAAAAACTTCTTCAGGCGACGATTCGGCAAGCGATTCGGGAGTGGGGTAACGTTCAAATAGCGCAGGTGTTACCTGGTTAATGCGCTTGTCTGTACATTGAGCGGAAAGGATCACCGCAATCAGCAGCTCAAACGGATTACTGTAATGCAGCTCAGTCTCGGCGTCCGGCTGGTTTTTTGAAAAGTATTCAACAAAATGCTGGTAACGTTCTTTCCTTGTCATGTGTTGTATTGCGGCTGTCGTGCAGCGTTCCCAGCCGTGCTGCAAATTAGCACAAAATACCGTCATCTGTCAATCCTGAGTGAGCTGAAAGGGAGGGATAAAAATAGAAAGGTTCACAAGCCGCAGACCCTTTTTTTACAAAACAGCTGTGACCAGTGAACCAGTTCGGGTACTTACTGTACTTAACGCAAGCTTCTCGAATGATCGAGGATGTGATGAATGGTTTGAACCTTCGGGTTTTTCTTCAAAAGATCCAGATCAGCACGAAGCGAATGATAGAACATCAGTTCGTCGCCTTCCAGATTCTCCTGTAATTCCTCATTCACCATGGCTTTGTCAGTCAGTAAATTTAAAGTCGTTGTAAAAGTTTCATCCATAAGCTCGCTCAAAATTTGGTTTACAGAATACTAAACGAAAGCTTAAATATAATATTTTATAAAGATGAAAATTAAATGAAATTTTTTTAAATCCAAAATGCTCAGCGCTTAACAGGGTGCTGAACGCTGGAAAAAAGCAATAAAAAAAGTCATAATTCCACGTAAACGCGCATTATGACTTTCTGTTTTTTTCTTTGAAAAACCGGAACGGTCGCAGGGCGACCCGCCTGTACGGCTTAATTTTTTAGACTCAGCTCTTTGCTCTGCATCATTTTGCGCAGATTATTCAGCGCATAACGCATACGCCCCAGCGCAGTGTTAATACTAACATCTGTAATATCGGCGATCTCTTTAAAGCTCATGTCACCAAAGTGCCGCATGATCAGCACTTCCTTCTGCTCTGCAGGCAAGAGATGGATCAGCGATTTCAGGTCCCGGTAGGTTTGCTCCCGCACCATACGGTCTTCCATACTTTCGTCGTAATTGCCAAGCACTTCAAATATATCGAAGTCGTCACCGTTACTGATCGTCGGAGCGCGTTTCTCACGCCTGAAATGATCGATCACCAGATTATGGGCAATACGCGTAACCCAGGGTAAAAACTTACCTTCCTCGTTATACTTACCCGCTTTGAGCGTATTGATAACTTTTATAAAGGTATCCTGAAAAATATCCTCGGCGAGGTATTCGTCTTTAACCAGTAAATAAATGGAAGTGTATATTTTTGATTGATAGCGGCGGATTAATTCTACCAGCCCTCCTTCATCACCCGCAATGTAAAGATGGATTAAATCCTGGTCACTTTTCAATTTAAAATCCATAGAAAAACTACTAACTTAGTTATTAAAAATATTTTATTAAAGTAGAGTTTTATCTATAGCGCTATTTTTTAGGGATTAACAAATTGTTATCCCAAATAAAACAAATAATCGGAAAAAAAGCAAATAATATTTGACCCTCTGAGGTAGCCAAAATAATATTTAACATTTTTTAACATTTCCCCGTACAATAAATACCTGCCTGATTCTGTTTGAAAAAATTCTTTTTGTCAGTCCGTTGTAACCTCTGCAACAAATTGCCGCATAACCAGATACATTTCTCAAACTCATTTGGATTCTGCTAAATATTTTAGGAATTTTGCGATTTGAAAAAAACTCCGTAAATGACGATAAAACACCGGGCTGAATAGAAATCTCCCGCCGCCGTTTATGGACCGTACACTACTCCATGAAAGAAGCAGAAAAAGATCCTCAACATCATATCATCATCAAGGGCGCACGGGTGCATAACCTGAAAAACATGGATGTGGCCATCCCAAAAAACAAGCTGGTTGTGGTTACGGGCATGTCGGGATCCGGCAAGTCGTCACTCGCGTTCGACACGCTTTACGCCGAAGGCCAGCGCCGCTATGTAGAAAGTCTTTCCTCATACGCGCGCCAGTTTTTGGGCCGGATGAACAAACCTGATGTTGATTACATAAAGGGTATCGCCCCGGCTATTGCTATCGAACAGAAGGTGATCACCTCCAACCCACGCTCAACAGTAGGCACTTCTACCGAAATATACGATTATTTAAAGCTGCTGTTCTCGCGCATCGGTAAAACCATTTCGCCGGTTTCCGGCGGCGTAGTGAAAAAGGATTCCGTGACCGATGTGGTAAATTTTATCCTCGCGCTGCCTGACGAAACACAGGTAACTATTCTCTGCCCGCTTCATCCGCATAATAACCGCAGCCTGAAGGAAGAGCTTGCGGTATTATTACAAAAGGGTTTTGTGCGTGTGGAATTCAGGGGAAAGCTGTCAAAAATTGAAGACCTGCTCGAAGATATGAGCATTATTGATGACGGCAGCTGGCTGGAAGACGAGATCGGCAGCGAAGAAAAGACAAAGAGCAAGGGTAAAAAAACAAAGACCGAGAGCGAGGAAGTCCGGTCTCAGGTTTCCACTGCCGTCCGCATCGTGATCGACCGCGTATCAAAAAACAATGAGGATGAAACGGTGAGCCGGCTTGGCGACTCTGTGCAGACTGCCTTTTTTGAAGGTAAGGGCGATTGCTATGTTCGCTACACCTCAGCCGACGCAGATGGCGAGGCCGAACGCTTTTTTTGCGACAGGTTCGAGCTGGACGGCATCCGCTTTGAAGAACCCACCCCGAATTTCTTCAGCTTCAACAATCCTTACGGCGCCTGCAAGCGCTGCGAAGGCTATGGCAAGGTGATCGGCATCGATGAAGATCTGGTGATCCCCGATAAAAGCAAAAGCATCTATGAGGGCGCTATTGCCCCCTGGCGTGGTGAAAAAATGCGCGAATGGAACGACACGCTGATAAAAAATGCGCTAAAGTTCGACTTTCCGATACATCGTCAGTATAACTATCTCACCGAAAAAGAACAGCAGTTGCTGTGGACAGGCAACGCGTATTTCCGCGGCTTGAACGAGTTTTTTAAGGAGATGGAGGAGCAGACCTATAAAATTCAGTATCGCGTACTGCTTTCCCGCTACCGGGGCAAAACAACCTGCCCGGAGTGTAAGGGCAGCCGCTTGCGGCAGGATGCGGCATTCGTAAAAATAAACGAAAAGTCCATTACCGACATCGTGCTGATGTCGCTGGATAAGGCGCTGGATTTTTTCAGAACGCTTGAATTGAGCGAAACGGACGCCAAGGTGGGCAAACGCCTGCTGACCGAAATTACCAACCGCCTCTCGTTTCTGAATGATGTTGGTTTAAGCTACCTGACGCTGAACCGCCTTTCGAACACATTATCAGGTGGTGAATCTCAGCGTATCAATTTGGCCACCTCGTTAGGCAGCAGTCTTGTCGGCTCTGTTTATGTGCTGGATGAACCAAGCATTGGCTTGCATCCCCGCGATACCCAGCGGCTCATCAGTGTATTAAAGTCGCTGCGCGATGTAGGTAATACCGTGCTGGTTGTTGAGCATGAGGAAGAGATCATGAAGGCTGCCGATCATATCCTTGATATTGGCCCGGAAGCGGGAACGCATGGCGGCAATCTTGTATTCACCGGAACGTATGACCAGATCATAAAGGACGATAACAGCCTGACGGGCCGCTACCTCAGCGGTAAGGATGAGATTACTGTACCTAAAAGCCGTCGTAAATGGACTGACTTTATCGAGATCAAAGGCGCAAGGGAAAATAATTTAAAGCATGTGAACGTCCGTTTCCCCCTGGGGGTATTTACGGCCGTGACGGGCGTTTCCGGCTCCGGGAAAACAAGCCTCGTAAAGCGCATACTGGCCCCTGCCCTGCAAAAAACGCTGGGCAACTACAATGCAGAACAAACCGGCATATATGACGCCATTGAGGGCGATTATCAGAAGATTGAGCAGGTGGAGCTTGTCGATCAAAATCCGATTGGCCGTTCATCACGCTCCAACCCGGTTACCTATGTAAAAGCCTGGGACGAGATCCGGAACCTGTACGCTTCGCAGCCTGCGGCAAAGGCGGCCGGTTTAAAGCCCTCTGCCTTTTCCTTCAACGTTGAAGGCGGCCGCTGCGATGTATGCCAGGGCGAAGGCGAGGTGAAGATTGAGATGCAGTTTATGGCAGATATCTTCCTGACCTGCGAAACCTGCGGCGGCAAACGTTTTAAGCAGCACATCCTCGACGTTACCTATAATGATAAAAATGTCGCTGACGTGCTTGACATGACCATTGACGACGCGCTGATATTTTTTGCCAAAGAGCCTAAGATCATTAATAAGATCAAACCGTTGGCCGATGTCGGTCTGGGCTATGTACAGCTTGGGCAGTCGTCAAATACGCTATCTGGCGGAGAGGCGCAGCGTATAAAGCTGGCTTCCTTCCTTGTTAAAGGAAACAACACGCATAAAACCCTGTTTATATTCGACGAACCGACAACCGGCCTTCATTTTGCCGATATCAAAAAGCTGCTGAAATCGTTCGATGCGTTGCTTGATCATGGTAATACCATCATCGTTATCGAACACAATGTGGACGTAATAAAATGCGCAGACTGGGTAATTGATATCGGTCCCGAAGGCGGAGACGGCGGTGGCAAGATCGTGTTTGAAGGTGTGCCTGAAGATCTGATCAAAGCAAAAGACAGCTATACCGCTGAATTTTTAAAGGACCGGCTTTAAGAACAGTAAATCCGGAGTATTGCTTTACTATTGGTTATTGTTGATCAATATATCTTTAGCCATCACCATTGGCACACTGATATATTTCTTCTCCATATAATTGATCACCTTTTCAAGCACTTCACGGCTTTGCTGATCCATACCTTCAAGTTCGGCAGCAAAAACAGAGTTGATCGCAGTATTTCTGATCTCCTTGATCTTTTCCGGAACCTGACGCATAGCCAGTTCGACCCGACGTTGTTTAAGTTCCATCAGGAAACCGCTGATATTTTCATCAATGATCGCTTCCGCATGAGTTAGTTCTTCATAACGCTCCTGAAGATTCTTTTTGGCTACTTCGTTCAGGGAATGAACCTCGATAAAATTAACCGGGAATTTCTCCAGCACAGCCGGGTGGGTGTCATTCGGTACAGCAAGGTCAACAATTGTTTTGCGGCCGGTATCACCATTCAGCAGCCCCTCATAAATCTCAGGCGTGATCAGCGGTTCTGTTGATGATGTACAGGTGATGATCACATCAAAGCCTTTGTCGTAGCTTTTCAGAGCTTCCAGACCGAAAGCCTCACCGCCAAGGTCGGCCGCAAGCTGAACAGCGTTGGATACCGTACGGTTAAAAACTGCGAAATTGGAGAACTTATGTTTTTGAAGATATTTTGAAAGGTTGCGGTTGGTCTCTCCCGCTCCGATGATCAGCACGCGCGCATTGGTGCACAGCTTCAGGTCTTTCAACTTACGGTAGGCCAGCGATACTACGGAAATAGGATTTTTGGAGATGCTGGTATGGGTATAAACTTCCTTGGCTGTTTTTACGATGCAGTTCATAAACATTCGCAAGCCGTCGCCGGTAAGTCCGGCCTCGCGGCAGCACTCGTAGGCTTTGCGCATCTGAGCCAGTATCTCCTTTTCGCCCACAATCAGGCTCTCCAGCGAGCAGGAAGTACGCAATAAATGTTCAAGCGCTTCACGATCCTCATAAATGACAGCGGATTCCAGAAAAGACCTCGTCGATACCGGGCAAAGTCCCATGTCAATCGCATCCATAAATTTCGTTGCATAAGCCTTATCCACCGTATGTGGTGTAAGCAGCACGAACTCCACCCGGTTACAGGTGGAAAGGTAAAATAGTTCGGAAATACCGAATTGTGCCTTTACCCGATGAAGCTTGTCAGTCAGGTTTTCCTGACAGATCACCAGCTTACCCAACTCCTTCAAATCAATCTGTTTATGCGTAAAAGCTATTACCTTTAAATACTTCAAAGTCATTTTAAATTTGAACCCAACAAAAGTAGCAGGATTACGGTGATGCAGTGTCAATACTTTGTCATACAGTTGTATTTAGAATGTTTATAAATAAAGGTTGTTTTTTTGACAATTAAATCGGGACTATGCCCTGAAACGTATCTAAAATAATGAAATTCGTAAAAAAAGCGAGCCTGGTATTGATGATCATAGGGTATCTGATAGCAGGTGCCAATCATTTCCGCTCGCCCGGAACCTACATACCGCTTATTCCGGAATATCTGCCTCTTCCGGAATTATTGAACACAATAGCAGGATTTTTTGAATTATTATTTGGCAGCATGCTGATGTTCAGACCAACAAGACGTATCGCCGCATGGGGAATATTTACATTGCTCGTTTTGTTTATTCCGGCACATGTAGATATGATATTAAAAGCTCCCTTTAAAATTGAAAAATTGCAGGTTACGCCGTTCATTGCGTGGCTGCGGCTGCTGATATTTCAGCCTTTGCTCATGCTATGGGCGTGGTGGCACACCAAAGAAGACTAATGATTTCTGTATTTTCACGATCGTTAAACAGTTTTTGAAAAATGAAATCAAGCGAACATTATCGGCAATAAATGCCGGTACACAAGATTTCTCACTACCGTTCGAAATGACAGACTTTGGAGATTCTATTGTCACTTAGATGAGGGACGAAAAGAAAACTTCTCCAGAGAACGTATAGATTTCTCGCATTTTATGAGGTGACAAAGCTTTTTATCTGCGGCATCAGGGCTGATCCTGATGTGCGGATAGCACTCGCAGCGGCAGGATCAGAACGTAGCCGTGAGTTTTCTTTGCTACTTTCTTTTGCGGAAAAAGAAAGTAAGGAAAAATCATCTTTTCTTATTATTCCTTTGAGAAATGGAACGAAGAAAAAAGTTTCAGAGAATGGCTATAAATAGTTAATTCAAACTGTTTCACAGGCAACATAGGTTTATATTATCTTTGAGGAACCATGCTAAAAAAACAAAACTTTAATATCCCTGGAGCTAAGGGCCGTGGCATGCTGATGGACCTTACTTTCAATACGTCTGACAAAAATGCTCCGCTTGTGATCTTCGCCCATGGTTTTAAAGGCTTTAAAGACTGGGGCGCACATAACCTCGTCGCTGAATACTTTGCTGAACACGGCTTTCGCTTTTTAAAATTCAATTTTTCGCATAACGGCACTACCGCCGAAGAACCGACTGACTTTGCAGACCTGATCGCGTTTGCAGATAATACCTTTTCTATCGAACTGGAAGATCTGAACGCTGTTATTGATTTTGCCTGCAATGGCGCTGGCATTGCCGCTGCCAACGGCGTTTACCTGATCGGACACAGCATGGGCGGTGGTATGAGTATTATTAAATCTGCCGAAGACCTGCGTATAAAAAAACTCGTCACAATGGCATCTATCTCCGGCTTCAGAAACCTGTGGCCTAAAGAGATAGAACCGCAATGGCGTTTAAGCGGCATCACTTACATGCTGAACAAACGAACCGGCCAGCAGATGCCCCTGAAAGTAAGCCTGCTTGAAGACCTTGACAAAAATCCGAAACGCCTGGACATTCCGGCCCACGCAGCCCGCCTCAAACAGCCATGGCTAATCGTACACGGGGATGAAGATACCACCGTACCGCTGGCTCATGCTGAACAATTGAGGGCAGCGGCGCACTCGGCTAAACTGAAGGTCATAAAGGGTGCCGATCATGTTTTCGGCGCGACACAACCTTACACTGCCGACAGCCTTCCCCCTGCCTTACTTGAGTTTTGCAAACTAAGTGTTGACTTTTTAAAACAGGGCTGACTTTTCTTCAAAACATTGCGCTATCTTCCACCGTTAATATTGTGGCTGATTTGTAACAATTAAGTGCCATAAACAATAGCAGATATGCCCTCTGCTATATTTGGGGGTAATTTTTATCTATCTGTTATGAGCTTATCCGGTGCACAAAAAAAGGGAAAAAAGTTTTTAAACCCCATACCCACGGATGAGGCCGGGTTTGGAAAAATGATACCCATTCTTAAGGAATATTATTACAACAAGGCAGAAAATACGCCAAAAAAACAAATCGGCCCGTTTAAAACAGATACCGCCATATTTGACGCCCCTCCCTCAACAGGTTTACGAATTACGCTGATCGGGCACTCAAGCCTGCTGATCGAGATAGACGGGAAGCGGATACTTACCGATCCGGTTTGGAGCGACAGGGCGTCATTCAGCTCACATTTTGGACCGAAAAGATTTTTTTCACCGCCGCTGCCCCTGAAGGAACTGCCGCCGCTTGATGCGATCATCATTTCTCACGATCACTATGATCATCTTGATAAAGATACCATCAGGTTCTTCGCAGGCAAGTCAATTCCATTTATAAGTCCATTGGGAGTATGCCATCATCTGGAAAAATGGGGCATCGAAAAAAATTACATCAGCGAACTCGACTGGGGCGACAGTGTGATGATCGGTGGCGATTGTAATGTCATTGCCACACCTTCGCGTCATTTCAGCGGACGCGGGATCACCGGCCGGAACGAGACACTATGGGCATCGTTTGTAATAAGGGGCCATACCCACAATATTTTCTTCGGGGCCGATTCCGGGTGGTTTCCGGGGTTCAGCGAGATTGGCGAAACATTCGGTCCGTTCGATCTGACAATGCTCGAAATAGGCGCATACGGAAAATACTGGCCGGACATTCACATGGGGCCAGCCAACGCGACTAATGCTCACCTTGCTTTAAAAGGTGAACTGATGATACCTATTCATTGGGGCACCTTTAACCTTGCCCCGCATGCATGGTATGAACCTATAGAACTACTGTTAACCTATGCAGGTGAGAAAAACATCGGGCTTTTTGTTCCTGAACCCGGCGAGCCTACAGAAGTGGGGGAATATATATCCGGCTGGTGGGAAAAGTACCGATGACCTGAAAATAAAGTTGAAAAGGTCGTGAGTGGCAAAAAGCGCCTTTATGATGAAACAGGCTTACAACCAACATCGATTGAAAATAAAAGTCCGGAGACGGCCGCTGATGTTCTACAGGCTGTCTCCGGATTTTATGTTTTAACTGTTATTATATATTATAGCAGTTTAAAGCCGACGCTCAGCGCCCAAAGGTTTTGACGTTGTCCGAAATCGGAATTGATCTTGGTCAGCCCTCCCTCATACCGGAAATCGGCAGTAATAGCGCCTATATCAATGCCTGCACCGGCCTGAAAACCAAGTGTACTGTTTTTGTAGTGACCGAAATCGGCATAGGCATCACCAAGACTTGCCGAAAAACTCTTGCTGAGCACTGAAGTATAGATCGGTCCGGCCATAATCCTGAAATTAAGGTTCTTTTCACCGAAAGAATGCCCGATCAGCAATGGTACGTTCAGGTTGGTAAAATGAACATTGCCGCTTGCGTTGTTATCTTCAGCGTGAAACTCGCCACCTGTACTGCTCAGATAAAGCTCGGGCTGGAGATAAAGGGCACTGCCGAAGCGGGCGAATATACCGGCCTGATAGCCTGTGCGTGTAGATGAATTGAAATGATCGGTATTAATTTTTGAAAAGTTAACACCGCCTTTAATACCTAACGATACCTGTGCTTTTGCGCTGATGCATACCGCTATCAGTATAGCTGCACTTAATAAAATCTTTTTCATAAGTAAATAATTTAGTTTCTGCTTAAAGGGCACGCGTTATAAAATATTAAGTGCGCACCCTGATTCAATAATAAATTACCAAACGCGTAATTCAGCAATTAATTACATTACCTTAACAATAGCCTTGCCAAAAAATTAATGGCATGCACGGTGTAATTTTATATTTTTGTTGAAAAATAAAATTTAACATGGCTGAAATCAGTATCTCCAACAAGGAGTGGGAGCGCGTGAAAATCAAGATACGCCGCAAATACAACCATTTAACAGACGAACAATTACAATACTCCGAAGGCCAGGAAGACAGTCTTATCTCCAGATTGATGGAACTGGTTAACCGCGACAGAAATTATGTACTTTTTACCCTGAAAAAAGCGTTGGTGAATATCGACAATAATCGTTTGTAAGCCAGCGGTATAATACGGGATATTATACTTTTTTGTAGTTTTATATTTTTAATGCTTTTCAGGATGAATAAGGGTAAAGTGCTTGTGGGTAAATATAAAAAGCCGTTGCTTATTTCCGGCATGGTATTGCTGGCCATCGGAACCTTTAGTTTTAAGGACGATCTTTTTCTGCTGTCAAAAAATCTGGATGTATTTGCATCGGTTTACAAGGAAGTAAACATCAATTACGTTGATGATATCAACTCCACAAAAATGATAAAAACGGGTGTGGATGCCATGCTCGACGGTCTCGATCCTTACACCGAATTTGTTCCTGAATCGGAAATTGAAGATTATAAACTACACTATGTAAGTACACAATACGGCGGCATCGGCGCAGGCATATTCCTGCGCAATAACAAAGTCTATGTGTCCGACGTATTTGCCGGCTTCCCTGCACAAAAGGCTGACATCAGGCCCGGCGACCAGATGGTTGAAATAAACGGCATACCACTCGAAGGAAAAAACAACGACCAGGTTAGCCAGCTGCTTAAAGGCACAAAAGGCGCAATGGTAAAACTGCTGATGAAACGTGATGACGCGTCCAAACCAATGGAAAAAGACCTCGTCCGCGATGAAATAAGGCAGCCCAACGTGTCTTACTCCGGCATGGTAACCGGAAATATGGGCTATATCAAACTGGACAAGTTTCTCGAAAACTCGGCCGAGGAGGTAACGAATGCCCTGACTACGATAGAAAAAAACAAACCTAACGGCATAATACTTGATCTTCGCTCAAACGGTGGCGGCATTTTGCAGGAGGCGGTCAAGATTGTTAACCTGTTTGTACCAAAGAATGTCGAGGTAGTATCGCAAAAGGGAAAGATCAAAGAAAAAAACTTTACTTACAATACCGCCAGTACACCACTGGAGCCTGAGCTGCCCCTGGTGGTGCTGGTAAACAGCCATTCTGCCTCTGCTTCCGAGATCGTAGCAGGCTCTCTTCAAGACCTTGATCGTGCCGTCATCATCGGTCAGCGCAGCTACGGCAAGGGTCTTGTTCAGCAAACATTCAACCTGCCTTATAACAGTCTGGTTAAAATAACCATTGCCAAATATTATATCCCATCCGGTCGTTGTATTCAGGAACTGGACTACACCCATCGCCGGGATGACGGCAGTGTGGTTAAGGTAGCCGATTCGCTCATCCATGAGTTTAAAACCAAACATGGGCGTTCTGTTTACGACGGCAGCGGGATCTATCCCGATATTTTTGTAAAACAGGAACGTTTTGCCAACATCACACAAACGCTTGTCGGCAAGCTGCTGATATTTGATTATGCCAATCATTATCGCGATACACACCCATCCATCGACAGTAACTTCACACTTAGCGATGCGGGATACGCTGACTTTGTAAAATATCTCGCCGGAAAAAATTACACTTACAACACCTCCACGGAACGGCTGCTGGAAAGCCTTAAGGGAGCGGCAACGCGGGAAAAACAATTCAGCGAAATACAGACAGAATACGATGCGCTGAAAGCCAAACTGATGGCAAATAAAAAAAATGACCTGCAGTTGCACAAGGAAGAGATCAGACAGGTGCTTGAAAATGAGATCGCGTCGCGGTATTACTTTGAAAAAGGACGATACGAAACCAACTTTAAATACGATAAGGAACTCGCAGAAGCAGTAAAGGTAATGCAGGATAAAACTACCTTAAATGCTATTCTGACCGGCGAGGGCAATTATAAGGTGATAGGCAGGCCGGTACTTGCAATGGCTCCCAAAAAAGCCGCCGACCCGGATGCCGACGACCAATAAAGCAACTTCCATTATTATAGCACCAAGTTGTTTTCCCCGGCTTTCAGGGGATATGTTTTGCCTTTCCATACCAGAATACCGGGAGTCTTTGCGGGTAGCAGAATATTGATCTTCCACTTTCCGCCCTGCATTTTATAATCCACCGCCAATCGGCCGTTAGGATGAGGCATCTCGCCGCCTGCCTTTTTCATATCGCCCAGATGCGGTTCTATTTTTACTCTGGCAAATCCGGGGGCATAACTGTCAATCCCAAGCACCGTTCTGAAAAATTCAATGTTCGGACTGGCGCCCCAGGCATGGCAATCTGAACGGCTGTTAGGCAGGTCGGAAATCTCGGCCCAGGTGGTAAGCCCCATCTTAATATTGTCGCGCCATACATCTAACCATTTCATATAGTCATCCCCAAATCCGGCGCGCACCAGGGCGAGGTGCATATAATACTTAAAATAAATGGTGCATTGGGTTAGCGTCGTATCGCTCAATATCTTTTTGCCAAGGTCAGCGGCGGCGGTACCTTGGATTAGGTCCGCCAGAATAGCCAGTGAATTAGCATGCTGCGAAAAAACATTCTTATCTTCCGTATCGGCATACAATTTTTTAGCAGGGTCCCAGTATTTATTTTGGATCGTTTGCTTTAATTGCGCCGCTTTGTTTTTATAAAGACTGGCATAAGCCGCCATGCCCATTTTTGCCTCCATTTCGGCTGCCTGCTGATAAGCCATCAATAACTGAAGATCGAGGACAGAGGATCCTCCTTTACTGCCCTTTGGCGGCATGCCATAATTCCAGCCGCCCGCCCAGTCAACAAAGGTCCAGTAAGGCGTCCCCTTAAGCGAACCGTTCGGCTGCTGGTACCTGCTGAAAAAGTCGAGCACCGACCGCTCGCCTGCCAGTTTATCCTTTATAAAATTGCTGTCGGGGCGGTACATCCAGTAATCATGCAACACCCCGATATACCACAAGGAAAACGTCGAAATAATTTGCGGACTATAGGACGGGTGACGGCTAAGTGTAAGCCCCTCCGCTATACGTGAATGATCCATCAGGTTAATGGCATTGCGCGCCAGCCTGTCGTCGCCGCTGTCGTAATAAGAAACCATCATCTGAATACGCCCGTCACCAATATATTGCAGTTGTTCGTAATAAGGGCAATCCATGTAGGTTTCGATGGCATCCATCCTTGCTGTGCGCCAGCCGATATTCAGTATCTGCTGCATCTCGGGATCGTCAGTATTAAGTTTTGCGTTTAGCCGGACCGGATAGCCGGTTGCCGTGCCATAAATATCTTTGATCACCAATGGTTGATCTTTCGTATGGACGATCAATCGTATGTAACGATACGTACGCCAGTACAGCGTGGTGAACTGCTGATCGTCGCTGCCATCCGCTATCAGGCTGTCCTTTCTCCCGGCAAAATCCTTCCCATCGATATCATTTCGGTTACCTTTCCTGAGTCCGTACTTTTTCAGGTTATCAAACAACGCCTCATTATAGGTAAGAGATATTCCGGCATCCTTGCCACCGCTAAAACTGAGGGTAAGGTATGCGTTGGTTAAATAGGTCTGATCAAGCAGCAGGGTGGCCGTTGTATTTGCAGGAATGGTAACCGGAGTTTGGGTTCCAGGGAAAGCAGGCGGAACGGTAACGCCCGTAGCGCGCCGCAATACGGGTATGCGCTGATAAACACGATCCATTTGCGGGATTTCGGACGGAACAAGCATCAATCCAAATGCATCTGCCATGCCCTTTGGCTTGCCGTGATCCAGCGTCCCCACGGCCGGCCACTCGCTGTCATCAAAATCCGGCGACATCGCATGTTTGATGGCCTTGCCTTCATCGATCAGTTCTCCCGGCCCTGCTACATAATAAGCCGGATACCCTATTCCGGTGACGGGCTGGTAAGCCCTGTCCCGCATACATTTCCATGAGTTATTTGTATTTAATACCTCTTCAGCAGCGGTCTCGCCCTGTAAAATAAATGCAGTACGCAGCGATATCTGCGCTTCGGGCCGGTATTCTGCCTCGTTCCAGACGACGGCCGAAACCACGTTTTTCCCGGCGGTAAGAAAAGGCGCAATATCTACCTTTTCATAGTTCCAGTAATAGGTATCGCCCCGCGCCGGTCCTAATGAGACCAACGTGCCGTTTACATACAGCTTGTACCGGTTATCTGCGGAAACATTTATTTTAAAAGACGCAGGTTTTGCCTGAAGGTCAACCGTTTTTCTGAAATAAAAGATGCCGTAATCGCGGCCACTTTCATTCCTGGCAGCTATCCAGTAAGCGTTCCATTGTTTGGTCAGCAACGTCTCACCTACAACTTTAACCTGCGGGTATCCATTTAAGGTCAACACGAGGCTGCAGCTGGCGAGTATCGCGGCGGCTAAATAATTTTTCATGATTTCGGTTTATAATTCACTAAGTAAGCAGGTTTAAATATAATAACCATCCTACACTGTTTTCACGGATGATTTTAATAAACCTGTCCACAAATGACAGGGGCAGTCAGAAAAATGATTTAATTCTTTACAAATCCTTTATCTTTATCTGACCAACCTGATTTAATGGACTTATTAAACCTCATCCTGCTTGCAACTATAATTGCTATCATAGTAACAAGCAAAGCAAGTATCAACCAAAAATTAAGCGCGCTGGAGCAAAGAATATCCGATCTTCAAAACCAGCTTCATAAATACCAGCAAAAACCGACACAGACAGTCTCTGAAGCCGCGCCGGAGGTTAAACCACCAAAAAAACATGAACCCATTCCTGTTGAGACTCCACCCGAATCAACAAAACCGGAAAAAATCGCTCCTGATATTGTTGTAGAAAAACATGCCGAGGTCATCACTGATCTTTCATCGGTGAGACGACCCGTCAAAACAACGGAGCAAAAAAAACAAACTGAAACTGAGCGCAGCCCTTCATTTTTTGAGCGTTATCCTGACCTTGAAAAGTTCATTGGCGAGAATCTGGTAAACAAAATAGGTATTGCAATCCTGGTACTTGCCATTGGTTTCTTTGTTAAATACGCTATCGATAACAACTGGGTAGGTGCCGTTGGGCGTATCGGCATTGGTATCGTTTGTGGCGGCATATTAACCGTCTTCGCTCATCGCATGCGTAACAGTTACAGGGCGTTCAGCTCCGTACTTGCGGGCGGCGGTCTCGCTATTTTTTATTTTACCATCACCCTCGCCTTTCAGGACTTTCACCTCTTCAGCCAAATCACCGCGTTGGCTATTCTTATTGTAATTACCCTATTCGCAGTTGTGTTATCTTTACTTTATAACAAGCAGGAGTTAGCGGTAATTGCGCTTATCGGTGGCTTTGCAAGTCCGTTTATGGTGAGTAACGGCAGTGCTAACTATACAGGCCTGTTTGTTTATCTGTTGGTTTTGAATACCGGGCTTTTGATCATAGCCTGGTATAAAGCTTGGCGAATACTCAATATTTCAGCCTTTGCGTTGTCTGTCATCGTGTTCGGAACCGTACTTTTAACCCTTAAGCCAGCAAATTATACTATCGGTTTCAGATTTGCCTCAGCCTTTTATCTGTTGTTCTTCGTCATAAACATTATCAATAATGTGCGCGAAAACAAAAAATTTCTCGCCGCTGATTTTAGTATTTTATTGCTCAATACAGCCTTGTATTTCGCTGCAGGGCTTTACTTGCTGAATGCTATGCATTTGCCGCAATACAAGGGTATATTCAGTGCGTCTCTTGCTGCTTTAAATCTCTTTCTTTCATATATCCTTTTCCGCAACAGGCGGGTCGATCCGAATATCCTTTACCTGCTTATCGGCATCACCCTTACGTTTATTTCGCTTACGGCTCCTATTCAATTGCACGGCCACTATATTACAATGTTCTGGGCGTCCGAAACAATATTACTGTACTGGCTTTATCAAAAATCCGGCATTAAACTGATGAAGCTCACGTCTCTCATCATATGGATGGCGATGTTCGTAAGCCTTTTTATGGATATTTGCCAGATTTACTTCCAACCGGGTCGGCAGCTCCCTATAATTGTTAACAAAGGTTTTATAACAACTGTTTTTTCCGCGGTAAGCACATATATCTTATATGTACTCGTTCGCAGAGATGACCAATCCGCTATTTACGGCGTAAGTATCAACAAAACACTTTACCGGGTAGTCGCTTTGGTGTTACTGTTCCTCGCCGGTGCTCTGGAGATTGTTTTTCAATTTTCTTACTATTACCCCCATTCAGGTCTTGATATATCCTACCTGATATGTTATACAACCATATTTGTCTTACTGTTCAATTCTTTATCGGCCAAAATAAATCATGGTGAACATAGTCACGTAGTTTCCGCCTCGCTGTCGGCTATTGCAATATTGCTTTATTTGCTGCTTAGTCCTTTGTCATTTCAACTTCTTGAAATGATCCTTGTCGGTAAAAAAATCAGCGCTGCCCATTTTACAGCACATTGGGCAAGTGCTGTTTTCATCAGTGTAATCCTTTTTCGGCTTGTTATAGCGTGCTGCCAGCTTAACGAATCGCTAAAGAAAATGACTGCCTGGATACTCTCATCCGTTATCGTTATTTTCTTAAGTCTTGAATTTTGTTTATTGAGCGAGTTAATATTTTATTCGCCGGAAAATTCTGTCGATATTATTCAAACAGTGTATGTAAAAACAGCATTACCCGTACTGTGGGGATTAGTATCTTTTACCCTGATGTGGCTGGGTATGCGCAACAAACAAAAGACATTACGTATTATTTCGCTAAATCTGTTTTCTGTAACATTACTCAAATTATTCCTGTTCGATATTAAGAATATTCCCGTTGCCGGTAAAATCGCAGCATTTTTCTGTCTGGGCGTATTATTGCTGATCATATCGTTCATGTATCAAAAAGTAAAGAAAATAATAGTTGATGATGAAACTGATCAAAAGAATTAGTGCAATAATATTGTTTTTAATAGACTGCCAGGCTTTTACAGCTTCGGCACAGCCTTCATTTAAATATCAGGCACAATTAGGGAAGATAGATTCCAGCGGATTTTACCGGATACCATTGTCTCCTGCATTTGTGGCGCGGAGTAACTACGGGTTATCCGATGTAAGAATAATCGACAAGGCCGGAAAGTTTGTGCCATATATCAGCGCTGATAATTTGCCCGTCGCAAACAGTGACATATTTTTGCCATTCATCCCGGTATCCGGCGAGCCGGATACGGGAACAACTTTTATCCTGCGACGGACGGTTTCGCAGGCAACAGGCCGATTATGGCTCCGATTAAAAAACACTGCCGTAAAACGTACGATTAATCTCTCAGGCAGCGACGACCTTAAAAAATGGTTTGCAATCGAAGAAAACATTCCGTTGCAGGAAGCGGTCAGAAACAATGACGGAAGTTATATGCAATCTATTTCTTTTCCGGCGAGCAACTTTAGATATCTGAAGTTACTGGTAAATGACCGGAACAAAACTCCGATAAAATTTCTTGAAGCAGGGATTTATGCAAATCACTCTGAACAACCACAATACGAGCCGATCACAGGTCTTAGTTTTACCCGGAGTGATAGTGGCAGCATGACTGTTATTCACGTCAGGCTCACAGACAACTATCTCCTCGGAATGCTTCGGCTTAATATTACTGCTCCAAAATACTATAAAAGAAATATCTCTGTATTTACAATAGGCAGCAAAGGCAAACAGCTGATCCATACAGATGAACTTAATTCAGCCGATAGGCACCCCATTTTGTTGAACGCAAAAACCAACCGGCTTGATTTGCAAATTGACAATGGCGATAATTCACCGCTTGAAATAGCAGATATTATCGCAGCACAGGCAGATCAATCAGTTACTGCCTATCTTCAGAACGGAAATACTTATATGCTTTTAACCGGGGACAAATACGCTCAGAAACCCACGTACGATCTGAAGTTTTTCACCGATAGCATCAAGGAGCGCCTTCCGATGATCAATCCTGGAAAAGTCGAAAAAAACACATTACAGGCACCACAGTCAGGTACACAAAAGCATGACTATACATTACTGATCTGGATAGTGATCATTGTAGCGTTGCTACTGCTTATTTTCCTTACGGTCAAAATGACCACCGAGATCAACAAAACTAAATCAAGTCAATAGATTATGGCTCCCTTGTCGTCAGTATAAAATAAGATGCTTTCTTAATCGGGCCATTTTAAATTAATTTCGCAACATTATTGAACTAAACAGAGTCTTAATGAAAATCTTCATTTATATATTGGTCGGCGTAGTGGCAATCATTATAACCGTTGTCTCTATTTTTAATTTCAACCCTGAAACCGAGACATGGGGCAGTTTGTTGCTGGGCGGTATGCTGGGGTTCACGTTATACAAGGCCCCATCGGTGATCAGGAATATGAAGCAGCGTAAAGGCAAATAAAAAAAGTAAATGTTTTTTAACTTCAGATCCCCGGTTATACTTTTTATCCTGAGCTTTTTTGGCCTGATGATCGGGTTGACGTTTAAAGTGCTGCACTGGCCCGGCGGCCAGCTGATCTCCGGCAGCATGATCATGGTGCAGGCATTTTCAATCGTCTGGCTGATTATTTTGCTTTTCAAAAACAAACGCGAAGAATAAACGACCTTCAAAATGATAATTGCTTTGCCTGCTTTTAAAATCCTCTCCGTCGGGTAATTCCCGATTTTCTCGCCCTTACAGGTTTTTCTCTTTCATCTGGATTTCCAACTTCGTCAGCCCCATACTGCCGCGCCATTTTTGCAATGCGTTCCTCCAGCGTTTCTGTGGTGAGCCGTTCGCGCCCGAGGCTATCCACCATGATCGGGAAGGCAAAAGGCGTAGGGCGTTCTATCGTCTTCAGGATAAGGGTTTGCTTTACAATGCGCTGCAGTGCCATCCGCAGGCGAAATTCTTCCAGTTGAAAGGCCAGCGCTTCGTTATAGGCCTGCCTTACCAGCAGGTTGTCCGGTTCATACTCACTGAACACCTCAAATAATAACGATGTGGACGCCTGCAGGTGCTTATTTTTGATCTGCTGACCCGGATAACCCGTAAACACCAATCCACCGATATGAGCGATATCCCTGAAACGTCTCCGGGCCATTTCGTTAGCGTTCAGACTATTCTGAATATCTTCCAGCAAATTATCTATCGAAAAAAAGGATGCATCTTCCAATACTTTCTCAATCGGCACGTCCTCATCAGTGAGCAGCTCAAAACCATAATCATTCATGGCGATAGAAAAGCTGGCCGGCTTTATTTTACCGATGCGATAGGCGAACAGCGATGCCATACCCTCGTGCACCAACCTGCCCTCGAACGGATAAAACAACAGGTGATGCCCCTCACGCGATTTAAACGATTCTATCAAAAATTCGTGGCTCTGCGGCAGGTGTGAAAGTTCCCGTTGCAGTGCAAACAGCGGTTTCAGCGCCATCACTTCCTCGTCCTGTTCAATGCCATGCGCCACCTCATCAAGCTTGACGCGGAACATGGCCGAAAGCTGAGACGACAGCGGCATCCGCCCGCCCGCCCAGCTCGGAATAAGTCCCTTTTTTGCATTGGATTTCCTGACGTACGCCGACACCTCTTTTATCCGTACAAACTCCAGGCTCCGCCCGGCAAACCAGAAGGTGTTACCCGGCTTAAGTTTCGATATGAACGACTCCTCAACTGTTCCGAGACTGCCACCGCTAAGCCATTTTATCCGGATACTAAGCTCGCTGGTAATGGTACCGATGCTCAGCCGGTGGCGCATAGCCACCCGTCTGCTGTTTACCCTGAACAATCCGTTCTCTACCTCCACCTTTAAAAATTCGTCGTACTCCGCAAGCGTCTTACCGCCGGTGGTAATAAAGTCAAGCAACTGGTTAAATTCTTTCCGGCTCAGATCAGCGAAGGCAAAGGTGCTTTTTACCTCATCGAAAAGCTCATCGGCCCTGAACCCATCCGATACCGCAAGCGTCACCATATACTGGATTAGTACATCCATGGTCAGCAGCAGCGGGTCGCGGCTTTCAAAAACACCCGCTTTAATGGCTTGCTTCAGCGCAGCGCCTTCCAACAGTTCAAGCGAGTGTGTAGGCACAAAATAAGCCCGTGACACGTCGCCGGGGGCATGGCCGCTCCGTCCGGCCCGCTGCATAAAACGCGCTACGCCTTTGGGACTGCCTACCTGAACAACGGTATCAACGGGACGGAAGTCAACACCGAGGTCGAGGCTTGAAGTGCAAACCACTACTTTAAGCGCTTCTGCGTGCAGGGCCTGCTCTACCCAGTTGCGGAGATCGTTATCCAGCGACCCATGGTGCATGGCCATGATCCCCGCATATTCAGGGTAATTATCGAGTATGGCATGATACCATATTTCCGACTGGGAACGTGTGTTAGTGAAGATCAGCGTAGTTTTGCTTTTTGCCACAATCTCCATTACCTGCGGCAGCAGCTTCAACCCGATGTGACCCGCCCAGGAGTAATTTTCCACATTTTCAGGAATGATCGACTTGATCAGCAGCTTTTTATGGATGTTGGCACGCACCATCTTAATCCGATCCGGCGGAAAATCATTGCCCAGCAGCACTTCTGCGGCCTGTTCCAGATTTCCTATAGTCGCGCTTATCCCCCAGATGCGAAGCTTAGCGTTTGCAGGTTTCAGATCAGGGGTTGCATTATTTTGCCCGGCACTCAGAACCTTTAGTTTGCTCAATCCCAATTCAACCTGAACACCACGCTTTGTTCCTAACAGTTCGTGCCATTCGTCGATCACTACCACCTGCAGACTTTTGAATATTTTCGGATATTCTTTTTGGGCGAGCATCAGGTGCAGGCTTTCGGGCGTAGTGAGCAACACCTCCGGCAATTTTTTTTTTAGGGCCTGTTTTTCAGCGGCGGGTGTATCGCCCGTGCGGGTCATAATACGCCAGGGTAACCCTATGTCGTTACAAACTTCCTGCATCGCCTTCCGTATGTCATTGGTCAGCGCACGCAACGGCGTTATCCAAAGCATCAGCAGGCCATTGTCCGTTTTATTTGTATAATCCCCAGGGTGCGCATTGATAAAATCAGCCAGAAAGGGCAGAAAAAGCGCGAAGGTTTTTCCGCTGCCGGTGGGCGCATTCAGCAAGCCCGAAAAGCCGTTCAGATAGGCCACTTCCATCTCCTGCTGAAAAGCGAATTGTTCCCAGTTCTTTTTCAGATACCAATCCCTGATCACCTGCTGGCCTTTTGTAATCATGCGAATAATATACAACCGAATTTGCAATAAGTTATAACCGGCTGTTAAAATTATCGCCACAACTATTCTGGACCCAAATATTACGCAGCTGTCCCACCTAATAGAAATTACAGCAAACAATAGCGGTCGTTTTTTTGCTTAATATAGATAGCGTGTATTATTAAGATGAAAAATTCAGGTATAAGATATTTAGCGTTCGTGGCAATATGCTGCGTCGTGTTCAGTTGCAAACAGCACACCGGATCGGAAAATACAGATAAAGAGAAACCTGTTGCTGCGTTAAAGGCGGCCGCAGATACCGACAAGGTTATTCCTGCTGACAAACTGATCGTTCCCGGCAAAAGTGCCGGATATATCACCATCAACGGCAGCGCCGACAGTGTGGTAAACCTGCTTGGCAAACCCGATTTTAATGATGCTGCTATGGGCAGCGTACTCATTACCTGGTACAATAAACATGATACTGCCGCGGACAAGATCAGCATATTTGCCAGGCATAACTATGGGTCGCCGGACGAAGCCGTTGCGCACATCCGTAAAATTATGATCACCTCTCCTGAATTTAAGACCGCCGACGGACTCGGCACCGGGCAAACCCTGTCGGATTATCAAAAAAGTTATACGCTTAGCCCGATGAGCAGCTATGTAGAAAAAGGTAAGAAAATAAAGGTTTACGAGGCAAAGGGTAAAGGAATTGCATTCGGCATCGACTCGCTTTCAGACAACGGGGTCTCTATTTTTATTCATCGCCCGCAGGACACGCTGGCCACATACATCAATATGAATTAAGGCGAACAATCCTTAAATTATTGTGCTTGGCGTTACTCAAAATTAACGCCGCCGTAACTGGTATTGATAATCACCCTGGCATCTGAATCTCCCTTGCCAACATGCCCTTTGTAGTTTTTGGCGAATAGTCAAATTTTAGATATATAACATTTTCGTTACAATCGGCAAGTAAGAAAAATAAGGTAATATTTGGTCATCGAAACTTTTATATTTGGATTACGTCAAAAATTATTTCTACTTATATATTATTAAACTTAAATCCTAAATCTCATGAACAAGTCAATTCAAAAAAAACTTTCACGCGAAGAAATGAGGCATATAGTTGGTGGGGACGAAAGAAGTTGTTTTATAGATTGCACCACAAGTTGTTTAGCTAATTGTCAGAACACCGATGAGTGGTGTGCATCGTATTGCAACCCTCTTTGCGGAAATATTTGTGCTAATATTCCATCTGTTTAACAGATACGTTGTTTTCGACATACTGTTTTTAATATGAAAACAGCTTGTCACCTGACTACTATTTATTTTGTCAATTAATTTTCTTACTCAAAATTAACGCCGCCGTAACTGGTGTTAATATTCACACGAGCGTCAGATTCGCTTTTGCCAACATGGCCTTTATAGCTTCTGGTTGGTCCTACGTGGCGGGTGCCGTCAGGTGGATTTTTAGCAGTTACTACCACTTGGCTATCGTCATATCTGAATCCACTACCATAACTTGTAGATATAGCGAAATTGAAATTATTATAGGGCGCTATGTTTATGGCTACATTAGCATACGAACTATTTATATTTAGCGACTTTAGCGCACCGGCAAGCTCTCCTATTTTAAGTCCTCCACCGTACGCGAGATTAACGTCGCCCGATGTCCTAAGTTTACCAAGGCTAAAAGAAGTGTAGCTCAAATCAGCTTTAATTTTATTGCAGTCGTCCAAATCGAGGCTACCGTAAGAAAAATCAAGCTTTCCACCATTCATCGTCGCAATTTTTACACTGCAGTAACTTCCTTCTATTTCGTTATACTGGCTTGAAAGGCTCTGGGCATAAATACTTCCCTGAGAGGCGCTTATTCTTACTCTGCCATCGAGACTGGGTAGTTGAACCGATCCAAAACTGCTTTCGATATTTAAATCTGTGCCTGCTGGCATATAAACGACATAATTTATGCTAAGTTTATGCCTTTTACTGTTAAAGTTGAAGATATCCCAGAAACCGCTGTTATCGTTTCGGCGTATATCTGTTTTAAACGAGACCTGATTTCCGTCCTTACGATCATTTATTGATACGCCATCGATAAGCTTTTGAGCGTCGCTTTCATTTGCAGCCTCGGCCCGTATATGAATACCCACTTTCACTTCATTCCTATCCCAGGTATTTACCGTTATCTTACCAAATTGATTGCTCAAATTTATCAGGTCGTTGGCGTCAACAGGGTAACTTTTGCTGTAGTTTTTTTCCATAACGGTTGATGTTGTATTATCGTCGTCGTCAACCGAAACATTTACGTCAACATCATTCAGCAAATTATTCAGATCAACCGTCACCTTCGGATCGATCCTGATATCAGTATTACTGACGGCCTTGTTCACTTCGGTATTTACAGCTTCCGAAATATTATTGATCGCAGCAGACAGGCTTTTGCCTAAATCTTTCAGATCGACCCTGATATCCGGCACCAGATTGTCCATTTTCAGATCAATATCTTTATCGTCAACATGCGCAGACACCGAAACATTGGGTTTTGATTTAATCCTGACGGAAACCGATTGTGCCTGTACAGACGTAAAGACTCCAAAAAACGGGATCAATACGAGCGCCAGCTTATATATTCCTGATTTCATTATTTTGCTGATCTTTTGTTTTATTTAACTGCTCAATAATATTCAGTTGCTGATTAAGCACCTGCGTTTGTATTTGCAGATTCCTGATCATGGCACGTAAAACCCGCTCCTGGTTAGGACTGGCGGGTAGTTCGTTCCTTAATTTTTTATAGGTCGAATCCATTTTTGCGATCTCTGCGTTAAATTCCCGGTAAAGATCAGGATCGCTTTTCGACAACTGTTTCAATTCCGTCCGTTTTGTTTCGATCAGTGAGGTATAATGCACCTGCTGTTGAGCATAAATTGGGTTAATGGCAGCAAAATCAATTTTTCCCTTCTTTTCGTGACGAAGATATACCGCAAAACCTATGGCCATTACCACAATAACTGTAGCAGCCACCCTCAGCACAAAGCCCAGCGAAAAAGTTTTCGCTTCCTTCTTTTTAAGTTCAGTTCCCTGCGGAGGGAGCTCCCTTTCGATACGGCTCCACAGATCAGCCGAAGGTTCCAGATCATCAAACTCCTCCCTGTTCATTTTTATAAATTCATCCAATCGCTTGCTCATGACGTTATCCCCTTTCTTTTTAAAATTTCCAGCAGCTTCCTTTTCGCTCTCAGAAACTGCGTCCGCGAGGTACTTTCCGTTATATTTAATATTTGTCCTATTTCTTCGTGATCATACCCTTCCAGCAGGTACAGCGATAAAACTATCCTGTAGCCGTCGGGCAACTCTTTTATTGCATCCTTAACCTTTGACACCTGGTAACGTATCTCCTCATCATCCTCTATTTCATCACCGGCAATATTTTCCAGCTGTTCACTTTCCAGTTCCACCAGTTCAAGCCTGCGTTTGCGCAGCAGGTTGATCGAACGGTTCACCACGATCTGTTTGAGCCACAATCCAAACGTGGTATCCTGCCGAAAATCCTTCAGCTTACCAAACGCATCTACAAAGGCCTCCTGTAAAACATCCTCTGCTTCGGCAATATTGCCCACTATTCTAAAGGCGACATTCAGCATCGCTTTAGAATACAATTTGTAGAGTTCATAACAGGCTTTTTTACTGCCTTGTTTGCACTCAACAACCAGGTTATAATGCTTGTCGATGAATACGGGTTCCAAATTTTGATCAGCTTGCACGATAAATGACGCAAGGGTTTTTATAACGTTGCATGCAATTGTCTAAAAAACAAAGTGATTATCTTTTATCCCCGGAAGGATGCCTGTTTCAGATAGTTGTCCACCGCCGCTACCGCGCGTTGGTTACGTTCAGGCCCTACACCCTCTATTATCACATAAGTTGCCTGCAATTCTTCGAGTTCCCGGCGCCATACGGTCATAAAATGTTCACGCAGCTGCGGAAAGTCTCTCAGTGGGTCGTCCTGCCAGGGCAGGTCAATATTCAGCAGCAGGTAAAAGTCGTAGGGACGGTGTGGCAGTTCATTTAGCACTTCCTGTGGTGCATTTCCAAAAGTATGTTCGCTCCATACCTTCACCGTAAGAAATGTGGTATCACAGATCAGCAATTTGTTTGCGTCCGGTAGTATCTTCCTTTCAAGCGCAAGCTGGCCGTGAAACATATTGATCTCATCCTGCCAGGTTGGAGGGGAGGTAAGTTTTTCGCAGTATTCACGGGCATATTCGGGCACCCACACTGTATTATAATGCGCAGCCAGAAAGGTAGCCATAGTCGATTTCCCGGTTGACTCCGGCCCTACCACCGCGATCTTTATTATTTCAAGAGGTCCTTGATATTCCATTCATATTCTCACCTACCATATCTTCACCCGCTTATCCGGATCGAGCCACATTTTGTCACCCTTTTTTATGCCAAAGGCTTCGTAAAATTCCGGAACGTCGGTAAACGGGCCGTTCACCCGCATAAAGCCCGGCGAATGTTCGTTGGTAAGTATCTGGCTTAACAGCGCTTCCTTCCGCTCCTGCCCGAGCCACCCGAGTGCATAGCCCATAAAAAAACGCTGCACCGGGGTAAAACCATTTATTTTCTTTCCTTCTTTGTATTGTTCCGTCTTTTTAAACGCATCCAAACCAATCACGATCCCGCCAAGATCGGCAATATTCTCGCCGAGCGTAGCCTTCCCATTCACATGCTGACCATAAATGCTGTAACCATTGAACTGATCAACGAGCATTTGCGCGCGTTTAGTAAATTTTACCGAGTCCCCCGGCTGCCACCAGGCTTTAAGATTGCCGTCTGCATCAAACTGGCGGCCTTCATCGTCAAAACCATGCGTCATCTCATGCCCGATAGTTGACGCTGCTGCATAGC
Source organism: Mucilaginibacter sp. (assembly GCA_035547875.1). Classification (GTDB taxonomy): domain Bacteria; phylum Bacteroidota; class Bacteroidia; order Sphingobacteriales; family Sphingobacteriaceae; genus Mucilaginibacter. The sequence continues at coordinate 58,241 of DASZTX010000005.1, read as the reverse complement.
CGTAAACCACGGCATCGTCCACATCTTCGTCCTTTACTCCCGGAATCAGGAATTGCGCCGCAGGGAGCACAATCTCATTGTTCGACGGATTATAATAAGCATTATAGGTTTGCGGCGTGATATCCCATTCCGTGCGGTCAACCGGCTTGCCTAATTTCGTGGCATTAAAGTTATGCCAAAAAACATTGGCCCGCATTACGTTCAGAGCATATGATCCGCGGTTAATCGTCAGGGAAGAAAAATCTTTCCAGTGGTCCGGATAGCCCACCTTTGGTGTTATACGGGCAAGCTTGGCATAAGCTTTTTGTTTGGTGGGTTCGCTCATCCAGTCAAGCTTTTCAATATGTTCCTTAAAAGCTGCACGCATGGCCTCCACCAGTTTTACGTACCGTTCCTTAGTCTGTTCTGAAAAATATTCCTTTACAAATATTTGTCCTAACACTTCACCCATCAGACCGTTCTCGGTATCCAGCACCCGTTTCCAGCGCGGCAACTGCTCTTTGCTGCCGTAAAGCACCGAGCCATAAAACCTGAAGTTTTCACTATCAAACGGTTTGCTCAAATAAGCTGCATAGGCTTCCACCAAATTCTTACGCAGGTAGGCCTTCCAGTCCGCAATGGTATAGGCGGCTAAAGCCTTGTTAAGCGCCTGATAATACTCCGGCTGCCCAACAATTACCGTATCGGCTCCGTGATATCCCATCTCATCAAAAGTAGCCGACCAGTTGATCGCAGGAGCAAGTTTCGAAAGTCCGGCAACCGGCATTTTGTTATAATTCCGGTATGGATCACGCAGATCTTCCAGCTTGCGTGAGTTGGCGGCAAGAAACTTCTCCAGATCATAGGTGGTTTTTGCTGCCGCAATAGCTCCGTCTGAATTAAGTCCTGAAAGCTTAAAGATGATCGGCAGGTGCTTTTCCTGATAATCCGTCCTTATCTCCACGCTGTGCGCATCTGTATTAAAGTAATAATCCCGGTTAGGTAAGCCGATGCCCCCCTGATACAGTTGCAGTACATTTTTATTGGAGTTCTTGGCGTCCTGACCAACGTAAGTTGCAATCGGATTGTCAACGCCAATAGTCGAAAGATGGGCGAATTCAGCAATAAGGCTATTCACATCGCTTACCGCCTCAATTTTATCCATTTCACTTTTCAGCGGGTCGATACCTTGTTTTTCAATATCAGTCGTATCCATTCCGCTGTAATAAAAGTCGCCGATCTTTTGCGTATTGGTACCTTCGGCAGCCTGTGCTTTTAGCGCATCTTCATTAATTTTCTTTAATCTGTCGCGTAACTCCTCATTGACCACATTTCCGATTCCCCACCTCGAATATGCAGGAGGGATAGGATTGCGTTTCAGCCAGCCGCCGTTCGCAAATTTGAAAAAGTCCTCACCTGGCTTAACGGTGGTGTCGATATCTTTGATCAGCACATCATTTTCAGCATATTTCGCCGAATCGTTATGACAGGCGCAGGCACAAAAAGCGCCCGCCGTGCAAAGCGCTATGGCCCATTTAGTAAATTGAGTGTTCATTTTTCAGCCCTATGTATGAAATATAATACAGACGGTGTATTGAATATTAGACAAGATAGTTACAAATCCGGCCTTTTGACGGACACCGTTGGTACGCAGAAACAAATAAACGTTAAAATCAAGTAATTTTTATGCGTTTTCGACATATTTTCTGACTAAAAAACAGATAAAAAATGACATTTATGATCAATCAACAACTTATAAGAATATTTAAACGCCCCCTGACCCTGCTGCCACCCAAATTTTATTGCATTAAACCGCCCGGTAGTTTTTTTAGTTAAAATAGTTAACTATCTATAAACCAACAAGGTAATAAATTAACTGAGAGAATCGATTTATTAAATCACAAAAAAGACGACACTTTTACGGAATAGGAGTTGGTTTTGAATTTTGTGGCGCAACATTTGTATTGAAATGAACGGCCCTGCATATAATCTGTGAAAATGATAAAACATCTACCTATAGAAAAACTTTGTTTTTGAATTCTCAGACGCCCAAGCTGAGGTTTTTTTGTTCTTTGTTTTGGGTTTAATCAATAGTTTAAATTAATTAGGGGAAAGGGAGCTTCAAAAGGGCTCTCTTTTTTTTGGCCCTTGTTTTTATTATGCATGCATAATATTTTTTATCTTTGAGAACCAATATTTAGCAGATGAATTTTGAATTTACCGAAGAACAACGAATGATACGCCAGGCGGCACGCGATTTTGCGCAGAACGAGCTGAAACCTGGTGTAATAGAACGTGATGAACATCAGAAATTCCCGGCAGAGCAGGTTAAAATGCTGGGCGAACTTGGTTTTTTGGGGATGATGGTGTCACCGGATTATGGCGGCAGCGGCATGGATGCCATATCTTACGTGCTGGCGATGGAGGAATTGTCCAAGGTTGATGCTTCCGCTTCGGTCGTCGTTTCGGTAAATAACTCGCTGGTTTGTTACGGCCTTGAAAAATATGGAACCGAGGAGCAGAAACAGAAATACCTCGTTCCGCTCGCCAAAGGCGAAAAGCTTGGTGCCTTTTGCCTGTCGGAACCAGAGGCTGGCTCGGACGCCACCTCACAACGGACTACCGCAGTTGACATGGGCGATTATTACCTGTTGAATGGCGTCAAAAACTGGATCACCAACGGAAATTCAGCATCTACATATCTTGTGATGGCACAAACGCATCCCGAAAAACGACATCATGGCATCAATACCCTTATTGTGGAGCGGGGAATGCCAGGGTTCGAGGTAGGCGCAAAGGAAAATAAGCTTGGTATTCGTGGTTCCGATACACACTCCCTGATGTTCAGCGATGTTAAGGTGCCAAAGGAAAACCGCATCGGGGAGGATGGCTTTGGTTTTAAGTTTGCCATGAACACCCTCGACGGCGGGCGCATCGGCATTGCAGCGCAGGCGCTGGGCATTGCCCAGGGCGCTTTTGAACTGGCTTTGGCTTATTCAAAAGAACGCAAAGCTTTTGGTAAAACCATTGCCGACCTGCAAGCCACACAGTTTAAACTGGCTGATATGGCCACCGAGATTGAAGCGGCGAGACTCCTGTGCCTGAAAGCCGCCTGGCTGAAAGATCAGGGTCTGCCATATGCTCAGGCCAGCTCGATGGCCAAGCTTTATGCGAGCGAAGTAGCCATGAGGGTGACCATAGAAGCCGTGCAGATACACGGGGGTTATGGTTTCGTAAAGGAATACCATGTAGAACGCCTGATGCGCGACGCCAAAATCACCCAGATTTACGAAGGAACCTCAGAAATTCAGAGAATTGTAATATCCCGCGAGGCGCTTAGATAATCCGTCAAAATTTTAATAGGTTTGAAATATGCTTATTAAAACACGACTGACCCTGTCAATTTTATTGACATTTTTTATACTAACTACTGCATCGGCCCAAACAAAGCTAAAGACCGGCATCTGGCGCGGAACGCTCAAAACAGAATCGGGCAACCTGCTGCCGTTCAACTTCGAGGTAAGCAACGCTGCCGGAAGCCAGCAGATCGCTATCATCAACGGCGCAGAGCATTATAAAGTACCCGACGTCAAGTTTAAGGGAGATTCGGTGGTCATTACCATGCCCCTTTTCGACTCGGAGTTCAGACTCAAACTTACCGGAGGTAAACTTACCGGAAACTGGATACGCCACCTGGGCGATCACGACACGGCTATGCCGTTTAACGCAGAACCCAATACAGCCTGGCGGTTTATGCCTGATCCGAAGAAACCTGCTTTCGATGTCAGCGGACGGTGGGCTGCCGTTTTTGGCGAAGGAACCGAAAACCGCGATGAATTGGTAGGAGAGTTTAAACAGAAGGGTAGTGAGCTTACAGGAACTTTTCTGAGTACCACGGGCGACTATCGTTACCTGGAAGGAACGGTTTCCGGCGATAAATTATACCTGTCATGTTTTGATGGCTGCCATGCATTTTTATTTATCGCTACGATAAAGGATGCAAAAACCATTACCGGTGGTGCGATGTACAGCGGCTTTACAGGCACCGACAAATGGACTGCCGTAAAAAACCCGAACGCAAAGCTGCCTGATGCTTATTCATTGACTTATCTGAAACCGGGCTATAAAAAGATCGCATTTACCTTTCCGGACATTAACGGGCACAAGGTATCATTAAGCGACCCAAGATTTAAGAACAAAGTGGTTATTGTGCAGATCATGGGGTCGTGGTGCCCTAACTGTATGGACGAGACCAACTTTATTGTAAACAGCGGTTATTACAAAAAATATCATCCAAAAGGCCTTGAAGTAGTTGGCCTGGCTTATGAACGCACGACCGATTTTAAAAAATCGCAGCGTACCCTGAAACAGCTTAAAGACCATTTCAATATTCCTTATCCTCTCCTGATCACCGGATATACGCCAACAAAGGGTGATCCGATGAAAAGCCTGCCTATGCTGGCCGACTTTAAGGGGTTCCCTACAACCATCATTATTGATAAGAAAGGAAACGTTCGTAAAATACACACGGGCTTCAATGGCCCCGGCACAGGTGCGCACTACACCGAGTTTGTCGTTGAGTTTGATAAACTGACAGAAGACTTGCTGGCCGAAAAGTAATTACAAGCAGAAAGGCGAATGTTTAAGCTGCTCAGTTTATCAACAGTTTATACCCTCTTCCATGTACATTAATGATCTCAACGGCAGGGTCATCCTTCAGGTATTTCCGGATCTTGCTTAGGAAAACATCCATGCTGCGGCCGTTGAAATAGTTATCGTCGTGCCAGATGTTCAGCAGCGCTTCTTCGCGGGTAAGCACTTCATTTTTCCGGATACACAACAGGCGCAGCAATTCTGCTTCTTTTGTAGATAGCTTTTGCTGATTTTCACCGATGGTGATCAGCTGCGAGGTATAATCAAAGGTATAGTGCCCCAGTTTGAACGTAGTTTGCTGTTCTTCCTGTACTTTTTCCGAGCTGCTGGTACGTTTTAACAACGCATTTATTCTGAGCAGTAATTCTTCGATACGAAAAGGCTTGGTAATATAATCGTCGCCGCCAAGGTTAAACGCCTGCGTTTTGTCTTCGATCATCCCCTTGGCCGTTGCGAAAATTATCGGCACGTGTGCATTTATCTTTCTGATATCCTTTCCAAGGGTAAATCCGTCCTTTTTAGGCATCATCACATCCAGAATCAGTAAATCGAAAGAATGTTTGGTAAACGTGCGTAGCCCCTCGTCGCCATCCTTGCATAAAACAACGTCAAATTTTCCCTTCAACTGCAGGTAATCCTGTAACAGTAAGCCCAGATTTGGATCGTCCTCAACCAGTAATATTTTCTTCATGCGTGTTTCGAGATCCGAAGCCGGGAAATTCCAGAGCTCCGGAGAATCATTTCGGTTATTTAAAAAATATAGCAACACTATGCTACCTGAAATTTCAGTTCAAACTCAGAGCCTTTTTCCTTTTCAGACTTCACACTGATGATGCCGTTAAGCCGTTTCACAACTGTATTGACATAGCTCAAACCAAGCCCGAAACCTTTAACATCGTGTAAATTGCCTGTCGGTATGCGATAAAACTGCTCGAATATCTTGGTCTGCTGGTCGCGGCTCATGCCCACACCCTTGTCGGCAACGCGTATTACTACCTGTCCGTTTTTGTTAAGCGTGGTGATGGTAATATCCGGATTGTTGACGCTGTATTTAATAGCATTATCAATAAGATTGTAGATAACATTTGAAAAGTGTAGCTCATCCGCATTAATGATGGCATTTTCTGCATCAAGTTGCAGGGTGATCACTGCATTGTTCTTTTGCAGCTTCAGCTCCATGCTGTCCACCGCCACGGCAATCATGTCGTTTACGTCAATCGGTTTTTTATCCAGCTTAAAGTCGTTCTTCTCTATCCGGGCGATGTTCAGTACACGCTCAATGTGGCTGCCCAACCGCTCATTCTCTTCATAAATAATATTAGCCAGCCTTGCAACACGGCTCTTGTCCTGGGCGATCTCTTTATCCCGCAATGCCTCACTTGCGATCATGATGGTAGATACCGGAGTTTTAAACTCATGGGTCATGTTGTTGATGAAATCGGTTTTCATCTCTGACACCTTCTTTTGTTTAAGGATGGAAAAGATGGTATAACCAAAACACAGGATCAATACGAGCAGCAGGCCGCCGGTCGTAGCCAGTGAAGCTGTCATTTTGTTTACCAGTAAAATATTGCGCTGCGGAAATGCTATCCGGATCATGCCCGGATCATTGACTACGTCTTTACTGAATATGGCTGTCTGATAGGAGTCCGGTTCATCAAATGTAGGTCGCTCGCCCGACATGTCATTCGCTTTTGAAAATATCAGCGAATCCTTATTCGCCAGGGTGACTTCATAACTGTAGGGCAGATTGATCCCCTTGTTATGCAATTCGAGCCGAAGCAGGGTGTCTATCCAGGCAAGATCAAGTCGGTATTTTAACGGTTCGCCATATTTGCCGTATTCTTCAGCAAGGTTGGCTATTACTGTGTTTTTGCTGTTGTTTGGCGGCGTATTCTGCAAGGAGTCGTCCTCCAGCATTTTCCTGATCTCTTCCAGCTGTTTTTCCTTCAGCTTCCTGTCCTGCTCGCGTGCCCATTCCGGGTTAATGTGGGTATCCGTTATGATCTGCTTGCCGAATTGCGGGTCGCTGTAAATATAGCGCACCGTGTCCCACTTATGCAGCTTTCTGGGCTTTTTGGTAAGCGGCACCAGCGGATTGCGCACCAATGCAGGGGTTACCCGCCGATGTACCACACCAAATTCGTCGGTGAACTCTTCAAACTGTATCTGCAAGTCATATTTTCCGTCCTGGGTCAGTTTGGCAAACTCCTCGTCCATTTTTTTGTTGAGGATCAGCTTGTGCAGACTGTCACGCAGCAATGCGATCCTTTTCTGGCGCTGTGTTAGCTTCTTTTTGGAAAGCCCGTTTTGGCTGATGTCATTACCGTCCTCGTTATCGCTGCTGCTCTTCCATCCGGCCTGTTGCTGCTGGTGAAGTTTGGTACGTGCATTCAAAAAATTAAGCGCATCGCGTCGCGTAATCTTTGCAACAACGTTATTGAGCGCCTCATTAACGGAACGGTCAAACAATTCACTCTGTAACTGGTACGACTGTTTCAGAAAATACAATTGCATGGCAACCACACCAAATAGCGCAAAACCCATCAGGCCGATAATAAGTGCGATACTCCTTTTCCTCATCGTAAAGACAAAAATATTTTAAATAACTGCAATAGCCTTGCTTTTAACATAATTTAACAATTTATAAATGGCGTTTAACACCTTGAATTATAGTTCTTTGGTACATTTGACGAAACCAGCAGGCATACCCTCTGTAACATCTGTATAGCCTGACAATATTAAAACGCAGTTTAAAGTTAATTAACATATAATATAGCTCATTATGAAAACGATCTTTAAAAAACCCGGCTTCGAATTTATTTTTTCCATTGCGCTGGTGATGATCCTCGGCCTGCCGCCGATCCTGCTCGCTCAAATCAAAACCCAGCAAAAAGACATGGACATCACAATAGAAAACGGCGATACGACCATCAACGGTAAGAATATTAAAGGCCTCGCGCCGGGCGACCGCGAAGATGCCCTGAGGGACATTAACAATCTGCGCGGCGCAGTGCATCACCGCTATTTTTTTAAACAGATCGATACCGCCCAAAGGATAAAACATTTTGAGTTCAGGAAGATGGAACCGGGACATGGGAGAGATACGCTTATTACCGGGAACATGATCTTTAAAGACAGCCTGGGAAATGTGATATTTTCAAGGAACGAGAAAATGAAAGGAATGAAAAAGCACATGGCCTTTAATTTTCGCTACAATGGCGAAGGCCGTGGCGACATGCGCAGACCAATGCGCGATTTTCGCTGGCATGAACGTCGCAATGTGCAGAATTTCGATTATGAGAATGTCAGCAGCGATGGGGTGACCACGCATGTAAGCTTCCATGTATCCGATCCTAATGACGACGAACTGAAACGCATCCCGTATGTTGAAGGTCCTAAATTTCAGGTAACCGACCTTAATATCGTGCCTCAGTTTTCCAGCGGCAAGATACTGTTGATGTTTGATCTCCCTTCAAAAGTTCAGGCGGAAGTGAAGCTCAGCGACAGTAACGGCAATACACTTTGGAGCGCTAAAGCCCTGAACGGAACCTTTAGCAAAAGCTTTGCGCTTGGACTGAACGGCGTTTATTATCTTCAGGTAAAACAGGGAAAAAACATCTCGGTAAAAAAGATTTTTAAAGAAGAATAAAGACGGCCTGACCGCTTTAAAGAAGGGCTGTATCTTTCAGGTGCGGCCCTTCTTATTTATAAAAATCCTTTCATTTCGAATGATCGCGAGAAGTCAAATTGGCAGCTTGATTTACGATCACCTCCTGCATAAAACACAAACTGTGTATGTACTTATTTTGTGGCAGCGACTGCGATCTTTGAATCGGCGGTGCCATAATATAAATACCAGCGACCTTTAAAATTTGTTAGTCCTTCGGCAAAACAAACCTGATTTACCTGTCCTGTTTTTTCGTATGGTTTCTCCGGCTTCATAAACCAGGTATCCATCCGGTGAATGATCTTTGTAGGATCGTTTTTGTCAAACAGTACCTGCGCGTTGGTATAAGTACCTTCGGCGAGTGTTGTATCGCCAAATGCGGGCACATTGCGACCGTTATAGATTAAAAGTATGCCTTTATCAGTAAGGATGGCGGGCGGGCCCGGTTCAACCAGATCACTGTCAAATTTCCCTTCTCTTGTCGGTAATACAATTTTTAATTCAGGCATGTTTAATGCCTGCGAGCGGAGTTTTACCGGCGGCTTCTCCCCGGCCTGCATTTCCACAGGCGTCCAGTTGATCAGATCGTCTGATGTTGCTGTCCATATCTGTGTGTCGCCCCAATACATCCAGTACTTCCCGTTTATTTTGGTGGCAACAGGTTCTCCTTCCCGGTAAACTGATACAATCGACCCTGATTTACTCCATTTGGCGGCATATTTGCCGTTCATTGCCTTCCGGAAAACACTCCCATATTTTTTCCAGTGCAGCAGATCAGATGATGTGGCTACCATTAATCTGGCAGTATGTCCGTCGTACGCTGTATAGGTCATGTAATATACACCCTTGTCATCCGCCACGATCCGCGGGTCTTCACAACCACCCGGCCATTCCTGTGCCTTGTAAGCATCGTTATCCGGATAAAAAACGGGTTGCTCCCTTCGGATAAAATGCACGGCGTCGCTGCTTTCCGCAAATCCCAGACGTGATGTTCCGGCGCTATCCTGCGCACGGTAAAGCATATATACTTTACCATCTTTAGCTACTATTGCCGGGTTAAAAACGTCCCGCTCCTCCCATTTGCTTTCCTTGCCGGTTACCGGATCCTTAAAGTTTCCATTACCGGGCCCAAGGATAGGATTTACGCTGTCAATCTTACTGAATTCGGGCAACGCCCAGGACGGCATAGTGCTGACAGAATCTGCCGACGCCGCAGCTGCCGTTGGTGAAGTTCGGTTCTGGCAGCCCCATGAAATTAAAACAGTGAAGGCCCCGAGGTAAAGGATGTTCCGTATCATAAAACAAATCGGTTAAAAAAGAAATAGGCAACCGGCTTGACCTGCTGCCTATTCAACTAAACCAATTGCACAGATATAAATCAAACAAATTGATGTATATGAGTCAAGTATAAATATACAGCTTGCAAAACCAGATATATTGTTATTGTGGCCTATCGCATTTTTTTATAAAAAAAATTTAACTAAAAATTATCGTTTTCAATATTAATTCACTAAAAAACAATTACTTACAAAACAACACGCTGCACTTTATATATTTTAATTTTAAGCAAATCCTGATGCATGAGTCGTAATGATCGCCAAATTGTCTAACAAATGCCTATTATTTAACCATATAAGTTTTTTTGTCCGGCCCAACTCCGGTAATTGTTAACGAATGCCAGTTCGCGGGCAGTTTACTTTTTATTTGCGTTAGCCCCTGACTCGTTATATCAAGCCCGCCGAACCCCATCAGTAAACTCTGAAGAATGCCACCGGCTCCCGTAGCGAAGTAAGGATTTGTACCGCCCTTAGTTTCTGCAATTACCCGGAACGGCGGGTTCAGGTTCGGTTCGTATGCTTCCTTAAACCACTTATAGGCTTTTTCGCCATTACCCAAGCGCGAATACAGCAAACTGAAAATACCTTGCGTCATTGCGGGCGTTCCTTCGTCCGGAACACGGGTTTCATAATATTCCAGATCTTTTTTTACCTGTTCGGGTTGGGTAATAAACTTTAAAGGATAGGCCAGCAGGTTCACATCTGCCTGTTTGATCCCTTCGCCCTTGTAGCTGTCAAACTCTTTGGTAACACCGTTATCAAACCTGGCGATCGGGATGTTCCGGGCAACAACCATCCAATCCGGGTCGGCCTGCTTTCCAAGAATCTTCGCAGCCTCGTTAGCGCAACGCAGGTTTGCTATGGCAGATGCATTGGTAAAGGCATCGTTATCTACATTTTCGGCCCATTCATCTGCAGCCACCACATCGTCTATATCAAAATGACCGGGACCGTTGCGGGCAACGCGGCTTGCCCAGAAATCTGCTGTTGCAGAAAGGATCGGCCAGCCCTTTTCCATCAACCATTGCTTATCCTGCGTTACGCAGTAATAATTCCAGGCAGCCAAAGCAACATCCGCCGTTATATGATGTTCAAAAGGCCCGCTCAACGCCCAGACAGGTGTTTCCTCCACGCCGCTGTCTGCGCTTTCCCACGGAAACATCGCGCCCTTATAGCCATGTTCAAATGCATTTTGCTTTGCTGCTGCAAGCCGCTGAAAACGGTATTCCATTAACGATTTTGCAATTTCAGGATGGAGTACCAGCAACGCCGGGTACATCCACAGATCTGCATCCCAGAAAACGTGCCCGTTGTAACCTAATCCGGAGAGCCCCATTGGCGATGGCGAATATGCCGTTCCGGCACGTGAGAATGAGTAAAGATGATACAACATACTGTGTACATCCTGCTGCGCCTGTGGATCGCCGTCAATTTTGATATCGCTTTTCCACAATTCATCCCAGGCCTCGTCATGATATTTGATCAGGCGGTCGCGGCCTTCCAGCTTTGCGAACATGGTCAATCGTTCCGCCTGATTCAGCGGATCAGCGTCATGAGCCGAGGTGATAGACGAACCGGCAACTGCGTAACGATAAGTTTGGCCAGCAGCTATTTCTTTACTGAATTTCATCAGGTGCATATTGTTATCCCACATTTCATGGATCACCCTCGGCTCATGGCCATGTTCCTCATTAAATAAAAAGGTGTTGGAAGCGCATAACTGCAATTTCCCCGTCGGGCTTTTTGCTGTAGAGGTAAGCAGGCTGATGGTTACATGCGGACGGTCTATTTCATTATAATAATTCTGAACATCCCTGAGTGCATCCGGCGCTTCCATCACACTTGCCGCTGTAATATTCAGTGTCTTTTTTGCCGTGATAGAAATATCCATAAGCACAGTAAAAGGCAACTGGCACAAAGAATAATAAGTATATTTTACCGATGCCTCGTCACCGTAGTCAAAGGTTGTGGTAAAGGCGGCATGCTGCATATCCAGCTCCTGCTTCATATTGCTGATATTTTTTGCGTCGATCCGCCTGCCGTTGATCTCAAGATACATATTCAGCAGGTTAAAGCTGTTCAGGAAATTGCTCACGCGGCCACGGCCATAAAGATCGTATGCTCCTGCAAGAACCACATTCTTTACCTTAAACGGTTCCGGCGACGACACAATCCCGATCATCCCATTGGCAACGGTTACTCCATAATAATTTGCCGGATCTATTTTATCCGCCTTGATTACCCAGGCATTCTGCGCCCGAACGCCTTTGCAGCAGATAACAGCCAGAAAAAGCAAAACTGTGATTGTCTTATTCATTGTTTTAATTTGATATTTTAAAAAATTCAATAGGCTTATCATTAAAGGAAACCGCATAGATTGTACCCGACGCAGTTCTGATCGGTTTAATGTCTCTTACCTGCCCCTTGAGTAAAAACCCGGACCGTACCGGCGATATCCAGTTCAGCGACCGGTTTTTTCCGACCGGCATTAAATCGCCGTAATCCGCGTCATATCGACCTTCAAGTGGCTCCACTCCCCAAAAGTTTCCGCCCGATAGTATCGCTTTTACCGGCTGTGATATTATAGTAAAACCCATTAAAGGTGAAACCTGTGCCTGCCGGGGGAGCTCCCTGAACTTAAAATTCCCGGCGCCATCGTTGTAAAAAATACCCGATGAAAAGGTCGTCGCCTTTAGCGTCTTGACATTATCCAGCGCATCGCCAAACACCTGCTGAACCGTCTTTCCGGCAAATTCATGGTATTCAGGGAATTTTTTTTGCAGTGATGCTATCTGTTTTGCGAGGTCAGCCTCTCCAAAAAAAGTATAATCCTTACCGGCCCTGCTATAGGTTAATAGTGGTTCCGTCTTGCCGCTTCCCTCAAGATCGGCAAGAAATAATTTCACTGGGTTACCTGGTGTTGGCGTAAGTTTTGAATTATCCCCGTAATTACCCGCAACAATATCTATCTTCCCATCGCCGTCAACATCCGCAAGAAACACCCGCTGCCACCAACCGGATCGATTATCCAGTTCTGGCTCGTGCTTTTGCACAAACTTCCCGTTCCTGTTCATGAAAACTTTTACAGGCATCCATTCCCCCGCGACTACCAGGTCCGGCCAGCCGTCCTTATCAAGATCGGCAAAAGCCGCCGAATTAATCATGCCTGAAAATTTCAGGCCATCCGGGAGAATAGCCTGATTATATTTTCCATGACCATTATTCATCAGTAACCACGACTGCGGTATTGCCCCGTATCCGGAAATTCCGGGCGCACCTGCGATAAAAAAGTCCGGATAACCATCGTGGTTCACATCCGCAACAGCAACAGCGGCTTTGTTAAACTTGATGGATGGCAGATCGCCCGAACGTTTAAAATGGCCTTTGCCGTCGTTCAGGTATAGCCTGTCTGCAAGAGCCGGCAATCCGTCCGGCAGTTCGCCGCCGCCGCTGGCCACAAAAAGATCGGGAAAGCCATCACCATTTACATCCGCAAAAACTGCGTCAACATCTTCGCTGGCTTCATCTGCTACAAAGTCGGGCTGCGCCGACCCAGCAAATCCACCGCCGGGCATTTGAATAAATAATGCGCCAGGTTGTCCTTTCGCGCCGCATACATAAAAATCATCCAAGCCGTCGCCATTAACATCGCTTACCGCGATATGAGGACCACGCATAGAAAGCATGTGCGGAATAAGCGGCTGTCGGCTAAAATCATTGTATTTATCCTCCTCATGACGCCAATTTACATGCTGTTCGGCAGTAACATTTTTTACAACAGCGTGTGCAGACGGAAAATATAGGCTGTATTCGAAATGACCCGACGCATTGGCCTGATCAATCGTCAACAACTGGCTGGTACTTACCTTTTTGAGCACCTGGAAGGACTGATTTGGCCAGACAACGATAATACTGTCGATAATCTTTTTGTCGTTCAGACCGAAATGCAGTTTTGGCTCAACCGAGGACTGGAATCCGCGGGTAAGCATCAATTCCTGATACTGCAACTGAGCGCCGTTAAATACATAGGTTTTCACTCCTATTCCAAACCAGTTATCCTGCCTGCCGTAAAATTTCAGGTTCAGATAACGGCTGCTGTCCGCAATATTTTCATAGATGCCTGCCGGTTCGTTCAGGTTATTGGTCACCAGGTCGAGTTTGCCATCGTTATTCAGGTCAACATATACCGCCCCATTCGAGAGCGTAGTATCGGCGAACCCCCATGCTGCACTCTTGTCAACAAACCGCTCGCTTTTTGTTCCTTTAAAAACATAATTATGCGCTGCGCCTTGAGGCATTTTATTGATCACTGTATTGTCCATGCCATGCCCCGTTGCCAAACTACCCTGCACGGCCATGCTCGAAATAAAACTGATATAATCCATATCCGTCGGCCGCCGCTTTACTCCATTCGCAATAAAAAGATCCTTTATCCCGTCGTTGTCAAAATCAGCAAACAACGGGCTCCAGCTCCAGTCGGTAGCTGCTACGCCGTCCATCAATCCGACCTCGCTGAACGCTTCCCCGTTTCCGAGATTCTTTTGAAGACAATTACGTGAATACTGATACTGAAAACCGCCATCAGGGATTTTATACTTATACTGATCGTAAGATTCATCGCCCGAATAAGTCTTTAATAAACTTTCTTCTGCCGGAAGCATATCGGCGGTTATAACGTCTAATTGACCGTCATTATTAAAATCGGCAATATCGTTCCCCATACTGAAGCGGCTGTAATGGCTAAAGTGCTTCGCTCCTGACTCGGTAAAGGTTCCGTTGTGATTGTTGACGTAATAATAATCGTTTTCATGAAAATCATTCCCGATATAAATATCGTCCCAACCATCATTGTTCAGGTCGCCTATCGCAAGGCCCAACCCATAACCCAGTGCGCTGCTGTAAATGCCTGCGCTCTGGGTAACGTCAGTAAAATGATCTCCCTGATTGATAAACAACCGGCTGCCTGCCAGTAAATTTACTTTCCGCCGCAAACTGGTATCGCCGTAAGTATCCACTGAATGGTTCGACTGGTTCAGCAGGTAGCAGTCCAGCTTTCCATCATGATTGTAGTCAAAAAAAGCCGCCTGTGTGGAATAACCCGAAAAGTCAAGTCCGTATTTAGCCGAGCTTTCGGTAAATGTACCATCATGATTATTGATGTACAGCATGTTATGCCCGTGCAGATTCAGCTTGCCGGAAACGGCGCAGACGTAGATATCCAGATAGCCGTCATTATTTACATCCGCCATGGTCACCCCGGTACACCAGTCGGCAGTTCCGGCCACGCCGGCCTTTTGGGTAATATCCTCAAACTTAAAATTGCCTTTATTGAGATACAGTCTGTTCCCGCCTTTTTTGTTCGCCGTAAAAAAAATATCCGGGAGCCCGTCATTATTTATGTCGCCGACAGCCACACCGCCGCCATTGTAAAAATAAAGGTAGTTCAGGATGCCGGGGGAATCGTCGTCGGAAAGACGGTTAACAAAATCGATATGTGTGCTTACTGAATCAAGTTGCCTGAACAACGGACGTTCCGTATGGTTCCGATTGCAGGCAAACTGCCACATGGCCACAAAAAAAATCAAAAAAAGCCGCGAAAACGTTCCTATCCTTTGGATAACTTTAATAGCACCTTCGATCATTAATCATCTGTTTCGGGCGGTCATTTTAAGACGAAAAACCGGCGATCAATTCTTTAAGTGACCGCCATTTTCCGGATAATTCCCGGTTAATTATTGGTTCATAAATGTATCAAATATAACCCGCCAACGCAAAGAAAAACATAATAATTATGCGCTTAAATCCACTTTCCATGCTGCTTTTTGCGTATTTTCGTAGTTATTTCCTGATAAACTTAAATGAAGAAAACTGTTATAATCATTTCTTGTCTGATCGTTGCCGTTATCGCATGTTTCATACCTGTTACGAAATCTAAAACCATTCCTGTTAAATCGTCCTTCCTAAATGTTTACCGGCTGCTGACCACCCCGGGCAAGTGGGTAAAATGGCACCCTATTCTGCGGGAAATACCTGCTGCCGATTCCAGTAAGATTTTGTTAAAAAAGAACAGCGCAGCATTTAGTGTAAAATATCAGGATCTTAACCTTGACGTTGACTATAAAGGCGGCGATATTGTCGTCAATGAGCAATTCAACGGGCACGACAACAATTATTCTTATACCCTCGCTCCGGATAAACGCCCTGACGACACAACCTTTGTAACTGCTACCAAAAAAACCAGCTTGTTCAGCTACCTGCTTGGTCGCATAGGATCAGACTCATTTTCCGATACACGAATAAATGATCTGAAAAGATATATGGAAACCGACAGCCTTCGCTACGGTTGTAACATCGCTAAAACCAAAGTCCCAGGCAGCGATCTGATCGTCGTGAAAAAAAAGGTTTTGACTCTCGATAAATTTAAAGCCGCCGCCGATATATATTCAGAACTGAAACAATTTGCATCTGCCAATAACGTAAAACCCATACAGCCCGTCATCGCACAGTTTATCCCAGCCGGCAAGGATTCCACCCAGGTTAACATTGGTCTATTCATCGATAAACCCGTGAAAGGCACCAAAGATATATTCTATAATCACATGCCGAAAGGCGGCCCGCTTTATGCCGCTAAATTCAGCGGTAAATTCCAGGACAGGGGTACTGTTTACGCCGGGCTGCATCAATATTTTATCGATCACCTTTATCAAATGGCTATTCTTCCTTTTGAAAGTTATCTTGACGATAAACTACCTGTAAGCGACACAAGCAAAGTCAATATTCAAATTGATTTTTCAACCTATTTTTAACAATAAAGGAAGTATTCCGCTAAAATTTAAGCAGGATACTTCCTTTAATTCTAATTCCTTTCGAACATTTGCAGTGCATCGTTATTCCGGCTCACAATTATTGCCGGGCCTGTTTTTGTATCTATATTTAAGATATCCCGCACCTCGCCAACAACAAACAATCCGCTTTTGGCAGGTGCCATGTAATTAAATCCGCGGTTTTTATTACCAAGCAGGGTTACGCCGTAACTTGCATCAAGCCTACCCATCTCGGGTTTATAACCATAGAAATTCCCGCTTAAAAACAAATCTTTATATCCGTCCCGGTTAAGATCGGAAACAAGAATACTAAACACCGACGAAAGCTGCGCCTGAACGGGCAGGGCCTCTGTCTTAAACTTACCTTTTCCCTCGTTATAAAAAATGCACGATCTGCTTTCGTCAACGGTCAGAATTTTAGCTTTTTCCAGTTCTGCCGATGTAAAAATTTCATCGATGGATTTTCCTGCATAGGCATCATACCGCGAAAACTTTTTCTTCAGCATGGGTATTTGTTTGATCACATCGTCATGCAGGTTTACAGGATACGCTTTGCCATCCGTCTTGTAATAAACCGGTAAACATTCTACTTGCCCGTTATCGTCAAAGTCGCCGACGTATAGTTTTGCAGGATGATTAGCATCCGCCCTCATTTTCGAATTTAGACCTTCGTTTCCGGCGATCAGGTCAGGCTTCCCGTCTCCGTTCAGGTCGGCAACGGTTATGCAGTTCCACCATCCTGACGAGTTGGCAATCTCCCCGGTTTTCTCAAGCCGCCCGTTTTCATACGTCATAATGGTAACCGGCATCCAGTCGCCCACGACCACCAGTGCGTTTTTCCCACGGCCATCAATATCAACCCATTGAGCGTCGGTAACCATACCCAATTTTTGCAGATCAGGGGCTATATTCGCCGTAACGTCTGTAAAATTCCCATGTCCGTCATTCCTTAGCAGTTTACTTGAAGGCGCAACACCGTATGCTCCCGGAACACATCGCGCGCCTATAAACAGGTCGCCGTTGGTATTCAGCCTTACACACGATGCATTTATTGAGATAAGCGGCCAGCCGTTAAACTTCCGGGTAAAATTCCCATGCCCGTCATTTAAATACAAACGGGCGAGCAGATTAAGTGATCCTTCTTTTTCCAGATCTCCACCGGATACCACCACCAGATCCATGTCGCCATCATGGTCTGCGTCAAAAAACAGCGCTCCTATATCTTCGCTGTATTTATCCTGAGCAAAAACAAATTCCTTTTTCTGCAAAAACGTGCCATCGGGTTGCTGCAAGAATATTTTAGCGGTGTCTCCTGTAGCACCGCCCATAAAAAAGTCTTCCAGTCCGTCACCGTTTACATCGGCAACCGCCAGTTTAGGCCCTTCTGTGGATAACATTTTGGGGATCAGACGTTGATTATCAAAATCCTTGTAATCATTCTCCCGATGCTCAATATCTCCCTTAATTTTTGCCGTTGTCACATTTTTAAATAGAGGTGTCCCACTACCGGAAGATGGGATGAATAACTGATGCGCATTGTTCTGATCAAGTGTTATGGTAGCACTAGTCTTCAGGTCTTTCAGTAACTGCATCTTCATATCCGGCCAGATCACACGCAAACTGTCAATTTTTTTTGCCTGGCCGAGACCGAAATTCATAACCGGATCGACACTGCTTTCAAATCCGCGAGAAGGCATTTGTTCTATCAACTGCTTCGTTCCACCGGCAAACACCGTTACCTTGGCGCCAATTCCAAAGGTGTTCATTCCCTTGCCCTTTAAAACCACCTTCAAGTAACCCGCTTTAAGCTTTTCCGAACTCATGTTCCGGTACACAAAAGCGGTCATATTTTCATTATTTACCACCAGGTCCAGGTCGCCGTCACCGTCTAAGTCGCCGTATGCCGCGCCATTGCTGAAAGACGGCTGCGAAAATCCCATCGGGATAGTTGCATTGCTGAACTGAAGGTTTTTCTGATTTAAAAACCCATAGCTTAAAATCGGCGTCTTCGGCATCTTGTCGAGCAGTGTTTTGGCTTTAATTCCCCCCTGTTTTATTTCTGCCATTACCTCATCACTGCTGAAATAAGTAAGAAAATCCTGATTGGTCAGGTCGCGGGTGATCCCGTTGCTTACAAAAATGTCTTTCCAGCCATCATTATTAAAATCAAAACAAAGGGCGCCCCAACTCCAGTCGGTGGCGCTTACACCGGCAAAGTTTGCTATCTCGCTGAAGGTGCCGTCGCCATTGTTCAGCTGCAGGCAATTGGTCGTGAACTGATGATGAAAATAACTTTTCAGCTTGGCATTGTAAACGTCGTAATCGTCAAATTTGGTGGTGGTTTTCAGTCGGTAGTCGTCCTCCGGCAGCATATCGGTGGTAAAAATATCCAGCAAACCATCATTATTAATATCGGCCATGTCCGACCCCATTGACGAAAGACTCATGTGCCTGATAGCCCGTTCGCTTTCTTCCTTAAAAGTTCCGTTATGCTGATTTTTATACAGATAGTCGTGTTCAAAAAAGTCATTTGACACATACATATCGTCCCATCCATTATTGTCCAGATCGCCCGCCGTGATCCCGAGGCCGAAACCTATCTCACTTCCATATATTCCTACCTTTTCACTTACGTCAGTAAATTTTCCATTGTCATTCCGGTAAAATCTGTCGCCATTTACCGGGTCGCGAACATCGCGCAGGTTGCGGTCATAACCAAAACTACCTATCGGCCTGTAGCTATTGTTGATCAGCATGCAATCCAGGTCGCCATCGTGGTCGTAATCAAAAAAGATGGCCTGGGTTGACAGTCCTTTATCTGCCAGTCCATATTTTTCCGCCTCTTCTTTAAAGGTCCCGTCTTTCTGGTTAATGTAAAGTTCATTGGCGCGATCCGCATCCCTGATGCCGCCCCCATTGGATATGTAAATATCCAGCCAGCCATCTCCGTTGATATCCACCATCGTAACCCCGGTATGCCAGCGTTTTGACCCTTTCAACCCGGCCCGTACTGTTACATCATCAAACCTCCAGTTTCCCTTATTCAGGTAAAGTTTGTTGTCGCCCTGATTTGCTGTAAAAAAAATATCCGGCTTGCCGTCATTATTCACATCGCCGATAGCCACGCCCCCGCCGTTATAAAAGTTGCGATAGTTAAACACGTTAAAGTCGCCGTCATCAACTACTTTATTATTAAAAGTGATACCTGTCTTGGCCGATGGCTGCAACTGAAACAATGCGTCCTTCGGATCAAATTTTTTTTGCTGGTGACAGGAAAAAAACAAAGCGAACGGAACCAGCCAGATCAGGCGGCTTTTGAATAATACCATATAAAAATTAAATATAAAACTAAAAATGGAGTGGTAAATTACCACTCCATCTGTATTAACCCGATCTATTATTTTAATTAATTATATCCTGGGTTTTGAGTAAGGTTAGGGTTCTTTTGGAGTGCTTCTGTCGGAATCGGGAACAACTCTCTGTGTTTATCCGGATCAGCAGGTTTAAACTGACGTTTGTCTTCAAAATGACCATAACGGATCAAATCCTGTCTTCTCCAGCCTTCCCAAACAAATTCTCGTCCGCGTTCTGCTAAAAGGCTGTCCGTATTAAACTTATCGATCGTAAAGTTCGACAAGCCTGCACGCTGTCTAACAGGTGCTGTGTAGTTAAGCGCTTCGGCGGTATTCCCTGTCCGCATCAGACACTCGGCTTTCATCAGTAACACGTCGGAATATCTGAACAATGCAAAGTCAGCATCCTGGCTTTGATAGCCCGGGGTCAGCTGCCATTTTTGCTGGCGTACGCCGTCATACTCTGTTGCGTTGTATAAGCTGGAAACCTGTGGTCTGAAGTTCAGAACAAGCGAACTGTCGCTACCGCGTGTTGTCAGCGGTGTTACACCATCAGATGCATATTGAATGCCATGCTGCCATCCTTCCCGCCGTGAGTCACTTGTGCTGAAGGTACCGAAGTAGTCAGCATTTGCGCAGAAACCGTTCCAAGGGCCACCAGTGCTGCCCCAGTTGTATTTGGCAGCCTGGTTGTAGTGAAAGCTCATCATCTGGATCTGTAAGCCCGGAGCATAAATATGATCGTAAGGGATCACAAAAATATTTTCGGTCGAGCCGGTGTTGTTGCTGGAGAAGTTATCCAGGAAGTTTGGCATCAGCGAGTAACCGGAAGTAGCCAGAGAGTCGCAATATGCTGAACATGCCTGGTAACCGGAGTTATCGGTAGAACCTGTGATCACATTCTGGTTAAGGTATAGTTTAGCCAGCAGGAAGTACGCGCCCCATTTATTTAAGCGGCCGTACTGGCTTGGATCCTGCGCAGGAGTTTTTGAACTCAGCAAAGGTCCGTTTGTCTTTAACTCAGTGATCAGGAAGTTAAATACATCAGTTGCAGAACTGGTCTTGATTTTACTGGCATCCTGATCGGTTGAAGTAAGCAAAGGCACATTCCCGAAGTTAGTCAGCAACAGGAAGTAAAAATATGCCCTCAGCGTTTTTAACTCTGCAATAGAGTAAGCTGTTCCGCTTGTTTGCGGCAATCCCTGCAACAATGATATAGTGATGTTGATGGAACCTATTGTGTTATAGGCATTATCCCATGCACCTTTCATATTGTCGTGCGATGCGGTATAGGTGTGCAGCCATAATTGCTGCCATACGCCACCGTCGGCCCAGTCACCACCGATACGACCGGGAACGATAAGCGCATCTGTCGTTTCTTCAGAGGTAAGCAGCAATGCGTTGTTTGCCGTCAGACCTTGCAGCTGGGTATAAGTACCCAACACAATAGATTGCAGGTAGGCGGGGCTACCGGCTGCAGCGGATTTCGTAATCGAGTCTTTAGTTGTATTCAGTTCCCTCTTACAGGAATATATCCCCACTGTAACTAAAAGCGCTGCTGTTATTAAAAAATATCTCTTTTTCATTATAATTGAATTTATAATTATTTATTTCAAAAGTAGTTGGACACCGAACGATAACTGACGTGCGCGCGGATAGAACTGCCTGATGTCTATTCCGGCATTACCGTCCGCTGTTGCTAATTCCGGATCAGGCCCTTTGTAACCTGTAAAGGTGTAAAGATTGTTGCCTGCAACATAAATATGCAGCTTATCGATATAACGGTTATCCTTTAACGCGAAGTTATAGCCCAATGTAGCGCTCTGTACTTTCAGGAATGATGTTCCCTGTAACCAGAAGGTTGAAGGTTCAGACGAACTTTTGATTCCGTATTTGGTAGCGTCAGCCAGTACACCGTATGTGCCTAATTTGGCAAGACTGGTATAGTCCATGTAAGTTTCGTTGAAACCGTGGCTTCCGTATTGCCCGCGCAGGAAGATGTTCAGATCGAATTTTCCATAGCTAAAGCTGTTATTGATGCTGTAAGTAAATTTCGGATCGGTGGTATAGAACTTTCTGTCCTGTGTACTGCCGTCGTCGGCATAATTCAGTTTACTAACATCAGTTACAGCTGTTCTTGACCCGTCTGAATTATAGTGCCAGAACATCTGATTACCGTCGCCATCAATTCCTGCATATTCAGGTAACAGCAATGTTCCGATAGGATAGCCCACTTTCAGGTAACCAATTTGTGATATGGCACCGCTGATACCCAAACCGGATGTACTTCCCACGTTAGCCTGGGTAACATTAAAGCTCAGGTTATCAAATGTTCCCGAAAGGGTAACGATCTTATTCCGGTTAAGGGAGAAGTTACCGCTTGCAGTCCATTTGAATTTCGAATTATCAACCACGCGATAGTTCAGGTCAACTTCAAAACCTTTGTTGCTCATCTTACCAATGTTGGCAACAATTGTGTTTACAAAGAAGGTACTACCGGTAGGCACGCTATAGGTATATAACAGGTGATTAGTGATTTTTGAGTACCAGTCAATTCCACCGGTTAAACGGCCATCGAATAAACTGAAATCGATACCGATGTCAGTGGTATTCTCAACCTGCCAGCGCAGATCAGGGTTGGCATTTTGTCTTGGCACACTGCTCGAAACGAAGCTTCCAAGGCTTCCGTTGTAATATGGAGAGCCTGAAGTGAACAGGAACTGCGACTGATAGGCGTCGATCGCATCCTGGTTACCGATCTCACCATAACCGCCGCGGAGCTTTAATGAAGATATCCACTTGATATCTTTCATAAAATCCTCACTGCTGATTGCCCATGCAGCATCAACTGACGGGAAAACGCCTGACTGATTGTTCAAACCTAATTTGTTCGACCAGTCATACCTTACGTTACCGGTCAGGTAATATTTATCGTTCCAGTTGTATTCCAACCTGCCAAACCACGACTTTAATTCATATCCATTATTATATGATGCTATATCCTTGGTCGAGATAGAGTTGGCAGCGCCGATATTTTCATCCGGCAGGTTAATGTCATTAAAATCGTGGGCGCCTACGCGGAAACCCACATTGTTAAATGAGTTGTATTCATAACCAGCCAAAGCATTTACCCTGCTTTTACCGAAGACTGCTTTATAACTTAAAGTAGCGCCATAAGTTTTATTGGTATAATCAGACTCGCCTTTGTCCAGGTCACCATGAGTTGACAACTGAGGAGTATAACCAAACTGATCGCCTACGGCGTTAACCAAACCACCTACAGGACTGAGTGCGCTTGCCGGAGGATAGTAAATATTGGTGATGTAAGTCCCTCTTGAAGCATTTGCAAATGGAGAGAAAGTTAACTCTTTGGTAATGGAATAATCTAAATGTAAGTTACCTACCAAACGATTAGTAGTACCCACATTGGTCAGGTAAACCAGTTGAGGTACAGGGTTATTTTCCTGTGTATTATTAATATACTGGTAATAGCCTTTATTTACGGGATCGTAAACACCGATCACCGAAGGTACAGCTGCTGCATTCAAAAACGCATTTTTATCTGTGTTCTTGATATTTGACTGCGATGCCGAAAGGTTCATCGTGATCAGCAATTTATCGTCAAGCGTTTTCTGATCGAGGTTAAAACGGCCGTTCAGGTCTTTTCTGCCTGAATTTATCGCAATACCCTGCTGATCATTATAAGTTACTGATCCGCGGTAGTGGCCCTTTTCGGTTCCGCCGGAGATCGCGAGGTTTTCATTATGTGTAAATGCCGTACGGGTCAGTTCCTTAAACCAGTCGGTGTTTGCACCCTGGTCGCTGGTAGTGGAAGTTCCGGTTGGCATTGAATTTCCGTAGAAGCTTTCATAAGCTGCGAGGTATTGGGTTCTGTCCATAAACTTTGGAACTCTCAGCGATGATTCAGAAGCTACATAAGTGTTAAAGCTTACCTGAGCCCTGCCAGCCTTTCCTTTTTTGGTCGTCACCAAAATAACGCCGCCACCAGCACGTGAACCATAGATGGCAGCAGCTGATGCGTCTTTCAAAATGTCAAATGATTCGATGTCGTCAGGAGAAACGGAACGTATATCAGCTCCGGCCACTCCGTCAATCACATACAACGGATCATTACCGCCGGACAGTGACGAGGTACCGCGAACGCGGACTGTCGGTCCGTCATTAGGGTCACCGCTGGTTGTGGTAATTACCACGCCCGAGGCCTTGCCCTGCAA
Organism: Mucilaginibacter sp.; assembly: GCA_035547875.1. Lineage (GTDB taxonomy): Bacteria > Bacteroidota > Bacteroidia > Sphingobacteriales > Sphingobacteriaceae > Mucilaginibacter. The sequence goes on along the minus strand of DASZTX010000005.1, from coordinate 34,190 downwards.
CTGTTGCAGTGGATTGGTAGTCACCCCCTGAACAAAGTCGTCAGAAGTTACTTTTTCAACGGCTCCGGTCGCGTCCTTTTTGCGGACGGTACCATAACCAACCACCAGCACTTCGTTAAGGGAGGTGCTGAGCGGATCAAGCGACAAGTTCATCGGCGAAGCTGCAATAGGAAATTCCTTTGAATTATATCCTATATACGAAACAACAAGAGTGGTGGCGCCTGATGGAACCGTTAATTTAAAGTTACCATTAACATCGGTAATTGTGCCTACGGTAGAGCCTTTTGCTGCAACGGACGCTCCAATTAACGGCGACCCGTCTTTTGAGTCTGTTACCTGGCCTGATACGGACGTATTTTGTGCCATTGCGGGGAACACAAAAAAACACATCAGCGCAAGACAACTTACTTTAAGTAAAGTTTTAAATTGCATAAAATTGGTTTTGAGGATTTTATTGGTTGTTAAACAGTTTAAGGTTTTTTAAGGACGCTGCAAATACCGCAGGGTAAGTTGGTGGTGATTCCCCCGGTCAGTTTTTGCTGCAACTGATATTCATGGCGGAATATTACGGTAGCGGTCGGATATGCCAATAATAGTAAAGTTGTATCCCATGTGACTTTAGTTAAATATGGAAAGCATCAGCAGAATTTATTTTACCTGTAACTTAAAATATGCCTGCACAGAAAACTGCGCCTGCAACTGCCTCAACGATCAATACATTTATTACTAACTGGTTTAAAAAAGGTTATTTTTTGGTTTATTCAGGTTTAAACAAGGCGTTCGCAATTATATCCACACCTCATCTATACAAAGTAACGCGGACGTTACAACATAACCTATTTGTTTACTGAAAATATAAGGAAAAACGACATTTTTAAAATGTAAAATACTAATAAACAGAAGGTTAAAAAAAATGTTTATATCAAAAATATAAACTTAATTTAACCTTTTCAGATAAGTTTTTAACACTTTTCCGCGCTACTCCGCATTCTCAAAAAACTGATGATAGTTTGTGATAAGTTGTTACCCGCTGTTTTATTGCTTTAAAAAGTTTAGGTTTTATTAAGTCCGTCCACTGCTTTTATATCCATTATTTTATGGTCAAACTGATCACTTGGCACCAGAGCCTTGGCTTTAATCCGCATCTTGTACACATAAATGGTGTTGACCGAATATTCAAGTATATTGGCAATCGTTTCGTTATCATTTATGCCCAAACGCATGAGCGCAAATATCCGCAGATCGGTATTCAACACCTCATGATCCTTTGGCCATATCTGATCTTCGGTTTTTAAAAGCGAGTTGAATGTTGTGATAAAATTCGGGAATATTTTGAGAAAGACGTGGTCGAAGGTATAAAACAATGTTTCCCGTTCCTTCTTAATATTGATCTCGTTTACCGATAATAAAACATCCTCGTATTTTTTCATCGTGATCTTCCGTTCCACGTTCCTCTTCAGCTTTTCGAGCTTTAATATATAACCCGATATGACATTGAAAAAATAACCGATATACTCCTCTTTAATGTGCGTATCTTCTATCAGTTTCTGATTGATCTTTTCAAGCTGGACATTCTTTTCTTCAATAATTTTTTCCTTCACCTTTAAGCGTTTCAACTGGTAAAACACAATGAACGAAACCAGCGCAATGATGGTCGCTACTACCGCAATAGAGAGCAGATAAACCAGAAAACGGTTCTTTTCATTTTCCGTCACCATGATCTTTTGCGTGGCGATCACCGGTAGAACGGCGCCGACCTTTAGCTTCCGCAGCCGGGCTCCATAATATTCAGCATCGTCCATCGCCTGCTGTATAAACACGTAGGCATCTTTAACATTTCCGCTGCCATAAAGCTCTTGCCCAAGCTTGAAAATTGCAAGGGTTTCCTTCGTTGATGACCGGATATCATTTATAGCGCCGATAATGAGGAGGTTTAGCTCCGTCTCCTGCTGAAACGGGCCTGTATAAAAAAAACTGAGACCAGTAGCGACCATGGCCCGGTGATGTTCCGACAGCTTGAAATGATCTAAAAGCTCAATGTAGTAGGGTGATGGTTTTTGAAAATCGCCCGTTACGACCTGCCTGTTGCCAAGCTGGTAAAGCCTGTCGAAAGTGTTGGGTTGCGTGAGCGCAATGGCCGAGTCGGCGTACTTTATAGCCTGAGCCTTATCAAAAGGCGCATAGATCTTATCGCTGTTATATTCTCCCAGATCAGAGTATGCCCTTGATTTTATAGCGTAATATTCAAATTTCGAACTGTCGTTCAGCACGTGCGGATTTATCTGGTTCAGGCAGTCGAATGTTTCGTTGAACATCCCAGAAGACAACAGCAAAAAGCTGACTTTTATTTTAGTGTCGTTTTGCCAGGCAATGTTTTTTGCCGAGTGGCTGATCGCCATCAGCTTCTGGGTGTAAACATAAGCCGAATCAAACTGAAAGACCTTATATTCTTCGTACAATTTCCCGCATATACTATATTGAGCATTCAGATTGCTCCGGGGTATGGTTGCGAGTTTTTCCTTTAGCGATCGTATCCTTCTTTCTTTCTGACCGTCGTACATCTTCTTTTTGGAAAGTTCCACCTTCAACTGTGCCAAAAGGCTGTCGGTTTTCACGGTAGAAAATGCCGTATGTACAAGCAGTACCAGTACCATGATTGGCAGGAAAATTCTCATATCTGAAATTGGTTTAATTGGGCTCTTAAGCTATGCTTTAAAAATAATGTTAAAAACCGATTCTACACAGTATTTTTAAAATACTATGAAAAATCGGTTCAAATTATTTAACAATTAAGCAATCAGAGCTGCTCCGGCTGGTAGTGGTTCAGGAGATTTAACAGCACGCCGTTGGTCCACCCGAAGCCGTCCTGAAGCGGATATTCTCCACCCCCGGCTTTTACATTGGTATCCACTACATCGTATTTTTCCATGAGCTTCCCGGTGTTATTGAACACTTTAAGGTTGGTACTGATCCAGGTCTGGGCAATATTTCGGGCAAGATCCGTCTGCCCGTATTTATTCAGGCCATCTACAGCGATATACTGTAGCGGTGCCCAGGCATTCGGACTATCCCATTGCTGACCTGAGCGTTGCAACGATGTTACCAAACCACCGGATTTAAGGAACTGCGTTTTCAATCCGCTGCTGATCGCAACCGCCTGACGGTCCGTTGCGATCTTAAATTCAAGCGGAAATGCACCTGCGAGTGTTTTATGAGGGGTGGTATGTTTCAATTTCCAGTTGTAATCCATAAACCAGTTATCTTTCTCGCTCCAGCAATATTTTTGTATCGCTTTCTGACGATCATCCGCCTTTGCCATAAACTTTTGGTAATTCACCTGGTCACCCTGTAACTGATATGACCGCGCTATGGTAAGCTCAAGATGCTGAAGCAAACAGTTCAGATCAACCGGTATGATCAACGTTGTCTGTATGGTTTCCAAACGTCCTGTGGTGTCCATCCAGCGGGTGCTGAAATCCCAACCTGATTCCGCGGCAGCCCTGATGTTGCGGTAAAAATCACCCGGCTTTTGGCGAGTCAGCTTTTCCGCGTCCACGTCTTTTTTAAATGATTCTTCCCTCGGCTTGTCCGACTCATCCCAATAACGGTTTAAAACCTCGCCACCGTCCAGTCTTACCGAATTGCGGTAAGCTTCTCCTGGTTGTAGCTTTTCTGCTCCTGCCATCCAAAAGGCATATTCTTTCAGCAGTTCGGGCTGATACCTGGTAAGTATCTGATCGCCTTCATCCTTAGCAAGCAGTTCCACCATCATCGAGAAAAATGGCGGCTGTGAGCGTGTCAGGTAATAAGTACGGTTACCGTTAGGGATAAAGCCATAGGTATCGAGCATATAGGCAAAATTGCCGATCATATCTTCAATAAGCTTTATTTTGCGGCTCTGCTGTAATCCAAGTATCGTAAAATAAGAATCCCAGTAATATATCTCGCGGAAGCGCCCGCCCGGCACGATAAAATCATTGGGTAAGGGCAGCAGCGATGAATATTTTGAAACCGTGTCATGGCTGCGGTGAAGCACCGTCCATAAAGTATCGATATGCTGTCGTATGCCTGTTGAAATATCGCTTTGGAAAACTGTCTTAGCCGCACCGGGTACGATAAAATTATCCGTTACAAACTTTTTCAGGTCGAAACCGGCTCTATCTTTTTCGCTGGTATAGTCGGCCATGATAAGTTTAGGATCGCGCTTGGCGGTGGCATCTACGAAAACCTTGTTATCCGGAAAAATATCTGAAAGCTGCACCGCCTCGAATAAGCCGGGGTACAATTGCCTCGGCGTAAGGATCTGCGCCTTTACAAATACAAATGCAATTAATAAAGCAAGCGTTAAAAGTGATCGTCTCATTTACAATAGGTTGTGAAGTTCAAAAATGATGGGCCTGCACGTGGGATAAATATAGGGGCTTTCGTCAGAAAGCTTTTATGGATCGTCACGGAGGCGACTTCATGTATAAAAATAATTTAAATAAAAATCGACTTTATAAAATACAATCAGCTAAAAATCAAATGATTAAAAAACGAACGCATTCAAATTATATATGCATTATTATTCTCTTTGCTGTAAAGGTCCATTCGTTTTTGTTACAGGATCATGTTAAAACCTGATTAGCGTCACATTTTAAAAGCAGAGAAATAAGGAGCTTTACAACATAGCAACCATGACAGGCAATATCGCTTCTGTCACAAAAAAAACGGCCATGAATACTTTGATAAATGACACCCAATTAGAAGCGGAGTTGCAGGAACTCTACATTCTGTCGAACCACTGGCTTCAGGATATTTATTTTATGGAAGATGAGATACACTTTTTTAAAAATATTCTCGCCAAATACAAGACTGGGGATCTTAAAGATGTACTTCCATCACGCTATGACGAATTCAAGCAAAAAATTGAGGAACAGGAGCAACAACTGGCTGCGCTTAAAAAACAGATTCCTCTGTTTTTAGATTTTCTGAAACCTTTTATCAAGGATATAAAAAAAGAAATAACACTTGACTTCCTCGAAAAATACAATCATCTGCAGGATGAAATTAAAGAGATGTTCAGTGGGGTAAGGGAAAATAAAAATCACCTGTTTAAATACACGGAGTCGATGCTGCCGGGTGCCAGGCAATTAAAATAAAATTCCCTGATGAACACCATAGCAATACTTACCGATCTCTCAGAAACCTCTGTAAACGCCATCCGTTTTGCCATACATCTTGCTAAAAGATACCATGCAAAAATTAAAATCTACAGCCTGGTGCAATTACCGGTCGTATGCCGGAGGGAGCTTGCAGGCGATGATGATCTTTTTCCCGAAGGAGATATTGCAGACCCGGTACTAACCGGATTTGCATCAGCAATAAGAACGGATGTGCTGTCACACAGCTTTCCGGGCGCCTTCTTTCCCGATATATCTTTCGGCACGCAAAGCGGCGATCTTGTGGACATTATGACTTCGATAATCAATAATGATGACATCGGAATGATCGTCACGGCTCCGGGTAAAGGCACCAGACTGGCAGAATTTATGTCCAGCGACGCCTGCCAAAAAATTACGGGGTGGGCCGCTGTACCGGTAATTGTGGTTCCGGACGCAGCAACCGTCAAATATCCGGAAAAAATTGTATGCCTCACCGCAGCACATTCCGCAGACTTTAGTCACGTTCAGCAACTGGCAGATATCATATCATGTTTCCCGGCAGAAATAATGGTTGCACGCCTGGAGGAATTCTCATCTGCTGTGCAGAACAGCATCACAGAAAAAACGCTTTCAGATGAGTTGTATAACCAAGTGAATTACAGCAGAATTTATTTTAAAACCATTCCTCACAGCAGGCAAAATGATTGGAACTGGCTGAAGTCGCATAAGCATACTGACTTGCTTGTAGTGCCGCAGATGCCAAAAACCGCAATAAAAAAAATATTCAGTCGTGGAATAAGCACCCATACAACACACCACCTGACCATACCTGTTATGGTCTTGCCGCCTGCAAAATAATCACAAACTTATATGGAATTTGCCATTAGGGTGAGTGGCGGAGTAATCAGCCCAGTGCTTTAGGAAAAAGGATATTGTTTTTCAGGTGGAAATAGAGGTAAAGATCATCTTCATATTCCTTTATCAGTTTAAAAAGAATCCCATAAGCGACGGTCGTGTATTTCGGCACCTGATAATTGTCTGTCAGTTTCCTTATTTGCTTAAAATCTTCCAATATTCTTTTGTATTCGGGTTCCATCTTCCGGATGAGCGCTACAATTTCCTTTGATTTTTCGAATCTTTCTGTTACAGCATCATCTTCATTCTCGGCCTCAATGTGGTAAAGAAGGGTAAACAACGATTGTTCATCCTGCTGTGTGTAAAGCATAAGCTGATTGCCGGTATTTGAAAACACCTCAGCCACCTTAACAATTTCCGGGTGCCTGGCACCGTCAGTCCGGGCGACCTTTTGCGCAAATTCAGCTACAAAAGGCGTATTTGACAGAATATACTGATGATGCACCTGCTCTATATACCTCATTAGAAATCTGGTATTCCAGCATTGAAAATCCATTTTCGGCAGGTTGGATGTCTTCCCGGCCGTCTTCAGCCGGTTAATGATATCGTCAAGGTCTAACCCTCCTATTTCACATGCCTCTTTCAGGCTGCGGCTCCCGTTAAAACAAAAATCAATTCCCGCTTCGCGGAAAATGGCAGACTTGTTGTAATCCCCCGTCACAATTTCACCTACGGTCTTTTCATAACCCGTTGTATGATTATTGCCAACAGATGCCTGCCGGTTCCTGTCCATCACCAATGAAATTTCATTCCCTATACTCATCATTGTGCAAAAATACCCTGCACCCTATTGATAATAAATGACTTTCGTCACTATCGTACTACCTTTTGATAAAAACCCTACAGCTTATCAGACAGTTGCAGCTGTTTCCATTCTTCATTAAATCATACTTTTAAAAAGTGACGAAGATCATATTTCCATAACATCCATATCATTCTGCACATATACTGCAAGTTTCATCTTTGGCGGTATAATTATTAAAAATGGCAGAGACCGCGACAATTCTAAAAACTACCTGTTATCACTGCGGAGATGAATGCCTGACAGACGACTTTATAACGGACGAGCGGAAGTTTTGCTGCAAGGGTTGTATGAGTGTATATCAGATCCTGGCGGGGAGCAGCCTATGCAATTATTACAGCTATAATGATCACCCGGGCGCTACACATAAAGACCACGACAAACGGTTTGACTATCTGAGTGATCCCACCATTGCCGGTCAGCTATTGGATTATACGGATGAACGGATTTCACTGATCACCTTTTATGTTCCGCAGATTCACTGCAGTTCTTGCCTTTGGTTACTGGAACAGCTGAACAAGCTAAATCCGGGCATCCACTATTCGCGTGTCGATTTCCTAAAAAAACAGCTTGCTGTACGTTTTGATCACCACCAGATTGGCTTACAAAAGGTGGTCGAATTACTGTATGACATCGGTTACGAGCCATTGATAAGCCTTCAGGATGTGGTAAAAGAGCGCAGCCGGAGCGGTAACAGCAAACTGATACAAAAGATAGCCGTGGCCGGTTTCTGTTTTGGGAACGTAATGCTGCTTAGCTTTCCGGAATATTTCGGACTTTCGGTCTCCGAAGCGTCGTTCCGGCGTTTTTTTGGCTATATCAATCTGCTCTTTACCATCCCTTCGGTATTCTATTGCGCCTGGGGATATTTCGACTCTGCCTGGAAAAATCTAAAGAATAAGGTATTGCATATCGACTTTCCGCTTGCACTTGGTATCGCCGTTCTTTTTGTGCGAACCGCTGCCGAAGTATTGACCCACAGAGGTGCAGGATTTGCAGATACCCTTTGCGGGCTTGTGTTTTTTTTACTTCTGGGTAAATTCATTCAGCAGAAGACTTATCATCATATTTCCTTCGAACGGGATTATCGTTCATTTTTTCCGGTAGCTGTACAAATTATAATGGACGGCGCAGAAAAACCAATTCCGTTGGCTGATCTGACAACCGGGCACCGTATGGTGATCAGGCATAACGAGATCATTCCTGCGGATGCAGTTTTATTAAAGGGAGAAGCGCTGATCGACTTTAGTTTTGTCACCGGCGAGGCCATGCCGGTAGATAAATCCCCCGGTGAGATTGTGTACGCCGGTGGAAGGCAAATGGCAGGAGTCATACATCTGGAGGTAGTCAAGCCTGTTTCGCAAAGCTATCTCACCCAGCTTTGGAACAACGATACTTTTAAGTCGGAGAACGAAAGCAGAATAAAAACATTCAGCGAAAAAGTAACCAGATACTTTACGATCATTTTACTGATCATTGCCTTTGGCACGTTCTTTTTTCACCTCCCGGATCTAAATGAAGCCGTAGCCGCCTTTACCTCCGTCCTTATAGTTGCCTGCCCCTGTGCTTTAGCGCTAAGCACACCGTTTACCATGTCGGCCGTGCTTGGCATATTTGACCGCAATCATTTCTACCTGAAGAACACTGCTGTGGTCGAGCAACTCGCGAATATCGATGCGGTAGTTATGGATAAAACAGGGACCATTACTACAGGGACCAATAAAAACATCAGGTTAAACGGTGATCTTTCTGCGGAACAAAAAAAGCTCATTTTCAGTGCATGTGTAAACTCTAATCACCCGCTCAGCCGCATGATCTGCGACTATCTGAACTTAACGGACCGCCTGCCAGTGGCAGAATATAAAGAAACTCCGGGCGAGGGCATTTCCGCCTGCGTCGCCGGGCATGATGTGAGGATCGGCAGTGATAAAATGATATTCGGAGATCTTGACGGACATAACCCGGGCACAAGGGTACACCTGATGATAGACGGCCATTATCTGGGCAATTTCAGCTTCGGCCATCACTACCGGGAGGGACTGAAAGAAATAATATCTATGCCCGGATACCTGTTTCATTTGCTGTCGGGTGATCACAATCATGAGTACACAGAACTCGCAAATATTTTCGGGAGCGGGTGTATGCACTTTAATCAGTCACCGCAACAAAAACTCGACTTTATAAAGAAGCTCCAGGAAGAGGGAAATAAGGTGTTAATGCTCGGCGATGGCCTGAACGATTCAGGAGCGCTCAGGCAAAGCGACATCGGCATTGCTGTAACCGACAATGTAAATAATTTTTCGCCAGGCAGCGATGCCATTCTTGATGGCCGGTCATTCAGCAAATTACCCGGATTTATTCGTTTCTCAAAGGACACTGTCAATATTGTTCGTCTGTCCTTTCTCATATCATTGGTTTACAACATTGTGGGATTAAGTTTTGCCATGACCGGACGCCTGTCGCCGCTGGTGGCTGCGGTATTGATGCCGGTCAGCACCGTGACCATCATAACGTTTACAACTGTCGCTACACATTTCACTTCCAGAAAAAGACAATTATTATGAACATCATTTATTTTCTTATCGGGTGCAGCGTACTGCTTGCCCTTGGATTTCTCGGAGCTTTCTTCTGGGCGCAGCGCAGCGGGCAAAACGATGATCTTTACACGCCTTCTATCCGCATACTGCTCGATGATGAGCAGGAAAAAGACGAGGAAAAGTGACCACGGTCAGTTTTCGCGATAACCAGTGTCATTCTGTACGCAACCACCTTCGGATAATTTTACAGCCAACAATTAATACATTTTATGCAGCCTGAAAATTTTTACTATGACAACAAGATCGTCCGCAATTTTGGTATAGCCACTGTTGTTTGGGGGATCATCGGGATGACCGTGGGGCTAATTATCGCTATACAGCTTTACCACCCCGGCATGAACATGGGAAACCAGTACACCACTTACGGGCGTATCCGTCCACTGCACACCAATGCAGTGATCTTTGCATTTGTCGGGAACGCCATTTTCATGGGCGTTTACTATTCACTGCAACGATTGCTCAAGGCCCGAATGTTCAGCGACCTGCTGAGTAAAATACACTTCTGGGGATGGCAGTTAATCATCGTGTCGGCGGTAATAACCTTACCGCTCGGGATAACCACCTCGCATGAATATGCGGAGCTTGAATGGCCGATTGACATTGCCATTACGCTCATATGGGTAGTCTTCGGTATTAATATGTTCGGTACGATATTCAAACGCCGCGAACGGCACTTATATGTCGCCATCTGGTTTTATATCGCCACGTTTATCACCATTGCCGTTCTGCACGTTGTAAACTCTTTCGAGCTTCCGGTATCTTTCCTGAAAAGCTATATGGTTTATGCCGGCGTTCAGGACGCGTTAGTGCAATGGTGGTATGGCCACAATGCGGTTGCCTTTTTCCTTACGACACCATATCTCGGTCTGATGTATTATTTCCTGCCTAAAATGGCTAACCGTCCGATCTACTCTTATAAACTGAGCATCCTGCATTTTTGGGCGCTGATATTTATTTATATCTGGGCCGGGCCGCACCACCTGTTATACACTACATTACCCGGGTGGGCGCAGTCGTTAGGTGTAGCCTTCTCTGTTATGCTGATCGCGCCGAGTTGGGGAGGTATGATCAACGGCTTGCTTACCCTGCGCGGAGCATGGGACAAGGTAAGGGATAATGTCATTCTCAAATTCATGGTAGTCGCCCTGACCGCTTATGGTATGGCAACTTTTGAGGGACCGATGCTGTCATTAAAACAAGTGAATGGCATCGCCCATTTCAGCGACTGGATCATTGCCCACGTACACGTCGGGGCACTTGGATGGAACGGCTTTCTTACCTTCGGTATTCTGTACTGGCTGATCCCGCGCATTTACAGAACCGATCTTTACTCCAAAAAAATGGCCTCTTTCCATTTCTGGATCGGCACGCTGGGTATTTTATTTTATGCCATACCGATGTATTGGGCTGGCTTTACCCAAAGCCTGATGCTAAAGGAGTTCACTCCTGAAGGGATGCTGAAATATCCGAACTTTCTTGAAACTACGCTCCAGATATTACCGATGCATATCATGCGCTCTATCGGTGGGGGCATGTATTTACTGGGTGTTATCGTAATGGCTTATAACCTGACCCGCACCGCTCTTCAGGGTAAACTGGTAGCCGATGAGGCTGCGCAGGCTATGCCGCTTGCCCCTGTGCAAACCATTGCCCGTGAAAACAAATGGCATCGCCGACTGGAACGCAAACCGATACAAATGCTCGTTATTTCCCTCCTGGTTATCCTTGTCGGAACCTTTGTGGAACTCATGCCGACGCTGACCATATCCTCCAATATTCCCACCATCGCGGCGGTGAAACCTTATACTCCATTGGAATTACAGGGCAGGGATTTATATATACGCGAGGGATGTGTGGGTTGTCATTCGCAAACAATCAGGCCATTCCGGTCAGAAACGGAGCGGTACGGCGAATACAGCAAGGCCGGAGAATTTGTATATGATCACCCGTTCCTCTGGGGGTCAAAACGCACAGGCCCCGACCTTGCCCGCGAAGGCCAGAAATATGGCAACGCATGGCACTATAACCACCTGATGGATCCCCGGCTGATGTCTCCCGGAAGTATCATGCCTAACTACGACTGGCTGATCACGCAAACCCTTGATACTTCGCTGACGGGGGCAAAGATTGCTGCTATGCGAAAGCTTGGCGTCCCTTATCCTGCGGGTTATGAAAACAAAGCGAATAAGGATCTCGACAAACAGGCCAGGGAAATTGCAGATAACCTGTCAAAGGACCATATCAAGGTAAAAAGCGATAAAGAGATCATTGCCATCATCGCCTACCTGCAGCGTTTGGGTACCGATATCAAAGTAAGTAAAACAGCCAATAAATAATTCTGACCATGTTTAAGCAATTCACAGAGAATATTGACGGTAACCAGGTTTACCTTCTTCTCTCACTAAGCGTATTCTTCATCTTTTTTATCGTGGTCGGCATTGTGCTCATCAGGATACGTAAACATCATGTTATCCATATGAGCGATCTGCCGCTGCACGACGGCGTTAACAATTTATCTCAACCCAGCGAACTATGAAACGTCAACCAATTATTCTGCTAACCGTTTTAATATGCTGCCTGCAACCCGGATTGACCTTAGCTGATACCCTTATGCCGGAAGATGACATAAACTACATCGGTTATGGCGCCATAATACTTGTATTTATCCTGTTGCTGATCGCCATGCTGATGCTGTTAAAGACCTTCCGCGTGCTGACCCGGGTGATATTAAAACAGAACGGTTATACCGATGAGGAAATAGCTGCGGAAATAAAACCAGGTAAAAAGGAAAAGAAGCCAAAAGGAGAAATATGGCAGAAACTGCTCTCCCTGCGGCCAATGGCAGAGGAAAAAGAATTACTGATAACGCATGATTATGACGGCATTCAGGAACTTGACAACCCTATTCCGGGATGGTTCATGTATCTTTTTTATGCCACCATTATTTTCGGTATAGGCTACCTGCTTAATTATCATGTGTTTAAAACCGGGCAACTGCAATATGCCGAATACAATACTGAAATGGCGCAGGCGGACAGTGCAAAAAAGATATTTCTGAGCAAAGCGGCAAACAGGGTGGATGAAAATACGGTAAAACTAACTTCAGACCCTGCGGTGCTTGCATCAGGCAAGGCGATTTTTTTGCAGAATTGCCAGGCCTGTCATGGCGAACATGCCCAGGGCAACGTAGGCCCCAATCTAACTGATGATTACTGGCTGCACGGTAATAAAATAAATGATCTTTTCAAGACCATTAAATATGGCGTGCTGACAAAGGGTATGCCTACCTGGGAAAAACAACTTTCCCCAAGGCAGATAGCCGACGTAGCAAATTATGTAAAATCATTGCATGGAACCAACCCTGCCGGTGCGAAAGAACCACAGGGGGAGAAAATGACCGAAGGCGATCAAAAAGCCGGCAAATAACCTATCGCTCATGGACGGATTATTGGAAGCAAAGGAAACAGGGAAGCGAAAATGGATTTACCCGCTGATCCGAAAGGGCAACCTGTATAAGTGGCGGAGCTGGATAAGCTATTTCTATCTTGCGCTGTTCTTTTCGGGACCATTTATCAGAATAGGCGGTCAGCCCCTCCTATTACTCGATTTTATGAACCGGCAATTTGTTATTCTGGGGCAGGTATTCTGGCCCCAGGATATTTTCCTGTTCGTACTTGCCACGCTGGTTTTTATGGTATGCATAGTATTGTTCACCATAGCTTTCGGGCGTATATTTTGTGGATGGATATGCCCGCAGACCATCTTTATGGAAATGGTGTTCAGAAAAGTGGAGCAATGGATTGAAGGCGATGCAACCCGGCAAAGAAAACTGAATGCCGCCTCCTGGACACGCGAAAAAATAATCAGAAAGACCGGCAAACATGCGGCATTTCTTGTTATTTCCTTCTTAATCGCCAACACCTTTCTTGCTTACATTATCGGCAGCGATAATTTGCTGAAGATCGTTATCGAGCCTGTTGGTCAGCACTGGGTAGGTTTTTTCAGCATCTGGGTGTTTACCATCGTCTTTTATCTTGTATATAGTCAGGTACGCGAGTTGGTATGTACTGTAATCTGTCCTTATGGCCGTCTGCAGGGTGTTTTACTCGATCAGGACACGCTTGTGGTGGCGTATGATGAAGTTCGTGGCGAGCCGAGGGGCAAACTTTCAAAAAGCGCTGATATCATTTCACCAAAGGGCGACTGCGTTGATTGCGGGCTGTGCGTGGCCGTTTGCCCCACGGGCATTGACATCCGGCAAGGCACGCAACTGGAGTGTGTTAACTGCACCGCCTGTATAGATGTATGTAACGAGGTTATGGATAAGATACACAGGCCGCGTAACCTGATCGGCTTTTACTCCGAGAACATGATCCACAAACAGCAAAAGCCGCATTTTACCGGGAGAATGGCGGGCTATAGTATCATTATTACCATTCTTATATCTGTATTAATTTATTTTATTTTCAGCCGCAGCGATATGGATCTTACGGTTATGCGAAGTGCAGGAATGCTGTATCAGGAACAAAAAGACGGCTATATAAGCAATATCTATAATGCGGAGGTTATAAATAAGTCAAAATCTATAAGAGAAATACAGCTTCAGGCGAGCGATCCGGCGGTAAGGATAAAATATATCCAGGTTCCGGGAAAACTGGCGCCTGGCTCATCTGCCAAAACTGTATTCTTCCTGCTCATACCTGCATCAAAGATTCATTCACCGAAAAACGAGGTTAAAATCAATCTTGTGCTGAATAATAAAATATTGAAAACCGTAGCTACCACCTTTGTGGGGCCGATAACCGATTAAAAAAATGAACTGGGGAAAAGGAATTATCTTAGGCATGTCGCTCTTCATGCTGTTTATTATGGGAATGTGCGTCAAGATGTTTAGCGTTCACCCTGATGAGTATGACCATCAATATTACGAAAAAGGGTTGCATTTCGACCAGGACTTTAACAAGGAAAAACAGGTGGTTACAGACAATGCCCGGCCTGTCATTTCTATTGAAAACGGGAAGGTAAGTATTGCTTTTGTGCAGCCCGCGGCAGGCGTTATAAAATTTGTCAGACCGGCAAATGCTATGCTCGATAAGAAGTTTGCACTGGACACTCACAATGGAAAAATTGCCCAGGTTCCGACTAAAACGATGGCAGACGGACGCTGGCGCATTGTACTGGACTGGACGAGCGATAAAAAAGCCTATTTATATCAACAGGAAGTGTATATAAAATGAGCCCTGACCAGATCGCTTTTTTTATCGGGCTCTTCGGAAGCGTCCATTGTGTGGGTATGTGCGGGCCGCTGGCGTTTGCGGTACCGTCAACACAGCCTGGATTCTGGCGGATGCTCGTTGATAAACTGACCTATAACGCCGGGCGCGTAATCACTTACAGCGCACTTGGATTATTGATCGGCCTTGTAGGCCGACAGTTGTGGATGGCTGGACTACAGCAGGTCATCAGTATATTAAGCGGCGGGCTGATCATTGCAGCAGGTTCATCCCGGCTGCTGAAAATAAAACTTGCCCAAGGCCGATTCATAAAACCTTTCGGCTGGGTAAATAAACAGCTTATTTATGCGCTTAACCACCATGCCGGACACCTGTATATCGGTATGCTGAACGGGCTGCTTCCATGTGGATTTGTTTATCTTGCTCTTGCAGGCGCATTAAATACGTCCTCACCCTCCCTTGCGGCTCAATATATGTTTTGGTTTGGTATTGGTACATTCCCATTGATGCTGGCAGCTACGCTCAGTGCCGGGTTTATTAACCCCATCGTGCGGAAGCGCATTAACGCCATAATACCTTATTTTATGATCTGTCTGGGCCTATGGTTTATTTTAAGGGGTTTGGCCCTTGATATTCCCTATTTAAGCCCCGCGGGACAATCACAGCAAACAGGGGTTTGCCATTAAGATAAGAGATCATCGTCCTGCTTAATGGAAGAAATTGGTCCTGATCAATTGAATGATACCACCAGCAGCAATCTGCAATCCGACACAAAAGATTAAAAAGGCCATAATCCGGTTAATGATCTGCTCATTATGCGACCCGATATAGCTGATCAGTCTGTTGGTGTTCAGATAAAAAATAAAGATCAGCACACAAATACCAACGACAGAAACCAGCAATGCACCGATGTTTTGCATGTAAAGGGCGAAATCATCGCTGGCGCCCTTGGCACTAAGTGTAAAAAGAACGGCAATTGTTCCGGCGCCTGTTGTTATGGGGAAAGTTATCGGATAAAACAGTTTGCTCTCGACAAGGGGAGTATTTGCCATTGTGCTTTTTCCGGTCGTGGTCGTAGATTCGTCCGATCCTTCTGAAGACAAAAACTCCCATCCTATCTTGCAGATCATGATCCCGCCCGCAAGTTGAATAATAGGGATAGACAAACCGAACACCTCTAATATCCAATGTCCGATAAACAACGTAACCGCGCAAATGGCGAAGGCGTAGAACGTTATCTTTTTCACGACCTTAAGCCGTTCCTCGCGCGAAAGATGTGAAAAATACGGGCTGACCATAAAGGCAGTCCCGATAGGATTTACTACCGGGAACAACGCCACAAACCCGATAAAGGCTAAATGGATAAAGGAATTTAAATAAATATTCATGACTCGTTATGAGTTTTGATCGGATCACCTAAGCGAATATAAATCTAAACTTCACACGGGTCAACTCCGCATTTAAATTGACTTATTCTTCAAGATAGCTTAAATGAGGAAAAATAAGCATCGGCTTTACAGGGCGCTTCAATAAATCAGGGATGATATGCCCTTCATATAATTTCTGGAAAAAATTGCGCCTGCGGTAAACCAGTGCCAGCAGGTCCACGTCTGTTTCCTTTTGCAGGGCTGTCAAACCGGATGCTACATCCCCGTTTTTAATCACCCGTGAAGACAATTGCGGATAATTCAACCTTCCGATAAGCTCATTGATTCTGCCCGCCTCTACGTCCTTTCCGTTAACAGCAACATGAGTTACCATTACTTTTGAGTCGCACGCAGCAGCCAAGGCTGATAATGATTGCAGTGCATCCACGTCGGCACTTTCCAGGTTCGTAGCAAACGCTATTGTCTTAAAATTATTGAAGTGTACCTGATACGGGACAACAAGTACCGGAAAATGCGCTCCGTCAATGATTTCCCGGGCATGATTTACGGACAAGAATTCTGTAAAGAAATGAGTCTGGTGGTTACTGATCACGGCCAGAAGAATATCATGCTTTTTTGAGAGTTCATTCAGCACGCATCCAATCGTACCTTCTTTACTGCACTGCGCTATCTCCGGTCTGAATGAGTTACCGGCGACGTCAGCATCCAGCCGGGCTTTCAGCTTTGCAGCTAATGCGCCCAGATCCTCAATGCTGTTCTTACCGGCAATAACCGTCCAGGGTGCTGGATAATCTGTTTGTTCTTCCGGCACCTCCCGGTAAACGTTGCACAACAGCAAGTCGGCCGCTAACTTCTGTGCTAACCGGAGCGCATAATCAGCAGCACATTCTGCATTGATAGAGAAATCGGTCAATACTAAAATCGTTTTCATCAGTTTAAAAAATTTTTCGGCAGATCGCTTGTTCCTTGAACGATATTTAAAAAAGGGCGGCACCAGAACATAGTCCCGCATGCCACCCGCTATCACAATGAAATTTTTAGATCTCTTCGTTAGAATCCGATGGATGCTTCGAGCATAACACCATGGAATTTACCTCCGTTAAGGATATTGGTATCGGGATAATCCAGGTATTTCTGACTTACATATTCTGCTTTCATCAAAATATTCCTGGTCATGAACCATCCGAATGAGCCTACAGTACGATCAACGGTAACGTCATTACTGATACCGGCAATTGCTGCTTTCACGGTATTGTAACGGAAGGCTACCCAAAAATTTTCGGTGTTCGCGGGAAACCTGTAAATAATATCACCAGCGTATTGATGAGCATGGCGATTGGTGGTTTCCGCAGCGGTGCGGCCTTGTGCACTTTCAATGGTACCGAAAAACTCCAGCCCCTGATATTTCAGGAACAGGTTGCCCATGTAAGCATGTATTTCGTTACTGAAACCCGGATTCAACCTCCCTGAGAATGCACTATAGTCAACAGCATCATTTAAGGTCGTGCCATTCGCGATAGCCTGGTTTTCCATCAGGTTGTAATAGTGCGAACCTGTACGGTCACCGCCCATCAGGGTGTTGCTGTAGTCGCTGTTAACAGTGTAGAATGATCCTGTTACCCGAACACGAAAGTCTTTATTAACTTGTTTATCGAAGCCGAGTTTACCAAGAAACGCCGGATCATATTTAAGCGGCTGTCCGGTTACGGCATCTATTTTTGAAGATTTAACCACCGTTTCGTTCAGCAAGCCGTCGGTTATGCCACCCATTGCAAACAAGCCACTTTTATTAAAGTAATAGAATTGCGCACCCAACTCGGTTGAAAACTCATCCATAATATAGTTTTCTACAAACGGATTATAGATGGTATTTCCACCATCGCTCCGACGGTAATGCTGATCGCCGTAATCAACGTCATTCTGGCCGATGCGGATGGTAACACTTTTCATAATGTTGTCTATCACCTCACTGTGCAGAAAAGGGAGTTTATCAAACTGAATATATCCGCCCTTAACCCAGCTGTCCTCATGGTGTCTTGACGCCAGATAATTAGTCAGGTTCATTCGGATACCGTCCGCCAGCTGGACATCAAAATTCAGATTGGCTTCCGGAAGCTGAAACGCGTGGGTAAGCGGGATCAGACTATTAACATTGCCAGTGTAACCGGTTTTGGTTTGAGGAACAGCCGTATTCCATTGTCCCAGCGATTGAAAGGTTAGTTCGAAATTACCCCCTACCTTAACTTTCAGACCGGTAAATGGTGTCGTATCCTTTTTGCTGGTCTCAAATACGTTTATACCGCGCTGGTCGTTAGGTCTGTAAAACTGGATCTGCTCCTGAGCCTTCAGGCATAGTGGCGCAAACCCAATTGCAAATGCGGCAAAGAGCCCTGATATATTTAAAAATTTAGCTTTCATGATATGTTTAATTAATTTGTTTTTGAAATGAGCTGATCGTTTTTATAGGTCATGTTGTATTGTATGGTAAGATCATTGGCGACCTTCATTGCCCCGAGCAGAAAAGATGGTGGCGTGATCTTAAAATCTGTAAGTTTTATCTTCTGTGTCCCTGAACAGGTGATGGTATTGTCGGCATTAACAGTGGCGGTCACGTTCAGTACCACGGTTTGTGATGCTCCGGAAATTGTAAGATCGCCGGTAGCTTTGATCAGATACTTATCTTTCTGGGTGGCTGTAACGTCTGCGGATCTAAGTCTGAAGGTCACTTCAGGGTACTTGTCCGCATTCAATGCCTTGTAGGTGCGGTCATTCATGGAACTATGCTCACTTTTAAGACTTTTTACAGGAACTGAAAAACTGAACGAAGAAAGACTTTCCAGCGTGGACCCGTTAAACTTGAAATTTCCTTTGCTGTCTATTACATTAGTGGTTTCTGTCCAGTCATGAACATTTGACGAACCAAGCACCTTTATTGAAGTTTCTGCCCCGGCAATTACCTTGTATGCGGTTTGCGCTTTTGCTGTTTGGGGTAGAAAACCTGAATACATTACAGCTACGGCTGCAGCCAGTACTGATATTTTTTTGACGAGATTTTTCATTTTGTTAGTTTTTTATTTATGCCCAAAAGTAGATTGCCGAAGCGGGGTAAGAAATGACGTTGGGTTGCTGAACAACTGATAGAAATCGGCTCATTTCATGATTAAAATCACATTATTCACAATCTGACCAATGCTTACGAGGAAAGTTTTGCCGCTTTATTCTACCTGGGTAATATCCAGACAAAAGTCAACGTAGAGGGTGTCATTTGTTCTTATCATCCCGCCGAGCTTACGGGGTGGGATCAGATTGAAATCGGAAAACCTGATCTGTTGAGAACCGAGCAGCCGGATATTGCCTCCTGCTCCCTTTTGCAACCGGTAAGCTATCGTAAAACGTTTTTGAACACCCGCAAGTCCGATATCAACAAGCCCTGTCAGCTCTGATTCTTGTGCTGTAACGTCAGGCATTTTGCTGAGTGAGATGAAGCGGATATGAAGCAGGGGAAACTGGTCATCGCGAAGTGTTTTGCGGAGGTCGCGCGTCATTAGCGAATTATGGCAGTCAAAACTTTTGATCTGAAGATCAATATCACCCGACAACGAAACGGCCATACTATTTTTTACCCCGGCAAGAATCAGTGTATCGGTATGCCCATACGAGGGTATCACACATGAAAATTTATTGATGTTGGTGCTGCCGTTCACCCGCAGGTTGCTGTTCCCGTTAACTATCCATGTTTTTGCGCTTTGTGCAAAAGCAGGCATCCCCGCGCTCATCAGCATGGCAAACAAAAAATACAGATTAACCTTTTTTAACGACATTTCTGAAACTGTTTTGATCATGACCGGATGGGGTGACAATTTCTCCGTGTTTTCAGGGGTTGATTCTGGCGAACACAACGCCCGCAACCGTAGCTTGCAGCAGACCATAGATCAGCCAGCTCACCACCATCGCGACGGTGATGTCGAGAGCGCTGAATGAGATCCACATTACAGGCACCAGCGCAATAATGGAATAAACCAGTCCGAATTCGATCCCTCTGATGAGGGACGGCCCTTTAAAAAGTGATTTAAACCTGTCCCAGAACCACGACAGCGCGAAACTGATAATAAACGCGTGCAGGTAAAAAAGGAGGTCGCGGCTCCCGTCGGAATTGAATAGCGGATTATTGTAGGCCAGAAAAAGTTTTGGGAAGAACTGGATCGCAAGGAACAATCCCCCATAACTCAGGACAAATAAAATACAGCCGGCCATCAGCCCGGCGATAATCACTTTTTTCATCGTATCTGCTAAATGCATTCTAACAGCAAAATTGCATCGGACAGCCCAGGTTACAAATGACCGTGAACAAGGGTAAATATGATCTCATACGGTTACTGATCTGCCAAAACTGACCAGCATCATATTTTTCACGGTATGCCATCATGGTGAAACATCGTCGTAACGGCGAGATTTGAATCAGAAAAAAATATAAGAATATGGCAACATCAATCAGCGTCCGCACAGACTGGACAAGCACCCATCCCGCTAAAACAAAACATACGGGACTATTAGGTAAATGGAACGTTTTTGTAAATAACCAATCCGATAAAAAGACATTCTGGTTTCTGGCCTCTCTTGTTTTCCAGGGTGTGTTTTTCCTGCCGCTTCCCGCGCTGCTCATCTTTTATTATGGTGCCCCCTTCTATATTGTAAGCGTAACACTGGTGTTGTTTTTCGCAAACATCATTGCAGGCATGGGCGGTATGGGTATCCGTACATTACTGGGTCTGTTAGCCATCAGCGTAGTTACGCACCTTTTAATGTTTTTGATTTTTGTTCTTTAGTTTTCGATAGTGATTGAAAAAAGCGCCGGCTGAGATAATCAGACCGGCGCTTTATTTTGTGTCAAACGTTTCGAGTCCTGAAGCAGTTAAACCGCCATACTGAAGACCTGCTCCTTTGATACTTCCCTCCACAGGCGTGCGTCGAAACATCTGCAGATATTACGCAGAAAGCGCTTACCCTCCGCTAATACCCTGACTCCACCAGTTTCGATCGAAACCAGACCATCCTCTTCCAATGGCAGCAATCGTTCCGATATATCTTGTTTGGCTATACTTGTATTCGTTGTATCTCCCCAGGGTGTATATCCTCTGCACATGATGTTCAGGATATGCCGACGAATTACCCGGTCTTCATTGGTCAGTATGTGACCTTTTATTAGCGGCAAACGCCCTTCCTTTATAATGCTCAGGTATTCTTCTACATTTTTAACATTCTGCGCAAATGCATACCAGGAATCGCTGATGGACGATACGCCAAGCCCGATCATCAACTGTGTATGCTGATGCGTGTAACCCATAAAGTTACGATGCAGTTTACCTGAATGTTCCGCTTCGAGCAGTTTATCGCCGGGAAGTGCGAAGTGGTCCATCCCTATTTCCTTATAGCCGTAATAGATCAGTAACCCGCGACCAGTTTCATGAAGCTTGTTTTTCAAAGCCGTGTCCGGCAGATCAACCTCTGTAAATTTGCGCTGGCCGGGTTTAACCCAGGGCACATGGGCATAGCTGTAGAATGCAATACGGTCGGGTCTGAAAACCGCTACCTGATGCATCGTTTCAGCAAGGCCCTCCAGTGTCTGCAACGGAAGGCCATAAATCAGATCATAATTAATGGAATTATATCCGATCCTCCGCGCCTCTGCCGTAACCTGTTCAACCTGCTCTACGGTCTGGACACGGTTGATGATGAGCTGCACCCTGGGGTCAAAATCCTGGATGCCGAGACTAAGCCGGCGAAAACCCCGGTTGTACAAAGACTGCAAATGCTCCGATGTCGTATTACCCGGATGGGCCTCGAAACTAAATTCTGCATCCGGATGCATATCAGCATCCTGAAGCAGCCCTTCCATCAATAACTCAAGATTGGCCGGACTGAAGAAAGTTGGTGTCCCGCCGCCAAGATGGACTTCACTGATCACCGGGCGTTCATTCAGCATTTTCCGGTACATCTTCCACTCCGCCAGTACTGCCTTAATATACGGTACTTCCACGCCGTGATTTTTTGTAATACGGGTATTGCAGCCGCAATAAGTACACAGGCTTTCGCAAAACGGGAGGTGAATATACAGGCTTATGCCGGATGCTTTGTTACTCTCCTTAAACGAAGTAATAACCGACCCTTTCCAGGTGTCAGCGGCAAATGCCGATGTTTCCCAATGCGGCATGGCGGGATAACTGGTATATCGCGGCACGGCGATATTGTATTTCCCGGCGAGGTCTAATTCTGCATTTTTCATCGTGATCAGTTAATGAATTCTTCCAGGGATGAATGCTTTTTGCAATTTGCGGCACAGGCGCAAGCCTTACCAGCACATTTCTGCTGCTGCCAGCTATCAAGGTTATGAATTATTTGATTGGCGATCTCCTGTAGAGCTTCGCGCGTAAGATACGCCTGATGTGGTGTTATCAGTACGTTTGGATGCCTGATCAGGCTTTCAAGCAAAGCATCTTTAACAAGATCCTTATTGTGATCCTCAAAAAACAGTCCCTTTTCAAACTCGTACACATCCATACCGAGATAGCCAACCTTTCCGCTATCCAGTGCTTCGAGTACATCCTCCGTACGCATTAAAGCGCCCCTTGACGTGTTGATCAGCATCACTCCGTTCTTCATTTTATCAAGAGTCTGTTTCTGAATAAGGTGCCGGGTATTATCCGTCAGCGGCAGATGGAGAGATATAATATCGGCAGCGGCAAGCAGTTCTTCAAAAGGAACCTGTTTAATATATTTAAAAGTACGCGGAAAATTAATGTCATAACCGATCACATCGCAACCCATGCCATGGTAAATGGCCGCCGCCGCTCTGCCCGTTTCACCCAAACCTATGATCCCGACGGTCTTCCCGGAAAAATTAAAGCCGACAAGCTTATCATTTCTGAAATCAAAATGCCTGATACCGCCGTCAGCCGCTATCAACTGGCGGTTAAGCGTAAAAGCAATAGCTACGGCATGTTCGGCCACCGCTTGGGGTGAATAGGCCGGAACATTCCCTATTTTTATATTGTTCCGTGCAGCGGATACCTTATCGATATGATCTATCCCTGATGAACGCGTAGCGATGAACTTAATCCCGTAAGCCGCAAGCTTGGTAATAACACCGGCAGAGACGTCATCATTGGTAAAAACGATCACTGCATCTTTGCCTTCGGCGTAAATTGCCGTATCCGGCCCCAAAGGATTTGATATCAGTGTAATTTCATGTTTCTTTTGATTGGCCTTTGCCAAAAACTCCTTCTCAAAAGGCTTGATACTATAGGCTACCGCTTTCATTCACATAAAAATTATGCGTCAAAGCTACAAGGACAGCCGCCAAAGGGGAGTGAGCGACATCAGAAAGAATAATGATTATGGTCAGTTTTTCATTCTGGCAAGCTTGTCAAAATTCAACACCGTGATGGTACTGCCCTTTTTTTCAATCAGTCCCTCATCTTTAAAATCCGAGAGGGTGCGGCTGACTGTTTCTGTAGCCATCCCCGCCATGGCCGCGAGGTCTTCGCGGGTGATCTTAAAGCTTTTCTCGTCGTCGTCCTGTTGTTTATACAATCGCGCTATCGCCTCGGCCATGCGTTTTCGAACGGAATGATAGGCCAGCTGCATCAACTGATCCTCTTTTTCCCTAATATTATTTGCCAGCAGTTTAATAAACTCGCGGGCTACGTCAGGATACATATTGAGCAATTGCTCCAGCTGATCTTTTGGTATCATGCAGAGTGTGCTGTCCTCCAGCGCGGTTGCCGTATCGGCATAAGGCTCATTGGCAAGCATGGCGTTAATGCCGAGGTATTCGTCATTTGAATAAATACCCGTCATCAACTCGCGGCCATCCTCGGCCAGCTTTATCGACTTAATTTTTCCCTTAATCACCAGGAACAGGCCGTTCCCTTTGTCTCCTTCATAATAAATCACCTGATTTTTTTTAAACTGCCGTTCCTTTCGTTCCTGAATGATCTTCTTCAGTTCAGCAAGCCCACCGTTCTTCCCGATCAGCGAGGAGAGATTGTCAAGCGACCGGCTATAAAAACTCTCGTGTACATTCTTTTTCCTCAATCTGCTTTCAACGGCATTCAGAAGTTCCATATCGTCAAAAGGTTTTGTCAGATAATCGTCCGCTCCCATTTCCATTCCTTTTCGCAGATCAGGCCGCTCTGCTTTGGCGGTCAGGAATATAAAGGGGATGGCGGCAGTTTCCGGATTTTTATTAAGCATATACAATACCCCATAACCGTCCAGTTCGGGCATCATAATATCACACAGAATAATATCAGGCAGATTCTTTGTTGCCAGTTCTATGCCTGCTTTACCATTATTTGCGTTAAACACCTCGT
The DNA here is from genome assembly GCA_035547875.1 of Mucilaginibacter sp. Lineage (GTDB taxonomy): Bacteria > Bacteroidota > Bacteroidia > Sphingobacteriales > Sphingobacteriaceae > Mucilaginibacter. The sequence goes on along the minus strand of DASZTX010000005.1, from coordinate 9,738 downwards.
AACCCGCAAGTTCAAGTATTTCTATTACATTTTCGCGGATGTCATCGTTGTCTTCGATAATTAGTATTTTCTTGCTCATGTTGTCGGAAATGAAATGGTAAATAATGTTCCTTTATTAATCTCGCTTTTAAAATTGACTTTCCCATGCATCAGCCGCGCATACCGCGCCACGATATTCAGGCCGAGACCGGTACCGGGAATACTTCCTGTATTGTGGGCCCGGAAGAAGGCCTCAAATAAATGTTTCTGGTCGGCTTCGGGTATCCCGATGCCATTATCTTTCACGGTTATCAGGCACTGTTTATCATTGATCTCCGTCATGAATTCAATAAAGGTATTTTCTCCTGAATATTTAATGGCATTTGAAATCAGGTTGATGATGCAGTTTTTCAGCAGACTCTGATCGAGGTTGACCACACTGCTGATGCCGGTATGCTGATAGATAATGGTCTGATTTTGTTTAGCAACCACCTGCATTTCCTCCGTGATCTCTTCCGAAAATTTTACAAGGTCGAAGCGGCTCATGGTAAATTCGACTTTTCCAGCCTCCAGCTTCTCCAACGACAGAAAATCATTCAGTATCGATGTCAGGTTTCCGACGGCCTTTTTTATTTTTCCGACGTGCTTGGCAATGTTGGGGTTATCAAACGGCTGCGCATATTTTTCGATCAGGGACGCCGACAGTTGTACCGCGCTTAAAGGCGTACGGAACTCGTGCGAAGCCATCGAAACAAACCGGCTTTTCAACTGGTTTAGCTCTTTTTCCTTTTCGAGCGACACGCTTACTTCCTCCTTGGCTATTTGCAGGGCGCTGACCGTATCCTTCAACGACGTGGTGCGCGATTCGACCAGTTCTTCCAGATGATTGGCATATTGCTTCAGCTGTTCTTCTGCTTCTTTTTCGCGGGTCAGGTCGTGTATAAAGCCAGTAAATATCTTTCTCTCCGTAAATGTCACTTCGCTTACCCCCAAACGGAACGGAAACCGTGTGCCGTCCTTCCGCAACCCGGTAACCTCGCGGCCTATCCCGATGATATGCGGAACCCTTGTATTTTGATACCGGTTAATGTATTCATCATGGCGATCACGGTCAGGCGGTGGCATTAGCATAGAGATGTTGTTACCGATTACCTCTTCCGGCTCATATAGAAAAAGTTTGCAGGCCGACGGATTTATCGACTCGACAATACCCCGCTCGTCAATGGTAATAATCCCATCGATAGCATTCTGGATAATAGCATTTAACAGCGCGACGTTCTCCATTTTAACTTATCACGTAATCGGAAATCTGATTGATGTCACAAATATTCTAATAGTAAACGGAATAAAATATAGTTTTTTATAGCTAAAAAAGTGACCCTCGTCATTTTTTGACCATCACGGGGCTGTAAAGTGGCGTATCTTTAGTACTCGGCCGCCAGGATAGGTCGCAGATAAATCAGATAAGGACGCCCGGATACGGCTGACGCATGGCAGATTATTAAGTGATACCCGTCATTTAACTCCCGAAACCATATGCTCAATTTTACAATATCAAATATTTAATCTCTCGTCCCATGAATACCATCGCTATTATCAATGACAACTCACCGGCTGATCTTCATGCCGCAGCACTGGGCTTTATTATCGCCCGGAAATTTAACGCCAGAATATTTGTTTGCCACACTGCAAAAAAAGAGGAGTTGAAGCATCATAAGGTTAAGGCATTATCGCATACGCACCATAACGATCATCATTCGTTTACAGATAAGCTATTCGCAGGTAACCCGGGATTAAATAATGCTGATTATTGCGTCGAGGAAATTCACCTTTCAGGTTTCAACGCTCATTCTTTTGCCGAATTCGTTATTAAAGACAAGGTGGATTCGGTAATTAAAGGAATGCCGCGCGGGACACACAAAAAAGAGACAGAAAAAAAATCAGATGTCTATAGTGTCCTCAACAGGGTGCAATGCCCCCTGATGTTGGTACCAGAGCATTGGGAGATCAAAGACTTTGAGCAAATTACTTACATTACTGACCTGCGTTATTGCCGCATTCAGATCGTCCGTTATCTTGCCCAAATGGCTGCTGTGTTTGACGCAGGCTTGTCTATAGCTCATTTTTCCGCCAGGGGCCTACCCGACCTTACCGAACCGTACGCGCATAATTTATTTGCAGACACTGTTGCGTGTAACACCGGTTATCCAAAGCTTTTTTTTAACAACATCCGCGAGACCGGCTTATTGAAGGCGATGGACGTGCTGATTAATGGTATGAATAACGATCTGATCGTATTGATCAACCACCGCTTTCATTTTAAAGAAATTGTCGGCGAATTTGTTGGACACAGTTTACCTCCGCATATAACCGTTCCGTTGCTCATTTTTCCGTATTAACACTCATGAACACGCAGGATATAAACGGTCAGGATGAAATACAGTTTCTTGAAGGCCCAAGATCACGGCTCAAAGAACTACGATTCGCATTCAAAACGATGATCGATCTTATACGGGGGTTGCGCGCACTACATTTTATAGGGCCTTGCATTACGGTGTTTGGTTCTGCAAGGTTTAAAAAAGACCATCCGTATTACGAAATGACCCGGCAGGCAGGCGCTGCATTTGCCAGGTTGGGATTCACCATTCTGACGGGGGGTGGCCCTGGTTTGATGGAAGCAGCAAACCGTGGAGCAAAAGACGTTGGCGGACGTTCGGTTGGCTGCAACATTCAGCTGCCTGTAGAGCAGGCACCAAACAGCTATCTTGATAAATGGGTGTATATGCGCCATTTCTTTTTACGCAAGGTGCTGCTGGTTAAATATTCATTTGCTTTTGTGGTCGTTCCGGGAGGGTTCGGGACGCTGGACGAATATTTCGAAGCGCTTACCCTGATCCAGACTCATAAAATACGAAACTTTCCGGTCATCATACTGGGCAAGGATTATCACCGCGAGTTGATCAGACATATCGAATCCATGAAAAAAGAAGCGACCATCGGCTCCGATGACACGAGCCTCTTCCTCGTAACCGATGATATTGACGAAGCGGTGGAACTTATCCGTGAAAAAAGCATCAGACAATTCGGCCTGAAACCAAAACAAAAAATGAAACCAATTCGCTGGCTGTTTGAACGGGACTAAGGCATGGATCATTTTTATGACCGGCATCATTTTTCCGGTTGTCCTTAATCAATGTTCAGGCGATTTTTCCATCCTACTTTTGAAGAAAAAAGAAAATGACTGAACTAAATTATATTACCGCCGATGACGCCCTGAAATGTGTTAAACCCGGCGATCGCGTATTTATACATGGCGGCGCGGCAACGCCAACCAGCCTGGTAACCGCACTGCAAAACAGGCATCGTGAATTATACAATGTCGAACTGGTAAGTATAACCACCTTGGGAGCAGTGAATTTTGACCGCCCCGAGCATCGCCGCTCTTTTTTCTTTAACTCACTTTTTGTTTCGGCAGCTACGCGTACAGTCGCCAACAGCGACGACGGCGATTATGTTCCCATATTTCTGAGCGAAATTCCGCAGCTTTTCCGCAAGCGGATACTTCCTATCAATGTGGCATTGATCCAGGTCTCACCACCTGACAAACATGGCTATTGTTCCCTCGGGACTTCCGTGGATATTGCCCGCGCGGCGACCGATGTTGCCGAAGTTATCATCGCACAAGTCAACCCGCTGATGCCCCGGACACATGGTGAAAGCTTTATCCACATCAGCCGGATACAGTCCATGGTTTGGCATAATACCGCACTTCCGGAGATCAATTACGCTACGGATACAAATCCGGTAGTAGAAAGGATCGGCTACAACGTAGCATCATTGGTTGAAGACGGCGCGACCCTGCAGATGGGGATAGGCAGCATTCCGGATCAGGTACTTCAAAATCTGACAACCCATAAAGATCTTGGCATTCATACGGAAATGTTCTCCGATGGTATTATTCCGCTTATCCAATCCGGGGTGGTTAATAACAGCCAAAAAAAATTGAATCGCGGCCGTTCGGTCACCTCGTTTATAACCGGCACACGGAAACTATATGATTTCGTTGATGACAACGCAGGGGTCCGGGTAATGGATATTGGCTATGTGAATGATACAAGCATTATTCGCCAGAATCCAAAAGTCACGGCGATTAACAGCGCCATCGAAATAGACCTTACCGGACAAATCTGTTCTGACTCGATCGGCACTTTTCAATATTCCGGAATCGGCGGTCAGATGGATTTCATCCGTGGCGCATCGCTTTCCGAGGGTGGTAAGCCGATCATCGCCCTGCCATCACAAACCGCCAAAGGTATCAGCCGGATCGTACCTTTCTTAAAGCAGGGTGCGGGCGTAGTAACCACCAGGGGGCACGTACATTGGGTGGTTACCGAAAACGGGATCGTTAATTTATTTGGTAAAAATCTCAAACAACGGGCGCAGGCACTCATCGAACTTGCCCATCCAGACCACCGTGAAAATCTGGAGCGTTGCTACTTTGAACGGTTTGAACACGCATGAAATCAATAGCATAGGCAATCCAAAATCAAAATATGACCAGCGTTACTTTTTAACGTGACCGCCATCATGTGCAACAAATGTTTTGTTAGCGAATTTTAACACATTATTAACCCGTAAACGACAGTAAAAACAAACAATATGGATACTTCATTCGCAATTTCAGCGCGGTCGCTTCAGTATTATGTTATGGCACGCAAATGGTTTTCCGATCTGGAATTCTTTAAAATAGAAACGGCATTTTTTCACCGGTTGATCGACGAGAACATCAAAAAGCTGTCGGATGAAGGACATATCATGCAGTTTCTGTCAACCGGCAAAAAGTTGCTTAAGCTCGAAAATGACGAGAGCAAAACGGACAACCTGCTAACCGAACAGTTAAAACAGCTTGAATTGATGGCAGAAGATGTGATCCCGGAAGACGTTGATGCACTGGCTGCAACACAGATTCACCTGGAGAATTTTATTGCCAACCTGATGAAAGAGTACAGAGTTATCAAACAGGAGATTTTTCACCTGATTGCAGCAGTAAAACACGAGCCATCTATCGCTTCATAACCAATTGCTGCAAAACAACCGGGATAGGTTGAACCCGCCCCGGTTGTTTAGGTTTTTTGCCCTAAACAGATTTTCTGTTATCGTCCTTTTTTTAAAGAAAGTTTTCCCGCTTTTATCTGCTCGTCTTCCCTGCCGGAAATCTGTACTTTCATATCTGCCTCCAGTTTAATGTTACCTGCGCTCTTTATCGTTAAACCGTCAGGTGCCATCGTAATGGAGTTGCCGTTGCAATCTGTAAGGGAAATCTTTTTCGAATTATCATCCAGTACGAACCTGTTTTTATCCGGTGTATTGATAGTCAATACTTTGTTCTCGTCATCAAATTCCAGGGAAATTCCTGTCCGCGAAATGATCGCCTTCTTAGGATTTTTCTCCGATGCACTTAAATTCTGGCCGGGCTTCTGTTTAGTATTGCTGTACAGACTACCAAGCACAACCGGAAAACGGGGATCGTCGTCTAAAAACCCTAATACAACCTCATCGCCTACCTCGGGCAAAAAGAACACTCCTGCCCCGCTGGAAGCATAAAAGTTGGAAAACCTTGCCCAGATTCCGTCCTCTCCAAATAATGGTATTTCCACCAATACTCTGTACTGCGCTTCCGGATCTTCAATTATACTTTTTACCGTCCCGTTAAATAAACCCGCCGGAGATTGTGGCCCATAAGCCGATGGCGCTTTTTGTCCAGATGGTAAAGATTCCCAATGAGGTGACATCCCGATACTGACCGTTGTCGTCCAGCTACCATCAGATAGATCATGTATAACGCCTGATATGAAATGATCACCATTAAACCTGTCGCCCAGACCTGATAGTGTAATATATTTCCCGGGCTCCACCATACTGGTTCCCTGAAATTTCGCTGTACCCTGGATTTTTGAAAACGCGCTTTTTATCATTTCCGATTTCGCCCATGTTGCTAAATTACTCGTTTCCAGAGGCGCTGTGGTTTGTACGTCATAAGAAGCGAGGCCGACAACCTTCGACAGCTTGGATGAAGAAAGATTTCCCGGACCCGGCAAGTTATTCTGCTGCTTCGCTGAAGTTATCCTTTGATTCCTGTAGTCCCAGGCGCTGGCGGTAACTTCCGTAAGTTGTGTTACCGCGTTTAGTTTGGCGTTAAACTCCAGCAGGTTATCGCCATAACTTATTGTGATAACAGATGAGGTATTAGTGTTCGGAGCAAACACAGATACTTTTCCGTTCAATGCTGTTACAACGAGACCATTCCTTGCAGCAGTCGATACAATGAAATCCCAATCTGTGGCATTGTATTGTATGTTTACCGGCCAAACATCCTTTGTCGAGGTGATATTAGCTGACAATGAGGAATAGCTGCTAATAATAGCTGAAATAATACTACTGTCTTTCTCGTTTGAAAATGAGGTGGTCTTGTACCCGACAGTCATTTTGACCGCAGCATCATGGCAGGTTACCTCAAGAACGGAGCCATTAACCTGATCAATTTTTATAGTTTGAGCAGTAATTATCCCCTGAAATATCAAAGTTGTGTTTGAGTCGTAACCGGCTTCAATGCTTACCTCATTACCCGGAATAAAAACTGCTGAAGAGCTTGCGTTAAAAGTCCCTACTGCTACGTCTCCGTCTGGAATTATGAGTTTTGCCACCGATACACTGTTCACACTTTTATTGACGTTTACTGCATATATCCCGTATGTATCGGATATTGGACTGCCATTGACTTTTATACTGAAGGACGGTAGTCCGCCGCTTTGTTCACTTGTTAGTTCCATGATGTTAATTGTATAGTTTTGCAGAGAACAGCCAAATTGACTGAATATATCGTGCGAAAAAGTTTATCAGCTAAATTTAAGATATAATTTACAGGCAGGCAAGCTATGTACAAACACGGACTTAGTCATAAACAGTTCGTAAAATAAAGGCCCGAACATCATTTAAATGTTCGGGCCGGAAAAATTATTTTAAGCCTCTACTTTTCAGAGCAATTTTCGTTTGGTGATGCCTTTGCCGAAGCGGTAGCCGAGGGTAACCTCATGGGTAGCCATGTGGAAGCCGCCCAGGTTGTCCGACGAGGTGCCGAACTGGTAGCTGTAACCGATATGGAACTGGTCGAGGTTCAGTGTGATGATGCCCGCCGCTTCCGCGTTCAGCCGGTAGCTCCCCCCGATGCCTAATGTCTGCCTGACGTACACTATCCCCGAAAAGTCCGTGATCAGCGGCACTCCCCTGGCATACGAGAACAGCACCGACGGCTTAAAGGTGAAGTCGTCATCGAACCGCGTGAGCAGCGCCCCCGTAAAGTAATAGTGGCTCTTGAAGTTGTTGTTGTCCTGCACCGAGGCCGTGCCCAGGCTGGTGATCGTCAGCTCCGGAACCGATACCCCCAGATAATACCAGTCCGAGAAATACATCACCCCGAACCCTACGTTCGGCCGGGTCTGCCGCACATCGTTGGCAAACACCGGATCTCCCGGGTCTAACTGCGAGTAGTTGGCCACATAGTTCCGCAACCCCGCATTCAGCGACACGGCCAGGTAGTTGTTCTGCCCCAGCTGTATCGCCTTGGCAAAGTAGGCGTTCGCCTCCGTCTGCCGCTCGATGGCAAACTTGTCGTTCAGTACCACCAGACCCGCCGATGCGTTGATCGAACTCAGCGGCATGTTCCCGTTGATCAGAAAGGTTGTCGGCGCCCCGTCGATCCCCACCCACTGCTTGCGTGCCATCGTGTTCACCGACCACGCCTGATCCAGCACCGAGTACGCCGGGTTCAGCGGTGTCAGGTTATCCATATACTGCGTATAACTGAACTGCTGCGTCTGTGCCCCGGCTATCTTCCCCGTTGCCATCAGCGCCGTGATGATGACGATAAACTTAATATACTGCTGTACGATATCGCTTGCTTTCATGCTTCTTGTTGTTCCTGAGCTGTTAATACTTTAATACGATGTAGCCTGTCTTTTGCCTGCGCTCTCCGTTCACCGTGTATTCTACCTTGTAGAAGTACGTACCTCCCTGCTGCAGCACACCCGTGATGTTCGAGTGCCCGTCAAATACATGGCCGCTGTTGTCATAGTTGGTGCCCTGCCAGATGGTCACCCCGTTGCGGTTCACGATCGTTACCTCATTCTGCGGATAGTTCCGGATCCCCTCGATATACAGGAAGTCTTCTATCCCGTCTCCGTTCGGCGTTACCCCCGGATGAACAATGATCTCTGCACCCGAGGCGTCAGTCACCCGCACCGTGCCGGTCACCGTTACCGCCGCATTGTAGTTGGCATTCCCCGACTGGCTCGCCGTGATCGTCGCCGTGCCCAGGTGCAGCGCCGACAGCATCGTGCCACTGACCGTTGCCACAACTTCATCCGATGAGCTGAATGTCACCGGAAGTCCTGAACTGGCGGTCACCGACTGGCTCAGGTCATACGTACTGCCCTTGAGCTGTGACGGGATCAGGCTGAAGCTGATCGTCTGATCTGCCTTGTTCACCGTCAGTGTCCTGCTCTGCGATGGCGTGTTGCTGTAGTTGCCGCTGGCCGCTACCGTCGCCGTGATCGCTGTCGTGCCTGCCCCGGTGATATGGATCTTTCCGTTCACGATCGCTACCACCGACGGGTTATATCCGCTGTAGATGACCGTCTCCCCGGAGCTGACGCTTGCTCCTGCATCAAAGTCGGCATCGCCGTACGTCTTGTCCGCCAGCGGATCAAAGGTCAGTGTCCGCGTCGCAGGCGTGATCGTCAGCTTACCGCTGATATAGTTAAAGCTGTAATTGCCCGATGCCGCTCCGCCCGGCGTGATCGCATACGTGCCCGCATCTGAGGCTTTCGTGGCTGCCGTCGTTGCCGTTGCCCCGGTGGTCAGGCTTGCTGCGGTCTCGTTGTGCACAAAACCGCTGTAGCTTACCGTAAATGCCGGATTAGCTGTACCATAAACCCGGGTGGCGTTTGCTGCCGTTACCGTCAGCACCGCCTTGCTGATGGTTAGCGTGGCATGCAACACCAGGTTGTCATACCCTGGTTTGCTTACCGTCGCCGTTACCGCATAGCTGCCTGCACCGGTATGTCCGTTGCCCCTGTAGCTTACCCTTGCACCATCCGGCAAACCTGCTACCGACAGGCTCTTCGCCGTGCCGTCATAGCTGTAGGCCGCATCTGCAAAGGTTACCCCCGTGATGGCCGAATTGCTGATCGTCAGCGTCGCATGCAGCACCAGGTCGTTATAATTGGCTTTGCTTACGGTCGCGGTTACTGCGTAGCTGCCTGCACCGGTATGTCCGTTGCCACTGTAGGCTACGGTGGCGCCATCCGGCAGGCCGCTTACCGACAGGCTCTTCGCCGTGCCGTCATAGCTGTAGCTTGCGTCTGCAAAGGTTACTCCCGTGATCGTGCCCTTGTTCACTGTCAGTGTCTGCTGCACGTCCGCTGCGGCTGTATGGTTCGCATCGCCTGCCTGGCTGGCGGTGATCGTCACCGTGCCTGCACCCGTAATATGTACCGTATTGCCCGAGATCGTCGCTACTGCTGTGTTTGAGCTGCTGTAAGTGATAGGGATCGTATTGTTCGTGCTGGTGGCTGCTATCGTAAAGTCGGCATCGCCATACGTATTCGCCGGGATAGCGGGGAAGGTGATCGTCTGTGCCGCCTTGCTGATCGTTAACGTCGCATGCAGCACCAGGTTGTCATACCCTGGTTTGCTTACCGT
>DASZTX010000004.1:0-88992 GCA_035547875.1 Mucilaginibacter sp. | reverse complement strand
ATATGCTTGCGGCTTCTTTCCTTCTTGATCAGGGATTTGATCTTTTTGGCAAAGGCTACGTTTGCCGCGTGACCGGGGCGGGCAGCCATAATATGCCCGCGCAGTGGTACACCTACCAAAGCAAGGTCGCCGATCATGTCGAGCAGTTTATGACGCGCCGGTTCGTTCTGATGGCGCAACTCTATGTTGTTGAGTATCCCCTGCGGGGCCACCTTAATGTCTTTCCGGTTAAAAACCCTGGCCAGGTGCGCCAGTTCAGCCTCATCCACATCCTTATCAACCACCACAATGGCATTGTTCAGGTCTCCGCCTTTGATCAGGTTATGCTGCAGCAGCATTTCCAGTTCGTGCAGGAAGCAGAAGGTTCGCGACGAGGCGATCTCCTTGTTAAATTCCGATATGGTGGAAATACTGGCATGCTGACTGCCCAGCACCTGTGAGTTATAATCAACCATACAGGTAAAGCGGTAGTCGTCATCCAGCGGCATGGCAACCATTTCCACCTTGCGGTCAGGCTCCGAGTAATGTATGTTATAGGGAATATGGTAATATTCACGGTCAGCCTCCTGCTCAACCAGCCCCATGCTTTTTATCGCATCAACAAACTGTATCGAGCTGCCGTCCATTATCGGTGTTTCCGGACCGTTCATATCAATCATCACATTATCCACTTCCAGGCCAACCAGCGCAGCAAGCACATGCTCAATGGTGCTTACGCTTGCACCGTTTTGGGTAATGGTAGTGCCGCGCGAGGTATCTGTCACGTTATCACAATCGGCGTCAATAACAGGCTGGCCTTCGATGTCGATCCTCCTGAATTTATACCCGTGATTTTCAGGCGCGGGGTTGAAGGTCATGGTAACCCTTTGCCCCGTATGCAGGCCTGTACCCGAAACCGAAACCGGTGCCTTGATAGTTCTTTGTTTTACGTTCATTTTTATATGATAATCAATTAAAGGCGCTGCTGCGTTATTCCCCTTTTTTTAATTCGTCTATTATCTTTTCAAGTTCATTAACTCTTTTTTCCAGTTCAGGCAATCTTCCAAAAACAATCTGGGAGCGCATGTGCCCCGAATATGGTATTGCCGGTGAACCCATCCATTTCTTTCCCTCATCAGCAAGCGTGCGACTGATACCCGACTGCGCCTGAACCTGTGTTCCTTTCGCTATGGAGATGTGCCCCACAATACCAACCTGCCCGCCGATGATACAATTTTCACCTACTTTGGTACTGCCCGATATGCCGGTCTGCGCTGCTACCACGGTATTTGCCATGATCTCCACATTATGCGCCACCTGGATCAAGTTATCCAGCTTAACGCCCTTACGGATAATGGTTGATCCCATTGTGGCGCGGTCTATCGTCGTGTTCGAGCCGATCTCTACATCGTCTTCGATAACAACGTTACCGATCTGTGCAATTTTACTATAGGTGCCGTCTGCTGCCGGGGCGAAGCCAAAACCATCTGCCCCGATGATCGTGCCTGAATGTATGATGACGTTGCTGCCAATCCTGCAATCAAAATATACCCTAACACCCGCAAACAAGGTTACGTTGTCGGCCAGCGTAACGTCATCGGCGATATAGGTCTGCGGATAGATCCGGCAATTGTTGCCTATCTTCACGTTCGGGCCGATGTAGGCAAAGGCACCGATGTACACATTTTCGCCGATCTGTGCCGTAGGGTGGATAAAGCAGGGGTCTTCAATACCCTTTTTATCCAATTTCAGCTTGTTGTACCTGTCCAGCAGGACGGTGATGGCACTGTAGGCATTGTCCACCCGGATCAGCGTTGCCCTTACCGGCTGCGCCAGTGCCTGATCTTTGTTTACGATCACCACCGAAGCGGCTGTGGTATAAAGGTACTGCTCGTACTTCAGGTTAGCCAGAAAGGTCAGCGAACCGGCCTGAGCCTCCTCGATCTTTCCCAGCTGATTTACCTGCACCGAGGGGTCACCTTCAACTGTTCCGTTCAGCATTAAAGCTATTTGTTGTGCGGTAAATTGCATCCGGCAAATTTAATGTTAATAATTAACCAAACAAGATGTTAAACAGGTTGACCGGCCTGACGGACAATGCAATTGCACAGTCCGCCGGGAGCAGCGAAACTTCGGCCCGGTTTTAACTGAGTAACCCTTTTTTATAACAAAGTATATATTTTTTTACAGTAGTTGCCAGCGCTTCCAGGTTGGAATTATCGCTGGCGGCGGTAATATCCTTTATCGACCCATCCTTCATCAGGATGCAGATGTTTCCGTCGTCAGAGCGGTAGGCCTTGTTGCGGATAGAATCGGTAAAGACAAAGTACGAGGCATCCGCTTCGCTGATGTTGTACTTTTTCATGGCCGCGCGTGTCAGCTTTTCGGTAAACGCTTCATCCGGCGGCGTATTTGACACATCAACCTTGTACAGCTTCCGCTGCACGAGGTCGCGGCACAGCTTTGACAGGATAAAATCGGGGTGCGCTTCCCAAACCTTTACCGCTGCCATGATGTCCGTATCATCAAGGGTGGCGAAGGTTTCGAGATAATGATCCTGGTTCATAAAGGCATCGCAGCTGATGGGCTTTTTCAGGAAATGACTCAGCGCGGGTGTGGTAAAAATGTCTTCGCCCTGCAGCGCCAGCTCGCGGCTGCGCTTCATTATCTTTACCAGCAGCTGCTCCCCGGCGATCACCGTTTTATGAAGATACACCTGCCAGTACATCAGCCGGCGGGCGATCAGAAATTTTTCAATAGAATAAATGCCCTTCTCCTCCACCACGATCTGGTCATCAACCACGTTCAGCATTTTGATGATCCGGTCGGAGCTGATGACCCCTTCGGATACCCCTGTAAAAAAGCTGTCGCGGTTCAGGTAGTCCATCCGGTCCATATCCAGCTGGCTTGAAACCAGCTGATGCAGAAACCTGCGCGGGTATTTATCCTCGAAAACATCGATTGCCATATCCAGCTGCCCGCCGAACTGCACGTTCAGCCTGCGCATGATCATGGCGGATATATCCTCGTGCGAAATATGCTCTACGATACTTTCTTCCAGCGCGTGCGAAAACGGGCCATGACCGATGTCGTGCAGCAGGATGGCCACTGTAACGGCTTCCTCCTCGTCATCGCTGATGGCGTGGCCTTTATTACGCAGGGTCTCGATGGCCATACTCATCAAGTGCATGGCACCGAGGGCATGATGAAAGCGGGTGTGCAGCGCACCGGGATAAACGAGGTGCGTCATCCCGACCTGCTTAATATAACGCAGCCGCTGAAAGTACGGATGTTCGATCAGGTCGAATATCAGCTCGGTCGGTATGCTGATAAAGCCGTAAACAGGATCGTTTATTATTTTCTTTTTATTCAAGGGCAATGGTTAACAATGCAAAAATGTTAAATAAAGGTAAAAGCCCCGTCGTTTAATTGTTAATTTTTGTTAATCACTTTATTAATCAGCAACAAAAGCCGTGCTTTGTGGTTATTATTACCTGATGAAGCGGCCCTGCCGCTTCATATTTAGTTGATTTTTACGATCTTTCCGGCCATACCGGAAATGAAAACACACATACCATGCAGGACACCACGATATTATGGGCCGATGATGAAATTGACCTTTTAAAGCCCCATGTACTCTTTTTAACCGAAAAAGGCTACAAGCTGACCACCGTAACCAACGGCAATGACGCTGTAGATGCTTTTAAAAACGCTCATTTCGATCTCGTTTTTCTTGACGAGAACATGCCGGGACTTACCGGCCTGGAAACACTTTCGCAGATCAAGAACATTAACGACGACGTACCTATTGTGCTCATTACCAAAAATGAAGAAGAATACCTGATGGAGGATGCCATCGGCTCCAAGATCGACGATTACCTGATCAAGCCGGTAAATCCGAAACAGATACAGCTGACCATAAAAAAGCTGACCGAAAACAAGCGCCTCGTAACCGAAAAAACAACGATGGCCTATCAGCAGGACTTCAGGAACCTGGGTATGACGCTTAACGATAACCTGAGCTATCAGGAGTGGGTGGACGTTTATAAAAAATTAATTTACTGGGAGCTGAGCCTGGAGAAATTAGAAGATGCGGGCATGCACGAGATACTCACCCTGCAAAAAGCCGAAGCCAATATGCAGTTCTGCAAGTTTGTAGAGCGAAACTACCTGCAATGGCTGAAAGAACCTGAAAGCGCGCCGGTAAACTCCTCGCAGCTGTTCAAGAAGAAGGTGTTTCCGCTGATGGACGGTAAAGGTCCGCTGTTCTTTATCCTGATCGATAACCTTCGTTACGATCAGTTTAAGATCATCAATCCGCTTATTACCGAATATTTCCGGCTGGAGGAAGAAGATGCTTATTACAGCATTCTGCCAACCGCAACCCAATATGCCCGTAATGCCATCTTTTCGGGCCTGATGCCGCTCGACATGGAGAAACGCTATCCCGCGATGTGGCAGAACGATGAGGATGAAGGCGGCAAGAACCTTTTTGAGGAAAACTTTGTTGCAGACCAGATCAAACGGGTGCTGCGACGTGATGTGAAACACTCCTATCACAAAATATTGAATATCGACGAGGGCAGGGCGCTTAACGAGTCGGTAAGTAACCTGATGAATAACGAACTGAACGTGGTGGTTTATAACTTCGTGGATATGCTGTCGCATGCGCGTACCGATATGCAGATGATCCGCGAGCTGGCCAGCGACGATGCAGCATACCGCTCATTAACCCTGTCGTGGTTTGAACATTCGCCATTGTTCGACCTGCTCAAATTCCTGGCATCCAAACAGGCACGTGTGGTGATCACCACCGATCATGGGACTATCCGCGTAAAAAATCCGAGCAAGATCGTAGGCGACCGGAACACCAACACCAACCTGCGCTACAAACAGGGCAAGAACCTCAATTTTAACCCTAAGGAAGTATTCCATATACGCAACCCGCATGATGCCATGCTCCCCAAACTGCATGTAAGCTCAAGTTTTGTATTTGCCAAGGAGGACAGCTACTTTGTTTATCCGAACAATTACAATCACTTTGTTAATTTCTATAACGAAACTTTTCAGCACGGGGGAATATCGCTTGAAGAAATGCTGGTTCCCATAGCGCTTTACGGTCCAAAGTAAAATTTATTAAATTTGCCGGCCCGATACTGTTATTGCGCTGCGTTAAGCGGTTAATTTGCAGTAACCAACCGGCAGAAACTATGATGCATTTAACCGCTACAACGCCTGCCCAACTGCCCGACATCGCAACGCAGCTGCTCGCGTTTGCTAAGGACACGAAGATCTTTTTGTTTTATGGTGATATGGGCGCCGGAAAGACAACGCTGATCAAGGCTTTATGTGAACAACTTGGCGTAAGCAGCCCAGCCACCAGCCCGACGTTCTCCATTGTGAATGAGTACACCGGCACGGATGACACCATTTTTCATTTTGATTTTTACCGCCTGAAAACCGAAACCGAGGCGCTTGATCTTGGTTACGAAGAATACTTTTATTCAGGCGCTTTCTGTTTTATCGAGTGGCCTGAAAAGATCTCCGGCCTGCTGCCCGATCACTACGTCAGGGTTTCGATATCCGTGCAAAACGATGGTTCGCGGGAGGTCGCCGTCGAACAAATTTAATTTAAAATTAACCTGTTTTTTGCGTAACTTCATCAGCCAGAAAATTATACAGAATGAGTTCAGGGAAATACAGTGGATTTTCGGACCTTGCAAAACAGGCATTGATGCAGCCCCAGGAATCAATGTTAGAGGTTAAGAACAAAAAGAACAGGCTTTTTATCGGTATTCCAAAAGAAGTTTCCTTTCAGGAGAACAGGATCCCGTTAACTCCGTTGTCTGTCGCGCTGCTGATCAACAATGGACACGAGGTGGTTCTGGAAAGTAATGCGGGCCAGGCGGCCAATTTTTCGGACAAGGACTACAGCGAACAGGGCGCCCGCATTGTTTATGACAGCAAACAGGTTTATGAAGCGGATATCATCATTAAGATAGCGCCGCCAACCCTTGCCGAGATAGAACTGATGAAGCCCGGGCAGACGCTGATATCGGCCTTACAGCTATCCACATTCAAGGCTGACGCCATGCACGCGCTGATCGCTAAAAAGGTGACGGCACTTTGCTTTGAGCATCTGCGCGACGAGGGCGGCTCGCTGAGCGTAGTGAGAGCCATGAGTGAAATTGTGGGTGCAACCTCCATCCTTATCGCGGGCGAATACCTGAGCAATGTATTTGACGGCAAGGGGCTGATGCTCGGCGGTATAACCGGCGTTCCGCCAACCGAGATCGTGATATTGGGCGCGGGTACCGTTGGCGAATATGCTGCGAGAACCGCCATATCGCTGGGAGCGGAGGTGAAAGTATTCGACCCGTCCATTTACAAGCTGCGCCGCCTGCAGAATAACATCGGCAGCCGGGTGTTTACTTCAGTAGTACAACCCATCGTACTTGAAAAAGCCATTACCACCTGCGACGTAGCCATCGGGGCCATGCGCGCAGCCGACGGCCGGAGCCCCTGTATTGTATCCGAAGCGACCGTCAGCCGGATGAAACCCAACTCGGTGATCATTGACGTAAGTATCGATCAGGGGGGCTGTTTTGAGACCTCGGAGATAACCAACCATACCCACCCGGTTTTCCGGAAATATGACGTGATCCATTATTGCGTACCGAATATTGCCTCGCGGGTAGCCCGGACGGCCACCTATGCCCTTACCAATATATTTGCACCCATTCTGCTGGATATTGGCGAACACGGCAGCCTGAAAGACCTGATATGGGCAAAATCGGGTATGCGCTATTCGGTTTACATTTATAAAGGACAACTCACCAATAAATATATCGGCGAGCGGTTTTCCATTCCATGCAAAGACCTTGACCTGCTTATCGTCTCCCATCGTTAAAATATGAAGACATTATACCTGTCGTTTCTATTTGCATCAGCCGTAAGCTGCTGCGCCGCGCAGCGTTATAAGTATATTGACAGCACAAAGGTGATGGGCCCCGAAAGGTATGCAGCCGAAATTAAAAAACATCCGGAGGAACGCCTGGTCGAGATAAAGAAATATATCCCGGGCATTGTGCTGGACATCCGCTACGCCACAACCAATAATTTTACCCACCATCGTATGTACCGGCAGGCGCGGGCATTTGCAAGGCTCCCGGTAGTACTGGCTCTGAAAGACGTGGAAGATGAGCTCAAACAAAAAGGCCTGGGGTTAAAAATATACGACGCTTACCGCCCTTATGCCGTTACCGCCCGGTTTTATGAGGTAACGCCCGACACCAATTTTGTGGCCGATCCGCGGCGCGGCTCCAAACATAACCGGGGATGCGCCGTAGATATCAGCCTCGTCGATCTGAAAACCGGCAGGGAACTGAATATGCCCACCGGCTTTGACAGTTTCAGCCGTAAAGCCGCCGCCAATTATCCGAACCTTTCCGCAGAACAGCTATCAAACCGTGAACTATTGAAAAGCGTGATGCAAGCGCATGGCTTTAGGGTGATCTCGACCGAATGGTGGCATTTTGATTTTAACGGGTGGACAAAATTCCCGCTGCTTGATATTCCGTTCGAGTCCATCTGAACACGCTGTTTTAAAATTTGCAGGCAAACATTTTTGGCTATTAAATATTTGATATATACGATAGTTAACATGGTAAAGACAAATTTTTGTTTAAGATGGTATTTAACAATCCACGCATGAAAGTTTTCAGCAAGGCATATTTTAAAGAGATCTGGAAAATAGTGGTAGCTACCTTTATGGGCTTTATTAATGACAACGGCCTTAAACTAAGTGCATCATTAGCCTATTATACCATTTTCTCCATAGCGCCACTACTGTTCCTGATCATTTCCATTGCAGGGGTGGTATGGGGGCATGACGCGGCGACTCACCGGCTTTATCCGCAAATTGCACATTATGTAGGCTCGAAGGCCGCATTACAGATACAGGATATTTTACAGAATCTGCAACTTTCCGGCAAATCCGGAACCGCAGTGGTGATCGGTGTCGGGGTACTATTACTCGGCGCGAGCAGTATTTTCGTTGAGATACAGGATTCGCTTAACATTATCTGGCGTGTTAAAGCGAAGCCCAAACGCGGCTGGCTGAAGCTGATCCAGAACCGGTTTATCTCCTTTTCGCTGATCATCAGTCTCGGGTTCCTGCTGCTGGCCTCACTGATCATCAGTGTGATCATGAACGCCCTGAGCGACTGGATCACGCACTTCCTTCCTGTTCTTACCACCTTTTTGCTCAACCTGGTTAACCTGGGCATCAATCTTATCATCATATCGATATTGTTCGGTATCATTTTTAAGTTCCTTCCGGATGTAAAGATCAAATGGCGCGATGTCAAGTCGGGCGCGTTCTTTACTGCCATTCTCTTTATTCTCGGGCAATATGTTATCAGCCTGTATATTCAGTACACCGCCAAATCCTCCGCATACGGCGCCGCAGGGTCAATCCTCGTCATATTGGTGTGGATCTATTATACCGCCGCGATCCTGTATATCGGCGCGGAGTTCACACAGGTTTATGCCGAGGCAGTAGGCAGCCATATAGAACCTGCAGAATATGCCGTGAGCGTACAGCAGACGGAAGTGTTAAAGGTGGTCAATACGCTTCCGGCGCAGAACCCCGAACTAAAGGGCAAGCTAAAACCCGACAAAAAACCGGAAAAGAAGGAATGATCGCGCTATGGCGGGATTTTTTACCAGGTGTCGTGGATAAAGGTGATGATCCTCACCAATTCGTCCCTCACCGCAGCCGATGAGTCGGTAAAATTGTTATTCATGAATGAGAATGCCAGACGTTTTCCCTGTTTCGTCACCAGGTAGCCGCTCTGGTTATAATTATTTGACAGCGATCCGGTTTTAAGCCACACAAAGGGTTTTCCGTCAACCGTGACGTAAGAATGCCGCACGGTACCGCTTGAGCCTCCGGCGGCAAGCATACTATGCAAAAGCGCCTCATCATTTACCTGATCCATTATTTTACAGAGCAGCGCGACGATGCTGCGCGGCGTAAAGAGGTTATAACGCGAAAGGCCCGAACCATCGACCCATCGTGGCGTATCGGGCAGATCATTTAAAAAATGAGTTTCCGCATAGCTGATCACCGAGTCGGTACTGAGCGTTCCGAACCTGGATGACGAACAAAGCAACAGCAACTGCTCGGCGATAAAATTATCGCTGGGTTGCAGCATGTGCCGGTAAACGGTATCGGCATTCATGCTGTAGATCGTCCGGGCATCAGCTGGTAAGGAAATGTGAACAATACCAACGGCCTGTTTCAGCGTATCCTGCAACAACGCGGCAGTGAGTTCCGCGCTTGTTTTCCAGGGAATTTCCTGTTTAAAATTCGCAGGCACAGGCATAAGCGGGAACCTGAAATAATTATCCAGAAAGTCGCGTTTTACCCGGAATGAGGCTGGCCGGTAGAGCGAATCGCATTTTAAAATGCGACGCAGATAAGCCGGACGTATGCTGAGCGAATCCGCTGAGTCAGCGTATAAAACCGCGACGTTGTCTTCAACAGGGAAGTCGGTTATTTCAGCCTGATAATAATCGTTGTAGTCATCCCAGGCCCAGCCGCTCCCATAAAACGCGCCCGAATAAGTCCCCGGCGAATAAAACAGTTTTTTGCCGCTGTTCTTTAAAAAGTTGAAGGCCCTCATGGCCCTGAGGCCGCTGTGCAGAAAGGAAGGATCGCCGGTACCCCAAAAGATCAGCGAATCATTGCGGATGACATACTTCAGGGCGGGCACCGAATCGCCGAGCATCTTCAGACAGGTATAAAACGTGAAAAGTTTGGTATTTGAGGCCGGGGTAAAGTACTTGTCGCTATTGAGTTCGAAAACCATTTTTTTAGCATCCAGATCATATAAGGCAAATCCGGTGAAATGATCATTCATTATTTTCGAATGCCTGAACTGTTTCCTGATCTTCCTTTTGTTTATTTTTCCGGCGTAACTATCGCAACAACATACCAATAAGAAAAAGGCAAGCGTTACTAACAGACAGGATTTTCGTGGCATAACTATTTATTTTAGTCGATTAATATGTACATTTAGTAACCAAATATAACCCTTTGTTGATTAAGCGAATCCATATCATAACCGCTGCATTTAAAACAGGAGCCTGCCTGCGTGCGTGTATGCTGCTGCTGGTACTTTGCTGCTGGCATCCGGCGGCAAAAGCACAGTATTTTGATCTGCAGGATCATAAAAAACATGTCACCGTTCCTTTTAAAATGATCCGGGACATGATCGTTATTAGACTGAAGATCAACAACAAGGGGCCATTTAACTTTATACTTGACACGGGCGTCGGGCTGATGGTGATCACCGATCCGAAGCTTGTTGATTCTATCGACATTCCCAACAAACGCACACTCAGGATAAAAGGTATCGGCGACGGCGACGCCTTTGAAGCATACGTAACGTCTGCGCTGAACATACAAATACCGGGCCTTAAAAGTTATGATGTGGCGGCCGCCATTTTAAAAACAGACCATTTCGGCCTATCCAACTATGCGGGACTGCCTATTCACGGATTGTTAGGGTATGAATTTTTTAACAACCTGGCGGTAAAGATAAATTTTTCGGACAGCACCCTGTCCGTGTCAAGACCCATCGATGCCAAATTGTTCCGTAAAGGGACCAAACTGCACATGTCCGTAGAGGAAAGAAAACCTTATATAAGGGCAAAGATCACCTTTCCGGACGGACGAAAGGTTGATGATAAACTGGTGCTTGATCTTGGCGCCGGCCACGCGCTTTCGCTGGAGAACATCATTGCCAAAAGCGGGTTGCCCTCAAAATTTATCCAGGCCAATCTCGGCGTGGGCCTTACCGGGCCTGTAAATGGTTTTCTGAGCCGTGTAAAAGAACTCGACCTTGCCCGCTTTAAGATCAAGGATGTGATCACGTCCTTTCCACAGGGAGATCAGTTTAAAAGACTGTCGGTGAAGCGTGACGGGAACCTCGGTATCGGCATCTTGAAACGTTTTGAAATAGTTATAGACTATCCCGACAGTGCGATCTACCTGAAACCGGGGCCAAATTTTTCGAGGCCTTTTGAACATGACATGAGCGGCATGGAATATTATACGGCAGGAGATGACCTGAACCGCATCGTGATCAGCCGCGTGGAACCAGGCTCCCCTGCCGACGAGATCGGTCTTGAAAAGGACGACGAAATACTGGCCATTAACCTGAAACCCGTGAACACGATGAGTATTGAGCAGATAGACGCGATCTTTAAATCGCAAAATGACCGCAGCCTGTTGCTTGAGGTGTATCACGACGGCAAGAAAGATGAGGTTGTTCTGACCCTGAAACGGCGCATTTAACACATGTTCCGTTTATTCCTCTTCGTGAAACAATTCTTTTTAATTCAAAACGTTGTTATTGCATAACTTTAGCGGATGAAATCAGTTGCTTTAATTCCCCTTTTTTTAGCTGTGCTGGCAGGCAGCTGCCATGCGCAAAAGAAGATCGCGGCAAAAGATGCCGTTAATCACAGCGGACAAACCGTAACGGTTTGTGATAAGGTTTATACCGCCGAAGCTGTAAAGGGCGGAAACAACACCCTGCTGTATCTCGGCAGCGCAACAGGTCAGTATCTTACCGTGCTGGTAAAGGGCCCGGACAATCCGAAATTTAACTGGCACCCCGAAACCGATTTTAAGGGACGCCGTATCTGCGTTACCGGAAAAGTGGTTGACTATCAAGGCAAACCCGCTATTTATGTCACCGAGGCTTCGCAAGTGAAGACGGATACCCAATAAGGCAACTACACCAGAAATTCGAACAGGGTCTGATCACGGTTCAGTTCGATGACCTCGAACCTGTTTTCTTCCATTCGTTTCAGCAGGGCCGGATAATTGGCTGCGGATTGCAGCTCGATGCCCACAAGCGCAGGCCCGCTTTCCTTTGAGGTCTTTTTGATAAATTCAAAACGGGTGATATCGTCGCCGGGACCAAGCACATTATTTACGAACAGCTTTAACGCCCCCGGTCTTTGCGGAAATTTTACGATAAAATAGTGCTTCAGTCCTTCGTACAGCAGTGACTTTTCCTTTATCTCCTGCATGCGCTCAATGTCGTTGTTGCCCCCGCTGATCACGCAAACCACCTTTTTGCCTTTGATGCGCGGCCTGCAGGCGTCCAGCGCAGCTACCGACAACGCTCCTGCGGGCTCCACTACGATGGCATCCTCGTTATAAAGTTTCAGGATGGTGGTGCACACCTTTCCTTCCGCCACTGTAACCATATCATCAAGCACCTCGCGGCACAACCCGTAGGTAAGCTTGCCCACCGTTTTTACGGCGGCACCGTCCACAAAACGATTGATGTCCGGCAGGCTTACCGGTCCGCCATGCTCAAACGCCTTTAACATGCTTGGCGCACCTTCCGGTTCTACGCCGATCAGCATCACGCCGGGGTTGTGCGCCTTCAGGCAGCGCCCGACACCGGCTGCCAGTCCACCGCCGCCCACCGGCATAATTACGGCCTCTACGCCGGGCAGATCTTCCAGTATTTCGGTTCCGACAGTTCCCTGCCCTTCAATAATGCTGTAATTATCGAACGGGGGTATGAAGGTCATCCGGTGCGCAGCGGTATAGGCAAGCGCTTCAACGAGACAGTCGTCAAAGGTGTCGCCTACCAGTACGATCTCCACATGCCCGTCGGCGAACATTTCGGTCTGGGTGATCTTTTGTTTCGGGGTGATCTCCGGCATGAAGATCACGCCCCTGATGCCCATTTTATTACAGCTGAAGGCCACGCCCTGCGCATGATTGCCCGCGCTGGCACAAACCACGCCCCTGCCGAGTTCGTCATTACTTAGCTGGCTTATCATATTATAGGCGCCGCGAAGTTTGTAGGAGCGCACCCGCTGCAAATCTTCGCGTTTGAGATACATTTCGCAGCCGTATGTTTTTGAGAGGGCCGCGTGATATTCAAGCGGTGTATGCTTCACTACGGATCTCAACCGTTGCGAAGCAGCATTAAAATCGAGATTAAACTGAGCCATATATAACATTTTGCAGGCTCATTTCCCTTTTATGAAAAGGAGATGAGGATCGGACGGACGAAGTTACCGTAATTCGTCTGTCTATCAGATGATATTCAGCATTTTCTGGGTGGCCTTGATGGCGCAGACAGTCTGGTCGGAGTCCAGCCCACGGGTTATGAACTTCCGCTGGTCGGTTTTCCAGGTGATGATCGTTTCGCACAGCGCATCCGAGCTGCTGCCCGGCGCTATCCGCACGGCGTAGTCGATCAGCTTAGGCAGCTTTCTTTTCTTCCTGTCGTAAACGCGGGTCAGCGCATTCATAAAGGCGTCGAACTGGCCGTCGCCCTGTGCATTTTCTTCGAACTTTTCGCCGTCGATCTTTACCGATATGGTAGCCGATGGACGTAAGCCCATGGAGTGCATCAGGACATACGACTCAACTACGACCTTTTCTTCGTAAAGATTACTGTCCAGCACATCGGAGATGATGTAAGGCAAGTCTTCTTTGGTGACCGTTTCTTTCCGGTCGCCAAGCTCAATCACCCGCTGGGTAACCTTCTTCAGATCGATGTCATTCAATTTGAGGCCGAGTTCCTGAAGATTTTTCTGGATATTGGCTTTGCCTGATGTTTTACCCAAAGCATATTCCCTCTTTCTGCCAAACCGCTCCGGCAGCAGGTCGTTGAAATAAAGATTGTTCTTGTTATCACCATCGGCATGTATTCCCGCCGTCTGCGTGAAAACGTTCTCGCCCACGATCGGTTTGTTGGACGGTATCCGGACACCCGAAAACGTCTCCACCAGCTTACTGACCGTATAGATTGCCGACTCCCGGATACCGGTTTCCACTTCCGGCGCAAAATCATTGATAACGGCAACCGCGCTTGCCATCGCCGCATTCCCGGCCCGCTCACCCATCCCGTTTACCGTAAGATGCAGGCCATGAACACCAGCCTTTACTGCTTCAAGCACATTGGCGGTGCCCAGGTCATAATCGTTGTGTGCGTGAAAGTCGAAATGGAAATGCGGGTATTTTGTCAACAGCGACTTTAAAAAACGTCCGGTTTCCTGAGGGGTCAGGATACCGAGCGTATCCGGAAGCAAGACCCGTTTAACAGGCTGTGTTGACAGGAAATCAAGGTATTGATAAACATACTCCGGCGAATTGCGCATGCCGTTGCTCCAGTCTTCCAGGTAAACATTGGTCGCAATCCCCTTATCCCGCGCCAGTGCGATGATGTCGCTTATTTCTGAAAAATGCTGTTCGGGTGTTTTTTTAAGCTGATGAGTCAGGTGGTTTAACGAGCCTTTGGTCAGCAGGTTCTGCACCTTCACGCCTGATTTTTCCATCCAGTCGATAGAAACGCCGCCGTCAACAAATGACAATACCTCGATGCGGTCAGTATGACCATTTTCAGCCGCCCATGCCAGAATACCTTTTACCGCCTGAAATTCCCCTTCAGACACACGGGCCGAAGCGATCTCCACACGATCAATATTCAGTTCCTCCAGCAGCAGCTGGGTTATTGTCAGTTTCTCCGACATGGAGAAGGACACCCCCGACGTTTGTTCTCCATCGCGGAGGGTGGTGTCCATAATCTCAATTTTCCTGCGTTCCATTAACCGGATCTGTTGCGTAGTATTATTTGTTACTGGCGCTATCTGCTTAGCCTGCCAGCATTTGATTTATAAGGGGAGGGTTGTTGCAAATTCCTTTATCCCGTCCTTCATGCTGAGCAGATAATCGATATCGTCAAAACCATTCATCAGGTTGCCTTTTTTGTAGCTGCTGATGTCAAACGTTTCCTTTTCACCGGTAGCCAGCAGGGTGATGGTCTGTTCGGGCAGATTGATCTCCAGTTGCGTTTCAGGGTCAGCGTGGATTGCGGAAAAGATGTTTTCCAGAAATTCAGGGCTGATCTGCACAGGCAGCACACCGATGTTCAGACAGTTGTTGCGAAAAATGTCTGCAAAGAAGCTGGAGACCACGCAGCGGAAGCCGTAATCATATATCGCCCAGGCAGCATGTTCGCGTGATGAACCCGAACCAAAATTTTTGCCGCCAACCAGGATCTTTCCGCTATAAACGGGGTTATTAAGTACAAAATCCTTTTTAGGCGTGTTGTCGCTATTATAGCGCCAGTCGCGGAAAAGGTTATCTCCAAACCCAACACGCTCGGTCGCCTTTAAAAACCGGGCGGGTATGATCTGGTCGGTATCGATGTTCTCTATCGGAAGCGGAACCGCTGTGCTTTTTAGCACATTAAATTTATCGTAAGCCATTGCTTTATTTTTTGAACCGGCTCCATGCCGGTATTTATTCATTTCAGTTAAACCAATTCCTCAATTAAGGTTCTCGGGTCGGTTACAACCCCGGTCACCGCCGCAGCTGCCGCTACCAAAGGGCTGGCCAGCATGGTCCGTGCGCCGGGACCCTGGCGTCCTTCAAAATTCCGGTTCGAAGTACTTACCGCATATTTTCCGGCCGGAACCTTATCGTCATTCATGGCCAGACAGGCAGAACATCCGGGCTGTCTTAATGAAAACCCGGCCTCGGTTAAGATATCCAGCAACCCTTCTTCCTTTATCTGATTTTCTACAATGTGCGAGCCCGGCACCAGCCATACGGTAACATCATCCGCTTTGCGGCGGCCCTTTACCAATGAGGCAAAGGCCCTGAAGTCTTCAATACGGCCGTTGGTACAGCTGCCCACAAACACAAAGTCAACCTTTTTGCCAACCATCGCATCGCCCTCGTGGAAGCCCATATAGCCCAGCGACTTTTCATAGGTAGCGACGCCGCCTTCTACCTGCGCTGCGTCAGGAATCTCGTGCGAAATACCCATGCCCATACCCGGATTGGTTCCGTAGGTGATCATTGGCTCTATCTGCGATCCGTCAAAGGTCAGTTCCTTGTCAAACACGGCATCCGGATCGGTCTTTAATGTCTTATAGTAAGCGAGCGCCTCATCCCAGGCCTCACCTTTCGGACTGAACTCACGCCCTTTCACATAATTGAAAGTGGTTTCGTCCGGCGCGATCATGCCGCCACGAGCGCCCATCTCAATACTCAGGTTGCAAACCGTCATGCGGCCTTCCATGCTCATGTTTTCGAACACCTCGCCTGCATACTCTACAAAGTAGCCGGTCGCTCCGGATGTGGTCAGCTTTGAAATGATAAACAACGCGACATCCTTTGGCGTAACGCCAAATCCAAGTTTGCCGGTGATGTTGATCCGCATCTTTTTGGGTTTTGGCTGCATGATGCATTGTGTAGCCAGCACCATCTCCACTTCGGAGGTGCCAATACCGAATGCAATTGCGCCGAATGCGCCGTGCGTCGAGGTATGTGAATCACCGCAAACAATGGTGGCTCCCGGCTGGGTAATACCGTATTCCGGGCCTACCACGTGAACGATGCCGTTCTTCTGATGGCCGAGGCCCCAGTAGCTGATGCCATACTCCTTAGAATTGGCTTCGAGGGCATTCAGCTGATTGGCCGAAAGCGGGTCAACTACCGGAAGATGCTGGTTGATGGTTGGGGTGTTGTGATCCGCCGTAGCAAATGTGCGCTCCGGATAAAGCACCCTGATGCCCCTGTTCTTTAAGCCCAGAAATGCAACCGGGCTGGTAACCTCGTGGATAAGGTGCCTGTCGATAAAAAGCACATCGGGACCGCCTTCGATCTTGCGTACTACGTGGGCGTCCCAAACCTTATCAAATAATGTCTTGCTCATCTTTATAATTACTTGTTGTTGTTCACTTTTGTAAAACGTTAGCCGATACGCCGCTGCCGACGACAAGCGTCATCAGATCATCATCGGTGATATCGAGTTTGCTGTCGGCGAGGCTTAAAAAGTTCTGATAGGCTTCGTTAAGCTCGCTTTTGTCGAGGCTATAGCCCAGACGTTCGAGGTGAAATTTCAATGCATGCCGTCCGCTGCGAGCCGTAAGTACGATGGTCGCGCTCGGAAAGCCAACATCTTCCGGCTTAATGATCTCATAATTTTCGCGGTTCTTTAAAAAGCCGTCCTGGTGTATTCCGCTGCTGTGCGCAAAGGCGTTGCTGCCCACAATGGCTTTATTGGGCTGCACGGGCATACGCATCTGCGTGCGTACCAGCTGACTTATCTCGTAAAAATTACGTGTATTGATGTTGGTGTGCAGACCAAGGCCCTGGTGGGTCTTCAGTATCATTACCACTTCCTCTATCGAGGTGTTTCCGGCACGCTCGCCGATTCCGTTCACGGTGCCTTCAATCTGCCTTGCGCCATTCTGAAGCCCCGCGATGGAATTAGCCGTAGCCAGACCAAGATCATTATGGCAATGCACCGAAATGATCGCCTTATCAATATTCTTTACATTCTCTTTCAGGAAACGGATCTTCTCGCCATACTGATCCGGCAGGCAGTAGCCGTTCGTGTCAGGGATGTTTACCACCGTTGCTCCGGCGGCAATCACCGCTTCCACCATCTGCGCCAGGTAATTAATATCAGCACGTCCGGCATCCTCTGCATAAAATTCAATATCCTCTACCGATTTCTTGGCGTATTTAACCGCTTCAACAGCCCGCTCCAGTATTTCCTCGCGTGTGCTGTTAAACTTATGCCGGATATGCATATCGGACGAGCCGATCCCGGTGTGGATTCGCGGGTGTTTTGCATATTTCAGCGCCTCTACGGCCGCATCGATATCGCCTTTGTTGGCGCGTGTCAGTGCGCATACCGTTGGGCTGTTTACCGCCTTTGATATTTCAACCACGCTCTGAAAATCTCCCGGAGAAGATATCGGGAACCCAGCTTCAATAATATCAACGCCCAAAGCTTCCAGCTCCCGGGCAATTTCTATTTTTTCGGGAGTCGTCAACTGGCATCCCGGTACCTGTTCGCCATCGCGAAGCGTGGTGTCAAAAACATAAACGCGGTTCGGATCGTGTATCATATTTTTTTCTTTTTGTGGCGCGGGGCGTCTTCACCGCTGCGCCGGTTAATATTAGGGTGCTGCACGGAAGAACGGCTGTCGCGGCCATTACTTCACTGCAATAAATCTCAGTCTCTTATAGTCGGCAAACCAGTCGCCATTGTTGTTATATACCGGCTCAAGCAGGTCTGCAATCTCTTCCAGCATCTCCTGCAGCTCAGCCTTCGGGATACCTTCAAAAAAGGATGCGCCAAACATGGCCAGCCATTTGGAAATTCCCTGTCTGCCATCCTGCAGCAACGTAGGCCGGTCAAAATGCATGGCGAATGTTACCCTGAAGCCGCGCGCTTCCAGTTTGCCTGCATATTCCCCTATCGACGGGAAATACCAGGGCCCGCTATCGCCGGGCCGGTGATAACCATGTTTATCAAGCACCTGCCGTGTCGCTGCTATCATGTGCGCCATGTTACCTTTACCGCCCATTTCGGCTATGAAGCGTCCGCCGGGCTTAAGGCTTTCATACACGCATTTAATCACATCGTCCGCACGGGGCATCCAATGCAGGGCGGCGTTTGAAAATACCGCATCGAAAGGCTTGTTAAAATGAAAGTTTGCGCCGTCAGCCACTTTAAAGTCAACTTCGGGGTACAACTTTTCCGCCTTTTCGATCATATCTGCCGACGCATCGATAGCCGTTACTTCTGCGCCGAGGTTCTTTATCTCATTCGCCAGGTGCCCGGTTCCGCAACCCAGATCAAGGATGGTCTCACCTGGCTTAACATCCAGCAACTTCAACACACTCTCGCCGTACTGAAACACGAAAGCATGTTTTTCGTCATATAATTCAGCGTTCCATTTCATAACCATCGTTATTTAAATTGCTTTACTGCGCCGTTACTTTATTTTCCTGTGTGTGCAGCATGGCAACCGCCGCGCATACATTTACTGTAAATATTCCAGTACCTTTTGGCCCATTGCCGCGGTACCCAATATTTTATCCTTGTCGGTGTTGCTATCTGCGATATCGCCGGTACGGTACCCCGCTTTCAGCGTTTTGTCAATCGCTTCCGTCACTTTTTTAGCCTCTTCCTTTAAGCCGAAGCCTATTTCCAGCATTAATGCAACCGACAATATTGATGCCAGCGGGTTTGCCTTATCCTGCCCGGCAATGTCGTGTGCGGAGCCATGTATCGGCTCGAAAAATCCGGTACCATCACCTATTGAGGCGGAGGCCAGCATTCCCATTGACCCGGCGATCTGCGAGGCTTCGTCGGTAAGGATATCGCCGAAAAGATTGGCGGTAACCACCACGTCGAATTTTTTGGGGTTTTTCACCAGTTGCATGGCCGCGTTGTCAATAAACATGTGTTCGGTCTCCACATCAGGGTATTCCTTGGCAATTTCCTGAATTACTTCCCGCCACAGACGTGAGGTTTCCAGCACGTTTGCCTTATCAACAGAGCATAATTTTTTTTTACGTGCGCGTGCCGCTTCATAAGCCTTGCGGGCAATGCGCTCCACCTCATAACGGTTATAGTTCATCAGGTCGGAGGCAAAATCGGCGGTACGTGTCTTTTCACCAAAATAAACATCACCGGTCAGCTCGCGGAAAAACAAAATGTCAGTGCCTTTCAGCACTTCCGGTTTCAGGCTTGATGCGTCCAGCAGTTCATCAAAAAGCATGATGGGGCGCAGGTTGGCGTATAAACCCAGGCCCTTGCGGATACCTAAAAGGCCCTGCTCTGGCCTCACCTTTGCAGATGGATCGTTGTCATATTTAATATGTCCGATCGCGCCAAACAGGATCGCGTCACTTGCCTTCGCCTTTGCCAGCGTTTCATCCGGCAGCGGGCTGCCGGTCGCCTCAATGGCGGCATGGCCCATCAGCGCCTCTTCAAAAGTAAATTCATGGTCAAATTTGCTGCCTATCTGTTCCAAAACAGCTTTTCCCCAGGCGGTAACCTCGGGGCCTATCCCGTCGCCGGGAATCACTAATATGTGTTTAGTCATCTGTCGTTATTTTTGTCCGGATCAGGATCTTTTCAAATCCTGATCCAAACGCTATGCTTTACGCTTCTACTACCTGGTTTTCAGGGCGAAGGCTGCGAACAGTTTTACCCGCCTGCCACATTTCGCTGTCGCGCAATTCTTTCAGTTCCGCTTCCAGTTTTTCGCGGTAATCCGGTTTGCTGTTCGAGTCGATAGATTTCTGCGATTCCTTACCGGTTGCCACACTGTCGTACAGTTCCTCGAACACAGGCTTGGTCGCATCGCGGAATTTCTTCCACCAGTCAAGCGCACCGCGCTGTGCAGTAGTCGAGCAGTTGGCATACATCCAGTCCATTCCGTTTTCAGCTACCAGCGGCATCAGCGACTGGGTAAGTTCCTCAACGGTTTCGTTAAATGCTTCAGACGGCGAATGGCCTTTGCTGCGCAATACATCATACTGTGCGGCAAATACCCCCTGGATACAACCCATCAATGTTCCGCGCTCGCCGGTAAGATCGCTGTACACTTCTTTTTTGAAGGTAGTCTCAAACAGGTAACCGCTGCCAACGGCGATACCAAGGGCGATAACCCTGTCAGAAGCTTTTCCTGTGGCATCCTGGAAGATGGCATAGCTTGAGTTTAAGCCGCGACCCTGCAAAAACATGCGGCGCAGCGAAGTACCCGAACCCTTTGGCGCAACCAGGAACACGTCCACATCAGCAGGAGGGATAATGCCTGTCTGCTCATTAAAGGTAATACCGAAGCCATGCGAAAAATAAAGCGCCTTGCCTGCGGTCAGGTGTTTTTTAACGGTCGGCCACAATGCGATCTGTGCTGCATCACTTAATAAATAGCAGATGATGGTTCCGCGCTGTAGAGCTTCTTCGATCTCGAAAAGCGTCTCTCCGGGTACAAAACCATCGCTGATGGCTTTATCCCAGGTTTTTGTGCCTTTACGCTGGCCAACGATCACGTTGATGCCGTTATCTTTCTGATTCAATGCCTGACCCGGACCCTGAACGCCATAGCCGATCACCGCTACAGTTTCGTTCTTTAAAACCTCCTGTGCCTTTGATAAAGGGAACTCGTCGCGGGTTACTACGTTTTCTTCCGTGCCGCCGAAATTTAGTTTTGCCATTGTTTTGTTTTTTGGATGTACCGGCATATTCCTGCCGGTTATTGTTTTAGTTTACTTGATTAAATAGTCTCTTCTGTTATTCAATTTTTTTTGGTGATGATCACAATACCGGTGGACCAACCCATTTTCGTTAACACGATATCTTCGCGACTGTCCAGGTAGTCAAGCAGTGCCGTCGCCTTTTCTGCATGTCCTGTCGGCCAGTTGTGTTGTGGCAGCATATCGTCAATGATATACAGTCCGCCTTTTTCGAGCATGTCCAGCACTTCGTCGAGCAACAGGTACTTCCCCGGCCAGGTATCCGCAAAAACAAAGCTGAACTTCTGCCCCGTATGTTGCTTTATCCATTCGGCGCCATCCGTACAGATCAGCTTCAGCCTTTTATCAACGCCGAGATTTTCCTTTGCGATGCTCAACAGCGTTTCGTCGTTATCTATTGATACCAATGTAGCCGCGCCGTCCATCCCGTCCAATATCCAGGTTGTCGATAAGCCCGTGCCTGTACCCAGTTCCAGAAACCTGCCGCCCGGCTTTGACGCAGCCAGCGTTTTGAGCAACGAACAGGTAAGCACCTCCGAAGGCATGGTAAAGCCGCTTGCCTCGGTGGCCTCCTTTATCGCCTGGTAGGCCGACGGATATTTTTGTCTGATCTCTTCCATTTACTGATAAGCTGAAAGGCCCCGGTCATCAGCCGCAACCTTTCAACTTTTACTTACATCGTGAATACTTTATCCCGCTTATTCAGATACTCATTTTCTATCACTTCCTCACCCGGTTCCAGCCGCTCAAATTCGCGCAGCTTGCTGTTAAAGCCCTCGCTGTCCTTAATGATAGCGACCCGTGCGCTCCGCACAAACTCTATCAGGCCGTAGGGCTGTAAAATACTGATCAGGGTGTCGGTCTCCTCGCGGTGCCCGGTTGTTTCAAAAACTGTATAATCCTTGCGGATCACTACCGCGCGTGCGCCGTTCTCGCGAAGCAACCGCTCCACGCTTACCTTCTCGGCAATAACGTCTGTCGATACCTTGTACAAGGCAAGCTCCTGCCATATCACATCGTCATTGGTGTGATAATATACTTTTAGTACCTCCACCTGTTTTTCAATCTGACGGCAAAGTTTGCGAACCACCTCTTCCGACTCGGTGATCACGATATTAAAACGGTGAATACTCTCGATCTCCGACGGTGAAGTATTTAAACTGTCGATATTTATTTTTCTGCGGGTAAATATAATCGCTATCCGGTTCAGCAAACCAATCTGGTTTTCGGTATAAACCGTTATGTTATATTCCTGCTTTTCTGTTTCCTGATTGCTCATTGTAAAATCTTTTTTGTTGCCTGTCCTCAATCTTATAAAAGTGCGGGACGATGCCTGTTGATTATTTTAACCTGATCTCCGCTACGCTGCATCCCTGCGGCACCATCGGGAATACGTTATTCTCTTTGGTTACGATCACTTCCAGCAGAAAGGAGCCTTTACTTTCCATCATTTCCTTTAATGTGGGTTCGAGGTCTTTCCGGTCGGAAACTGATTTACCCTGTATGCCGTAGGCAGCAGCCAGTGCCACAAAGTCCGGGCTCTGGATATCAACAAAAGAGTACCTGCGCTCGTTAAACAGTTCCTGCCACTGGCGCACCATACCCAGGAAATTATTGTTCAGAATGATGATCTTTATGTCAACGCCGCTCTGCATCACGGTGCCCAGTTCCTGTAACGTCATCTGGAAGCCACCGTCACCGATCACCGCGATCACATCGCGCTGCTGCGCACCGAATTTTGCACCGATAGCGGCCGGAAGGGCAAAGCCCATGGTTCCAAGACCACCACTGGTTATGTTACTGCGGGTTTTATTGAGCTTCGCATAACGGCAGGCCACCATCTGGTGCTGGCCTACATCGGTCACGATAACTGCATCGCCTCCGGTCAGTTCGTTCAAGTGTTTTATCACCTCGCCCATGGTCATTTCTTCGGCGGGCGGGTTCAGTTCGTTATGAATTACCGCATCAACTTCCTGCTGTGTATATTCCCTGAACTTCGCCAGCCATTCCGGATACGTTTTTTGTGCCACGAGTTCGGTCAGCAATGGCAGGGTTTCCTTACAATCACCCCAAACCGGAACTGCGGTCTTTACATTTTTGTCGATCTCGGCGGGATCAATATCCAGGTGGATCACCTTTGCCTGTTTAGCGTATTTATCCAGGCGACCGGT
The DNA here is from genome assembly GCA_035547875.1 of Mucilaginibacter sp. Taxonomy (GTDB): domain Bacteria; phylum Bacteroidota; class Bacteroidia; order Sphingobacteriales; family Sphingobacteriaceae; genus Mucilaginibacter. The sequence continues at coordinate 65,724 of DASZTX010000004.1, read as the reverse complement.
TACACGGTCGTCAAAGCGCATGCCGATAGCGATCAACACGTCGCACTCGTTCGTCAGCACATTCGGGCCATAATTACCGTGCATTCCCAGCATACCCACGTTCAGGGGGTGATCTGTCGGAATAGCGCCCGCACCCATGATGGTCCAGGCTGAAGGGATGCCGCTTTTTTCAACAAAAGCCTTAAACTCCGCCTCGGCTTCGCCCAATATCACGCCCTGTCCCCAAAGGATGAACGGCTTTTCCGCCTGATTGATCAGCGCGGCAGCCTGCTCAATGAACGGGCGGCGGACGATCGGTTTCGGCCTGTAACTACGGATATGTTCACAGGGCTTGTAGCCTTTGTAGTCAAATTTCTGTATCTGCGCATTTTTGGTGATGTCGATCAGCACCGGGCCGGGACGGCCGCTGCGGGCGATATAAAATGCCTTGGCAATCACTTCCGGAATTTCGCGGGCGTCGGTCACCTGATAGTTCCACTTGGTGATCGGCGTGGTGATGTTGATCACGTCCGTTTCCTGAAAAGCATCAGTTCCGAGCAAATGAGCAAACACCTGCCCGGTGATGCAAACCAACGGCGTACTGTCAATCTGTGCATCGGCGAGGCCGGTCACGAGGTTGGTAGCGCCGGGGCCGCTGGTGGCAAATACCACCCCTACCTTTCCCGAAGTACGCGCGTAGCCCTGACCGGCATGAATGCCGCCCTGTTCGTGGCGTACCAGAATGTGGTTCAACTTGTCGTGATAATCATACAAGGCATCGTAAATCGGCATGATGGCACCGCCCGGGTACCCAAAAATGGTATCCACCCCCTCAACAATAAGAGCTTCGAGCAATGCTGCCGATCCGGTTAGTTCTTTTTGTGCCGAAGTTTCCGGTTGCCCGGCAACTTCGTTAGCGATCATGGTCTGTGTTTCCATGTTAATATTTTTTAATCTGTAATTACCTCAGTTATCGTCTGGTCCTGCTACCTGTTGCGTTTTTTAACTCATTTCATCGGTAACACAACCCTCTGCGGCGGTGCTCACGGTCTTTGCATATTTATAGAGCAGGCCTCTGCTAACCCTCAACCCCGGCTGCTGCCAGGCGGCCTTACGTGCCGCAATTTCCTCATCGCTTACTTTAAGCACCATGGTACGGGAAATGGCATCTATCTCTATGGTATCGTCGTCTTTTACAAAGGCCAGCAAACCGCCGTCATAAGCCTCAGGGGTGATGTGGCCAACCACAAATCCGTGCGTTCCCCCGCTAAAGCGGCCGTCAGTGATCAATGCCACCGAGCTGCCCAGCCCTGCACCAAAAATGGCGGAGGTAGGTTTGAGCATCTCCGGCATTCCGGGCGCGCCTTTGGGGCCGACGTTGCGGATCACCACCACATCACCGGGTTTGACTCGGCCGCTCTGAATACCGTGGATCAGTTCAAACTCACCGTCGAACACGCGGGCAGGCCCTTCAAAACGCTCGCCTTCCTTTCCGGTGATCTTGGCAACGCTGCCGCCTTCGGCAAGGTTGCCGTATAATATCTGCAGGTGCCCGGTAGCTTTTACCGGATGTTCCGCAGGCAGTAATACTTTCTGGGTTTCAAAATCAAGTTCCGGAACGGCGGCCAGGTTTTCGGCGATCGTTTTGCCTGTAACGGTCATGCAATCGCCATGCAGCCAGCCTTTCGAAAGGCAATATTTCATTACCGCCGGTACACCGCCAACCTTATGCAGATCCTCCATCATATATTTACCGCTCGGCTTCATATCGGCCAGCACCGGGATACGGTTACTAACGGTCTGAAAGTCGTCCTGCGTCAGTTTAACACCGATGCTTTTGGCGATGGCAATAAGGTGAAGCACGGCATTGGTAGAACCACCCAGCACCATGATGACCGTGATGGCATTTTCAAACGCCTCGCGGGTCATGATATCTGATGGCTTGATGTCTTTTTCCAGCAATACCTTAATCGCTTTACCGGCAGCAAGGCATTCCGCTTTCTTCTCTTCACTCAAAGCGGGGTTAGATGATGAGTATGGCAGACTCATGCCCAGCGCCTCGATAGCCGCCGCCATGGTATTGGCCGTGTATATCCCACCGCAGGCTCCTGCACCGGGGCAAGCGTGTTTAACCACGCCTATAAAATCTTCTTCGCTGATCTGGCCCGCAATCTTTTTTCCGAGCGCCTCAAATGCCGACACGATGTTCAGGTCTTCGCCCTTCCAATGGCCGGGTTTAATGGTGCCGCCGTAAACCATAATGGACGGACGGTTCAGCCTGCCCATTGCCATTACTGAACCGGGCATATTCTTGTCGCAGCCGGGCAGCGCGATAATGGCGTCGTAATACTGCGCCCCTGCCACTGCCTCGATCGAATCGGCAATAACATCACGGCTCACCAATGAATAACGCATACCGTCAGTACCGTTGCTCATGCCATCGCTCACACCGATGGTATTAAATATCAGTCCGACCAGATCCTCGGCCCATACACCCTGTTTCACCAGTTTGGCGAGATCATTCAGGTGCATGTTACAGGTATTGCCGTCGTAGCCCATGCTGGCTACGCCCACCTGCGCCTTTTTCAGATCATCCTCGGTTAAGCCGATGCCATACAGCATGGACTGTGCCGCCGGCTGGGTGGGATCCTGGGTTAATGTTTTGCTATACTTGTTTAATTCGGTCGTTTCTGTTGTTACGCTCATGATAAATGCTGCGGCAGCTATTTATGATTAAAAGTTTATAAAATCAGGTTCAGCCTTTACAGGCAGTTTTGATATTTGTAAGGTAGATATAGCCCCTGCGAATAACAATAACTAAAAGAAAATTTTTCATTTAGTATATAATTTTTTACGGCGCCTTCTTTTCGATATAAAGAATCGGATTTATCATAAAAAACCATATAAAATATTTTACAAAATAGACCAAAGTTCAAAACGGTATATGGTACAGATTTTATGCATGCATAGCATGGGGGGCGTTTTTCGGCGTAAAATGCAAGATATGGTGAAAAATTTGTTTGCCGGAGGAAGGAAAGACCAGCATTACCGCGCGATAATTTTCTTTAACTCTTCCACTATAAAATTATAGTATTCATCGCGTTTTAATCGGGTTGCTTCCGGCTAACGTACTATTATCCTCCAGCAACTTTAAATGGTGCGGGCTTAATGTTCCGATAACGGTATTATTACGCGTTCTAAACGTTGATTTTATTTTGCTTTGTCGCAATTTTACTATATTATTGTTCAGCAACTTATATCACATTTAGAACTTAAAATATCACCTGAACCACAAACATTCAACACACTATGTTTTGATAAAATATTGATCAAAAAATCGGATACATTTTAATATGGAATAATCCGTTGTCTCATTTTTCTTTTCAAATTAAATATCACTTAAACCTTACTTTAATGAAAAAAAACAACCGCTTATTATTGCTGATCACGGCATTGATTTTTCTGATCTCCACCTGCGCTAAAAATGGCGCAACGGGTCCGCAGGGGCCACAGGGACCAATTGGCCCTATCGGTCCTCAAGGGCCTCCGGGGGTTAACGGCACGATGATCTATAGCGGGGACGCCGCACCTGCAGCATCAACCGGCGTAAAGGGAGACTTTTATATTAACCTTAGCACTGATGAGTTATATGGCCCCAAAACCGATTCGGGGTGGGGCACTGGAATTTCGCTTGTCGGTGCGCCGGGCAAAAACGGCACCAATGGGACCAACGGAACGAATGGCACCAATGGAACAAATGGAAAGAACGGTACCATTATCTACAGCGGTAATACGCCACCCCCTGCTTCCACAGGCACTACCGGCGATTTTTATATCGACCTGCAGACCGGAATATTTTATGGCCCGAAAACAACAACCGGATGGGGAACTGACGGGCTGCCGCTACTGGGCTCGGGAAATAAAGTAGCGACCTCACGCGTAATAGATTGTAATAACCTGCCTGACATTCTGCAGGACTGGGGCGACGGTGTTGATTATACCTCGAACTGTAATATTTATGTTGGGGGAACAAAAACGCTGACGATCAATCCGGGCGTAACCATTCAGTTTGTCGGAGGCAGCGCCGGTATTACGGTAACAGGCCAGGGCGCTCTGAAAATGACAGGGACAGCCGCAAAACCAATTATACTTGAAGGAAAAGACGGGGTTGCCGGTTCATGGCAGGGCATACAGTTTGATGCCGAAAACATTTTCAATCAATGGGAGTATGTGACTTTGAAAGACGCCGGATCGGGCACTGTAAAAGCAGGCTTACATCTTACCGGCATTAATGCCACCTATCAGCTATCTTTAAAAAACTGTACGATAACAAACAATACCGGTGACGGCATTTTAGATGATGACCGATTTTATGGGTACAGCCATTTCGGCACGTTTAAAAACAACACCTTTACCAACAATACCTTATCGGCTCTTAGCATCATCCCTGCGGAAATGGGATCACTGGACGCAACGAGTACGTATGTTAATAACGGACGACCATTCATTGAGGTTAGGGACCTGTCAAGTTCACCTCAGTATGCAATGACGATGAATAAGTTAGATGCGAATTTCAGAATAACATCTGATATTTCTCTTCGTCAAAACCTGACAATTATGGCCGGTTCAATAGTAGAATTTGCGGCAAATGCCGGATTCAGCAGCAGTTACGATGATGGCTCATCCCTGATAGCCAATGGTACAGCAAGTAACCCCATTAAGTTTATCGGTTATTTACCTAATGTGAAAGGGCTTTGGAATGGCTTAAACCTCGGCGGCACCAACGAGAAAACCGTATTGAATTATTGCGTTATTGATGGCGCGGGGGCTTCAGATTCAGGCGAATGCCTGGGCTATGTCAAAGCTGCATTATCGTTTGGCTCTGACGGCTGCGCCAAACCAGGACGGGGTAGTATTACCAATAGCACCATTTCCAATAGCGCCGGTTATGCCATCACGTACAAAGGGGGCGATCTGGTAACGGTGGCCGGAAACACCTATTCAGGGAATATATTGGGAAATGTGTTTTTACAATAACCCATTCCACATGTCATTCAGGGGAGGCCCTGATTTGTAAAGGACCTCCCCTGATCTATCATTGCATGTAGCAAAAAGTAATACTTTACAATGGCTTAGCATTGCATTGATGTTTATTAACGATGTTGCCGCTAATATTAAACCTTGCCCACATGAAAAAGAACAACTGCTTATTATTGCTGATCACCGCTCTGATGTTCCTGATCTCTACCTGCGCTAAAAATGGCGAAACGGGACCGCAAGGACCACAGGGGCCTATTGGACCGATCGGGCCGCAAGGGCCTCCGGGGGTTAACGGCACGATGATCTATAGCGGGGATGCGGCACCTTCGGCGTCAACCGGCGTAAAGGGAGACTTTTATATTGATCTTGCCACAGACGTGTTATACGGCCCCAAAACCGATTCGGGGTGGGGTACGGGAATTTCGCTCGCCGGGGCGCCGGGCAAGAACGGTACCAATGGAACAAACGGAAAGAACGGTACCATTATCTACAGCGGTAATACGCCGCCGCCCGCTTCCACAGGCACTACCGGCGATTTTTATATCGACCTGCAAACCGGAATATTTTATGGCCCCAAAACAATAACGGGCTGGCCCACTAACGGCATTTTATTAGGCGGCAACTCCGGTGACCTTTTAGGAATAACAACATTTACCCTTAATAATTATACCCCGGCAGTCGCAGGTAAGATTTCAGGCGACAGCATTACATTTTCGCTACCTATAAAACCGGGGCAAGATCCAGGGCTGATAAAGCCCGGAATAGCATTTACTAAAAATGCAAAATTTTCGCCTGATACCAGTATCGCCCAGGATTTTTCGACCGCGGTCACTTATAAAGTTACAGCGGCCAACGGCGCTTCCATGACCTATTATGCAAAAGCTACGCCCCCGTTTAATTTGAAAGGGAAACCGACAGCGCCGTCCGCTTTGTGTCTGTATTATGGTTATCCAAGCCTGGTTAACGGAAGCAATTATGATCTTGACAAAGCTGCGCGGGTCTTTGCAAAATTTGATGTGATTGTATTTGGCGATCATATATATGAAACAAGCCATGGCGATCATAATAATACGATAGGCATTATAGCAAGAATCAAGGCACTAAAATCCGGAGTCAAAATATTCGGATATATCGATGTGGGAAAGTCGGAGAATTTAAGCTCTGATAAATTATATGCGGCTATTGATTCCTGGAAAGCAATGGGAGCCGACGGTGTTTTTGGAGATGAGTTTGGCACAGCGAATGGTTCTCCGCGAAGCCGTCAAAACATGTTTATTGATTATGCACATGGAAAATCAATGTTTGTTTTCGCAAATGACTCCGGCGTTGAAGATATTCTGGGCGATTATAATGGCAGTCCGACACATTTAAAATCAGGAGATTATTATTTATTAGAGAACGTGCTCGTATCCAATGGTACTATTAATTCACTGTCCTCGTTCTACGCCAGGGCCAATGCTGCTTATTTTTATATGAGAACCAAAAATGTCAGTATAGCTGTATCTTCTAGCATTCCTTTTGCCAATCTCAATAGCAGCTCAAATAATACCGATGCCTTTAAGTACAGCTGGTGTGGCACAACCATGTATGGTTTCGATACTTTTCAATTTACAGATTACGATTTTTCAGCAAATAGCGCTTCAGGCAGCAACAATGTATTATATTTCTTCCCCAATCTGTTTAGTACATTTGGCAGTTACTGGAAGGAGTTTGACTGGATTAAAATAGATTCGCCAGCCAAATACGAAAGATCAACAGACCTTAAAACAATATCGATCACAAGCGACGGGAAAGGACAGGTTACCCCATAATAATAAGCGTATTTCCAGCTGTCGGTAAAAACTGTCACAAAACGACCGGAAAGACATTTTCCGTTGCATGATCCTGTTAACGAAAGCGCAAAACGGGCTGTAAAACCGCCTGTTTTATCCGGCTAACGTATGCCAAATCATATTCCTCAAATCAGGGGCATTATATTTCATCAAAACCATTTGACAATTAAACAAATAACCCTATCTTTGCAGTCCCGAAATTACGGGGTAATATAAACATTTAATTAATTTAATTTAAAGCAAGTGAATACGTTAAGTTACAAGACTGTCTCAGCCAACAAAAAAACCGTCAGCAAACAGTGGGTTGTTGTTGATGCCGAAGGCGAGATTTTGGGGCGCTTGTCTTCGAAGATCGCTATGATCATTCGCGGAAAAAACAAGCCAGACTTCACCCCAAACGTAGACTGCGGTGATAACGTGATCGTTATTAATGCAGACAAGGTAAAGTTGACCGGAAGCAAATTCAGCGACAAGCGTTATGTTTCCTACACCGGTTATCCGGGCGGTCAGCGTTTCATTTCTCCTAAGGAGTTAATGGCGAAACATCCTACACGCGTAATTGAAAAAGCGGTGCGTGGTATGTTACCTAAAAATCGTTTGGGCAAAGCATTATTCGGCAATCTGCATGTTTATGCAGGCGCTGAACATCCTCATGCGGCCCAGAACCCAAAAACCATTTAACTTTTAATTTAAAGGAGAAAAGAAAGAAATGTCAACAACAAACACATCGGGCAGAAGAAAAACAGCAGTTGCCCGCATTTACCTTCAGGATGGCAACGGCGCCATTACTGTTAACGGTAAAGATTACAAAGAATACTTCCCTACCCTGCCATTACAGTACATCGTTACCCAGTCGGTAGAAGTAGCCGGTGCAGCCGGAAAATACGACGTTAAGGTAAACGTAGCAGGCGGTGGTATTAAAGGACAGGCAGAAGCCGTTCGTTTAGCTATTGCGAAAGCCATTGTTGAACTTGATGCTGAAAAGAAACCAGCTTTACGTGCCAAAGGTATCATGACCCGCGACGACCGTATGGTTGAGCGTAAAAAACCAGGACGCAAGAAAGCACGCAAGAGATTCCAATTCAGCAAACGTTAATCAAAGGAGGACAACAAAATGGCAAGAACAACATATCAGGACTTACTGGACGCTGGTGTACACTTTGGTCACCTTACCCGCAAATGGGATCCGAAAATGGCGCAGTACATTTTCATGGAGCGTAACGGTATCCACATCATCGACTTAAACAAAACCTTAACCAAGGTTGAAGAAGCTGCTGCAGCTATAAAGCAAATTGTAAAATCAGGCCGTAAGGTATTATTCGTTGCTACCAAAAAGCAGGCGAAAGACATCGTGGCTGATTATGCAAAAACCGTAAACATGCCTTACATTACCGAACGCTGGTTAGGTGGTATGCTTACCAACTTTGCAACTGTGCGCAAGTCGATCAAAAAGATGTCGAACATCGATAAACTGACTAAAGACGGCACTTACAGCAACCTTTCGAAAAAGGAACGTCTGATGATCCAGCGTGAGCGTGTGAAGTTAGAAACCCTGCTGGGCGGTATAGCTGACCTGAACCGCTTACCTGCGGCATTATTCCTGATCGACGTTAAGAAAGAACACATCGCTGTTTCGGAAGCATTAAAGCTGAATATCCCAACCTTTGCAATGGTGGATACCAACTCTGATCCTTCGAACATCGACTTCCCGATCCCGGCGAATGACGATGCTACCAAATCGATCTCATTGATCACCGGTATCATTATCCAGGCGATCAGCGAAGGTTTAGATGAGCGCAAGCGCGAAAAAGAAGACGAGGCTGAAAAGGAAGCAGCGGCTGCAAAAGCAAAAGCTGATGCACCGGAGGCTCCTGTTGCTGACCGCGCTGCGGCTGCAGAAGGTGGCAAAAGAACCCGCAAGGTAGCAGTTGAGGCAGAAGCCGCAACTGAAGATACCAAGCCGACTGCTGAGAACACCGAGGAATAATAATTTACGTGAGTGGTGGGCGGTGAGCGATGAGCTGCGGGTTTAAGGCCCGTCATTCATTACTCACTGTTCACCACTTACTACTTAACTATAAAACATACAAAAAACATGTCAACAGTACAGATATCTGCAGCTGATGTAAACAAACTGCGCCAGCAAACCGGCGCAGGCATGATGGACTGCAAAAAGGCTTTAATGGAAACCAATGGCGACTTTGAGGCCGCAATTGATTTTTTAAGAAAAAAAGGCGCTAAGGTAGCTGCCAGCCGTCAGGATCGCGAAAGCAACGAGGGTGTTGTTATTGCACGTGCATCAAACGATGGCAAATACGGCGTGATCATCGAGCTTAACTGCGAAACCGACTTCGTAGCTAAGAATGCTGAGTTCGTGGCCTTCGGTAACCAGATCGCCAATGCTGCTGTTGAGGCTAAGCCTGCAACACTGGCAGAACTGAACGATCTTTCTATCGATACTGAATCAAGCCGTGCAAAGATCAGCGAAGTGATCGTTGAAAAGACCGGTAAGATCGGCGAGAAGATCGGCGTTAGCAAATACGAAGTGGTAGAAGCTGAAAAAGTTGTCGCCTATATCCATGGCAACTTCCGTTTAGGCGTATTGGTTGGCCTGAGCGCTGACGTTGAAGGCGCTGAAGACGCCGGTAAAGACGTTGCGATGCAGATTGCTGCCATGAATCCTATCGCCATCGATAAAGATGGTGTTGACGCATCGACCATCGAGCGTGAGCTTGAAATTGCTAAAGAGCAGATCCGCGCAGAAGGCAAACCAGAAGCAATGGTTGAAAAAATTGCATCTGGCAAGCTGAACAAGTTCTACAAAGATTCGACCCTGCTGAACCAGGAGTTCGTAAAAGATTCGTCAAAGAGCGTCGGCCAGTTCCTGAGCGGCGTTGATAAAGCCCTCACCGTAACCGCCTTTAAGCGGGTGGCCTTGGGAGCTTAAAATACTGAATCCCCCTCGTAATTACGAGGGGGATTTTTTTTGCCACAGCGATTTTGCCCGCGCTGTGTACAACAAATGGTAAACCCCGCCATCGAGCATCCTGCTGCGGCAGACCGACACCAGGACAGCCGCGCCTCTGCCCGAAATGGTAAAATAAATTCAAGCATATGATAACCGCACTGCACAACATTCAGCTTATCACCGATGGGATAATCACCAGCGGAAAGGTAGTTCTTATTAACGGCGACAAGGTTACTGCCATCAGCGATGAAACCTCCATCCCGGAAAATGTTAAAAAGATCGATCTGAACGGCGCCTACTTAGCTCCGGGACTGATAGACCTGCAGATATACGGCAGCGGCGGTAAGCTCTTCGCCGGAACACCGGTTGTAGAAGCGCTTGAACGGATGGAAAACGACCTGCTGAGGCAAGGCACCACCGGCTTTTTTGCCACCATCGGCACCAACACCAACGAAATTGTGGAAGAAGGCATTGAGTCGGCTAAGGCCTACCGTGACCGATGCAAGGGCAATTTCTGGGGCCTGCATCTCGAAGGCCCGTATCTTAATCCGGCAAAAAAAGGCGCCCATCCGGCCAACCTTATCAAAAAAGGGACGCTTGCCGAAGTAAAAAAATGGGTGGAAAGCGGCGAAGGCGTGATCAAAATGATGACGATAGCCCCGGAATTACAGGATCAGGAAGTTATTGATTATCTGCGTCATCAGGGAATCATCATATCATCAGGCCACAGCAATGCGACCTACGCCGAGGGTAAATCATTCCTGAACAAACCCATCCCGGCGGTTACGCATCTGTTTAACGCGATGCCGCAAATGCATCACCGCGAACCGGGTTACATCCCGGCAATATTTGAGGAAAGACCTTATGCCAGCATTGTGAACGACGGTATCCATGTTGATTTTGCAATGGTGCGGCTGGCCAAACGCGAACTTGGCGACAGGCTGTTTCTGATCACCGATGCCGTTACCGCTGCAACTGAGGGGACCTACCAGCACCGCTTTACCGGCGACCGGTACGTAATGCCCGATGGCACACTATCCGGCTCATGCCTCACCATGCTGAAGGCGGTACAAAACTGCGTGGAAAAGGTCGGTATCGAGTTAGCCGAAGCCATAAACATGGCATCGCTTTATCCGGCGCGCCTGGCCTCGTTACCTGCAAAAGGGCATATAGCGGCGGGCTGTGATGCGGATATGATCGTTTTCGATGCCGGATACCAGGTGCAGGGGACGGTGTTTAAGGGCGAATATTTAACAAAGTGGACATAAAATTTTAACACTGATTATATTTCTATATTTTTGACCAATTTAACTACCTCATGACGTATAAACGTATCCTTCTAAAGCTTAGCGGTGAATCGCTAATGGGCGAAAAGCAATATGGAATTGATAATCAGCAGGTTTTACAATACGCACAGGATATAAAAGCCGTAAAGGACAAGGGCGTTGAAATTGCCGTTGTTGTGGGCGGGGGCAATATCTTCCGGGGGCTGAGCGCCGAAAAATCCGGAATGGAGCGTGCCCAAGCCGATTATATGGGAATGCTCGCCACCGTGATCAACTGCATGGCCCTGCAAAACGCATTGGAAAGCATCGGCGTAGCTACCCGTTTGCAAAGCGCCATTAAGATGGAGCAGATCTGCGAGCCTTACATCCGTCGCCGCGCCATTCATCACCTCGAAGTGGGACACATCGTCATCTTCGGCGCAGGCACCGGCAACCCTTACTTTACTACCGACACCGCTGCTTCGCTGCGCGCCATCGAGATCAAAGCTGATGTAGTGCTGAAAGGAACCCGCGTTGACGGCATTTATACTGCCGATCCGGAAAAAGACCCATCGGCAACCCGTTATGACGAGATCAGTTTCCAGGAAGTGTATGACAAAGGCCTGAATGTGATGGACATGACCGCTATCACACTTTGCCAGGAAAACAAATTGCCAATCATCGTATTCGATATGAACAAGCCCGGCAACTTTATGAAGATCGCCGATGGCGAATCGATCGGAACGCTGGTAAAATAGCCCGCGATATTTTCAAAAAACAAACTGGTATATAAATACAGAAAACGGGATGGTCTTACGGTCATCCCGTTTTTCTTTTGTTGTCAGACCTCCCGGCAAAAGGCTGTTAATGAACGTCTTTAACCTTTCTCTGTAACAAAAATGTTGCTGTTGCCAAATACATCGGTTTTTGCATAAGTTTACACTTTTTACGCTTAATTAATTTAACGCTATTATCGTATATGAACAAACTGCTACGCGCACATTCTGGTCTGTATATAACGGCTATTGCTATTGCCGTTATTGCCGGATCGTGTAAGACCAAAAAAGAGACGGCTGCCCAGACCGTTACACTGAAAACCACTGCGACGGCAAACGGCTCCTCAGCCACCGCGACCATCAGTACATCAAAAAAAGAGGGTATCAAAAAATTCGGAGATGTTATTCCTTCCAAGACTAAAGTTGATAAGGGGCTTTTTGATACCTACAAAGTCGATAACAAATATTATTTCGAGATCCCGGACTCGATGCTGAACCGCGAAATGCTGGTGGTAACCCGGCTTGCACGCACCCCGGCTAACATAAAGGTGCCCTTTCAGCAATACGGCGGCGAGAGTGAAAACGAACAGGTATGGAAATGGGAACGCCACGACAAGCAGATATTTATCCGCGTACCTACGTACTCTATCCGCGCCGACAGCACCAGCGATATGTACCAGTCTGTAAAGAACTCGGACCTTGACGTTGTGCTGGCATCATTCGATATCAAAGCCTACAACAAGGACACCACCGGGGTAGTTATTGACGTGACCGATTTTTACAACGGCGACGTTGCGGCTATCGGTATATCGGAAGAATTACGCAAGGCTTACAAGATCACCGCGCTGGATAACTCGCGCTCGTATATCGATACCATCAAGAGCTTCCCGATAAACATCGAGACCCGCGTTTTGAAAACTTACCGGGCCGGAGACTCTCCGACCGACAAAACCAATGCGGCCGTGACCTTCGAGCTGAACACCTCCATGCTGCTGCTGCCTGAAATACCAGCCAAAGTCCGCCTGAGCGACGACAGGGTCGGGTTTTTTGGCCAGAGCCAGACCGATTATGGCACCGGCGCACAAAAAGCAGAAGTAACCTCATACATTCATCGCTGGAAGCTGGAACCCAAGGATGAAGCCGCCTACGAGAGAGGCGAACTGGTGGAACCAAAAAAACAGATCGTTTTTTATATTGATCCGGCAACGCCAAAAAAATGGGTTCCGTACCTGATCGCCGGTATTAACGACTGGCAGAAGGCATTCGAAGCCGCAGGCTTTAAAAATGCCATTGTGGGCAAACCTGCGCCAACACCCGCAGAAGACCCCGAATTCAGCACCGAGGACGCCCGCTACAGCGTAGTGCGTTATTTTGCATCGAACGTGCTGAACGCTTATGGCCCGCATGAGTCGGACCCGCGTACAGGAGAAATACTGGAGAGCCACGTAGGCTGGTACCACAACGTGATGCAACTGCTGCGCGACTGGTATTTTGTACAGACCGCTGCTGCCAATCCGGTGGCGCGCACCGCCAATTTCAGTGATGAGCAGATGGGAGAGCTGATCCGCTTTGTATCGTCGCATGAGATCGGTCACACGCTGGGATTACCGCATAACTTCGGTTCCAGCTATGCTTACCCGGTTGACTCACTGCGTTCAAAATCATTCACCGACAAGCACGGCACCGCGCCATCCATTATGGACTATGCCCGCTTTAACTATATCGCTCAGCCGGGCGACGGGGTAACGCATTTTTATCCGCAGATCGGCGAATATGATAAATGGGCCATTAAGTGGGGTTATACCTGGTTCCCGGGAAATAAAACGCCTAAAGAAGAAAAAGAGATACTGAACAAATGGGTGCTTGAAAAAGCAGGAAATCCGCTTTACTACTACGGTCGCCAGGGCACCAGCATTGATCCAAGGCTGCAAAACGAAGACCTTGGCGACAATGCCATGAAAGCCAGCACCTACGGCATTGCCAACCTGAAAAGGATATTACCTAATGTAGAGAAGTGGACTTATCAGCCGGGCGAAGATTACAGCGACCTGGAAGATATTTACGGACAGGTGATCATCCAGTTCAGCCGTTACATGGGCCATGTGGCTACCAACATCGGCGGGATGAACGAAAACTTTAAAACCTACGATCAGAAAGGCCCTGTCTATGATTTCGTTGCCAAAGACAGGCAGCATGACGCGGTGGCTTTCTTCAACAAAGAACTGTTCACTACACCGCTGTGGCTGATTGACAACGAAGAGTTAGGCAAGTTTGATAACGGCGTTACCATCAACCGTATCAAAAGCGTACAGACAGGTACGTTAGCGAACATTCTATCGCAGTCGAGGTTGTCGCGCATGTATGACAACGAGACCCGGAACGGCAGCAGCAAAGCTTACACCGTTGCCAACTTATTTACCGACCTGCGCGGCGGCATTTTTACCACCGGACGTCCGGACGCATTTAAGCGCAACCTGCAAAGGGCCTATATTGAGGACCTGAACAGCCTGCTTACCGACGACTTTAAGGGCATACCGGGTATGCCTGCAACCGTGATGGCGAAGTTTGGTATGACACCGATCAATACCAGTCTTTCTGACATCCGCCCGATGGTACGCGCAGAACTGAAAGTTATTGACGCCAGACTACCTAAAGGCGGAGATGCGATCACCACAGCGCATTATGCCGACCTGCACAACCGCATAAAAGAAGCGCTAAATCCAACGCAACCGGTGGTGAATGTTTCTCCGGGTGGAAACGGCCGGGGGATCACATTGGATCCGGATAGCGAAAGCGAACTGGAGCAATATTAAAAGTTTGTTAATTGCTATAAAACCAAAATCCCGGCAGTCTTTCCTGCCGGGATTTTTTTATGATCGTCCGTATTTAAAGACGGTTCGTATAAATAATTATTAAAATTTCCTGTAAAAGCTACGTCAAACAAAAACCATACCCCGTTTTTAACAACGACGGTCGGTTTAGTATTCTACCGGCCCCTGCGCTTTAAAGCTGACTGATATTTTCGAAAAAAGCGGTCTGCAAATCGAGCAACGATTTAACGTTGATCTTTTCGCCGTAAGCGTCAAAGCATAAAAACTTTGAATTTCTCATGTCGTTATTCTTCGATCTTTCAAAAAAGTTGAAGGTTTCGAAAAAATAATGGTTGGTGGTTACGTTGTCTTTTCCGGTCTGAGAGCCGTTGAAGCGGAAGCCGATCGAGTCGATCCACTTGTGCACTTTTGAATGCAGATTTCTATTGATGTTAGCCATAGGAATTTTTTTAAAAATCATTTAACGAAAACCGTGCCATATTGTTACAAAGCCAGAAACCCACTTATAAACATTTGTTGGTCAATGTCGTGTATAGCGGTCGTATTTAATCAATAAAATTGTGCATAACTTTTTTTGAGGGGGACTTTCGTTGTAACTTAATTATTGTCCCTTTCGTAAAAAGCCGGGATAAACAATATTATTACTTTGAATATGAGAAAACTTAGACTTTTACTGCCAATTTTATTGGTATGCCTTTTAAGCCTGCCGGCTTGCAAAAAGGACAAAACCCCTGGCCCTGCCGGGCCACAGGGCGCGACAGGCGAACAGGGTGCGACCGGCGCAACCGGGCCTGCCGGACCACAGGGGCCTGCCGGACCTGCCGGAGGGCCGCAAGGACCTCAGGGTGCGCAGGGGCCGCAAGGTGAAAAAGGAGATAAAGGCGACACCGGAGCGACGGGCGCTACAGGACCGACCGGGGCAACCGGAGCGACAGGTGCCACAGGCGCAACCGGAGCTGTAGGACCGCAAGGGCCTATTGGCCCGCAGGGGCCTGCGGGAGCAACCGGCGCGACAGGAGCTACGGGCGCACAAGGCCCGAAAGGTGATAAAGGCGACACCGGCGCAACCGGAGCTACGGGCGCAACCGGAGCTACAGGTCCTGCAGGGGCAACCGGAGCTACGGGAGCCACTGGCGCTACCGGACCACAAGGGCCGAAAGGCGACAAGGGCGATCCGGGAAATGCAGACGTTCAGAACTTTTTACTGATCAATAAAGGCGTTGTTGTTGCCGGACTGACCAAGTTTACCGTGCCTGCAATTACACAGGCTATTGTTGACTCAGGCACCGTGCTGGTTTACCTGCGCAATACCGGTTCCACATCGGGCTGGTACGCTCTTCCATATTCGGAGGCAGACCATACCATCACCTTTAACGACTACGGCGTGGGTTATATCGACCTGAAGGCCAACTTTACCCAGGCTGCGGGAATTGATTTCAGGGTTGTGGTAATACCGGGAACGGCGCTTACCACCCTTAACGCAACCAATCCTCACCTGAATGTCAGGAACTTTAATGAAGTAGCCGCCGCGCTTCACCTTTCCAACTAATGCGGCTGAATTAACGATCATATTCTTTCAAAATAGCAAAGCCTCACGTTAAACGTGGGGCTTTTTGTGTTGATATGTAACAATGATATGATTAATAACCATTTAGAGAATTTTAGTTGAACATTTGCAGCCTATTAATGTATTAAGCATTAAAATAAAAGAATACTTACCCCTACAGCACAGAAAAAAGAAGATGAAATCACTACTACTTGCCTTTGCAATTGTATGTTTAACAGTAACGGGCTTGTATGCTCAAGGCGGCCGCGAGGTACACGGAACCGTTGTTGACACGACTAAACTATCGGTACCTTCGGCCAGCGTCAAGCTGGTATCGGACAAAGGCGACAGTACGATTGCCGTTGCCGACGTGAACGGAAAATTTGTTTTTCAAAATATAAAAGGCACAAAAATAACCGTAACGGTTACCTACATCGGTTACCAGCGGTTCAGGAGACACTATACGCTCGACAACACGCCTTCGGCGGTTGACCTGGGCAACATCGTGCTGCGGTCGGAAGCTAAGGAACTAAAAGGCGTTACGATTGTGGGCACTGTGCCGGTAACCCTGAAAGAGGATACCGTGCAGTACCAGGCCAGCGCCTATAAGGTGCGCGAAAACGCCCCGGTAGAGGACTTAGTAAAGAAGCTTCCCGGCGTGGATGTTGACGTGAACGGCAACGTAAGCACACAGGGCAAACAGGTTACCAAGGTGCGTATAAACGGCAAAGACTTTATGGGCGGCGACGTACAGAGCGCATTGAAAAACCTTCCGGCCGACGTGGTGGATAATATCCAGATGATTGACGATTATGGCGATCAGGCCAACATTACCGGTGTAAAAACAGGCGACCCGGACAAAATCCTGAACATCAATGTAAGAAAGGACAAGAACTACGGCTACTTTGGACAGGCAACTGCCGGTGACGGCGCCGACCTGCTGCCGAAGGACCAGGGGATTCCGAATAAAAACAGGTATCTGACCACTGTGAGTGCCTTTAATTTTCATGGCGACCAGCAGATCGCTGTGTTAGGCAGCATTAACAACACCAACATCAACACCTTCTCGTTCGGCAGCCCGGGCGGTGGCGGCGGATTTGGCGGCGGCCGGGGACGTGGTAACGCTGGTCGCGGCGGCGGCAGCAGCCTGACCACCAGCGCGGATGGTACCACCATTGCTCACTCTATCGGCGCTAACTTCCGTGATCAGTGGGGTAAAGCGCTGTCAGTTTACGGCAGCTACAGCTTTGCGGATAATACCACCACCACTATCAACAACATTTTACAACAGAACATATCGCCTGCCAACCCATCCGTTCAGAACCAGAACAGTAATGAAAAGGATCAGAATATCAATCACCGCTTTAACTGGAACATGGAATACAAACCGGATACGGTGAACTATTTAAAGGTAACGCCAAACTTTACTTACGGCAGCACCACGACCAATGACTTTGAAGACGTAAACTTTGTGCGGAACGGCACTGTCAGCTCAGCTTATACTTCGACCACCACCGGCGATTCACAATCGCCAAACTTCGGGGTGAACGTGTTGTATAATCACCGTTTTAAAAACCGCCGCAATTTCAGCATTTATGCCAACGTGAACACGGGTCACAACAATTCGTATCAGAATCCGCTGTATGACTTCAGCGTTGGCGCACCAACAGCTCCGGCTAACCAGGTGATCAACGTAAATAGCCACACCACCAGCTACGGCGTAAATCTTTCGTACCGCGAACCCATGGGTAAACGGTCGTTTTTGGAGCTGAACTATGGCTTTAACCGTTCGAACACGGATAACAACAAGGAGACCGATACGCTGTATGACGCCGCGAACTTTACCTTCAGAAACGATACCGCGTTAAGCACCCGTTATAATTACAACTTTACCACGAACAAGGTTGGCTTAAACTTCCTGTTCATCGAAAAGAAATACAACTATACCCTCGGTCTGGGTGTACAGCCTGCTGTGCTTGACGGTTATTCACCACTCACCGGCTTGTCCACCCATGTATCCACTGTGAACTATATTCCTTCAGCGCGGTTTGTTTACAACTTTTCGCGCGGAAAGGCTTTCAACTTCTCGTACAACGGATCGAGCAGCGAACCGAGCTTTACCCAGTTGCAGCCGGTTGTCGATTTCTCGAACGCGCTTTACCCAACGCAGGGTAACCCGAATCTGAAGCCATCGTTCACCAACAACTTCCAGATCAGGTATAACAACTTCAGCTTCGCTACCGGCGATATATTCTTTGCTTACGTCAATTTCCAGTCGGTACAAAACTCGGTGGTGACCAACAGTATCACCTTCCCGCGTGTTTACAAACCCGATCCGCGTTTTCAGAATACGATCCTGACTACGTACACCAATGCCGATGGTTATTACACTATTCGCGGCCGGGCAACCTACTCCAAACCCTGGGATAACCGGAAATATACGCTGAACCTGAACGGCTCACTGACCTATGCAAACAACGTAGGTTACCTGACCAACGTGGATTCGACAGGAGTGTTTGATACACAGAAAAACATTGCGAAAAACCTGCAGTTTACACCGGGATTATCGTTCAGGGTTGATATTACTGACCATATTGATGCGCAGGCCGTAACCAGCTACAGTATTAACCGCACACAGAACTCGGTGCAAAACCCAATGACTGAAGCTGTATCAAACATCAGGGCATGGACCTCGGGGATCAACGGAAAGAGCTATTTTGGCGACTGGACCGTTAGCTACGATTTTTCGCACGTGAGCAACTATGGCTATACCTCCAATGTGAAGATTGCCAACCCGAATATCCTGAACATGTATGTGGAGCGCCGTTTTATGAAAGATCACCGCGGAACGATCCGCCTGTCCGCATTCGATTTGTTTAACCAGAATACCGGGTTCTCTTCATCGACAACCGCGAGCGCCATTACGCAAACACAGGTTAATCGGCTGTCGCGTTACTTCCTGGCCACATTTACGCTAAGGCTACAGAAATTTGCAGGTAAATCGCCGATGAATGATCCTGCATCACGCGGATTCCGCAGAGGCGGCGGTGGCGGCGGTCACCGTGACGGCGGCGGTCCCGGCGGATATTAATCAGCCACCAGCCAAAGCATATCAATGTGCTGATTTGAAAGCCGGAAACGGCAGCTTCAGATCAGCACATTTTTATTTTATACCAATACGGAATTGACCACCCGTTCCAGATCTTCCAGATCAAAGGGTTTGGCGAGGTAGGTTTCGGCACCTGCATGATTTGCCAGCAGTTCGATGTCGCTGTTTGCCGAAAAATAAATGATGGGAATATTTTTCAGGGTGTCGTCCTGTTTGAGTTTACGGCTGGCGATGATACCGCCGTCATCCGGAATCCAGTTATCCATCAGGATCACATCGGGTAAAATTCCGGATACCTTTTCGATGATATTATTACAATCAGGAAAGGCGCTTACGTTCCATCCCTGGTCTTCCAATATGAAACTACAGATAGACAGAATATCTTCATCATCATCAAAAATAATGATCTTCTTGTTTCGGTTATTCATCGGCAAAGTGTTGTGTGAAGCTATGAAATATCTTTTATAAAAACAAATTTTTTACTATTAATAAAAAGCCTTTATCTGTTCATCCTGATTCCACTCCCGCACGTTGTACACTATTGTTTCAATTTGATGTCATTCCGCAAATTTCGGCAGCTCAAACCCCTCGCCATAAACACCTGCAGCATTTATCTTTTAAATTAGCGCTATGATGAAATCCTTCAGAAAACCCGTTCTTCTTTTCGCCGCGCTGTATGCAGGCTTTATTGCTTCGGCGCAGCCACGCATAACCGCCTCAAGGCTTTTAAATAAAGCGGTAGTAGAGTATAAAAAGGCCGAGTGGGACGTAAATATCTCAGCGGCTTATGCCAATCCGTATGATCAGAAAGACATTACGCTCGATCTTTCAATGATCTCGCCTTCAGGAATGCCGGTAGCTCTTCCCTGTTATTTTGAGCGCGGCGACACATCCGCATCGCTATGGAAGGCCCGGTTCGCTCCGCAGGAGGCCGGAAAATATACCTACGTGTTCCGGCTTCAGAACAAGGCAGGTACTTTCACTTCAGCCACCGGAACATTTGTCGCCGAGAAAGATGCAGGGCCGGGCTTTCTGCATAAAAACACGTTGTGGACGTTCCGCTTCGACAACGGTAAGCTATTTCGCGGCATCGGCGAAAACGTCGGCTGGGAATCCCGCTCGTTCGAGAACCCGAAATGGACCTATGACTACCTGCTTCCGACGCTTGCCAAAAACGGCGCGAATTTTTTCCGTACCTGGATGTGTTACTGGAACCTGCCGCTTGAATGGCAGAAGGTACACTCCACCAAACGTTACAGCAACACGACCAACTATTTTAATCCCGGTGCTATCAAACGCATGGACGATCTGGTGCATCTGACGGATTCGTTAGGTTTGTATTTTATGCTGACGATGGACTGGCACGGGCACCTGATGGAGGGCGGTGGATGGAAAGACAGCCCCTATAATGTGGTGAACGGCGGCCCCGCCAGAACGCCGACGGAATTCTTTACCCTGCGCAGCGCGCGCGATAAATACAAAAACAAGCTGCGGTATATCGTGGCCCGATGGGGTTACAGCACGAGCATAGCCGCATTTGAGTTTTTTAACGAAATTGATAACGCCGCATTTAACGGCGCTGACAGTATCCTGATCCCCCATGCAGCCATTACGCAGTGGCATGATGAAATGAGCCGTTACCTGAAGGATATTGACCCTTACAAACACCTGGTTACTACCAGCGTGTCGCACCGGGATATTATGGGCATGAATTCCATCGCTTATATCGACTTTAACCAGAAACATATTTACAAGCACACCGAAAAGATCCCGGCCATTTATCCGGATTATATTCAGACGTTCGGAAAGCCCTACGTGGTTGGAGAATTTGGTTATCGCTGGGAAGACGATGACCCGAAATACGGAGAAGGCTTCGACTACGATTATAAACGCGGCCTGTGGTACGGGCTGTTCAGCCCTACCCCTATTTTGCCGATGACCTGGTGGTGGGAACTTTTCGATACCCGGCACATGACGCCTTATTTTAACGCCGTCCGCGAAATCAGCGATGACATGCTAAAGGCCGGTAACGGGAAGTTTGAGCAATTTATCGTAACAACAGACAGGATTGAGAGCCACGCGGTTAGATGCGGACAGAAATATTTTGTGTATCTGCTGAACAACACGGATGAAAGGATCACCTCGCCGGTATCTTTTCCCTTTGGCGGGAAAACGGTGTCCGCGCAATCATTCGACCCGGCTACGAGAAAGTATGCCGCGCTTAACGGGCTTACGGTGGCAGGCGGCCGACTTACCGTCAGCAAGCTTACGCTTGATGCAAAAAAAGAAACGGTGCTGGTTTTTACTGCGAAATAACAGATCAGGACAAGTACCGGACGATCAGTCCGGCGGTCTTTGCCGAAGCTCCGGGCAGCCCCATCTTTTCGTCGAGGCGGTCGTAGTCGTCGAGCATCTTCCGGCGGCGGTCTGAGTCTTCGATCAGGGGATCAAGTTCTGTCCGGATGGTCTGCGCTGTGCATTCCTCCTGGATCAGCTCTTTCACCACGAGCCTGTCCATAATGAGGTTGACCAGTGATATGAACCTGATCTTAACCACCGCCCTGGCAATGCCTATGGAAACCGGATGGCCTTTATACACCACAACCTGCGGAACATTGAACAATGCCGTTTCGAGGGTTGCCGTTCCCGAGGCAACGACGGCGGCCCCGGCCTCATTCAGCAGGTCATACGTCGCGCCGAAAATCACCGGAATATCCGTTCCGTTTAAGAACTGATCGTAATAGTCCGCACTGAACGAGGGCGCTCCGGCAATCACCAGCTGATGATCCGGAAAAAACGGCAAAAGCTCCTTCATTTCAGGGAGCAGTCTGCTGATCTCCTGTTTGCGGCTGCCGGGCAGGAGCGCAATTATTTTTTTCCCGGTAAGCTGGTGCTTTTCCCTGAAGTCGGCGTTTGCTTTAAATTCGGCAACGGCATCAAGCAGCGGATTACCGACATAGTCCACGTCCATCCCCCAGCCTTTATAAAAATCTACTTCAAAAGGCAGGATGCAAAACATGTGGTCAACCACGCGCTTGATCTTCAGCACGCGTTTCTGGTTCCAGGCCCATACCTTGGGGGAGATATAATAGAACACCGGCAGACCGATGCTTTTTACAAATGCGGCTATCTTCAGGTTAAAACCGGGAAAATCGATCAGAATTACCGCATCGGGCTGCCATGCACTGATATCATCGCGGCATTGCTTCAGATTTTTGAAAATGGTATTCAGATTCAGGGCCACCTCGATAAAGCCCATAAAGGCCATGTCGGCATAGTGTTTTACAAGGCCCCCCCCGGCGGCTGCCATCTGATCGCCGCCAAAAAAACGAAATTCTGCCTGACGGTCGAGCTGCATTAACGCCTTCATCAGGTTGGCTCCATGCAGATCGCCGGAAGCCTCGCCGGCCACCAGGTAATATTTCATCTTAAACGTGCTTTAAACATAAAAACCAGCAGCATGATCACGAAGGTTGCTATCATGATACCGCGGCCGGTTTTGTCGAGGTTTTTTCTGATCACGAAGCGCATCATGATCAGGTTGCAGGCCACGCCAATTAAGTAGGGCAGCGCAGGGCGGTTGATGATCAACGTGGCATCGCGTAAATAATATGCTACAACACCTCCTGCCGCCGGAAAGATCAAGGCGGCGAGGATCCCGGTGATATAGCTGTTTTTTTTGAACATTATACTTCAGATATTAAATTTCCATTCATTTAAAACGGGGATGGCGTGATGTGCGGTCATGTCGAACTGCACAGGCACCACCGAGGCATAATGGTGCTCCAGCGCCCATACATCGGTATCCTCTCCGTGATCGTTCATTTGAAAAACCCCTGTAAGCCAGTAGTAAGGCCGGTTATGCGGATCCATACGCTCATCAAACTCCTCGGCCCATTTGGCGCTGGCCTGTCTGCAGATGCGGAGCCCTTTGATATGGGCGCCTTTCGGAAAATTCACATTGAGCAGCGTGGCAGGCGGTAACCCTTCTTCCAGCACACGAAGCCCGATCTCCTTTACATATTTGAGGCAGTGGCTGAAATCAGCCTCCATGTTGTAGTCGTCAAGTGAAAAGCCGATGGAGGGAATATGCTCAATTGCGCCCTCAACAGCCGCGGACATGGTTCCCGAGTAAAGGATATTGATAGAGTTATTCAGCCCGTGATTAATGCCGGACACACACAAGTCGGGCTTGTGGCCCTTAAATATTTTATTTACCGCAAGCTTAACACAATCCACCGGTGTCCCCGAACAGCTATACATTTCAATCCCCTCATATATATCAACCGTGTCAAGTCTTAAAGGTTTGCCGATGGTTATCGCATGTCCCATACCCGATTGCGGGCTGTCCGGAGCCACTACGACCACGCGGCCTATCTGTGCCATGGTTTCTGTGAGGGCTTTTATGCCCGGCGCGGTAATGCCATCGTCGTTTACAACAAGTATGTTGGGTCTTTTCATCAATCAGGGTTTAAAAAAAAGTTATTCAGCGCAAGCCCGGGGCGTTTACCCACTTCCGGATCTGCCAGCTTTTTCGGGATCAAAAGTAATGATAATTGAATTCTCTTGCAGCTAAAACAAAAACAGCACAAACATTACGTTGTGTTGAGGCGATCGCGCAGGAAGCGGGAAGCCGTTCGACAGGTTAAGGGATATTCACATTTAACCGTTTGCACCCATCCGCAGGCAATATACGGATTTCAGAGCGACGGGATTTAAGTTGCAGGGCCAGCAAGTCTGGCCAGCCCCGCAAATGCTATGAGTTAAAGTGATATAAAAATACCACTTCGCCGGTATAGGCCGGTTTTCTTTCACCTTCTATTTCCATAACAACACCGATAGTTGCCTTGGTGATCCCCCGCAGGTTAACAATGGCATTGAGCCTGGCGATCAGCCTCACCCTGCTGTTTACCAGCACCGGCTGCGCAAAACGTATATTCTCGATGCTGTAATTGATCTGCATCTTCAGATTATGAACATCGGCTATCTGGTGCCAGAAGTACGGCAGTAGTGATACCGTCAGATACCCGTGTGCGATAGTGGCCTTAAAGGGACCCTCGTTCTTTGCGCGTTCCTCATCAGTATGGATCCACTGATGATCTATGGTAGCGTCAGCAAACTTGTTTATCTGCTCCTGAGTGATCTTATGCCATCCGGAAGTACCTATTTCCTTGTCGAGGAGCGATTCAAATTCAGCGTGATTTTGTATAACTTTCATTCAATATTCTTTTAGCGCTAATAACTGGTCTGTAAAAATAGTAAACTACGGGAAAACTTCCGTCCGGAAAAGCATTCCCGGGAATAAAACCGGTTGGGAAGCGGCGTTTGGGTGCATCAATAAAGCGTCCGGGAAAAAGATTAATATCATTTCTTCAGCGTCACCGTTCTGTAGGAGAAGCCGCCTGACGAAAAAGACAAAGGACTGGTGATCACGGCCCTATTGCCGGTAAACGGATCAATTACAGACGGATGGTCATCATCATTGTCACCAAAATTACTGATGACGATCCGGGTGGGGCCTTTGAGGTGATAATCGAGCGTATCATACACATTCCCCTCTTTGATGTAACACTTTCCGTCGGAGCGAAAGTCAAAATAATCGGCAACGGTTCCCTTATAACTTGCCGTGGAGGTTTCCATGCCGGTTGATGACATAGCCGTTGAATCGCTGACAAGCTTCCACTTTGCTACAAGAACGACGGGTTCCATGCCGTCGCCCGACGAACACCCGGACAGCACCGCAAAAGTTACCACAATAAGCAGCAGGAACACAGTTTTCATAAAAAATTCGAGGTCTATCGGTTATAAATTGGTTAACAATAAAAATTATCGTTTCAGATTTTTGTTTTTCACAATTTTAATTATTTTGCATTTGTAATTTTATTGTTACAGTAGCTGACTTACTCCCTGATTAATGAACAAACTCTGGTTGACCGCTATAGTTTTGGCCGGATGCCTGTGCGCATGTAAAAAAGTCGATTTTGACGATACAGCGCCAGGCACACTTGCTACAAAGGCTGCTCCTGTTACTGTCATCCTGGATGAGAGCCTGCCCGGTTACACCATTCCCCATATTTTTGAAGGTCTCAGTTATGAAACCGACCTGCTGACCAACGATCCCGGTTATCTGAATGAAAACAACACGGTGCTGATCCGGCTGCTGAAAAACCTGGGTAAAGGCGTGTTACGCATCGGGGGCAACAGCAGCGACGAAGTGGAATGGGGTGGCGCTGATGCCGGTACCGATACCTTGCACCGCAAACTGACCACCGCTGATATCGACCGTCTTGCGGCATTTGCCAAAGCGGTGAACTGGCCGGTGCTGTTCGGCCTTAATCTCGCCGATAATAATCCGGGGCTTTCAGCAAACGAAGCCGCTTACGTAAGCGATAAGCTGCAAAACAACCTTTATGCTTTTCAGACGGGCAATGAGCCGGATTTCTTCGGATACCTGCACCGGCCTGCGGGATACCGCTATAGCGACTATCAGCACGAGTGGGACGGTTATTATGCTGCTGTAAAAAACAAAGTTCCATACGCACGTTTTGCCGGACCAGACGTTACGCCCTTTAACCTGTACTGGCTTAGCGAATTCAGTAAAAACACTACCAAACGCATCGTTCTGCTCGACGGGCATTATTATAACAATGGCCCTGCGTCCAACCCGGCCATCAGCCTGACTGACGTTTTGACGCCGAATTCCAAAATGGCGCCTTATCTGCAGGGCATGTCGGCAATTGCCGGGGCACATGGCGTACCATACCGTATATCAGAGGGTAACAGCATCTGGGGACAGGGAAAACCCGGCGTAAGCAACGTATTTGCGTCGGCGCTATGGGCGCTCGACTTTATGTGGCGGGTGGCAGAAAACAAGGGACAAGGCATAAATTTTCACGGCGGCGGCATCCGCTTCGTTTATACGCCCATTAACACAACAAACGGCATAACTACCGTGCGGCCTTTGTATTATGCCATGCTGGCCTTTAAATACGGCGCGACAGGCGGAAAGATCATCCCGGCGCGGGTGGTTAATCCGGACGGAAGCAGCAACTACAGCGTTCACGCCTGCATCAATCCTGATAAATCCACTTCCGTGACGATCATCAATAAAGAACTTGCCAAAGATTTTGTGTTTACCGTTCAGCTTCACCAACCTGCCTCTGCGATCCACATTGACCGGCTGACAGCCCCATCGGTAACTTCGGTTGATGGCGTGAGCTTTGCCGGAAGTACGGTTAGTGCCGACGGTTCATTTATTCCGGGCGACGCCGAAAAACATCGTATTAACCAAAACAGCTTTGCCGTCACCGTTCCGGCCGGAAGCGCCGCCGTGATCACGATAGACCCCTAACAAAAAGCGGCGTATCTTTTTCAGACACGCCGCTTTCCTGTTTTAACGGGTTTCTTATTTATGTTTCGGACCCATCACAAAGGTGATGTCGCCGCCGTTCATAATATCTGAATGAGATAAAAACATACCCGGATGCGGCTTGCCATTCAGCGTTATCTTTTGAATATAGACATTCTTATCGCTCTGGTTCTTCACATTTACCGTGAATGTTTTACCGCCGCCTACCTGCACAACGGCATGCTGCACCGCGGGGCTGCCGATAGCGTACTGGTCGGAACCGGGCGCAACCGGGTAAAAGCCCAGCGAACTGAAGATGTACCATGCGCTCATCTGCCCGGTATCGTCGTTGCCGCCCAGTCCGTCGGGTGTCGGTTTATACATACGCGGTAATATCATGCGTATCTTTTCCTGTGTTTTCCAGGGTTTGTCGGTCCAGTCATACAGGTACGCCACATGGTGCGACGGTTCGTTACCATGCACATAGTTACCGATAATTCCATCGCGGGTAATATCTTCTGTTTCGGCGAAATATTTGTCCGGCAGTTCGTAGCTGAACAAACTGTCAACATAGGTAACAAAGTGCTTGTCTCCGCCGAGTGTTTTGATGAGGCCTTCGGGATCATGCGGAACATACAGTGTATAATTCCAGGCGTTGCCTTCTATAAAACCCTGATTGATGGTGGTAAACGGATCAAAGGACTTGCGGAATGAGCCATCGCTCATGCGCGGGTGCATAAACCCGGTTTTAGGATCGAATACATTTTTCCAGTTCTGCGAGCGTTTGATAAAGGTGTTATACACATCCATACGGTTCAGTTTCTTTGCCATCTGCGCAATGCACCAGTCGTCATAAGCATATTCCAGGGTTGACGATACGGAAACACCGTTCTTATCGTCAGGAATGTATCCCATATCCATATAATAGCCTATTCCCTCGTAGTTGCGGTGGGTGGCTGTCGCCACACAGGCATCAAGGGCTTTGTTGGCATCAAATGGCGCGTTGCCTTTTATGACCGCATCCGCAATGACGGATACCGCGTGGTAACCGCTCATACACCAGTTCTCGTTGGCGCTGTTGCTCCATATCGGCAGCATGTGCTCTGGGCTCTGGTCAAAATGGGCCAGCATACTCTTAACCATGTCGGCGTTGCGTTCCGGCTCGATGATGTTGAACAGCGGATGCAGGGCGCGGTGCGTATCCCAAAGGCTGAAGGTGGTATAGTTGGTAAAACCGTCGGCCTGGTGTACGTTCTGGTCAAGGCCTTTATACTTGCCGTCAACATCCATATAAACGGTCGGGTTGATCATGGCGTGATACATCGATGTATAAAAGTCTTCCTTTTCATCTTTGCTGCCCTGGATCACGATCTTGTGCAGATCGTTTTCCCACTGTGCCTGTCCGTCGTTCTTCACTTTATCAAAATCCCATCCCGGTATTTCGGCCTGCATGTTTTTCAAAGCGCCGTCGATGCTTACCGGAGAAAGCGCAAATTTTATCTTGATCTTTTCACCTTCGGTGGTCTTAAAATCGAACCATGCCTTCAGCTGTCTTCCGGCAATCTCAGGGAAGTTTTTCACCCTTGCGAATTTGCCCCAGAAACCGCCGTAAACCTCGCGTTTGCCAAAGTTACGGTAGCCCATCTGGATAAACGGTTTGTTGAACGTCATGGCAAAATACAGGATACGGGTGCGCGCCCAGCCGTTGGTCTGGCGGAAGCCTGCTACTGTGCTGTCATTCACCATACGCATATAGGTCCACACGTTTTTATCGGGATAGTTATAAATGCCCGCCATCAGGTCAAGAATGATGTGCGCACTGTCCGACTTAGGGAAGGTATATTGATGAAAGCCTACCCTTGTGGTGGTGGTCATCTCGGCGATGATGTTGTGCGCATCAAGTTTTACCTTGTAATAGTTGGCCTCGCTCACCTCGTTCGCGTGCGAAAAGGCCGAGCGGTACCCGCTGCCGGGCTTATCGGCAACGCCGGGGTTAAGTTGTACCTTGCCGATGGTCGGCATGATCAGGAAATCGCCCAGATCGCTGTGGCCTGTGCCGCTGAAATGGGTATGGCTAAACCCGACGATGGTCTTGTCGTCGTACTGGTATCCGGCGCAGTATTTATACACATCAGGATTGTAGTGCCCGTTCAGCTCGTAGCTTACGGTATCTGTTTCGGGGCTAAGCTGCACCATGCCAAAGGGGACGGTGGCACCCGGAAAGGTGTGGCCCATACGCTGCGTACCGATGATCGGTTTGACGTATTGAACCAGGTTGTCGTTTGTTTGAGCTGCGGCTATTACGGTTGCACAGCAAAAAAATGCGGTCAGTATTTTCTTCATTTGTTAAACGCGATAGTTAAACGTCAAATATAACATTAACCGCCGACTTTTATTGCGGCAGCCGCCTACTTAGTGTAACGATGAGGATAGGCGTGCATCCTAAATTGGCGTGCCGGAGCCGCTGCAAAAGCCGCCAGCCCAAAGACAGTGCAGGATAGTTTGCTACCCGCATTTTCATTAACTTGCATTTCCAATTTAGTAAAAGCCTGTAACTGACATATGAGAAAGTTTTTCACCCTGTTTATCGCCCTGCATTTTGCTGCGGCGGCTGCGCTTGCGCAGGTAAAAGTGCTGAACCCGCAGACCGAAAACAAGCCAGACCCCATCAGCATTGATGCGCTGAAACCGCGCTTTAGCTGGCAGTTAGATGGCGGCGGACGGCGGAACGTGCTGCAAACCGCATACGAGATAAGGGCGATACGCACAGCGGACAAGCACGTGGTATGGAAAACCGGAAAAGTACAGTCGGGGCAATCGATGTATATTCCATACGGTGGTGAGCCGTTAGTATCGGGGCAGCAATACAGCTGGCAGGTAAGGGTATGGGATAATAGCGGCAAGGCATCTGCCTGGAGCGCCCCGGCTACCTGGCGCATGGGCCTGCTGCACCCGGAGGACTGGAAAGCGCAATGGATCATGCCGGGATACCCCGAAGATTCAGTGAACCGGCCAAGCCCGCTGTTCCGCAAAACATTTTCGATCAACAAAAAAGTACGCACCGCTATTGCCTATATTACCGCACACGGCTTGTATGAGGCGCAGATCAACGGCAAGCGCGTCGGCGACGCCTATCTTACGCCCGGCTGGACAAGCTACAACAAACGGCTGCAATACCAGGCTTATGACGTTACCGATATGCTGAAACCCGGCGCAAATGCAGCGGGAGCCGAATTAGGCAACGGCTGGTACCGGGGCTATTTCGGCTACAACCCCAAGCCCAACCTTTACGGCAGCGATATCGCCGTGCTGTTTCAGATCAACATCACCTATACCGACGGAACGACGGCTACCGTCGCATCTGATGGCACCTGGAAGTCCTCGACCGGGCCGGTAAGGTTTGCGGAGATCTATGACGGCGCGGTCATCGACGACCGTATGCAGCAAAAAAACTGGTCAACCACCAACTTTAACGATAAAGACTGGTTCGGTGTAAAGGTTGGCGATTTCAGCAAATCGGCACTGATCGCTACGGTTAACGAACCGGTGAGAAAGCACGAGACCTTTAAGCCTGTGCGCATATTTAAAACGCCGCTGGGTGAACAGGTGATCGATTTCGGGCAGAACCTGGTGGGATGGGTGCAGATGAAGGTAAAGGGAAAAGCAGGCGATACGGTTAAATTATCACATGCCGAAGTAATGGACAAAGCGGGCAACTTTTATACCGCCAACCTGCGTACAGCGCGGTCGCAGGACATCTATATCCTGAAAGGCGGCGATGAGGAGACCTTTGAACCGCAGTTTACCTGGCAGGGTTTCCGGTATGTCAAGGTGGAGGGCTACCCCGGCGATCTTAACCCGGAAAACTTTACTGCCGTTGCATTGTACTCCGACATGACGCCGACCGGAACGTTCAGCTGCTCCAATACGATGATCAACCAATTGCAGCATAACATACAATGGGGACAAAAAGGAAACTTTCTGGATGTGCCGACCGACTGCCCGCAGCGCGATGAACGCCTTGGGTGGACGGGCGATGCGCAGGTTTTCTCGCGTACGGCGACATTCAATATGAACGTTCACAATTTTTTCGCCAAGTGGCTGAAAGACGTGGCCGCCGATCAGTACCCGAGCGGAAGCGTTCCGTTTGTGATTCCTGACGTGCTACGGCAGCACGGCGGCGAGCTTGGCGGCAGCACCGGGTGGGCGGATGTATCCACCATTGTGCCCTGGAACATGTACCTCGCCTATGGCGACCGGCAGATACTGGAAAACCAGTATGGTAGCATGAAAGCATGGGTAAAGTACATGGAAGGCAAAAGCAAAAACGATCTTTGGAATACGGGCTTTCACTTTGGCGACTGGCTGTTTTACAGCGTGAACGACGACACCGACGGCAGCTCGGCTATCACCAGCAAATACCTGATCGCGCAGTGTTTTTATGCGCATTCGGTGCAGCTGCTGATCAACGCCGCGAAAGTTTTAGGTAAACAGGACGACGTTGATTATTATACCGCCTTGCTGGCTCGTGTTAAAAAAGCCTATCTGAATGAGTATGTAACGCCCAACGGCCTGATCTCGTCCGATACGCAAACCGCTTACGTGCTGGCCCTGGAATTTGATATGCTCCCCGAAAATCTGCGGGCACAGGCGGCCGACAGGCTTGTAAGCAATATACGCCGTTATGGCAATCACCTGACTACCGGCTTTTTAGGCACGCCCTACCTGTGCCATGTGCTGAGCCGATTCGGTCATGCGGATGTAGCCTACCGCCTGCTGCTGCAGGACACTTACCCTTCCTGGCTGTATCCGGTGAAGATGGGCGCAACAACAATATGGGAGCGCTGGGACGGCATCAGGCCTGACGGAACGCTGGAAACACCGACCATGAACTCCTACAACCATTATGCTTATGGAGCCATCGGCGACTGGATGTACCGCGTGGTGGCAGGCATCGATACCAAAGAAGACGCGCCGGGCTATAAAGGCATCACGATAAAACCGACCATTGGCGGCGGGCTGACAAACGTGGCGGCCGATTATAATACAGATTACGGCAAGGTAAGTTCGCACTGGAGCGTCGAGGGCGGCAAGCTGACGATGGACGTGGAAATTCCGGCGAATACGACCGCTACCATTTATGTACCGGCGACAGACAGCAGCAATATCACCGAGGGCGGCAAGGCCATCACATCTGAGGGCGGACTAAGCATCGGCAGTGCAGCAAACGGTTATGTCCCGGTTAGTGTCGGCTCCGGAAGTTATCATTTCGTCACTTCAAAACCTTAAAGCAATGGGTATCATCTTCGGCGTATTTTTTCACTTTATCGGGGGCTTTGCTTCCGGCAGCTTTTATATCCCTTACAAAAAGGTTAAAGGCTGGGCCTGGGAATGCTTCTGGATCGTCGGCGGGCTTTTTTCCTGGCTGATCGTGCCGCCGCTTGCGGCATGGCTGACCATTCCCGGTTTTGCGGAGATCATCCGCCACACGGGGATCAGCGTACTCGGCTGGACCTACCTGATGGGCGTATTGTGGGGAATAGGCGGACTAACTTATGGGCTTGGCGTGCGCTACCTCGGCGTATCGTTAGGCAGCACGATCATTCTTGGTCTTTGCGCCGTTTTCGGCTCGTTAGTGCCATCGGTGTATTATAATTTCTTTCCGAAGACAGGTAAGGACACCATCGTTACGTTAGCTACCTCCCATTGGGGGCAGCTGGTTTTACTGGGCATCCTGATCTGCGTTGCGGGCATCATCATTTGCGGCAAGGCGGGAATGATGAAAGAGAAAGACCTCGCCAAAGACCAGTCGGCAAAAGAAATAAACAAGGATTACCGCTTCGGCCTCGGTATATTTGTCGCCGTCGTGTCCGGCATCCTGAGCGCCTGCTTTAACTTCGGGCTTGAGGCCGGAAAATCAATGGCCGATATGGCGAATGCCGCCTATCTTGCGGGGCATCCGGGCGAGACGTCGTTCCTTTTCAGAAACAACGTGGTTTATATCGTGGTGCTGTGGGGCGGCCTTACCACCAACTTTATCTGGTGTATGATACTGAACGCCCGGAATAAAACCTTCGGCGATTATACCAACAGCAAAACACCGCTGCTGAAAAACTACCTGTTTTCGGCGCTTGCCGGAACGACCTGGTTCCTGCAGTTCTTTTTTTACGGCATGGGCGAAAGCAGGCTGGGGAACGGTGCAAGCTCGTGGATACTGCACATGGCGTTCATTATACTGGTGGCCAACGGCTGGGGACTGGTACTGAAGGAATGGAAGGGTGTAAGCAAAAAAGCGTTTACCACGGTTATTGCCGGTATAGCAGTCATTATCCTATCGGTATTGGTGGTGGGCTATGGTAATTCAATTAAGTAAATAAAAACAAATAACAGCGGACGAAAGCCGGAAACCAACAAACGTGTTTTTCGGAGTTTTTGGCCGCTGTCTGAATAAATTAAAGAATATGTCTGTCAGAAAAACAAATTTTAAGCATGTAAGCTATTTATGGGATGATGTGAAAGCCGGTGAACTGAACGGTGACGAGGTGGCCCTGCTGATCTATCGATCGAACCTGTTAGGGGCCGATCTGCGGCTTACCAATTACGGCGGCGGCAACACCTCGTGCAAGGTGATCGCGAAGGACCCGCTTACCGGCGAGGAAACAGAGGTGATGTGGGTGAAGGGATCGGGCGGCGATCTCGGTACACTGAAAAAAAGCGGACTGGCGGCATTGTATGTTAACAGGCTGCGCAGCCTTACCAACGTTTACCGCGGGGTGGAACATGAAGATGAAATGGTGGAATTGTTTAACCATTGCATATTCGATCTGCAATCCAAAGCGCCGTCGATTGATACGCCGCTGCACGGATTTTTACCTTTTAAACACATCGACCACCTCCACCCGGACGCGGCGATAGCCATTGCAGCAGCGAAGGATGGCAGAAAGATAACAGAAGAACTTTTTAAGGGAACGATCGGCTGGGTGGAATGGCAGCGGCCGGGTTTCGACTTAGGGCTGAAGCTGAAGCAATGCCTCGACGAAAATCCGGGCATCCGGGGAATTATGCTCGGTTCGCACGGGCTGTTCACCTGGGGAGACACCGCTTACGAAAGCTATTTGAACACCCTCGAGGTAATTGAGCAATGCGCAGAATACCTGGAACAACATTACGGCAAAAAGGGGCCGGTTTTCGGCGGTCCCCGGATCAGCAGCCCTGCGGAGGAAATACGCCGTAAACAGGCTGCCACTATTGCCCCGGTGTTGCGCGGATTCTGCTCGGGCAGCGTGCGGATGGTTGGGCATTTTACGGACGACAGCCGCGTACTGGAATTCATCAACTCGAACGATCTTGACCGGCTTGCCCCGATGGGCACCAGCTGTCCGGACCATTTCCTGCGCACCAAGATCAGTCCGCTGGTATTGGCGCCTGGCGCCGAAGATGATCTGAGCGACACCAAGGCCATAAAAGAAAAGCTGGCCCCTGCATTCGAGGCTTACCGGGCCATGTATGCGGATTATTATAACCGCTGCAAACATCCCAACAGTCCTGCCATGCGCGACGCTAATCCGGTGGTTATCCTGTATCCGGGCATCGGGATGTTCACCTTTGCAAAGGATAAACAAACAGCCCGCGTAGCAGCCGAGTTTTATATCAATGCCATCAACGTGATGAAAGGCGCCGAGGCAATATCGGAATATACCTCGCTACCGCGACAGGAGGCCTTTAACATTGAATACTGGCTGCTGGAAGAAGCCAAACTGCAGCGGATGCCGAAGCCCAAGCCGCTTTCGGGCCGCGTGGCGCTGATCACCGGAAGTGCGGGGGGCATCGGGAAGGCCATTGCAAAAAAGCTGGTGCAGGAAGGGGCCGTTGTCGTTTTAAATGACATGAATGCCGAAAGGCTGCAAGGCGCAGGCGAGGAATTTGAAAAACTGTTTGGCAAAGACAGCTTTACAACGACTCTGCTGGATGTTACCAAGCTGGCCGAGATCTCGGCGGCGATGACAGCTGCAATTTTAGCGTTCGGAGGCGTCGATCTGGTGGTTAACAATGCGGGGTTGTCGATCTCCAAAACGATCGGCGATCACTCTGAAAAAGACTGGGATTTACTTTACGACGTATTGGTAAAAGGCCAGTTTATGGTTACACAGGCCACCGTTGAGGTAATGAAGAAACAGGATACAGGCGGCGACATTGTTAACATAGTAAGTAAAAACGCTTTGGTAAGCGGACCCAACAATGCCGGGTATGGCAGCGCAAAAGCTGCGCAGCTTCACCTAAGCAGGCTAAATGCTGCCGAGTTAGGCGCAGATAAGATACGTGTTAATGTTATTAACCCCGACGCGGTGATCAGCGACAGTAATATTTGGGCTGGCGGCTGGGCCGAAGGCCGCGCAAAGGCATACGGCGTAAGCGTGGAAGAGCTTCCGGCCTATTATGCCAAACGCACGTTGCTGAATGAGATCATACTGCCTGAAGATATCGCGAACGCCTGTTTTGCATTTGTGGGCGGGCTGCTCAGCAAATCGACCGGCAATGTTCTGAATGTTGATGGCGGTGTCGCGATGGCGTTTGTGAGGTAATTGATCCTGACAGGAAGCGCTTCGCGGCATATAGGGGTTTTCTCCTTACTTTCTTTTTCCGCAAAAGAAAGTAACAAAGAAAGCTCGCGGCTGCGTTCTGACCCTGCCCGGCACGCCCAGCTTCCCCGCATCAGGATCAGCCCGGATGCCGCCCACTAAAAGCTTTGGATGTTAACCCCCTATTCAAATTTTGTCATTCCGAACGAATGTGAGGAATCTTAACCTACCGTCCGGCAAAGTTTTCTCCTCGCTTCGCTCGTCGAAATGACAGGGATGGAGGAAAGGGTGTAATAAACATTTTTGTCATTGCGAGCGCAGCGCGGCAATCTCCTTAAAACTCAGTAGACCGTTCACCCTGTCATTCCGAACGAATATGAGGAATCTGACATGGTAAGAAGTTTTCTCCTTACTTTCTTTTTCCGCAAAAGAAAGTAACAAAGAAAGCTCGCGGCTGCGTTCTGATCCTGCCCGACACGCCCAGCTTCCCCGCATCAGGATCAGCCCGGATGCCGCATTTTAGAAGCTTTGTCATTGCGAGCGAAGCGAAGCAATCTCGTCGTTAACAAATGGCCTTTTTCCAAGCACCCAATCCACCCTGTCATTTCGAACGATAGTGGAAATCTGCATTGTAAGGTCTAAAGAAGTATTCTCCCGGCGCCTTGTCGCAGAAGCTGTAAAGGTCTATTAATTTGAGGATAAAAGGGTGTATGCCGGGTACCAGAGATAAATGGCTCCGCTTATACTTCGATAACCTTTTGCTCTTTTTTTGGAAGCTTGTTGGCTTGTGCGAGTTTATTGTTCTGCGTCATGGAAAGGCTGCCATTATACACCGCACCGTTTTCAACGCTCAGGGTTTGCGTACGAATTTCGCCGGTTACTCTGCCGGTAGCTTTTATTTCGAGCGAGTTGGTCTGGATATTTCCATTCACACTTCCGTAGATCACCATTTCCTTCGAAACGATATTTCCCTGGACGGAACCTTTTTCGCCGAGGATCAGGCCTTCATCAACCATTACATCACCGGTGATCTGTCCGTCTATGCGGGCATAAGCCGGAGCTTTCAGGTTCCCGTCAAAAATACACCCCTCACTGATCAGCGTTGAGATGGACTGCTGGTCCAGTGTAACATTCTCCTTTTTTGAAAATAATGCCATGATTATTGCCGCCGTTAATTGTTAAGCGTTAAGAATTTTATGGGATTGATCGCTTTTCCATTCTTCCGCACTTCGTAGTGCAGGTGGTTACCTGTTGAGCGGCCGGTCGAACCGATCTCGCCGACTTTCTGTCCGGCAGTTACCTGCTGCCCTACTTTTACAGATATGCGCGACAGGTGGCCGTATAATGTTTCGTAACTGTTAGCATGTGCAATGCGTACGCAATTTCCGTAACCGCCCATACGACCGGCAAATACTACTTTTCCGTTGGCGGTGCATTTGGCGTCGTCGCCGCGGTTGCCTTTAAAGTCGATCCCCGGATGAAACTCCGCGCTGGTTGTATTAAAAGGATCGCTGCGGTAGCCGAAGTAAGAAGTTAACGAGCTGATACGCGGATAACCCATCGGGGTGAATGCTACAGTGTGAACCAGGCGACTCAGATATTCGTCGTACATCGAGTAAGTATCCTCGGCAGTCAGTTTAGCTGCATCGGCGCTCGGATTGCCGCCAACGTCTTTGGTCGAGAAACCCTTCAGGCCACGTTTTTTCAGGTAATTATTGATGGTTTTAAGCTTGGCTTCGATAGACTGGATATAGCTTTGTGCGGTAGATTCTTTTTGGGCCTCAAGATCGGGCGGCGGAACCTCTCCCTTGAGCTTTCTTACCTGCGCCACCAGCTTTTGTTTTTCCTCTTCTTTTTGCTGATTCTGGTGCCCTAAATATATTACCGACAAGGTAAGAACGGTAATAATGGCCAACACACCTGTGAGATAGTGCTTTAGCCTGTCGATGTGTTTTGTTTTAACCTGTAGCGTCTGTGAGCCTTCTTTGTTTTTATTTACAATTATAACTGTACTTACGTCAGATGTTTTCAATTTCATCGTCATTAAATTATTAGGGACTGCAAGTTAAGTAATAGGGTGTTAAAAACAAAATGGTGTTTTCATTAAGTTTTAATTAATTATACGGTCTTAAACGTTAAAAATCCTTAAAAATTTTGAAGCATTGCGTAGTTTTTAATAATCACGGATATGGCGCCGGGGCCAACCGTCAGCGCAGTGTTATTATTCGGATTTTTGAGTGCTAACTGCCAATGATTTTTTATTTTTGTGTGGAATATTAAGAAAAAAAGAGAAAAAATGTATCCGGAATATTTAGTGGCCCCCATGCGGGAAGAACTGACTAAGGTTGGATTTGAAGAGTTAAAGAACCCTGAAGCGGTGACCGAAGCGATTGAAAGCGAAGGCACGGTGTTCGTGATGGTTAATTCAGTTTGCGGCTGCGCGGCAGCCAATGCGCGCCCTGCGGCACGTATGGCGGTACAAAACGAAAAACACCCCGATAAGCTGGTGACTGTTTTTGCAGGCATGGAAACCGATGCCGTTAACAAGGCCCGCGCTTACATGCTGCCTTATCCGCCGTCGTCGCCGGCAATGGCTCTGTTTAAAGATGGTAAGCTGGTTCACATGATCGAGCGGTACCAGATTGAAGGCCGTCCGGCACAGATGATTGCCGATAATTTGGTTGGCGCGTTTGACCAGTATTGCTAAAAGATTTTTTATACCTATAATTAACCCTGGCCTTTTATCCGCCGGGGTTTTTTGTTTTTGCTTTTGTTGGGATTGCTCACATTTGTTCGGAATGACATTGTGGACGGGTGCTTGAATTTTGACGAGATTGCCACGCTGCGCTCGCAATGACAAAAATGTTTATTACACACTTTCCTCCATCCCTGTCATTTCGACGAGAACAAGGAGAAAACTTCCTGAAGCGGTAAACATTTCTGGCGAAGCCCTAATGACGGAAAGCTTTTAAACTGGCGGCATCCGGGCTGATCCTGATGCGGGATAGCTGGGCGTATCGGGCAGGATCAGAACGCGGTCGCGAGCTTTCTTTGTTACTTTCTTTTGCGGAAAAAGAAAGTAAGGACAAAAATCATGGGACTCTTTCACCCACTCCCTGTCATTTCGACGAGCGAAGCGAGGAGAAAACTTTGCCGGACGGCCGGTTAAGATTCCTCACATTCGTTCGGAATGACAGGGTGAACGGGCTACTGAATTTTGAGGAGATTGCCGCGCTACGCTCGCAATGACAAAAATGTTTATGTTTATTACACTCTTTCCTCCATCCCTGTCATTTCGACGAGCGAAGCGAGGAGAAAACTTTGCCGGACGACCGGTTAAGATTCCTCACGTCCGTTAGGCATGACAGGGTGCTTTTCGGATGAAGCCGTTAAACCCTACTGCTTTTGAGCTGCTGCTTTTTTTGCTGCTTCTTCAGCAGCCTTCGCCTTTTTAATGGAATCCTGTTTTGCCTTTTTCTTCTTTTTATTAAAGAAGCCCCTTAGCAGGAAGTTATGCTGCGCGGCGGTCAGGTCTTCGTTTAGCGTGGTAGATGTTTTATGCACGTTGGCGATGGTTTTGCGCGCCTGCTGCATGGTGGCATCCAGGTTGTTGGCCATGCGGTCGTTGTTGAGCAGCCTGCCGATGCTGCCCTTTCCGCTGTTCACTTTGGTAACAATGTCCGATAGCCCTGCGGTCAGCGTCTCCGCGTTATCCGCCACCTTGGTCAGCTTGCCGATGATCTTATCCACGTCCACCGGGTTAATGGTAGCCAGTTGCCCGCCATTCTGAACGGGTTGCGTGCTGGCAACACCCCCCGGCGCAATAACCACCAATTTGTCGCCCATCAGACCGTCGCTGCCGATACTCAGGCGCGAGTCGGTCTTCACAAATTTACGCACCTCGCTGTTCAGGGTAAGGTCAACACGGACGGAGCTGTCGGTAACGATGTTGATGTCTTCCACCACGCCGACATTGATACCCGCGAAGCGTACATTATTGCCGACCTGCAAACCGCTGACGTTTTTGAAGGTGCCATAAACCGTAAAGGTGGAACTGAACATGTTTTTCTGATTGCCTATAAAAAAGACGATCAGTATCAGCACCGCCAGACCGATGAAGGTAAAGATGCCGATCTTTATTTTTTGTGATGGAGTTGCTTTCATGATATGTCTTTAAAATATGATCCAACGATTTCGTCTTTGGAGTTGCTCAGCTCGTCGAACGAGCCTTCTGCAATGTATTTGCCGTCTTCCATGATCAGCACCCGGTCTGACGCGATACGCGCGCATTCCATGTCGTGTGTGATGATGATGGAAGATGTTTTTTGTTTTTTCTGAATGCTCAGGATCAGGTCGCTGATCTCGCGCGAGGTGATGGGGTCGAGGCCGGTCGTCGGCTCATCATATAACATGATCTCCGGCTCCACGATGATGGTGCGGGCCAGCCCGGCACGTTTGCGCATCCCGCCCGAGAGGTCCGACGGCATTTTGTCGATCGCGTCGGCAAGACCCACGCTTTCCAGCGCCTCCTTTACACGCCGGTCAATTTCATCCTGATCGGTCAGCTTCAGGACGCGGGTGAGCGGAAACTCCAGATTTTCGCGGACGGTCATCGAGTCGAACAGGGCGCCGCTCTGAAACAGGAAACCGATCTTTTTGCGCAGCTCCTTCAGCTCCTCTTCCGACATTTCGGATACATCCTGACCGAACACCTTTACCGATCCTTCGTCCGGCGTCAGCATCCCCACGATACACTGTATGGTAACGGATTTGCCTGTCCCCGACCGGCCGAGGATCACAATGTTCTCGCCGCGTTTCAGGTCAAGGTTGATGTCCTTCAGCACATGCTTGTCGCCGAAGGACTTTTTTAACCCCTGGATGCACACTACGGTTTCGCCGCCGGTATCCTCCGGTTGTTTATTGCCGATCTTTATCTCCGTTGTTTCCATCTTAGTTATAGAATAATAAACTAGTTACCTGTACGGCGATGGCGTCGATCACGAATATCCACAGCGAGGCGGTCACCACTGCCGAATTAGCCGCCACGCCCACGCTTTCCGTTCCTTTGTTGGACGAGAACCCTTTATAACAACCCACAAAACCGATGGCAAAGCCAAAGAAGATGGTTTTGATGATTGCCGGCAGCAGGTCGGTAAAGTCCAGCGCGGCAATTACCTTGGTAAAGTAAAGCTGCAGGCTGATGCTGTCGCGCAGGTTAAGCGCGAGGAATCCGCCGAACAAGCCGATGGCGTCACCGATGACAGACAGCAGGGGAACCATAAAGGTAGTGGCGAGAATGCGGGTGACCACGAGGTATTGCGTCGGGTTGGCACCCGAAACATCCATCGCATCCAGTTGCTCGGTCACCTTCATGCTGCCGAGTTCCGCGCCGATGCTGGAAGCGATCTTACCCGCGCAGATAATGCCGATAATTACCGGGCCGATCTCCCGGATAAATGATACCGACAGCGTTTTGGGCAGCATGCTTGCCGCGCCGAAGGCCACCAGCGTGGGCCGCAGCTGCAGGATGAGCACCACCCCCATAATGAACGAGGTAATACCCACCAACATGAGTGAGCGGTAGCCGATCTCAAAACACTGCCGTACAAATTCCGACCACTCGAAACCGCCGGTAAAGATGTTCTTCACGAACTTTAAAAAGAAGGCCACCTGGTCGCCGATGCCCTCAAACCACCGCTTCCAGGCGGGCATCGCAATATCTTCTGTCATAGGTAATTAAATTACGTCAGTATTAAAGCAACAGCTCACAAAATTGTTTGTAGTCCGGATAAATATTTTAACCGGAAAGGGGGCGGCTTAAAAAGGCAGACCGGATCGTGTTGTATTTGTTTGTCGGCTTATGGATTAAACAGCGGGGAACGGGCAAATGTTTTGGAGGGGTAAGAACGGGTTGTGTAAGGGTTATTTAGATACTGTTCAATAAAAACATTTTACCTGCAAAACAGTGTCACCATATTCATTAGGAATTCTTTATATCTTTGAATCTCTACTTTCTCAGACAGTCGTTTACGTCAATGCTTGATATTTCTTAAATGTCTTTGGGGAATGTAAAAATTTTCTGCCTTTACTAAAAATTTCATCTTTTTCAGTTATATTTGAATAACGCCAATTAAACTTCAATTCTTAGAAATCTCCTTTTCCACTGATTAAAGGGGGCAATTGTTGTTTATATTTGGTATCTTTTTTGCACCGTACAGCGTAAACAATAACAAATCAAAATTTATTATTATGGGAGAAGTAATTAAGCTAATTACCCGGGCAATGGGAAGCGTTTTGGGCTCTTACTTCAATTCTGATATGGATGTAATGAGCGATGAGGCAAAGAGAATTTTTTCTAATGATGAGGATAGAAAAAAGTATATAGAAGCCGTGGAGCGATTGAAAAACACGACAAATCAGCAAGAGACAATAACACTTTCAAACGAACAAACCATAACCTTAGTTTCTTGATTTTTTGTGGAAAATCAAATAACAATAACGTCTTTAATAATTATTGTTTGGCTCATTTTTCCCGGAGTTGTTTTCAAAAGATTTTATTTTCAAGGCCAGTTTACCAAGCAATTTGGTGCTGGCCTTTTTGCTGATAGACTAATAACCAGCATTTTTTGGGGCATAGTTGTCCAGATAGTCACATTCCTTCTTTATAGCAAGTCATTGGGGTTTACATTTGCGGGAATAAAAGACAAAATAGGAGAAGCATATTCAAATATTGTTGAAAATAAGTTACCATTGGATACTTATCAATATTTAAAATACATTCTGCTATACTTGGTTTGCTTAATTTTCATGGCAGCCGTCTTAGGGACTATATTTCATAATTTAATAAGGCTTTTTAAAATAGATTTAAAACTAGCTGTGTTCAGGTTCTCAAACCATTGGAATTATTATTTCAGAGGTGAAATTCTTTCTACAAGGGATTTTAAAAACATAAAAAGGGGAAAGGTCTTATCTACTATGGTGGATGTCTTAGTTGATAATGGTACTGAAAAAAATAAAATGGTGCAAGGCTTTTTGACTCAATATAGCATTTCTCATAAAACGGGAGAATTAGATGCCATTTATCTTACCTGCGCAAAGCGGTATTCAGAATCTAAGAAGTGTTTTAAAGACATTCCCGGTGATTGTCTAATTATACCATATGAGAAAGTCTTAGATATGAACCTAAGATTTAACACTAAAATTATTGATGAAGATAAGCGTAAACAAAAAATATACGCGATTATAACATTCGTTGGAGTATCAACCGGTTTGTTAGGTTTAATGATATTTCCTTGGTATTTACACGCAGGAATTATTCGCACGGTTTTGGGTATAATCTTCTCCATAATAAGTTGGTTGTTGTTCATAACGATAATTTCAAATCGATACCAGACCGATTCTCGTTCTAAATTAACTGTAAAAGGAGCAACACTGACTCTAGTATTAATGCTCGTTTTTGCCGCAGTAGCTCTTATATTCTTTAAGATAATTGTCTATTGAATAAAAAAACAACATCCCCGAGGCTAATAGGATTAGCATATAAACTCTTATCATTGGCCAACTTAAAAATATCTTCCATCAATGTAAGTTACGCGTAGATTATTTCAATAAGTATTCTAAAAGGATTAATTTATTTAACAGAACAGTACGCTTTTCTTGTCTTTTTGTAAAACAAACTTTACATTTGGTAAACCATAGTTTACTATCAGCATGAAAACACGCTTTTTATTTCCCTACTGGTGCAAATTTTTGGGGTTGGCGCTCATCCTGCTCCACATGCCGGTAATGCATCTTCGCTTTAGCGGTCACCACGATTTTCACTTTGACCGTCAGCCCGGTGATACAAGCATGTTCGACGGGCCGCACCTTCATTTTATCATCGCCATCCTGCTGATGGTGATCGGCCTGCTGCTGGTCGCCTTCTCGCGGGAAAAGGTGGAAGACGAGCATATCTCGCAGCTCCGCCTCGACTCGCTGCAATGGGCGGTCTATCTCAACTATCTCGTTCTCATCCTCACCGCCATTTTTATGACGCGCGATGATTTTGAGGATATCCTCTGGCTTAACCTGTGGGTGCCCCTTGCGTTTTTCATCATCCGGTTCCGCTGGATGCTTTTCCGCCTCAACCGTTCAGTAAGCGCGGAGGACAGGCGATGAAGAACAGCATCCGCGTGGAACGCGCTATCAAGAACATGACCCAGGCCGACCTTGCCGAAGCGGTGGGCGTGTCGCGGCAGACCATCAATACCATCGAGAGCAATAAATATGTACCGTCAACGGTGCTTGCGTTAAAGATCGCC
This sequence comes from Mucilaginibacter sp., assembly GCA_035547875.1. GTDB lineage: Bacteria > Bacteroidota > Bacteroidia > Sphingobacteriales > Sphingobacteriaceae > Mucilaginibacter. The sequence continues at coordinate 22,151 of DASZTX010000004.1, read as the reverse complement.
CGCGTTTTCGGCAAACCGCTGGAACAGGTATTCATCCTGGAGGAAACCGATTAAACATACCGATAAAAATTTTGACATGAAAACACCCACTTCATTCGCGCCTGAGCTGATCATACCTTCCGGTGTTACCGACCTCAGCTTTTATAAAAGGGCCTTTAACGCCGTCGAGTTGTGGCGGCTCAATAACGACGACGGCTCCGTCCACGTGGCGGGCTTCAAGATTGACGGCGCACTGTTCCACGTCCACGAGCAGCGGGATAATTTACGTTCTTTTTCACCCGGTCAACACAAAGGCACCACTGTAATTGTTGGATTGATGGTTGACGATGTACATGCCATGGTGGAAAGCGCGGCAGCGGCGGGCGCAGAGATAAGCTCGCCGGTGACAGACTACAGCTACGGCTACCGTCAGGGCGCAGTGACCGACCCGTTCGGCCACCGCTGGGTAATCGAGAAAATAATTGATCCGGACATATTAATGAGTGGAAACTATGGAGAATAAAACAGAAGATGCCGTAGAAACGGCCATCAGGCCGACACTGACCGTAAACAACGGCGTAGCGGCGGTTGAATTTTATAAAAGAGCGTTCAACGCAATGGAGCTGATGCGCGTAACAGCGCCGGACGGCGCGATCGTAGCCGAGCTGGCTATTGACGGCGCGCGGTTCTTTGTGGCCGACGGCGCACCGGAAGCAGAACATGCCACCCCCGAAAAGGCCGCTTCGATACCCATCCGTATGGGGCTGATCGTCGCTAATCCCGATGCCTTTGCCGCCAGTGCGAAGGCTGCCGGAGCCACGGAGGTTTACCCCGTAGCCGATCAGAGCTATGGTTACCGCCTGGGGCACATCATTGATCCGTTTGGCCATCACTGGGAGATCTGCAGGCCATTGTAGCATTGTAGTCTGCCGATTGTAAAATATTTGCGCATGCCCGGAATACAGCCGGGCATGTTTTTTATTCTGAAACTGCGCTGACAAACCTTTGCGGCCCGTGCCGTTACCTTTGGTTCTAACACAAATCATCACAAACTTCAACTATGGAACACAGACAATTAGGAGCATCGGGACTGTATGTACCTGTGCTGAGCTTCGGCACGGCAACGTTCGGAGGCGGCAATGAGTTTTTTAAGGCCTGGGGCGATACCCAGCTGAAGGATGCACGCCGCATGGTAAACCTCTGCATTGATGCCGGGGTAAACTTTTTTGATACCGCCAATGTTTATTCACGCGGGTTGTCGGAAGAAATTCTCGGCAGGGCACTGGAAGGCCAGCGCGACAAGGTGCTGATCTCTACCAAGGCAACCTTCAACATGGGCGACGGTCCCAACGATTACGGGTCATCCCGCTTTCACCTTATCCGATCACTTGAGGACAGCCTGCGCAGGCTTAACACCGACTACGTGGACATTTATCACATGCACGGGTTCGACGCCGTTACGCCGGTGGAGGAAACGCTCCGCGCCCTGGACGACCTGATCACGAGCGGAAAGATACGCTATATCGCCTGCTCGAATTTCTCCGGCTGGGCGCTGATGAAGTCGCTTTCGGTTTCCGAACGTTATGGCTGGGCGAAGTATGTGGCGCACCAGGCCTATTATTCGCTGCTGAACCGCGAGTTTGAGTGGGAACTGATGCCTGCCGGGATCGACCAGAACGTGAGCACTATCGTGTGGAGCCCGCTTTCATCAGGACAGCTTGGCGGTCGTTTCCGTCGCGGACAACCGATACCGAAAGACAACCGCACACAGCAAGGCGGCAGTCACGGCCCGGCGACCAATTATGAGCATTTATATAACATTGTGGATGCGCTGGATGAGGTAGCGGAAGAAACCGGGAAAACGGTAGCGCAGGTAGCGCTTAACTGGGTGCTGCAGCGGCCTACCATAGCCAATATCATTATCGGTGCGCGGAACGAGGAGCAACTGAAGGAGAACCTCGGTGCGGTGGGCTGGAACCTGACAACCGATCAGGTAAAGAAGCTGGACGCTGCGAGCGAGGTAGATCCGATCTATCCTTACTGGCATCAGCGTCAGAACCTGAAGCTGAACCCGCTGCCAAAGTTTTATTAATTTTTAAAAAGTGTATATCAACAACAAAGGCGCTCCTGATGGGCGCCTTTGTTGTTTGGGGTAAACAGGTTACCGTTATATTATTCTGCAGTTTCTGCTTCTAAAGCCATTTGCTCGTCAACCAGGATACGTCCGCAATGTTCGCAAACGATGATCTTTTTACGCTGACGGATATCGCTCTGGCGCTGTGGCGGGATCTGGTTAAAGCATCCTGAGCAGGAGTCGCGCTGAATGGTTACTACCGCAAGACCGTTCTTCGCGTTGTTGCGTAAACGGTTATAAGCGATCAGCAGGCGTTCTTCAATGTTCTTGGTTGCCTTATCGGCAAGGCCGGTCAGTTCCGTTTCTTCCTTCTGGGTTTCTGCGGTGATGGTGCCAAGCTCTTCCTTTTTTGCCTCAAGGTCGCTTTTGCGGGCATCCAGATCAGCAAGGGCTTTTTCGTAGATGGCTGTTTTCGAAGCGATGTCGAAACCGAATTCTTTGATCTTTTTTTCGCTCACCTGGATATCAAGGCCCTGTATCTCGATCTCCTTTGAGATCGCATCATACTCGCGGTTGTTCTTTACTTCGTTAAGCTGCGCTTCGTATTTCTTTATGTTGGCAAGGGATTCCTTGATCAGGTTTCTGCGGGTAACGATATCGTCCTCTAAATCATCAAGTTCTGATTTGATTTTCTGGATACGGGTTTCAAGGCCTGCAACGTCATCTTCAAGATCGGCAACCTCCATTGGCAGTTCGCCTCTTACCTGGCGGATCTTGTCAATTTTGGTGTGGATGGTTTGTAGTTCGTATAAAGCTTTAAGCTTTTGTTCTACTGTTTGTTCCATTAAATATAATATTTGACGGGGTTTGTATTTATTGCTGTTAAACGGACCGCAAAGTTAGTAAATTTTTTTGTAATAATTTCATACAATAATTGCTGCGTAAATTGCTCACTTTCAAAGTGTCCGACGTCGGCAATAAGCACCTTTCCGTCGGCATCGAAAAACTCGTGATATTTATAATCGGCGGTAACAAAAACATCGGCACCGGCGGCAATGGCCTGTTTCAGCAGGAAGCCTCCCGCGCCGCCGCAAACCGCCACCTTTTTTACCGGCTTGCCGGTGTAGGCCGTATGCCGGATAACCCGGCAATGCATCTTCTCTTTCAGTTGTCCGAGAAATGATTCCTCCGAACTTCCGCCCGGCAGTTCGCCGATCATTCCGGCGCCCGCCTGCTGGTGCGGGTTGGTCAGATTGTACAGGTCATAAGCGACTTCCTCATAGGGGTGGGCAAGCACCAGCGCCATCAGTATCTTGCTTTCTATGATGGCCGGATAAATGGTCTCGATGCGCACCTCATTTTCGTGATGCCGCTTGCCCGGCTCGCCAACATAGGGGCTGGTGTGTTCGTTGCCCTTAAAGGTTCCGGTTCCGTCGATGTTAAAGCTCGCTTCGCTGTAATTGCCGATGTGGCCCGCCCCTGCGGCGAACAGCGCATCGCGGACGGCATCGGCACTGGCTTTCGGCGCAAAGGTCACTAACTTTTTCAGCAAACCCTGTTTTGGCGACAGGATGCGGCAGTTTTTAAGGCCGATCGTTTCGCATATTTTGGCATTTACACCTGCGGCAATATTATCCAGATTGGTGTGAATGGCGTAAATGGCGATTTGGTGGCGGATGGCCTTTTCCACCACACGCTCCACATAGGTTTTGCCGTTAAACTTCTTCAGCCCCCGGAAAACGATGGGGTGATGCGAGATGACTACCTGGCAACCCGTTGCGATGGCTTCGTCAACAACGGCTTCGGTACAGTCGAGCGAGATCAGCGCCTGGCTTACCTCGCGGTCAGGGCTCCCGACGATCAGCCCTGCGTTATCGTAATCTTCCTGATAGGCAAGCGGCGCGAGGCTTTCCAGAAAGGAGGTTAACTGGGATAGTTTCATAACAGGTATTTGCGTATAGCTATGGATTTACAACGTAAACGCAGGCAAAATACATACTTAAATGCAAACAAAATTATTTTGCAGCAGTAATGGCAACCATATCCCGTACTTTTTTCATCACGAGGTCGATCCTGGCGAAGGGGGGCATCGCCACATCCTCGTCGGGCATTACTCCTCTTGCTGAGCGGGGATGCAGCGTCACACTGTTGATATGGCAGCGCGGAAGCCGGAACAGCAGCCCGGTATTGGGTAAGCGAACGATGGAAAACCAGCTTTAAGCGCTTGCGGTGTATGTTTTAGAGGGAGTCCAGGCAGTGTCGGCCTGTGCGGAAAGCTTTGCCGCTGTAATGGATAACAGCAGGCAAAGCCCGGTGGAAAAACAGTTAAATCTTTTTAAGGTCAAGTTCTGCTAAGGAGATATCAGGAGGCCATTTTAGCAAGCTGAAAACATTCATAGGCCATTTTGCGGTTATATTCTGATGCCAGCGATTTGTAATTCACCAAATCGACGATAGAACCCACAAAGCAAAGCCCGGCAGTGAAGAAATACAGCAAACCCATGCCTACCTGACCCACGATAAAACGCTGCAGCCCGGGAACCAGGAAGGTACCTACAAGGCAGAATATCAGCAAATCCTGCTCTGACTTGCGTTTACCTGAATAGGCCATATAAAAATATTTTTTCTGATTTTCAGAAAGTTCAGCAGTCCCCTGTTGTAAAAAGCTCATTTCTTCGGGAGTAATACCGGGAAACGCCATATAGGGATTTTGATACATGTCCATTGTCTTAATTTTTTTAGGTGATTATTTTAAATTGTGACATAAAACTAAGGTAGAATTAAAAATTCAGCAATGCAAAGCTGGCTAACAGAATAAACTTATCGGTAAGCAGGTGGTATTTAACGGTGAAAAAAGCAGGCGGTAAACAGCAGATATTTCCGTACCTGCCTGCGGAAATTTCGACAGTTAAACGCCGTCACCCCGGAAGCCTATTGCCACTGCAACATCATCTTTACCAATTTGTGCATACCGCACGAACGGGGTTTCAAGCATCTTTCAATATATTTGTTAGCATGAACCGCATCAAACTCATTGCCGCACTTTTAGTTACGGTCTCTTTTGCCTTTGCGCAGACCAATCCTCCCGCCGACCTCGCCACCACACAGCAAAATCTTAAAAAACTGGATGTGTTGGGCAGCGTGCTGTATGTAGCCGCCCACCCCGATGATGAGAACACGCGCCTGCTGGCTTACCTGGCACAGGAGAAGCATTACCGCACGGGTTATCTGTCGATGACGCGGGGCGACGGCGGGCAGAACCTGCTGGGCAATGAGCAAAGCGAATTACTGGGGCTGATCCGGACACAGGAATTGCTGGCCGCCCGCAAGGTGGATGGCGCAGAGCAGTTTTTTACCCGCGCCAATGATTTCGGCTTTTCAAAGGGGCCGGGAGAAACGCTGAAGATATGGGATAAGGAAAAGGTGCTAAGCGATGTAGTTTGGGTGATCCGGAAGTTCAGGCCGGATGTGATCATCTGCCGTTTCCCAACGACCGGCGAAGGCGGTCATGGGCATCATACCTCGTCGGCCATACTTGCACAGGAAGCCTTTACTGCCGCGGCCGATCCGAACCGTTTCCCGGAGCAACTGAAGTTTGTACAGCCCTGGCAGGCCAAACGGCTGTTGTGGAATACCTTCAGCTTTGGCAGCGTGAATACCACCAGTCCCGATCAGTTTAAGATCGACGTCGGTGTTTACAACCCGGTATTGGGAAAGGGCTATGGCGAGATGGCTGCGGAAAGCCGCTCCAATCATAAAACGCAGGGCTTTGGCTCTGCAAAGCAGCGCGGACAATCGTTCGAGTATTTCAAGACGATTCTGGGCGACGCCCCGAAAGACGATCTGATGGACGGCGTGAACACCAGCTGGACACGGTTGAAAAACGGCGCCGATATTGATGCTGCCGTGAAGATCATCACCCGGAACTTTAACCCCGACAAACCGGAACTTTCCGTTCCGGCCATGATAAAATTGCTTCCGCAGATTGAAAAAATTCAGGACCAGTACTGGCGCAATCAGAAGGAAAAGGAACTCGACAACCTGATCGCCGCATGTGCCGGACTTTGGTTCGAGGCATATAGCGTGGCTCCGGATTATGCCGTTGGTGATCAGATGGGTATCCGCTCGCAGGTGATCAGCCGCTACGGTCTGAATATCTCCCTTAACGGATTGACCGTATTGCAGGGAAAGACCGGCGGCGCAGCCCCGGATGCAGACCTTGTAACGCAATACCCCCTGACGATATCGGGCGGCAGCAAGACCCTGCCCGCAAACGAGCTTCAGACCTACAACAGCGAATGTATCACCGGCCGCATCACACAACCGTTCTGGCTCGAAAGTCCGCATGGCATCGGTTCCTATAAGATTCCCGGTCAGCTGTATGTCGGCAACCCGGAAAACCCGGATGCGCCGTCCGTGCGTTTCGATTTTACCATTGACGGCCGCCCGGTAAGCTTTGTGCGTCGGCTGGAATATAAATATGTAAGCCCGGTTAACGGCGAGGTTTATAAGCCGGTGGTAGTTGCCCCGCCGGTAACAGCGAACATCGCGGCCCAGGATTATATCTTCAACAGCCCGAACCCGCAGACCGTGCAGGTAAAGCTTCGCAGCTTTAAGGCAGTAAAAACAGGGCGCGTTACGCTGAAACTTCCTGAAGGATGGAAGGCCGCGCCGGAAACCATCGCCTTTAAAGATAAGGACAAGGGTGATGAGTGGACCGAGAGCTTTGTGGTTTCGCCGGATGGCGGACATGCGCAGAACGGCGCACTGACCGCAGTAACATCGGTGGATGAGGACCCGCAGCAGTACAGTCTTGCTATCCGCGAAATTAACTACAGCCATATTCCGGATATTACACTGTTCCCGCCTGCTTCGGCGAAGCTGATCTATACCGACCTGAAGATCGCCGGGAAAAAGATCGGTTATATTGAAGGTGCAGGCGACCTGGTGCCGGAAGCGCTGCGACAGGTTGGGTATGACGTGCATGAGCTGACCGAAAAAGAGATCATGAACGGCGACCTGTCCGGCTATGACGCCATCGTAACAGGCGTTCGTGCCTATAACGTAAATCCGCGCCTCGCCGTCGAGCAGCCCAAACTGCTGGAATATGTGAAGAACGGCGGCAACCTGGTGGTACAATATAACAACAACAACGGGCTGGTGACCAAAGAGATCGGGCCGTATCCGTTCCGGCCGGAAAACAGACGCGTTACCGACGAAAACGCCCCGGTTACGGTGATCGATAAACAGAACCCGGTATTGAACTACCCCAACAAGATCACCAACAGCGATTTTGACGGATGGGTTCAGGAACGCGGCCTTTATTTTGTGGGCGACATCGATCCTAAGTACAAAACGCCTTTACAGATGAACGACGCGGGCGAAGCGCCGAACGATGGTTCGGTGATCACTGCTACTTACGGCGAGGGACGGTTTGTTTATACCTCGCTGGCTTTTTTCAGGCAGCTGCCTGCAGGCGTTCCGGGTGCATACAAACTGTTCGTCAATATGCTCAGCAAGCCAAAAAGCGTCGTGACGCCGTAGGCTTTTTGTCAGGGGTTTTATAGTCGCATCGCGTCCGGAAACAAATCGGGCTGCGCTATTGCTATCACGTATTTAATATTTATTTTTGCATCAAAACATTTTCAAAACATCATGAAACACGAAAAAACAGAAAATTACGAAGGAATATATTACCTGATCGGTTTACTTGCCGGTTTATTCACTGGTGTGGTTCTCGATCATTCATTTATCCTTATCCCGATACTGGGCGTTTTCGGCCTGCTATTCGCCGGGTTTTTCCTGAATGTTTTCGTGAGGGGTCGTGGCGAGGCCTGATCCCGAACTGCCGTCCTTCATCCGTAGCTGGAACCAGTTTTACGGCATCGTGGCAGGATGGCTTTTTTTTCTGATCGTTATTTTCTGGCTCATTACAAAATATCTTGAATGAGCTTAACCGACTGGATCGTACTCGCTGTAACGCTGCTCACCATCGTCATTTACGGGGTGTGGAAAAGCGGCACGAATAAAAATATCGACCAGTTTCTGATGGGCGGCCGCACCTTACGCTGGTATCATGTCGGCTTATCCGTTATGGCCACTCAGGCCAGCGCCATCACCTTTTTATCCGCACCCGGGCAGGCTTATTCCGACGGGATGCGTTTTGTACAGTTCTATCTCGGCCTTCCGCTGGCTATGATCGTTTTGTGCATAACCTTCGTTCCCATCTTTCACAGGCTGAAGGTTTATACTGCCTACGAATTTCTGGAAAACCGTTTCGATCTCAAGACCCGCGCCCTCACCTCGCTGCTGTTCCTGGTTCAGCGCGGCCTGTCCACCGGGATCACCATTTACGCGCCGGCCATCATTCTTTCCACCATCCTGAACATCAACACCGTTTATACCACGCTTTTTATCGGCGGGCTCGTGATCTTCTATACCGTTTATGGCGGCACCAAAGCCGTTTCCTATACTCAGCTTTTGCAGATGAGCATCATTTTTCTGGGAATGTTTTTCGCGGGCGTGATGGTCGTGATGCTGCTACCCGACGGCGTCGGGTTCTTAAAGGCGGTGAAGCTGGCCGGGAAGGCGGGAAAAATGAATGTGATCGACTTTAAGTTCGATCTGAATAACCGCTACAACATCTGGAGCGGCCTTATCGGTGGTTTCTTTCTGCAGCTGTCCTATTTCGGTACCGACCAGAGCCAGGTGGGCCGTTATCTCACCGGAAGCTCGGTGGGGCAAAGTCGTATGGGTTTGATCATGAATGGCCTGCTGAAGGTGCCCATGCAGTTTCTGATCCTGCTGATCGGGATCCTGGTTTTTGCCTTCTACCAGTTTAAGCGCCCGCCCATGTTCTTTAACCGCTACGAGGTGGAGCAGGTTAAAAAAAGCAGCTACGCCGGGCAATACGACCAATTGGAAAAACAGTACGCTGACGCCTTTGAGAACAGGAAAAGCAAAGCGGAGGATATGATGAAAGCGATTGACGGCGGCGACCCTGCGCAGATAGAACAGGCAAAAAAAGCCTATAAGCGGGCGGGGCAACAAACTACTGATATACGGAAGCAAGCTATCGGTGTGATGAAAAGGAACAACGCCAATGCCAACGCCGATGATACGAATTATGTGTTCCTGAATTTTGTGACGCACAACCTGCCGCGCGGGCTTATCGGCCTGCTGGTGGCCATCGTGTTCCTGGCGTCTATGGGGTCAACCGCCAGTGCGCTCAATTCGCTGGCGTCAACCACGGCGGTGGATATTTACAAGCGTGTTATTCATCCCGGAGCCAGCGACGAAAATTATCTCCTCGCGTCACGATTAGCGACAATATTCTGGGGGCTGGTGTGTGTGGCGATGGCGCTTTACGCCAGCAAGGTGGGTAACCTGCTGGAGTATGTCAACAAGTTGGGGTCTTTTATTTATGGTACCATTCTCGGCGTATTTGTGGTGGCCTTTTATTTTAAAAGGATACGCGGCCATGCCGTGTTTGCTGCGGCCGTAATTACCGAGATCGTGATCTGTATGCTGGGCTTTACCGACAGCGTTGCCTATCTGTGGCTGAACGCTATCGGTTGTATCCTGGTTATTGTCATTGCTGCCGCGCTGAATCCTTTGTTCCCGCCGAAGACGGGCGCAGCAGCGGCAGGTGTCAATGGGTAGATCATTGGTTTAATTTCGCTTTTGCACGATTGAGTACCGCCTGGTTCAGGCGCTCGTACTCGTCATCATGGCTTGCCCTTGCCAGTGCAACACCCGCTTCCGCCGCCTTTATCGCCTCTTCCGCCTGACCCATCTTCAGCCGGATGCGCGCCTCCCATAGCTTGAACCAGGGACTCTCAGGTTCAACGCGTTCTGCTTCCATCGCCCAGCCCAGCGCCTTGTTCAGGTCCTGGTTGTTTTCGTAATAATACTGAATGGCATTAAAGTAATAGGGTTTGCGGTCGCCCTTCATCAACTCGTCAATATTCGCTATAATTTTGGCCTGATCGTCAGTGTTCAGTTTGATCGACACGGCGGTATGGTCCCACACCAGGTGCAGATCGGCTGAATGGGTATTAACATCGGCAAACTGAATGGTGAAGCTTTCGCGTTTTTCCGCACGGTATATCGGCTTCACCTTAAAACGGAGCAGGTCCTGCGACTGGTCATAACTGTATGCGCCCCATTGCTTGGCCGTCTTGTTCAGAATAATGGTCCACACATCCCTTTCGGGGATGGTAAACAGTGCGTAGGTCCCTGCCGGAACGCTGTGGCCTTCCACAACGACGTTCTCTGTAAAGCTGATGGTCGTTGCAGCATTGGCCCCGGTACGCCATACCTGTCCGTAAGGATTAATACCGCCGAAAATCAAGCGGTCTTTTACGCTCGGCCGCGAGTAAGTGATCGTGATCTTGCCGAGGCCAAAATCCTGGATGATGGTTTGGGTCGGGCTGGCTTCCGGGATGCGCGGCGCCTGTGCATAGCTTGAAAAGCCCGCAGCGCTGAGCAGCAGTGCAATGACAAACGAGTAGTACTTGGTCATAATGTTATTTTATACGTTAAATTGAGATCAGCGGCTTAAATGACCGGGAAAACGACCGGCGGCCATTAACAAAGTTAACTAAACACGGCAATAATTATTATCGGCTGTATCAGCCTTTTGACATTTTTCCGGTTGTTAGACGGATAAAACCCCGAAAAGTAAAGTCCGTAAAAAAATAAAACCATCCGCACTTCACGCGGGATAATTACCGGGATGGCCGGATATAGCCATAAACGTACAAAAATACTCCCCTGTTATAACCGCGGGGCTGTCATAATTGATTATTTACCGGTATATTCAAAAATGAAACAATCGGTCATTCATATCTCGCTGCTGGTCAGAGATTACGACGAAGCCCTTGAGTTTTACAAAACAAAGCTGAAGTTTGACGTGATAGAGGATACGCAGCTGTCCGGCAGTAAACGGTGGGTACTGATCCGGCCTCCGGGTTCTTCGGGATGCTGCCTGCTGCTGGCAAAGGCCGCCAATGAGCAGCAGCTGGCAGCCGTTGGGAACCAAAGCGGCGGCAGGGTTTTCCTGTTTCTGGAAACCGATGATTTTTACCGGGATTACAACCGTATGCTGGCTGAAGGCGTTTCCTTCGTACGCGCGCCGGTGGTTGAAACCTATGGCATTATTGCGGTCTTTCAGGATCTATACGGCAATTTGTGGGATCTTATCCAGCGGAAGGGGTAATTTTTTAACATTGATGAGGATGATGGAGAGGTCAGGAAGCCAGAATGGCTAAAAAAATAAAAGCCCCCCACACTTGCTGCGGGGGACTTTCAACCTAAACCTTATCACAATTGAACTGGTGAGAGCCAGTCCGCGTAGAGTATTACAATTACTGTACCAATAATGTGAACCGCGTGTTAATTTTTTTTAAATTCTGTTACAGGACGCGTCCGGCGCATTTGCTGAACGGCAGGTGTACACAACAGCAAATACGTTGTTTGGTTTTTAATACACTAATTTATTTGTGCCGTATTCTTTTTCCTGCGAAGCCAGGTATCAAATAAAAACAGGGCTAACACCACGTCGAAAAACATAAAACCCTGCACCAATGGCCGGGACACCTGCGATGTAACCTGCGGCATTTTGATGCCCGACTGAATATTTGTCGCAATATCCGGGATCGCTGCTGACGAAATGTCCACTTGAGTGAAGGCGTAGATCAGAAATCCTGTTACGCTGATGATAAAAAAGATCGCGATGCTCATAATGATCTTCCGGTTAAAAGCGGCCTTGAGCGGGACCTGCGCTTCGTTCTTCCGGATCGTCTCGATCACGTTATAGGTAAACGCCATCGACGGCTCCTCCATCTCCATGGATGCAAGATCCTCATTCATAGCCAGTAAGCTCTGGTACTTCAACCGCACCGCCTCATCACAGGCTATCATTTTGCTGGTGGCTTCCAGCTCCTCCAGGGTGCCGTTGCCATCAATATAATTCCAAAGTTGCTCTTCTATGTTGTTCATATCAGTTCTTTCGCCTCATGTTTTAAGTTGCGCTCCAGCTTTTCCTTTAAACGCTGGCGCGCCCTGAATAATTTTACCTTTACGGTTCCGGCCTCCATTCCCATGGCCTGCCCGATCTCTTCCAGCGATTGCTCGCCTTTGTAAAAAAGGGTTATAATGGTCGCATCATCCGGCAGCAGCTGTTCGATAGCCTGGTTAAGATAGAACGAACGCGATTTGTTTTCCGCATCATTTACATCAAACGCACTGCGCTGATTTTCAACCTGTACGAAGGTGTTTTCATCATCTATCGAATCGGTGTCCAGCCTTTTCTTTCTCAAAAACGTCATGGCGGTAGTATAAACAATACTGTACAGCCAGGTACTGAATTTCGATTGTTTCTGGAACGATGCCAGCGACCGGTATGCCTTTATAAAGCAATCCTGCGCAATTTCTTCGGCATCCTCCCGGTTTTTGGCAAAACGCATGGCAAGCGTAAATACAAAACGCTGATGCCGCTTAACCAGATCGGCATAAGCCGACTGGTTGCCTGTCAGCACCTGGTCTATCAATTCGATATCTGAAAGCTTGCTTTGCATCTGTTATAGCTCTCTGACGCCGCCGCTTGCACGCAGGTTACACGTTTAAGTAAAGATACTTTGTTTTCGCCATAAAAAATATTTTTTAAAGGCGGGCCGCAACCTGGCCGGACTTTCCGGAAAATGGAAAGCTTCTTCCGTTTTTTGTTCGTTCCGGTATGCTGCAATAAAAAACGTCTTTTTGCCCCAGGTAATTGCGGCCGTAATGCCGCGCTCAACCATACACTAACCAGATATTTTACACCGCTTAAAATTATTACAGGGTACAGTCGTCATAACAGCTATTGATATTAAGATAGATATGACCGACTTATTAAAAGATAAAGAAATAGCAATTATAGGCGGCGGCCCGGCCGGGTTAACATTAGCAAGGCTGCTACAAATGCAGGGTGCGGCGGTTGCCGTTTACGAACGCGACCTGCACAAGAATGCAAGGCCAAAGGGCGCCACGCTTGACCTGCACGAAGAATCGGGCCTGCTTGCGCTCGAGGCAGCCGGATTGATGGACGCCTTTCGGGCGAACTACCGCCCCGGAGCCGACAAAGTGCGGGTTGTGGACAAGCACGGGAACATCCTGATGGAAGACAGTGAGGCCGACGCCTCCGGACGCAACCGGCCCGAGATTGACCGGGGCCCGCTGCAGGATATCCTGCTCAATTCCCTGCTGCCCGGTACGGTGGTTTGGGGACGGCAGTTTTCCTCCATGGAACAGCAGAACGGTGCATGGAAGATCAGCTTTAAATATACCGAACCGGTATTTGCAGATATCGTCATCGCTGCGGACGGCGCCAACTCCAGGGTTCGCCCGTATCTTACCCCTATAAAACCCCGATGGGCGGGCGTAACGGCCATTGAGGGGGCCGTGTATGATTCGGCAAAAAATTGCCCCGGTATGCACCGCCTGCTGAACGGCGGAAAGATATTCGCGATGGGGGATGAAAAAGTATTGATCGTAAGCTCAAAAGGCGACGGAAGACTGGTGTTTTATACGAGCGTGAAAACGGAGGAAGACTGGGTAAGTACCTGCGGGATAGACCTTACCGATAAGCAGCAAGTACTAAGCTGGTTTAAAGCCGAATACAGCGAATGGGACTCGATATGGCATGAACTGTTTGAAAATGCCACTGGTGCATTTATCCCCCGGCCGCAATATTGCATCCCGACCGATCAGCAGTGGGAAGCGCAGCCAAACCTGACGATGGTCGGCGATGCGGCGCACCTGATGCCGCCATTTGCAGGCGAGGGGGTAAACATGGCCATGCTCGATGCTCTGGAACTAAGCCGGCAGCTGACCAGCAGCAAACATACGACCCTGCACGATGCTATTGCCGTATTCGAGGAGCAGATGCGGCAGCGTGCAGCAGAAGCGGCAGAAGCCTCGCTGATGTCCACAGCGGTGCTGCATTCCGATGGCGCGATCCCGTTTTTATCGCAGATCATCAGCTGATGCGGAAGCGGATCAGGCATATTTTTCCTTTTCGTGCGACAGTCCGGCAAAATCCTTAGTTTTGCAGAAATTACCGATCTGCAATTATGAGTACTACAAAAGGCCCTATATCTCAGTTTATTGAAAAGAACTACCTGCATTTTAACGCAGCTGCATTAGTTGATGCCGCCAAAGGATACGAAACACATTTGCTTGAGGGCGGAAAAATGATGGTTACCCTTGCAGGAGCCATGAGCACCGCCGAGCTTGGAATTTCGCTGGCCGAAATGATCCGTCAGGGACGGATCGATATCATCTCCTGTACCGGCGCTAACCTCGAGGAAGATATCATGAACCTTGTGGCACACTCGCACTACAAGCGCGTGCCGCACTACCGCGACCTGAGTCCGCAGGACGAATGGGACCTGCTCGAAAATCACTACAACCGCGTAACGGATACCTGCATACCCGAAGAGGAAGCCTTTCGTCGCCTGCAGAAGCATATCCATAAGATCTGGAAGGATGCCGACACCAATGGCGAGCGTTTTTTTCCGCATGAGTATATGTACAAGATCCTGCTGAGCGGTGAGCTGGAGCAATATTACGAGATCGACCCGAAAAATTCCTGGATGCTTGCTGCGGCAGAACGCAACCTGCCGATCGTAGTTCCGGGCTGGGAAGACAGCACTATGGGCAACATCTTCGCCTCCTATGTGATCAAAGGCGAAATAAAGGCTTCGACCATGAAAAGTGGTATTGAATATATGGCCTGGCTTGCGGACTGGTATGTTAAGAATTCAGGCGGCAAGGGGATCGGCTTTTTCCAGATCGGCGGGGGTATCGCGGGCGATTTCCCGATATGCGTGGTGCCGATGCTTTACCAGGATATGGAAATGCCTGAGATTCCTTTCTGGAGTTATTTCTGCCAGATATCCGACTCTACCACATCCTATGGCTCCTACTCAGGTGCGGTGCCAAACGAAAAGATCACCTGGGGCAAGCTGGACATCCACACCCCGAAGTTCATCGTGGAAAGCGATGCTACTATCGTCGCTCCGCTGATGTTCGCCTGGATACTCGGACAATAATTTAAAAAGAAAAATAAACGGAAGGCATGTGGTAAATTAGATCACGTGCCTTTTTTATTGGCGAATTTTGCGGGAGCGTATTTGGTATATTTATTTCTGCTTTTTTGTCCTTTCGACGAGCGAAGCGAGGAGAAAAATTCTTTTGTTTTTAAGCGACGAGATTGCTTCGCTTCGCTCGCAATGACAATGTTTTAAACCACGCAGGTTTAGATTCCTCACATTCGTTCGGAATGACAGCGCAAACGGGATACTTAAAGTCCGACGGGATTGCCGCGCTACGCTCGCAATGACAATGCTACTAAAACTGCGGCATCCGGAATGATCCCGATGCGCGATAGCTGGCGTGCCGGGCAGGATCAGAACGCAGCCGCGAGCTTTCTTTGTTCCTTTCTTTTGCGGAAAAAGAAAGTAAGGAGAAAACTTCTTACCATGTCAGATTCCTCACCTCCGTTCGGAATGACAGGGTGAACGGGCTACTTGAAGTCCGAAGAGATTGCCGCGCTACGCTCGCAATGACAAGGTTTTAAACCACGCAGGTTCAGGATTTCTCACTTTCGTCCGGAATGAAAGGTCTTTATAACAGCAACTCAGCGCCGGATCAATCCTTTACTGCCTCTTTCAGGGCCTTTTCAGCATCCTTTTCTTCGTTTCGGAGCCGTCGTTTCTCCTGTCGTATCTCTTTGCGTGACTTACCGGATGAATCCACCATAGCCTCTTTTTCTTTTTCCTCATCGCGCAGCCGCTGGATATCTGCCTTCAGCTTTTCCTTCGCATCCTCCTTTTTAACTTCTTCTTTTTTTGCGGCAGTAGTGGTATCTTTCCTGCCAAACAGCCGCTGAAAGAATGATGGTTTCTTTTCCTCGGACTCTACGCTGATCACAGGTGCGGCGTCTTCATCGGTTGTCTGTTTCAGGATACTGTCGGCTACGGCTTCGTCCACCGGCGCAACCTCGCGACGCATGCTCTCCTTCAGGCGCACATCGTAAAAACCGTAGTAGTTGGTGTCGCGCTCGGTCTTGCCCCGGCTGGCCATCAGGTTACCGATCATCCTGAAATAACCCGCCCGCGACGACCGGAGCGTCCCATCGGGGTTAAAGGCGTATAACCCGGCTTTGGGATTGGGCACAATGCTGGCCAGATAAATACTTTCACCAAGCGTAAGCTCCGACGGCGACTTGCCAAAATAGTAACGCGAGGCCTCGCCGATGCCGTAAATACCGCGCCCCCACTCGATGATGTTGAAATATACCTCCAGCATCCGGTCTTTGGTCATAATGTGGTTATTCTCGATCAGCCATACGATCATGATCTCCTCAATTTTCCGGGCCAGCGTTTTCTCCCGGCTTAAAAAGCTGTTCTTTACGAGCTGCATGGATATGGTGCTGCCGCCGCGTTTAAACTTTTTGTCCTTATAATCTTCCGCCAGCGATTTGCGGAACGCCTCTTCGACAAACCCGTGGTTGGAATAGAAGGACGGGTCTTCCGCCGTCATCACGGCATTGCGCAGGTTCGGCGAAATATCCTGCAAGGGTGTGAAATAAGGGTTTTCCGGTCCGACAAGCACCGGGGCCATCGGTTTGCCATATTCGTAGGGCACATACACAAACACCTTGTTCAGTTTACCAAGGTCGGTTTTGCCGTATTTCAGGATCTTGAAATCCTGTTTGTCAAGCCGGGAATCGAACTGCACATCATCCGGGTGGGCGGCATTCAAAAATACGTTGAAGCTGTAATTCAGCTTGCCGCTGACCTGTATCCCCTCTAACGACTCAAACGTTCCCTCGGGGAACGAATCAAACACATCCTGTGCGTTTTGCCAGCCCGTATTCAGTTTTAGCTCGTAGATCTTTACCGGGTTCAGGGTGTATTTTATGAAGGGATGCGCGGTGATGTTTTTAAGATAGATGGTGGAGGTGCTGTCCAGCGAAAGATAATTGCTGCCTACGAATAAATTGGCGTCAATGCCGGCACTCGGTACAATAATGTCGCTGCTCGACAAGCGGGGCTGGTTTACCACCAGGTTGCGCACGCCCCAGTACCCGTAAATGCGCGTTTCGCCGTTGCTGTGTTCCACCTTGCTCAGACGCGTGCTGATGGTATCAAAGGCCACCTTCATGTGGTAGCGCTTTTCGATGTAAGGCAATTCCACTTTCTGCCCGTCGGCATAAAGCCGGATATCGATATCCTTATCCGACGGGTGCATTCTCCCCTCAAAATGCCATACTGCCCGCCCCTTGTCGATATCGATGGTTGAAGTCAGCTGTCCGCCTTTGATCTGCGCCGTTTTAGCTAAGGCCGAAAAGCTGCTGCTGTCGGTCTTTATCGAAACCAGGAAATCGTTCAGGGTAAGGTTATCGGGTATCTTATACAGCAGCTGGTTGATCAGGTTGTTCGACAGTTCCGACAGATCGACCTTTGTCTTTACCGTAGTATCCCGTTTCTTTTTAAACAGGAAGTCGAAATTCTTTACATGATTGATGTCGGTCAGGTTGAGGTGACCCTGCTGCAGGTTTACGCTCGCCAGCTTCACCGTTCCGAAGATCAGCGGCATCAGCTTCACACTTACTTCAAACTGTTTGATCTTCAGCAGGCTGTCGCGATGTTCCGGGACGATGGTAATATTGGTAAAGGCAACGGTGCTGAGTCCGGTAAAGTTAGCGGATCCGATCTCCAGGTCTAAGTTATAATCGCGGCGGGCCTTATCCTTTGCTTTCGCGATCGCTTTTTCGAGCAGGGCGCCGCGCTTGGCATAGGCGATATACCCGCCGATAAGGAAGAGGACGAGCAGCGAACCTGCTACAATTGCCGCAATGCGGATATATTTTGGGTGGATATGGATATTTTTAAAATCGGGAAGTTGCATTAACGGAATATTTATTCAAAACTAAACTAAATATCATGCGATACAAACGGCGAAAAGGCTAAAATGTTTCCTGCGCGCCGCGCTGCTAAAAACCGTATCAACGCCCGGCGACAAGGGTAAAACGGAAAAACCGGGTTCAGCAATATAAAGACCAAACCACAGGCGGCGGTTTTTTGTTATACCATCAGAATACCGGACACAAGGTACAGACAGGCGCGGAAACCGCGATATATCGCCGCAATGGCGACCGGTTTTATTAAATAACGGCGATCTGCAGCGAAGAAGACTCCGTAAAGTGCGGACCGTCAATCATGCTGAAGCCGGGCATCCTTTTTGCCTGCCTACAGCTAAACTTTTCAGCTATGGAATCAACAACCGTAAAGATCATCGATACAGCACCCGTTACACATAATGTTAAACGTTTCCGGCTGGAAAAGCCCGGCGGACTGAGCTATATCCCCGGACAGGCGGCGGAACTTTCCGTGAATAAACCGGGATGGGAAGAAGAAAGGCGGCCATTCACCATTACCAGTCTTCATACCGATGATTACCTGGAATTTACCATCAAGATATACCCGGAACATCACGGCGTTACGGAACAGCTTGGGAAACTTTCTGTGGGTGATGAGCTGATCGTTCATGAACCTTTCGGCACCATCAGTTACAAAGGACCCGGCGTGTTTATCGCGGCGGGCACGGGCATCACGCCGTTCATCTCCATTCTGCGTCACCTGAAACAGGGGCAGCCGCCCGCGCACACCACGCTGCTCTTTGCCAACAGGACTGAACGGGACATTATCCTGCGCGATGAACTGACCGCCTTTCCGGGGATGATCTATTATGACATCCTTTCGGAAGCAGACATTCCCGGACAGCCGAAACATATCGGTCAGGAGCTTCTGAAAAAGTTTGCACAGCGTCCCGGCGAGTATTATTACATCTGCGGCCCCGACCCGTTTGTGGCCGAAGCCATAGAAAACCTGAAGGCTCTCGGCGTTCCGGAAGACAGGCTGGTATTCGAGCAGTAGATCGTTACTTTTCGCCGATCACCACCCGGAGCTTATTGTGATAGACCACCCTGCCGTTTTCCCGGACAAAGGGCTGCATGGATTGCCGCAGCGCCTCCTCCGTCCGCTCAAACCCGGAGTGCGCGATGGCACGCGTGGCCGGTCCGGAAGAGAGTAAACCCCGCAGGGCAACGGTGGTATCGGGGTAGTTCCAGTCGGTGTCAATATCTTTGGAAACGACGACCCTGATCCCGGCTTCTTCCATCTTTTTTTCAAGCAGCTGGTTTTCCGACAAAGCGAACGGGCCGGGCGATCCCGGTGCGGCCGGAGCGGATATCGCTGCCAGCGCGTCGATGCTGGACGCCGCTTCGCAGTCAGCACGATTGCCCCAGATCATCACCACCATCTTTCCGCCGGGCTTCAGTACGCGCCGCGCTTCGGCTAAGGCATTTCCGGTGTCTGCCGCAAACTGAAAGGAGTTAAAGCCGCAAACCACATCGAAGATATCATCGGCAAAGGGAAGCTCTTCCATTTCTCCGGTGGTAAAATTAGCGGTAGTGCCCCGTTCCCATGCCTGCGCGATCATCCCGGCGCTGGCATCAATGCCGGTTACATACGCGCCCGTAGCGCTGGCCAGGCTGCTGAACACGCCGGAACCGCAGCCGATATCAAGCAGCTTGTCGGCCGGATTGAGGTTCAGATAATTAAGCGCATAAAAATATCCGGCGTTGCATGTCAACTCCTGTATGGCGGCCCAGTCGCGCGACTGCCTGCCCCAAAGTTCTCCCTGTATGGCTGCTGATCCCATGGTTCAGATTCAGGGTCAAGATAATGATAAAATTGCAGGAAATCAGCACGTTCCGGCGCTGATTTTTTTCACATTACCTTATTCCTTCCGCACGATCTGCGTATTCACCTCGATCTCCTTCAGCAGGCCGGGCGAACTTGACGTGCTGCTGAAAGAACGGTCGGGGTTGGTTTGTGAAAGCTTATCCAGGTCGCTGTCGGTTTGCTCCAGGTCTTTAAATAAGGCATGTATCTCGTTCAGGTGCGAATTAAAAAAGCGCACCTTGTTGTTGTAGGCTTCCATTTTGGCGTTGGCGGCGCGCGCCGAGTCGGTGTTGGCAGTATCGGGCGTCATCATCGTATAGGGTGCGAGGATATTAACGGTGGTCTGTATCGGGACGATGGAGGGGGACGGGTCCTTCGGATCGAGCGGCTGCAGCGTCAGCTTTACCGGGTCGGGGTTATAGGCGACAAGGCTTTTGTACTCATCCACAATGGCGGTGATGATCTTGTGCTGATCGTCGCGGGTGTCGGCAATGATCTTGTTTTGTACCGCCTTTTTAAAGCTGTTGAACAGCAGCGACGTAAAGTCGTAGGCCTTGGTGCGCAAAACCGCATTCTGAACGGAGTAATAATTGCTCAGTGTTTTGTTCTTGGTGTACATAACGCCGAGGTTGGTGCTGAAAACCTGCGCCGGACCGCTTACCGAAAGATCGGCCTGATTGCCGAAGCTATAATATTGTTTCCCATAGATCTCAAGATCGTCGATACGTTCATACGACGAAAGAAAATAAAGCCGGTAACGCTGGTATTGTTTATCCGGATCATCGATCTGCGCATAACAGTTCTGTAAAAACGCCTCGACGGATTTATCATTGAACACCTGGTAAATATTGGCCTGCGGGGTTGGCTTCCAGCGGATCAGCGACAGCTTTGCCTTAAATTCCAGTTCGGCTGTATTGTTAACATGCAGCGAGTCGAACATCTTGGCGATGAAGTAGGCCACCTGCGCGTTAGCCATGCCGCTGTGTCCTTTGTTCACCATCGCAAAAAGGCTGTCCTGAATGGTCAGGTAATTTTCGCTGCTGTTCCAGAACGAAGGCTCCAACGGAGGCAGCAACAAACGGTTGGTTTTGATATCGACAAAAATAAACGTCCCTAAGGGGTACACATTCTGAAAGTTCTTTTCCAGCATGGACAGGCTGCTCATCGATGACGAATCCATTTTCAGCAAGAAGTTCAGCACCTTGTTATGTTCCAGCTTCACGCTCAACCCTTCAAGCGATTCAAAGTTGGCCTTTTGCTTTACCGGCACCACAATGGGGATGTATTGTACTTTATCCTTGTCTTTTTCCAGCTCATCGTAGTGTTTTTTCAGGGTAAGCGAAGTCTGGTCTTCGGCATCCTGCCCGTAAAAGGCGATGGTGTCGCCCTTGTGCATCGATATTTCCTTTGTTTTTTCCTCGCCGGGGGCAAGCCTGGTCAGCGCCTTCACCTTAAACTTTCCGGACTTTTTTGTGATGCGGTAAAATACCGCAACGCTTGACTTTGCGGTATTCTTTATCTTAAACTTAAACCCACCGGCTTCAGCAAGCACGGGCGACAGCAGCATGGCGAAAAGAATGACGGCAGCTGAAAACATCAGGCGCCGCTGAACAGTAGCTTTCGGGGCGGGCGGGTAAACCGCTCCGGCAGTAAAAAAGGTCGAACTCATTTATTTTATTTTAACAGGGATATCCAATATCTAACGGCAGTTTTTAGCGGAATAGTTTATCGGGTGATAATTTAACCGCTGACGTATAAAAACAGAAAAACCGCATAAAGCGGTCCCCCTTTTCACTTAAATATACTAACTAAAAACTTGCCTTAATATCTTCGGCCTTCTGACTTACTTTGCCCAGTGCGTCTTCAGCCAGCTGTTTTGCTTTGCCAAACCACTCAGGTGCATCGTCTGCCAGGTCTTCAATAATGGAGCGGCCATTCGCCCCCTTTTTGGTAACATAGTTAATGCCATATCCTACGGCGGCTCCTACTATAATGAATTTTAATAAGTTCATGGTATGATGTTTTTTATACTAAAACGACGTTCCGCCCATAATGTTTTTGCGCAGGACGCATTCCGTTAAAAATTATCGGCCGTCTTTCGTTGTTGCGGCACGAAGGCCTGCCATTGTGAAACGGAATTAGTTTTTTAGCTTTGGATAAATTATGAGTAAACCGTTTAACCGTCCAATCCGTGTTCTGGTAGCCAAGGTCGGCCTTGACGGGCACGACCGGGGTGCGCGCATTATTGCCACCAGCCTGCGCGACGCCGGGATGGAGGTGATCTATACCGGCCTACGCCAAAC
>DASZTX010000003.1:0-81249 GCA_035547875.1 Mucilaginibacter sp. | reverse complement strand
TATTTGGTGTTTTTCGCCTTTTTATGCCTGGGGTCTATTAACTGCTAATCCTTATGCCATAAGAGCTTTAGAAAAGACCACTCATCGCCGCTGTGATCCCACGAGAATTAAAGCAAATGTAATTAAACTATTAAATTTTGGTGAAAAACATGTCTGGTATATCAATAGAAATACTGAAAGAAATATCGATGATACCAAATCAATGGTAAATACGAATTTCCCAGTCGATTTATCCGGTTTAAGTGAAATGTTAAGAAATATTACCGATGTCTCAAGACCTTGGAAATTGGGAAATTTAATAGAAGGGTGGGAATGGTTTGCTTTTACTTTTAATGATCAAAACCCAATTGAACTATCTAACGATGAGATAGAAAAAATGCTTGAAACGTCTGACAGCATTGTTCATGAAGCCTATTCAAGAATGCCTATGGATGATGCGAAACAAACTTGGGCACAATATACTGTACCTGAAATTGATTTCATCATTAGAGAATGTGGATTGAAGGTCACTGATAAAATTATAGATATTGGTTGTGGTATGGGCCGGCATTCTATTGAGTTATCCAATAGAGGGTTTACTAATATAGTCGGAGTTGATTTAATCGAAAATTTAATTGAAGCCGCTAAAAAGAAACTGGATTTAAAGAATCCTAATGTGAAATTTAAAATAGGGGATATTTGTAAAAAGGATATTCCAGAGTTGAACGAGAAATATGATTGTATATTGTGTTTATATGACGTGGTGGGTTCATACGCAAATTATGATAAAAACATTCAAATGATAGAAAACATTTCGTCATTGTTGCAAACGGGAGGGTATTTGGTCTTATCTGTAATGAATCTTCATTATACGGAACAAGTTGCAAAAAACAAATTTAAACTCAGTGTGTCAACCAAAGAGTTATTATCCTTACCATCGAGTAAAACAATGGAGACCTCTGGAAATGTTTTTAATCCTGAATATTTTTTGTTAGACACAGAGTCTAAGGTTGTATATAGAAAAGAAGAATTTTCTCCGGGTAGTAGCATTCCAAAGGAACTAATTGTTCGAGATAGAAGATTTTACAAACAAGAAATTGAGGATATGTGTACCAGTTTCGGATTAGAGGTTTGTTCATCAAAAGCCGTTAATGCTGGTTGGGAACGCGGCATGGAATTAACCACAGGGAAAGAGATATTATTAGTTTGCAGAAAAAAATAGTAATTACTAAATTCCATCTTAGCTAATGGTGTCATCAAATCTTACATAATAATCGATTCAAATGCAAAAGCGACCAAATTTATTTTTGATAGTACTGTCCGATTAGTCCGCTTATCACAAGTTGCGTTTCAACCACTTTTTCTCACGCCCTCGGCTTTGAAGTCAGGCAAGGCAGGTGCTTTATCCACGCGAGGAGCAGTTCGTTTGCCTCTCAACAAATTTACTGGCTTAAATCGCAAGATTCCCCCAGGGAGAAACTTACCCTTCCGGTTTCGGGGTTAAAACACCTGTTTTGAAGATGGAATTTTACCCTTTTCTTTGGCCCGGTAAAACCCTTCTTCAAAAGGTTTTCACACCTCTTTTTTAAGTGTTAGGCTGTTCGGTAAGTTGATTTGATGATGGGATTTTGGAGATGGGATTATGTTATTTTCAGTGTCATTCCGCATCATTTGAAACCACCCGAATTTTACCTATTGCTTTACCCATAAAGCAAAAAACGCCGATTTCCTGTAGAAAACCGACGTTTACCGTAGCCCAAAAACTACCCAATATGAACACTTTTGACAGGGATTTAGCGCTTTTGATACCCTTAGCGGAAGACAGCTATAAGACTATCTGAATGCTAGCAAATAATTGTATGGCGTAAATATACCGATGATTAATAATGAATAGTTATCTATCATAAAAAATGTATTTATTCAATGCTCTGGCTGATCCAGCTTAATATGTACTTTTTCAGATTCGGTACTAGTTTCTATAGTTACTGTTTACCGATTTATCAACTAGGCTAACTTTTTTATCTCACTTTCGGCGATTTAGCAAAAAGCTTCGATGACAAGCAGAGCGGTAATTATAAATATTGTGAACCGGTACCTTTGCCTTTTATGAGCAACTGCTGACTTTTACCTCAGATTTTGAATGCGAGATAACCGGAACGGTTTCCTGAACTGTTGCTAACTATTCAGTAGTTGGTCCTCTGGCGAGTGAACTGCGCTCAGGGTCTGCACCGAGGTGAAAAGCAGCGTGTCGGCTTCGGTTTCGCTCGGATGAAGCGATGCCCTGGGATCGTCGCCGCGCGTTTCGTAAAAATAAATTTCGGTCATCGCGTCCAGTAGCATAAAGAGCCGCAGGCAATTCGCTTTCGTTGCAAACTCCTCATCCTCCAGCAAATGCACCGCCAAATGGCGGTTGAACAGATCGTGCGCGCTGCCGCTGGTTGTCGGCCGGAAAAAGTGCCGCGCAAGCAGCTCGTTGCAAGCCTGGCTGAACAGCTGGTGAAATTCAATATTCCAGGGATTAGGCTGCCGTTGGTAGCCGTTTTGAAAGAAACGCCGCAATTTGTCAAAGTCGAGCTGGTAGCTCGCCCCATCGTAACCCAGCCAGCGCAGTAAAATACCCTCGATCACCGGTACCAATGTCAGGTAGCAGGCGATATAGTTCCTCCGGTAGTAGCTGAGCGTGGCCGCATCGATCATCTTGGCAGCGACCTTGAAATAAGGGAACTGCTCAAACCGCCCGATTTTCTGCAAAGCGCGGAAATAAGGCTGCATCTCCGCGCGTTCTACCAAATCCAGCAAAGATCCCTCGGAAGCGGGCAGCAGCTCCGCAAGCTTTAGCGCATAGTTCAGTTCGGCCATCGTAGAGGTGACCGGCACGATGATCGCGAACGGACTCAGCCGCGTATTCAGGTCAATGATCTGCTGTACTTGTTCCGGCGAGGTAGTGCTGACATGCCTTTTAGCCGTATCCGCTATCCGCTTCTTTTTTTCGGCTTCCAGGTTAAGCGCATAGGCTTTCGCGCTGTAACGCTGCCAGTCATTGTCGCTGATCGCCCGGTCGCTTTTGACCTGCGCAACGGTTTTGCCGCCGGCGATGTCGGCGTTGATGGCTTGGGCGATGATCGTGGTTTTTGACATGATCGAAATTACGCAATCTCCGGTAAACATCCTGATCGTTCGCCAATCGTAAGGGAGCCTATATTTATTTGACGGACACTGCCAGAATCGCGATATTTGAGCTTCACCCGTTTGTTGCTTAGGCAGGCCTAACCTAAACAGAATTTATTATGAAGCCAACTAATGATCACCTGCTTACCCAACTGACAGTGCGGCTGCGAAGAAGTAACACGCTCCAAACTATTGGCTCGGGCCTGCTCTTTAGCGCACCCTATCTGAAGAACCAGGTTTACCTGCTGACCGCAGCGCACTGCCTCTATGCCGATAAAGACCATTTCAAACAGCCATTGGACTCGATCACACTGGATCTTTACCGATCTTCGGCCAACGCTTATAATGCGATCGAACATCACATTGATCATAAGCTGGTCAGCGCAGACAGCGATCGGGATGTAGCTATTTTGCTGTTAGACAAAACCACAGTCGAAGCGATCAGCGGTAAGCTCCCGGATATTACTGCCATCAGGGAACGCCAGGCAGCCCGACAATTCGTGGCCAAGGGCTTTCCGAATGCCACTCAGGGAAAAGAACTGGACGTGATCAGCCCTACCTGGAAGCAGGAAATGTCGGGCGTAAAAAAGTTCCAGCTCCAGTTGCACGAAAGCTATTCCGAATGGGCCACCAGCGGGTTTTCCGGCAGCGGTGTTTTCTTGGCCGACCGGGAACAAGTCTACTTGTTTGGTATCTTCACCCGCTTTCGCCCGGAAGACCTGGGTAAGGTGATCTACTGCCAGTACCTGGAAACCATCAATGAAATACTGAAGATCAATTTCCTCGCAGAAATCCGGTTTGCCTATTTCGGACACCATGGCTTAACGCCCGCATTTTTTCAAAGCCATGCCGCGAGCGCCGTTAAAAACCTCGGCCCGCGTTTTAACGAAGCGCTGAACCTGCGGATGCCCGTTTCGCGGCTATTTAATGTCCTGGCCAAGGATGCGCTATTTAAAAGACGCTTTATTAAAGCCCTGGATAAATGGTTGTCGCACCGGGACCGGCTAAACGTGACACCTGAACACCCGCTGTTAACCCTTGCTGAAGATGCGTACGCGCAACTGCGCGAAACGGTCAAGGCCTGGCTCAAAGCTGCCGTCTGGCTGCCGGGCGAGACGCTGCACCTCGACAAATTGCGCGACCCGCTCTATGCTATGGATGAACTGCTCACCGAAAAGCGCGGTGAGTTTTACGAACTGCGCCGCGAAAAGCAAAAGGAAGAACCGCCCAAACCGCGCAGCTACGATTACCGGCCGCCTTTCGAGGTAGAGATCAACCGGCTTTATCAGATTGGCTCCAACAATGACGAGTTGTTGCGTTTCCTGGAAAATGACCAGATCACGCTCGCCGACGAACCTTTTCTGCTGATCAAAGGAGAAGCCGGCTGCGGTAAATCGCACTTGCTGGGCGATATCACCACCATCCGTACCGCTGCCGGGCAACCCACTCTGTTACTCCTTGGCCAACTGTTCCGGAAGGAACATACCGTCTGGCAGAACATCCTGCATCAGCTGCACCTCACCTGTAGCAAGGACGAACTTTTGGCCACGCTGAACGATATCGGCCGGCAGACCGGCTCACGCATGCTGATCCTGATCGATGCACTCAACGAAGGCGACGGCAAAACGATCTGGCCGAACGAACTGGCCGGCTTAATCAGCGATATCGCCGCCTATCCTTTTATCGGGCTGGTGACGACCGTACGCTCGATCTACTGGAACGCGGTAGTCCCAAAAAATGTGCAGACCGATGAACGCATCAGCCAGTTCACCCATCAAGGTTTTAAAGGCAACGAGTACGCGGCCTTAAAACTGTTCTGCTACTATTACGGGCTTAAGCAGCCCAACTTCCCAATGCTGGCGCCGGAATATGCCAGCCCCTTGTTTTTGCAGCTGGTCTGCGAAGGCGTCAAAGCTTCACCCGGGAAAAAATTTCCGCAGGGTTTCCAGGGTATCAGCCGCCTGTTTGGCTATTACCTGCAGGCCATCAGTGATAAACTGGGTGCTAAACGTGACGAATACCAGCTGCGTAAAACCCTGGCGGAACAGGCGATCCAAACCATGGCGAAGGCCTGTTTTGAAAACGATTCGCGCCCGCTGGCGCTAGATGCCGCGGTGACACTTTTCGACCAAACATTTCCGGCTCACCCTTTGCTGCTGAACGACCTGATCCAGGAAAACGTGTTTATCCAGTCCCTGCGTAAGAGTTATAATACAGACACCGATGACGAGATCGTTTACTTTTCCTATGAAAGATTTGGCGACTTCTTTATCGCCGGCGAACTTTTAAACGCTTATAATTCCGTTGAGGCTGTACTGGCGGCTTTCCAGCCCGGCGCTACATTGGGCCGCTTGCTGAGCGACGATTATTATCTGCACTCCGGTATTATCGAAGCGTTCGCGGTACTCTTGCCGGAAAGGTTCGGCCTTGAAATTTTTGAGGTCTTTGCTTGGGCGTTCGATGCCAGCGATGAACATCTGCGCTGGAGGGCTGATGACTGGCTCAACCACCGCCTGCTCGACAGCCTAAAATGGCGGTCGGCATCCAGCGTCGCAGATGATAAACTGCGCGATTGGTTCAACGGCAAGCATTTTAAGGTTGATTTTCATACTTTTCTGAATGATATGATCGAGCTGGTGCCGGTTGCCGGTCATCCCTATAACGGGGATCGCCTGCACGCTTATTTCATGCGCCAGACCATGCCGGAGCGTGACGGCTATCTGCAACAGTTTCTCCTTTATTACCGGGGCTGGGATGATCAGCAAAACCCTTACCCTGTGCGGCGCCTGATCGAGTGGGCCTGGCAGCCCGGCATATCCGCCGTGATCGACACCGAAACTGCGCGTCTTACCGGACAGTTCCTCGCCTGGCTGCTTTGCGCTACCCACCGCCAGTTACGGGATGAAGCGACCAAGGCGCTGGTCAACCTGCTGGAAGAGCAGCCAAAGGCCCTCGTTACAATTCTGCAAACTTTTAAAAACGTAGACGACTATTATATCCTGGAGCGCTTGTATGCCGTAGCTTACGGCTGCGCCCTACGCACCTCGGCCGATGAAAACCTCGCGCTTATCGCGCAGTACGTTTACGACAGTTGTTTTGCCAGCGGCGATCCGCCAGCCCACCTGTTGCTGCGGGATTACGCGCGCAATTCGGTAGAATATGCGCTTTATAAAAAATTAGCTATTCAAGCCGATCCCGCCAGGATCCGGCCACCCTACAACAGCCCCATGCCGCCGACCATGCCGACGCGTGCAGACATTGCAAAATACCATATGGATTATAACGCGCCGGAGTATAAGGACAATTACGGTCACGAATACAATCAGGTGCATTTCTCGGTCATGGAGTGGGACTTCAGCCGTTACACCATCAGCAGCGCTTTCCTGGAATTCAGCCCGTTTAGCTTCCGGGTGGACGATGCTCATAAAAAATTCCTAAAATCGTTGAAGAAAAAGCAGCGCGACATCGTCAACCTTTATACCACCGTTTACGAGCACCTGGAAATCATTAAGCAGAATGAAGCCAAGGGCCGGGTGTATAGGCAGCTGCCCGGCAAGCAATCGCTGCGGGAGTTTAACGAAATGATGCTGCGTAATTCCGCCGAATTGCTGCAAGATATGCTCGGTGAATCGGAACGCAGCTACGTCCTGGAGGAAATCATCCCTCAACTGGACAGGAAAATTAAAAGTCGCGACCGCTTTCGTTATGCCTTTGATACGGAACCGGTCAAGTGCTGGATCGTGCAGCGGGTATTCGAACTGGGCTATAGCGCCGAATTGCACGGCCCCTTTGACTCACGAATCGAATCGTATAACAGCCGTTCGGAAAACAAGATCGAGCGCATCGGCAAGAAATACCAGTGGATAGCTTTATACGAGATACTAGCATACGTGGCCGATAATTACCAGTTGCGGGACGATTCGGGCAGCAAGGACACGTTTGAATATTATGACGGCCCCTGGCAGCGTTATCTCCGGGATATCGACCCGGTATTTACCACCAAAAACCCACCTAAGGACGGCGAAGAGACCGACGAAGACGAATTAGAGGGGCAGCCTGCGGCGCAAGTCGCTACGGAATGGTGGGAGCCCGAACCTTATACTTATTGGAATCAACTCAATGCCGATTGGGCCGTTAATACGCAAGACATGCCTGATCCGAGGCATATCATTCAAAGGCGCGACCCTGCGGGCGAAGATTGGCTCTACCTGCACCTGAACGTTTACTGGAACGAGCCCAAGCCGATCGGCGAGGATAAATACCAAAGATTAAAAAAGGATATCTGGTATGGCTTCCAGGCCTATCTGGTCAAAAGCAGTACGAAGCTCAAGATCGTGGACTGGCTTGAAGGACAGAACTTTTTTGGCCGCTGGATGCCCGAAACCCATACGCTTACTGGTTTGTTCAACCGCGAAAACTACTGGTCTCCGGCGGCCAACTATCATCACGGCAAGGGCGTGCACTGGCAGCGGCTTGACGGCTCCCGGCATATGGTGGTGCTGGCCACCGGCGAGGCCGTCGGGGAAATGAGCGATGACCGTTCCGGCGCCCACTTCCAATACCAGATGCCCTCGCGTCTGATCTTTGAAGGTATGGGCCTGCGATATGCGCCCAACGATGGCGATTTTAAAAACAGCGAGGGTGAACTGGTGGTGACCAATGTCAACCCGCGCGGAGTGCTGGTACGGAAAAAAGATATGCTCGCTTTCCTGGAGGAAAACAACCTCGACCTGGTCTGGACCCTGCTTGGCGAAAAGAATGTCTGGAGCAGCCGCCACGACCGCAGCAAGGTTTTTCTTAAGGCGATCAGCGGCGTCTATGCCCTGGATAAAGCAGGCACGTTAACAGGAAGTTTCAGAATACTAGAAAGGCAATAAGGATGACCGAAATCTTTTTTTTACAGGCCGAGTGCGGCGACGCAGCGTATATTTATTTTGAGGACGCCGCCGGCACAGGCCGCCACATGCTGATCGACGCTGGTTATGAGCGCACCTATGCGCATATATTGCGTGATACCATAGACAGAGCAAGGCAGATTGACGCTTTTGTGATTTCGCATATCCACGACGATCATATTGGCGGTGCCATCGCCTACCTGAAAGCCGTCGAACGCGGCGAAACTATAGATAAGGTGGTGCATTGGCTTTATAACCCGCCGCGTCCACGTACCATAGTTATGCTCCCATCGCCCGCCATAAGTACAGCAGCCAGTATTGAACAGGGCGACCGGTTGGCGGCCTACCTTAAAAAAATCGGTAAGTTGCCTGAACAAGATGTCGGTACTAACGCCGGAGTAATGAATATCCACGGCCTACAGCTGCACTGGCTATCACCCACTCCGCAAAAACTGCAGCACCTGCGCAGCAAATACGCGGATCCGGCAGTACCACTGGAAAAAGAAGAATCGCCAGTCATCAGCAATGCCAGCGGTGCAGGAGGCGACGACTACACTACCAGGATCGAGGATTTTAAGTTAACCAGTTGGAAGCAGGACGCCAATATAGAAAATGGCAGCAGTATCGCTTTTTATACTGATCTGGATGGCTTTAAAGTGCTTTGGCTGGCAGACGCGCATCCGAGGGTGATTGTGCAGTCATTGAAGAATTTAGGTCATACCCTGAAAAATCGTTTCAAATGCGAAATCGTCAAGCTTACCCATCATGCCAGCAAAGGGAATAATAGTGACGCGATGTTTGACCTGATCGATTGCCGACGCTACGTGATCAGCGCCAATGGGGAGAACAAACATTTCCTGCCTTCGAAAGAGAGCCTAGCACGTTTGCTGCGCAATAAACATCGCGACGTGCAAAAAGAACACTTTGAGTTACACTTTACTTATGACAACGCAACATTGCGACGCATTTTTGAGGTGGATGGCAATGGGGTTTTTGACCGCTGGAATTTCAGTTTACATTTTGTCAAACCGGGAGAAAATGCCATCAAATTACAGGTGCCTTCATCGGTTTATAAAAGGCTTAGTTGGTGAAATAAGGAACACCGCCCTGCGCCGTGTTTTCCAAATCTGCTCAATGACAAAGAAATAGCAAACCGCCAGCTCAATTGGCCTATTCGGGCTAAACATCACTTTGAGATTTTAATTGCGCTGGAAAACAAAAATTTAAAAAAAATGCACTGTGCTTATATCGATTTGGGCACATAAAGGTCAATTAAGGATAACTGAACATTATCAACACTAATTCTATCCCGCCGTGTATCGGAGTTACAGGCACCAAAGGAATTTCTTACTCCCAATATTAGCAAGAAAATTTAAGCGATACGTCAGTATATACCACTATAATCATCTGACAAGATTTTTACAATATCGAATCGAAGACCTATTCCATTAATCCCGCACCAAGTTCGGCCGTTCATGTCGGGGCGCAAAAATTGTTCGGCATAAACGCTCCTGTAGCCTTTGCCCGCATTACCTATTTATTCCGCGTGCATTTTTTGCTTGCTCATTCCCGTCCGGGAGATGCGCATAATTAATCAAATTTTCAATTAAAAATTAAGATGATGAAAGCGCAAATCCAAAATTCCCTGTTTATGGTATCAGAAATCAAAGTAAGTTATCATCCAGGTTTCAAAGCCGCAGAAAGACCGAAAATCACCCAATCAAAGGATGCCTACAACATATTGTTTAATAACTGGGATCAGGGAAGGATAGAGATGAATGAACAGTTTGTGATCCTGCTGCTTAACCGGTGTAATAAAGTCCTCGGCATGACTGAAATATCAAGCGGCGGCGTTGCCGGAACAGTAGTTGATCCAAAGCTCGTATTTGGGATCGCCCTGAAAACCTGCGCCAGCGGGATCATCCTTTGTCACAACCACCCAAGTTCAAACTTAAAACCCAGTGAAGCAGATATTTTCCTGACCAAACGATTGGCAGAAGCAGGCAAGCTGCTTGATCTGCAAATCCTGGATCATATCATCCTGACCAAAGACGGTTATTTATCCTTCTCAGATGAAGGTCTCTTATGAGGCCTTTCTCAGTATAGACATTTTCCATCGAAGACCTGCCATGAACCGGGCTGCTTTATTTCTCCGGATTATCTTCCTCGTCATCCTCCCCATCCTCTTCATGATAATCAATATCCTTTTCTTCATCCTCCCATTGCTTGTAAAGCTTTTGCATGGATTCCGCCATCCGTTCGGCCAGGTCGCTGTCACCGGTGATCAGTTTCAGCGTATCAAAATCAACCCCTTCCGGCAGATCGGGATTCAGCGCCTTCTTTAATAAGTCGAACATTTCCTGATCGCTGGCCGGCTGCCCCGTTTCGGGATTTACAGGCTTACCTGCCGCCTTGAATATTTCCACCAGCTGCACAAAGTCTGCCGCGCTCCCTGTGAAATTTATTTCGTCCGGCCGGACTTCTTCCCCAACGGCCAAAAGTGCCTCCAGTTCGTTCTCCAAATGATCGCGCAGCAATTCGTATGCTTTAAACTTGGCGAACAGGAAATCAAACCCCGTCGAAAAATCCTTACGCCCGTAAAAATAAACCGGGTCGATCTCAATAGGCAGCTCCCGGAAGTTCAAACGGTCGGGTACCTCCCGCACGAAAAAGACAATATCATAGCCGTCCAGTTTATCCCGGTAATATTGATACAGACCTTCCTGCTTTTGAAAAAACGCATCCACCTCTTCAACGGCGTCTGCGAGGTAATCTTTTTCCTCGGCCGAGCCGGTCAGCGGACGGAACACTTCTTTATTATGCACCTCGCAGGCAAAGATCAACCGTGCCATGACCGCAGGCTTGATATGCTTGAAAAAATTGATCTCTTCTGAGCGTTTGCCAAAGGGATATTTCTTTAAGGCCTCCTCTAATTTATCCAGGCAACGCTCCAGGTACGGAATGGCGTGTTTAGCCCGCTCCGACGGCTTGGGGTGGTCGAGTTGCAGTTCCAGTAAATGGCGCTCCATTTTTTCGAGCAGTTCCTGACTATACGCTTCCAGTTCGGTCATGTCTTCTCTTTTAGTATGACGGCAGTATAAAAGTACAAAATATATCTTCTTTACCGCCTGCTGCGAAATCACCCCGGCCGGGAACAGCGGGGGAAAGCAGCAACTCCGGGCGAAGCATCTTTGGCAATAAAAAAATGATTAAACCCGGCAGCCCGAACAGGCTTTCCGTCAGGTGCCACTGGCCTCGCGTGAGCCCAGCAAAGATGTATTTTCGTCCACGAAAATCACTTTGCCTGCGCTCCGCAGGAAAACCGGGGGCGGCGGAACTTGCCCCCTGGACGGCCATAAAAGCATTAGTAATGCCCCGGAAAAAATATGACGATCCCGAAAAGGTACTGACCTGCTTTGTGCGGACAAGGCTGACCCGGAAAGCATTTGACCGGCTGGAACAGATACGGCAGCAGAGCGACTGCCACAGCGTAGGCGAGGTCGCCCGTAAACTTTTAAGCCGGGAAAAGATCACGCTCTTTTATAAAGACATGACACTGAACAGCCTGATGGAAGAGCTGGCCCTGGTCCGTAAGGAACTCAAAGCCATCGGCATCAACATCAACCAGCTGACCAGGGATTACCATATTGCCAATAAAAAAGGGCAGCCCAATGCGCAGCTCCTGCAGCAGATCGCCGCACTGTACCGCCGCGTGGATACCAAAACGGAGGAACTGCTGTCCATCATTCATCAGCTTGCACAACAATGGTTGCCAGGATAATCATCGGTAAAAAGCTGCGCGGGGCGCTTCATTATAATGAACAGAAAGTCAGTGAAGGTCAGGCTGCTTTGATCCTTGCCAGCGGCTTTGCCGGCAACATCGAACAAATGAACTTTCAGCAGAAATTACAGCGTTTTGAACACCTGCTCCAGCTCAAACCGAGCGTGAAGACCAATACGCTGCACATCTCCCTGAATTTTGATGCTATCGAAAAACTGGAGGATGACACCCTTCAGAAGATTGCCATCGCTTATATGGAAAAAATCGGGTTCGGCGACCAGCCCTACCTCGCTTACCGGCATTACGATGCCGCGCACGATCACCTGCATCTGGTTACCACGAATATCCAGGCCAGCGGTACCGCCATCGACCTGCACGGGATCGGCTGGCAGCGTTCGGCCAAAGCCCGCGAAGAGATCGAACAGGAATTTAACCTGGTCAAAGCGAAAAGCCAAAAGTACAAGCGCGAGCCGGGCATTAAACCGGTGGACCCGGAAAAGGCGCTGTATGGTCAAATCCCCACCAAAAGGGCGATCAGCAATACCGTGAATGCGGTCATGGCAAGTTACCGCTTTACCTCCCTGGCTGAATTCAACGCCATTCTGCGGCAGTTTAACGTGACCGCTGATCGTGGAGCCGAAGACAGCCCCATGTTCCGAAATAAAGGGCTCATTTATAGTGTCCTCGACAACCAGGGGCAAAAGACCGGTGTACCCATCAAAGCCAGTTCGCTATATACTAAACCGACCTTACCCAACCTGGAAAAGCGTTTTGACCGGAACCGGGAGCAACGCCAGCCATTCAAACCGGGTGTCCGGGCAAGAATCGACCGCGTTTTAAACACCGGCAAACTCAGCGAACGCGCTTTTACTGCGAATCTGAAACAACAGGGGATCGCGGTCTTATTCCGGCGCACCGAGGCAGGGCAAACCTACGGAATCACTTTTGTCGATCACCAGACCAAAACCGTTTTCAACGGCAGTGACCTGGGTAAAGCTTATTCCGCCAAAACGATCACCAGCCAGTTCATGCAGGAACCTGCTTTACAAAAAGCAAACTTTCCTTTACAAATGTCAACACCAGCCCTGACAAATAGCAATCATCAACAGGCACTACCCAACCCATTGGAAAGCTTACTGGCACCGGTCAGTCCACAGGGACCTTCCCTGACGAAGAAGAAACGCCGCAAAAAGAAAAAACTGAAAATTTAACCACACGATTATGAATACCGGAGAAAACATCCAAGCCCTGCGCAAGATCATGGACATGACCAGGCTGTTCAGCCTGCTCTTACTAGGCATCCACTTTTACCTGTTCTGTTACGGCGCATTCCGGGAATGGCATTTAACCGCCGCACTGACTGACCGGCTGCTGGCGAACTTCAGCAGGTTGGCCCTGTTCCGCAGTGAAGGGTACACCAAAGCCGCAGTATTACTGCTGTTAGTTGTTTCCCTGTTCGGGGCCAGGGGGCGCAAGGAAGAAAAGATCAGCCGGGAAGGCATTATCGCTTATGTCCTGTCGGGATTGCTCATCTATGTGCTCAGTCATCTCTGTTTAGCTTTACAAGCAACTCATCAAACAGTAACGGTCTGCTATATCTCGGTCACTATGACGGGGTATCTTTTACTGCTGGCGGGCGGCACACGCCTTTCCCGTTTACTAAAAATCAATTTAGGACGCGACATCTTTAATGCCGAAAACGAAACCTTCCCCCAGGAAGAACGCCTGCTGGACAACGACTATTCTGTCAACCTGCCTGCGTGTTATACTTTCAAAGGGAAAGTCAGGTCAAGCTGGATCAATTTCATTAATCTCTTCCGCGGCCTGCTGGTTATCGGTACGCCAGGTGCCGGAAAAACTTATTTTGTGATCCGGCATGTCATCGAACAGCACATCAGGAAAGGCTTCAGCATGTTCCTCTATGATTTCAAGCTACCCGACCTGACGCTGATCGCCTATAACGCGTTATTGAAATACCATGAAAATTATACGGTAAAACCTTCGTTTTATGTGCTCGACCTCGACCAGCCCAAACATGGCTGCAATCCCCTTGCCCCAGACAGCATGGAAGACATCACCGACGCGGCGGAATCCAGCCGCACCATCCTGCTGGGACTGAACCGCGAATGGATTCGCAAACAGGGCGATTTCTTTGTGGAATCCCCGATCAATTTTGTCACTGCCGTGATCTGGTTCCTTAAAAAATATAAGGACGGTAGATATTGTACCCTGCCACATGTGATCGAACTCATCCAGGCGGATTATAAAGAATTGTTCCCTGTGCTGCAAACCGAGCCGGAGATCGAAGTGCTGATCAATCCTTTCATATCTGCCTTCATCAATGAGGCGACCGACCAGCTGGAGGGGCAGATCGCCAGCGCCAAGATAGGCCTGGGCCGGTTGGCTTCGCCCAAGATCTATTATGTATTGACGCGGAACGATTTTAGCCTGGATATCAATAACCCGGAGGCACCGAAGATCGTCTGTATGGGCAACAACCCGCAAAAGGTGCAGACCTATGGGGCGGTCTTATCCTTATACATTTCCCGGATGCTCAAACTGGTCAATAAAAAGGGGCAGTTAAAAAGCAGTTTGGTCTTTGATGAGTTTCCCACGGTTTTCCTGAATAATATCGATGGACTGATCGCCACGGCGCGTTCCAACCAGGTGGCAACCACCTTGGGCATCCAGGATTACAGCCAGCTCAAAAAGGATTACGGCCGCGAGCAGGCGGAGGTCATTATGAACATCATGGGTAACGTGATCGCGGGGCAGGTGACCGGCGATACGGCCAAACAGCTGTCCGAGCGCTTCGGCAAGATCAACCAGGTGAAAGAAAGTCTTTCGGTGAACAGTTCGGACACTTCGGTAAGTAAATCGACACAGCTGGATTACGCCATACCGGCGGCGAAGATCTCGACCCTGTCTTCCGGCGAGTTTGTGGGCATGGTGGCGGACGAGCCTGCGAACAGGATCGACCTGAAAGTCTTTCATAACGAGATCATCAATGACCATGCGGCGATTGCCGCAGAAGAAAAAGCTTACCGGCCCCTGCCGGAGGTGCGGAAAGTCAGCGGGGAAGAGCTCATGGAAAATTATAAAAAGATCAAGACGGACATCAGGGAGCTGATCGCGGAGGAACTGGCCAAACTGGTGCCGGTGAGCAAAGCGGAGGAGAAACCCACAACGACCGGCACCAAAAGAAAATCAGTTTCCAATCAACGGAAGCCACTTCGCGAGAAGAAGAGCCTCTCCTTGTAATACTTTTTCATGTCTAGTTGAATGACAAATAAAAATAGGAGGTTGTAGCGCCAAAGCGGACACTTATTGAATCGTCCTGATAAATTGCCGCATCTCCTGCATCGTACCCACAGTGATCCGCGTCCATTTCCCCTGTTCTTCGTAGATACCGGTTCCCTGGATATTGTTTGCCTCCAGCAGTTTAAAAAAGTCTTTCGGGTAATTCGCAAGGGAAAAATAAATAAAGTTCGTATGGGAAGGAATGCAGGTGCAATGGAGCTTAGTCAATTCGGAGATGGTATAATTCCTTGCCTTTTCATTCAGCGCATAACAATCGGAAACAAACTGCTCGTCCTTTAAGGAAGCCAGCGCAGCCAGCTTGGACAATACGCTGACGCTGTTATTGGTATTGGATTGTAGCTCCGTGAGCTGCCTGATCATTGTTTGGTGCGCAATGGCATAGCCGATACGCGCCCCGGCCAGCCCGTAGATCTTGGAAAAGGTTTTGGCGATGACCAGGTTGGGATGGCTGCCGGTCAACTCGGTAAGCGAGCTTTCTCTGGTAAAGTCCAGGTAAGCTTCATCCACAATGATGGTGGTGCTTTGAGGTACGCGGCTGATAAAACCGGCCAGCGCTTCCCTGCCCAGCAGGGTGCCTGTCGGGTTATTGGGGTTGCAGATATAGACCAGCCGGGTATCCGTGTTGATCGCTGCGGACATGGCGGCCAGGTCGATGGTTTTGGCTGCGGTCAAGGGTACTTTTATTTTCGTCATGCCCAGGTGATCCAGGGTGCTGGTCCAGTAAGCATAGCTGGGATCAGCGATCACGTAATTGCCCGGTTTGGAGGCAGCGTATTTAGATACCAGATCGAGGATCTCGGTGGAACCGGCACCTAACAGGATGTTTTCTTCACTCACCTGGTTTTTTCCCGCCAGTTCTTCAATCAGTTGCGGGGCGATGTCCCAGTGATAGCGGTTGCTGAAGGTTAAATGATCGGCAATTGCTTTTTGAGCAGAAGGTGAAGGCCCGTAAGGGTTTTCATTGGAACGCAGGATGATGGGGAGCTTGTCGTTTGCGGCTGGACGGCTAATGCCGGGGGCAGCCAGTGATGGGATACGGGTCAGGCCAAGACCGACAATACCCAAACCCATTTGTTTAATCCAAAACCTTCTGTCTGTTCTCATATTTTTTATATTGATTGATTACGATTTTATTAACGGTGGTCATAACTCATTTCGCGTTTGACCTGCCAGCGGCCGTCCCTGTTTTCCCAGACCTCGGTGAATTTGGCGGTTGCCTCCAGGGTCTCCACGCCATTAACGGTACCATAAAATCGGTGCACACCAATAGCCAGGGCGCCGAAATTGCCTAAACGGTAAACTTCCAGGCTGCCTTTCACCAGTTCCCTGCGGGAACTGTGTTCTGTATCGGTAAAATTGCGCCGGAAGGCGGCATAATTATGGTCGTATCCGGTTAGTCCGCTCCGGTCATCATAGAATTCCAGGTCTGGCGAGAAAAAGGCCATAAAGGTTTGTAAGTCCCGTCGGTTATAGGCGGCAAACATGGCGCTGTCCAGTTTGGAAACGGTCTGGTATAAGGCACTGTTCTGAGGTTCCTGGGCTTTCGCGCTTAGCATGCACAGGACAGCCGTTAGTGTCAGGCCGGTATAACGCAATAGGTTTTTCATAGCTTTTAGACGATTAGACCACGGCGAAGCGGAAAAAGTTACAGATAC
Source organism: Mucilaginibacter sp. (assembly GCA_035547875.1). GTDB lineage: Bacteria > Bacteroidota > Bacteroidia > Sphingobacteriales > Sphingobacteriaceae > Mucilaginibacter. The sequence continues at coordinate 64,450 of DASZTX010000003.1, read as the reverse complement.
GCTCACCATACTTGCCAGAGACGGGCATAATCCCACGGTTTTAACGTAATTGTATTTTCGGCAATGTACGGCAAGGATTCAAAGCATTGAATAGCGCAGGGCTGGTGAGGAATGGCTTGGTTAAATTTTCTGAATCCAGGCGCGATAAAGGTTTTTACGATAAATCATTAATTTTAGCAGATGAAAAAGAGATTTGCTCTTTGCCTTGCTCACCTATTGTTAGGTGCCGCCTGTTTTGCCCAGACACCCAACGAAAAGACTGATCGTTACCTGGAAGACCAGCTAAAGGAGCGGCAGATACCCGGCTTGCAGCTCGCGGTGATAAAAGGCGATCATGTGGTTTTTTCCGACGCCAAAGGTGTTGCCGATGTAGCGTTTCAGGTTCCTGTCAGCGACAGCACTATCTTTTCCATTAATTCCACGGCGAAGATTTTTGCCGGGGTAGGCTTAATGCAATTGGTAGAAGCCGGTAAGGTTCGTCTCGACGATCCGATTGGCCGGCATATCGACAGTCTTCCTCAAAGCTGGCGGAATATCACCTTGAGACAGTTGATGGGCCATGTGTCTGGCCTGCCCGATGTGGAAGACGAACGCACCGATGGACTGGTGGGGGGACCCGTTGAAAGCAACGCCTGGCAGACCGTGCAAGGCTTGCCACTTTTGGCTAAACCCGGGGAAACGTTTTATTACAATGCGACCAATTACCTGCTGGTCCAGAAAGTACTTGAAAGATATAGTGGCCAACCGTATGAGGCCTGGGTGCGAAAAGAACAATTTTCAGGTGCCGGGATGCCCCGGACATTTTTTGCCAACTCCGACGAAGTAGTCGCGAATAAGGCGCCTACCTATTCCCATTATTACCGCGATCCGGTAAGCGGCGAATATAAAAAGATCAGCTGGCTGCGACAGATCCATGAAATTTTCCCTAAAATGATGCGCACTGATGCAGGCGCTTTCAGTACTGCGCAGGACCTGGCCCGCTGGATCATCGCGCTGAAAACCGGTCGCTTTCTGAAACAGCTGGAAAGCCTACGCAGTTTGTGGACACCGGCACGGTTAAGCAATGGAAAAACCGAAGGTTTCGGGGACGACTTTACCGGTTATGCCCTGGGCTGGCCGGTGATGGACCGGAAAGCCCATCCTGCTTTGGCCGCTATCGGTGGAGGACGCTGCGTGGTGATGGTTTATCCCAAGGATGATATTACGGTGATCCTGCTGACCAACTTAAGCGGCTGCGCTCCCGAAGAAATGGCAGATGTCATTGCGGGATTTTATTTTGACCGCTAAGTGTACCTTTTGAGTGGCCTTTCATTTTATTAGAGACCAATTCAGCGGTTTCCGGATAAAGGTACATCATGTCTGACCTATTTTTATATGTCAGATTTTCACTACATTGCCATTTAATTCGTAAATTTATACGAGCAATGCAGGACCCATGAGTGATTATACCTTATACAGCGATACCGAACTTTCCGGGCTTTTCCGGGAAGGGGACGACGCTGCGTTTAAGGAAATCTACCTGCGCTATAACAAACTCCTTTACCTTTTTGCCCTGCGCCGCCTGGAGGACCAGGACGAGGCCATGGACGTCGTACAGGACGTGTTCGTCTGGTTACTGAACAACCGGGAGAAGGTCGCCCTGAACACCTCTTTATCCGCCTATCTGTATAAATCGGTGCTGAATAAAGTGCTCGATATTTTCCGGCACCAGCAGACCATCCGTAAATACATTGCCCAGGGTGACCATTTTATCGAGGTGGACAGCCAGGAGACCGATTACCTGATTCGGGAAAAGGACATCGCCGAAATGATCGCCCGAGAGATCGAGTCCATGCCGCCGCGTATGCGCGAGGTTTACAAGATGCGCCACCAGCAGCACCTGGATACGGAGGTGATCGCCGAAACGCTGGGCATTTCCGAAAATACCGTCATCGTCCAGTTGCAGCGCGGCACCAAGCATCTGCGCAAGCACTTGGGTACGGTGGTCTTTATTCTTTACCTCCTGAACCAGTAACCGGATTATCCCCACCTGCTTTACAAAAATAATTTCCCTGACAATCAGTATGTTATCACTTTTTTCTTAGCCCATGTAATATTTTTAAGGGGGTTCTACGCCTTAGCTACAATTAAGATCATGATCACAAGCCATTATGGTGAAGAAAGATATTAAAGTACTGTTAGAAAAATTGGAGTCGGGCACCCTCAGCCCGGATGAGGAAGATTTGGTCCGGCGCTGGCTGTTCCAGCTGAACAGCCGGAAGCAGATGGAATACAACGAAGACGAGCTGGACCGGGTGAGCGCGCGGATGTGGGAAAACATCGAGGCGCGTAAGCCGAAAAGAAAAACAGCGCGCTTATGGCCGCGCATCGCCGCCGCCGCTTCTATCGCCATCGCTATTGGAGTGGGCAGCCTCTTTTATGTGAACTGGCATAACAAGCATAAAGTGGAAACGGTCGCCAAAAATGATGTAGATCCGGGGCACATGGGGGCAACGCTGACACTGGCCAATGGCCAGCAAATCCGGCTGGCTGGTGCCGCCAACGGGCAGATCGCCCGGCAGGCCGGTGTGCGCATCACCAAAACACAAAACGGGCAGCTGGTTTACGAGATCGAAGCGCAGCCAGGCGGGAAGAACACCGTGAATACTTTAAGTACAGCCAATGGGGAGACCTACCAGGTGCGTCTGCCTGACGGGTCCGCCGTATGGCTGAACTCGGCCTCCAGCCTGACTTATCATGCCGACCTGGTGCAGTCCGGGAAGCGGACGGTCCGGCTGAAGGGCGAAGCCTATTTCGAGGTGGCCAAGGACAAGGCCCACCCTTTTGTGGTGCAGACCGCTTCGCAGGAAGTAGAAGTGTTGGGTACGCATTTCAACATCAACAGCTATGCGGATGAACCGGCTACGGCCACTACCCTGCTGGAAGGCTCGGTGAAAGTGACTGCGGGTAATGTCCAGCAGGTCATCAAGCCGGGTGAACAGGCATTGAATACTGATGGCAACCTGCGCGTGGCGCAGGCCGACCTTGATCATGTAACGGACTGGAAGGACGGCGATTTTAACCTGGAGCATGTGGACCTGCGGGTAGCGCTGCGTAAGATCGCCCGCTGGTATGATGTGGACGTTCAGTATGATCCCCAGCTGCCGGAGCAGCTGCAAACAGGGGGCTGGATCTCCCGGAATAAAAAACTGTCCGCGATCCTGGAGGTCATGGAGGCCTCGGGACAGGTTCACTTTAAACTGGAAGGAAGGAGGCTTTATGTCAGCCGTTAACCCTCTCTTATTAGGATATCATCTGCCTTTGTTATATAGAGTAATTAACCGATTTATTCACCATCAAATGTTACGATAGATGATAAAAGTATTACAACAGCAACCCTGATAAACAAGCAAACCAGCAATGCAAGGCACCACTGGTTTGTGCTTGGCCAATAAAATTTATTTAATGTTTTACCGCAGGATGCCAACAGTTTCGAAGGCTACGGGCAGACTGCATTACCAAACGAATTGTAAATGTATTCAATTTATACCACAAAACTGGGTATAACGCCTTTGTTATACCAAAAAATATGGCGCATTATGAGACTTACCGTTGTACTTCTCATTGTTTCCCTGATGCAGGTCAGCGCAGCGACCTTCGCCCAGCGGGTTACGCTGAATGAGCAGCAGGCTTCTTTAAAGAAGGTTTTTAAAGAGATCCGCCGGCAGAGCGGGTTTGATTTTTATTATGATGGCAGCACGGTGAGTGATGGCTTGCAGGTGACGGTGGCGGTGAAGGATGCAACAGTGGAGGAAGCGATGAAGGCGATAACGGCGAACCTGCCGTTGACCTATGAGATTAAGAATAATACGGTCATTGTTAAGAAGAAGGAAGAAAAGTCGATTCTCGATAAGGTGAAGGACTTTTTTCAGGCGATCGATGTGACCGGGAAAGTGGTGGATGAGAACGGGCAGCCGTTGCCGGGTGCGACGGTGAAGGTGAAGGATGGGAGCCAGGCGACGACGACAGATGCGCGGGGGGAGTTTACGCTGAGGCAGGTGCAGCCGGATGCGACGCTGGTGGTTTCTTTTATTGGTTTTCAGCAACTGGAGGTGAAGGCTGTTGCGGATATGGGGAATATTGTGATGAAGGTGGCGGAGTCGCAGTTGGATCAGGTGCAGGTGATTGCTTATGGGAAAACCAGTCAGCGTTTGAGCACTGGTAATGTGACTACGATTAAAGCGGAGGACATAGAAAAATCCCCTGTAACCAACGTATTACAGGCAATACAAGGTCGAGTACCGGGCATCTTTATTCAACAACAGTCCGGCTACTCTGGTTCAGGAATGCAAGTGCGCATACAAGGTCAAAATAGCATTTTGAAGGGTAACGATCCATTTTATGTGGTTGACGGGATTCCCTACACGGGCCAGTCACTTCCAACGTTAAACGGTATTCAAGGCGCTGTGACAGGCGGTGGGGCAGCAAATGTCACTAGTCCATTGAACTATTTAAATCCGAACGATATCGAATCCATTTCAATATTGAAAGATGCCGATGCAACCTCAATTTATGGTTCAAGGGCAGCAAATGGTGCAATTCTAATTACAACAAAGAAAGGTAAGTCAGGAGACACCAAAGTTGATATTGGCATGCGGCAGGGAATTGGACAAGTGACAAGGAAAATGAAATTGCTTAACACAGATCAGTATTTGCAAATGAGACGGCAAGCCATAATAAATGATGGAATAGATCTAAATAGCACTAAGTTCAATACGCTCGCATATAAAACCGGTGCATTCGCCGACTTGTTAGTTTGGGACACTTCAAAATTTACTGATTGGCAAAAACAATTGATTGGAAAATCTGCCAACTATACTGACGCTAATCTTTCCATTTCAGGCGGCAATAATACCGTCAATTATTTACTAAGCGGAGCATTTCACAGAGAAACAACAGTCCAAATTGGCGACTTTTCTGACCAGTTTGCTAATTTTCATTTTAATCTTAATAGTTTATCAAAGAATGGCAAGCTAAAGTTGGAATTCACTGGTAGCTACTTGAATGATAATAACAATTTACCACAACAGGATCTGACGGCTACAGCATTACAGTTGCCGCCAAATGCCCCAGATCTTTATAATATTGATGGATCATTAAATTGGGAATACTCAAGCGGTATTCCAACTTTTTCTAACCCTGCAGCATCAATTTATAGCAATTATAATGTTAAAACAAACAATATTGTCTCCCATTTATCACTTGAATATCAGTTGGCAAAAGGACTCAACTTAAAGAGTACGATTGGATATACAGATATAAAGACTAAGGAATTAATCTATTCATTAGACAAGGCAACCGAACCGCTCACTTTTAAACAAAACCCTATTAGAGGAAGCAGTTTCGGAACGAATCAGATAAATGGATGGGATATTGAACCACAATTAACTTATCATATAACAAGTGGAAAACAGCAACTTGACGCCTTAATTGGCAGTAGTCTTCAACAAACGGATAGTTATCGACAAGCTCTTAATGCTTCGGGGTTCAGTAGTGATCAACTATTGACTAATATTGCCGCTGCGTCTAGTGTCACCGTTCCGTATATGGGAAGTATCGCGACTACCTATAAATATGACGCGTTGTTTGGTCGATTAAGTTACAATTATGATCAAAAATATTTAGTTAACATAAACGTTCGACGGGATGGTAGCAGTCGGTTCGGTGTAGAAAATCGGTTTCATAGCTTTGGCTCGATTGCGGCCGCTTGGGTATTTTCTGATGAAGACTGGCTAAAGGAGAATTTAGGATTTTTAAATTTTGGTAAAGTACGTGCAAGCTATGGTACAACTGGTAATGATCAAATCGGTGATTATTCGTATCTAAGTCTTTATACCAATCTAAACCCCGCAGTACCATATCAAACTGGAGCCACAGGAGTCTATCCAAATAGTTTACCTAATCCATACTTGCAATGGGAGCTTACTAGGAAAATGCAAATAGGCGTAGATTTGGGCTTTTTTAAAGATCGAATTCTTTTTAACCTTAATTATGGCGTCAACCGCAGTTCCAACCAACTTTTAAGCTACAGTTTGCCGTCTATTACCGGTTTCACAACCATCGCCTCTAATTTTCCAGCTACTGTACAAAACAAATCCTGGGAATTAACCCTGACGACACAAAATATTAAGAAAAATGACTTAACCTGGTCAACAAGCTTTAATGTCACTATTCCGAAAAATAAACTCTTATCATTTGATAATCTGGACGCGTCTCCTTATGCGACAAGTCTATTTGTAGGCAAATCGGTAAGCACTGGGCGCTATTTAGATTATGCTGGAGTGAACCCACAAACTGGCCTTTACCAGTTTCGATTACCCGACGGTACTATCAGTACGGCGCCTGGGAGCGATGTCAAAAATAAAACTATCTTCCTAAATCAGGATCCAAAATCCTATGGAGGTCTACAAAACACTATAACCTTCAAAGGTTTTCAACTTGATTTCCTATTGCAATTTGCCAAACAAATGGCTCGTAACTATTTTAAATATGGCTTCTATGTCCCTGGAGGCAACGATCCCAAAAATGAATTTGCGAATCAACCCGTAGATGTTTTAAATTCATGGACCTCGAAAGGCGACAATTCTCAAGTTCAAAAATATTCGACTTTGCTAAATGGTGTATTTGACACCTATTTTTCTTACAACTATATCAGCAATAGTAATAGCGGATTTTCAGATGCGTCGTATATACGTTTGAAGAATATCTCCCTCTCCTGGAACTTACCTACTAAATGGATTGAGTCAGTACATTTTCGAAATGGAAGTGTTTATATTTTGGGGCAAAATCTTTTAACATTTACCAATTACAGCGGACTTGATCCAGAAACTCAAGGATTAAAATTGCCACCGCTTAGAGTAGTAACACTTGGTTTACGTGCTAGCTTTTAAATATGTTTTAAAATTAGAAATTATTTCATGAAAAAGTTTGAAATTATATCAAAGACCTACATTTATATATTAGTTGTTTTATTATTACTTGGTTGTAAAAAATTTATCGAAGTTGATGCACCATCCACTAGTATAAACACCGAACAGGTATATAAAAATGATGCAACCGCAGCTGCAGCACTTACAGCGATTTATATACAATTAAGTCAAGGAGATGTAACTCCGGGAAATGGACTTACGTCTGTATCGATTGACTGTGGTCTGTATGCAGATGAGCTTGACTATACTCGAAACGTTCAAAACATAAACAGTTTGCTTTGGACAAACTCTCTGACCTCAACAAATGGAATTCAAGATGATTGGCGCAACATTTATAACAAAATCTATCAATCCAATTCAGCGATAGAAGGTTTAAAACATTCAAATTCATTATCAGCAGATGTGAAGAATCAATTACTAGGAGAAGCAATTTTCATTCGTGGATTTTGCTATTTCTATCTGACAAACATGTTTGGTAGCGTACCATTAGCGGTGACTACCGACTATAAGGTAAATTCGCTTCTAAGCCGTTCTAACCAAAGTGATGTCTATAAACAAATTCTCAATGATTTTACCGCAGCTGATTCATTGCTAAGCTCTAACTATGTAGGTGGAGACGGCAAAACACCGACCTCTGAAAGAGTACGACCGTGCAAAGCTGCGGCTGAAGCCATGTTAGCCAGGGTATATTTATATACAAAAAACTTCAGGCAGGCAGAAATTTTCGCTTCTAAATTAATAAACAATTCTTTGACCTATGACCTAGTTTCTGTCGAAGACGTGTTTTTAAAGAATAGCAGAGAAACTATTTGGTCTATCCCGTCAGTTAATACCAGCACGGCAGCAAATACGGCGGAAGGACGTGCGTTCATATTATCCTCAACTACCAACGCGTTAGCCGGCCCACCCTACAGTTTAACATCGGTGGTCCTTAATAGTTTTGAACCTGGGGATTTGAGAAAACTCAAATGGACTGGCGCTGATTTAGCACAAAATAGCACGAGGTATGATTTTGTTTACAAATATAAGGTAGGCGCTGATTTGAAGCCCACAATGGAGTATTCGATAGTATTAAGACTTGCAGAAATGTATTTGATTCGTGCCGAAGCGCGAGCGATGCAAAACAATCTAAGTGAAGCACGGGATGATCTTAATACAATTCGCCACCGCGCTGGACTTCTTGATGTAAATGCACCTGACCAAGATTCATTTTTGAATGCAGTTGTTCAAGAACGGCAGGTCGAATTATTTGCTGAATGGGGTCACCGCTTCTTTGATTTAAAAAGGCTGGGAATACTCGAAAAATTGGCAATGGAGAAGCCGCAAAGTTGGACTGCTACGGATCAGAATTTTCCTATACCCCAAGGAGACCGAGATAAGGACCCCAATTTATCACAAAATGATGGATACTAGTAAAGAATTATAACTAAAAGGGTACGGGTCATTTTCTCGTACCCTTTCAAATATTTAAAGAAGATGAATTTTAAAAAAAGTGGATTGAGGTGTTTTTGGATACTTATCTATGTCTTAATATGGAGTCCGTCATACTGCCAAAAAAAGCAATTGGATTCACTTTCCATTAAAAATTGGCCGTCACTGTATTACATAAAAGGTATTTCTAACGATGGTAAATTCGTTTATTATACAACAAAAATTAAATCGCAAGAAGCAATAAAACTAGTAGTACAAGCAACTGACCAAAATTGGAGAAAAGAATTAGCGTGGCAGAAAGGTCAATGTCATTTTACTAGTGATAGTAAAATGTTCATTTACTTTAGCCAGAAAATGTCTCTTCGTTTATTATCACTCATAAATGAACAATCTTTTTCCATACTCAATGTTGAATCCTATGAATTATCCACTATAGGAAATCAGGAGTGGCTGATATACAGATTAAATAACAGTAAGAATTCAGTTGTTTTTCGAAATTTATCCAATAACAAAGAAATTAAATTTAGATCTGTTGAGTCTTTTAAAGTAAGTCCTGATTATAAAAGTCTTGTGATCCAAATAGAAGACACGATCAATAAGAAATTTAATTTATATTGTTACAATCCAAAGTTTGATAAAAAAACGCTTATATGGGCTGGGAAGAAAGTACATTCTCTAATGTTTGGCAATTCTAGTCATTGCCTGTCTTTCATCTCCAAAGATAATGCTTCTGATCAAAATTCAATTTATCTCTATAAAATTGGAAAACAAAACGTCGACAAGTTGATAGATGGAAAGGAGATTGGTGACGGCAACTTTACAATTCAAGACATCAAATATTTCGGTCAAAATGATACCAGAATATTCTTCTCTGGCGTATATGAAATTAAACCAATTGTGCCGATAAAGCAAAATGCAACGAACGTCAAAATTTGGAGTTATTTGGATGAGGAAATTTATCCAAAAATGGAAAGTCAAAAATATCCTCCACTACCCAGTTATGTATTTGTGATCAATACGGAAAACCATAGCATTTTAAAATTACAAGGTAATGGTCAAACGTTAGATAAAATTTATTCACATTATGCGATTATAAAAAATGATGATTCAGATGCGAGTCAACAAGACACCAATTTTCTGAACAGGAATACCCCATACACTTCAATTATCGATCTTAACACTAGAAAGAGTCGGTCCTTTGAAAATTTCATCGGCGAGCTCTCAGCCGATGGGAAATATATGGTACGATTTGATTTAAGCAAAAATAACTTTTTTTCATATGAGATAAGTACAGGGAAGATTCGGAATTTGACTTTAAGTGTTAAGACAAACTGGGAAAATGAATATCGCGATGACAGGCAATATCCTCGGGGAATGCCACGTGGGATTGTCGGCTGGTGTACTGACGGCTGTTTCCTTGTCTATGATAGGTATGACATTTGGAAGATTAATCCTAATGGAGCCAAGCCAATAAATTTGACAAATAGCTATGGAGACAAACACCATATTATATTCACTTTTTTAAATAGAACGGTTCAAAGGCATTTTAACGTTCATGACGCCATACTAATTGCTTTCAACACTGAAACAAAAGAAAATGGCTTTTTTAAGATATGCTTCGATGGGCAAATAGCTAAAAACCCCATGAACTTGAGCATGGGCCCATATATTTACGAAATTCCAGAGAATCCGTATATTCCAGATGGAGCAAACTTTACTCCTCTTAAAGCAAAAAATGCTGATTGCTATCTAGTACGCCGCATGAGCGCCACTGAAGCACCTAATTATTTTTTTACCACCGATTTTAGATACTTCAGACAATTAACTAATATACATCCCAATCAAGAATTTAATTGGTATACTTCGGAACTTCACAAGTGGCACTCTCTAGATAGCCAAATATTAAAAGGCATCTTATATAAACCGGAGGACTTCGACCCTGAAAAGAAATATCCCGTTATTTTTCTTTACTACGAGCGCCGCTCGGACGGATTAAATGCATTCTTGGAACCTGACTTTTTGTCAAATATGTGTATGATTAATATACCTCTAATGGTTAGCAAAGGCTATTTGGTATTTAGTCCTGATATCTATTACAAACTTGGGGATCCTATGGAAGGTGCATATAATTCTATACAATCTGCTGCTTTGTATTTATCGAAATTAAAGTTTGTTGATGCCGAAAAGTTTGGTCTTCAAGGATGTAGTTTTGGAGGACTTGAAACAAATTATATGGTCACACATTCTGATCTATTTGCTGCGGCCTGCACGGCTTCCGGAGCATCTGAAGTGATCAGTACTTTTGGAAAAATTCGCAATAACTCATTGCAACAACCATATTATTTGGCTGGGCAAGGCAGGATGGGGGCCGCGCCTTGGCAGATACCTAATATGTATGTCAAGAACTCTCCCATTTTTCGAATTAATAAAATACAAACACCGCTTTTGATTATGCACACGACGAACGATGGTGCGGTTCCTTTTTTTCAAGCTGAAGAAATATTTACGGAAATGTATCGATTAAAAAAAAGGGCTTGGTTACTCGAGTATCCTGATGGAAACCACGGTGTGTGGGGCAAATCAGCTGAAGATTTTAGCATCCGAATGAGTCAATTTTTTGATCACTATTTAAAAGATCAACCCGCTCCGGTATGGATGACACGTGGCATACCCGCCTATATGAAGGGAAGAGAAGACGGATTACAACTAGATTATCAAATTAAGACGCCCTCACTTGAATTAAATACAAACTCAGAGCAATGAAAACATTAAAATTAACCGCTATATTATTACTAGCTTATAGTAACGGCTTTGGGCAAACGGTGAATTTTTCCTCTAAATCGTTTAACGAAACCTTAGCATATGCTAAGGTGGATAATAAATACCTTTTTGTTGATGTATTCGCAACCTGGTGCATACCCTGCCGGTTCCTTGCCGACTCGGTTTTCTCGAAAGCAGATGTAGCTACTTACCTGAATAAAAACTTTGTGAGTTACCGGGTTCAGGGTGATAAAACAAAAAAGGATGCCCCCTTGACTGTTGGCAGGTATGAAGAAGCTGCAAAATTTTTAAAAGATTATCAAATAAAGGCATATCCAACGCTATTGGTTTTTTCACCCGATGGCGTTCTTGTAGACAGATTTGAAGGGAGCTTTTCAGATGGAAAAAGTTTTATTAGTCATTTAAAAAAAATAGTCGATCCCAAAGAAACCTATTATAAGCTATTAGAGGAGTATTACAACGGAAATAAGGACCCCGGTTCTCTCCGACGTCTGGCTGATTTGGCAAATCAGGTTGGAGACACCGAAGTGTCAAACGAAATCATTCAATTATTAAAGGCGTACACCCCTAATTAAAGAGTAGAACAAAAGTAAAGGGAAAGCACCAAAAACATGCTTTTCTAGCGTGAGCTATGTCTAAAAATTAAAAAAATGAGAAAATTACAACAGATACTATTTGCAACAGGCTTGATAATAATGAGCATCAAGATTTCTAATGCCCAGGGAAAGTACCATATGCAACCCGTACCATTGCAGACCCGATGGGCCAAAGAAGTTAGCCCCACACATACCCATGATTTATATCCACGGCCGCAAATGGTTCGTAAGAACTGGGCAAACTTGGATGGTCTATGGCATTATGCGATTACATCCGATGAAGCGAGCAATGTACCAAAAAAATGGGATGGAGACATCCTGGTTCCTTATCCAATTGAATCCGCGCTATCCGGTGTTAAAAAGCAGCTATTGCCTAATCAGCTTTTATGGTATAAGAGAACCTTATCCAAACCGCAGTTGAAGCCTGGCGAAAAAGTATTATTGCATTTTGGTGCGGTTGACTGGCAAGCTACTATTTACATCAATGGTAAAAAAGTTGGTACGCATACCGGAGGATATACAGCCTTCAATATCGACATCACAAACTATTTGATTAAAGGCATCAATGAGATAGCTTTGAGAGTTTACGATCCCACCGATAAAGGTGCGGGCCCCCATGGCAAACAGGTTTTAGCGCCTGCATCAATTTATTATACGGCAAGTTCCGGGATATGGCAAACGGTTTGGATGGAAACAGTTCCGGCAAAACACATTGAAGGTCTAGTTACAACCCCGGATATTGACAAGGAGATATTGAACCTTACCGTAACCGGTTCATCCGGATTAAATTTTACTGCAATTGTGAAAGACGGCCTGAAAACCATCAGTACGATCAATGGGACTACGGGACAAAATCTTCAGATTCCAATCAAAAATCCAAAGCTATGGACACCCACTGATCCCCATTTATATGCCCTGACCGTCACAATGGGTGATGATCAGGTTGAAAGCTACTTTGGGATGCGGAAAATCAGCATTGGCAAAGATGAAAAAGGTGTAGACCGGATATTGCTGAACAATAAATTCACGTACAATCTGGGAACGTTAGATCAAGGTTTTTGGCCTGATGGGCTGTACACGGCCCCAACTGATGAAGCATTGGAATTTGATATCAAAGCCATTAAAGCCATGGGCTTTAATACCATCCGTAAGCACATCAAAGTCGAGCCGGCCAGATGGTACTATTATGCTGATAAGCTGGGCATGATGGTTTGGCAGGATATGGTAAACCCTAACCAGGGACTGCCAGCAGGCGCCAGGGAAGCATTTGAAAATGAGAACAAGGAAATTCTAAGCCAACTGCACAATTATCCAAGCATCACCACCTGGGTGTTATTCAATGAGAAATGGGGACAATACGATCAGGAAAGACTGACCAACTGGATTAAAGTAACAGATCCAAGCCGCATTGTCAATGGGCATAGCGGAGAATATTTATATGTCAACGATCAGTTACGGTCGCCAAGCCCTAATGCCTATGTAAATGCTGATATGACGGATGTACACAGTTATCCAAATCCGATGCTCCCCATTAAGCAATCGGGCAAAGCGCAGGTCTGTGGCGAATTTGGCGGAATAGGTGTAGCAGTACCCGGCCACGAGTGGAATGATTTAACCGGCTGGGGTTATGTGCAGCTATTACCCAAAGAATTGCTGGCTAAATATACAGTCATGATCAAACGGCTGAAACAATTAAAAGAGGAAGGACTCTCCGGTTCCATTTATACACAGCCGTTTGATGTGGAAGGTGAAGAAAATGGTCTGATGACCTATGACCGGGCGATTGTAAAAATCCCCTTCGGTAAACTGAGGGAACTGCACAAGGAACTGACCGATCTCTCTTCGGACGATCACTTATCAGTTCTTGCAGACAACATTGATCCAAACAACAGTGATGAGCGTTATCCGGAACTTCTGACAGAATTTAACAACGGTAAAAGAGATTCAGCTTTTTTGCGCCGGCTGACATTGATCGCACGTAGAAAGGAAGACCAGCAGAATGCTACAAAAGTTGGTAATGCATATATTAAAGGATTGCATCAACCGTACTCAAAAGAAAATCTCGATTTTATAACACAAACAACCAGAACATCACAAGATGAAGGATTTAAACTGTTCGTAAGGGACACAACCCTGTTGAACGCTGAGCCTGATAAATATAAAGGTCAAAATCTTTTGATCAGAAGGATTATTGGACGCGAAGAGATTACACCTTTTTTAAAAATTGAGAATCCTAACTGGGATAGTATAAGACAGCAGGTTACTGAGAAGTACGGATGGTTGGGTAAAGAAAAGCTATACGGTGACATGATGATTTATTACATAAACAGAATTTTAAAATCAAAAAACAACCCACAAGAGAGTTGGAAAGATAGTCTGGGAATATATTTTTATAAATATTATAAATCGGCTACTCCTCATAGCGAATATAATATCAACAATGTAGTTTGGCAGGTTTTTGAGAATGTTGAGGATCAAAATGTTTTAAAATTTGCTGTTACAGTTATGAAGTATGAAATCGAGCATTTTGATAAGAACGATTTCGAGGCTTATGACACCTATGCTAATATATTATACAAGGCTGGAAACAAGAGAGAAGCCTTAAAGTGGGAAGAAATGGCTGCGCAAGGGGCTCCTGACAACAAAGCAATTCAAATTGCTTTTGAAAAAATGAAAAAAGGAAAGCCCACTTGGGTTGTGTCAGCCACCAAAGATGGGAAACCCTAATTTTATTAGTTAGTAGCCTATCGGCCTTGTATAATCTTTGCCAGTAGTTCTTCAATTGAATCTTTGATGAGTTTCTTAGCAACTAAATTTCTTGCGTTAGACTTAATGACTGTCTTTATTTGCATGGTTAACATGCAGGGACATGCCCAAATCCTTCGAGATAATGATATTGCGCATTGGATAAGTAATAACGCAAGTTCATTTAACCAAGTCATTTTATTTAGAAAACATTTCTCGACAACAAAACCCATAAAATCGGCTACGCTATACATGACCGCCCACGGCATTTACGAAGCGAAACTCAACGGTCAAAAGATCGGGCAAGCTTACCTGCGGCCTGGTTTCACTTCTTATGGGAGGCGACTTCAATACGATTCGCTGGAGGTTACTTCGATGCTGACTAAAGAGAACCGATTAGAAGTGCTGGTTGCCCGCGGCTGGTATAGCGGGATGTTTGGGAGGCAGGCGGATAATTTCGGGAATGATATCAGTTTGTTGTGTGCTTTTGTTATCAGGTATCGGGACGGTTCGTGTGACACGATTGCCAGTGATGCCAGCTGGGAATATGCCGTTTCGCCTTTGGCAAGTAGTTTATACGACGGCGAATTTATCGATACCCGCGTGACTCCAACGGATTTTAAGCCGGTTGTCGTTGCTGATTTTGATAAGGGAAATTTGGTCCTTGCGGAAATACCGCCGGTTCGTGCGCATGAGCGGTTTAAAGGTAAATTTCTGGATGAGGGCTTGTTCGATTTTCACCAGAACCTGGCTGGTTTTGTGAGATTGCGGATCAAGGGGCAGCCTGGTGATACGCTTCGGATCCGGCATGGTGAAGTGTTGCAACGTTCAGGACAGTTATATATGGGTAATCTCCGGGAGGCGAAAGCAACGGATACGTATGTTTTAAATGGCCAGGCCCAGGTGCTGGCGCCACATTTTACGTATCATGGGTTTCGCTATGCCCAGGTAGAATGGAAACGGGGAAATACACTGCTGGATGTTTCGGGGTTGGATTTGATGGCGGTAGCACTGTATAGTGATCTGCCGGTTACCGGTAGTTTTTCCTGTTCGAATCCTAAACTCAACCAGTTGCAGCACAATATCAAGTGGAGCATGAAAAGCAATATCCTGGACATTCCTACCGACTGTCCGCAGCGCAGCGAACGGCTGGGCTGGACACAGGATGCGGATGCTTTTTGTGCCACGGCGAGCTATTTGATGGATGTCAAAGACTTTTATAAAAAGTGGCTCCGCGATCTGGCGGCTGACCAGAACCCGGATGGAAGCGTGTCGGTCACGATTCCCTATGTGAGTTACATGAAAAGGGACTTCGTAGCGGCTGGCTGGAGCGATGCGGCGGTGTGGACACCCTGGACGATCTATGAGCGTTATGGCGATATACGTGTCTTAAAAGAGCAGTATAAAAGCATGAAAGCCTGGGTGGATTATGTCACCCGGCATGATGGTCATATTGGAGGTTTTGGGGATTGGTATGCTGCAGGACCGGAAACGGATATCAACTATATTGATTTGTGTTGCTGGTACCGCAGTGCGACAATTCTTCAAAGAACAGCCGACCTTTTGGGCGATAAAACAGATAGGAAGGCCTATGATTTATTGTGCGAAAACATAAAGAAGGCCTTTGAAAAACAGTATAAAGATAAGATTCCGCAAACCCAGACGGCTCATGTGCTGGGCATCTACACCGGCCTTTTGCCGGGTTCTGATGCGGGTAAGCTCGCCGAACTGGTCAAAGCCAATCACAATCATTTAGCGACCGGTTTTTTGGGCACACCGCATTTGCTGGAGGTTTTGTCCGCGAATGGCTATACAGACCTGGCCTATCAAGTCTTGTTACAGGAAGATGTACCTTCCTGGCTGTATATGGTGGATCAGGGCGCGACAACACTTTGGGAGAAATGGGATGCGATCCGCTCTGATGGTGCTATCCAGCCGGCTTCGCTGAACCATTACAGCTTCGGCTCGGTGGGGCAATGGCTGTATGAAAATATTGCCGGCATCCGGCCGCTATCCCCCGGCTATCAAAAGATCCTGATCGCCCCTAAACCCGGGGCCGGGCTCACGTGGGCCAAAGGCAGTTTGAAAACTGCTTATGGGGCGATCGTATCGGACTGGAAAATCAGTGGCGGGAAATATGTATTTGATATTCAAATTCCTGAATATTCTACCGCAACCATCCGGCTGCCCGGCCAGCCAGAGCGTGAGGTTGGTTCAGGTATATATCATTTTATAATCGATACTGCTATGACCGATGGTCCGTATATTTTTGGCGATACCTTGCGGCTGATCCGTAATGGTAAAGTGGAAACGAAACAGGTACACCATGGACAAACCATCCGGGTACCATTACCCCAAAGCTCGGATCAACCGTTCAAGGTCAAACTCCGCGGCAAAGCCTTGCCCGAGCCGGCTGTTTATCCCCAGCCTGAAAAACTCTTTGCGGTATCGGATATTGAAGGCGAGTTTACCAAGTTTACCCAATTACTGATCGACAAAAAAATCATTAATAAATCCTACCACTGGACATTCGGCAAAGGTCACCTGGTGATCTGCGGCGATTTGTTCGACCGCGGAAAAGAAGTGATGCCGCAGCTTTGGCTGCTTTACCGGCTGGAGGCAGAGGCCAAAGCTGCCGGAGGTATGGTGCATACCTTGCTCGGGAATCATGATTTGATGGGTTTCACCGGAGATTACCGCTATGTTGACCAGAAATATTTTACGGCAGCCAGGCTATTAGGAAAATCATATAGTGACCTTTTTGCCGCTGGAACCGTTTTAGGCGACTGGCTGCGGAGCAGGAACATGGCAGAAAAGATTGGCGACCGCCTCTATCTCCATGGCGGTATTTCGCCGGAGGTCAATAAGCTGAAATTGTCCATCGAGCAGATCAATAACCTTTGCCGCAGTGCTTATGACCAGCCCAAAAGTGCTTGGAGCGATACCGTGAAATTACTGTTTGGAGGTAAAGGTCCCTTCTGGTACCGGGGGTATTTTATGTCCCTACGCATGAACGAAACCGAAATTGACCAAACCCTGCAATGGTATGGAGTAAAACAGATCGTAGTAGGCCACACGATCCTGAAACAAAATCCGGCCCTGTATTATGGTGGCAAAGTATTGGGCATTGATACCGACGGGCATGAAGGGGAACTGAAGGGATTGTTACTGGAAAAGGGTAAATGGAAAGGCTTGCAATATAAGCCGGAGAACGACCGGATCAGCGATGAAGATATTTTATGATAAAGTAGAAAATGGCTTTGTACAGAAAATCGATAAGGCGGCTGCTGGACGAACACAAGGTTTCAACAAAACTACTGAAGGAAACCCGGTTGGTGCTCGAAAAAGAGCATGGACGGGAATTTTCGGATAAGGAAGTCGAGGAGGTGGCCCTGCTGATCAAACAGCTGGGAAATATCGCACTGGAACAGGTGCTGGACAAAGCTGACTGGGATGAAAAGCTGAAGGACTTTCCCAAAGGTTACGAATTTACGGAGAAGGGTTATACCTGCCGGCTCTGCGGCGGGGTTGGGCGCCCGGATAAATTGTGGTACGACAAGTACGGGATCAAGTGCATGCCCTGCCAGCGGGCGGTGGAGACGAAAGTCGTTCCCGGTACTATCGTGGAAAATAAGGACAGCTATTATTCGGAGTTTGAGCTAAACTATTATTTCAAGCTGAAAGGTAAAATGCTGCGGGAATGGATGAAAAAGGGTTTACTTCATGGACGGATGATCACTGGGGAGAATGGGAAATCTAAGCATTACCTGGTTTTTCTCATGAAGGACAATAAGGGTTTCCTGCCGCCTAAAAAAATGCTGATGGGCGGCCATGAGGTAGAGATGATTGATGGCAAAGAGTGGACGGTGTCCCGCCCCTGGTACCATTACGTAGATCCGTTTGTCTACCTGAAAAAGTACAGGATTATGCAATATATGCAGCGCGTAGATCCCGGGCGTGCGCAGGATAAGGTGTTGGTTGAAGAAAAACCCGGCTCCGGGATTCTTTATTGCAATACCTGCAGCTACAACATGAACTTCGATGCGACCCGGACTGATACTTCACCGGTAAAAAAACGTAAAGCGGCAAGGAGACCGCTACGGTAAAACGAGGAATGAATTGGCTATAGATATCACCTAAATGACAACACAGCGCATGAATAAAAGATTAAATCATTTAAAGGAAAGCTTGCCCCTGCTATTCACATTATGATCAACGGTAAACCTGACGATATCGACTTGAAGCTCCTGGAGCTGTTACAACAAGACGCCGGCACGGAGGTGGCCAAACTGGCGAGCCTTGTTCACCGTTCGGTCAGCGCGGTGCACGAGCGGGTACGGAAACTGCGCAGCGCGGGTTTTATCTCCGCACAGGTCGTGGTGCTGGACCGGGAGCGGGTCGGCCAGCCAGTATTGGTGGTGGTGCATGTCAAGCTGAAGCGACAAACTAAAACCCTGTTGCGCGCTTTTGAAGAGGTGCTTACGGCGATGCCCGAGGTGCAGTTCTGTTTGCATGTCTCAGGCGGCTGGGACTTTATCCTGCATGTGGCTGCCCCTACCCCCCAGGATTATTACGTGTACCTGATGGAGCGCATCTGTGGACAGCCGAATGTCGAGCATGTGGAGAGCAGTTTCGTCATGCGGGAGTCCAAGGCTTATGGGTCATTGCCCCTGTCTAAGACTGGCTTTACCGAAAAAAATCCGGCGCGATAGCCGTTT
Organism: Mucilaginibacter sp.; assembly: GCA_035547875.1. GTDB lineage: Bacteria > Bacteroidota > Bacteroidia > Sphingobacteriales > Sphingobacteriaceae > Mucilaginibacter. The sequence goes on along the minus strand of DASZTX010000003.1, from coordinate 45,211 downwards.
GGCCGGAGCATTTATCAAAGAATAGATAACCATCATTTGCATGATCAAAATGGCGAACTTAAGAGGATGATAAAGCTGGGAAAAATATTGATCATCGGAGCTTGCGGCCAGATCGGGACGGAATTGACAGTCGCGCTAAGGCAGCAGTATGGCGTTCATTCTGTGGTTGCTACCGACCTGCATAGCGGTGATGCATCGGTCATCCACCTGAATGTACTGGACAAAGCGGCGCTACTGGACCTGGTGAACAAGCAGAAGATAGATACCATTTATCACCTGGCGGCTTCGCTTTCGGCCAGCGCAGAACAGCAGCCGGTCAGGGCCTGGGAACTGAACATGCAGGGTTTGCTGAATGTGCTGGATGTCGCCCGGTACCTGGGCTGTAAAGTATTCTGGCCGAGCAGTATCGCGGTGTTTGGAGATCATGTGGGCAAAGCGGTGTGTTCGCAGCACAGCGTGACACAGCCGAAGACGGTGTACGGGATCAGCAAGGCTGCCGGGGAAAACTGGTGCCAGTATTATTTTGATCAATATGGTGTGGATGTCCGCAGCGTGCGTTATCCGGGTTTGATCAGTTCCACCGCTAAAGCGGGCGGCGGCACGACCGATTATGCGGTCGAAGCTTTCCCGGCGGCCGTTGCCGGAGAAACCTATACCTGCTACCTGAAATCACATACGCCTTTGCCCATGATGTATATGAGTGATGCTGTTGCAGCGGCTATCCGCTTGATGGAATCACCGGCGGAGCATTTAACCATCCGCACCTCCTATAATATCGGGGCGATGAGCTTTAATCCGTCGCAACTGGAAAAGGCGATACAGGTGCATTTGCCGGCCTTTAAAATGGATTATGCCCCGGATTTCCGGCAGGCGATCGCTGAAAGCTGGCCTTTCGGTTTGGATGACCGCTATGCGCGGAATGAATGGGGCTGGCAGGCGGAATATGATCTGGAAAGGATGACTGCTGAAATGATCACGGCGTTAAATCATGAATAAAAAGAAATTAAAAATAATAGCTCCATCGTTCTTCAGTTTTTTCATTGAATTAATGAGAAAGATTAGTTAATAGTGTAAGCGCTTCCCCGGGGCGGGAGGCGCTTTTTTAAGAAACTTGGTTTTGGTTGCGTTTCGGGCCGGTTTGCCGTAAGGGACCGGCCTTATTTGCTGAACAATGATATTTCTATGAAGATAGCAACAAAAAAAGATAAGGCATTGGTGGTGGATATCCTCTCACCGGCTTTTGCGGACAACCAGAGCGTCGGGCACCTGGTCGGGGATGATCCGGGGCGTAGGACCCGCATTCGTAAACTGATGGCCTATGCCTTTGAAGAGTGCCGGGCTTTTGGAAAGGTATGGCTCAATGAAGAAGGAACAGCTTGTGCGCTGGTGAGTTTTAAGGATCAGAAACAGACAACGCTTGCCGGGCTATGGCGCGACCTGGGGTTGATCTTCCGGGTGATGGGTTTTGACCGATTGGGTAAAGTGCTGCGCAAGGAAAAGCTGGTGGAGCGGACGCAGCAGGAGTATTTGCAAGGCCGCCTGGCTTATTACATCTGGTTTATCGGGGTGCCGCCGGAATTACAGGGTAAAGGTTTGGGGAGCGCTTTGCTGAATGAATTACTGGAAGACGCTGTGCGCTTAGGCCGGGTACCGGTACTGGAAACGTCTAACCTGCGTAACCTGGCCTTTTACCAGCAGGCGGGTTTTGAGCAATACGAAAAGCTGGACGTGGGTTATCCTTTGTATTTCTTCAAGCGGGAATGATATGCTGGTCTTTAATTCTGAAATGCACCTGCTCACCTTCGTGGTGACCTGCCTGGAAACAGGCATGCTGGTGTTCTACCAATTGCCGCACTGGCTGGCCGATCCGGATGACCGTCCGCGTTTCTGGTATCTGCTGTTGCTGGTCTTATTGATCGTATACAATATCACTGGTGGTTTATTGCCGGACAAGCATTTTTCGCTTTCTATCGTCTGGCAAAATAATATTTGCTATGGGACAGGCTTTTTAATGGCGGCTTATTTTCCGTTCTTTTTCTATAAATGCCTGCGATTTGAGCGGTTGCGTAAACATGCGCTGCTCTGGTCTCCACTGTGTATTCTGCTGCCTTTTGTGGTGTTCTTTTTAGGATATTACAGCCTTACTGGAGATATCGAGGTGCCGACCAGTTACGGTATGATTATTCCGTTTTTGTATTCGATTTGGGTATTGTATGCGATTTTGAATGCGATCCGCATCCGGTTTAAGGAAGAGAAAGCGGACAGTATCCCGGTGACGAAAGTGGAGGCGCTGTTGCTATATGCAGCCGTTTCACCCTGGGTGCTGATGACGGTCTTTTCTTTTCTGAAGGTGACACAATGGCTGGAGGTCTTATGTACGAATCTGGGTTTTCTGTTAACTACGGTGATTTTTATGTCCCAGTCGGTCAAGCATGACCGCTATGACAAGGAGCGGCTGAAACGGGCAGGCGTCATCCCGGATGACAAGGCTTTTGAGGCGGGGCTATTGTTATATGGCTTTACCGCCCGGGAAATGGATGTCGTGCGCCTGTTGCGCGAAGGGCTGAACCGGCAGGAGATTGGCGAACGCCTGTTTATTTCCAAAAAGACGGCGGCGCGGCATACGCAGAATATCTATTATAAAGCAGGGGTGAACAGCCGCCAGGAGCTGATCCATAAGCTCGAAACTACCCCACTATCAAAAGTCCAGTAGGTCTTTGGCCGGGCGTTCCAGGCCGGAGGCCAGCGCCAAAATAGTGGTCAGCGCCAGGTCGACCTGCGCCTTGGTGATCCGCTGGACATGGCTGTATTCCAGGTTGGACTTGGCGGCCAATTGCCGGAGCGAGAGTTTGCTGCCGGTACGCTGCTCGTGTTCAGCGACTAATTCCAGCAGCCGGTGAGCAAAGTCTTCTTTGGCTTTTTCTTTCCAGTCCATACCGGCAAATTCCCATTAATTGCCGGGAGTATTGACGTATGAACATACGTCAATTAATCATTTCCATGGATTTCTCCAAATTTTCCTGTCCTTAAAAAGCAGCCTTTAGAATAGTAAAAAGGCTGCTTTTGGCAATTTACTGCGGGGGGTGCAGGGAAATTACACCGCCGGGTGTATGTGTTTTTAGGCGCATGGCAAACACTTTTGTGACAGACAACAGGACGCATAAAATCAACGGCTTATGAGGAAATGATTACACGTTGCCGTCCCGCGGTGGGATGGCTGTTACCAAATCCGATGTTATGTTTAACGAGTTTTATGAGGCGCTTTACGATGCGCTCTGCCGGGTGCTGCAACTGGTCCTGGGAACGGAAAAGGAGCCGGTGAAGCGGCTCTCCCGGGCCTTGCAGGAGATCCGCTCGGCCTGCGCTGAGCTGCGCGACAAAGCGCTGTCTGCGCCCTTTCCTTCTGCCGCGCTGGAAATCAATTTTTTCAAAACGATCAAACCCAAATTCTATGCCCTGCGCATTTTTCACATCGAGCTGTATCACCTGGATGCGAATAAACCGGCGGGAACCCGCGAACTACTGCTGCGCTTCTACCGGCAGGAGCTGTCCTTTATCGAGCGCTTTTTCCACCTGCACCATTTCCTGTACCGCTATTACAAGGCGGGCCTGACGGAAATGGACGAACTGTATTTCCTGCGGGGCGCGCAGCTGCCCGCCGTACTGGAACCGGAACTGCCGGACGCCGACCCGGAATTTTCCACGGCGCAGGACCACCTGTTTGCCCGCTTTATCGCCCTGGAGGCTTTGCAGCAGGAGATCATCTTGCGGATGAGCGGCCTGGACGGGACGCTGGTACCTGCCGGTCCTGACCAGCCGGTACCGGTGCCGGCGCTGAAATGGACGGGCAGCAAGGTCAACCTGGTGGAGCTGGTGTACGGGCTGTATTATACCGGGCAGCTGAACCACGGGCAGGCGGAGGTCGTGGAGATCGCCGCCCACCTGGAGCAGGTCTTTGGTTTTGCGCTGAAGGATGCGCACGACACTTTCGGGGACATCCGTGACCGGAAAAAACTGAGCCCCGCTCATTTCCTGGAATCCATGGCGGCGGCTATACAGGCGCGCAAGGATGAGGACCTGGCCTATAAGCCGGAGCTGAAAAAGGCGCTGGAGAACCAATGGAAAAAATAGGGTAAAGCTCCCCTGCCGTTCCCGGCGGGGGAAACCCGGAGGTGTTTTCACGGAACCTTTGCCCTGTCTCCTGCAATGCCGCAGGGGCTTTAAAGAAAATTTATGTTAGTAGGAATTTCATGGCCCGTTTACGGGTGCTGCGCCGGGGCGTTCCTGGTGCTGGCGTATGCGCTGATCGGTTTTTTTTATTACCGCAGGGAAGCCCGGGCGCTGTTTAAAAAAACGGATGGGGAAATCCCTGATCTGGCCGGTAAGGCCGTACCCGAGCCCGGGATGAGCAATACCAGCCTGGAGGCGCTGGATTTGGGTAAAGCACAGCAGCAGGGGGAACTGCCCGACCTGCTGGAGGAACTGAAATGGTGCTTTGACCAGGCGGCCAGGGATGAGGTGCCGCAGGAGGAGTTGCCATCGCGGTTAGCACCGCTGCTGGAACCGCATGCGGAACTCATGGCCTCACCTGCCGGGGAAGCGGTACGCGAGCTGATGCGGGCGGAATGCCGGGCGCAACTGGGTTACGAACTGCCGGAAAAGAAGCATACGCTGCTGCACAGCGGCGGGCTGGCCGTTTTACTGGTGCTGGTGTCCCTGGCGGCGCAAGCGCAGGATGGGAATGCCGGCCTGCAACAGGCCACGCAGATGGTCAGGGGCTATTTTGATACGGCCTGTACGCTGATGTATGCCATCGGCGCGGTCGTGGGTGTGGTCGGGGCGATCAAGGTGTACCAGAAATGGAATGCGAGCGAGCCGGATACCGGCAAGGTGGCCGCAGCCTGGTTCGGCAGCTGTATTTTTTTGGTGGTGGTGGCCACGGTCATTAAAAGCTTTTTCGGGATATGAGCAGCGTCTATCAAATCAATAAAGGCGTGGGCCGCCCGATGGAGTTCCGGGGTCTGCGTGCACAATACATCGTCTACCTGGCAGGCGGCCTGTTCGCCCTGCTGACCGGCTTCTTTCTGCTGTACCTCTGCGGGGTGAATACTTATATCTGCCTGGTTTTAGTGCTGGGTTGCGGCACGGCCCTGATCTGGGGCGTTTACCGGCTGAATGCCAAATACGGCCGCTACGGGCTGATGAAAAAAAGGGCGAAGCGCAGGCTGCCGGATTACCTGTTTTTTAATTCCCGGAAATTATGCAGATAGCCAGCCAGATCTTTCCCATCTATCAAATCGAGCACGACTGTTACCTGTCGGCCTGGGGCGATATCACCATCGCTTACGAAATCATCCTGCCGGAGGTTTTTACCCAGTACGGGCCGGATTATGAGGCCCTGCATCAGGCGCGTATCCGGGCGATGCGGGTATTCGACCCGCATACCATCATCCACCAGAAGGATATTTACCGCAGGAAAGCTTATGCAGCGCAGCCGGCGGCGGAGACCTTCCTGGCCAGGGCGGCAGCCCGGCATTTTAACGGGCGGCCTTATCTCGATCACCGCTGTTATCTGCTGGTAACCAAAAAAGCGGCGGACCGGCAGCCGGCAAGCAGCGGGTTTTCAGGCCTGATGCGCAGGCGCATCGTGCCCCGCCAGGCCATCGATGAGGCTTTGCTGCTGCGCTTCCTGGAAAAGGCGGGGCAGTTCGCGCGCATCCTGTCGGACAGCGGGCTGATGACGGTTAAACGGCTGGACAACGCGGATTTAACGGGCCTGCTGGAACGTTACGTCTTCCAGTTGGATACCGGCGAGCAAGCCCTGATCCGGGATGTGCACCTCAAAGATCACCTGCAGGTCGGGGACCGCTACGGGCAGGTGTTCACGCTGGGCGATGCCGACGACCTGCCGGGCTTCTGCGGCAGCCGCATCGACTATGACAAATACAGCACCGACCAGACCCGCTTTCCAGTAGGCTTTGCCGCCAAACTGAACCTGCTGCTGGACCTAGACCATGAATACAACCAGTTTATTTTTATCGGGGACGCGCCCAGGCGGCTCAAAGAACTGGAACTGAAGAAGCGGCGCCTGCGTTCGCTGGCGGCCTACTCGCGGGAGAACGCCATCGCCTGCGAGGCGACCCATGATTTCCTGAACGAGGCCATGGGCCAGGGACGGCTGCCGGTGCGGGCGCATTTTAACGTGACCGCCTGGACGACCGACCGGGGGGCTTTGCAGGAGGTCAAGAACCAGGTGGCTTCGGCCATGGCGGGAATGGGCGCGGTGGCCAAACAGGAGACCGAAGGCTTCGCCCAGCTCTGGTGGGCCGGGATTCCCGGCAATGCGGCGGACTTCCCCATGAACGACAGCTTTGATACCTTCCTGGAACATGCCGTTTGTTTCCTGAACGCGGAGACGCATTACCGCTCGGATGACCCGGCGACCGGCTTCAGGTTTTGTGACCGCTTCAGCAGGCCCGTCTATGTCGACCTGTATGATGCGGTGCGCCATGCCGGGCTCACTTCCAATATGGGCACGCTGGTAACGGGTACTTCGGGCGGCGGCAAATCGGTAACGGTGAACCACCTGCTGGAAACGCTGCATACCCAGGGCGCGCATTGCGTGGTGATCGATATCGGCGGCAGCTACAAGAGTTCCTGCGAACTGCTGGGTGGCTATTATTTTACCTATGCCGAGGACCAGCCGATCCGCTTTAACCCTTTTCATTTTACCGGCAACCTGGATACCGAAAAGAAGGAAAGCCTGAAATCGCTTCTGGTGACCTTGTGGAAGGACGAAAAGGAAGATCTGTTCAGGTCGGAGTATGTCGCTTTATCGAATGCCCTGCAGGGCTACTATGAAACGGAGGTCCCCTTCCGCTGCTTTGACAGCTTTTATGAGTACCTGCAAAATGATTTCAGGCAGGAGGTCCATGCCGAGGATTTCAACCTGCGCAATTTCCTGTACGTGCTGCGGCCCTATTACCGGGGCGGGGAATTCGATTACCTGCTCAACGCCACTGAAAACCTCGACCTGTTGCACCAGCCCTTCGTGGTGGTGGACCTCGACGAGATCAAGGACCACCCCATTCTGTTCCCGGTGGTCACGCTTATCATCATGGAAATGTTCATCTCCAAAATGCGCAAGCTCAAAGGGGTACGCAAGGTCCTGTGCATCGACGAGGCCTGGAAAGCGATCTCGAAGTCAGGCATGGCGGCCTTCGTACAGTATGCCTTCAAGACCATCCGGAAGTTCAACGGGGTGCCCCTGGTCATCTCCCAGGAGGTCGACGATCTGATCGGCTCGGAGATCATCCGGGACGCCATCGTCAACAATACGGACATCAAAATCCTGATGGACATGCGCAAGTTCCTGCACAAGTTCGACAAGGTGCAGGATGCCCTGGGCCTGTCCGAAAAAGCCAAAACCATCCTGCTGTCGGTGAACAAGGACGAGCGGGAGATTTATATCGATATCGGCGGGCAGGTCTGCAAGGTCTTCCGCAACGAACTCTGCCCGGAAGAGCTGCTGGCCTTCAGCACCGAAGGGCAGCAACGGGTGAAGGTCCGGGAGGTTGCCGACCGCTACGGCAGCATGGAAGCCGGGATAACCGCATTAGTTAACCAACAAAAAAAATCATCATGAAAAAATACCTTTCATTACTGGCGCTGCCGCTCTTGCTGGCCGCCTGCCACAGCCGGGAACTTTCGCCCGGCACCTATGTGAACCATGCGGAAAGCGATTTCAGCGTGGCCGATGATACGCTCATCATCCAGGCTGACCGCCGGGTGATCCGGCATACGGGCTATTACCGCAAAACCGACAAAGTTCCGCATCACCTGGACCGCTCCTTTACCGGGGTATGGGACGGGGAAAAGCAGACGCTGACGATCAGCAAGACCGGCGCCGTCATCCAGTTCCGCGATAGCGGGCTGGTCATGGGAAACAGTTTATACCGCAAGCTATGAGGATCTTCCGCATTGTCTTACCGGTCAGCATGGTAGTCGTGCTGACGGTACTGCCGGACAAAAAGGTCAGCGCCCAGTTCATCGTGGGCGAAGTGCTCAACCAGACCGTCGGCAAGATCATCCGGGCCATTGACCTGGGGGTGCAGCGGGCGCAGAACAAGACCATCTGGCTGCAGAACGCGCAGAAGGTTGTGGAAACGCAGCTCAACCAGCTGAAGCTGACCGAGGTGGCGGGGATCGGCCAGCAGCAGACCGACCTGTTCAGCAAGTATTATAACGAACTGCTCACCGTCAAATCGGTCATCAGCCAGTACCAGCGGGTACGCGAGATCACCCTGAAGCAATCCCGATTGGTGCAGGCTTACCAGCGCGCCTGGTCGCTGACCCGGCAGGACACGCACTTTACCGCGGGCGAACTCGAGCATATCTCTTCCGTTTATACCGGTATCCTGACCCAGAGCCTGGAGAACCTCGACCAGCTGATGGTGGTCGTCAACTCCTTCAAGACCCAGATGACTGACGGGGAGCGCCTGGAACGGATTGAACAGATCGGCGGCCGGATCGACCACATTTATGGTGATCTTAAAAAATTCAATAACCAGAACATCCTGCTCAGCCTCGGCCGGGCGCGGGATGCGCTGGAAACCCAAAGCATTCAACAATTGTATGACCTCCATTAAAACGACCCTATTCCTGCTGCTGCTGGCAGCAGGCAGCGCCCGGGCCCAAAGCTTCAGCTTTGGTGACCTGTTCGGGCAGGCTAAAAAACAAAAGCAGTATTACCTGCAGCAGATCGCCGCCTACCAGGCTTTTCGCGCGGAACTGAAACAAGGTTACGCCGTGATCAGCAACGGCCTGAGTGGCATCCGGGACATTGACCTGGCCGAACTGAACGCCCATGAGGCATATTACCGGTCCCTGGCCCGGCCTTCGGCCAGCGTGAGCGGCAGCAGCCAGGTGCAGGATATCCTGGATTGGCAAGGGGCGATCCGCAGGTGCTACCAGGGGCAGGACGATCCTTATGTCAACCGGGTCGGCAGCGGGGTACTGGACCAGTGCCGCCAAGACCTGGAGGTACTGAACGACCTGCTTACCAGCGGGAAATGGCAGCTCGACGACGCGGAACGCCTGCGGCGCCTGGAAGCGCTGCACCAAAGCATGCTGGACAAATACACCTTCAGCCGCGGCTTCTGCCAGGCCGCGCATGTATTGCAATTACAGCGGCAGCAGGAAAACCGGGGCCTTCAACGATTAAAACAAGTCTATGAAAACCATTAAACTGCTGTTGTTCCTGCTGCTGTTTTCCGCAGGGGCAAAGGCGCAAAGCGCCGACCTGACCCAGCTGATTCTGGACATCGAGAAGCTGACGCAGCTCAAAGGGATCCTGACCGATATGAAGACCGGCTACCAGATCATTAACGGCGGCTATAACCAGGTCAAACAGATCGCCTCGGGGAATTTCAGCCTGCACAGCACTTTTCTGAACGGCCTGCTACAGGTCAGCCCGGCGGTGGCAAGTTATGGACGGATAGCGGATATCGCCCTGAAGCAAAGCGAGCTGGTCTCGGAATACAAACGCTATAATGCCCGCTTTCAATCGGCTGGCTTTCACCCGGATGAGCTGGCCTACCTGGCCAGGGTTTATAGTAACCTGCTTAAAGCGAGTTTGCAGAATGTCACCGCTTTGGCCGACATCCTGCTGGCCGGCAAGCTCCGCATGAGCGACGCTGAACGGCTGAGTGCCATCGACCGATTGTATGCCAGTACCGAAGACCAGCTCACTTTCCTGCGGCAATTCAACCAGCAGGCCGCCCTGCTGGCCGCGCAGCGGCAGCGGGCGCTGGACAATACCCACCAACTCCAAAAATTGTACGAATATGGACAACATCAATAGTTTACAGGCAACCCTCAACCAGGTCTATGACCAGATGCTGCCGCTGTGCAGCTCCCTGATCGGCACCGCGCAGGGCATCGCGGGGTTCGGGGCGCTCTGGTACATCGCCAGCCGCGTCTGGCGGCATATCGCCTCGGCGGAACCCATCGACTTTTACCCCCTGCTGCGCCCCTTCGCCCTCGGACTGGCCATCATGCTCTTTCCTGCCGTCATCGCGCTGGTCAACGGGATCATGCAGCCCGTGGTCGGCGTGACCAACAACATGGTGACGGATAGTAATACCGCCATCCAGCGCCTGCTGGCACAAAAGTCCGAAGCCGAAAAGAAGACCCAGGCCTGGCAGATGTTCGTCGGGCCGGACGGTGAAGGCTCCCGGGAACGCTGGTACCAGTATACCCATCCTGAAGACCCGGATGGTTCCGACGAAGGGATTTTCGGCAGCATCGGCAACGACATGAAGTTCGCCATGGCCCGGGCCTCCTATAATTTCCGCAACAGCATCAAGCAATGGATGTCCGAAGTACTGGAAGTCCTCTACCAGGCCGCGGCGCTCTGTATCAATACCGTCCGTACCTTCCAGCTCATTGTCCTGGCCATCCTCGGGCCCCTGGTCTTCGGGCTGGCCGTCTATGACGGCTTCCAGCATACGCTGACCGTCTGGCTGGCCCGCTACATCAACGTGTTCCTCTGGCTGCCGGTCGCCAATATCTTCGGCTCGATCATCGGCAAGGTGCAGCAGAACATGCTGGCCATGGACATCTCGCAGATCAACAGCACCGGCGACACCTTTTTCAGCTCCGGGGACGTTTGTTACCTCATTTTTCTCGTCATTGGCATCGTCGGTTACTTTACCGTGCCCACCACCGCCAGCTATATCGTCAACGCGGGCGGGGGCAACACCCTGGTGCAGCGCATCAACAGTATCGTGGTCAGTTCCTCCCGGTCGGTAGGCAGCGTGGTATCCAGCGGAATGTCCGCCGACACTTTCGGCAACGGCAATGAACGCGTGAGCCGCAGCATGGCCGACACCGGACTGAACCAGGATTATTTCAAAGACAAAATTCAAGACAAGCCATGATCTTTACCCAGTTAAAAAACATCGACACCGCCTTCAAGCACATCAAACGCTTCAGTTACCTGTTCCTGGCCGCCTGCCTGGGCCTGTCCGTTTTCGCGGTCTGGAAGAGTTACCAGGCGACCGCAGCGGCCGGGCGGCGCATTTATATCTTAGCGAACGGCAAGGCCCTGGAAGCCTTCTCCGCCGACCGCAAGGCCAACCTGCCGGTGGAGATCCGCGACCACATCCGGGTATTCCATGCAGATTTCTTTAACCTCAGCCCGGACGACAAGCAGATCACCGCCACCGTTACCCGCGCCCTGTACCTGGCCGACGGCAGCGCCAAGACCCAGTATGATAACCTCCGCGAGAACGGCTTTTACGCCAACCTGATCGCTGGCAATATCAGCCAGCAGGTCGCGGTGGACAGCATCCGCCTGGATATGGACCAGTACCCCTTTTATTTCCGTTGCTACGCCACTGAAAAATTGGTGCGCACCAGTTCCATCGTGACCCGCAGCCTGGTCACCCAGGGCTACCTGCGTAACGTAGAACGCTCCGATAACAACCCCCACGGCTTCCTGATCGAAAGATGGGAAACCCTCATTAACCAGGACCGCCATGAAAACCAGAACCCCTAACCCCAGGCTGATGGCCCTGGCCGAACGCACCGCCGCGCGCATCCTGCACCGCCAGCGGCGCCTGGCCGCTACGCTCAACCGGAAGACACAGCACTGGAACCGTAGCTCCAAGCTGATTGCCCTAACGCTTCTGGTCCTGCTCATGGGCGGGGCCAGCCTGTTACTCATTATTCACGCATTAACCCATTTTTAATATGAAAAAAAAGATCATCTTCACCCTGCCGCTTTTGGTCGTCCTGCTGGCGACCATCGCTTTCGCCGCCCTGCGCGGCCCGGCAGCCCAACCCCGCCCGGCCCAGGGCCTGAACACCCGCCTGCCCGGCGCCGCCTTTGACCAGCATGAAAAGCCCAGAGACAAAATGAGCTTTTACGACCAGGCTAAACTGGATTCCTCCCGGCAGCAGTCCGCGGACCATAACCCGCTTGTACAGCAGTTCAGTGGGGACGGCCCCACACTACCGGGCGGGGAAGACCCCGCCGTCAGCCGGATCAACGAAAAGCTGGCCGCTATCAATCAGCAGGTCAGCCAGCCACAGCCGCAGGTACCCATAACACATTTGCCTGCCAGCGATCCCCGGCTCAGCGATCAGGTGGACCGCCTGGAAGGCCTGATGCAAAATCTCCAAAGCAAAGGCCCCGATCCCGAAATGCAGCAGCTCAGTACCATGCTGGCACAGATCCAGGCCATCCAGCACCCGGAGAAGGTACCAGCAGTTAAGCCTGACAGCGCCGCCAGTCCCTTCCGCACCATCCCCGCCATCATCGACGGCAAACAGAAGATCAAACAGTCCGGGGCCGTACAGCTCAAATTAACCGACAGTCTGAGCGTACAGGGACAGCTGATCCCCGCCGGGACACTGGTCTTCGGCAGCGCCAGTATCAGCCAGCAGCGCCTGCTCATTACCATTAAAAACATCCGGCTCGGCAGGCAGATCATTCCCGTCGACCTGGTCGTCTACGCCATGGACGGCATGCCCGGGGTGCCCGCACCGGAAGCGGAACTCGGCGAGGCTGCCGCGGACGGGGCCGCAGGAGCTTTGCAGAACATGCAGTTTCTCAGCCTCGACCAGAGCCTGGCCACCCAGGCCGCCAGCAGCGGCATCAATGCCGCCCGCGCCCTGCTCAGCAAGAAGGTCAAACGTATCACCGTCCATCTGAAAGACGGCGAACCAGTGCTCTTACGCAATAACCGGTTCCACTGATATGCACCTGCTCAGCAACGAAGACGAACTGGTCGCCTGCCTCGAAAAGGCGGGTTACCGCCCCGAGTACGCCGAGGCGATGTCACAAAAGCTGGACGGCATTACCGACGGTTCCATCATCGGGCTGGCCGAAACCGAAGCCGGTAAATTCTGGGTCGACATCCTGTACGATGTGCGGCCCGGCAACCGGATCGAGATCACCGGCCTGGCCGCCTGCCTGCATGGGCAGGACCGCTGGCAGAAGTTCGAAGGCCTGCCTTCCGCCCGCCAGGTCTGGCAGCAGCTGAACCAGTCGCAGCAAACCACAGAAGCAATTATCAAACCCTTAAACGATACCATTATGGCAGTCAACGAAAACAACCTCCAGTACAACAAGAACCTGCTGGAAAAGCTCGGCTTCGGTCAAGCGCTCCACGACCCGCTGGAAAAATTCATCATCCAGCAGCAGCCCGAGATCAAACTGACCCACGAGGCCACCCACTTCCGGGATAACGTCGAATACACCCTGCATTTCCGCAAGTCCGACACCACCGACATGTATTTTTTCAACCGCTACGAAGCCACGCTCAAAAACAGCGAGGAAGCCTTTAACCGCAGCCAGTCCTTCCATATCCGCAACGGAAACAACATCACCGCCCAGGAAGCCTTCAACCTGGTCGCCGGCCGCGCCGTCAACAAAGAACTCTTTACCGGTAACGGCGACCGCTACGAAGCCTGGCTCAAACTCGACTTCTCGCAGAAAGACAAATACGGCAATTACGAAGTCACCCAGTTCCACCAGAACTACGGTTACGACCTGGACAAAGCGCTCAGCAAGTTTCCCATTAGGGAACTCGCTGATGCCGATCAGAAAGGCCAGCTCACCGCCTCGCTCAAAAAGGGTAACCTCCAGCAGGTCACCATGCAAGTGGAAGGCAAGGACACCAAAATGTTCATCGAAGCCAACCCGCGTTTCCGCACCCTTAATATCCGGGACGAGCTCGGCAACACCGTCAAACGCGAACGTGTCGAAAAGAAAGACCTCGGCAAAGCCGAAAAGCTCAGCGAAGCCCTCGGCAAGGACAAGACCCAGAAACAAGGCAAAAGCCGGGGCCTGTCCGTATAAACCAAAAACCTTTATTTTTGAACCTTTAAATCAATAGGAAAACATGGAAAAATTAGCAAAATTGAAAGAACTCATGGCCACTGCCGAAGCAGAAGGCGACAAATTCTACAACAAGAACAACGCCGCAGCAGGCACCAGGCTGCGAAACGCCATGCAACAGATCAAAGTGCTGGCCCAGGAGATCCGCACTGAAGTAACAGAGAAAAAGAACGAAGGAAAATAATCAACGTTTTAACTGTTTTGGGGAAAGGCTGCCGGAAAACCGGTGGCCTTTATTTTTAGTATTTGGTATCTTTGGCCAATGATAAATCCCAACTCCGTACCTTTCGAAAATTGGTTTAGCCGCCAACATGCGGCAGTAAATAGTTGTTTTTTATGCGGAAGAAACTTTAATGCGGGCGAAGGAACGCGGGAACATATATTTCCTCAATGGCTACTGGATAAATTCCATTTACGAGGCAAGACTATAGGGTTACTTAATCAAACGCGTTTTGCTTATAATCAAAGCGTAATACCCTGCTGCAACATTTGTAACAACGAACACTTGTCTGGCTTAGAGCGAATCATTAAAGTCGGCCTAGAAAGCGGTTATAAATATTTTATCGACCAGGTACCTAAAATGGCAATTTATCAATGGTGCCAGTTGATATTCTATAAATGGCTTTATAAGGAAACATTTCTTCGTGCAGATATCAGAAACCCCGCATCTGCACCAATTGTAGAGGAAACAAACTTTTCATCGATGACCCTGAATCATCTTCTACTTCGCTCCATTGATAAAAATATCAATTTTGAGGGATTCTTTCCCGGCTCCATATTCATTTGCCATGTTAAAACAGGAACAGATTCTTTTAAAAACTTTGACTATTTAGATGCTGTTCCAGAACAATGCTTAATGATTCGGCTGGGAGAGATTGGTATTGTTGCTGTACTTGCTGATGGAAACTTGCAAGAAATACTTTTTAAAAAGAATTTTGAACCTTACCTGAGTCGTCAACTTGCGCCTTTGCAATTTAAAAATCTTTTTGCTGAGTGCCTCTATCGCCAGCATCTCTTTTCAGACCCATTCAGGTATGAGATCAGTAATATTTCAGAAGACTCGTTGACGATTAAGCAGCAACTTAACGAAGATTTTAAAGGGAATGTTTATGGCGAATGGAATTCGAATGACTATGCTAACCTAATGTCCCAAATATTTGGCGGGGAAGCAAGTGAATACAAAGTGAAGGGCGGCCATCCCAGTTTTTTGTTTGACAAGAATGGTCAATTTAAAGATCGTTCATTTGAAGATGACGGTTCTATTGATAAGTGAACTAGCTAATTGAATCTACTCAGCATTCCCACAGTGCAATTTTTAATCATTATCTTAATATAAAACACGCTTGGGTTTTATATTCGTATACAAAATACAAGTTTTACTTGTATTTTAAGAAACTGTTATTATATTTGCAATATGATGAAAATAGCAGATCTTAAAAATGGGATCGGTTTTAGGGTCAAGCATATTGCCGCCCAAATGCTGATGACGCCGGATGCGCTCAGGAATTTGTTGAAACTGCTTGGTCATGAGACAGATGCCAAAGCCAATGCCCAACTGACCTACGATCAGGTCGAAGCGGTCGCCCAGAATTATATCCGGGGCATACTGACTTTTGAAAAAAAGATCCGCGCTCGTGTGCATAAAGGAAAGATGAGCAAGCAGGATTATGGCCGTCTGTTCTTTATGTTTTTCGAGGACCAGTCGCCGGAAGGCACGCTGTTCGATAATTTTGATAACTGGCGTCTGGATACGGCAAAAATGGAAAATTTCCTTTGCCGCTTATTCCTTTCTCCACGTGTCCGCAAAGATAAAGGGAGCCGCTTTTTCAGAGGAGCCTTGCGTAACATGCGTGTCGGCCTTAAAAAACCCCTGCTGGATCATAAAACCTTATTATTTTCCAAAATACCACCTGCCTTGTTCTTTTCCTATCCGGGCGAGGACGATGACCATGCACAAATCCACCAAAAGGTTGGCTTCGGCATGGTCAAATTGTTTTTCATGCTTGAAGCCTTTGTAATTCAACTAAAACAGTACAAAAGCTATTTGATACATGAAAAAACAACATTTGATAAAGGAAATATTAGGCTGCAATTTGCCAGCTGAAGAAAAACAAGCACTCTTGAAGGCATTAAACCATAAATCCAAAGACCACACTAAATTTTTAATCGAGCTATTCAAGATTTTAGGAATCAGCAAAAAGGTCTTTGATGACTTTGGCATTTGGGAACACATCAAAAAGCTATTTGAAAAATGAATATAGGAACAGCAATTAAACTGATCAGAAAAGAAAAGGGCCTGTCGCAAAAAGACTTGGCCGGTAAAAGCGACTTATCAGTCAATGCCTTAAGCCAAATCGAACTGAACAGCGCTTTCCCACAAAAAAATACAATACACAACATTTGCGCCGCGCTGGATATACCGGTAGCTTACCTGCTCTTCTTCTCTATCAACGAAGAAGACGTGCCTCAGGAAAAACGCAAAACATTTAATTTGTTGAACAACGCGATCAAAGAACTGCTGCTTGACGTGCCGGAAGATTAAAATGAAGCCCGCCGCAGGTGGGCTTCATTTTCTCGCATTATAACGTCCAAACACATTCGACATCGATTCAATCAGCATACCCAGCTGTTCTTCGAACACCCGCACAGTCTGCCGCTCATAATGCTCCTTTCCATTTTTATTGACCACGCGGTCACTTCGCGTTACTCGTAAAAACGGTTTATGATTTACCGCAATACACAAATCCACAAAATAATGTCGGTTACCCTCACCAAAAGTTTCACTCTCTAGAATCTTTTCAAAAAACTGCTTTGCCATAACAACTGATTTTATAGCAAAATTGGTCGTTACACAATTGTCCGAAGAATATTACCCGTGTATAAACGGCTGTAAACGGGTAGCGGGTTTATCATCAATTCCGCACAAAGATACGGGACCCGCTCCGGGTCAAAAAAAAGCGTTCGGCATAAAGCCGGCGCACCCGCCTATTTATTCCGTTTCCTTTTTTTCTGCGTCGCGCCTCCCGTACCCCGCGCCATAATTAATGAATTCATAAACTTAAAGATCATCATTATGGAAACTTCAGCAACAACCAGAACTTGTAAAGAATGCGGGAACAAACTTCTCGGAAGATCAGACCAAAAATACTGTAGCGACCAATGCAGAACCAGCGGAAATAACCGTATACGCAATGAACACATTCACAACTCGGTGGATAGCCGGAAAGCGATCAATTACATCCTCATCAACAATCACCGTATCCTCAATAACCTGCGCAAGAAAGGGTTTGAATTCAGCAAAATGTACCTCCGTGATTTAGGTTTCAACTTTCGTTATTTAACAGCATTTGAACAAAAGGACGAAAGCATGATCAATTATTGTTATGACTTCGGCTATATCGTCCAGCAAGATGAGGTAAGGCTGTTATGACAACAGCCCGGGGGATTGGGTACCGCACCAGCAGGGTTAATGTGGACAAGTTGAAAACTTCCGCAGCAATAATTTAAAGCAGTACCTATTTTTAATGGACAATAAACCTGCTGGCGCAAGCAATTTATTTTTACCTTGGCTTCAGCATGATATACCTTATACCTGTAAAAACCGTATTTTTGTAAAATGGCGGCAGCGGATCACATTAAAAGTCTCATATCTTCTTATGCGGAAGACGATGAAAATCGTTTTTTTGCAACGGCTATGCAGATCGCTGCATCCGAAGCCCGGCAGGGCCATACCTCTGTTGCCCAGGAACTAAAACAGCTTATTGAGCGGGCAAGAAAAGAAAAATCCGTTGCTTTTCTTGATGCGCCGAAAACCGTCCCTTTTTCAGCACCTAAACGGGAGCTCAAAGAACTGATCGAAGTCTTTAAACCACGGATCAGTTTAAAGGATATGGTACTGGCCCCAGATGTTAAACAGTCGCTGGACCGGCTCATTAACGAGCAGCATAAATGGGAGGTATTAAAAAAACATAACCTTTCCCCTAAACGGAAATTACTCTTAACCGGCCTGCCCGGTACCGGTAAAACCATGACTGCCCAGGCCATTGCGGGCGAACTGGGTTTATCGGTGTATATCATCCGCCTGGATGGATTGATGTCCAAATACATGGGGGAATCCATTGTCAAGCTGCGCATGATCTTTGATGCCATGGAAGATCATCGGGCGGTGTACCTGTTCGACGAATTTGATTCCATCGGTTCGCACCGTGATAAGGGCCATGATGTCGGCGAAATAAAACGCGTGCTCAACAGTTTTCTCATTAACATAGAAAAGGACCATAGCAATAGCATCATCATTGCGGCAACCAACCTGCCAGAAAGCCTGGATAAAGCGCTTTTCCGGAGGTTTGATGAGGTGGTCAATTATCCTTTACCGGAACCGGAACAAATTATAGCCGCGTTAAAGAAAGTAACACAGGGTTACGCCTTCTCTAAAAAGATCAATTACAAAACACTGGCCGAACAGGCCAGGGACCTGAATTACTCCGATATTGCTAAATCAGCCGAAGATGCGATTAAAGAAATGATCCTGACCGGTGCCGAAAAAGTCAAGATCGCCGACCTGGAATCAGCGCTTGCCAAAAAACGTAATTAATTATGGCGCGGCAGAATCCTCAAAAGCATATCAAACTGGAGGGTCATGCCATCGCCCTCGACTACCAGTATCCGAGGAACAGTTTTCCTTCGGGTCTGGAGGTAAGCCAGCGGAACCGCAACCAGCATGGTAACCGGATATTGGATCAGCTCAATGAAATCCGCCAGCGCTTCGATCTGCCGGCAGAAGCGAACTTGCCGGAAGGCATATTGCGCGACGATGCCATTTATGTTGATTTTATATCTGAATGGGGCTACGCGCTGGACTTTAACGCGCTGGACCAGGATAATGAAACTGCTGATTTTCAGATACTCAATATTCGTGAAGAAACGGAAGACACCGAAGAAGAACCCCGGTACCGGTATCATGTAACCGTCATGCTCACCCAGGGCGGCATCAGTTCTTTTATCGACAAGGTAGAGAAATACCTGACCAGGAATGTGATTTACCGTGGAGAGGATACCGGCAATCCCCGTTACTATAAGTTATTCAACAATTTAAACATCATCCAGGCAGCGACGCTAAAGTCGTTCTGGACGGATGAACCAGAGCATGCGTTTCCGGATGGCAATGAAGCGGTTTGGTGGGAAGCATGGTTCAGAAAAACGCCCAATGACGATTTCCGTATCAATCGGGTTTTAGAAAATTTGAATACCGTTGGCGTGCAGATAGGCCATTCTGAATTGGTCTTTGCCGAGCATCGTGTGCGGCTCATTAAAGGAACGGCCGCCCAATTATCACAATCGCTGCTGTTACTGGATAATCTTGCCGAATTGCGCAAACCCCAGGAAACCGCCGACTTTATTATCCATCGCGATCAGGATTTTCAGTCTGATGAGGCATGGGTAAATGACTTGCTTGACCGGACGCAAAATGCCGCCGATGCCAATGCCGTACTGGTTTGTTTACTGGACAGCGGCGTAAACAATAACCATCCGCTGATTACCGCTTTTCTGCCGGATGCCCGTTTATACTCCTTTAAACCGGATGATTGGGGAACAGGTGACGACTGGCCGAACGGGGGACATGGCACGGGTGTAGCAGGACTGGCTTTATATGGGGATATGGTAGACGCCCTGGATGCGCGCACCCATATCAGGATACTTCATGGCCTCGAATCGTTTAAGATCATTAACGCCAATGACCCTAACGACCCGGAGTTGTATGGCGCGATAACCGAACTGGCGACGAGCACCCCATTTGTCGATCGGCCGGATAACCCGCGCGTCTTTTGCCTTACGGTGACCGACAAGAACTTTTCTTTTCGCGGCCGCCCCTCTGCCTGGTCAGCCGCTTTGGATAAAATAGCCTTCGGAACGGTTTTAGATCCGCCTGCGCCCCAGTTAATGATCGCGAGCAGCGGAAATGTGACGCTGGTGAATCACGACGACTATCCGGGTTTGAACCATTTGGAATCGGTACATGATCCGGCACAGGCCTATAATGCCCTGACCGTGGGCAGTTATACCCGTAAAGATCGTATTGATCCCGCTACGGGATATATACACCTGGCACCAAGCGGGGACATGGCGCCAAGTAACACGACCTCGATGCTTTGGGAGCATCAATGGCCCCTGAAACCTGACATTGTCATGGAAGGCGGTAATGCCAGTACTGATGGCGTATATGTTTCAGACCACCATGCACTCAAACTATTAACGGCAGATAAGGATTACCCGCAATTTACTTTTCTGCCATTCGGCGATACCAGCGCGGCCGCTGGTTTAGCAGCAAAAATGGCCGCAGAATTAAGAACGGCTTATCCTGAATTCTGGCCGGAGACCATCAGGGGCCTGATGATCCACTCGGCAGACTGGACAAGCCAGATGCTGGGCAACCGCAATTTTACTGACCTGAATGAAACCGAGCGGAAAAATCTGCTGAGAAGCGTGGGTTATGGCGTTCCCGTTTTGGAAAACGCCCTGTATAGCGCCAGCAACAGCTTAACCTTAATCGCTGAGCGAACCATTCAGCCTTATCACCTGGTCGGCTCAACCGGTAAAAGCAAAGAATATCACCTGTTTGAACTTCCCTGGCCAGCGGACATTTTAGCCAATGAATTATTCGATCAGGACGTTACCCTAAAGATTACGCTATCCTATTTTATAGAACCCAATCCAGGCAGCAGGAATAAACGCTACGCCAACAATTTCCATTACCATTCCCATGCATTAGAGTTTGCTGTCATAAAGCCCCGGGAAACCCCGCAGCAATTCAAAAGGCGCATATCAGCCGCCGCCGAATTACCGGACGACCAGGTTGACAACGCTGAAGAAGCCTGGTCTATTAAACGGGTGCGTTCAAGAGGCTCTGTAAAAAAAGACTTTATCACCATGTCCGGCGCCGATATGGCTGTACGTAATAAGATTGCGATATATCCTAAACCGGGATGGTACCGCAGCCGGAAAAGATTGCATAAAGAAAATACGGTCGTTCGTTACAGCCTGATTGTAACCGTAGAAACACCAGACGTCAATATCGACCTAATGACGCCAGTCTTAAACGCCATCGCACTTCCGGCTCAATAATTTACCGCTTCTTTGGAGCATACACCGGGATGCGATCAAATCTTTTGACATAACCCGGTTTATCATAGCTGTAAGTATACTTTTTCAGTTTTTTATCAAATACCGGTTTTAACAGGGTCAGCAGGTTATTCGCAATATTGGCATCCGCTTTCCGCTGGGAAGCCGTAAAATCAAACATTTCCGCCAACTTGCGCGCCTGTAAACTGTAACCCTTGTCCGGCAAGGCCATATAGCCTTTGTTCGTCAGCTCGTGGATAAGCTCGACGAATTCCTGCTGGGAAGCCAGCCATGCGATTTTAAAACGGTCCTGGCTGGTTACTTGACTGGTAGTAGTCCCGGCACGGTAAATCGGTTCGCACATACCGATCCGGTCCGTCAACAGGATAATCAGTACATCGGTCATCTGGTCTGCTACCGCTTTGGGCAGGGCAATATTGTGAAAGAAGTTTAACTGGATGCCCTCGTTTTGTCTGACCTCCTGGTAGAACTTCAACAGGTTCTTCATGACGATCAGATCATCGTGGATGCACGCGAACACCGGCCCGGCTTTCAGTGCGTTTATCGCTTCTGCAAAATCGTGATAGATATTATCGATCCATTCACCGATATACTCTTCCAGGTCTAAAAGCAGGCCGTCCCGTTCCATCCCGTCTACTTCCTTTCGAAGTTCCTTTTGGGTGTCTTTGATCGCCTCATTGCCATGATATTTCCGGTAAGTACGCTGGAAGGTATTGGGTATGACCACTTCATTGCTTTGCTCGGACGTATACAAAGGGAAGGATTTAAAATTGACGCGGTACCATTTATCCAGTTCTTCTTTGTCCCAGGGGTAGTCGGTTTGTTTATGGCAATAATACGTGGTTTTCGGCTGCTTCCCCTCGACCAATAATAAATGGCTGATGGTTTCCTGCTGGGGCCTGAAGTGATCTGAAAATGTTATCATGTGCTGTTTGTTTACCCAAAGGTGCAGAACTATAGCGGCAAGTCAAACTACAAGTCAATTACGTAATTCGGCGTAGTTGATCAAAGGATGGTTCCGGGCGTTCCCCGCTTCCCGGCGGGTCCGGCTATCCGCAGTATCTGCTATGCAGGATACCTGCTCCTATCCGTAACGCGGAAGGCCGACGGCAAATGGCAGCCTGTCAGGCTTTCTGCCGCTAACCAGCAAGGACTGCCCGCAGACCTTGCTGCCCTCCGGGTGCCCGTTCCGAATTGCTTCGGAAAGGCAGTCAGCTGCGCCAAGCCTGCGACGATACCGGCTGCGCGAAGCTTCCGGTGTCCCGTCAGCACCGTGCGGCCTTAAGGCAAACGATTAAGGCGGCAGCGGCAAAGAGCGCCGGAGCAATGGGGCAACCGAGCACTTTAAATAAAGGACACGGGCAGGGCCAATAAGACCAGCCAACCGGTAGCGGACAGCACATCAATCCGACGGCTCAAGGGTTTCGGTTGTTTACGGAGTGATGGGTTTAAGGACTGAGCCAAACACTCCCCGGTCGTTCCCGGCGGGGGAAGTGAGGAACCTGTTTAGGGGGATTTTGTTTCCTATGGAAATAGAACACTATAACAACAGGATGATCGCGCCCGAGGTAGCGGTGGAATTATTGGCTAAAAACGGGGTCAAAATCAGCATCGAAGAAGCCAAAAATGTCTTGGAATTGCTATATTTTTTAGTTAACTTGTCTGTAGATCAAATGGTTACAATATGAAAACAGCGGATTTATATGTGCGGGTAAGTACCGATGAACAGGCCGATAAAGGCTACTCCCAACGGGATCAGGAAGAGCGTTTACGCCGTTATTGCGAGATCAATAACATTATTGTGCATAAAGTGATAATGGAAGATCATTCCGCCAAATCCTTTGACAGGCCGGCCTGGAGCAGGCTGTTAGCAGAGATCAAAAAAACCAAGGGCAAGCGGAACCTGATCCTGTTCACCAAGTGGGACCGTTTCAGCCGGAACGCCGGGGACGCTTATATGATGATCGGCATCCTGCGTAAACTGGGCGTCGAGCCGCAGGCCGTGGAGCAGCCGCTCGATTTGTCCATCCCGGAAAACAAGATGATGCTGGCCTTTTACCTGGCGGCACCGGAGGTAGAGAATGACCGCCGGGCGCTGAACACCTTTTACGGTATGCGCCGCGCCAAGAAAGAAGGCCGCTGGGTTTCAGGTGCGCCTATCGGCTATAAGAATATGGTATCCGAGAACGGGAAAAAATACATTGCCCCCAAGGAACCCAAAGCAAGTATTATGCGCTGGGTCTTTGAAGAGATTGCCAGGAACAACTGGCCCTTGGAGCATATCCGAAAGATGGCCAACAAGGAGGGCCTGAAATGTGAGCGGATGAATTTCTGGCGGCTGGTACGCAATCCCGTGTACTGCGGCAAAATCATCGTGCCACAGCACAAAGATGAAGAACAGAAACTGGCACAGGGACAGCATGAGCCCTTGATCTCTGAAAGCTTGTTTTACGAGGTGCAGGACGTACTAGAGGGGCGTAAGCGGAAGAAAGCCGCCTTGCAGGTGTCTTTGGATGAACTGCCCTTGCGCGGACTGGTCGCCTGCCCGAATTGCCACCGCATGCTGACCGGCAGCAAATCCAAAGGAAAACGCCTGCACTATTATTATTACCACTGCGCTTGCGGTGTACGTTTAAGCGCTCCTAAATTCAATCAGAAATTTATTGAACAACTGGAAGAATACTGCATTCGCCCGGAAGCGGTGGAGCTTTTCAGGGCCGTAATAACCCAAGTCTATAAAAGTCGAACGCATGGCAGCATAGAAGCCAAAAAAAGCATCCTGCAGGAGATTGACCAGTACACCGAGAAGATCAGCAAAGCCCGCCGTCTCTTACTCGACGAAGCCATAGAGGCCGATGATTTCAAAGCCATCAAATCCGAGTGCGAAGCGCAAATTATGCGTTTAGAGGCCAAAATGAGCGGTCTGAAAGAAAATCCCTTAGAAAAGATCAATATTAATGTGCTGATCGATAAGGTACTCAGGAGCTTTGTAGGGCTTGACGAACGCTTTAAAAACGCGGACATTAAAAAGAAGCGCCAAATGGTGTGTTCATTATTTCCTGAAAAAGTGGAGTTTGACGGAGAGCGATATCGAACACCCCGGCCTAATCTTGCAGCGGAGGCTATCTTATTGATAAACAGAGAGTTAAAAGGCAATAAAAAAGGGAAAGAAGCTTATTATAAGTCTCTTTCCCTTATGGTAGCCCGTAGGGGAATCGAACATTGTTCGTAACCTACTGATAGTCAATATTTTCTTTTAACTGTATTTCCCAACTCACCGAATTACTCACTGCAACCATTTTTACCTGTTTGTAGCTGTAAACTGTTACACTAAGGTAGCTAAAATTATCGGGATTTTCAAATCAAAACAAACTTTTTTACCAAGTTTTACACCTTGTGCAAGATGACAATTCAGGCACCCCGCCCGGATTAAAGAAGTGGAGAACAAGCTAAAGTCCCGGTAAACACTATCGCCCAATAGTCGCGACATTAAATAATAACAAAGCAAATTAAAATATATTGATTAAAACAAATCAAGTTTTTTTGTGAGTTTCCTCTTCAAATGAGACTAAAACACGCTATATTGTTATTTTTCACAGCAGGTCATACACTTATTGACCTTTTTGTTTTTGATACTGCTTATAGGGAGAGTTAATCAGGCGATTTGGCTTTAAATAAATCACATTATTTTGATAGTCAATGATGGTATTGAATCTTTTTAAAAGATCCATGCCCAAAACACCTGTACCGGGATCATGTTCAGCCGGGCTTTCTAAATAGACCGGAACCTGTTTTAATTCATAATTGCCAAATATAAAGCCGGGAAGTTGTACTCTTGTTGTTTTGATCGCACCCGCACCTGCACCCGTCATTTGTGATTCCCCGGTTATTTGAAACGTGCCATAGAGGTCGTTTTTTAATAAAAATCCCTGGTTCAGGAAAAGACAGCCCGTTGCGCCCATGTCAAACATAAAGTCCGCTTTATATTGTTTATCATGATTAACCAAGGTGCCCGGCAGAAAAGGAACCTGGCCGCCCAGGAGCTGCATCGCAAATTTGACATATCCTTTATCGATCTTAAAGGAGGAATCATGGATAATCATGATTTTTTTGTCGTAATTGAATTCGATGATTTTGTCTTCAAATACATCATAGCCCAGCGTTCCATCCCCTTCACCTATTTGCTTGCCGGTAAACATCACCTGCTCATCCTTCCATTTTAATTTTGAAATGGTCAGGTCATTTGAACTACTGGTTTTCCTTATTTCCGTCCCCCCGGTTGCGCGGTTTGCAATCGTCCCATCAAATTTTAGTTTCACTTCTTTTTGATAAGCGGAAGGAAAAAGGACGATATTATCTGCACCGGTATCAAAAAAGAGTTTGATCGTTTTAGAACCGTTCACTTTTGCAGCAACATAGATCCGGTTGTCATTGCCTAAAGTAAACGGGATCGTATCTTTTGAAATGATGCAGCCATGGCAATCCTTAAAATAGCTGGTTTTGATCGTTGAAATTTGTGTATGGCAGCTATCCTTATCATTTAACAGGATAATAAAATCATACGTATGTTTCGGGGTCACTTTGAACGAAATCGAATCGATATCTGAATAGAAGGTGACCTTTGAAGCCTTTTTGAAACGGTGAGCAAAGTAGATGTCCTTAGGCACCTCTGGCGACACCGTCCAATATCCTTTATAAAAATTATGTCCTTCGCGTACATCGATGGATTTGTTATGGCTACGAAGTACAGGTAGCCTGTTTTGCGCCCAAACGCCTGAACACAGCAGGCTGAGGAATAAAATGCTGGTTATGCTTTTCATAAAGCAAAGAAAGGCTATTTCCGCGTATCAAAATAGAATGGATTTAGTGCTGCGGGAATTTGAACCCCATGGCTTTGATCTGCCCTGGGCTCCAGCCCGTCAGTTCTTTACAGGTCCGGGTGAAATGACTTTGGTCGGCAAAACCCGTTCGCTGAGCTATCGTGCTGAGCGAATCAGCGCTGAATTTCACCAACTCCAATGCTTTTTCGATTTTAAGTTTGCGGCGATATTGACCAATGGTGCAGCCGAAATATTTTGGAAAATAGCCAGACAGGTTTGCCGGGTGCAAACCGGCAATCAGTGCCAACTCGGTTAAGGACAGGCTTTCATCCCAACGGTCATACAACGCTTCTTTTATCTTAGGCACCCAATGCGGGATTCCCTTTTCATTTTTTGCTTTATAGGACAGCAACCCTGCTAATATGGAAGCGATATTGAGTGCTGATTCGGCATCATTCAAGATAGACTCCCGGTAAACCTGCAACATCAGGAACCGGATATTTGCAGCATCACACGTTTCAATTGATGCCGCGCCGATCAGCAAGTCGTTCGCTTTCATAAACCCGGCGGTAATTTCGAGGTTGACCTGTCGCGAGCCCGGCACGATCTGCAGGCTATGGTGCAGCTCGCCCGCATCATAGCAGGTCACTTTGCCCGGCAGGCAGTCGATTTCCTTAGCTTTTCTCTTTTCCAGATTGCCCCCCGCGAGGACCATGCTTAAATGGAGTGTCTCATGGTAATGAACGGGCTCTGTGTACGGCCGCTCCTGCGGGTAATACGACACCGTGCTCACCAGGCCGTCATGGGCTTTAAAAGCCGTGACCTCTCCCATAAAATTGCCTTCCCGTAATTCCAGCATGGTTATCGATTTTCAAATATTCCGTAAATATAAAATATAATAACATTCCATAGATTGCTGCTCAACTCTAATCAAACATATAACCCGTTTCATGCTTCACTTCTGACATCACAAACAAGCTCTGCATGTTCCCCACGTCGGGTAAGATTGAAAGCTTCTCATTGAGGATGAGATTATATTCATCGATATCTCTACAGGCTATACGGAGCAGAAAATCGAAAGGCCCGGTCAGGTGATAACATTCCATGATCTCCGGCACTTTGACCACTTCGGTTTTATATGCGTTCAGGCTTTCTTTAGAATGTTGTTTTAGTTGCACCTGAGTGTAGCAGATCAGGCCTTTACCAACCTTCCTATGGTCAACTTCTGCACGATATTTTTTGATATAGCCGGTATGTTCAAGATTACGGATACGGGCATGAATGGGATTAACCGTTTTATGCAGGCGGTAAGCGATTTCCTTATGGGTTAGCGTGCCGTCCTGCTCCAGCAGCTTTAAAATTCCCTTATCAGTTTTGTCCAGTTCCTTCATATTCATACTGTTTTTGTAAAAAAGCTTCAGCGGTTTCGACCATTGCCGTCGAGCCGATAAATATAGGTGACCGCTGGTGTAAAACGTTTACCTCCAGCGCAAGTATCCGTTCTGCACCGTTTGTCGCCTTTCCGCCCGCCTGCTCGATGATAAAGGCCATCGGGTTGCATTCATAAAGCAAGCGCAATTTACCATTAGGAGCCGAAGCGGTAATGGGGTAAATAAAAATACCGCCTTTGATCAGATTGCGGTGTATGTCCGCCACCATAGAACCGATATAACGCGAAGCATACGGGCGCTGCGTCGATCTGTCCTCCACCTGGCAATATTTGATATAGTTTTTTACCCCTGGCGGGAAATGTACATAGTTCCCTTCGTTAATGGAATAGATCAAGCCATTTTCAGGGATTCGCATATCGGGATGTGATAAGCAAAATTCACCTATCGAAGGATCGAGCGTAAACCCATTTACGCCTTTACCTGTGGTATAAACCAGCATGGTGGATGAACCATAAATAACGTACCCGGCAGCGACCTGTTCGGTTCCCTTTTGAAGTACGTCATCCATGCTGGGGGGAACATCCATTGCCCTTCTACGGTAGATCGAAAATATGGTGCCGACAGGCACATTGACGTCGATGTTCGAAGAGCCGTCAAGCGGGTCGATGGCAACAATGTATTTAGCGTTTTTGGATATACCGGTGTCCAGGCGAATAATATCCTCATGTTCTTCTGAGGCAACAATACAGCACTCCCCTCCGCATTTTAAAGCGGCAACGAATTGCTGGTCGGCATATACGTCCAGTTTTTGCTGCGTTTCCCCCTGAATGTTAATAGTCCCCGCGTTTCCAAGGATATCCATTAGACCTGCCTTGTTCACCTCCCGGTTAACGATCTTCGCAGCAATACCGATGTCACGCAGCAATCTGGAAAGCTCGCCTTTTGCATAGGGGAAGTCCGCCTGTTTTTCAATAATGAACTGTCCTAAAGTCATGGCGTTATTTATAGGCATAGTGTAAAAAATACGTCTGGAATTATATAATTGGCAGGGGCAAGATAGTAACAAATTCAGCCGAATTACAAATGGCAGGTGCTGTAAATAAGATATTTACCAGAAATTATTGAACTCCTTAGTGTAATGAAATAGTGCTCAAATAACTGTTTTTAAAAATAAAGCCGGTAAAACAGGCGATTTGTTCCAGTAATAGCCCTATTTATGGCTTTCTTTCCCAAAAATAGGTGTAACTGTAGTTTTAAAATCCAAAACTGCCAAACTTTACCTCGTTAACCACCAATTGATATGCCGCCTAAAAAACACAATTTTGGCGCAGGGCCCTGTATCCTGCCGGAAACCGTATTGACCCGTGCTGCCGAGGCCGTAAAACATTGGGATGTCTCGGGTTTGTCGGTGCTTGAAATTTCCCACCGTTCAGCCGAGTTCGAGTTGGTGGTTAAGGAAACCGAAAAGCTGGTCAGGGAGTTGCTGAACGTTCCTGATACCTATAGCGTTTTGTTTTTGCAGGGAGGAGCGAGTATGCAGTTTGCCATGGTGCCGATGAATTTTCTCGGGAAGGGCGGGAAAGCAGCCTACCTGGATGCGGGCTATTTCGGGCAGAAAGCCATAAAAGAAGCCGCAATCAGCGGTGAGGTTATCGTGGTTGCATCCTCTAAAAACGAGGAATATAAATACATTCCCAGGGAATACACCATCCCTGCGGACGCGGCTTATTTTCATGTCACCTCCAACAATACCATTGAAGGAACGGAAATGTTCCGTTTTCCGAAATCACCCGTGCCGGTAGTCTGCGATATGTCATCGGATATTTTTAGCCGCGTGATTGACATTACCGAATTTGACCTCATTTACGCCGGTGCGCAGAAAAATATGGGCCCGGCAGGCATGACACTGGTTATCGCCAGGAATAGCTTTTTGGACAGCGCCAAAAATAAAGTACATGCGATCCTGGACTACCGCGTTTATCGTAATAACGGCTCGATGTATAATACCCCGCCTGTGTTCGCCATTTACACAGCCATGCTCAATCTCCAATGGCTGAAAAGCAGGGGCGGCGTTAAGTTTATCGAGATGGAGAACCTGGCAAAGGCACAGTTGCTGTACGATGAGATTGACAGCAATCCTTTATTTTACGGACTGGCCGAAAGGCAGGACCGTTCGCTGATGAACGTCACCTTCCGGATGCATGATCCCACAGCGGAAGCCAGCTTCCTGGAGTTTGCATCAAAACAAGGCATGGTCGGCATCAGGGGCTATCGCACGGTAGGCGGTTTTCGCGCCTCCTTATATAACGCACTGCCTTACGAAAGCGTGAAGGCCCTGGTGGATTGCATGAAGGAATATGCCCGCATCAATCATGCAGATTTAATTCCGGCTTATTAAGTATGGCAACGATCAAGCCTTTCCGCGCCTTACGGCCCGACCCGTTTTTGGCCCATACGTTGGTTTTTCCCGGCGATGAGCAGGTCTTTTTTTTCGGTATCGGCGAAAAGGAATTGCCCTTGAAGCCGCTCAAGGAGCAACTGGAAACGCCCGCGCGCAAAAGACCGGAAACCGAAGAGGGCCAAAAGCTGGCCTACGAAGAGATCAAACGAAATATTGACATCCTGAAAAAACTCGACAGGATCAGATTGGACCGAGAACCGGGAATTTATATTTACGAGATCGTCCACCGGGATTACCGGCAGACCGGTATCTGGGCACTGACTTCCATCGAGGACTATACTAAAGGTAATATAAAAATACACGAGCAAACCCTGGCCGATAGTGAGCGCAGGATATGCAATTACCGCAAACATACGGGATTGGAAGGTAGTCCTGTTTTGCTGACCTATCCGCCGGACAGGGCCGTTAACCGCATCATCGCAGAAACAATTGCCTCACAAAAAAAGTCTACGGTCGGCAGCAGGAAAAGCCAGCACCGCATCTGGAAAATACAGGATGTTGAAACATTAAAAGATCTGATAACCGCATTTGCAAACATCGGGCAGGTATATCTTGCGGATGGCCATCACAGGCTTGCGGCAACCGAACGGCTGGCAAACGAAAACGGTGCAGATGCTTTTATATCCTCCCTCTATATCGCTTCCGATCAACTTCGCATCATCGACTACCATAGGGTTTTCATTCCGGTAAACCAGGTGGATAATGCATCAATTCTTACACAACTACAGGAATCGTGTAGCCTCATGCCGGTGGATGCCAATCAGCCGTTCAGACCTGACCAAAAGCACCAGATAGGTATGTGGCTTAATGGGAGCTGGTATAAACTGGTTTTAAAGAACACGGGCCTTTTAGATGTAGTGTATTTGCAGGAGCAAATTCTCAGACCTGTTTTTGGCGTAACCGATCCCAGGACGGACAGCCGGTTAAAATGTATCGGGGGCGAAACGGCAATGGGCGAAATAGAAGGTATGCTTAAAGCAGTACCTCATGCTGTTGCCTTTACGCTTTACCCTATGACTGTCGGCCAATTAATGGCAGTTGGGGCAACGGGACAAATACTTCCGCCAAAATCAACCTGGATCGACCCAAAGGTTCCCTACGGCCTGCTGATGCACCAGCATAATTACATAGGTAAAGACATATCAGAACAACATTATGATTAAAATACCAAAAATACTGGTGATCGGTGCCTGCGGACAGATCGGCACCGAACTCACAGCGGCACTTCGCCTGCAATACGGAACGGAAAATGTCATTGCCGTCGACATTCAAAATCAGCCGGCCGGTGTTAAAAATTATATTTGCCTCGATGCGCTGGACCATCAGGCCATTGAGCGGGTTGTCCGCGAATGTGAAGTGACCCAGTTCTATTTACTGGCCGCGATGCTATCGGCTAACGGGGAAAAGGATATCAACGCAGCCTGGCGATTGAACGTGCAAAGCCTGATGTTCGTTTTACAGATAGCGCGCGATCAAAAGCTCGATAAGGTCTTTTGGCCGAGCAGCATTGCCGTATTCGGGCCGGGCTCCGCCAAATACAATTGCCGTCAGCATGCGCGTTCCGAACCGGTCACCGTTTACGGCATCAGTAAAAAAGCAGGTGAACACTTCTGCAATTACTACTTTGAGAATTTCGGCGTGGATGTGCGCAGCCTGCGCTTCCCCGGCCTCATTTCTTATACAGCGCCACCGGGTGGCGGCACTACGGATTATGCGGTGGATATTTATCATCAGGCCCTGGAGAAAGGACAATACACGGGTTTCCTGGAAGATGACTGCTGCCTGCCGATGATGTATATGCCGGACGCTATCCGTGCCACATTGGAACTGATGAATGCGCCGAAAGAGAAAATAACCATCCGAACCTCGTATAATGTTGCAGGGATGAGTTTCGCACCCTGTGATATTGCCGCGGCGATCAAAAAGCATATTCCAGGCTTTAAGATGACAACAGTTCCTGATTTCCGGCAAGCTATCGCACAAAGCTGGCCCGCGAGTATTGATGACCAGCAGGCCCGTACCGACTGGGGCTGGAAACCAGCCTTTGATCTGCGCAGCATGACGGAAGATATGTTACTAAACCTCGCCCGGCGAAAAGGGATTGAATTTGAGCTGGTAACCAAGCATGAACCGACAGTTGAATTTTACCCGCACGAACATTAAAGCATGAGAAATTTACAGATCACCAGCGCTATTACGAATCGCGAAACAGCGGCGGTGGAACTTTATTTTAGTGACATTTCCAAAATGGATATGGTCAGCCCGCAGGAAGAAGTGGAGCTTGCCCAAAAGATCAGGCAGGGCGACCAGGCTGCGCTGGATAAACTGGTGCGCGCAAACCTGCGGTTCGTTGTTTCCGTTGCTAAGAAATATCAATACCAGGGTTTGCCGTTAAGTGACCTGATCAATGAAGGGAACTTAGGGCTGATTAAGGCGGCAGGTCGTTTTGATGAAACACGTGGTTTTAAATTTATCTCGTTCGCCGTCTGGTGGATCAGGCAAAGCATATTATCGGCTATCACTGAAAATGCACGTCTGATCCGTTTGCCAATGAATAAGGTCGGGGAAATCACCCGTATCAATAAAGCGGCGATAGCCATTGAGCAGCGGACGCTGCGGGAGCCTACGCAGGAGCAAATAGCTGAGCATCTCGAAATGAATTTAGACAAGGTGAGGGATGCCTTATCCTGTGCGCCCTGGACCTCCTCTTTTGATGCCAGTCTTGACGAGGATGGTTATTCTTTGTTGGACAGTTTACAGTCGGAAACGGCACCCACCGATGAAGCGCTGCTCCTGGAATCGGAGACGTTGGAGGTGAGAACTTTGCTTTCCGGTTTGTCAGTTAAGGAACGAAATATCATTGAAATGACCTATGGCTTGAATGGAGGTCGCGAGATGTCGCCAATTGATATTTCAAAGGAAATTGGCATGAGTTCTGAAAGGGTACGCCAGATCAGGAATATCGCCCTTGGAAAACTTAGGGAAAGCGTCAACGAAGCTTAACAAAAAAGCAAAACATGACTTTAGTAACAGGAGCGACAGACATTTGAAAAATCAACTTGTTATTTTCTTTTAAAAAAGGCATTTATTCCACCTGTACGCAGCAAAGTTGGAATTTTAAGGCGACGATATAAATTAAATAATATTTCTATCGTACGATAAAAATCCTACATTTGGATCGTAATGGAAAAAGACAGTGAAATCAAGAAGGCGGAACCCACACGGGGCGAGCTGGACATCCTGCAGGTTTTATGGGAAACAGGGCCTGCGACGGTAAGGGCGGTAAACGATGCCTTGCTCAGGCAGAAGGAGGTCAATTATACCACCACCCTGAAGCAAATGCAGGTGATGGCCGAAAAAGGGCTGCTGCTATGCGACAAGCGCCAGGTAAAACATATTTACAGGGTTGCGGAAGATGAACAAAAGACGAAAGCCCACCTGTTAAAGAAAATAACGGACGGGATGTTCCGGGGTTCCATCCGCAATATCGTCGTACAGCTGCTGGGCAACGGAAACCCCTCCAAAGAGGACATCCGCGAAATTAAGGCGATACTGGAACAACTGGAAAAAGAGACGGATCAATAA
This sequence comes from Mucilaginibacter sp., assembly GCA_035547875.1. GTDB lineage: Bacteria > Bacteroidota > Bacteroidia > Sphingobacteriales > Sphingobacteriaceae > Mucilaginibacter. Next base: position 11,908 of record DASZTX010000003.1, on the reverse strand, counting down.
GGGGGAAGTATGCTGGCATTCATCACAGGTAACCTTTCGGCCATACACCGGCTGATCAGCGCAGTGGGAACCACGCTGGTATGTTCCCTGTGGCTGGGGATGGCCTGCGCCTTGATCACGGCCATGCTGCTGACCGCCACCCGGAACCTGCGCGCAGCTACCCGGTATCAACTGCTGACCGCCCTGCTTATGCTGTTCGCGGCCGCAATAGGTTTGATTTTTATTCAAGAACTGGCCCATCAAAACCCCGCGCCGGTGGCGGCGGTTCCGTATGGCACCCCGCTTGTCCATTATCTATACCGGTACGATACCGAGATGGTTTACATTTGGCTGCTGGTGATCTGTTTCAAGAGCGTGGGAATGGGCATCGGTTTGCAGCGCCTGTACCGGATGAAGCATACACAAATCCAGACGGCCTCAAATTGTGCGCAGGAAATGCTGGCCCGGCTTGCCGGCCAACTGCAAATTTCCGCCGCTATTGGTTTGCTGGAATCAGGCCTTGCCAAAGTGCCGATGGTGATCGGCTTTCTCAAACCGGTCATCCTGGTACCCGTCGGTCTGCTTACCGCGCTGAGCCCGGAAGAAGCCGAAGCCATCCTGCTCCATGAACTGGCGCATATCCGCCGCAGGGATTTCCTGGTCAGCCTGTTGCAGCATGTGCTGGAGATCCTGTTCTTTTTTAATCCTGCCGTATTATGGCTGTCCTACCTCATCCGCAGGGAAAGGGAGCATTGCTGCGACGACCTGGTCATTGCACAAACAGACAATAAGATCAGCTATATCCACGCCCTGCTCAGTTGCCAGGCCTGGCAGCCGGAGGCTTTCGCCATGACCTTGTTCAGCCACCGAAAGCAATTGCTTGGCCGCGTAAGACGAATGACCGGGAGACCCGACCCGGCAATAAATCGACTGGAAAAAACCATGCTGGCCCTATCCCTGGTAGGTGCGGTGTACTGCACGGCTGCTTTTTCCGGGCTAACCGATGCCCGAAATACAGGTACGCCCCACCGTTTGATCCATTACCATACCAAAGACGGGAAAACAGGGGTTATTGACCCCGACAGGCTAAGCCTGAAAAATAAGATAAGCCCGGATGACCCCGATGAAACCATCCTGCGCAAACTGGCCGCAGAACTGACAAAGAAAAAGCTGATCGGCGGCCTCGCATCATTGAACGGCCTCAAGCTAAATGACCGGGTGTTCGAGGTAAACGGTACGCAGTTGCCCGAGGCCTTGCGCTCCCAATACAAAAACAAATACCTGCCACAGGCAGGCTACGGCATCTATTACGGCGATGTCCGTTTCAGCGGCCGCGGGACCTTTATTATTATTCCGAAACTAAAAAGCTGATCATGCCCACCAAAAACAAATACGCGGCCCTGCTATTACTGGCCGTATCCATGATGCTGATGCCTGCCGCCGCACTCCAGGCGCAGACCAATACTGCACCCATCAAGCAAATAAGCGCCCACCTCGACAGTCTCGCCAAAACGGATCATTTCAGCGGCGTAGTCCTGATCGCAAAAGATGACAAACCCCTGCTGCGCAAAGCATACGGTCTTGCCAATTTAGCAGACAGGATACCCAACCGCCCGGATACCCGGTTCAACCTGGCCTCGATGGGCAAAATGTTTACGGCGGTAAGCATCATGCAACTGGTGCAGGAAAACAAAATTTCACTCGATGCCTTGGTCGGCAAATACCTGCCCGCTTATCCAAGCCAGACGGTCAGGGATTCGGTCACGATCCGCCAGTTGCTTACGCATACTTCCGGCCTGGGTAATTTCTGGGAAGCGTTGGATAAGGTGCCTTTCCAGCACTACCGCACGCTCCAGGATTACCTGCCCCTGTTTGCGCCGCAGCCCTTGCTTTTTAAACCAGGAACACGCTTCCTGTACAGCAATACCGGCTATATGGTACTTGGCCTGGTGATCGAGGCGGTGACCGGTACCAATTATTTCGACTATGTCACCGCCCATGTATTCCGCCCGGCAGGCATGAACCACACCGGCTTCCCGGCGCTGGATGAAGTTAGCCCGAATATCGCGACCGGCTATACCCGTTCCGCAGACCATCCCGGCCTATGGCTGAATAACAATTATAGCGGGATCATGAAGGGCCTGCCTGCCGGCGGCTGTTATTCCACAGCGGATGACCTGCTTCATTTTGCAAAGGCGCTGACCTGTGGTTGCCTGCTGAGCGCAGCCAGCCTGAAGGAAATGACTACCGGGAAATTCAACTACGAAAGAGGGCGCTACGGCCTGGGTTTCGTGGAGGAGCAGGTAAACGGGCACCGGGTGATCGGCCACAGCGGTGGAAATATCGGGATCGCCGATGAGCTAATGATCGTTACCGACCTCGGCTATACCGCGATCATCCTGACCAATGGCGACGTAGACAATTACTGGGACATCGACGCCTTTATCCGCAAACGGCTGGTAGGGCCTACGCCGCAAACCCTGAACTATGACTTTACCAGGCAATTGATTGCCGTAGCCCTCGAAAAAGGAAACCCAGCAGCGGAACTGCTTTTCCATGCCAAGCCCGCATCCCTTATCGTTCGGGCCGGGCTGATCGAACAAACGGGCAATAAGCTGCTTTGGGAGGGCAAAGCCGCCGACGCCGTAAAAGTCTGCCGCCTGAATGTGATGGCATTTCCCGACCAATCCTACGTTTACTTAAACTTAGCGGAAGCCTGCCGCCAGGCAGGCGACCTGGCAGAGGCAATTGCCAATTATAAAAAATACCTCGCGATGGAACCGGATGACAAGGATACTGCCGCGCGTTTGCAGCAATTGATGAAGAAATAGTTTAATATCAAGCTTTATCAAATCGGTAAGGGAAAGTGCCTATACGTGAAATGTTCAATTTGATACAAAAACCATACTTCACATTGCCTTAATATTCAATGTTTTCCTTTGTGCGGAATATTACTTAAATTCGTTCAAAGAAAAAAAATTGCCAAAACCATTAAATAACGACGATCAGGCACTTCTCACCCGTTTAAGATCGGGTGATGAAGCAGCATTTCGTATGCTTTATGATCGTTACTGGCAGCGGCTCCTATATTTTGCCTGCCGGAGAACCGATGGCGATATGGCCGAAGCGGAGAATATGGTACAGGATATTTTTGTCTCAATTTGGCATCGCCGGGCCATGTTAAACATCACTGATAGTTTCGAGGCTTACCTCGTGGTTTCGGTCAAATATCGGGTAATTAAATGGCTGAACCGCAATTATACCGAAAGCCTGTACAACGAGGAAGGAATTGCGATGGACATACTTGACGATTCTACTCAGGAATACCTCGCGCTGGATGAACTTCAAGCCCGTCTTGGCGAGTTAGTCGCCCGGCTTCCCGCAAGGGCGCAACTTATCTACCGCATGAGCCATGATAAAGGGCTTACCCATCGCCAGATTGCCGAAGATCTTGAAATGACCGAAACCGCGGTGAATGTCACCCTCGTACGCGCCCGAAAAGAGCTTCGTGCCGGTTTAGGCTCCTTCCTGAGTACCTTTCTTTTCTAAAATTCTTTCGCTTATAATCAGCCTGTTATAAAAAAAATACTAATACCATGTACGGTTTAGTCGGTTTGTCGCACTATACGGTATATGGCAAAACAATCCTACTCACGTTTACAGCTACTTGCCAACAAATGGCGCAAAGGCACCCTGACTGAAAATGAAAGAAAGGAGTTTGACGCATGGTTCCATGCAGAAGAATTGGAGCCGCAGGAAGTAGCCCCCGAATTTGGCCTGACCGAGGAAGAACAACGCGAGCGCCTGTACGCCCGGATATCCGCCCAAATACACAATCAACCCGTCGTCGTACGGCGTTTATGGCCGCGCATCGCCGCCGCAGCCTCCATCTTATTAATACTATCCACTGGTGGGTATTTCCTGTTACATAAAGGAAATACACCACAAACAGCACAAAATCAACCGCACGATTTTTCACCTGGGAAAAACCAGGCTACACTAACGTTGGCCAATGGTCAAAAGATCGTACTCACTAAAGGTTTAAATGGCAAGTTGGCTCAACAAGGCAATACTGCGATAAATGTGAATGCTGGGGCGGCAATTGCTTATACCCCGGGAACGACGGAAACTGATGTTGCATACAACACCCTGTCAACAACAAAGGGCGAAATGTCCCCTTACCCGTTGGTATTAGCAGACGGCACAAAGGTTATGCTGAATGCTGCCTCATCGATTACCTTTCCAACCGCTTTTCCGGGAAAAGAGCGATTGGTAACTGTTACCGGCGAAGCTACCTTTTTGGTTGCGCATGATGCCACAAAGCCATTTAAGATACAAGTTGCCGGACAAACAGTTGAAGACATCGGTACCGAATTTGACATTAACGCTTACTCTGACGAACCGGTCGTAAAAGTGGTATTGGCTTCAGGCAAGGTTAGGATCGCAAAGAATGGTCATGAAGCTTTTCTAAATCCTGGACAGGAGGCCATCACATTTAGCAATAATTCTGAGATAAAAATTAAAACCGCAGATCTCGACGCAGCATTCGCGTGGCGAAACGGCATGTTTCTTTATGACAATGAATCTTTGGAGAGCATCATGAGACAAATTGCCCGCTGGTATGATGTCGATGTTGTTTATGACGGAGCAGACAAGAATAAATTATTTGGTGGCGGTATATCCCGCTACAAAAATGTTTCCCAGGTTTTGAGAAAGCTGGAATTAACTGGAGGCGTTCACTTTACAATCGAAGGAAGGAGGATTATCGCGCGGAAATAAAAACTTACCAAAAAAGTATCGACCCATAAAAAAACCGGAAGTGTTGGCACACTCCCGGCTATGTTTTTGGTCTTTCACCCTTTAAGAATGAATTATTGTTTAACAATGCATTTGCCTCGATTTTCGACGACCTGGGCTAATGCTACAACCAAAACAAAACAAATTTATGAAATATTATCCGCTATCCGGTATTCATTTATCCGGCGGCTACACCACTCAAATATGGCGAACTATGAAATTAACTTTCATTATTATTACCGCCTTTTTTATGCAGGTCAGCGCATCAACACTGGCACAGCAAGTTACGTTCAAAGCAAATAGCATATCAATAAAAAACGTCTTTACCGAAATCCGGAAACAAACCGGCTATATCGTGCTCTATCAGGCTGAAGAACTCGATGCGAGTAAAACGGTTTCTGTAAATTTCGATCATGCTTCCCTAAAGGAAGCAATGACCAAAATACTCCAAAATCAAGAATTGGATTTCACCATAGAAGACCAATCCATAGTGATTAAAAAAAAGGAACCATCCCTCTTAGAAAAACTCAAAAACGCTTTAACACCGTCCCCGCCACCAAGCGTAGTCACAGGCCGCATCAGAAACAATATCGGTGAACCGCTTTCAGGCGCATCAATAACCATTAAACGAACGAAAGAAGGTACAATTGCTGGTGCAGATGGAAAATTCATATTAAAGAATGTCGATCCTAATGATACTTTATTGGTCAGTTTTATTGGTTATAAAACTTTAATAGTGCCCGTAAATGCGAAAGCCGATTTCCCTTATTTGATAATGGAAGTGGCCACAAACGGTTTGGATCAGGTAGTTGTGCAGGCTTATGGAACTACTACACAACGATTGACAACAGGAGATATTGGTAAAGTAACAGCAGCGGAAATTGAAAGACAGCCAGTTATGAATCCTTTGTTGGCATTGCAAGGAAAAATTGCCGGATTAGATGTGAACCAAACCAGCGGCTACGCTAGTGCCCCGGTGAAAGTCGAATTGAGAGGGCGTGGTAATATAAGCAACAATTTCACATCAGATCCGCTATATATAATTGATGGTGTGCCTTTGACGGTCGTGGAGTCCGGTGTAAGCGGTAATGCAAACCTCTATAAAAACGGTTCAGCCGGCTTTATTCAATCAGGGCTTTTAGGTCCTGCCGATGGCCAGAGCCCCTTGTTTAGTTTAAATCCTTCCGATATTGAAAGTATTGAGGTATTGAAAGATGCTGATGCGACTGCAATTTATGGTTCTCGCGGTGGACAAGGGGTTATTATAATTACGACTAAAAAGGGGAAGGCCGGAAATACTAAGGTTGACCTGAGTTTTCAAGAAGGTATTACTAAGGTTACTAGGGATTACTCTTTGATGAATACCCAACAATATCTGGCCATGCGTAACGAAGCATTGAGAAATGATGGGATCGTCCCAAGCGTATCCAACGGAGACTATGATTTGCTACAATGGAGTCAATCAAATAATACAAACTGGCAAAAAGTCTTATATGGTGGTACTGGAAGATCCACTAATGCGCAGGTTAGTTTGTCCGGGGGTAATCCTCAGACCAGCTTTAGGATAGGGGTAGGATATAATGATAATACCGGGATAACCACAGTCAGCGGTTCTGATCAGAAAGCTTCGTTATCTTTTAACCTTACCCATTCTACACCCGATCACAAATTTCAGGTCACTTTGTCCGGACAATACGCGTTCACCCAATCGGACATGACCAATCTTCCTAGCGCCACGCTACTTCCTCCAAATGCACCCCCGATATATGACGCCAGTGGAAAACTCAACTGGGATGCATGGGGCGGGGATTATACCAATGCCAGGGGCGCACTTGGCCAATTTGGTAGTTTATACAATCCTTACAGTTCAAAAACGAACTTCCTAAATAGTAACTTAAACTTAAATTATGAGCCGTTAAAAGGTTTGAACATCGGTACCAATTTCGGTTTCAATTCAGCCCAAGCAAACCAGACATTTTTCCAAACCATTGCAGGTCAAGATCCTGACAGTTCCCCGACTGGTACTTCTAATTATGGTTATACCATGAATAAAAACTGGACAATTGAACCCCAGGTTACTTACAATATAGTGGTTGGAAAAGGGAAAATAGATGTGTTGTTGGGTGGGGAGTTGCAGCAGACAAGAACCGATGGATTTAATTTTATGGGTAGTGGTATTACCAACGATATATTAATTCAAAACGTTAGTGCCGCTCCAAGCTCCAGTATAAATAGTATGTTCGAAGGCGAATACAAATATGCCGCGCTATTTTCCAGGCTATCTTATAACCTGGGGAATAAATATTTGCTAAATATAACCACCCGACGGGATGGCTCGAGCAGGTTTGGCTCAGGTAACCAATATGGCAATTTCGGTTCGTTGGGGGCGGCATGGATACTATCCGAAGAAAACTGGTTTAAGAAACAACTGTCCTTTATTAGTTTTGCGAAATTAAAAGGCAGTTATGGGCTAACAGGAAGTGATGCTATCGGTGATTATGGATATCTGACCCGCCTTTCTACCGGAATACCTTATGATGGTACTGTTCCGTTGCTCCCTACCCAACACGCTAATCCCAATTTTCATTGGTCAACTACCAAAAAACTGGAAGCTGGTTTCGACTTCGGAATTTTTAAGGATCGGGTTAACTTCTCGGTCGATTATTATCGCGACCGCATCGGTGACCAGCTGGTCAACTTTCCTATTCCGAATTTTACCGGCTTCCAAAACGTTATTGAGAATTCACCCGCCCTGGTGCAAAATAGCGGGTGGGAATTTACCGGGAATGCCAAAATCATCGATAAGAAGCGAATCACATTAACAATAAATTTTAATGGAGCCTTCAACTATAATAAACTGGTTTCTTACCCAAATTTTGCACTATCCCCTTATTACAATACCCTGATAATTGGGCAGCCTCTAAATATATTAAAAGTGTGGCACCTTACAGGTGTTGACCCGCAAAACGGTCAGTACATGGTTCAGGATATCAATCATGATGGCCAAATTAGTCAAGCTGACACTTATCCTCTCAATTTAAGTCCGAAGTTTATAGGTGGATTTGGGATTAATTTGACCTATCAATCGTTTGGCCTAAATCTGTTTTTTGCAATAAAACAACAAACAGGGCAAAACGCCCTTTCGCAGATTGCCAATCCTGGCTCAATAGGAAACCTTCCCGCCTCAATGGTGGGAAAGGAATGGCAATATCCAGGAGATATTACTACAGTAGCCAAATATTCGTCACTATTCAGCGCATCACGCACTTTTTATCTGGCTTCTGATGGTGTTTATACGGATGCATCATTTATTCGGTTAGAGAATGCTTCTTTATCCTATAACTTACCTGCTGCTTATTTGGCAAAGATAGGTATGAAGAGCGGCAGCATTTTTATCAATGCGAACGATCTTTTTACAATCACGAAATACCAGGGTCCGGATCCTGAAACACAGAATTTTGGCGGTTTGCCCCCTACCAGGACAATAGTAACCGGTCTGAAATTAAGTTTCTAACACTTTTAAAAATGGTATCATATATTAATTTAAATAAGATGAAAAAACTATTGTTAGCGTTTAGGAAAAATTTGGGTCGTCACATTGCCGGCCTCCTATTGGTATGCTTGCTGTTACCCATGAACAGTTGTAAGAAGTTCGTTACGGTGCCCGAGCCTATTAATAGTATCACCACTTTGGAAACTTTCAGTAATGATGCTACCGCTAATTCCGAAATTGTCGGCATATACAGCAAAATGGCAAGTTACTCAGAGTCCTATGTTAATGGCGATATTACGATTAATAGCGGAATGTCGGCGGACGAATTTCAGCAATTCGGATCACCAACCCTCTTTCAGCTCAATAATCTACAGACAGCAGACGGCAGTTCCGATCTTTTTTGGACTCAGGCCTATTTTAATATTTATCAGGCAAACCTTGCCATAGAAGCTTTAAAAAACTCGACTGGGGTTTCAACCCAAATGAAGAATCAACTCATAGGTGAAGCCGAATTTATCAGAGCTTTCGACTATTTCTACCTCGTAAATTTTTATGGGGATGTTCCGTTGGTTACTACAACGGCTTTCGCTGCAAATGAAACTTTACCAAGAACGTCAGTAGCGAAGGTGTATCAACTGATTACTTCCGACCTCATGGACGCCCAAAACCTATTGGCTATTGACTACTCCGTATCGGATGGGGAGAGGACGAGGCCAAATAAATGGGCAGCCAAAGCCCTACTTGCAAGAGTTTATTTATACCAGGGTGATTGGAAAGATGCCGAAGCGCAGGCAACATCTGTTATCAACAATTCTTCTTTGTATAGTTTGACAGACCTCAATAGTGTTTTTTTAGCGAATAGCAATGAGGCCATCTGGCAATTGCAACCTGATTACACAATCAGGCGACCGTACACCACTTATGAGGGAAATAGTTTTATACCGATTAGAGCTACTTCAAATCCGAACTATTATCTTACAAGCGAACTAATAAGCGCTTTTGAGCCTTTAGATCAACGGCGGACTGCCTGGGTCGGCTCGACCCAATATGCCGGTCAATTCTATTATTATCCATTCAAATATAAAATCAGGCTGGGAACAGTAGGAGTTGTACCTGCCGAAAATATCATGGTTTTACGTTTGGCTGAGCAGTACCTGATTCGTGCGGAAGCCGAAGCCAACGGTGCAGGAGGAGGAGTAAACTCAGCCATCGGCGATTTGAATGTCATCCGCAGCAGAGCAGGCCTACCCTCACTCTCAACATCGCTGACAAAGGATTCGGTTCTGGCCGCAATCGCCCAGGAACGTAGAATTGAATTATTTGCGGAATTTGGCCATCGTTGGCTCGACCTGAAAAGAACAGGACAAGCAACTACAGTGCTATCAACGGAAAAGGGCTTTACAGTTAGCAGCAATGCACTGTTATATCCTATTCCAGGGTATGAGCTGCAGACGGATCCCAAATTAACGCAGAATCCAGGTTATTTGTCGAAATAAGACCGAAAGGAAAAGAGCCAGCCGATCAATTGTCAAGACTTTAGTGTCTCATCAAAAAGACATTTAAACCCAACAAAGAGAGAAATAATATCACTCAAACATTAATGAATAAAAAATGAATTTTTTAAATCAAATCATAAAAGCTTTCTTAATAACTATCTCATTAATCCCAATGAATTTGTATGCTCAACAAACGAATAAAAGCAATCCTAGAACGAAAATAGGATATTCCATTACCGGCCATATAAAAGGGCTACTGGAAGGGGAAAAGGTGACGATGGTGTTATTTAATAGTAAAGGCTATCATAATTTCGAAAGATATTTAACAGTTCAGGACTCGGGTTATGTCAAAGATGGGGTATTTCATTTAACCGGTTCAGTCCCCGATGGCCCTCGCCGATATTGGATGAAATTTGATAAACATGTCCTTAGCGGCAAAACAATCGACCTTACAATAGATAACAATGAAAATGTAACCATTCTGTCTAATATTAGTATTGATAGCATTCCTCATGCTTATTTGCAAAATTGGATATCAATTGAAGGCAGCCCTACTAATGATTCATATCGCTATCTGAATTTACTACAAACACTCTATTTTCAAAATCTATCCACACTTCATAATCAAATAAAGAATGTAGCTGATTCTGTTGGATTTAATGGGTATATAACAGAAGGGATTTTAACCGCTATAAATGAAATTAATAAAACTTTATATTATAATATTTTAAATGTAACGGATAAGCAGGATTCTCGCTTAAAGGACAAATTATCCTTAGCAGTCGCATTTAACGAGTCTGGTCACTCCTCTATTTGGATGGACACATATAACGGACTTACAGATAAGCAGCGGAATAGTTTCAATGGTAAATGGCTGAAAGAAATTTCAATATTAACTGTTGGACAAATATTGCCCGAATTTTCGCTGCCCGATCCTGATGGTAAGCTTTTAAACTTGAAAGATATAGTAAAAAAAGGCAAACTAACTATTGTGCACCTATGGTCGGCTAATTCCGATGATAGGAAAATACACCAGGATGAAATTCGTGTTATGTATAAAAAATATCGTGATAAAGGTTTAAATGTTATTGGATTATTTCACGACGACAATTATGATTTAGGCATTTCCAATAAGTATACTAAGATAAATGCTCATGCACAGTGGAAGGCGATTTTAGATAGTGAAGGATTTCCGGGATATAACGTTGCAGACTTGGACGTAGATAATGGCATCGTAGAGAAAGTATATAGAGAGGGAGGACGTAATCACACCACAAATATTATCCTTGATTCAAGAGGGAGAATTGTTGCATGGGACGTGCAAGGTGCCGAATTGCAATATTATTTATGGAAAACCTTTGGAGAACAAACTAATTAAATAGAAAATTATGAAAACTTTAAATTATAAAATAGCAACAATACTGATGATCGCCATTGGTTTCTCATCATGTAAGAAAGATAATACTGGACCAAATGGAGGTGCCGCATTAAATATTGTAAATGTAATGCCTGGTACTAATTCTTTAGTAACCAATTTCAATAGCAATTTATCCTTGCCATCTTTCAGTGGTGCATTCCAGTTAAGTTACGGGTCGTATAATGAGTTTTCCGGATACATAGGGACAGTGCCAATTAGTTTTACTGATATTTCGGATACAACACATACGATATTAAAAACCACGGTCAACTTGTCTGATGGATCCATACATACTTTGTTTTTAACAGGATCAAGTACTCAGCCTGATACCGTTTACACTACAGATCATATACCTTATTACAAATCTACAGACAGTGTTTCCGGGGTCCGTTTTGTAAATCTATCACCAGATAGCAAACCAGTTTCCATCAATATTCAGGGGAATGCCAATGGGTCAGAGATAGCTGCTTTGGGATATAAACATTGCACACCTTTTAAGACATACCCTGTGACCAGTACTTTACCAGTAGGTGGCCAATATGTATTTGAAATACGAGATGCTAATAGCGGAAATCTGCTGACAACCTGGAGATTCTGATGAACGTGACCACTCCAATCCGGCGCAAGCTGACCACCCATTCCGGGCGAAACTGACCACCTGATTCCGGGTCAAATTGACCACCGCAAACACGTAGCAAATGCTGTAAAAGAGACCATCTTTTGAGG
>DASZTX010000002.1:0-29703 GCA_035547875.1 Mucilaginibacter sp. | reverse complement strand
AATATTTGCAGGTATCGGCCTTTTTGGGTTGATCGCGTCCTTTCATGGTACCATACTGGCATCGTCACGCCAGGTGTTCGCCATGGCCCGCAGCGGGTATTTGCCAAAAGAATTATCGGTCGTCAACCAAAGGTTCAGGACGCCGCATTTAGCTATTATCGCAGGTGGTGTTATCAGTTTTATTGCACTTTTTACTGGTACCACCGGTGAGATTGTCGTGATGTCGGTTATGGGGGCGATAACCATGTATATGATGAGCATGATCAGTCTTTTCGTGCTTCGCAAAAAGGAACCGGCACTCGAGCGTCCGTTCGTTGCCCCTTTTTTTCCGGTGTTCCCGGCAATAGCTTTGATTATTTCGGTCATAACATTGATCACCATGATCTATTTTTATCTGAATTTAAGTTTGATCTTTTTCGCCGGAATGGCGATCGTTTGCCTGGTGTTTCGCCTGACGGGTAAACACAAAGTAAAACTCGTGGAAGAAATGATGGTAGCTCCTGTGGTTGATTAGCAGTATTTTAATAGATATCAATTTCGTTCAACGTGTATCAATTCACCGTTCGCAACAGGGTTTACAGGTTTAAAGACTTGAAAACATTACTGGCCAAAGCCTCGCCCTATCGTACCGGCGATGTGTTGGCCGGTGTGCCTGCGGAAACGTATGAAGAACGTGTCGCTGCGCAGATCGCTCTTGCGGACGTGCCCCTGAAGACTTTTCTGAACGAAGCGGTCATACCCTACGAAAGCGACGAGGTAACCCGGCTGATCATCGACGATCACGATCAGTCAGCGTTTGATACCATTGCCAGTTATACTGTTGGCGAGTTGCGTGACTGGCTTTTGGATGAAGAAACGAACACCAGTGTAATAGCTTCCGTTGCAGGCGCAATTACCCCTGAAATGGCAGCGGCTGTATCCAAACTTATGCGCAATCAGGATTTGATCGCGGTGGCAAAAAAATGTTCTGTAATTACCAGATTTCGCAATACCATCGGACTGGGCGGGCGCTTCTCAACCCGTCTGCAACCTAACCACCCAACGGATGATCCCAAAGGTATCGCCGCCAGTATTATAGATGGTTTGCTTTATGGCAGCGGCGACGCCTGTATCGGTATCAATCCCGCGACGGACAGTCCTGCTACCGTACTCAACCTGCTAAGGCTGATCGATAATTTAAGGGAGCAGTTCAGTATCCCCACGCAATCCTGTGTACTCAGCCACATCACGACTACGCTCGAACTTGCCAATACGGGTGCGCCGGTTGATCTTTGTTTTCAGTCTATAGGAGGCACGGAAAAGACAAACGCAAGCTTTGGCGTAAATCTCAGTTTAATCGAAGAGGCCTATCAGGCGACGCTTTCGCTCGGTCGCGGCTCTGCGGGGAATAATGTTATGTATTTCGAGACAGGGCAGGGGAGTTCGCTTTCCGCAAATGCGCATCATGGCGTTGACCAGCAGACCTGCGAGGTAAGAGCCTACGCAGTTGCCCGTAAATTTAAGCCGCTGTTGGTGAATACGGTGGTGGGTTTTATTGGGCCGGAGTATTTGTATGACGGCAAGCAGATCATCAGAGCGGCGCTTGAAGATCATTTCTGCGGTAAGCTGCTTGGCCTTCCTATGGGAGTAGATGTTTGCTACACCAATCATGCGGAAGCAGATCAGGATGACATGGATAATCTGTTAACCCTTTTGGGGGTTGCCGGCTGCAATTTTGTAATGGGCATCCCGGGATCGGATGATATCATGCTTAATTATCAATCTACTTCGTTTCATGATGCACTTTATTTGCGCCAGGTTCTCGGTTTAAAACCCGCCCCGGAATTTGAAAGCTGGCTGGTCGGTCAGGGGATTTTTGATGCTGACGGCAAACTGATCGCACACGATCAGTCCCATAAATTATTGTCAGCGATATTATGAAAAGGGATATTAGTAAAACGGATTTATCGTCGCAACTACGCAATTTCACCACGGCACGGATCGGGATCGGCCGGACAGGCAACAGTATTCCTTTAAAGCAATCGATGGAGTTTAAGCTGGCTCATGCTCATGCCCGTGACGCCGTATATTCGATGTTAGACGTAGATGGATTGACAGCGAAATCAGCAATTTTCGGATTGCCGGTGTTCCATTTACATAGTCAGGCCACAGGCAGACACAAATACTTAAAGCGTCCTGATCTTGGACGTTTGCTCGATGACGAAAGTAAAGAGAAACTAAAAGGCTATTCACCGGCGGATATTGTAATTATCATCGCTGACGGCCTATCTGCCGAAGCGGTCAATGAAAATTCACTGGGCTTATTGAATTTGCTGATCCCGAAATTAACGGACGCAAACCTGAATATAGCCGCCATTTGCCTGGTGGAGCAAGGGAGGGTGGCGATAGGCGATGATATAGGCTTTTCCCTTGGTGCAAGATTTTCATTGCTGCTGGTCGGTGAACGCCCCGGATTAAGCGCAGCAGACAGTATGGGCGCTTACCTCACGTATAATCCCAGGCCGACACTCACCGATGAGTCGCGTAACTGTGTCTCAAATATCAGAAAGCACGGACTCAGCTACAGGTTGGCCGCCGATAAAATATTTTATCTCATTAAAGAAGCCTTCTTGAGAAAAATATCCGGGATTGCCTTGAAAGATAACGAGGGACTACTGAAATAAGCGGTCAGGATTAACTTAAGTCGCAAATAATTGCCCGATGTCTTTAAACGACTTGAATTCAAGTGCATTTCCCGACGGGTCAAGAAAAAACATGGTTGCCTGTTCACCGGGTAATCCTTTAAAGCGGATGTACGGTTCTATAACAAATTTTATCTCATGATCGCGCAACCGCTTTTCCAGATCGTGCCAGTCGTCCCAATCCAGCACCACACCATAATGGGGCACAGGAACATCGTGGCCATCTACAGGGTTAAAATGATGGCTAACAGGCTCCTCAGGACGCGGTTTAAGATGTATCACAAATTGATGCCCGAATAAATTGAAATCAGTCCACTGGTCTGAACTCCGGCCTTCGCCACATCCTAATACCTCCCTGTAGAACCGCCGCGACTCTTCGAGGTCGTAAACAGGCACAGCTACGTGGAACGGTGTGATCTTGCTCATCTTTATCGGATCTAACTATTTTACGTTGTACCTGTAAAGCTGTCTTGCAATATTTCCGTCTTTATCCATTCCCTCCACAATCACCCGGTAGGTCCCTGTACCGTCCGCATTAAAATATTCCATTGAAACTGTTCCGTCCGCAGCTGTGGTTACGATGTTTGGGTTCCAGTAAATGGTTGTCCTTGTATCAACCTTATTGGTTTGCAGGCCCCTCGGCCCGCTGTACCGCGGCAGATAGAATGATCGTTTTACGGCATAGCCCTTCGGCGTAAAAGTTACCTCGTTTTTTGCCGGGATCATTGCCTTTAATTCTGCCAGACTCACCTTTTTCCCTTCCGGCGCCTTCTTCAGGTTAACCACGATCGCGCCGTTACTGTTGTAGGTGTTGTTAACCAGGCCAAGCTCGTCCTTTAAAAATATCTCGACTGATTCAATCCCGTCTGCATTCATGTTCGACAGGTAAAACGGATCGACAGGCATTCCCCTGACGAACACCTGTACCGGGGTTTTATTCCCGGCATTATAGTCGCGCGTTATGTAAAAATTGTCATTAATATAGCTCATTCCTACTGCAAGCGTTTTGAGGCATTCCAGCAAGTTGTTACAACCCTGCAACTGGTTTGCAGTTACTACGTGATCAGGCTCCGAGCTAAGGCTGGATAAATTGCTGTAATCCCTGTGGCTTACGGTTTTAACAATTCGGGTATCCTTAATCACCACTTCCTTCAACACGTTAGAGTTCTCAAATTGTACCTTGCTGTTTTTCAGGTAGGGTTTGAGTGTGCTGTCAATGTTCATTATCTCATCAGGCGCATTAGGGTTCAGCGCTATTTTCTGATAGGGCGCCCCGTCAACCGTTAATACGAGGTCGCCGGAACGTGGATTGTTGCGGGCGCTCAAAAATACCTGCGTCGAATCCGCAAAAACGAGGTTGGGAAATTTGAACCTGCCATCAGCGTCGGTAACGGCGTTTGCCGAGTAATTTTTATCTTTTATTTGCAGACGAACATTGCCGCCGCCGATAGGCAATCCATTGCTTGCCCGCAGTGTTCCGGTAATATTAATTCCCTGTTCAGGCAAGAAACTGATCGCCTTCGGGCGACCCGAAATTATATCGTCATATGCGAAGCGCCGGTAGCCTTGTGTCAGCAATAGTACGTCCAGATCGGCAAGCTTTTTGTCATCGGTATGATTGAAATAGTAGTTGGGTTGTTCTACATATCCGGCAATGTCCGCAGTCAGTAACAAATAACTTAGGATAGTGGTTTCCTTATCATCGCTGTATGGTACTTTAGAATCATCGATCACCGAGAGCGAGAAATTGCCGTCAACCGGTTTGCCATTGGTTTGCGCGGCAACGGTAAGCTTAACTTTCTGACGGGTAGTATAGTCAGGATGGTCGCTGGTTACCGCTATGCTCAACGGATCGAGGTGCATGATAAATGCGATACGCTCGCTTAACGGTTCGCCATCGTCTGCAAATAAAGTCACCTGCACTATTCCTGTCGGAAATTTACTTTTGGGTACGCTGGCCGTATAGACCTGATTTTCTAACTTGGTTTGCGCCGCAAAACAGATCACCCCGGAGGATTTAGCAAGGATAAAAAAAGTTTTACCCTGGTTTTCCTTTACAAATGCAGCGTCTGACAGTAATTTTATCTTCAACGTCTCCGGATCACTGTTGTCGAGATTAACGGTGGTGGCGTCAGCTAAAATTTTAGGCATATCAGGTGTCGCTGTCGTTCCATCGGCGAAGGTAACGCTGGCCGTATAGGTTTTCCCATTCTCCGGCAGCAGGTCGAAATATCCCATCCCAAGATGAGAGGATTGAAATTGCGCAACCACTTTGCCGGTATTGTCGGTTACGGTTCCCTTAACGTCAATACCAAGACCATCAGGCTGCAAGGCCTTAAAGGCGATCTTTGACGGAATACCTGCGATGACCTGGCCCCCCTCTGGAAAAAACTGAATATCGTTCGGTTCCGCCACAACTTTAAGCGGAAATTTACTGGTGGTTTGCTTCCGGTCGCCGCGGTCAATTACCGTTATCAATATTGCGGAATCCAGTCCGATATGTTTGGTATTGGCAAAGTCGATGTCGATGTGGCCGTTTTTATCGGTTTCACTCTTTCCTTTGGTTATCTCGTCGTAGTCTTTTTCGATGGTCCAGTTTACCCGTCGTTCACTAAACGGTTTGCCTTCGGCATCCTTAAAATTAATTCCGGCGGATATTTTGGTGTATTTGGTGCCCGCCGTTCTGTTCAACGATATTTGCGTCGATACTGTGTTGTTGATGGCATCGCCGATAGTAATGTTTTTATTGAAAAAATATTCCGGATCAGTGTTGTTCATCCAGTTGGTATAAGCGACGATACGGTAGTTCCCCTTCTTATATACATATTGCGATAGGGGAATATCTGCCCAGGAGACGCTGTTTTTTACCGGCAGCTTTAACGTCTGTACCAGGGAGTCCTTCGCGGTCAGCACATCAACATAAATCACCTTGCTTATGGTTGACGGCTGGTGAAGATCCATTGTCAGATATGCCTTAAACCATATCGTATCACCTAAAGCATAGTAGGGCTTGTCGAAATGGAGATAAACCCGTTCTATCGGCATTTCCTGATACTGTTTGGCCGTTTGGGTCATGATTTTGGTCAATGGCGACTCCTGCGCGGCAGCGGTTAAACAGAAAAAGACAAGTAATAAAATGGATGCAGATATGTTTTTGATAATGCGCATGTAGTAAAAGAAAAATACGGTTGTAAGGGCTAATATAGCCTATTGCCAATTAAAATCGACAAAACACATGCGTGTTTAACATAATTTTACACTTTTAAACAGGAATGTTACTTATACAGCAATTGTATCGTATTGCGGCTCAGTTGCTCCATCAGGATCACTTTATCGGCCTTCAGTCCTTCAACCCATTCCTTTACGTAATGTCTCACGGTAATAAGTTTAAGCCCGTCGTTGTATTTTACATTAAAATCTTCCTGCAGCGCCTTCAGCAATTTCTCAAAACGGTCTTCATAAAAATCGATACAAACTGTAAAGCTCAGTGCAGAGGTTTGCATCATGTTAACCTTTGCCTGGCTTTGTGCCAGCATTTTAAAAATACCGCTGAGATGGTTTTCGGAGATAAACGAATAATCCTTTGCGGAAAGGGAAACCAGCACCTGGTTTTGTTTTAAAATGATCACCGGCTTGGCAAAAACATGATCGCCATCTTCCTTAATAACTGTGCCGGATTCATCCGGATGAGCAAATGGTTTTACAAGCAAAGGTATGTTGGCGTTTTGCAGCGGCTTTATCGTTTTGGGGTGGATAACCGTTGCACCGTAATAGGTCATTTCGATAGCTTCTGAATAGGAGAGCTCGTCGAACTTTATGGTATCGCTGAAATATTTTGGGTCGGCGTTAAGCACACCGGGAACGTCTTTCCAGGTGGTAACCGACTCTGCGCCGAGGCATGAGGCGAATATGGAAGCGGTATAATCCGAACCTTCCCGGCCCAGCGTTGTCGTGAAGTTCTCGGATGTTCCTCCCAGAAAGCCCTGCGTCACCACTACGCCCTTTTCAAGCAGTTTGGGAATATCCGTACTAATGGAGGATTTGGTCTTATCCCATTGAACGATGCCTTCACGGTAGGTATTATCAGTGTGAACGTACCCCCTTACATCCAGCCATTGGCTTTTTATTCCGGTCTTGTTCAGGTAGGCATTTACTATTCTTGTCGAAACCAGCTCGCCGATCGAAACGATCTGGTCGTAAATAAAGTCGTAGTCGTCATGAGGCGGCTCTTCAATTACCCAGTCGATCTCGACAAATGTATTGGCTACCTCGTCAAATATCGGGTGCTTCGGTTCGAACAGTTGTTCGATAATGTCATAATGATATTTCTTGATTTCATCAAAAACGTCATGCATCTCATCCGAGCCGTCAACATAGGCTTTGGTAAGTTTCTCCAGCGCATTTGTCGTTTTACCCATCGCCGATACCACGATCAGTAACTGTTTATTCAGATATAATTTAACAACATTGGCAAGATTTACAATATTCTGAGCATCTTTTACCGACGCCCCTCCGAACTTAAAAACGAGCATTTATTTTATGTATTGAGCCGCTATCGTTTCCGGACGCAGCAAGGGTTTAATTTTTGACCAGGGCACCAGCAACTGCGTAACGCCCGCTACATAAGGTTTTATCTCATACTGATTGTACAGAAAACGGATGCCTACGGGCGATATGAGATAATTCCTGTTGAGCGAAAATACATTATTCCTGAAGAAATAACCGTTCGCCAGTGAAGCCGTATCTGACAGTTTTTCATTTTTACGGAAGATACCTTCCGCAATACTTTTTAGTTTCTCGATATTTCCCGGATCAATCAGGTCGATCAGGGTTATACTCCGGTGCTTTTTGGTATTCCAGTTGATAAAGCCGGTGTGCGATAACGGATGTGCGCCACCCGAAAATACGATGCCGCCTGTTTCAATCGTGGTAATGCAGGAGTCCTGTCGTAACACTCTTGCATAGCAATTCAGGGTGTATGGAACGGGATAGCTTCGTACCTGTTTGTCTTTGTCGTAGGACGTTAAAAAGTGTTCAGCCACCTGCGCCAAACTGGTATCGCGTTTTTGATACAGCTGAAACATGGTCATTAATTTGCGTTTGACGGTATAATTCAGTTGGCGCTGATCATTAAAAAAAGGATATTTAAACTTTACCACGGTGCAAACGCTGTCGGGTTTGTTTTTGCAGTCGGCTGCTCTCCTTTTAAAGGTTTTATAAACGTACGCGAGGGTATCCTTATTAATAGCTTTAATCTTTTTTTCAGGTGCACCGTTCATGCATGAGCTGGCCAGCAAAAAAACCAAGCAAACAATCAGGTACTTCGTCATTATTTATACTTTTAAAAGCTGCTCTTTAGAAAGAGCTGCGTTAAGCCATCCTGCCTCGATGCTGGCTTCATATTTTTTATAAAAATTAATAGCGGGTTCGTTCCAGTCCAGCACTTGCCATACCATCCCGTTAAAATTCAACTCCTTCGCTTCCGCAACTATTCTGTCAAACAATAACTTTCCTACTCCCTTTCCACGCATATCTTCCGTCACGATCAGGTCTTCAAGATAAAGCCGTTGGCCTTTCCAGGTGGAATAGCGGATATAATACAGTGCAAACCCTACTACGCGACCGCCTGTTTCTGCAACAAATGCTTTCCAAACCGGTTTTTCGCCAAAGCCGGATTTTTCAAATTCTTTGAGCGAGACGGTTACTTCTTCTGGCGCCCGTTCGAATAGTGCCAGCTCGCGGATAAGCTCCATTAGACGTGGACAATCTTCTTTTTCAGCTGTTCTGATGATCATTTTTTGGGGAATAAAATTAAAAATTTGAAGCGGTGCTATCGTGGTGGTTAATTGTTTTTCCAGTGCTTGATCACCCGCTGTCCAAAAATGGTGCTGCCTAAGCGAACCATGGTGCTGCCCTGCTCAATGGCAATCTTATAATCTGAAGACATGCCCATTGACAGGGTGTCGAAAGCCTTGTCTGTTCTGAAAAAACTTTGTTTTATGCCCCCGAACAACGTTTTTAATTCATAATATTCTTCTGTGATCTGTTTTTCGTTATCCGTATTTGTGGCAATACCCATTAATCCGCGTATCCTGACATTTTTTAATGCAGAAAACTCGTCAGAGCGTAACAACTCGATCACTTCATCAAAACCCAATCCGTATTTCGTTTCTTCGTCGGCGATGTAAACCTGCAAAAGGCAGTCAATCACACGGTTGTTTTTTTCAGCGTGTTTATTGATCTCCTCCAACAACCGGAGGCTGTCAACCGATTGGATCATGGTGATAAACGGTGCGATATACTTCACCTTGTTGGTTTGAAGGTGGCCGATGAGGTGCCACTGGATATCTTTAGGAAGCTGCTCGTATTTTTCTACCAATTCCTGCACCATATTTTCGCCAAATATGCGTTGTCCTGTATGATAAGCCTCCAGCACGTCGCCAGCAGGTTTGGTTTTTGATACCGCAACCAGTGTGACGTTGGCGAGTTCACTTTCTTTTTTTAAATTTTCAATGTTCTGCGCAATACTCATTAATCCGTAAATTTGCCTGATATTAAATACAAGCCGCTAAATTACAGAATGCATAAATATATCACCTTGTTTTTTTCAGTAATGCTTTTCTTATCCTGTGGAGGCGATACCAAACCGAAGGGAATAATAGACAAGAAGAAGATGACCAGCCTGCTTATGGAGGTGCATCTTATTGACGGGCGTATGTACGGCATATTTCAATCGCAGGACAGCGTTAACAAATACGGGACAGCACGTTACGATGCGTTGTTTAAACGCTTTCATACCGATTCATCCACATTTATCAGAAGTCTGAAATATTATGCCAGGAAACCGGACGATCTGCAGAAAATGTATGTGGATATTGTAGAAAAACTTAGGATAAAAAGCGATTCACTGAACAAGGTTCAGCATGAAACCGACTCTGTAAAGCGGGCTAAATTGCAAAAAATAAATACGAATTAATGCTTTACCCGGAAAACAGTACAGAAAAGCTTGGGTTCGGCGAGGTAAAGGAACTGATAAAAGCACATTGCCTGAGTGACATGGGCCGGCAAATGGTTGACCGGATACAGGTAATGAACAATTACGATCAGATAAGGAAATTCCTTTCTCAGGCGCAGGAGTTTAAAAACATCCTGGAAAACGATGCGCCATTGCCCATTCATCATTTTTTCGACATTAAATCGCTGGCAAACAAGGCGAAGATAGAGGGCGCTTTTTTGAGTGAAGAAGAGTTTTACCAGGTGCAGGCGTCGCTGTTAACGGTTTTTGCGGTCATAGGATACTTTAATGAACGCGAAGGCCAGTATTCTAACCTTGAAGCCCTGTTTGAACACCTACCTATTGAAAAGATCATCCTGAAAAAAATTGATGAGATAATCGATCAGAAAGGAAAAATACGGCCTTCTGCCTCACGTGATCTGCTCGAAATTACGTCAGGAATTTCCAAAGCAGAACAGGAGGCCAGAAGAAAGATCGATCAGATATTTAAAAGCGCTACAGCGAATGGCTGGACGGCGGACGGCTCATTAACCGTGAGAGACGGCAGGCTTTGTATCCCATTATTGGCCGAGAATAAGCGGAAACTCAAAGGATTTGTACATGACGAGTCAGCCTCCGGACAGACTGTTTATATCGAGCCGGAGGAGGTTTTTACGCTCAATAACCGCATCCGTGATCTCGAATTTGAACGCCGCCGTGAGATCGTCAGGATATTGACCGTCCTGACCACGGAGCTGAGGCCGTATGTGCCGCTGCTGCTTTCATACCACAGCCTGCTCACCAAGCTGGACTTTGTACGGGCTAAAGCCCTGTTTGCCATTGATATTGACGGGAACATGCCGGAGGTAGTTAACGAGGCCCGGTTAAGGCTGACAAATGCCAGGCATCCGCTGCTGCTGCTGAATTTTAAAAAGGAAGCAAAGACTGTTGTGCCGCTCAATGTTCAGATTGATGAGGGTACAAGAATCGTCGTCGTATCCGGCCCGAACGCAGGCGGTAAGTCGGTGTGTATGAAAACGGTCGGACTTTTGCAGATGATGGTTCAGGCAGGATTGCTGATCTCTGCGGCTGAAGGCAGCGTGGCAGGTGTGTTTAAACAATTGTTTGTAGATATCGGTGACGACCAGTCGATAGAAAGTGACCTGAGTACCTACAGCGCCCATCTTTCAAAGATGAAAAACTTTGTAGAACGCGCTAACGGTAAAACCCTGCTGCTGATAGACGAGTTTGGTACAGGTACCGATCCGCAATTTGGCGGACCTATTGCCGAAGCGGTATTGGAATCGCTGAATCAGAAAAAGGCTAAGGGAATGGTTACCACGCATTATTCCAATCTCAAAATATTTGCCAGTCATACCGAAGGCATTGAAAATGCATCGATGCTGTTTAACAATGTCGAGATGAAACCGCTTTATATTCTTGAGGTCGGAAAGCCCGGAAGTTCATACGCATTTGAAATTGCGCAAAAGATAGGGCTGCCGCAACAGGTGCTCAACCTCGCCAAAAACAAAATAAGCGCCGGTCAAAAGAAAGTTGATACATTGCTGGTTGATCTTGAACGTGAAAAGAAAGAGCTTTACGATAACCGGGTAAAGCTGGAAAGACAGCAAAAAAAGGTGAATGCGTTACTGGCAGAAAATGAGCAGCTAAAAAGCTACCTCGACGAAAATAAGAAGACCTTAATAAAAGAGGCTAAAGAGCAGGCCAGAAATATCATCCTGGATGCGAATAAGCTGGTGGAAAACACCATCTCAGAAATCAAAAGCAGTAATGCTGATAAAGAAAAGACCAAGGCGCTGCGGGAAAATCTTAATGTTGCCCTGCAAAGGAATACGTCTAAACCTGTGGCGCAGAAAAGCGCACCTGCGACTGACGAGGAACTGAAACCGGGCGATTGGGTGAAACTTACTGACAGTGAAACAACCGGGCAAATCATCGAGTTAATTAAGGATAATGTGGTGATAGCCATCGGTGATCTGCGCACGGTGGCCAAAAGGAAACGCGTGATAAAGGTGTCGAAATCGTCGGTTCCGAAGGAAATACGGAGAAGCAGTGGTAACCATACCAGCGACCTCGCCGGTTTTAACCCTGAGATAGACGTTCGGGGGATGCGCACCGAAGACGCCTTGAACAACATAGAAAGGCTTTTTGACCGGGCGATCATGATGGGATTCGGAAATTTAAAGATCATTCACGGCAAAGGCGATGGTATCCTGCGCAAAATGATCAGGCAGTATCTCAAAAAGTATGAGCAGGTTGACCGTATGGAGGATGAGCATGCCGACAGGGGGGGAGACGGGATCACCTACGTGTATCTTAAATAAGCGACAGATAGTTTTTCAAAAAATAAATCATAGTATGAATTATAAAACCCTCCTTCTGTTAGTTTCGGTTTTTACGGGTGTACGGTGTGTTGCCCAAACCACCGTCAAGTTCAATGATCCTCATATCAGGTACATGGGGCGTATCGCTATGCGTGACAGCGCGGCCGAACTGTCGTGGTCGGCGAGTGATGTAAAGGTCAGCTTTTCAGGCACCTCTGTAAGTGCCGTATTACGGGATGAACGGTCGGATAACAACTATAACGTAATTATTGATGACAGCGTGATGAGTGTACTGCATCCGCTTGCAGAAAAGAAAGAATACGTACTTGCATCAGGACTAAAAGAGGGAGAACATACGCTCGAACTTTTCAAACGCACCGAGTGGGCGATGGGCAAAACCTGGCTGTACAGCATTTCAGCAGACGGCAAATTGTTGCCTCCTCCTCCTGTTCCCGAACGTAAAATGGAATTTTATGGTAACTCCATCACCTGCGGCTATGCCGATATCGATACTACAGGGCAGGACAGGGGAACGAGCCCTTTTGAAAACGGTTACATCAGCTATGCGGAGCTGACGGCCCGGCATTATAACGCGGAACTTTACAATATCTCCAAAAGCGGGATCGGTATAACGGTAAGCTGGTTTCCGTTGATCATGCCGGAAATGTATGACCGGCTGGATGCTACCGACCCGGACAGCAAATGGGATTTTTCAAAATACACGCCGGATATTGTGGTAATTAACCTGTTTCAGAATGATTCGTGGATCGTAAACCTGCATGATAATGACCAGTTTAAGGCACGTTTTGGCGACAAGCCGCCAACGCCTGATTTTATCATTAAATCCTATCGCAGCTTTGTAAAGAGCGTCCGCGAAAAGTATCCGAAAGCAAAGATCATTTGTATGCTTGGCAGTATGGACGCCACCAAAACCGGATCCCCCTGGCCGATTTATATCAACAAGGCGGTTGATGCTTTAAACGACAAGAATATCTTCACCCATTTTATACCTTACAAAGGCACGAACGGACATCCCAGCGCAAAGGAACAGCAAGACATGGCCAACAACCTCATCGCATTTATCGATGAAAATATCAAATGGTAACTGATTTTTCGTGACAGTAAGATAAAGAAATGGTTATAAATACACTAAACCACCATGTCATTCCGAACGAAATGTGAGGAATTTAAACCCGCGTAGTTTAAACTTTTGTCCTTGCGAGCGCAGCGAAGCAATCTCGTCAAAAGGACGAAAGGTGGCGGAAAAATCAATATGATTCCCCATACTTTCTTTTTCCGCAAAAGAAAGTATCAAAGAAAGCCCGCGGCCGCGTTCTGATCCTGCCCGATGCCATAGCCAGTCCGCACTTCTGGATCAGCCCGGATGCCGCATTTTAAAAGCCTTATCCTTGCGAGCATGGGGCCTGTCTAATGAATCACTAAACCATTATGTCATTCCGGACGAATGTGAGGAATCTAAACCTGCTTAGTTTCAACTTTGTCATTGCGAGCGCAGCAAAGCAATCTCATCGTTAAAAACAGAAGATGTTTTCTCCCCGTTCCTCAACGCTGAATGTACCGCTACGTCTCGATGTGCTCCACGTCGTCATCGTCTTCGGCAACCTTTTGCTGATCCGGTAATTCGCTTGGGCCGGGGATGTTCGGCTCTTTTTCAGTATCGGCGGTACCCTCTTCGTATTCGGTTTCCTCGTGCGGACGGTCGTTTTCACCATTTCCCCTTTCCGCGGGAGCGGGTTTCGGCGTCTCATTTTTTACGCCGCTTTCAGGTTGGGCCTTATCGTAATCCGGCTCACCGTCCTGGTATTTAGCTTTAAAATTACTGTCCTCCGGATGTTCTTCCATCGGTTCCGTGCGGCCGAAATAGGCATTTTTATACCCGCCGTATCGCGAGGGATTATTGCTGTCATCACCCGCAGGGGTGTTGTTGTTTTCGCCGAACGCATGGCCGCCCATTGGTTCACCTTCCCTGACGGGGCTGGTGTTAGCTTTACTGTCGCCGTATAAATTCCGCTCAAGGTCTTCGCTGTCCGGGTTGTCATTATCCGTTACCTGTTGTGCCCGCGGCTCATCAATGGGTTTGGTGGAATGTCCGTCCCGTTCGTCCACCGGCCTGTTATCTCGTAATTCCATAGTTAAAACTGTTGATGTATAAAAGAACTACGTCTGCACGCCGGATTTGTTTGTCCCCGGCGAAATAATACATGGCGGCCTGCCATGCCGGTTACTGCAGGCTTTTTCCTAACTTTGCCATAACCAATTGTAAAAAGCATGAATAAAACCGTTAGCAACGCTGATGAGGCTGTGCGTGATGTTGCCGATGGCATGACACTGATGTTAGGCGGCTTCGGTTTGTGCGGTCTGCCTGAAAATTGTATTGCCGCACTGGTAAGGAAAGGCGTGAAGGGACTGACCTGTATTTCAAACAATGCCGGGGTGGACGATTTTGGCATCGGGCTGATGCTGAAACAGCGGCAGGTAAAAAAGATGATATCTTCCTATGTTGGCGAAAACGCTGAATTTGAACGCCAGCTGCTAAGCGGCGAACTGGAGGTGGAGCTGATCCCGCAGGGCACCCTTGCTACCCGCTGCATGGCGGCAGGCTATGGTATGCCCGCAATTTTTACGCCCGCCGGGATAGGGACGGAGGTAGCCGTTGGTAAGGAAGTGAGAAATTTTAACGGAAAGGACTATCTGATGGAATTAGCCTTTGAGGCCGACTTCGCCATAGTAAAGGCGTGGAAAGGCGATACGATGGGAAACCTGATCTACCGCGCTACGGCCCGTAATTTCAATGCAGTGATGGCGACGGCAGGCAAGATCACGATTGCCGAGGTGGAGGAACTGGTTGAACCCGGAGAGCTTGATCCGGACTTTATACATACCCCCGGAATTTATGTGCATCGCATATTTCAGGGGGCGGGATATGAAAAGCGGATAGAGCAGAGAACGGTCAGAAAAAGATAAGGTATGTTAGACAAAGAAGGAATTGCAAAACGAATTGCAAAGGAAATAAAGGACGGTTTTTATGTAAACCTGGGCATCGGCATACCGACGCTTGTTGCCAACTACATTCCCGAAAACATCGATGTGGTGCTGCAATCGGAGAACGGCCTGCTCGGCATGGGGCCTTTCCCCTTCGAGGGTGAGGAGGACGCGGACATCATCAATGCAGGCAAACAAACCATCACCATGCTGCCGGGTTCGGCGGTGTTCGACTCGGCCATGAGCTTCGGGATGATCCGCGCAAAGAAAGTAAATCTGACGATACTCGGCGCAATGGAAGTGGCCGAAAACGGCGACATCGCCAGCTGGAAGATACCCGGAAAAATGGTGAAGGGTATGGGCGGCGCAATGGACCTGGTGGCATCGGCTGAAAATATCATCGTTGCCATGCAGCACGTCAACAAGAACGGCGAATCAAAACTGCTGCCCCGGTGTAAGCTGCCGCTCACCGGCGTGAACTGCGTAAAAAAGATAGTTACCGAACTGGCCGTACTCGATGTGCTTCAGGGCGGCGGTTTCAGGCTGTTGGAGCGTGCGCCCGGCGTAAGTATTGAAGAGATCAAAAAGGCGACGGCAGGTAAACTGCTCATCGAGGGTGAGATACCGGAAATGGAAGTGGACTAACCTCCGTCAGGCTTCTTCCTTAAAGTAAACTTTGTAATAGTTCATGGCCTTGCCATCATCAAAACCTTTTTCGATGAGATCCTTATCACCGTGAATGTAAATGTGAAAGTTCCGGTCGAGCTTGAGGACACTTTTATAAACCCGCGATTGTTTTTTAACGGCATTGTCCGATATTTCAAAAGTGTCGGCTATGGGGGTGTCAAACTCCTGCTCGTACTGATTCTTGAAGTTTTTGAACGATTCGGCAGCCTGCGGGTTTCCCAGTACTTCCCCGGTAAATTCATCGATATCAAAAGTGTCCTTCTCCTTAAAATATTTCATACTGCGGTTCAGCAGGTCGATCTTGTCCGCTTTCGAAATTTCAAACTCCTCATCCAGTTTCTCCGTGACGAAGTTTTTATAAATGCCGAGGGTGTTGGTGGTTTGGTTAAAGCTGTCGTTTCGTATCTTTAACTGTAAAAATTCATCTTTCCAGTAAACGGCAGTCTCGCTCGTACCGTTGGTTTTGTCGATCACGGCCACCTTATAACCGTTTTCTTTTTCGGTGTTAAAGATCAGGACGCCTTTGTCGAGCTTATTGATATTGATGGCATTCTCCTCGTAATCCATCTGGAAGCCACCGTTGTCCGGATACACCTTCAGATAGGTCTCTTTATTTTCTGACTTAAATATTCCTATGGCATCAAGCAGCGTGCCCTCGATCTGCACCTTGTCGAACCGGGCAACATACAGTTCGCCGCCCTTAATATTGGGATGTGCGGTTACCGAATGCAAATATTTGGCGATCATTTCTGACGTTTCGTGAAAGGCGGACCGGTCGTCAAATATCCGGGTCGCAAAGCTGAATATCTCGTTCAGACCCAGATCGCCGCTGCTGTGCATCAGGTGATAAACCTCGTCCGATTTTTCAAAGGGTTTTAGGAAATATTGGAGCAGCAGGTTCGGGATAACATCGTCTTTAAGTTCAAGGGGATGCTCCGATAACGCGTACATTTCATTCTGCGCCGGGTTACCAACATGATGAACGGATATTTCTCCGAGTGAGGCTTCAAAAAAGGTGATCATAGCAGGGGCGAAGTTAGGTAATTTACTGCACCGGCGGGTTACAATGGTAAAGCTAATGTAAGTAAAAGTGGTTCAGGCAGGGCTGATCCGCTTTACCGCATAATTTGTTTTATTTTTGCGGACGGCAAATGTTAAAAATGATTGCGAAACGCATGAGCAGCCGGTAATAGCATGACCAATAACGATACGATAGTGGCGCTTGCCACACCCAGCGGGACAGGCGCAATAGGAGTGATCCGGCTTTCAGGACCGGATGCCATCACTATTGCAAATTGTGTTTTTAAGGGCAGGGATTTAACCTGCCAATCCTCGCACACCATTCACTTCGGGTCAGTCGTAGATGAGGGCGTCGTTCTTGACGAGGTGCTGATGTCGCTGTTTGTCGCCCCCCGGTCGTACACCCGCGATAACGTGGTGGAGATTTCGTGTCACGGATCAAATTACATCATCGAATCGATCATCAGGCTGCTGATAAAAAAAGGTGCACGTTCGGCTACGGCGGGGGAATTTACATTAAGGGCATTTCTAAACGGTTCGCTCGATCTTTCGCAGGCTGAAGCCGTCGCCGACCTGATCGCATCAAACTCAAAAGCCTCGCAGCAGATCGCCCTGAACCAGCTTCGCGGCGGATTTAGTTCACAACTCCAAAGCCTGCGTGAGCAGTTGGTACAGTTTGCCTCGCTGATCGAACTTGAACTTGATTTTGCCGAGGAGGACGTAGAGTTTGCCAATCGTACACAATTAACAAAACTGATCACAGAAATAAACAGTGTGGTCAGCAGCCTGATCCGTTCCTTTGAATTGGGGAATGCCATTAAGCAAGGCGTCAATACGGTCATAGCCGGACGGCCCAACGCGGGTAAGTCAACCCTGCTGAATGCGCTGCTTAACGAAGAACGTGCGATCGTCAGTCATATCGCCGGTACCACACGCGATACCATAGAGGAGGTGCTGAACATCAACGGGATCAGCTTCCGCCTGATCGATACCGCGGGGATCCGGGAGGCTACGGATACCATCGAGCAGATAGGAGTGGCCCGTACGATGGAAAAGATAAGCCAGTCTGCGCTATTGATCTACATGTATGACGTCAGTTCTCTTAGTGAGTCCGAGCTGAAGGACGATATCAAAAGCCTCCAAAAGCCAGGTATTAAAATATTGGCGGTCGCCAACAAAACGGATCTGCTGAAAAATGATGGCTTTGCTTTGCCCGATTTATCGGAGATTGACGACGATATTAAAATGATCGGAATTTCTGCCAGGGAAAAACTGAATATCGAAGAACTTAAAAGCACGATCTACAACGCTGCCATCAAACAAAAACTCGGCAGCGACGAAACACTGGTGACGAACGTTCGTCATTTAGAAGCACTCCAAAAAACGTATGATGCACTCGAAAGGGTGCTTCAGGGAATGAATTCCGTAACCTCGGACTTTCTGTCGATGGACATTAAACAGGCGCTCCATTATCTCGGCGAAATTACCGGCGCCGTCACAACGGATGATTTACTGGAAAATATTTTCAATAAGTTTTGTATCGGCAAATAGGCCTGCCAAATTACCCCAAATTACAACAACTAATGACAAGTAAAATGCTCATTAATAAGTAGTTGTGTTGATATCTTTTGTCCAAATTATTGGATAATTGTCCCTGTTTTTTCGACTTTTGTTACTGAGATGTTACTGGACGTCGCCGTTTCGTGTCGGGCTAAAAAACAGGTAGAATTAAGTCGCTTCTGTCGCTTAATATCCTCTCTGAATCCTTAACGACCCTTAACGGAGAAATTACCGGGTAACTTCTCTAACAGAATTTACAAAAAAAACTTATGAAATATCATCCGTGGTTAAGTCACCGGTTAAGTCTCCACTGATTGATTTACAGTTATTTACAAAGGCTTTTTTGCTAATCCTGTTAAACCAAGTAGTAACAGAACAGATAATAAGTAATAAATAGAGATGAGTTCAAATTTTACAGTAGAAAGGGTGTGTGAGCAATGCGGAAACATCTTTACAGCCCGGACCACGGTAACGCGGTTTTGCAGCAAACCCTGCAATAGCAAAAACCATAAACAAAAACTAAGGTCAGCTAAGATCGCTGCGGCCACTCAACAGGTTAAGAGCGCCGTCAATCACCGCTTGGATGAGCTACACAATTTGGAGTTCCTTGATGTAAAAACCGCAGCCAAATTATTAGGCGCTTCGGATAAGATTTTATACACCATGATCCGCAGCGGCCGGTTAAAAGCCACAAATCTATCCATCCGAAAAACAGTCATCAGCCGGTCTGACATTGACCGCTTGTTCGAACTGCCCGACGTGCCCGATGAAAGAAAACCCAATAGTTCTAACCTATCAGAATGCTGCCACATGGGCGAAGCGCAAAAAATATACAATATCTCAGAAAAAGCACTGTTTGACATTCTCAAACGCAACGATGTTCCGAAATACCAGGTGGGTAAGTTCAGTTACGTGTTAAGAGTGCACCTTGATCAAATCTTTAAAACAGGAGATTGCCATGCCTAAAGTACATATCAGAAAAAAAGCCTTAACCAAAGAACGCCACAGTTGGTATCTGGATTTTTCACCGCCGCTGAGGAATGCTAAAACCGGCAAAAAGCAACGGTATGAGTTTTTGGACCTGTTTACCTTTGATAAACCGGCTGATCATTTGCAACGCCGTCATAATGTAGAAACCAAAGCGTTGATTGAAAATATCCGCGCCAACAGGCAATTGGATATTCAAAACCGCAAATATGGATTTATCTCAGACCGTGACCGCAACTCCAGTTTTGTCGATTATTTCAAAGCCTTTGTTTCGGCTAAACAAAAGCACGAAAATGACAGCGATAATTATGGAATGGCTTATCGTTATTTCATCGCCTTTGCCGGGCACGATGTAACCTTTGTGGATATGGACGAGTTTCTCTGCACCGACTACCGGCATTTTCTTTTAAGTGGGCCGGGCATTGGCCGCAGAGGAAGGCCGATCATTACGAATACAGCGGTGAGCTATTTTGCAAAGTTTCGATCAGCTCTGCAACAAGCCTATAAACAAGGTTTACTCAGCGTAGATCTTTACGTACAGGTTGATCCCATTAAACCGAAAGAAACTCATCGAGAGGAACTGGAACTGGAAGAATTTCAACTATTGGTCGACACCCCGGCAAAATCCGATCTCATCAAACGGGCTGCCATTTGTTCCGGTTTGACCGGCCTGCGGTTCTCCGATATCCAAACCCTGTATTGGTCGGAAGTTCGCGGGCGGGCGGGAAAATACCACCTGAAATTCACGCAGGAAAAAACCGAGGGTGCTGAGATCCTGCCCATATCCGATCAGGCAGTAGCGGTCATGGGCGAACGCGGCGAACCGGGCCAACGAGTATTTGCCGGATTGGTTTATTCCAGTATGCGCATCTGTTTTCAGGACTGGCTTAAAAAAGCAGGTATTTCAAAGAACATTACTTTTCATAGCTTCCGGCACACCTATGCGACTTTACAATTGGAGTTTGGAACGGAACTATTAACGGTTTCTAAATTATTAGGCCATAAGAGCATCAAAACAACGCTGGTTTATACTAAAGTGAAAGACAAAATGAAGATCGAGGCCGCCAACCGGATCAAACTTAAACTTTGACGCCTTTCCGGAGTGCAGATCTGAAACGATTGCGGTAAGGGAACTGGTCGGCCAGCTGTTCTATATCCGTGATCGTTTTCCGGCTGCCTAACCTTATCCATTCCTTCAGATCAGATTTATTAAAATAAAGCCTTTTACCCGGCTTACTGAAGGGAATTTCCTTGCGGCTTACTTTCGTATAAAGCGCTGCAACAGATACTTTTAGAAATTCCGCCGCTTCCTCAATATTTAGCAGATCGCTCTCTTTGTCGTCTTTTGGCTCAAGCCGTTCCAAGGACAAGGCGATCTGTTCTACCTTTTCAAATAGCAGTCGTACCACTTCGGGAAGTTCGTTAAAGTTAAAAGGCTCCATCTTGCAATATTGGTCAATTCTCCTATTGTTTATTAGCCACCTGCACCGCAGTGGTGTCAAATTAAGGGTGGTGTCACATTTAGCGATACCTTGTTTGAGGTCGCAATTGGCGACCTCAAACCCTACTTAGGTTGATAGAAATCTAATTTATTAGAAACCTATATTTCTAATAAATATCACCGCCCTTAGCCACAGGTGTGTAAATCCGCCCATTCAAGCTGCCGAATTTTGGGTCATGGACAGAAACACACTGGCGACCCAGGAAGACATCGCCCAACTCAAAGCCGATCTGCTTAAAGATTTTCGCGCGCTTATCGAAGAGGCTTTTGCACACGCACCGAATAAGCGTTGGCTCAAATCCGCAGATGTCAAAAAGATATTGGGCATCTCCCATGGCTTCTTACAAATGCTGCGGGATGAGCAGATCCTGCCTTATACGAGGATCGGCGGCGCGGTCTATTATGATTACCAGGACCTGATCCAAATGATGGCCACTAACAAAAATCAATAAATCATGAACGATAAAACGACGCGCGATCAACTGCTGACGATCCAGGACCTGATGAATTTTAGCGAGGAATTGTTGAACGACATGCGGCAATTAGTTAGCGATCATGGCAAGCCTGCCAAACAATGGATCAAATCGGCAGCGGTGAAAAACTTATTGCGCGTGTCCGACGGCAAACTGCAATACCTGCGTGACCGGGGTATCATCCCCTTTACTAAACTCGGCGGCGTGACCTATTATAACCTGCGCGAAATTGAAGACTTGATGAACTCAGACCAAATCCATGCTAGCTAAACGAAAAGCCAAACGGTTCAAGCCGCGCCAACAGCCTGAAATGAAAAAACCGGTTTCCAAACAAAAGGGCTTCGGCACGGAAATGCCGCCCGACTATGCATTGGTCGTGATCTATTTCGACCAGAAAGAGGCGGCTAACCAAGCCTCGTCTTTTTACAATTGGTACGAAAGCATCAACTGGACCGGGCCCCGCGGCGCGCCTTACCGCAACTGGAAAATACTGGCCTCCGACTGGATCTTTAATTATCACCAGGAACTAAAGCTTCAAAAAAGGCTAAAATCTAATCATCTATAAATCTATACATCTAATTTTCTAATCATGGCAAAGATCATCACCATCGCCCACCAAAAAGGCGGCGTCGGCAAAAGCACGCTGGCCCTTAACCTGGCCTTATGTTTTCAAGGCGAACTCCGCGTGGCTATCGTCGACACCGACCTGCAAGGCAGCCTTTTTCATATCCGCGACGACTTCCCGGGTTTGCCCGTCCTCATGCCCAATAAGGTCGAATACTTACAGGAACTGGAAGAAGACCTGGTCATCGTCGACACGCCGCCGTACCTGTCCGATCAGTTACCCGAGCTCTTCTTTCATTCGGACTTTATTTTAATTCCGACCAAAGCCGGCTTTTTCGATGTGATGGCCATCCGCTCCACGCTGGCGATGGTCAGGCAGGTACAGCAACGCACCTTTAACATTCGCTGCGGTGTCGTGCTGAATATGATCAAACCACGCTCCGGCATGACCAAAGAAACATTGGCCCTGCTGGAAGTAATGGAAGCGCCGGTGCTGCAAACCCGCATTCATGACCGGGTGAGTATCGCCCGGTCGTCAGTGACCGGCAGTATCCTCAACAGCGGCGACCCCAAAGCCATCGCCGAGATCACCGCGCTTGCTGAAGAAATTGTAAATCTAATTATCTAGCATTCTATTAATCTATATTTCTATGACCAACTATAAAGACAAACTCGGCGGCCTGGCCGACAAGCTCAAGACCACGCCCCTGCAAGCCCCGATACAAAAAGTACAGCCCGTCAAAGCGCCTGCACCCGACCGGGCGACTGAAGTACAGTTCAACAACTGGATACCCAAAACGCTGCTCAAACGGCTCAAAACCTTTTGCATCGAACACGAGCAATCCCTGAAAGCCTGCAACATTGAAGCCCTGGAACTACTGCTCGCCACCAAAACCAAAAACACCTGACAGCAGGAGCAAACCGCCCGCTTCGCAGCAGTCAGCAAGATGTACGTTTGTCATACAAACGCATCTTGCCCCGGCTCCCGGGGATGACCGCTGCCAGGCAAAAAAGCTCCGAAGTCGCATTTTTCAAAAACACCGGTATGGAAGAAAACCGCAGCCACAGACTCATTGTCCGTTTCAAACCCACCGAGTTCGAACAGATCGAAAAACGCTTTAAAAAAACGCTGTTCCGTAAGCTGAGCGAGTACACCCGCCACGTGCTGTTGGAGAAAACAATCACGGTCACTTACCGCGACAAGGCGATGGATGATATCCTGGAGGAACTCATTTTATTACGGCGCGAACTCAATGCCATCGGCAATAACCTCAACCAATCGGTGCGCAATATCAACGCGGCCCATGGCAACGCAGACGCCAAATTATGGATGAACCTGCTCACGACGGTCAGCAATAGGGTAGAGCCAGCCATCAACCATATCAAAGAACAGATGAACCAATACGCCGATCTATGGTCGCAAAAATCAAAAGCGGGAAAAGCCTGAAAGGTGCGCTGAACTATAACGAGCACAAAGTGAAACAGGGCAAGGCCGAGCTGATCGAAGCCGCAGGCTATCCCAAAGACCTGGCAGACCTCCATTTCTATGAAAAGCTTCTGCGCCTGACTGACCTGGCCGCCCGGAACGAACGCACCAAAACCAATACCGTGCACATCTCGCTGAATTTTCCTAATGGTGAAAACCTGCCTGTCGAAACGCTGAAGTCCATTACGCAGGATTATATGCAAGGCATCGGTTTTGGGCACCAGCCCTATTTGGTTTACCGTCACCAGGATGCCGGGCATCCGCATATCCATATCGTTACGACTAATATCAAAAAGAACGGCGAGCGCATCAGCCTGCATTACCTGGGCCAAAACCAGTCCGAGAAAACGCGCAGGGCTATCGAGATCAACTATCAACTCGTCAAAGCCGAAGCGCAGCCAAAAGAAAAACCAGCGTTGAAAGCCGTGCCCGCCGATTATGGAAAGCAAGAAACCAAACGCGCCATTACCAATGTGGTGAACCAGGTCATACGTACTTACAAATTCACCAGTATCCCAGAATTAAATGCCGTCCTCCGCCCATATCATATGGAGGCGGACCGGGGTTCTAAAGGTTCACGTAGCTATGCCAAAGGCGGCTTGGTCTATTGGATCACCGACAAGGACGGGAACAAGACCGGGGTGCCGATCAAAGCCAGCAGTATCTATGGCAAACCAACACTCCAAACGCTGGAAGAAAAGTTCCGGCTCAATCAAACGCTACGCAAACCACTCAAAGACAAAGTCAAAATCACCCTCGTTAAGGCATTGCAAAATGCCACGGATCGTGCTTCGTTTGAAAAAGCGCTCGAAGCCGATAACATCGAAGTGCTCTTTCGAAGAAGTGAAGACGGCCGGATTTACGGCGCAACCTTTATTGACCATTACAACAAAGCCGTCTTTAAGGGCAGCGATCTCGGCAAGGAGTTTAGTGCCAACCCGCTGAATGAACGCTTTAACAAAGCCGAACCTAACCGACCGCAGGCTGGTCAGGACAACACCAGCCGCGTTGATCTGCTCGACATTTTACTGGCACCTGACCAAGAAGATATAGGCGCGCTCAACAAGATCAAGCGCGAAAGCCGCAAAAAACGTAAAGGATTAAATTTATGGTATTTAATCACTATTATAACCAACGTAAATAATTTTGGTTAGAATATTTTTTGTTTATATTTTTATAAAATATCCGGCGTGGCCGTACAGGCAGATGGACCAAGACAGGGAAAGCCCCATCTGTTTAGTTGATATTAGCAGCAGGGTTTGCTGCTCAATATTGACAATAGCCACCCCGGATATATTTCTTTAAGCGAACTCGTTTAAGACTGCCGAACCGTCGAACTCCAAAGTCTGAACATGCACGAGTCTTGAGTATCGTATGCCGAATGGCGTGGGGTATCTTATTCGTGTATGCGCTTTCGACGGGCGTGGCAGTCGATGAGGCCCCACGCTTAATTTTGTTAAACCCGCCTGTTGGGGCTAAGGCATCTAAATCTTAGCTCTGTTATGAAGCGCGTTTTGTTATTATTAATTTTTCTAAGCACATCATGTGCTACGTTTAACTCACTAAACGTTAACAAACTATCCCTTGGAATGAGTAGGGATGAAGTTGTAAAAACGATGGGACGAGACCCGAAGTTAATAGCTACCAAAAGATTCCCAGACAGAACGGTAGAAGTTGTGGAATATTCCAAATTTTATCCCGGAAGTCCATACTACCAAGTATATTGGCTTGCCTTTGTTAACAACACATTGGCAGAGGTAGCAAGGCCCATAGACTACCAGCGTGAGCCGGATCATATCAGTGAAATCAGGATTCGTTAGGCTTCTTTTTTAGTCCAAGCATTAGATCGATTGCTTCGTCAAAATCGGTATCACCGCTACTTTGCTGGCAGTTGATGATAGTTTTTTGATCTTCTTGCTCTTTGTTTGAATTTTGTTCGTCCTGCTTTATTTCTTGTTTTTCTTTTTTCTTTTTCATGTTACCAATTCATTGTACTTCAACCTACATTCACTATTGGCAAGGATCGCGTCAATTTGAGATTGTGCATCTAAATTACGATTATTATACCTAAACACAGATTCGTCAACATATCTGTTTAAGTGTTTTCTGCTCACCTGATGATATATTCCTATAATAGACCGCTTTAGGTGCGACCAAAAATTTTCTATTCCATTAGTAGATACATTTCCGTTTACATAGTTACCCCTTCCGTGTTCAACAAAAGAACGATTAAACTCTTTGTCAAGAGCGGTATAAGCCCTCCATTCGTCTGACATTATATCTGTTCCTTTCTCAACATTTTCTGCGACGGCCCGATATAAATCTTCAGAGTTTACAGAGTTAACCACCATTGCCTTGACAAGGCCATTGCGCTGCTTCATGCCAAACACAGGAGCCTTGTCTTTGTATGACCGCCCCTGTGAGTTTTTCACACGCTTGTTTCTATGCCTGTTTTTATTCTTTCCACCTACAAAGGTTTCGTCTATCTCTACAGTTCCGGAAAGCTTGACATTTTTAACATCCATACCAAGAGTATGGCGAATGCGCTGTAATAAAAACCATGCGGTTCGCTGGGTAGTGCCTATATCTTTAGCTAACTGAACAGAACTTATACCCTTTTTATGCATAATTAAATGCATGGCTATAAACCACTTAATCAGTGGCAGGTTGCTACCCTCAAATATTGTTCTTGTTTTGGCCGTGAAAATACGACCACAATTTTTACACTTATACCTAATCCCATCTTTAAAGACATACACCTTGTTGCAGGTACAATCTTCGTATGGACATGATACCTCCCCATCACACCATCTTCGAGATGCAAGGTATGTATGACAAGATTTTTCATCTGGAAACCTGTGGACTAAATCGTAAATAGTTTTAAACCCCTGTCCTTGTAGCATCGTTGTTATTTATTTGTAATATATTGATATATAATACAATATAACGAAAAATGTTTACATTTAAAAATCTTTTTTGACACTACACCAAGTAACAGCTAACGGAATGTTACAATGGTGTAGCATTACTAAAATTCATTAAAATGAAAAAAAATAATATGTCAAAAAAGAGAAAGTTCGTAAGAGTAAATAAGCCGAATTTGAAAAATGGTAGAAAGTATTACTTACGAGCTATGCCAAAAAAGAGAACTTTGGTTGGTTCTTGATTTTGACGAACCGAACGGCTACGGTTGTTCGGTTTTTTATTTTAGGTTAGAAAAGTGATTAGATGCCAAATTTATAATTATGCAAACCGGAGAAAACGAACAAGCCCTCAGAAAGATCATTGACTTTACCAGGCTATTAAGCATCGCCATATTGCTCATCCATTTTTACCTGAGCTGCTACAACATTTTTCAGCAAATGCACCTGACGCACCCGATCATTGACCAAATCCTATGGCCCTTATCCAAAATGCCGGTTTTCAAAACCGCGCTGATGGCCAAACTCAGTGCCTTGGGGCTTTTGATCGTTTCGCTGATCGGTTCCAAAGGCAAGCGCGATGAAAAGATCAGGGCCAAAACCATCGTGACTTATTGCCTGAGCGGACTGCTCATTTATTTCTTCAGCGGCTACCTGTCCGGCTGGTTGTATATCGGGGCGACCGCATTCGGCTATTTATTATTTATGACGGGCGGCGGTTTACTGTTCCGTATGCTGAAACTGAAATTAGGCGGGGATATTTTTAATAAAGAGAACGAAACCTTCCCGCAGGAAGAACGGCTGCTGGAAAATGAATACTCCGTTAACCTGCCGGCGAAATACCAGCTGAAAGGGAAGGAGCGGAACAGCTGGGTCAATATCATCAACCCGTTCAGGGGTACGCTGGTCGGCGGCAGTCCGGGTGCCGGTAAGTCCTATTTCGTGATCCGGCATATCATCACCCAGCATATCGCCAAAGGATTCGCCATGCTCCTGTATGATTTCAAATATGATGATTTGAGCAAGATCGCTTACAATGCGCTCCGGCAACATGGCGGCCGCTCATTTTATGTCATTAATTTTGAAAAGATCATGCACCGCAACAATCCGCTGGAACCGGAAACCATGCTGGATATCACCGACGCCATCGAATCGGCGCGGACCATCATGCTGGGCCTGAACCGGGAGTGGATCAAAAAGCAAGGCGATTTCTTTGTCGAATCCCCCATCAATTTTGTCACGGCGCTGATCTGGTTCCTGAAAAAATACGAGGATGGCAAGTATTGTACCCTGCCGCATGTGATCGAACTGTCGCTGGTGGATTATCAGGACCTGTTCGCGGTGCTGACCAGCGAACCGGAAATTGAGGTGCTCATTAATCCTTTTATTTCGGCCTGGAAGAATGAGGCTTATGAACAATTGGAGGGACAGATCGCCAGCGCTAAAATATCTTTGGCCCGCCTAAGTTCACCGCAATTATATTATGTATTGAGCGGTAATGACTTTTCATTGGATATAAACAATCCGAGCGATCCCAAAGTCGTGTGCCTGGCGAATAACCCCCAGAAGTCACAGGTCTACGGCGCCGTACTATCCCTTTATGTGAACCGGATCAACAAACTGGTCAACCGGAAAAACCAGCAGAAATGCAGCTTGATCTTTGACGAGTTCCCGACCATTTATTTCAATGGCATCGATAACCTGATCGCTACCGCGCGCTCCAATAAAGTGGCCGTCACCCTAGCCGTACAAGATTATAGTCAGTTAAAGAAAGATTACGGCCGGGAGCAGGCGGAGGTCATCATGAACATCGTCGGCAATGTGATCTGCGGGCAGGTCACCGGCGATACGGCCAAACAACTCTCCGAACGATTCGGCAAAATCAACCAGCTCAAGGAAAGCGTATCCATTAACGCGATGGACACTTCCGTCAGCAAATCCACCCAACTGGATTACGCCATACCTGCCTCCAGGATCGCCAGCCTGTCCTCCGGCGAATTTGTAGGCCTGGTCGCTGACGACCCCACAAATAAAATCGACCTGAAAATATTCCATAACGAAATACAGAATGACCACACCGCCATAACCCGCGAAGAAGCCCGCTACCAGGCAATTCCGGTCGTGCGTAAAATCAGTACCGCAGC
Organism: Mucilaginibacter sp.; assembly: GCA_035547875.1. Lineage (GTDB taxonomy): Bacteria > Bacteroidota > Bacteroidia > Sphingobacteriales > Sphingobacteriaceae > Mucilaginibacter. The sequence goes on along the minus strand of DASZTX010000002.1, from coordinate 1,337 downwards.
GATCAACGGCAATTACCAGCGGCTCAAAGCCGACATCAGTCAACTGGTCGAAACATTCACTAAAACCACCATGCCATGAACGTCCATATTGCAGAATTAAATTGAATTTATTGATATATCAATTATATTTGTATCAATAAACAACGCTATGGATAAGCTGGATAACATAATTTTCTATAATTTAGAGAAGACCATCAAATCGTACCGGCAGTTCGCCCAGGCAAATTGCCTGAAGGCTGGTGTGGAGATCACCATTGACCAGTGGCTGGTGCTGAAGACGATCGGGGAATATCCCGACATCACCCAGCATCAACTGGCCGGCCGGATCTTTAAAGATGTGGCTTCGGTGACGCGGATGATCGAACTGCTGGTGACGAAAGATCTCTTGTACCGAAAAAGCCACGCGGAAGACCGCCGGCGTTTTACGCTGACGCTGTCGGACGAAGGCCGGAAAGTGCTGGAGTTGATGCGGCCAATTTCTCTGAGCAATCGTCGTCAGGCCCTCGAGGGGGTGACGGAAACAGAACTGCAGACCGTACAACAGGTCCTGCAAAAAATCCTCCATAATGTCAGTAAAGAAGTAGATGAAAAATCTGTTTAAGATAATCTTATGCCTGCTGTTGTCCGGCTGGTTGGGTGGCCATACTGCCTTCTCACAAGCTGTAGAACAAGAAGACGCATGCCTGCTGTATTTTAAGGCCTGGAACTTTTTGAAGTATACCCATCCGCTCATGGCTACCGGCCGCATGAATGCCGACTCGCTGTTTTTGTCCGCATTACCGAAAGTAATAGCAGTCACAGACCGGCAAGGACTGAATGCTGAATTGACGCAATTGCTCAAACACTTTCCGGTTCCCCCTGTTCAGGCGGCTGACACGGCGGAGAATGGGCGGCTTTTAACCAGGAATCTTGATCTCAGCTGGTTTCGCAAGAGCCGGCTGGTCAGCCCGGCGAACCGCTCAACGCTGGAAGCGCTCTGGCAGCATCGCTATACCGGAAAATCGAGTTATTACCTGCCAGGCTTAAGTTATGAGGCCGAAATCCCGCATGAACCAGCCTATCCTTTCCCCAAAAACGAAATAATACCCCTGGCTTACCGCCTGCTGGCATTGGCCAAACTACAGGGCGTTGTGGATTACGTCTATCCCCACAAATACCTGATGGCCGCCAATTTTGACCAGGCGTTAAAAAAGGCGGTTCCCCGGATGCTGTCGGCGGACGGCCGCCAGCAATACGAAGAAATTTTGCTGAAACTCACCGCCTTGTTCCAGGATACCCACAGCTTCGGCTTTTACAAACAACTGCAGTTCAGGAAGGAGATTTTTAAGAATGGGTAT
>DASZTX010000001.1:0-1632 GCA_035547875.1 Mucilaginibacter sp. | reverse complement strand
GTTTAAGCTGGCCACCTTGTTTATCGCCTACCTATTCATAAAATCCTATAAATCGAGAGAATTCTATTACTATCAAAATTTAGGATTATCGAAAATGATTTTATGGGTTGTCACCCTTAGCTTTGACCTCGTCGTTTACCTGGCTTTAATGTTTGAAGTCAATAATTTTAGATGAATCACATCCTTGAATTCGACAGCATTCGATTGTCCTTTGGCGAGAGGGTAATTCTGTCGGACGTTTATATGAAATGCGAGACGGGAAAAATTACAGGGCTGCTGGGCAGGAACGGCCAGGGCAAATCCTGCCTGTTTAATATCATCTACGGCGAGCTGGCGGCAGAGGAAAGATCGATTCGCTTCGATAAATTATCTTTCGGACAGGCATATAAAAGACCGGACCTGCTTCTTTTTTTACCTCAATTCAGCTTTATCCCCAAAGCCTTTGCCATCGGCCGAGTCTTTGATGATTTTGATCTCGACTACCAAGAACTCGAAAAACGATTCCCGGAATTCCGGTCGAAACATCGGCAGCAGTTCAAAAACTTATCGGGAGGAGAGTCCCGTTTTATTCAAACGTATATCGTTCTAAAGGCAAAAAGCCAGTTTGCCATTTTAGATGAACCATTCACCCACCTGATGCCTCTGCAGATCGAGAAGATGGCCGAGCTGATCAAAGAAGAAAAGCAATACAAGGGATTGCTGATAACAGACCATATTTATCGCATAATTGTTGATCTTGCAGATGATCTTTACCTCTTGACCGGCGGCAAAACCCATCGCGTCACTGCCCTGACCGATATAGAAGATCTGGGTTATGCAATAGCCATCCCCTGACCTCAAACAATGAATTTCACTTTTCGCTTCTATCGATTATTCAAAATCATAATTAATTGATTTTAAGATGATAAATTGGCAAGCCTTCGTAAGGACCTGCAGCAGGATATGCTTTATAAGAAGCAGCAAAAATCGGAGCACTGGGTGGTAATTCCGCTACGGAACGAGGCAAAGGAGATTTTTACGGAACAATTCAAGGCGGACCTGCCGGCGATCTGTAATTCGGATTTCAATAAGCAGATAAAAGTCCTGGCGAAAATGGCTGGGATTTGCCAGCTCGTAAGATTTTCCTATCGGAAGGGTAACAAGATGATCGAGGAAACGCACCCGAAATGGGGCTGGATCACCTCGCATATGGCGCGGCGGGCTATAACCGCGATGGCTTGATCACTGTCGATATGAATACGCCCGAACTAAAAAACAATTTCGACACGTTGAGCGCCGACCCTACCAACAGCGGCTGGGTCCAAAGCGTGGCGGCAAGGCACCAAGGAGATAGGCGGTCCGCAGCCTCCGTACGGAATAAGTTTAGCACCGGTCGTGCAAAAAGGATAGCAGTCCCGCAAAATTTTGACCTTTCTAAATATTTATTTATATTCGATCTCAAATTGCCAAACGATTGCGTCAGCCCCTCTCCGATACTGAAAGTAATCTTCTGCGTCAGTTAGCGGAAGGCAATGAGTCTGCTTTCACAGAGTTGTTTCACGCTTACAGAGACAAATTATTCAGCTTCATACTTCACATTTGCGCCTCACCTCAACTCGCTGAAGATATCGTCCAGGATGTGTTCTTAAGGAT